>CAVQDG010000088.1:0-20351 GCA_963711165.1 uncultured cyanobacterium | reverse complement strand
TAGTCAAAGTTTGGTTAATTAACCACAGATAAACACAGATGCACACAGATGGAATAATTGATTGAGAGCAAGAAGTCTAATGTGGATGATTGAGGTTTGCATCTTACGTTTATTACTCCCTTCCCACTAAAAAATTACTGCTCATATTCTTCTTCTTTCTTGGCGTACTTGGCGTTTTGGCGGTTATAAAAATAGGTATTCTTTAGACGGGAAGGGAGTAACTGCATAAGTCCTGTAGCTGTGCTGGTAAGCTGAGTTTGGATTAAAAGGAGTTTTTGGCATGACCGCAGAACAAGACCCAGTTAAGGTAATGAAGCAGGAAGTTGGTAAGGCTGCTGCTGCTCGTGTAAAGTCTGGTGCTATTGTGGGGCTAGGTACGGGTTCAACGACGGCGTATGCGATCGAGTATTTGGGACTCCGCATTAAGTCAGGTGAACTTAAAGATATTTTGGGTATTCCAACGTCGTTTCAGGCATCAGTGCTGGCTAAACAGTATGGTATTCCTTTAACTACTTTGGATGAAGTTGACCATATTGATATTGCGATCGATGGCGCGGATGAGGTTGATCCTCAAAAGAATTTGATTAAAGGCGGTGGTGCGGCTCATACTCGCGAGAAAGTAGTAGACGCGCTTGCTGATTTGTTTATTGTAGTGGTCGATAGTTCTAAGTTAGTTGATAAGCTAGGTTCAACTTTCTTGTTGCCTGTGGAAGTAATACCAATGGCGATGACTCCTGTGATGCGGGCGATTGAAAAGTTGGGCGGTAAGCCAGAACTACGGATGGGTGTGAAAAAAGCTGGACCTGTGATTACTGACCAAGGCAATATGGTAATTGATGTGAAGTTCGACTCAATTGATCATCCTGCTGAGTTGGAAAAGACTCTAAATAATATTCCTGGTGTGCTTGAAAATGGTTTGTTTGTGGGGGTTACTGATATTGTGCTAGTGGGTGAGGTTAAGGATGGTCAACCTAGTGTACGGGAGTTTTAGAAAGTTTATAATTTAAGATTGGGCTATTTCGGGTTAATGGTGTAAAAAGTTCATTGTGTTAGAAAGCACGATGATGGTGCGTTAGGCACGCAGAATTATTGGGTGAAATTTTCAATTGATCGCCCGTGCCTAACACACCCTACAGTTAGAAAAGATTTTACGATCACCATAAATAGGGAAGAGCCATTTTTGTTAATTGCAGGACTTACTTCTAGATCCCCCTAAATCCCCAGAGATCCCCCTAAATCCCCCTTAAAAAGGGGGACTTTGAATTTCCCCCCCTTTTTAAGGGGGTAGGGGGGATTGAGGTTTCAGACTTTAGGTGCGTAAGTCCTAAATTGTTAATTGATAATTGTTAATTGTTAATTGTTATTATGCAATATCGACGATTCGGACGTACAGAATTACAGATGCCTGTTTTTTCTTGCGGTGGCATGAGGTATCAGTATAAGTGGCAAGATGTAGCAGGATCAGAAATTCCTTTAGATAATCAGCATAATTTAGAAGCTACTATTTATCGAGGGTTGGAAGTTGGGATTAATCATATAGAAACTGCTCGTGGTTATGGTACTTCAGAAATGCAGTTGGGTAAAATTTTGCCAACTTTGCCACGAGAAAAGCTGATTATTCAAACTAAAGTTGGCATAAAAGCTGATCCAGAAGAATTTAGGTGTAATTTTGAGAAGTCTTTGGCATTTTTGCAGTTAGATTATGTTGATTTACTAGGGCTACATGGAATTAATAATGCTGAGACGCTAGATTATAGTATCCGTGATGGTGGATGTTTAGAAGTTGCACAAAAGCTGCAAGCAGAGGGAAAGGTGAGGTTTATTGGTTTTTCCACTCATGGCGCTACAGATTTAATTGTACGGGCGATCGCAACTAATAAATTTGATTATGTTAATCTACATTGGTATTACATTAATCAATTTAATTGGGCGGCTATAGAAGCGGCGACGCGCCACGATATGGGGGTATTTATTATTAGTCCTTCAGATAAGGGGGGACTGTTATATAAACCAACGCCAAAGTTAGTGGAACTTTGCCATCCACTTAGCCCTATGGTGTTTAATGATTTGTTTTGTTTGAGTCATCCACAGGTACACACTTTAAGTGTTGGGGCTGCTAAACCGCAAGATTTTGAGGAACATTTGAAGACGCTGGAATTATTAGATCGTGCTGAGGAGATTTTATCGCCAATTTTGCAGCGTTTAGAAGAGGAAGCTTATCAGGAATTGGGGGAAGAGTGGGTAAAAACTTGGCATCTTGGTTTGCCAACTTATGAAGAAACGCCTGGTGGTTTGAATATACCTGTGATTTTGTGGTTGAGGAATTTGGCGATCGCTTATGACATGATTGATTATGCGAAGATGCGCTATAACCTGTTGGGTAATGGTAGTCACTGGTTCCCAGGTAATAAGGCGGAACTGGTAAAGGAATTAGACTTAAGTGAATGTTTAGCTAATAGTCCTCATGCTGATAAAATACCAGGATTTTTAGATGAGGCGCATAAAATGTTGGCTGGTGAATCAGTTCAACGGTTATCAAAAAATTGAACTACAGTGGTTTTTGAGTAGGTATGCCCACTGGACGGGGAAAATTAGTAGGCGTTGCTGTTATTTTCTTTATATACAAACAAGTTCGCTGGCTTTGACTAATGGGTGTGGTAAATGTTTCTATAGAATCAATTACGCCACCTAATTGTTTAACTGCTTCTTCTATAGTTTTTGTTTCTTCTTCAGTCCATTGTCCGCGATAGAGAATTGCTAAACCGTCTAGTTTAAGTAAAGGTAAGGCATATTCTGCACAAACGGATGCAGGGGCAACGGCTCGAATTAAAGCTAAATCGTAAGCTTGGCGATGCGGGGTTTGTTGCCCTATTTCTTCTGCTCTACCAGTTAATGTGGTGATATTATCTAAGTTTAATTGCGGAATTAGTGTTTCTAGGAAGGCGATTTTTTTACGGGTAGAATCTAGTAGGGTAACGTGACAGTGTAAGAGTGCGATCGCAATTGGTATTCCTGGGAAACCTCCCCCTGTACCTATATCAATTGCACGTAAGGGTGAGGTGGGGGAAGTGTTAAGTAATTGAGCAATTCCTTTTAAAGAATCCCATAAGTGCTTTTCCCAAAAGTCTTCGGGTGTGGTAATGCGCGTTAGGTTGAGATGTTTGTTAGCGGCTAAAATTAGTTCGTAAAGCTGCTGAAATTGCTGTTGTTGAATTTGATTTGGTTGCCAATTTAAGGTTTCCTGCCAAATTTCTAACATCTCAGGTATGGAGTTTTGGGATTCTGTAATTGTATTCACTTTGGCGTTAGATAGATTTAGGAGTTTTTTTACCGCAGATAAACGCAGATAAACGCAGATGTTGTTTTAAGGTTAATTGTTGGTTGGACAAGTTTTTCTTTTTGATATCAACTATGATATTGTTCTTCACTCGTCATTTTATGGAGTAACGGCTTGGGTTTGATTATCTTTAGTTCCAAGTGATTTTGGATCAACTGATTGCATTTCACCATGATTGATTGTCCATCCGCGATCGGCTATTGGTAATAAATCACTGGCATCGTGAGTCACTACTAGGAGTGTCCAATGGGTTTTGAGTTTAGCTAAGAGATTCACCAGTTGCCGTCTCATTGACCAATCTAGCCCTGCTGTTGGTTCGTCTAATAGTAGAATATGGGGTTGTCGAATTAACTGTACTGCTAAGGCAAGTCGCCGTTGTTGACCACCGCTAAGGGATTGAGGGGAGGTTTGTAGGGATAAATGGGCGAGTCCTACTTCTTCGAGTGCTTCTTTTATTCGCGTTGAGCCTAACTCTGGGTGTCCTAGTCGCAGTTCTTCTAAAATTGTGTTGCCACAAAAATGTCGTTCTGGAAACTGAAATACTAAGCCGCAAAGTTGTTGTAGGTGATTTGGTGTAAGTTCTTGGTCGCGCCACAATAGTCCGCCGGAGGTTTTTTCTGCTAGTCCTGCCATAATCTCTAGAAATGTGCTTTTTCCAGACCCACTGGGACCGATAACAAGCCCTAACTGCTGGGGGGCAAGTTCTAGATTGATAGATTTGAGGATAGCTGTTGGGGTAGCTGGGGGGTGGTAAATCAGGTTTTTGAGATAGAGCATTAAGTACGGATATGATTAATTATTATGCGATCGCCAATTCTCGCTTCTCACTCTCAGATTACTGATTGTATATGATGGAGTGAGGAAAAGATTTGAGGTAATCTTAGCAGCCAAAAAGTAAGTAAATATTTCTTGCCTCTACTCTTTCTATACTAAAGGCTGGCGACTGAAGGCTTAAGCTGGAACTTGCAAATAGTAACAGAGTCCAACTTGGCATCGCCTCATTCTATCTATACCCGTGCCAGCAATTATAAAGAATGCGCGGACTGGCAAAGGGAATGGGAATACTTTGACAAAGTTTTTTTGAGGATAAACATGAAAAATTGGTGGTCTGCGCCTGTGCGGGTGGTTTCTGCTTTCGCCACATTTACTGCACTTAGCCTTTGGGTAACTCCAACTTTTGCTAAAGACATATTTCGTACTACTAATACTCGCAATATTGGAGACAATACAGAAGCAGCTTTTAAGGCGCTGTTTAAAGAAGGTAACTATCCTGAAGCGAGACGTTATCTCAAACTGGCTGAATCTACTGACAGCAATGAGCCTTTAGTTTATGCTATTTCTGCATCTTTTGCTTATAAAGAGCAAGACTGGAACTCATTTAACTCTTACTCCACAAAAACGATGCAATTAGCGCAACAGATCAGCCGTAATGATCCTGTGCGGGGAAATCTTTATACGGCTGTTGGTTTCTTTTTACAAGGTACTTACAGCTTTAAGCAAGACAACTCTTTGGCAGCTTTAACAAAGCTACAACAAGTTTTTCAGTATTTAGATGAAGCTAAAAAACTTGCTCCTAATGATCCTGAAGTTAATTTACTTAAGGGCTATATGGATTTACTTTTATCGGTAAACCTGCCGTTTTCTGATCCTAATCAAGCAATTGAAAGTTTAGAAAAATATGCCAGTCCAGGGTATTTAGCTAATCGTGGTATTGCGGTTGGTTATCGGGATTTGAAGCAGTATGACAAGGCTCTTGATCATGTAAATAAGGCATTGCAACAAGCCCCTAAAAATCCAGAGTTATTTTATTTAAAAGCTCAAATTTTAGCATTCCAGGGAAATACTCAAAAAAATCCCGCTTTGTTTAAGGAAGCTAATAATAATTTCAAAGCTGCTTTGAGTAAATCCAATCAACTGCCAAAATGGATTGTTTCACAAATATTTTATGAGCAATGTAAGACTCAAATGCAGATTGACCTTAAAGAACGTGACTGCTATGCTTACAAACAACAGATTGACAATGGATCTGGTACATGGGGACCAGTTAAATTACCGCAATTAACAATTAACAATTAACAATTAACAATTGAGGATTTTGAATAATATGCAGGTACAGTTCCGCGAGTATAACTCTTTTGATTTGTGGATTTGGATTGAGTTCAATAGTGTTCCTTCCCACAGAGAGAAGCAATATGTGGAAGAAGTTTTTAATTCCTGGTTTTTTTTAGGAAAGTTGGGGGCATTTAATGCTGAAAATATTCAAGTTCAGGAAGTGGGAATGGAACTGAGTTATATGGAGTATGACGCAGAGTGGGCTGATAACAGCCTGGTGGCATTGATGCACAATATGGCAGATTTTGAGTATGAAGGAAATTGGGGTCGCTGCTGGTTTGATTTAGGAACCAGTGATGCGATCGCTCTTGATATCTTAATCAATGCCCTCAAACAATTGAGTAAAGAATACGTTGATATTAAGCAATTAGTTATTGGTGGTGACAATGAAGATTGGCAAATAGATCCAAGTCGCCGTCAAGCTGCTTTCTACGAACAGGAGTTTGACAATTAACAATTATCAATTAACAATTAACAATTATCAATTAACAATTATCAATTATCTGTTGAGTTGTTTTTGATGCGGGTTGTCTTGAGAATTGAAAACAATATTTTGCTGATTTCGTCAGCGTCTTTGTAGATGCTTTCAAAAGCCTTTTGATTAATGTAATTAGTATCTTTGAGGAGGGAAAGCCAATATTTTGTTTCCAAGCATTCTTTATAAGCAATAGACATTTTACTGGAAAAGTCAGCTACTGATATAGCTCCATTAGCTTCAGCAATATTGGCTCCTATTGATGTACCACTCTTAAGTAGTTGTTTTGATAAAACAAACTCCTTTTTTTCAGTAGTTATAGCAACCTAAATAGGCGGTATGAGCATTTTTTATGGCTAAAACCCTTACTAGCAAAGCATTTAAAAAAAGCTAATTGCTAAAAGCTAACTGCTAATTGCTATAAATATTGATAAGCCTTAACAACCCTAATCGCAAACTTATAGGCTTTTTCATAAGCAGCATTCTCAGATTTGCTATTCATTGATAATTGTTAATTGTTAATTGTTAATTGTTAAAGAGGTTGGCAACCATAGTAGCTAATTCAGTAGGATTAACAGGCTTAGAAACATGAAGGTGGAAACCCGCTAAAATAGCTTGAGTACGGTCTTCAGATCTAGCATAAGCTGTTAGAGCTATAGCCGGAATTTTGCCTCCTTGATTTGGATGCAACGCTCTAATTTTGCGAATTAAGGCGTAACCGTCTTCTTCTGGCATACCAATATCACTTACTAAAACATTGGGCTGCAATTTTTGGAGTAATTCAAATGCCTCGCTTGCGGAACTAGCTGCTGTTACTTCTGCGCCATTATCTCCCAAAATAGCAATTAATAACTCTCTGGCATCAGGTTCATCATCTACTATTAGAATGTGTAAACCAGAGAGAAGTGAGGAAGAAACGCTGTCAGTAGGTGGAGATAAATCTATATTTTGCTCGTTTTTACTACTTTCGGGTGTTACTTGATTGTGGTTGTGTGCGATCGCAGGTAGTATAACTACAAATGTAGCTCCCTTGCCCTCACCTTCACTCTCAGCATGAACTGTTCCCCCGTGTAATTCGACTAAATGGCGGACAATTGCTAACCCTAAACCTAACCCGCCGTATGATCTAGTAATTGAATTATCAGCTTGACGGAAACGTTCAAATACATAAGGTAAAAACTCGCTATTAATTCCTTTTCCTGTGTCTATAACTTTAATATGCACATGATGATTAATTTTTTCTAGTCTTACTTCAACTCGTCCGCCTTCAGGGGTGAATTTAACAGCATTAGAAAGCAAATTCCATACTACCTGCTGCAAACGGTTGGGATCTCCTAAAACTTTTCCGGTTGAATTTAATAAGCATTCAATTTTAATATCTTTAGCGTTAGCAGCAGCTTGTACTGTTTCAATTGCGGCTTCAATTACAGGCATAAGTTCAATGGGATGAGTCTTAAGCTGTAGTTTACCTGTAATAATCCGAGAAACGTCTAAAACATCCTCAATTAGTTGAGCCAAAGATTTAGTATTACGATCAATTGTTTCCAGCGCCCGCGCGGATGTTTTCGGGTCAAATGTGCGAGTTCGTAATAGCTGAGTCCATCCCAGCATAGAATTAAGAGGGGTGCGAAGTTCGTGGGACAATGTGGCAAGAAACTCATCTTTCATGCGGTTTGCTTGTTGCGCTTCGCTGTACAAATTAGCGTTATCTAAGGCTAAAGCTGCACGATGGGCTAAATCGTAAGCCAAGAGTAAATCATCGTTGGTATAACTACGGTGAGATTGAGCTATTACACAAAAAGTTAAAGTTCCTAGTATGCGATCGTGAGCTATGATCGGGACTGTAATTAATGAGCGAGCGTTTAAACCACGTAGGAACTGCAAATGCTCAGAATTTATCGCAATTTTTTGGAGCAAATTATCAGAAACTTCAGGAATAAACTGGGCTTTTCCTGTTAATAAAACTGAGGTGACAGGGTGAAAGTGAATATCCTGGGTTGGGACATAGTACTGCACCTGATCAAACCATTCTTTCTTATTTGAATCGGCGTGTCGCCAGACTACGCGCTCAATTTTATTCTCTGGTGTGACAGCATCAAAAAAGCAGAAATCCGCTATACCAGGTACAACTAAATCAGCAATAGTGGAGAGTATAGTTTTGTAATCTAGAGAACTTGACAGCACTCGACTTGCTTCGGCTAAAAAGGCTAGTCTCTGCTGTGCGGTGGCGCTTCTTGCTGCTTCGTTAACAGCAACAATTCGGGCGGATTGCTCAAGTTCTAATAGTTTTGTGCGTTCTGCTTCTAACTGCTTACGCTGAGTAATATCAGCAATAATTGACATACAGTTGAGATTACCTTGGCTATCTTGTAGCAGTGCTGCCCACAAAGCGACATCAATTATGACACCGCTTTTGGTTTGACGACGTGCTTCTAAACCGATAAATTGTTGACCTTGCTTAATAGCATCCAGGTTAGCGATAAATTCCTGTCGTTTGTCTTCAGCAACCGGAGGAATAAATTGACCGATGGCTTCTTGTTCACTCCAACCAAAGATTGTTTCAGCCGCAGGGTTCCAAAGTTTTACAATGCCATTAAAATCGAATACCATAATTGCGAGGGGGCAGGCTTTAATTAGTGCTTGAAGAGTTTGGTTGGTTGCTTCCAGTTCTGCTTGAGCTTGTTTGCGCTCTGTAAGATCACTAATTAAGGCAACAAAGCCTTTTACTTCTTTGTTATCCCCAAATTGGGGAACGTAAGTAACATTAACGTAACGGTTTCCTATTTTGGGATAATATATTTCGTTTTCAAAACTTACTTGTTGTCCAGATAATACTGTTTCGATATAAGGAATAATTCTTTCATAAGCTGCTACGCCTATAGCTTCTCGAATGTGCTTTCCATATATTTCGGTAGGAGACTTGCCAAACCATTCTTCGTATTTCTGATTATTAAACCGATAGCGTTGTTCTGCATCAACATAAGCAATCAACACAGGAACAGTATTAGTAATTAAACTCAGTTCAGCTTCTCTTTGTTTTAGTGTCTCTTCTGCCCGTTGGCGAGCAGTCATATCTTCATGTATCAGCACTATTTCGCGGATACTACCGTCTTCATTTTTTACTGGATAAGCAACAGCACTTACCCAACGAATCGGGTTTTGATTAATTGTGCGATCGGGAATACTTTCATTAGGATCATACTTGACTGGGGGAATTATTACTGCTTCCCCAGCAAATGCTTGTTTAATATAGGGCATTATACCCTTTTCTACTAATTGCTGATCTTCTAACATATTGTAGTCTAGAATTTGGTCTAAACCTACTCCCCAAAGTTGTTCCCATGCCCGATTAACTTGGAGAGTTCGACCATCAGGCGCAATAATTTGAATACTTAAAGGAGATTGTTCTACTAATGTACGGAATCTATTTTCACTTTGGCGTAAAGCTGTTTCAGCAAGCTGGCGTTTACTAATATCTAAAACAAAAAACGCACCTTTGTCTGTACATCCCTTAAAACTGCCACCACCAATCAAAATTGGTACACGACTGCCATCTTTACGAAAATACTCTTTTTCAAAGGGCGTACAAAACTTATGCTCTTGAATTTCCTTTAAGGCTATTTCATCAAAAGATAAATATTCCGATGGGGTTAATTGTTGCCAACCAATTTTTTGATGATTAAATTCTGCTTCGGTATAACCAATTATATTTAAGAAAGCTGCATTTGGATCTTTAATAGAGCCATCTGATTCCCAGAATGCAATCCCAATCATATTGGATTCAACTATACTGCGGAATCGTGTTTCGCTTTCTTTTAAAGCTAATTCTGCCTGTTTGCGTTCTGTAACATCGGTGAGCATAGCTATGCCACCTATAGATTCCCCATTTTGATCTATAATTGGACTACTGGTAACAATTGCCCATAGTTCTGACCCATCTTTACAACGAAAACAAAAGTCGTATTGCTCTTTAATGCCTTGCTTACGTCTTTGAAGGATTTTTTCAGCTTGTACCCGTCTATCTTGATCCATAAAGTCAAAAACTAGACGACCAATCATTTCTTCTGAGGTATAGCCCAACATTTCGGCTAAACGCTGGTTGACAAATTCTGTTTTTGCCTCATAATTATATTTCCAAATACCTTCGTAAGCTGTATCAACTATTAGGCGATATTGTTCCTCGGAAGCTTGAAAATTGAGTAGACTTTTCTGAGATCTTCGTTTAGCTGCGCGTAATTCTGAGTTGAGGGAACTAATTATCAGTGTTACTAATACAAATACACTCAGGCGTACAACATGGGCAAAATCATCAACAGCTAGGTGATGTAAGGGAGGAAGAAAAAAGTATTGGATAGCTAAAGTAGACAACACCGTTGCTAGTAATCCTGCCGCCATACCTCCATACCAAACACTAATGGCTACGGCAGCATAAAATAATGGTAAATTTGTTGTTCCCAGTAGTGGCTTTAGTAATAATGTTAGGAGCAATGCAATTGCAACTATTCCTAAAGTAACTAGGTAAGGTTTCGTGCGATCGCCTATTTCTCTTAACATTTTGTTTTCTCCTTGATTAAGCCCAAAATAATCATTTGCTGGGATAATTTTAAAAATATTCTATGTTTGCGTGTTTAAATAGATGCGATCGCACACTTCCCCCATCCACCCATTACCCTAGAATAAACAGGGTGTTTGCTTTAACATAATGGCTCGTACCCCCACACTATCTTATGATCGCGGCACTCTGATTTTCCATCCACCACCCAGGGGAAAAGTTTGGGTGGAATATGCTACTTGGGACGACCGCGTAGAGAAGTTTCGTATCCCTGCTATTTACTATCGTCCACTGGTAGAAGCACTACAAGCAGAGAAAATTAATTTTATTGATGAAGCTAAGGCATTTTCTCCACTGGAATTAATACCCAGTTTGGAGATGGAACCTTATCCCCATCAAAGTGAGGCGTTATTAGCTTGGAAGTTAGCAGGAAGACAAGGAGTTGTTGTATTACCTACTGCTGCTGGTAAGACTTATTTAGCTCAATTAGCGATGCAGTCTACGCCACGCAGTACGTTAATTGTAGTGCCAACGTTGGATTTAATGCACCAGTGGTATGCTCAACTGGAGGCAGCATTTCCTGACGTGGAGGTGGGTTTATTAGGGGGAGGTTCACGCGATCGCACTCCAATTCTTGTGGCAACATATGATAGTGCGGCGATTCATGCAGAAGCATTAGGAAATTTGTATGCTTTACTAATCTGCGATGAGTGCCATCATTTACCAACAGATTTTTATCGGGTAATTGCAGAATATGCGATCGCACCTTATAGACTAGGATTAACTGCAACACCTGATCGCTCTGATAATCGTCATAATGACTTAAATACGCTACTAGGTAAGGTTGTTTATCATAAAACACCAGAAGAATTAGCTGGTACTGCCCTAGCACACCATCAGATAGTGCAGATTAAAGTAAAATTATCAATAGAAGAGCGCGATCGCTACAATCAACTAATTCAAGAACGCAACAAATTTTTAAGACAATCTAATATTTCCCTGGGAAGTATCCAAGGATGGCAAACATTTGTGCAAGCAAGTTGCCGTTCACCAACAGGACGTAGAGCTATGTTAGCTCATCGGGAAGCACGAGAAATCGCTTTAGGTACAGATGGTAAATTAAAAATATTAACTGATATACTCACCCAACATTATCCAGAACGAACAATAATTTTTACTGCCGATAATGCCACTGTTTACCGTATTTCTCAAGAATTACTCATTCCAGCAATTACCCATCAAACCCCAGTAAAAGAACGTCACGAAATCCTGACGCGCTTTAAAGAGGGTGAATATAAATGCTTAGTGGTGTCTCATGTACTTAACGAGGGGGTAGATGTTCCAGATGCGCGTGTGGCAATTATTTTATCTGGTACTGGTTCTAGTCGTGAGTATATTCAAAGATTAGGACGAGTGTTGCGTAAAGGTACAGATCATAATAAGCGGGCTGTGTTGTATGAGGTTGTGGCTGAGGATACCAGCGAGGAACGTACTTCGGAAAGAAGGAGAGGAGAAGAGAATAAACCGCCAAGACGCAAAGAGCGCCAAGAGAAGAAGGAGGAGAGGTATCAGCAGTTGGAAATTATTCAGCCTACGCCGCTTTATGGCAGCAGTACTAAGCGTACTAAGAAAGCGGCTGAACCTTCTACTAAATGGAAAAAGGATGATTCGGATACGCCGGAAGGTAATTGATAATTGATAATTGTTCATTGTAAAGCCCAATTTCCCAACTGACCACTATTCACCACCCACCAGCCACGAAAAATACCACCTTTGGCAGAGGAATCATTAGACACTTTCAGAAAGTGGTTAACTCTCACCCCACGCTTAAAGCTATTCACCGAATACTAAAAGCATAGAGTTCAAACAAACGGTTTAAAGCTTATGAAACGCCAGGGTGAAGCACAAACATCTATCTCTCTCCCATCTCAAGTTGCTGGTAAAACACTTTCTCTCCGCGCCTCTTTATTAAGTGCATTGCTGCTAATCTCAGGTGGCACAATCCCACTAGCAGCATTGACTCAAACTGCACCTGCAAATGCTGTTACTGCTTCTGTAAATAGCAGAGTAATATATGTAAATCCTGCTACTGGTACTGATAGCCCTAACGCTGGTACTAGCGAAGTTGCACCATTACGCACCATTACTTCTGCACTACTGATGGCTACTGCGGGTACTGTTGTACAACTAGCCCCTGGTTCTTATACAGCAAATACAGGTGAAGTTTTTCCCCTAGTTGTCCCTGCTGGTGTAACTTTGAAAGGTAATGAGGCTACTAAAGGTAATGGCATCAATATTAATGGTGGTGCATCTTTCGTTAGTCGCCTAGAAGCAACTCAAAGTGTCACAATTCTTGCTTCTACTGACAGCGTAATTAATGGTTTAACTATTACTAACCCTATTATTCGCGGTACAGGTTTGTGGTTAGAATCAAGCAACGCCACTGTCACAAACAATACTTTTGTTAACAGCAAGCGTGAAGGTATCTTTATTACTGGTACATCCGCAGCAATTATTGATGGTAACAAATTTACTCAAAATAGTGGTAACGGTATTACTATCGGTCGCACCGCTAAAGGTGAAATCCGCAATAATGTGTTTGAAAACACTGGTTTTGGTATCTCTTTGAGTGAAGAAGCATCTCCTTTAATTACCAACAACCGCATCACTAAAAACGTTGATGGTATTGTAGCTGCTTACTCAACTGCGCCAGTATTGCGGAATAATGTGATTGAAAGTAATCAACGTGATGGCATTGTAGTAGTTAGTAGTGCTAAACCTGACTTAGGTACAGCAGAAAATCCTGGTCAAAATCGTATCCGTAATAATGGACGCTATGATCTCAATAATGCTACTCGTAGTAATACATTGATTGCTTACGGCAACGATATCAACCAAAAACAAATTCTGGGTAAAGTAGACTTTGTAGGTGCGGTTATAGCTGGTAATCCTGGTGGTGATAATTCTGGCTCAACTGCCTTAAAAGATGTTCAAGGTCACTGGGCGCAAGCTTATATCCAAAACTTAGCATCTAAAGGTATCATTGCTGGTTTTGAAGATGGTACTTTCCGCCCCAATCAACCAGTTTCCCGCGCACAATTTGCCGCAATTATTAACAAGGCATTTACTCCAGCACCACAAAGAGATAATACGAGATTTGCTGATGTTAGTACTAAATCTTGGGCTGCTGCGTCGATTCAAACAGCTTATCAAGGTGGCTTTTTACAAGGTTATCCAGGTAATAAGTTTTTACCAGAGCAACCAATTCCTAAAGTTCAAGTTTTGGTTTCTCTAGCTAGTGGTTTGAAGTTACGTTCTGATGATACCAGTGTACTATCGGTTTATTCAGATGCTAAGTCTATTCCTAACTATGCTCTGACAGCCGTTGCTGGTGCTACTCAGCAAGAAATAGTGGTTAATTATCCCATTCTCAATCAACTTAATCCTAATCAACAAGCTACCCGCGCTGAAGTAGCAGCTTATGTGTATCAAGCTTTGGTGAAATCAGGACAAGCAAGTGCTGTTCCCTCAGATTATCTGGTGAAAAATCCTCTAACTGCTCAACGTTAACCGCAAATTTAAGTAAAAGTTAGAGAACCGTTAATGTTAATACAAGAAAGGGTAAGGCTTATCTTAAGCTTTACCCTATTTTGTTAAGGGAGGGGAGAGGAGAGAGGAGGGAGGAGGGAGGAGTAATAAAAATGTAGAGACGTACCATGGTACGTCTCTACTAACTGCTAATTGCTATAAATAATTGATGGCAGTGTGACAGTAAATGTTGTACCTACGCCCACAACACTGTCTACTGAAATTTGTCCCCCGTGCAAATCAACTGAATGTTTAACAATCCATAATCCCAGTCCTGTTCCAGAAATATTACACACATTTTTTGCTCTTTCAAATGGTTGAAACAGTTGGGCTTGGTAATCTGCGGGAATACCGATTCCTTGATCTTGAATACGGAAAATTACTAGAGTGCGATCGCGCATTACTTCTAAACTAATAGTACCACCTTGAGGAGAATACTTAATGGCGTTAGAAAGTAAGTTGCCGAGAATATGTAACAATATTTTTTCATCTGAAATTAATTCTATATATTCCTCTGTAGCAGATAAAGTTAAGGTATGTTGAGGGGTAGCAATTATTTTAAATTCTTCTATGAGATTTTGACAAAATGCGATCGCATCCAGGGGAGATGGTTGAAATGATAGCTTCCCTAAATCTATCTTACTCCAAACCAGCACATCTTCTAAAAGCTGGTTCATATTCTTTACTGCTCCATAAATCCGCTCAAAATGTTTCTCTTGTTTTTCTTGAGGGAATTTATGCCCGTACTCTTTAAGTAAACCAGTTGATGTTAAGATAGTAGTTAAAGGATTGCGTAAATCGTGGGAGACACTTGCTAGTATCCTTGATTTATCTTTATTAACAGCTTCTAATATTGATAGAGACTGACTAATTTTTAAGTGTTCCTGATGTTTGGCTAAGGCTATTTTAATGGTGGCGTTAATTTCTCTTTCCTGAAATGGTTTAAGAATATAACCATAAGAACCTGTTTTTCCGGCTCTCTCTAGAGTATCATCGTCAGCATAAGCCGTAACAAATATAACTGGAATTGCTGATTCATTTTTGATGATAGCAGCAGTTTCAATGCCGTCTAATTCACCTTTAATCACAATATCCATTAAAATTAAATCCGGCTGTAACTGCTCTGCACTTTTAATTGCTGCTGCTCCTGAAGAAACAATATCAACTACGCTATATCCTAAATCTTGGAGCTTACGATCTAAACTTCTAGCAATAATTAATTCGTCTTCAACCATTAATATTCTGAGCTTGTTCATATATTAAACTCTTTTTTTATATTGCAATTCATGAAAATTTAAGTAAAAAGTGGTTCCGTCTGCTTTATTTAAGAGAATTTCACCTTCCAACTGTTCAGTTAAAGTACATACTAATTGTAATCCTAGTGAGTCTGTATTACGAAAATCGAGGTCAGACGGAAAACCAACTCCATTGTCCCTAATAATGAGAGTAATTTTTTGGTTACTGTCTTGGTGTAACTCCAAACTCAGTTTACCGCTTCGATTATCCGGGAAGCCGTGTTTAAAAGCATTAGAAACTAATTCGTTAACAATTAAACCACCAGGGTTTGCTGTTTCAATATTCAACTCAATCGGATCGATATCAAACTCCACTTGAATCCTGTCTTCAGTGATATTGTAAGAACTAATTAAGTTATATACTAAGTTTTGAAGATATTCTCCAAAATTAATCTTTTCTAAATTTTTAGATTGATATAACTTTTCATGGATTAATGCCATTGAGTAAATTCGATGCTGGCTATCTTCAAATACCTTAACAATTGCCGGATTGTTAATATATTCCGCTTGGAATTCCAACAAGCTAGAAACAACTAGCAAATTATTTTTAACTCGATGGTGAATTTCCTTAAGCAATATTTCTTTTTCTTTTAAAGAAGCTTTTATTTCTTCTTCTGCTTGTTTACGGTCGCTAATATCGCGCCCTTCTGGAATCAGCATGACAACTTCTCCTATCTCATTTGTGACAGGTTTGATAGAGAAGTCAATTGTTACTATTTTGCCGTTGGCACTAACGACATCAACTTCGTAACGGATAAAATTTCCTGTAGCCGCTTGTGCGATGCCTTCTTTCAGCTTCGCTAACGCTTGTTGTAACTGCTGCTGATTTTGGGGAGATAAATTCCAACAAGGCATATCCCAAAACAAGCGATTTACCACAGATTTTGCTGGTAGTCCCATCAATTCTAAGGCTGTTTGGTTCGCCTCTAATAGAGCGCCATCAGGCTTTAATAGCCAGATAAATTGAAATGTTTGGTTGAAAATTGCTCGAAATCGCCTTTCATTATCCTGCAAAGCACCTAATAGTTGTGCCTGTGCCAAAGCAATGCTAACTTGATTAGCTAGTTGCTGTAACAATTCAGTTTCAAATTCTGTCCAAATGCGAGTGCTAGAACAATGATGAGCAATTAATAATCCCCAAAGTTCTTGATTTTGGACAATTGGCACAATTAGTTTTGCTTTGACAGCAAATTGCCTCAAAAATTCTACTAAACAGGGAGTTGTCTCACGATAAGCTTGTTCTACATTCTCAATCGCTTGTACCTTTCCCAACTTATATAATTCTTGATACTCCAGAGGAAACACTTCTTCGGGAAAAGGAATATCTAGAAGCACTGGCAATCCAGGTAAAACTGCCTCAGTAATAGTACGACCACTTCCATCCGATAAGATGCGGTAAATCAACACGCGGTCAACCTGAAGAATTTTTTGAATTTCTGTGACAGTAGTTTGAAGAATTTCCTCTAGTTGCAAAGACTGACGAATTTTAAGAGTAATTTCAGCAAATAATTGAGACTTCAAATTTTGGTGCTTTAAAGCTGCCTCCGTCTGTTTACGCTCAACTATTTTGTGCTGCAATCGCTCATTAAGACGTTCTAACTCGATAGTCCTTTGTGTAACTCTATTTTCTAGATCGTTTTTAGCTTTTAATAGTGCTATCTCTACTCGCTGACGTTCTGCTAATTGAATCTGCGCTTGCTGATACAGTTCAGATTGCTGGATAGCAATTGATAGTTGCACTCCCAATTCGTCAAGCAAGCTTAATTGATTTTCTTGCCAATGGCGAGAATTAGAACACTGATGGACAATCAACAAACCCCACAAATAAGGTGTGGCAGTTTCAATGTTATTTTGTAGTAAAATCGGTACGATTAAATTAGCTTTAACTTGTAATTGTTCTAGTACTTTAATATGGCAATCAGCTAATCCAGCTTCGTATATGTTAGGAATTGCCCGCTTGTAACCTTTACGGTACTTTTCAGCTACTTTGCGTTGAAAGCAGTTATCTTGAAAATCGCTGCCTAAAGCTGATACCCAACCTTCGCCGACAGACTCAGAAACAACAGTGCCGCTAAGTTGAGATTTTAATTGATAAACTACCACTCGATCAGCGCCTAGTAGTTTTCGCACCTGAGTAACGGTTGTATTGAGAACTTCTTCGAGATTAAGAGATTGTCGGATTTGTAGAGCAATTTGAGCAAGCAGTTGATTACGTTGAAATGCTTCTTGGATGCGTTCAAACTGCTGCTGTAGTTCTTTTTCTGCGGTTCGGCGTTCTAGTTCAGATGATATTCTAGTTGCAAAAATTCTGAGGTATTGTTCTGTAACTTCGCAGGATTTGAGTGGCGATCGCCCCATCACATAGATTAATCCTAAACTATAACCTGCTGAATGAAGGAGGTGGATACCGAAATAACTTTCCACGCCCATTTGTTTGAACAATTCATTATTAGGAAATTGTTGTTGAAGTTTATCTAGGTAGATACATATTCCGTCCTGTGAAACCTCTTGACAGGGAGTATTAGCTAAATCGTACTCAAAATTTTCTTTCTTTTGACCATCTGCCCAGACAGCTAATGTTCTAATTGAGTGGGAATTATGCCTTTCTACTCGCTCACCGATAATGGCGTATTCTACCTCTAGGGTTTTTGCTAAAAACTGCACCAGATATTGTAATAATTCATCCCCAGTTGCAGAGGCAATCTTCAACAAATCGTTTGACGATACTTCTTTTATCGGGAAGTCTGGAGATGACATGAGCTTTGTGGGATTAAGTGTGATTGGATTTAACTATCTTTATTTTGAGCAATAGTCAAAACCAAATCAAAACAAAGTCAGAATAATTTCTTATTATGCACAATTTAGCAACAGTTACAAGTGATCTAGATTCCTCTTGCATAAGTACAGGACTTACGCAGAGATCCCCCTAAATCCCCCTTAAAAAGGGGGACTTTGAATTTCCCCCCTTTTTATAGGCGAAGCCTTCCCGAAGGGTAGGGGGGCTAGTTCTGATCAAGGTTTCATGCTTTTGGTGCGGATAAAATAATTAGGCAGCGCGATCGCTTCCAAATTCTGTTAAGAATCTAAACGCCTTCACAATAAAACCTGCACACTCTCTGGGAGAAGTACCATAAAAAGCCCGCCACGCAGCAGCTTTATATTCATCGTATCTGTCTGCTTTCTTAGGATTGCGTTCTAACCAAGCAAGGCGCACAGCATGACCAATAATTACGTCTAATACTAAATATTCTTCTATTTGTAAATTAGGATTGCGTTCTGCGATCGCAGCTAATTCCATCAATGCCTCAATATTAACTTGTCGATACTCTGGGGCTTGAATCTTATTCAGCAAATGTTCAACCCGCAAAGCAAAATTCTTTTCCCCAGGAGTCATTTCCGAGAGAATTACATCACTATCCAAACGATTTCGCCGTTCTAACTTATCACCAATTACTAACCCCTTCGAGTGCTTCATTAACTTCCAAACATTCGGGTAAAAGTCTTTAGGAACTCGATTAATTGCACCATTTAACTGCCGTTGTCGTAACCAACCTGCAAAAGCTACTTCTGCCTCATCTTGTTCCATTGGTTGCACTACCCACTCAATATCTTGCTCTGGTTGTTTAACGTGCAAAGATTCTTGTTGACGTAGCGTTTGATTCATGCCTTCATACCCAGCTAAAACTTGACGTAAGTGGGTTTTAATTTCAAATGGACTTAATTCCATCAAACGTTCATAAGCTTCATCCTGAGTTACTTTTAATTCAACTGCTAATTCACTTGTCAGCAACAAAATTAAATAACCCACCCGCAAAGTTAACAAGTTGTCAAGTAACTGAGGGTCTGACTTGATTAACAAACCAAGATAAATTAGTATTTCTTGAGTAAGAACGCGATCGCGAATATCTTCCCGACAAAACTCATTAATTTTATCTATAATTTCTGGATAAGACATCGGGCGTGTAATTAAAGAAGCTTCGCTATAAGCTTTCCCTACAGTTATTTGCTTACCCCGTACCAAAATTTCAGTCACCGCGTCCGACAAACCAATATCAACCTTATTTAATAACGCCGCCGCATAGCGAATTACAGACCAATGAGGATGTCTACCTTCACCACCCGCCTTAATATAAACTTCATTCAATAAATCTGCAACTGTAACTTTTAACCCTGAATCTCCAAAACCTGTATCAAAATCTATCCCTTGTAAACGGTTGAGTGTTTGTAACAACTCAATTTGTTGATAAATATTTTCTGACTCACGCAAACTTCTTAGCAACAACCCTAAATTAGTTTCACACTCCAGTAAAAATTCTTGAGTATTACTTAAAGGAAAATTCTTATCTGGATGATAAGGCAAATAGTAACAAGCAGGCGCAGCATCTTTAACAGCAGCTTGGGTAAATTCAAAGTCGTGGAGAAAATCAATTCTTTCTCTCCCAGAAGTTAGCATTAATTGATTTATTCTGCCTAATCTTACTGGTACACCATTACACACACCGTTTTGTAATTCATTCATCAGTTTAAGTAAAGGTGAGTCAAATTCATTGGTAACATTTTTTGAATTTTTCACCACTTCTTGACTTCCCTCTGCTAACAAAGCATGAGTTAGCAATAGTGTAATTGTGGGACGACCTAACTCACACCAATGCTCGTAAATATAAGCTAATTCGCTTTTGATTTCTGCAACGAGAAAATGGTAATCTAATGTTAGATAAAACTGCTCTTGATCTAAGAATGAGGGTAAGAAAACAATTGTTTCCCCACGAATTTTAAAAATCCTCGCAGTTGTCAAACTTCGTAAACGTCTTACTGGTCGTCCCGTCATACTAAGTTGCTCGTTACGACCAATTTGATAATAAATATCTGAAAGTTCTATCGCCTGACGGATTGAAATTGGGTCAATTTGCGTCGGTGTTTGTGTGGAAATTCCATAATCTGCTAACTGTGCTTGTAAATCTTCATCTTCAGCAATTAATGCTATTTGCACTA
>CAVQDG010000087.1:0-94328 GCA_963711165.1 uncultured cyanobacterium | reverse complement strand
GCTCTTGGGTATTAATTTGGAATCAGGTTAAACGGCAATTTCGGCAAGCAGTTGAGCAAATCTCGCTTAAACACACAACACACGCGATTTATGATGCTACTAATGCTGGTCGCAAACAACGGCGAGAAGTCATTACATTAGCTCGTGAGTGTGGGTTTACCCAAATTACAGGATTATGGGTAGACACGCCAGTACAAGTGTGTCTAGAGCGTAACCAGCGCCGTTCTAGGCAAGTACCAGAAGATGTGATTTGGCATATGTATCGACAACTTGATGATGTTACCCCGGCTTTATCTGAAGGGATGGATCGCTTAATTCGCTTTAATACAAATGTAGATCCTGCGATTATTATTGATACGGGGCGCGCGCAAGTACGGAAATTGCGATCGCACTCATGAGCAAGAACCGCACTTATAATACTTGACTTTTTTGCTACCCTAAATTTGAAGTAAAAAAGCCTAAATCTCAATATTCAAGCTGGCAATTTGAGCGCCTTAATCATTTGAAATCTCCCTGATGCCGTATCGTGTTTGTGGGTTTTCTCACCATCAGGGCAACAGACTTCGCAAAAATCTAAACTAAATCTTAAGAGTACAGGAGACGCGATCGCAATGGCAGCAACAGACTTTAAAGACTATTACTCAATTCTAAGTGTGAGCAAAACCGCTAGTGCCGATGAAATTAAGAAAAGTTATCGGCGTTTAGCACGTAAATATCACCCTGATATGAACCCTGGTAACAAACAAGCGGAAGCAAGCTTTAAAGAAGTCAGCGAAGCTTATGAAGTTTTATCTGATCCAGACAAGCGCAAGACATATGACCAATTTGGTCAATACTGGAGACAAGCTGGGCAAGGTGGCTCACCTTGGTCAGGTGGTACAGGTACTAACGTAGATGTTGGCGGCTTCGACTTTAGCCAGTACAGCAATTTTGATGAATTTATTAACGAATTGCTTGGTCGTTTTGGTACTGCTGGCGCTAGTCCAGGCGGTGCTAGTGCTGGAGGTCGCACCTATAACTACCGCACTTCTACAGGCTCAACAGGTTTTAGCGGCTTTGACGGCTTCAACGATGTTTCCGGCTTTGACAACCGTGCAACTACTGCCAATGGCGCTGACCGAGAAGCAACTATTAACCTTAGCTTGTCAGAAGCTTTTCATGGTGTCCAAAAGCGTGTAAGTATCGGGACTGAAGTCATTGAATTTCGCATTCCCCCTGGGGCTAAAAAAGGCAGCCGCATTCGCATACGTGGAAAAGGTCAACTTAACCCTTACAACCAACTACGGGGCGATTTATATTTAAATGTAGAACTTCAGCCACACTCCTTCTTCCAATTTGAGGGAGATAACTTAGTCTGCGAAGTGCCTGTAACACCCGATGAAGCTGTATTAGGGGCGCAAATTGAAGTACCAACTCCCGATGGCACAGTAACAGTCAACGTACCTGCGGGTGTACGTTCAGGTCAATCTCTACGTCTACGTGGCAAAGGTTGGGCAAAGCCTAAAGGTGAACGTGGCGACCAACTGGTGCGAATTGCAATCGTTACACCTAAAGAAATCAGCCCAATTGAGCGAGAGTATTACGAAAAAATCCGTGCTAACCGTAGCTTTAATCCCCGCAGTAACTTGTCACAAGTGCGACTGTAGACATCAGTTTCAAAACTTAGGCATTTCCATTGTTAATTGTTAATTGTTAATTGTCTTAGGAGTTGCTCAATTTCGGCGTTAGGTTCAAGAAAAGAAAATAAATGTTTAAACAGCAATTTTCCCTGCTTATCTATTAAAAACTGAGCAGGTAAAGGCGCACCTAAAGCCTGACCAACTTGATAAATTTTAAATGTCCTACAGCTAGGGTCACTTAGTAATGGCATCTTTAATTTCAGGTCTTGGACAACTTTTTTACTCTGCTGAGTGTCAGTACTCGTAATCATTAACACCTCAATACCATTAGCAGTAAACTGCTCATAATTTTCATTCATTGCTTTGATGTGTGGGTAGCACAAGGGGCAATATTGGTTTTCGGTGAAGATGCGAGTAAATGCTAGTAATACTGGTTGAACACCTCGATAGTCAGATAATTTTACTTTACGCCCGTTAGTAATATCGGGTAAATCAAAGTTAAAAACTAATTCTCCCAAATTTAGGTTATTTGTAGCAGGAATAGGTAAAAAATTGCGGAAGAAACGTTCATTAAATAAACCAGTAAAATCAGTTGAGGTGAGCATAGGCTATGAAACTTTTGTTAATAAAATGATTGAAAAAACATAAGTACAATTTTTGTAAATATCCCCGCCTACGCTACACTATTAAAAAGTTAGGCAGGGGGGATTTGATGGTTTTTAGTAACCTAATTAATTGTTAAACAGAAGCAAAGTAAGTTTTAGACTTCACTGGATCAGGAACCATTGTTTGGTCACCTGGTTGCCAACCAGCAGGGCAAACTTCGTCTGGGTGAGACTGCACATACTGAATTGCTTGGAGGGTACGAAGGGTTTCGTCAACGCTACGACCAAATGAGAGGTTGTTGATAGTAGAGTGTTGAATAATTCCTTCTTTATCAATGATAAATAGACCGCGTAGGGCAACACCAGCATCAGGATCAAGTACGTTGTAAGCAATACTAATTTCTTTCTTGAGGTCGGAAACTAGAGGATAGTTGAGATCGCCGACACCGCCTGATTTGCGATCGCTTTGAATCCACGCGAGGTGAGAAAATTCGCTATCAACAGAAACGCCTAAAACTTCAGTGTTAATTTGCTCAAATTCTGCGTAGCGATCGCTAAATGCTGTAATCTCGGTAGGACAAACAAATGTGAAGTCTAGCGGATAGAAAAACAGAATTACATACTTACCGCGATAATCAGACAGTTTAATCGTCTTAAATTCCTGATCGACCACAGATGTTGCAGTGAAGTCGGGGGCGGGTTGTCCAACCCGAAGGCAGCCTTCTGTGTGGTGAGTCATAAAACGATTGCTCCTTTAGTGATCTATTATCTGCGTCTGCATACAAGTCGCTGGTTAAGTCGTGTAAGGACTTCCCCGTACAAACAACGACTGATTCATTACGAATTGTTACCAATATATTACAGTGCGATCGCTCAAAAAAGGCGGATAACAATTAAAGAAGCATAGTTGGCGTAGCAAACACCACTTTAATTGGCGATCGCAATTTTCATCACCAACAATCAGCACAAGGAGTGACGTACCTACACCGCCTGAGTACAGGTCGGTGTAGGCTTCTCAGAGACTCTTCAATGAAGACATAATCTGAGCTTTGAGGGCGTGCGTCCCACGCGCCTTTATGTTTATAGAGGCATTCAGATCCCTGCACAAACTAACCTTACAATTAGGGCAATTGTGCGTTCTTTCTGACAGCGACTTTATTACCCTAGTCCCACAATTAGAACATTCAGAGGTTGTGCCGTTTGGATTTATTGCAACTACTTTCATTCCAGCGTTTTCGGCTTTGATTGTTAGTATTTCTAAATTTTATATTTTAGGGAGGGAGGAGAGAGGAGGGAGGAGAGAGGGGAAGACGGTTTGATAACTTTTCTTTCAATTATAAAATGTACAATTTAGATGCGCGTTAGCTTATTAAACTTTTCTCGGAAAATAGCTTCGCAGCATATCTGTTTACAAGCAATTAATCAAAGTTGGCAGGGAACTCCTTGGCATCTCATTCACCCCAAGGAGCATTTGCTCAAGCTTGGTCTGTTGCTGAGTTAATTGCCAGCAATTCGTCAGTTTTTGATTTTTAAAATGGCTCAGGCGGGACTTGAACCTGCGACCTTGGGATTATGATTCCCCTGCTCTAACCAACTGAGCTACTAAGCCTTGTTTTGTTTATCCACCTTCGTTAGTATAGCACAGAGTAAGTAAAAATGGCTACCAGTTTCCCAAAAATTGTCCAGAACATACAGACTTTAACCTGAATCAGGTAAAAAATAGGCTAAAAGCCTTAACCTACAAGACTTTAAAGTGAGGATTAACAACAATATTTAGAAATTCTGTTGTCAACAATATATCCCTAAAACTCAGGAGAGCGCATTTGGGTTTAGACTGCTCAGGTGTTGATGTTTCTAACCTGCCGCTAGTTAAAATTTCTCAAGTCCAAATCCCAAAAGCTTTACTTCCCTGAAAATATCCCCAAAAGCTTGACCCTGATAGTTAAGAAGCGCGACGTTGCAGATAGGCGATGGGATTTACTGCTCCTTTTCCGTAAGGGTGTACCTCAAAATGACAGTGAGGACCAGTACTATGACCAGTACTACCCATTTCAGCAATTTGTTGACCTTGCTGAACTTCTTGTCCTGCAATCACCAAAAGTCGGCTGTTGTGTGCATAACGGGTGGTGCTACCATCAGAGTGCTGAATTTCTACCAAGTTGCCATAGCCACCTGAATTCCAGCCAGATCTTAGTACTATACCAGGGGCAACTGCCACAATGGGTGTACCGATAGGTGCAGCAACGTCAATTCCTTTGTGCATTCTTCCCCATCGCCGACCATAGCCTGATGTAAACACCCCTTTTGCTGGCCAAATGAAACCTTGAAATGGTTGTGAATTGCTAGGTGGAAAATCAGGAGTTGGGCCTTGTATAGGAGGCAAATCGGGAGATACTGTATCTCCAATTGGCGTTTGGATTTTCGGATTGTAGTTGCTTGGTTCTGTTGGTGCTGTTGCTACCTGTGGTGACGGAACTGGGATAGCGATCGCACCAGTAGCAGGTTGTACTGTGGAGACGCTTGGGCGATTTTTCTGTTGTACTTGAACAGGTTCCGGTGGTTCGCTATCGCTTATAGGTTTAGGCACAGGGATGACGATTGGAGCAGTCGTAGGATAGAACTTGGAATTAGCTTGAATAGCCTGGGCTTGAACTGACTCCTGCTGCTGTAAATTACCACTATTTGATGGTTTTGACACTGGCAGGGTGACAGTATTCGGTGTTGTCTGCCCCTTAATATTAGCTTGTATCAGTTGGGGTACAGACGGCTGTTGTGGCTGATTGTTGTTTAATAAGGTTGGAACTGGCAGAGTAATAGCAGGAGGTGTTGCCGATTCGTTATCGTTAGTATTAGCTTGGCTTACAGGCTGATATTGCTGTTTTAATTTGCTAAGCTCAGGAAATAATTGGCTATTTGACGAGCTATCTTCAGAAGTCGGTTCCTTAGCAACTAACAGCATAGGTTTCGGTACAGCATTGCCTGCAACATTCGATACAAGGGTTTCTGTTGCCCGAAAAGATGTAGTGCTGGATAAAGGCTGCTGACGATAAGCAAGTAGAACGCCTGTAGAAGGCTGATTAATTTTGGTGTTTGACAACTCAGAGTAAGTTGCTAAACTTCCATTAACACTTGTGGGTTGGATCTGGGAAACTAAGCTAGTTAAATTGACTGGCGGAATTCTCAGTTGCTGATTAATTTGAATCAGGTTCGGGTTCTCTATCTTATTTGCCCGAATTAATTGTTTAGGGGTAACCGTGTAAGCTTCAGCAATTTCTTCTACAGTATCTCCAGGCTTGACTTGGTAGACTGTTGTTTTTGCTGCTGACTGAATAGGTTCAACTACAACTGGCTTGGGTACTTCAGGTGTTGCTGATATTGTTGTTTTAACAAATTCCGTGGTGTTTGAGGATTTGGCAGCTATTGGTGTTATCAGAACTGGTGATGTTACTGACGTTGCGGGTAAAGACACAGGCATAATCACTGGACTAGAGGTTGTCGCTAATAATGGCATCACCGTTGGTGACAACAGTTTTTTTGACGCTGCTAGCGGGCTAGTTACCGCAAATGGAGAACTTACGCTTGTTTCTAATCCCTTAGCTATGGGCTGTTGTATTTGTACAGCTTCCTTAGTTGTTAATGGCTTGAGGGATACAGAGAATTCGCGTTTAGCTATCTTGGAGGTGGCTAATTTATTTGTAGATTCTTCAAACCTCAACTGAGCTTTTTCGTTTGGCGAACCATGCCGCAATTGCTCAATAGCCTGAGCTTGCGTTGCCTTTAAAATGTCATTAACTTTGCTTGGAAAACTGACAGATTCACCTACTTGCAGTTGAGGGGATAATTGCGTCGGCGCAGAAGGCTGGAAGTGAGGCGAATCAATTTTGTAGGACTGAGTAGGCTGTTGGGGTTCGCCTGCTTGAAGCTTAACAATACTCCCCACAGATGAAATTTTCTGCACCTGTGTTTGTGGCACAGATTTGGCAGAGAAGCTATTGGAAGTCGTTAGGGATGCTTCATCTACCTTAGAGGTTGGCGCAAGTTGGAGTGGAGCCGTTTGCACATGATGTTCAATCACTGTGGGAGCTTGATCTGGAATTGCTGCTTTTAAAGCCTCAGCTTGTGGGTTCAAGTCTGTAGGTTGCACTTCTGCCGTAGATGTGGGCGCTTCTACTGCTGCTTGCGATGCTGTAGATGTTGTGGCAGTGGGTTCACCAGCTATCGGTTCAGCCGCTAGAGCTTCATCACCTTGGTTAGGCAGCAATAGGCTAGAAGCACCCATGGAGATTGCCAAGCCAATCATGGCGGCAGAGGTGCAAGCCCGACGGTTAACCTCTGGAGAATTTGCTTTAACTGTGTTGGCTAATTCTCCAGGAAGCTTTCCTCCAGAGAGCTTCGCTAACGCATTATTGTCTGCGGCACAGGAAGGAAAATAATCAACCTTCTGCGTAAATGCGCGTTTCAAAAACGACCTCCTACTTAATAACGAGCGATTAAGTTACGCTGAATTTTTAGTGTTATACCAGTTAATTTGGTAAATCACATTTAAAAGCGAACAGGCTCACTTTTAGCAACGATACTTAGGCAACATTACCTTGGTTCGTTAGTTTAGACAAGTTTACATGAATTCGTAAAATTTTGGTAATTCACCCAGATATTTGATCCAGAGTTGCCAAATTTTTACTTTTTTCAGTGACAGCAATGATTCTGTCGATCTGCTGAATCAGAATTTGAGATATTTTGCTACGTTTTAGAACATACCCATTCGGGAAGACTGCCCTGCACGCTTGTAGCCTTAAATCTTAAAACAAAATTCCCCGCTTCTGCTGACAGTAAGGTTTACACAAATACTCGATCAAACTTTACTATCAACCGAATGATTACAAATACAGACTTTAAGCTGATTTTGCCTTCCTCCGCAACCGTATAATTTACTAGATACTTAAAGCATGAAGTGTGCTGGGATCATTATTTGTAGAGGAATTAATTGCTCGCAAAGCATATACAGCAAGCATTTTAGCTAGTTGTTTCGCTCAGTAGTTAGTTTTGTGGATCACCACAATCTCTCAGTTAGTTTCTTTGATCACCGAAAATCATTGATAGAAATTCCTTATGATTAAAACAAGGTCTTTGTAGTTAATCTAGCTGAAGGCTAAAGATCTAATTGGTAAAATTCAGAAATTTACCTGGTGGGGATCATGGTTTTCTCCAATTCGTACATAAATATTGCAAGTTAATCTTGAGTAAGGTAAATCACAAGTTTCTATTCATATATGCGAATACAGTATTATTAAATTTTAATTGAGACAAAATTTAAATCAAGCAGAGTTTTCGGCAATCTGCCATTTACATCTGGACTTTGATTGCGTGGCAATAAAACTTGTCAGTTATGAATAAATCAGATTGAGCATTGAAATCTCACGCCCGCAATATTTATGCTAAATACTCTAGCTGACGGCGTGCTTCAAATAAACCAATAGCAACACTTACAGACAAATTTAAGCTGCGAACACCTGGTTGTGTCATTGGGATATAAACAGTGGCATTACACGCATTAATCACATCAATTGGCAAACCCTTTGTTTCGCTGCCAAATAATAGCCAGTCATGATCTTGGAACTCGAATTTGCTAAAACTACTACTGCCAGCTACACTGAAGCCGATCAATCGTCCTCCTAACTTTTCGTAGTAAGAGATAAATTCCTCTATCGTGCTGTGGTAATTTAAGGTGACATAAGGCCAGTAATCTAAGCCAGCGCGTTTCAAGTAGCGATCGCTAATTTCAAAACCCAATGGCCCTACTAGATGCAACTCAGTACAGGTAGCAGCGCAGGTTCGAGCAATATTGCCAGTATTTGGCGGGATTTGGGGGTTAACTAAAACAACCCTAACCATGAGACAATTAACAATTAACAATTAACAATTAACAGTAAGCAGTCAACTGTCAACCGTCAACTGTCAACTGTTAGCGGTTGAGGTTATATATAATTTCTTAATACTTTGCCAGCCTCTTTGATTGATTAGATATTTTGATGAGTACTCGAGAATGTTTCCGACTCAAGTTAAGCGACTAACTGTGGGCATAACTTCTCTTCTAGTTCGCCTTCTTGATCCGCCATCGCTTGTATAGCTTGGGTAATTACAGTATGAGTATCTGAGGTCTGAGCGTGTAATTTTAGCCATTGTTGCGAAGTATTACCTTCTCTCAAGATTTTTTGTAGTGGAGAAAGGAAGCAACTGAAGCCACGTTTTTTGGCGATCGCGTGTACCTCTTGATATATTTCGGCAATCCATTCTCCTGCCAGAATTAATCTGCCGTCTTCCCAGTGCCGTAATTGGGCATCTAAACTTTGATGGGCGGCGGCGGCTTCGTTAGCTTCTGTTAAGGCAATTAAATCTTCTGCACGGGTGCTTGCTGGTAAGCTACTTCTTTCTAAGGGGTCTAAGCTGGGGTCAGCCATTAATTGCCAAATACGTGCTTCTAATAAAGCTGTGATGGCTAAAAGGGCAATTGGATCAACAATTAAGTCGCATATTCTTAGTTCCAAGCGGTTGAGGTCATAAGGGCGACGGTTGCCGTTTGGTCGAACTGACGACCAGAGATGGCGGACATTTTGCATTGTCCCCAGTACTAATTGCTCTTCTGTCCACTGAATAAAGTGCCTGTGGCTTTGAAACAGTGGGACATAGGAGGGTGTTTTGGGGAAGGTTGCCCAACGACTGGAATGATTACCAGTAGGTTGACCATCAATAAAAGGAGATGAGGCGCTTAAAGCTAAGTAAAGAGGTGCTTCTACACGTACAAGACGACAGGCACGCATCAAAAGTTCCGGATCATTGATGCCAATATTAATGTGGATACTGGCGGTAACAACTTTAGTGCCGTAAGTTTGTTCAATATATCCGTGATAAGGGTTATTGGGGTCGGAACGGTAAAAGCGATCGCTTCCGCCTAAAGATAAAGTACTCCCAGGTATGATTGTGTAATTACCTAAGCGCTGTAAGTATGCTCTAAGTTTTTGCCGAGGTTGTACCAAAGCACACAATAAGCGATCGTAGGAACACAGAGGGGGAGTTGTATATTCGACATTACGGCTATCTGGTTCTGTTACAAATCCCTCTAGATCAGCCACGATGCGGTCTGAGAGTCCCACGATCTCCCCTTGGGGAGTGCCAGTGAACATCTCGACTTCAAAGCCTTTGGATAGCAGCACAGTTTTTCCTCCGTTGGGTTTAAGTGGGAAAATGGGATCTTAAGTAGATCGACATCATTAGAGAGTAATCAATTGCGTTAATCCTGGGTAATCAGTAATTTTTGATAAATTATTGCCATTGGTAGATGACAAATTACTAATTTTGTGTATTCCTACTTAATAAGTTTTACTTCACAAACAAAAGTGTATTGAAGAAGACAAAATATTTTCTCTATCAATAGTTGTCATTAAAGCTGATACTGACGGTAAATATCACTAACAGCGCGGTGAATTAACGAGTGACGATAGTCAAATTGACCCCCCGATGGTCCCCCCGATACGGGGGGAAGAAATCTTGCTCCCTCTCCGTTTCGGGGAGGGCTGGGGAGGGGTTGTTCGGATTTATGCTCATTGGTGTAATCAGTATTGGCAAGATGTGTATGTTATAGCAGTTAGCAGTCAGCTTTTCTTAAAGCCTTTGTTATCAAAGTTTTCAAAATAAAGCATAGTTACCTCAAGTTCTAGTTGAATTACATCTAAATCATTAGATGCACTACATTTAATTACTTTTGCTGATCAAATATTATCAATATTTTTATGGGATATTAGCTTTCGCTTCATTGATCAAGTCCGTCATATTCCCATACCTCAGCCTTTGGCTCTTGTATCAACCTCTGTATGCCAATTTTATATGCAACTGTGCTAATTTCTCCACAGCGAAGCTCGCCCAATTTTACCATTCGTCGTAATAATTCTTGATCTGGTTCAGGTGATTCTAGCAACTTTATACCAAATTCCTGCAACCACGTTACTAAGTCAGCTTCATTAATAGTTTTGGCAAGTAAAAAGCCTTTTACATTTCCGCGACTCCAACCTTGATGCACTCCCTCAAGTACCTGCATGAAGATGTTTTCGTAATCTATATTGCTGAGTTGCTGAGTTTTTACCCCCCTGTGTTCCTCTTGGTTAAGGGAGGATGATAAATTCACTTTCTCACGTACAGAGTTAGGCGGGGTACTCCTACCTAATAGTCGTCTAAAGAATTGCTTTAACCACTGCCAAACTTGCCTCAGCATTGCCTATACCTGTTAGTGGTAATTATGAGATTAAATAGATAATAATCTGTATAAAAGCAACTTCATTAATTATTTATGATCATCACCTGGCAGCAAGGAAGCACTAATCCCGAAAATGCTAATAACTTTTTAACTATCAGCCAATGGTGGACAAACCTTAACGGAAAAGAAATTACTTGGAAACAGAGGCTAATTCCTGCAAGCGGTGATGTCACTCAACTTGACTGGGAACCGCAGCGTTTTGACGAGATTTTTCTGGTTTCTAACCCAGAAGTTCGTGGTATTACTCTTTATTGGCATAAACCTGATATAGCACAAGAACGTAGCACTACTCCTCACAAAATTGAATTAGATACGCTTAAACAAAACATCTATATATATCCTCATTCGCAAAAAGAAGTAGTAATTAGAGTGGGACTGCCAGAAATTATCTATCAAACCCTAGATCTAAAAAATCCCCAATTCCAGTTATCGTCTGCTGGAGAAAACCGCATTCTAATTTTACGTGATACCCAGCACCAAGTAGAGGTAAAAGTTACTCTTACTCCAGAAGAAATTAATCAACTCAAACAACAACTTTAGGAGGTATTATTTGTAATATATATTGAGTTAAGTGCTTAACTGCCTAGCTGAGTGACGAGATGAATTAATTCTGGGAGAATTAATTTTTGAACTGCGAGTTTTACAGCATTAGTAGAGCCTGGAATCGAGAAGACTAACTTTTGCTGATATATACCTGCGACTGCACGTGATGCGATCGCTCTTGAGCCAATTTCTTGATAACTTAAAGTGCGAAATAACTCACCAAATCCAGGCAAGATCTTTTCTAACAACTTCTCTAAAGCATCGTAGGTAGTATCCCTGGGGGCAATTCCAGTACCACCATTAAAAATCACAGCTTTGACAGAAAATTGATTGAGATTTGTTAGTTGTGTCTGAATTTGAATTGGTTCATCTTTGATAATCCGATAAATTCCTACAGTATGACCTGCATCGCGGACTAACTGTTGAATTAACTGACCGCTACGGTCTGTTTCTTCTGTGCGTGTATCACTAACAGTGATCACAGCACAGTTTACTGCGATCGCAACTTGATCTGGGTGAGGTTTTTGCAACATACTTTTGATATAGGAATTAGCTGGAATGCTTGCGCTAAAATTACCAGCTAATTCAACTGCTAAGATTTACTAAAACCCAAATCATTTTTTTCAGCATAGCGCTCCATGAAGCGCATAAAGCGTTCCCATTCAGCTTGAGATTTCATCAAGTAAACTGCTTCTAATGCTTCTGGTTTACCGTTGACAAATTTAGCCTTAACTTCTCGCGTTATCAGTTCGCCTTCTTCATCAATCATGTACATCCCAGTTACATCATCAGTGCTATCGTTGTCGAGTGCTTTGGGATTTTGAAAATAAAATGTTGCCGTGCCGTGATTGCCATCGCGGGAACGGGTTAAGCGCACATCAGGTACGACGTTTTCAGTGACACCTATAGAAAACTGGATTTCAGCCATAATTCTGCGACTACGGTTTATATGGGAAATTTTTACTATTTTCTCATGATCTAGAACCAAAATGCTATTGGTCTATTGTAAATACTCCCTTCCCGCCTAAAGAATACCTATTTTTAAAACCGCCAAGACGCAAAGAACGCCAAGGGAGGAGAAGAATATAATCGGTAATGTTTTAGTGGGAAGGGAGTAGCACATCAACTTATTTAAATAGTTGATGTGCTGAAATTGCTGTTAATTCAGCTTGAATCTAGTTATTTACCAAAGCCTTTACCACGAGTGGTAGAAGGGAGACAGACACAAGCTTGGATTTGCGATCGCAATTTCTCATGCTCCAAATTTTGACCAATCAACACAAGCTGGGTTTTAGGTTGACCTTTCCACTCTTCATCATCAATTGAAAATCGCTTACCGCATAAATGGAATACATGGCGTTTGGGACTTTCATCAAACCACAGAATACCTTTAGCGCGGAAAACATTTTCCGGTAGTTGATTATCTAAGAAGTACTGAAACTTCCTAATTGATAAGGGTTTATCGGATTGGAAAGAAATTGAGGTAAACCCATCATTTTCCAAGTGATGTGAGTGGTGGTGATGCTCATGATCGTGATCTTCATGAGTACAATGCCCGTGATCATGGTCGCAGTTATTATGATCCTGGTGATCGTGATGTTCATCATCATGATCTGAGTGTTCACTTTGAAAATACTGCTCAGATTCAAACAAACCAACGCTGAGAATTAATGGCAGACTTACTTGCGCCTTCTTAGTGCGTAAAATTCTAGCATCAGCTTTCAGATCCCGAATTCTGACTTCTAACAAATCTAAGTCTGCTTCATCTACTAAGTCAGTTTTGTTCAGCAGAATAATATCACCGTAGGCAATCTGGCTATTTGCCGCTTCGCTGTTAAATAGATCCACACTAAAATTAGCTGCATCTACAACAGTAATGATGGAATCTAGGCGAGTCATTTCTCGCAATTCTGTACCTAAAAAAGTCAGTGCAACTGGCAAAGGATCAGCCAAACCAGTTGTTTCTACTACCAAATAATCGATCTGATCTTCACGTTCCAGCACTTTGTATACTGCTTCAACCAAATCATTATTAATGGTGCAGCAGATACAACCGTTGCTGAGTTCCACCATATCTTCTCCGGTGGTGACTATCAACTCGTTATCAATACCAATTTCACCAAACTCGTTGACTAAAACTGCTGTTTTTACACCTTCTTGGTTGCTGAGAATATGGTTAAGAAGTGTGGTTTTACCGCTACCGAGAAAACCAGTAATAATCGTAACTGGTAGACCCAGTTTAGGTGCATCCATTACTGGGGATTGGTCAGGTTTAACTGCTGATTGCATAGCGTGGCTGTCAATAACGTCTATTTATACGGTTCTGTCTTCATTATTGCGGATATTATTTAGAGGTTGTTATTAAGTAGGCAGGTAAAAATCAACTTAAATATCACGCTGGTCATGGATCTTAACAATTAACAATGACTAATGACCGATGACCCATGACCAATGACTGAGTTAAATTTTAAGTTTAATTACGCCCCTCAACTTAGCTATATCCTGAAATAATTTCACACATTGCAATTATGACGTTAAATCTTTACAACACTCTCACTCGTAGCAAAGAACGCTTTGAACCGCTAGAACCAGGTAAGGTGCAGATGTATTACTGCGGCGTGACGGTTTATGACTATTGCCATTTGGGTCATGCCCGCGCTTGCATTGTTTGGGATGCTGTACGCCGTTATCTGGAATGGCGGGGTTATGATGTGCGGTTTGTGCAGAATTTTACTGATATTGATGACAAAATTCTTAACCGCGCTAGGGAAGAAGGTTCTTCAATGGAAGAGGTAGCAGAACGCTATATCCAAGCTTATTTTGAGGATATGAAGCGGTTAAATGTCAAGGATGCTGATGAGTATCCCCGCGCTACTCATACTTTGGATGGAATTAAGCGTTTAATCCATGATTTGGAAAATAAAGGTTTTGCTTATCCCGCAGAAGGTGATGTTTATTATGCGGTGCGAAAGTTCCCGGAATATGGCAAGCTTTCTGGTCGCAAGTTAGAAGATTTACAAGCTGGGGCTAGTGGTCGGGTTGAGGTTGAAGAGGAGGACACTAAGAAACAAGATCCTTTTGATTTTGCTTTGTGGAAGGGTGCAAAAGAAGGGGAACCTGCTTGGGAATCTAGTTGGGGTTCAGGTCGTCCTGGTTGGCATATTGAATGTTCAGCGATGATACGCGAAGCCTTCGGCGGGTCGCAAGGCGACCAACGCTTAGGTGAAACAATTGATATTCATGCTGGTGGTGCTGATTTAATTTTCCCCCATCACGAAAATGAAATTGCCCAATCAGAAGCGGTGACAGGTAAACCTTTAGCTACTTTCTGGCTACATAACGGGATGGTAACGGTGAATGGGGAAAAAATGTCTAAGTCTTTAGGCAATTTTATTACTATTCGCGAGTTATTAGATCGTCCAACTGAGCCAATGGCGATGCGGTTGTTTGTGTTAACGGCGCAGTATCGTAAACCGATTGATTTTAGTGAAGATGCGATCGCAGGTGCTACTAATGGTTGGAATACACTCAAAGAAGGTTTACTGTTTGGCTACCAACATGGCTCAAAACTTGGTTGGACAGAAGCAGATTTAACTAATCTCCTTAAAGTTGAACCTGTAAACACTGAGGTAACTGAAGCGCCAGAACCTAAGCCAGAATCAAGTAAATCTGTTTGGCAGGAAACTTTAATCCAAATCTTGCAGCCTTTTTTAAAACTACCTCAAGCTTATGGGGAAACTGTCAAACAATACAAAGAACTGGTATTTTTAACTATTGCAGTTGCGATCGCCGGAGTGTCGCTGAAGTTTGCATCTGAAGTTTTGAAGATAGCTAGTAGTGTACCGTTTTTACCACCTATTTTTGAAATCATTGGTATTGGGGTAACAGGTCGCTATTTGTTAAAAACTTCTACTGGTGAAGTGATTGTTCAACAAGTGCGTTCACTAATCCAAACTGTTGATAGTAAAATCACTACATCTGAAGAAATCGTTTCCGAAACTACAACCCAAGACCAAGACGTAGTTAAGGAAGAATCAGAAAATCACATTCAACCTAATTATTTAGAACGCTTCCAAACAGCAGTTGATGATGACTTTAACTTTGCTGAAGGTTTAGCTGTTTTATTTGAACTTGCCAAACATTTACGCAAAGAAGGTAATTTGTTAGTTCATCAAGGCAAAACAGAAACCGATCCAGAAATCCTTAAGACTCTGTGGCATACGCTTGTTGGTTTAGCACAAATTTTAGGTTTAGAAGCTCAACCTGATGAGGAAACTACTAATGCTAATGGTTTAACTGATGCTCAGATTGAAGCTTTAATTGAGCAACGTAAGGAAGCCCGCAACGCTAAGAATTTTGCTGAAGCTGACCGGATTCGTGATCAACTCGAAGCCCAAGGAATTATTGTAAGTGATGGTAAGGCTGGCGGTGTAACTAGATGGCATCGTAGTTAGGATAGCTGAGGCTTAAGGCTAAAATGAAGTGCGAGTCCCTAATTTTTACTCGCACTTCATTATTTATGTTAGAGCGGCGCACAAGTATAACTCTGGCTAACATCTTGCTAATTGTAGTCACCGGATTGCTACTGGTGCTGCTATGGCAGTTGCGAAGTCTGCTAGTAATTCTGATGATTGCAGTAGTGTTGGCGGCTGCCCTAGCCCCTGTGGTTGACTCGGCTGACCGTTGGAATATCCCCCGTTGGCTAACGGTTTTGGGGGTTTACCTGGCTTTAATAGCTGGTTTAACTGGCTTTGGAGTGTTAATTGGTCCGCCAGTTGTTACCCAAATTGAGCGTTTAATCCGTCAACTTCCCTTCTATTTGGATCTACTACGGGGTTTGGCAGAAAATTTGGCAATGCGTCTTGGGATGACGCAACCGCAGTTAATCAGGCAAATATTTGATACTCAAGGTCTTACCAGTTGGTTGATTGGATCGAGTCAACAATTATTAGTACGTTCTTATGGTTTGACGAGGGGACTTTTAGGGGGCTTATTTAGCTTGCTATTAGCTTTAATTGTTTCCGGTTATATGTTGGCGGGTAGTGAGAATTTAATCAACGGTTTAGTTAGTTTGTTTCCCCAACCTTGGGACAAACGTTTAGCAGATCAGGTAGAACCGATGAGTCGCAGAATGGGTAATTTCATTCAGGGACGGGTTTTGGTTTCTGCGATTTTAGGGGTTGTAATTACTGTTGGCTTAAGTTTTTTGGGTTTATCAGAGTTTGCTTTAGCTTTGGGTGCGATCGCAGGTTTTACTAATTTAATCCCTTTTGTTGGCCCAATTCTCGGTGCCGTCCCCGCTTTAGTTGTGGCAGTTTCTCTGGGAGGCTGGACATTTTTGTGGGTATTGCTGTTATTCGTAGTTATCCAAAATGTGGAAACTTATGTGCTTGATCCACTTTTAGTTGGCCCTTCTGTGAAAATCCACCCGTTATATCAACTGTTAGCTGTCTTGGGAGGAACACAAGTTTTGGGTATTGTTGGGGCTTTAATTGTTCCCCCTTGGGTTGCGGGTACTGCTGTGCTATTGGAGAATCTTTATTTAAAACCAAAAATGTTTGCCGATCAACAAGCTTCTTTGGGAGATTCTATCCCAACGGAAATTTTAACTAAGATGCCCAATAATTCGCCAACTTTCAAGAAAAATTGTTAAATAATTGAGCAGTTTTAGACTGGAGATTATCCATGCACCAAGTTAACTTGAAACAAGCATCGGCTATACTAGCAGACTTAATTGAAGAAGCTGCAAGTGGGGAAGAAGTTGTCATCACGCGCTCTGATGGAGCCTCTTTTAAAATTGTGCCACTGAGCGGCGTAGGAGCAAGCCCCAAATTTGGCAGTGCTAGGGGTTTAGTAAAAATGTCAGATGATTTTGATGAGCCATTAGCAGACTTTGAGGAATACACTCCATGAGGCTCCTGCTTGACACGCATACGTTTTTATGGTTTATCGCAGGTAGCCTTAATCTGAGTGAAACAGCAAGAAACTTGATCCAAGAACAGGAAAACCAGAAATTTTTGAGCATTGCTGGTCTTTGGGAGATGTCTATCAAAGCCAGTATTGGTAAGCTGGAACTTGGAATGAGTATCACTGAGTTGGTTAAGCGAGAGGTTTATGGTAACGCCATTGATTTGCTGGAAATACGACCAGAACATCTTGATGAGTTAGCCAAGCTACCTTTTCACCACAAAGACCCGTTTGATCGGCTGATGATTTCCCAGAGTTTGGTAGAAAATATTCCTATAGTGAGCAGAGACAGTGCTTATCGAAGTTATCCTGTGCAGTTACTGTGGTGAGTTGTCAAACTAAATTTTTCCAAAAAGCGATATTGGCGCTGACAATTGTTTGCTTAATATGGCTACCAGTTTCAGCCCAAACAAAACCAACCGCACCCATTACCCTTGATGGGCGGCAGTTGTTTAAAGTTAGTGATTCAGGGGGATATAGCGCCCAACAACGTGCTGAAATTGTCGATACTATCCTGAAACAGACGGTGAAAACTGGTGAACCACCTTTATCAGTAGAAATTATTGAGCGTAACGGTTTACCTATAATTCAGCTAGAGGGGCGTAACTTACTAACAGTTACTCAGGGAGATACTTCACCTGGAATAACTGTGCAACAGCAGGCGGAAATTTGGGTAGGAATTCTAAAAGCTTCAATTAAAAAAGCTCAACAACAGCGCACCACCGCGTATATCCGCAATGCAATTTTGCTTTCATTTGGGTGTGTGCTATTAGCGATCGCATTTAGTTGGGCTATTGGCTGGATTTGGATGTACTGGCTACACCCAATGCTTGCCCAGGAAGTGACAACTGAACAGACATCCCCTAAAAATACTGGCGTTGAGCAAGGAGCAAAGTTTCTAATTGCTGCTATTCGGGCTTTGCTCTGGGTTGGTAGTGCTATCTATATTACTAATTTATTTCCCCAGACGCGGGAATGGAGCCGCAGCGTTAGCGACATTCTGGTGTTGACTTTAGCTTCGCCGATGGTGCCTTTGGGGGATAAGTCTTATTCGCTCATCCAAATCATATTATTAATTGCGCTGTTTATTGGTTTGCTGATGAGCGCGAAAACACTTAAAAAAGTGTTGCGATCGCGTGTTTTATACATGACTGGGATGAGTCGCGGTTCCCAAGAAACCATCGCTCAAATCGCTAACTACACTTTAATCTTGATTGGTAGTTTAGTACTTTTACAAGTTTGGGGGTTAAATCTTAGTTCTTTAACTATCTTTGCCAGTGTTTTAGGAGTCGGTATTGGATTAGGTTTACAAGGAATTGCTAAGGAATTTGTGAGCGGGTTAGTAATTATTTTTGAGCGACCAATTAAAGTAGGAGACTTTGTAGAAGTTGCTGGCAAACTAGGAACTGTAGAGCGAATTAGTGTGCGTAGTACTGAAATTATGACTTTAGATCAAGTATCAATTTTTGTGCCTAATTCCCGCTTTTTAGAATCAGAAGTAATTAATTGGAGTTATCCTAGTCCTCTATCACGGCTAAAAATTTCAGTCCGTGTTGCTTATGGATCAAACTTAAGTGCTGTCAAGGATGCCTTGGTTGATGCAGCTAATGAGCATCCCGATATTCTCTCTCAACCTGCGCCTCAAGTTTGGTTTACAGGATTTGGGCAAAGTTCTTTAATATTAAATTTGCTAGTTTGGATTACACAACCACCTAAACAGTTTCAAATTAAGAGCGATCTTTACTTTCGGATTGATCAAATTTTACGCGATCGCCATGTAGAAATTCCTTTTCCCCAGCGAGAACTACATTTACGCAACGGTAGCTTACCCTTAGAAGTTTCCCCACAATTGCAAGATTCCCTCATCGACTTAGCACAAAATCTTGCTCTTTGGCTTAAACATCAACCTCATCAAGTACCTAAAGATCCTCAAGACAGCAGCGAATTTCCAGATGATCGGCAATAAATTTGATCGTAGCCCCTGTTTTCAACCATGCTTTACACTTGGTCTTTCCTATTCACTACTTCCCAATACCGAATTACCGCCCAACCTGAGATATTGTTGAACGACTAGCTAAATTAATAATTGGGTTAATCGCTCCCATTCCTGGTAGCCGCGTTTCAAAATGACAGTGTGGGCCAGTACTATGCCCTGTACTACCCATTTGTGCAATCATTTGCCCCTGTTCAACAGATTGACCAACCATCACTAAAACTTTGCTGTTGTGACCATAGCGTGTCACACTGCCGTCAGGATGCTGAATTTCTACTAAATTGCCATAACCGCCAGAATTCCAACCAGCTTTAGTTACTACCCCAGCAGCAGCAGCCACAATTGGTGCGCCTATTGGCCCAGCAATATCAATTCCTTCGTGCATCCTTCCCCAACGCCGACCAAATCCCGATGTTATTCTACCTTGAGCGGGCCAAATGAATTTAGAGTACATAGGATTTAGTTGTGAATCTGCGGGTGGCACAGGAAGCTGAATATATGCAGACTGTGAAACTGGGGGTGGTACAGGAATGGAAATGTACCCAGAGTTAGGAAATACATCTGTACCTGTATATGCACTTCTTTGTTTCCCCTGAGCATTTTTGTTTGCTGAATCGAACTCGATATTATTCGACGGCGTTGGTTGGGTAAATGCCTGTGAATTTGAGGGTGTACTTGATGTTACTTCCTCAAAGGGTTTAGTTTGAACTGTGATTTCCTGTCCATTAGCGATCCTGGGCATCAAAGCTAAAATCAGACTGGCTACCAATACTAGGGAGGGGAATTTCATAAGAAATCTCTTAAGTTATGTTGCTATCTTATAGGGACTAGAGCCTTTTTGATCACCGTGATCCCACGGTTTTTTATGGTTCCTCATAGTAAACTTTCAGTATTTTTATGTGAGTTAATATCTATTCAGTACTAATAATTAACTCGCCAAAAAGCCCAGTATAAAAGGCTTTTAATGCGTTGCTGTGTATATAGTTATTGCCGTGAATTCTTACAATTTCCTTATAGCTTGGTTGATTTATCATTGAGGATAGCAAATAATTTATGTCAAAGCTGTACACCTGGAACAATTATCGCTGTAGCTACGCTGTACATAGCGCCTCTAATGCCGAAGTCACTTCTGAGGTTCCCCTGTTATTGGTACATCCTATTGGTGTCGGGTTATCTGGGTTTTGGCGACAAAATTATGCAGAGGCGATCGCCAATATCACTCAACCTACTTTAGTCGTCATGGGTGAAACAGCTTCCAGTATCAGTAAGACTGGGAAAGGGGAAACTCCAGATCAACGCTCTTGCAACTACCTTAAGTATTTACACGCAGGCGAGGGAATCAAAATTCCTGGTCGCAATGTTTTACCTTACGAGTCAACGGCGGATTTTGTAAGTGCGATCGCACCTTTTGTTATAGCAATTAGCAGTTAGCTTTTAGCAATTAGCTTTTTTAAAATGCTTTGCTAGTAAGGGTTTTAGCCATAAAAAATGCTCATAGCGCCTATTTAGGTTGCTATAAAAAGTTGTCTTAATTATAAGTAGACGATACGGGAGCGCCAATTACAAACCTAACCCCAAAAGCATGGGGTTTTATACTTATCAAACGTAAAGTTATGAAAATTTCTATTGATTAAAAAAATAATTTCTGTATCATTAGTTACAGAAATGCTTTTTAAATCGCAGTATTTAAAGTCGCTCAAATTGAGCAAGATCATTAAGCCGGAAGCTGGTACACCTACTATTTAGTAACAAAACTATGAAACTCGACACCTACAAATCCTCCATCGGCGTACAAGCATACTCTCCCAAAGCTATGCTGTTTCCATCATGTGCGCTTTATTGGTCAAATGAGCAGAAGTATGAAGCATCTACTTGGGTGCAACTGCTAAATCCTCCCCACTCCTACAGTTATGACGAAGCGCTTCTATTGTGTCAGCAATCTGATGACGAATGGATTGCTTGGATTCCAGAGCATGGTGAAATTGTGCTACACATCAGCCAATTTTGCATCGCTAATTAACCATGTTGGTAAAATAGGAGGCAACAAAAAATTTACTTAGTTTGCCTCCATATATCTAATTAAATATTTTGTCAATATTAAGTTATACGTCTTAACAAAAACTTAGCAATTTTCTTTTCAAATGGTTTGGGCGAAAGGAAGCGTAACAACAACTGACGTAACGCCCAGCTACCAATAGATGCAGACGTAAAACGTAGTAGTCGCTTAATTCCTTGTTGAAATAGCCACGACATCAACAATGGAATCAGCAAAGTTAATAAATTAATTTGCATCAAACGTCCCGCGTAAGGAATTACCATTACTGCAACCAGCAGCAAAGATATTACCCAAGACACCCAATTTACCCATAAAATGCTGGTAATCCTCAGTTGGTTTAGCAGTTGGTTAATTAACCAATAATGGGAAGTAGCGATCGCTAAACACTTTTTCGGCGTTTCCAACGCATCACGCTGAATTTGGTGAATAATATCGCCATCAAGCGAGATTACACTCCGCATCACAATATCTTCTGATGGTAATTCCCCAGACTTATAATAATAAGTGCAAAAAGTCAAGCCAGATTGAAAGCGATTTTTACCTTGACTGTTTTCGCCATCTGATAAAGCAAAATATCGCAATTGAGTCAGCAGACTTTGAGAAATTTCTAGGCTTTGCCCTCTAGCTTTCGCGCCTAAAATTTCCTTGACTGATGCTTTATCCAAATTGAAGCGAATAAATCGAAATAGGATTAAACCATGCTCGTTTTTTACTTCTTCAACTTGAATCTTATTGTCTAAATTGATAGATGCCCTGATAATGAGCGAAGGAGAAGTTTTTACTTCTTTTATCCTCCTGCTTCTCACTTTAGTTAATAAAGAATTCACTTAGGTAATTTAATAAAAGAAGTTGGTCTAACTAACATTGATTGAACCATATTCACGATAAACTCAAGCAGCCCACGCCACTGATTATCGCCAGCAATTACTCCTTCTCGATGTATTTGGAGAATAACATCTTTATATTTACTATCAAATAATCGCTTATTAAAACGGTTAATAATATCCCCATCAAGTTGAATAATCGTTTGGGCATAAATTAAATCACTTACCAAATCCTCATCAACATATTCTAATCCCTCGGCATGATTTAGAGATAGTGCTTTATTGCGATTATCTAAAGCTGCTTTTAATTCTCCTATTTTACGCAAAGTCCGTAAAAATCTACCATCATCAAGCAGATCTTGAATTGCTCTAATTTCTGAGGGAGTAGCCCCTGGATTGAGGGGGTTAGGCAGTTGCGTCTGTATTTGATCTAAAGTGGCAGATGGATCTGTGAGAATGCGAGTATCTCTAATTGCTGAGGGGTTTTCTTCAGTTAACAGCAAACAATATTCCACTTCTAATTGTTTGCGTAAACTTAGGTAGCGATCGCGCAAAGACTGATCAATCCCCTTAGTCTCTAGATATTGTCTAGATATTGGATAAACATCTCGATAAACTTGCCAAGGAATAAACTTATTCCCAGTAATTTGCTCCACCACCATTGTATTAACTTCCAAAGCTGTCATGTCCAACAGCACATCACTTAAGGACTTCATAAAATCCTTTAAGTTTTTTTCTATCCGAGGTGTCGCTTGTTGATTATTTCTGTCTTGTCTAACTAACACAAACCTTATGCTCCCTGTATGCCATTTTTCGAGTTATTTTGATTAATTAAAGGTGGAGAAGATGGCATCTCTGCTGCCAGTTCCATATTAGAACGAGGTGGATCATCAACATCCGTAGGGATGGGCAATGAATCTCCTTCACTTTCAGTTATTTCTGTTGTAGGCGTTTCTCCAGACAAATAACGATCTAAATCTGACACTTCCAGATCTGGCGATAACCGATCAAACTCCTCCACCAGATGAGATTCTGCTAATTTATCCGCCTCCCATTCTTCAACTAACTCAGGGTGATTTACCCAGTCAGCATTAGCCGGATCAACATTTTGGGGAGTTTCTACTACTACTGGAGATACTTCGGTAAAGTCAGGTTTAAACTGCTCCCACTCTGCCTCAACTAACGGATTTAAAGTTGGTATCGGTGGGTTTGTATTAGCAACATCGGATTCATCATCCACCCAATCATCCCATTCCTCATCAAACTCCTGAGCTAATACATCTAAATGAGTTGCATCTGCTGTAATTGGGTCATCTGGTTCCTCTGTCCAATCATCCCACTCCTCGACAAATTCTTGGTTGGATGTAGTTTGATTAGTGTTGTCTGAGGTTATGTCTTGCTCTATACCTTCTAGAACCCAGTTATCTAATTCTTTTTCAGTTTCTTGCGGTAGTGTCTCCGAAGTTGACTGTGGTGGGGTTATGTCTGACTCATTGTCTGATTCCAGCAAATTTTCCTCACCCTCTTCTGTTCCCAAATGCAAAGCATCCAAACTGGGTGGACGTATTGTTGGCAAGGAATTGATATGTTCCAATACAGATGAAACTATATTCTCCTGAGTTCCTAACTGCAAGGAATCAAGACGAGGTGGACGCACCGTTGGCAGTGAGTTAATCTGCTCTAATGAGGGCGATAATTCTAGTTCTGATGCAACAGGTTGTTCCTGACTGGTGACTGGAGTTGTTGTGCTGGCTTTGGTTAACATACTTTGCCAGTCTTGATCCAACTCTGATTCAGAAGGCTGCATACTAGGAGTTATTTCTTCTGCTGGAGTTTGCGCGGCTTCTGGTGTTGATTCTGGAGTTGGTATTTCCTCTTGCGCTAGGGGAGGTTCAGAAAATAATTCTGGAGTTGGTATTTCCTCTTGTGCTACGGGAGATTCAGAAAATAATTCTGGAGTTGGTATTTCCTCTTGTGCTACGGGAGATTCAGGAAATAACTCTGGAGTTGGTATTTCCTCTTGTGCTACGGGAGATTCAGGAAATAACTCTGGAGTTGGTATTTCCTCTTGTGCTACGGGAGATTCAGGAAATAACTCTGGAGTTGGTATTTCCTCTTGTGCTACGGGAGATTCAGGAAATAACTCTGGAGTGGATATTTCCTCTTGTGCTACGGGAGATTCAGGAAATAACTCTGGAGTGGATATTTCTGGTTGTCTTACGGGAGTTAGTGGAATATCAACAGGTAGCGGTGTCACATTGGGTTGAGGTGAGGGACTTTTCCCAGTAGGCAATTCCGCGTTAATTGGCGGTAAATTAGCATTTGGATACCGCAATCTCACCCACACTTCAAATAATTTTTGTAAGCTGTTCAGGTTATCCTGAATAATTTTTTGACCTTGATTAACCTGATTTAGGTGAAAATCTCGCAATTCCAGATAAGGACTATTGCCAATAAAGTTTTTACCAATTTCGTTTTCAATATCGCCTTCCAGCAAATTAATCCGCGTGCGGAGGCGTTGACTTGGTTTAATATCTGTTTGTTGATCAGAAGACACCCAAGTTGTGACTTGCAACTCAATGGCTTCGCTTAGTGCTAATGCCAAAGCTTCAACTATTTTGCCTGCCTTAAGTTGTTCCTTGAAGTCGTCGCTTGCCGCCATAATACTTATTTCCTTACATCGATCGCAGGTTGCACAGCTTAGAATCTATCCGAAAAGTGATTTCCAGATATTTTTAACCACAGATGAACACAGATGAACACAGATAAATGCAGATGTTTAGTCAGATAATTGCGGATGCGTGAAAGATAGGCTGTTAGTTAAACTTGTGGTAACTTACCACAAGTTTTGAGGACATTTTTTCTTAGGTAGAAGGGGGAAGGGGTGGGTTTTCTCCCTGCTGCCGTCGTGATGCCTGGGGTATTTGTGATAGGGTGCTAGTCATAATCATAAATAGCTGTTGCAAAGTTGCAATATTGTGCTGCAACACTTGCCGTCCAGCTTGCACCTGTTCTAAATGGAATTGTTTAAGGTCAGTGTAGGGACCATAGCCCAGAAACTGGCTACCTACCTCGTTTTCAATATCGCCGTCTACAATATTAATCCGAGTTTTCATCCGATGACCAGGTAAAGGTTGACCTACGTTGTTACTTCCTGAAGCATCTGTCGCTGATTCGGACGACACCCAAGTAGTAATTTCTAACTCAATGGCTTCACCTAGCGCCAGAGTCAGGGCATCAGCAATCTTTCCTGCCTTGAGATATTCTTTGAAGTCGTCACTTGCAGCCATAAAGTTACTCTCAGTTAACGGTAATGCAGCTAGCTCAAGGTTAGACCAGAAGTGCCTTGAATATACCAAATATTTACCTGATTTTATAAAAATTTGGGATTTATGGCAGGGGAAGACGTAATTACTAGCTTTTAGCAATTACTTTGATTTATTAGTTCCTTAAGTTTTGATGTTAACTATCTAAAGGAAGATTATTGCCAAAAATCCGTAACTGTGTAACCTAGTTCTATTAGCATATTTCGTAGTAGTGGAAGGCTAAGACCGATAACGTTAGTGTGGCAACCTACAAGTTTTTCTACAAATAATCCGCCTTTTCCTTCGAGGGCAAAGCAGCCAGCGCATTTGAGGGGTTCGCCTGTAGCAACGTAGGCTGTAATTTCCCGATCGCTCACATTGGCAAATTCTACTTCAGTAATGCCACACTTGACTAAAGTTTTATTGTGTGGTTGATCAATTAAGGCATGACCTGTGTAGAGCATACCAGTCTGACCGCGCATTTTTTGCCAACGTGCGATCGCCTGTTCTGGCGATTCAGGTTTACCATAAATTTCCAAGTCAACGGCTAATACTGAATCACAACCTAGTATTAATGCTTGTGTAAATTGTTCCGCAACTGTTTCGGCTTTCCTCAGTGCTAAAACTTGGACTAATTCGCCTGGATCACTTAGTTGTACTTGTGATTCATCAAAGTCACTAACTTTTATTACTGGTTCAATTCCAGCCGTTTGCAATAAACGCCGACGCGCGGGGGATGCTGAAGCTAAGACAAATGTAGGGTTAAGCATAACGACAATTAACAATTAACAATTAACAATGACCAATTACCAATTAAGAATAGACCAATAGACAAATGTTAAAATACTAATTTCTAAGGCTTTATTTGATATCATGGGCAATACTTTTGGGCATCTGTTTCGGATCACTACATTTGGGGAATCTCACGGTGGCGGCGTGGGAGTTGTGATTGATGGTTGCCCACCGCAACTAGAAATTTCTGCTGAGGAAATTCAAGTTGAATTAGACCGCAGACGACCAGGGCAAAGTAAGATTACTACGCCTAGAAAAGAATCTGATACCTGTGAAATTCTTTCTGGGGTATTTGAGGGCAAAACGATGGGAACCCCTATCACAATTTTGGTAAGAAATCAAGATACTCGCTCTCAAGATTATGATGAAATGGCGGTGAAATATCGTCCTTCCCACGCCGATGCTACTTATGATGCTAAATACGGAATTCGCAATTGGCAAGGTGGCGGTAGGTCTTCGGCAAGAGAGACAATTGGAAGAGTCGCCGCAGGTGCGATCGCTAAAAAAATTCTTAACATTGTCGCTGGTGTCGAAATTATTGGCTATGTTAAGCGCATTAAAGACTTAGAAGGGATTGTTGACCCAAATTTGGTCACAATGGCACAAGTAGAAAGCAATATAGTCCGTTGTCCTGATGCTGAATGTGCAGAAAGGATGATTGAAAAAATCGAGCAAATACGACGGGAAGGCGACTCGATTGGTGGTGTAGTAGAATGTGTTGCCAGGAATGTACCTAAAGGACTAGGTGAGCCTGTATTTGATAAACTAGAAGCAGACCTGGCTAAAAGTGTAATGTCATTACCAGCAAGTAAAGGATTTGAAATTGGCTCAGGCTTTGCTGGCACTATGCTAACTGGCAGTGAGCATAATGATGAATTTTACACTGATGAAAACGGCGAAATTCGCACAGTAACTAATCGCTCTGGCGGTATCCAGGGAGGCATCTCTAACGGAGAAAATATCATTTTACGAGTGGCGTTTAAACCTACTGCCACAATTCGTAAAGAACAGCGTACCGTTACCTTGACAGGTGAGGAAACTTTACTAGCTGGTAAAGGTCGCCACGATCCTTGCGTTTTGCCTAGAGCCGTGCCTATGGTAGAAGCAATGGTTGCTTTAGTGCTGTGCGATCATCTGTTACGGCATCAGGGTCAATGTGGTGTATTGAAGGCTTGAGCGCTAAATGGAAATAAATCCTGACACTGAGTTTGTTGTGCAATTCTGGGGTGTACGCGGTAGCATTCCTTGCCCTGGAAATGAAACAGTGCGTTATGGCGGAAATACTTCCTGTGTAGAAATGCGCGTGGGTGGTAAACGGCTGATTTTCGATGGTGGTACTGGCTTGCGAGGACTTGGTAGAAGTATTGAGCAACAGCAGCCTCTAGAAGCATATATGTTTTTTACCCACTATCACTGGGATCATATCCAGGGAGTGCCGTTTTTTAGTCCTGCCTTTATTCCAGGGAATTTATTACATATTCATGGACTATTGCCACCAGGTACAGAATCAATGCAACAGCATTTCTGGGATAACGTCTTACATATAGACTCGTTAATTCCAGAACCAACGATTGAGGCTGACCTCAAGTTCTATGAATTAACTTATGGAGATACTTTTAATATCGACGATATTACTATTGAAACTGCCGCACTTAATCATCCCAATGGAGCAATTGGATATCGGGTAACTTGGCAAGGTCATAGTGTTTTTTATTGTACAGATACAGAACATTTTCCCGATCGCATGGATGAAAATGTTCTATATTTGGCGCGTGAAGCCGATGTGTTTATTTATGATTCGATGTATACAGATGATGAATATCACAATCCTAAATCATCTAAAGTAGGCTGGGGTCACTCTACTTGGCAGCAAGCATTGAAAATAGCTGAGGTGGCTAAGGTTAAGCAGCCTGTAATTTTCCACCATGAACCTAATCATAATGATGAGTTTATGGATAAGTTGCAATCAGAAGTTTTAGCCGTTTGTCCAACAGCAGTATTAGCGCGTGAGGGGTTAATTCTTAAAGTTGTTTGAACACTTAAAAATTAGTAATTGTGCGATGTGATTAAAATCATTTTTCCAACAAATTATTATACATTTACAGAACTTACGCGAAGCCTAAGTACTGTAGGGTGCGTTAGCCAAGCGTAACGCACCCTACCCACTATATGTGGTGTAACTGCGTAAGTCTTAATTTAGTCAAAATGTCGAGTAGTTGTATGGGGAAATGATTTTATGGCTATAAATACTGATGCGAAGTCTGCGACGGGCTGCGCCTACGCACATGAACCTCCTGGTAGTTTTGGTTTACCTTTAATCGGCGAAACGATTAGCTTTTTGCGCGATCCAAATTTTGTTATTAAACGCCAAAAGCAATATGGGTCAATTTTCAAGACTCACATTATCGGTCGTCCCACAGTAATTATGAGCGGCGCTGAGGCTAATCGCTTTATTTTATCGAGCGATATGCACCGCTTTTCTTGGCGTGAAGGATGGCCCAATACATTCAAAGAACTATTAGGGGGTTCGCTGTTTGTTCAAGAAGGTGCTGAACATCAAAGAAATCGCAAATTATTAATGCCAGCTTTTCATGGCAAGGCTTTAACTAATTATGTAGGCACAATGGAACGCCTTACTATCAATTATTTAGAAAAATGGGAACAATTAGGAACATTTACTTGGTTTAGTGAATTCAAACAATTAACATTTGAAATTGCTAGTGCATTGCTGATTGGTAGTGAACCAGGAGCGCAGACTGCTTACCTCAGTGAGTTGTTTCACTATTTGACAAATGGCTTATTTGCTATACCCCTACGTTGGCGTTGGACAAGCTATGGTAAGGCGCTGCAAGCGCGAGATCAGATTCTCGCGCATATTGAGAAAGCGGTGCGACATCGACAACAACAGCCTGCACAAGATGCTTTGGGGCTGCTAGTTCAAAGTCGTGACGAAGACGGAAACGGCTTGAGTATGGAAGAACTCAAAGCGCAAGCATTACTCATGCTGTTTGCAGGTCACGAAACTACTACATCTATGCTGACTTCTTTATGTATGGCTTTAGCACAACACCCAGAGGTGTTAGCCAAAGCACGTAGCGAACAACAGCAGTTGGCAACAAATGAGGAATTGACTCTAGAACAAATTAGAGAGATGACTTATCTAGAGCAGGTGCTACGGGAAGTAGAACGAATGTATCCTCCAGTTGGTGGTGGTTTTCGTGGTGTCGTCGAAGGCTTTGAATTTCAGGGTTACTATGTGCCTAAAGGTTGGCAGGTTTTGTATCGTATTACCGATACCCATTTAGATAGCAATATATATACACAGCCAGATTGTTTTGATCCAGAACGTTTTAGCCCTAGTCGAGCCGAGCATAAAAAACAAGATTTTAGCTTAGTTGGTTTTGGGGGTGGTTCTCGCAATTGTTTAGGGGTAGCTTTCGCGCAGTTGGAAATGAAGATTGTGGCGGCGCACTTAATACGAAATTACACTTGGGAACTACTGCCAAAACAAAATTTAACTCTTGATGCTGTACCAACGCTGCACCCAGTTGATGGGTTAAAAGTTAAGTTTCAGCGTAATTAGCAATTAGCTATTAGTAATTAACTATTATAGCAGTTTTCATGCTTTATGAGGTACAGGAGTGCGAGCATCTTGCTCGCTAGAAATATATAGCGAGCAAGATGCAGTGAAGAGCGCACAGCTATGCGCTTCGCGCAGGCTACGCCAACCCTAACGCACTACAATATTTTTTTAACTTTGTACCTCACTCTTTCTGAAAATTGCTATATCAATACATTCTCTCGCAGGAGTATAAATGCTCAATTTGAAATTAGCATTTAGTATGGAAAATTAGTGACAATTTCACTTTGGAGGCAATCCATGCGATTAATGTTAGGCATTCTCATTGCCAGCATCGGGCTATCAGCACTGCCAGTTAAAGCACAGGTTGCTGATTCTCAGGTAGGGGCGCTGGTAGAAGCATTACGGCAAGCTGCACCAAAAACTGGCAATGTCGATGATGGACTGTATAGCGACTGGCAAATTAAACCTGCAAATATTCCTCGCTGGTCTAAACGCTGTATTGGCAGGGAAATGACAATCCCAGAGTTTGAATCAGATACTGCCACAGCACGGCAAGTACTTGTTTGTGTAATGCGTAATATTATGCAACAGGAGTATAAAGCTAGTGGCAATAATGAATCTTTAGCAGTCAGACGTGCTGCTTCTTGGTGGATGACTGGCAATCCTAGCTTTTACAACAGTGGCACTACTAATACTTATACTCAAAAAGTTCTGGACTTTTACCAAAAACAGCGATCGGGTGTAACTACTGCTGCATCAACCTCACCATCAACTAATAGCAAACCTGCTACTCAGACGCGACCCCCGCAGCCACCAGCGCCACGAGTTGCTACAAGTTCGGTACAAGTTGCCGATGCTCAAGTAGTAGCACTGGTGGAAGCGTTGCGAATGGCAGCACCGAAGACGGGAAAAGAGAATGATGGGCTTTATGGTGAATGGCAAGTTATGGCAGATAATATTCCCCGTTGGTCTCAACAATGTACCGGACGCGCTCTGACACCATCGCAATTTGCTAGTAGTCCTGTAACGGCACGTTACATTTTAGTATGTGTAATGCGCGATGTGCTGCGGGATGAGTATCGTATTAGTGATAAAAATGAATCTTTGGCTGTACAACGTGCGGCTGCTTGGTGGATGACTGGCGATCCTACTCGCTATAGCAGTAAGGAAACTGCACCATATACGGAGAAAGTTTTAGCTTTTTATCAAGATTTGCGCTCTGGGAAAGCAGCGCAACCAACGCAAGCAGCACAAACAGCGCAACCAGCACAACCAGCGCAACCAAAGTTTTTACCTCATATTTAACCAACAGGTTTGCTCTAATGAGCAATAGACATATTTTTTTGTGGGAATGTAGAGACGTTGTATACAACGTCTCTACTCCTCATCGCTAAGTTTTTTTGCATCTTTACGAGCTTTCCATTCACGAATAGCGATCGCAGTGCGAATTGCAGGAGGTAAATATTGTACTATTTCGTCATCATCAAGCGATCGCTCTTCCATACGAGGTTGAATAGTTAGATAGCGAGCCAAATCTTCTGGGTTGGAATTTATAACTAACTCTCTTAAAATCTCTTGAGCAAATTGATAACGATCTTCTACAGAAATCTTCACCATTTTGTCGATTATTTGCCCAAAATAGTAGCTCACCTGTGCTTGCTGTTGCCAATAAAGTTCGCCTGTAGCGCGATCGCGTAGCGACTCCGCAGGAGTATCGCACTGCAAATCAAGTGGGGCTTTACCTGTTAACAAATAAATACAAGTAACCCCCAAAGCATAAATATCGCTGGCGTACACTGGGGAGAGTGAAAATTGTTCTGGTGGTGCAAACCCTAGAGTCCCAATAAAATGAGTTGCTGGTGTATCCCCTATCTCACTAAGCTGGGCAATTTTTTCTTTGACTGCACCAAAATCAATTAGTACTAATCTGCCATCATCCTGACATCTGATAATGTTCTGAGGTTTAATATCACGATGAATTACTTGATTGCGGTGGATGTAATCTAAGACGTGCAGCATTTCCCACAAAAATTCTCTAACTTGTGTTTCTGACTGCACACCATAACGTCTTACTAACCGAGCAAGGGTAGCACCATGTATGTATTCTTGAACTAAATAGAATTCCCCCTCTATTACAAAATAATCTAGCAGCAGGGGAATTTGAGAATGACTACCCAATTTAGCCAGCATTTTTGCCTCACGCTCAAATCGCTGACGAGCAATTTGCATTGTGGCTAGGTCTTTCACCTTTGGGTATAGTAGTTTAATTACGCATAGAGGTTGACCAGGCAAATAAACATCTTTAGCGAGAAAGGTAACGCCAAAACCACCTTTACCTAACATCCGCAAGACTTCATAGCGATCGCGAAATAACTGCTCTTTACCGCACAGCTTACCTAGTTGAGTTTGCTGTAAGACATCACAGTGAAATTGAGACAGGTTAGTTTCGGGGAAATTCATCGCTGATTACTTGCACAACTAATGCAGAATTTCCAGTATTTACCTAGTTTAAGCTAAAAGATATATGTACTGACTTCCCTCTGTAGCGTGGAATACACTGGCAGCAAAGATATAAGTTTTAGTATTAATAGCCTATCTTAAAAGTAACAAAACTTACGCAAAACTTACACGCGAGCAGGATGCTCGCACTACATATCAGGGAAATTAAGTCGTATTGCGCTATATGTAGTTTGATCGTCTAGCTCACTGACCCAGAATGCGTAATTCCTGAGTAAATTAGAGATTTTTTATAGCCCAGATTTTATGATCTCCTCAGCTTTATTTCCATTGCTATACTTTTCATTTCTATTAACATACTTTGTATATGCTCGTGAGTATTGATCACACTTATTTCCATTTGTTCAAGTCTACTGATTCTTCGTTCATTTTCTTGATACCGTTGTTCAATTCGCTTAGTTATTTCGTTAATATGATGAAAAATATTTACTATTTCATTTCTAGTAACTTTGATCTGATGCAAATTTTCATTGACTAACTCTATCTGCTGCTCAAGAGTAATTTGGAATTTTCTTAGAGGACGCATTACCTCTTCACTTAAAGGCACTCTTTCTGGAGATTTTTGATACCTTTGTTGAATTTGATTATATAATGTTGCTACTTCATTTCTAATTAATTGATGTGAGTTTAAAGCTTGTTGCCCTAATCTGACTTGTTCTGTAAGTTTTTTGTAAGTAGCTTCTAATTTTTGCTGATTATTTTGATTTTGTATCTGAACTTGATCTGAGATTTTATGGATTTGGTTGTATAAATTTATAACTTCATCTCTAGCTGAATAAGTATCATTAATCGCGGCTTGAGCCTGATCAGATTTTGTTTGAATTTCACTATGATAATTTTTTATATTAGCCGCAGTATCTTCAACTTGGTTAACTTTTTGTTGGATTTCTATGTTCTCTAGTTCGACTCGTTCAGCCTTAGTTTGAACTTGAGTATAAATAGTTTCTACGCGATCGCCCAATCTTCGAGTATTATTTAATATCTGCTCACCTGAGTTGATCTGCTGTTGAATAATTATCCGATCGCTTTGTAATTTACTAGCAATTTCTGGAACTTGACTAGCTATTTGTTGAGTTGCTTGGCTCGATTCCTCAACTTTAGTAGTCAATTCTTGAATATGATTAAAAATAGCGTGATTTCGGTGATAAAATTGTTGTATTTCATCTGACAACTGTTGATTTTTAGTAGCAATTTCCTGTACTTCCAGGCGACGATCAAGAATTTCCTGAGATCTTTCCTGATTTGTAAGATTTTGTTGTTGATATTCAGTGAGTTTTTCCTGTAAACGTTGCTCTAAATCAGGAAAATCTACAAGGATACTGTGGGTTTTGTTCAGTTCTACAATTAAGGAATTCAGTTTTTCTGGTCCGCCAATTTGTTCAAGTACGGTGTGTACTGACTCAATTTCTGCAACGCTAACTTTAATTGAGTTAGCTTGTTTGAGAACTTCCTCTGCTTGTATAAGTCGCTGTTGACAAGTTTGGTATAATTCCCCAACCGCTTTTTTAAGACGGTGTAAACTTTCGATTGTTTCTCTGTCAGAAGAAAAAGTCATGTTTTTATTTCCTAACATTTAGGTAAGCTGTCGATAAAAGTATCGCAAAGCAAGTCTACAAGCATTCCTGGTTGTGAAACTACATCGGGAAAAAGACAATTTTCGGGGTGTTTATGTGAAAGTAACTGTACTTTGAGGCGCGTTGCTTCGTAGGGTAACCCTTGGCGTTCGAGATCTTTAGCAATATTTTCGATCAGTTGTTTGCGATCAGTGCGGTTAATAGTATAAGCAGCTTCCCAAGAGTTTCCGGTTGCTCTGAGGATAAAATACCGAATTAGGGGGGATGTAATTTTTTCTTTGGCGATCGCCACACATTCTTTGTTAGCGTTAAAGTATTCTTCCAACTGTTGTACTATATGCTCATCTAAATCACCTGTATCAATTCTTGAGGCTAACAGCATTGGTCTAGCTCCTGAATATAAAGCCAAAGCTTCTGGTGCTGGTAGTCCTTCTAACGTTTGAAGCTTAACTGTTGTGAGGTCTATTTCATATAATAAAGTATCTATTTCAATTTCTATTAATTCAGCGACCTCCCAAATGTTGAGATTTTTACGAATACATTTAATAGTTAAATCTCTAGGGCAATTTCCACCTTTTAACCACGCGATTAATTCCTTAACAAGGTTGTGAATAAATTTTTCTTGTAACTGTTTAGCTGTAATTAAGTTTTTGCCTTCTTCAGTTAGTTCTTTAACAAAGCTATCTGGGCTTAAATTAGGTTCAATACAAAAAACTTGCTGAAGTAGATTAAAATCCTGTATCTCTCTTTTTAGCCATTGCATTTCCTTTGGCGAAACAATAACAGCTTCATAACGCCTAGCGCGTGTTAAGGCGGTATACCAGTTATAGAGATCGTCAACCGATGGCTTTTCTTTTTTCTCAGCAAAAGGAAAAGCCATGATTACTGCTTCAAACTCCTGCCCCTTTGCTTCTTCAATAGTATAAGTAATAACATTACTATTAGTATTTAACTGGTCGAGCAGCCAATTTAAATCATTGCTGTCATTGTTTAGAATAAAAACAAATTTACTGCTCTCGGTTTCCGGTTCTTTATCATCTTGGCTACTCAGCTTTTGCAATACAGTCTCCATCCAAGCTTGATCGGCTTCAATTAAGCGAGGAACAATACCTTCTTCAAAACAAGTATCAGGATCGGGAGGTTCAAAACCGTGCCGATGATCAGAGGGGCGAACATCTGCAAAAGCGTTTTTTAGTTTGTCTTTATATGCACTTAGTATATACTTAGATGCACGAGCAATACTTTTAGTATTACGGAAGTTTTTATCTAAAGTTAAGGGACGTTCGGACGTAAGATCATATTTATTCTTATAAGTGTTATGAAATGCTGTCCAACTAAATCCAGAAAGTGTAACTCGCTGGTTTTCATCCCCCAGTAGTACTACGGCAGCAGCATTATTTTTGGTTGCTAATTGAAGGAGAACATCAAGCTGTAGCCAGAAAAAATCTTGAACTTCATCTATAATTAGCATTATATGTTGTTCGCCAGCAATTGATTTAATTACTTCAGCAAATTTATCTTTACGAGCATAAGCGCGACGAGCTTGAGAAATTGCATCTTGATCCTTAAAAGCTTGATCAATTCTTGATTTGTAGTTTTTCAAAAATTTTATTGCTTCTTGCTGAGTCGAAGAAAGCTCGTCTTTACTAGATTCTTGATATCCCTCATTTTGTAGTAAACCTTGGTGAATTGCATACAAATTTAGTTTCTGTAAATCAGCTTGAATATCTGTATGCGTTTTGCTCAAAACTTGGCGAATTAAACGATTTCCTTCACTACTCCTTATAGCTACTTGATCGTCTCCTGATAAATATTTGATCAGATCGTCACGGGTAAAGATTGCTAGTTGGGTATCTTGTTGAGTGTTAGCACTTATTTGATGTGGAAAGCTTGTACAAACTTTTAAGTTTTTATCTAAAGCTGCGATATTTTTTACGCCAAATCTTTGCAGAGATAAATTTGGAACTACTATGATGGGATAATAATTCCAGTGAGAAATAGCTGCATCTGCTAAATGAAATGCAAAGGTAGTTTTTCCTGTGCCTGCGGCTCCCTGAATTTTATGAATTTGACTACGTTGATTGATCACATTTCTAGGTAAGCTTTCTTGTTGGCTAGTAAGTATAGGGTTAAGGTAATATTGACCGCTAAAAATATAGTTGGTAATAGTTTCAGCACTAGCTGTATTATCTAGCAGATGATGTTTTAGTCGATAATGGCGATTAGAATCCTGATATTGTAGATCTTTTTCTACTTCTTCGTAGTTATGAGGATCTTCTAAAAGTTTTTCAAACTCATCTAAATCTGCTATATTTATGGTAATTTGCTTGCCCAAATACTCGGGTAATCGTTTGTATACTACTTTTCTGTGTGCTATTCGATGAATAATTAAGGCATCTTCGCTATCTGTTTTAGTTGTAGTAAAAATAGTCCGGTAATCTCCGTTGCGATGTCTCCAAGCTGTGGGTCTAATTCCCTTAAGCCTTTTTATGTTTGTGTAGGCGTGTAAATATAATCCTTCAATAGCTTCAACTAAATTGATGAGTTCAGCCAAACAAATAGATGCCTCGGAAAACTGGGCGATGTCTCGCAAAGCTAGATCTGACAGAAATGCAGGTATCATACTTAAAATTGCTGATTGTTTAGCGTTAAAAAGATTTTAAACATTTTGTTGTCACACTCAGTCAAGAAAATTTTACTGGGAACTCAGAAGTGGATGTAACATTTTTAACAATTGCTCTGTATTATATGGTTTTGCTAAAAATGTTTTAACTCCTGTACGCTCTAGTTCAGCAATTTTATCGTTAGTAACAAAGCCGCTAGTAGCAATTATTTTGACCTGCGAGTTCATTCTTTTGAGTGTGCGTATAGTCGCAACACCATCCATATTTGGCATCATCATATCCACCAGCACCGCACTAATATCTTGTTGTTGCTGGACGTATAGTGCGATCGCCTCAATGCCATCACTAGCTGTAACCACTTTGTAATTATATAATTCTAGAGATGTTTTAGTGAATTCACAAATTCCAGGTTCATCATCAACAACTAAAATTAATTCTCCATTTCCCCTTAACATCGGCGTAATATTTTCTGGAATTTCCTTGCTTTCTGTTGTATCTGTTGCGGGTAAATAAATCTGAAATTCGCTACCTTTTCCAACTTGACTATATACATTTATAAAACCACCGTGACTTTTGATAATTCCTACTGCTGTAGAAAGACCAAGCCCTGTTCCTTTGCCAATATCTTTTGTGGTAAAAAATGGTTCAAATATCCGATCTAATATTTCTGGTTCAATTCCACATCCAGTATCTGTAATAGTAATTAAAATATATCGTCCAACTTTGGCTTCAAAATTGAGTATTGTAGAGTTGTGATCAAGTACTATATTCTGAGCAGAAATTGTCAAAGTACCGCCATCACTCATAGCATCGCGGGCATTGACGAAAAGATTGAGAATAATTTGATGAAGTTGGGTAGCATCTCCCGATACAATCCAGAGTTCATTAGTTGGTATATTACTACGAATATTAATAGATTTAGGAAAAGTTTCTGTAGCAATTTTTTGAATTTCTGTAATTAAGTGTCCTACTTGAATATTAGTACGTTCACCCTCAATTCCTCTGGCAAATGATAGCACCTGCTTAACTAAGTCAGAACCACGTTTAACATTTGTTTCCAGTATAGACATTAGTTTTTTGCTGCGTTCATCTTGTAGTTTTGATCGCAGAACTTCTACTGCTAACAAAATTGGTGATAAAACATTATTCAAATCATGGGCAATCCCACCAGCGAGTGTTCCTAAGCTTTCTAGCCGTTGCGTCCTCAAAAATTGCCATTCTAGCTTTTTCTTTTCTGTAATGTCGGTGTTGACAATTAAAATAGAATTCGGCTTGCTTTCGGCATCGCGTACTAAAGTCCAACGGCTTTCAACAATTAATTTCTGATTATTTTTAGTGATTTGGTTTAAATCACCCTGCCATTCATTTGCATCAAGAAGATGTTTTAGTGCTGTTTGCATTGAAGATGAATTTGGTGGAAACAGCAAATTGTCAATTTTTTGTCCTAAAACTTCTTCTGCCTTCCAGTTATATAAACGTTCAGCACTTTTATTCCAAAATAAAATTTCGTTGTCGAGATTTTGAACAATAATTGCATCTGTGGCAATATCTAGCAATGCTGCTTGTTCCTGAATTTTCTTTTCTGAACGTTTGCGCTCAGTAATATCAGTCAGCATCCCCAACGCACTTATAAATTTCCCATTTTGATCCAATATTGCCGTTGTGGAAATAATTGTCCACAGTTCTGATCCGTCTTTTCGTAAAAACCGAAAATCATGCTGTTCATTGACTCCCTGTTGACGACGTGCAAACTTGTTTATTGCTTCGGCACGTTCAAATACATCCATAAAGTCAAACAGGGAACGACCGAACATTTCTGTTTCTGTATAACCCAGCATTTCAGCCATGCGTTTGTTGACATAAGTAGTATTAGCATTAATATCAATTAACCAAATACCTTCTTGGGCTGTATCAATAATTGTGCGAAACCTTGTCTCGCTTTGCCTTAATGCTTCCTCATTCTGTTTGCGTTCAGTAATATCCATTTCTACACCAGTTAAGCGTACTACCGAACCAGTGCGATACTCCTGGGTCGTCACTACGCGATCGCGAAATACACGCCCTTTCTTAGCTACCCAATTAATCTTGCCATCAGCATCAACAACTCTAAATTCTGCTTGGTAGTCCTCACCCCGCTCAATTGCATAAACTAATGCTTGTATAACTAATTCGTGGTCTTCAGGATGAACATTTATAAGTAATTCTTGATATGAATCAAAACTATTAGTTAAGTTACTTGGAATATGCCATTCCCAAGTACTCATCTGCGCCGCATCTAAAGCTAGTCTCAATTGCTCTTCACGCAGTCGTGTTTGCTCAGTTTGGTGTTTGAGTTCTTCAATGGCGCTGCTTTCTTGAAGCATACGCCGGACACGCTGCCGCAGTACTGCCCAATGAATGGGTTTAGTAATATAATCGTTAGCACCTACCTCGAAAGCTCGATCAACTGACTCTTGATCGTCAAGTGCTGTAATCATTAATATAGGCGTAGGTGTAGCTCTTGCCTGATGAGGGATACTCCGCAATTTTTCACAGCAAGTAAAGCCATCCATTAATGGCATGAGCGCATCTAGGAGTACTATATCTGGCTGTAAATTTTGGTAAGCTGTTAAGCCTTCATCCCCATTATTTGCCTCTACAACTTGATAACCTACTTGTTCCATTGCTCGGCGCAGTTGAAGGCGCATAAACTTGTCGTCATCTACTACCAAAATGAGCGGAATATCTCTGTCTGTGGAAGTAAGCATCATAAAGTAGTGCGGGCATCTTCCCCGTTTATTACTTGCTGGGTAAGTTTTTTAATTATATTTATGATTAATACTAGATAGCATTGATATATATCACTGATAGGACTTACTTGATCCCCCCTACCCCCCTTAAAAAGGGGGGAAAATTCAAAGTCCCCCAATTTATGGGGGGATTTAGGGGGATGTCTCCGTAAGTCCTGACTTACTTAAAAATTACTCAAAAAATTCGCACCTTTGGCGCATTCCATCCTGATGGAGTAGGACAGTGAAATCAAGCCATCAAAGTAATAATTGTTAATTGTTAATTGTTAATTGTTAGTAGGGCTTTTTTAACTTTTTCATACTCGCATTCAAGTTGTGAGTAAGCTAATCCACTCTCAGTATGCCCATTTTTAGCGATCGCCTCTATCTCTTGACATAAATTCGCTAAATTTTTCGCCCCCAAAGTAATGCTACTCGACTTCAGTGTGTGGGCTGCTCTTCGCAAATTGGGAGCATTTGCTGCTATAATTGCTTGATTAATCTCTTTCAATAGTTTAGGTGTATCTTCAAGGTAGCAATCAATCATTTCAACTAAAAACGCCTTTCCATCTTCACCTACCATTTCCCGAAATGATTGCAATACCTTCGGATCAATAGCACTTTTGGATGCTAACGCCTGACTGGGAATTGGTGTTTTTAGTTCTAAATTATTTACTTCATATTTATTTTGAGAATTCAACACTAAGGAATTAGCATTTACCTTGGGTTGACACTTGCTCAAAGCTTCCATTAATACATCTACTCGAATAGGCTTACTAACATAGTCATCCATGCCTGCATTTAAACACAGTTCGCGATCGCCTTGCATTGCATTCGCCGTCATCGCTATAATACGCGGACGTTCCTCATAAGACCATTCCTCACAAATCCGCTTAGTTGCTGTTAAACCATCCATCTCAGGCATCTGCATATCCATCAGTACCACATCATAAGATTGACGATGTAGTGCTGCTAATGCCTCTAATCCATTATTAGCTATATCAGCTTCATAACCCATGCGTTTAAGGATATGTACAGCTACTTTTTGATTGACTAGATTATCCTCAGCTAATAAAATTCGTAGTGGTAATTCTTCAGCTAAGTGTGGATTAATTTTAGGCGCAGCATTACGAGAAGAATTGACTTGAATTGGCTGTTCGCTAAAAATATGAATTAAGACATTATAAAGGTGAGATTGTTTAACAGGCTTAGTTAGGAAAGCGGCAAAATCTACTTGTTTATAATTAGCAGTCTCAGATTTATTTATAGATGTCAGCATAACTAAGGGTAATGTTTTATAGTCGGGTAGTTTGCGAATTTCTGACCCTAAATTTAAACCATCCATCCCTGGCATCTGCATATCAAGAATAGCAAGATCAAATACTTCCCCTTGCTGTAAAAATTCCAAAGTTTTAGCACCTGATTCTACGCTATAACTAAGCATTCCCCATGACTGTGCTTGTAGGGCTAAAATTTTTCTATTTGTAGCATTATCATCAACAATTAGTAATCGTTTCCCCTTTAAGGCATTACGGGAATTTACCAAATCTGCGGTTATTGCATTAGGCTCTGCTTCAGCCATGATAGTAAAATAAAAAGTAGAGCCTGTAAGTTGTTGATTCGATATTTGAAGTTGCGAATTTTCTCGAAAAACTTCATTGATACTTTGATTTATTTCTAATTTATTACAAAAATTCTCTGCTGGTACTCCTAAATTAATACTAACAGGCTGCCATTCATTGGGTGGAATTCCGGCAATTACTCCTTGGCTTTCAACCCACATTTGACCACCCATCATTTCGCTGAGTTGCTTACTAATTGCTAAACCTAAACCAGTACCGCCATAGTGACGAGTGGTTGAAGAATCAACTTGGCTGAAAGATTTAAACAGACGATCCATCCGCTCTGCTGGAATACCAATACCTGAATCCTTAACAGCGAATTGAATTGAAATCTGTCTTTTTAAATTATTGTCTAAATCTTCTATAAAATCTTCTGATATTTTTTTATATTTTTCAAATTGTTGAGCATTAACGCTCAATAATATTTCGCCTTTTTCTGTAAATTTAATGGCATTACTGAGTAAATTAACTAATATTTGGCGTAACCGAGTACTATCTCCCAAAATAATTAGGGGAACTTGAGGAGAGATTAAGCATACTAATTCAATATTTTTTTCAACAGCTTTAGGAGTTAATAGATCAAGTGCTTCTTCAATACAAGTTCTGAGATTAAAAGAATGCTGCTCTAGTTCTAGTTTACCTGACTCTATCTTCGATAAATCGAGGATATCATTGATGATTGTTAATAAAGCATCGCTGCTAGTCTGAGTTGTTTCCACAAAGTCACGTTGTAGCGGTGTTAATTCTGTATCTAGTAACAAACCCGTCATCCCGATAATGGCATTCATCGGTGTACGGATTTCGTGGCTCATATTAGCTAGAAATTGACTTTTGACACGAGTTGCTTCTTCAGCAGCAGCCTTAGCTTTTTCTAGTTCTTGATTAATTTCAAATAATTCTTGAGTGCGTTCTAATACAGCTTTTTGAGCAAAATGTCTTTCAGTTATATCATCAAATAACCACAATCTACCAGGCACATCGCGCACACTGGTAGCTGTACTAGAAATACTTAATACTTTGGGCTGTGGTTGAGAAAAAATCCAGTTCCAATTACGAATTTCGGCATTAGCTTGGGTAAATAATTTAGCTCCTTGTGTAACAATTTCTTGTTGATTATCAGCAGTGTTGCGTAACATTGCCATTGCTTGAGCAATTAATACTGGTTCCACTAATCCAGCAGGCAGTTTTAGCTGTTCGGAAGCAGCTTGATTTATCCAACCTTGTTCGCCACTTTCATCAACAAATATTACACCTTGATGAATTGTTTCTAAGATTGCACTAAAACGTGCTTGTACTTGATCAAGGCGTAAAATTGTATCCCTAAATTGTAAAAGTGTGCGTAATTTTCCTAGTAGCGATTCAACAAATTGTTGTAAGTAGGAAGAAATCTGAGTTTGTTGATGCCAGATTAATAAAATTGCACCGCGTACTTCCCCTAAATTCGTTGAATTTTTAGGATTTTGGAGTGGCAGCACAGCGAGTGATTTAGCTCCTTTAGCTACTAAAATATGGGAAGCTGTAGGGATTGAGGGATAATCTTCGTAGTAAAGGCAGCGATTTTGTGCGATCGCTTCGGCAAAAAATTTGGGATTTGTGAGAGAATTTGGTAAGGCATTTTTAGGTAAGCATACCAAAGCTTCCGCAGTATATTCATCAAGTTGACGTAGTGCGATCGCCGCATCAGCACAACTATAATCACGCAATAAAGTTACAGCTTGATTAAGTACACTATCGGCTGTATTATCTGCCTGCGTCAATTCAGCCAAAACAGCTTGAGAAGCTAACCGCCACTCTATACCAAGCAAAAATTTCCGAATTAAATTACCTAAGAAAGCAACAGCACCTATTTCTAATGACTGATTGATTAATAGTCCATCAGGGTGTATTAATCCTATTAATAATGTGCCAAGTCCCAATAAAGGCGCTATTAACTTAGTAAGTGCAGGCGACATAATCGAGAATGTCAACAGCACTAATGCGAGGATATGCAAAAATCCCCATCTATCCAGCCAACCCAACCCCACAAATAAGAGTGTTAATCCTAATAAAACGGGTTCAAATGTAGGCAGTCGGTCTGGATGAGGTCGTGGGAAATTTGAATTGAGATGTTTTTGGATTAAACTGCGATACATGAGGCGATCGCACTGGTTACTACTTCAGGCGAACTTAAATGCGGTAAGTGTCCTTGTGCAGGAATAGATATTAGCTTACTACCAACTATATTTTCTTTCATATACTGACCTACTTCATTCGGTACTGCAATATCATTATTCGATTGTAAAATTACAGTAGGTATTTTTAATTTTGGCAAATCAGCGCGGTGGTCAGACTGAAAAATTATCCTAGCAACAGCCTGGGCAATATCGGGACGAATAGCTGAAAGGGTATTAGCAAATTCAGTAGCTAGTTCAGGTTTATCTGGATCACCTACTACTAAAGGAGCAAATCCACTTGCCCAAGCATAATAATTAGACCCCATTGCTGCATAAAGTGTATCTAAGTCAGCTTGCTCAAAGCCACCATGATAGCCCTCATCGTTGAGATAACGAGGAGATGCACCGATAAATATTAATTTGCTAAAGCACTCTGGCTCTACTAATGCTGCTAACAAGCTCATCATTCCACTAACAGAATGACCAACTAAGATAGTTTTAGTAAGTTTCAACTCGTTGCAGATATCCAGTAGATCTTCAGCATAGCTGTGGATGCTACTGTAACGGCGTGGACTATAAGCAGAAAAATCAGATTTACCTGCGCCCACATGATCAAACAATACAATGCGAAAATTAGGCGCAAATGCAGCTACTTGATGCCGCCACGCAGTTTGATCTGAGCCAAAACCGTGTGCAAAAATGATAGTCTGACTGCCTTCACCCAACACATTGACATTATTACGTTCTAAAATGCTACTTGCCATAGCTAGGCGTTCCTTTTAACTAAGCTGTTGTGTTTCTAAATTTTATATTTTAGGGAGGGAGGAGAGAGGAGGGAGGAGGGAGGAGAGAGGGTTTGATAACTTTTCTCTCAATTATAAAATGTCCAATTTAGATGCACGTTAGCTTATCACCTGAATTTGAAAGCGAACCTCTCAAATCATCAGGTCGATTTGTATAGACTTATATTGAGCATATATCGATCATAGTCCCAAGGTTGTAAGTATGTAGCACAGATCACACGAAGCGCGAAGGTTGCTACATCACCTGTGCGATACTCCTGCGGAGTCGCTACGCGATCGCTCTTAACATTTTGAAACTAAAAAATTCCTAACAATAACAAAAAAATCATCACAGAGAGAGTATTCTAGTTTAATTATTAGGGTAAAACTCTCGATTCAACATTTTTGGATATGACATATTGCCTAAGAATTGCAGATATACCATCCACTGAGCGACCCCGTGAACGATTATTAGCTATAGGGCAAAAAAATCTTGCCACTGCTGAATTAATTGCACTTTTATTAGGCACAGGTCAAGGACCAGGAAAACTTTCTGCTGTAGGATTGGGACAATATATTTTGCAGCAACTCAGCCAACACCAGCGCGATCCGCTAGAGTACTTGCGAGAGATTAGCCCCCAAGAATTGATGAACATCCCTGGAGTAGGACCAGCCAAAGCCACAACTATTTTAGCGGCAATAGAATTAGGAAAACGCGCATTTCAATCTCGCCCCTCAGAACGCACAATTATAGATAGTCCTGGTGCTGGTGCTGCTGCTTTAAGCCATGATTTAATGTGGCAAACTCAAGAGCGATTTGCTGTATTACTTTTAGACGTTAAAAATAAGCTAATTGGTACTCAAGTTATTACCATTGGTACAGCAACGGAAACCTTAGCGCCTCCCCGTGAGATTTTTCGGGAAGTGTTACGCCAAGGAGCAACAAAAGTTATAGTTGCTCACAATCATCCTTCTGGTAGTCTTGAACCTAGTAATGAAGATATAAATTTAACTCGCCAGTTATTAACAGGGGCGCAACTTTTAGGTATTCCGCTATTAGATCATTTAATTTTAGGTAATGGCGACTACCTGAGTTTGCGACAAACTACAGCCTTATGGGATGAATATCCTCAAAGAGATTAATAGACATCTCCTCTCGTCGGAATGTAGAGACGCGCCATGGCGCGTCTCTACAATTTAATTTATGGAGTCTAATCTTGAACAAAAAATGATCTGTATTAAGTGGGTGGGCAGATTTCTGATTTCACAACTATGCTGGAATAAGCATAAAAGTAAAAAATTACAATAGTTGCTATGGCTGGTTTAAGTGATATTGTCCAAAAAGCATTTTATTTAGGCGTTGGGTTAGCTGCTACGGCTGGGGAAAAAGCTGGTGAAAAATTAACTGAGTTACGCGCCCAAGCGCAAAAACTGGCGGATGAAATGGTTGCTAAGGGTGAGATGACAGCAGAAGAAAGCCGTCATTTTGTCGATGATATGATGCAACAAGCACAGCAGCCTACAGTAAAGTCATCCAGCAATGCTAAGACGGAACCACGTCGGATTGAAATTATTGATGATGACGAACCAGCATCTAAGGATGTTACCGAGGCAGAAGCTATGCGTAAACAGGTGGAAGCTTTACAGGAAGAACTCCGCCGTCTCAAACGTAGTTAAAAGATGACCGATAATATAAAAGCGCGATCGCACTTAACAAAAGGATAGGCGATCGCACTTGATAAAAGCTAGGATCACAGCATAGTCCGTTGAGTAATTTTAAGTGCAATATTCAATGGATATTTCTTAACGCGAGAACCGACAATGGAAGAGTGGTCAAAAGATTTCTTAGAGATGCTAGATACAGTAGCTTTGATGGTTGATGAGTTCTTCCATGAGGTGGCTGAATCTGTCGAGACTGTTGCGGAAGAAATGCAAACAACAATGTCAGCCGACATTGATCAGTTTTTGCATGAACTATTTGAACCAATTGCTGAGTTTTATATAGAATTAGAAGATGTCGTCAATGAAGTTGATCAACCTTTTGATTACACTTATATAGTAGAACCAACCTTAGATAAAAACCCTGCTTGTATTGGTTGCCAAAACTATCACGGTTTAGTTTATAATGGAAACTTATTAGTCTGCGGAATGCACCCCTATGGTTGGGATGAAAGTAATTGCCCAGACTGGGAAGAAAGAAAAAATAATTCCTCAAATTCACAAGATTTTTTTTAATTGGCTAGAAGTTGAATGTTGAACGTTTCAACATTTAAAATTATTATTCTTGCCAAAATTGTGCTGCAAATAAACAACTACTTATGAGTCAATCTCCTACCCAGGAACAATCATCGCCAGCAGAAAATTCAGAAATCAAGTACGGCGAACGCAATATTGCTGAAGGGCAGTTAATTACGTTCCCAAATCCACGAGTAGGGCGGCGCTATAATATCTCGATAACCTTGCCAGAATTTACCTGCAAGTGTCCCTTTTCAGGCTATCCAGACTTTGCCAGCATCGACATTAACTATGTTCCCAATGAACGGGTTGTAGAATTAAAAGCAATTAAGTTATATATCAATAGCTACCGCGATCGCTATATTTCTCACGAAGAATCTGTTAATCAAATTCTTGACGATTTTGTAGCCGCTTGTGATCCATTAGAAGTCACAATTAAAGGAGATTTTTCTCCTCGTGGTAATGTTCATACCGTTGTTGAAGTTTATCATCAAAAGTCTAAGTAATTTAATCTGATTAGGTGGATTAAATTCAACTTAAAATATTAACCTCTCCCCAACCCCTCTCCTACAAGGAGAGGGGCTTAAGATATTTCTCCCCCTCCCCGAAATTCGGAGAGGAGCTTAATATCTTTCCCCCCTCCCCTTAATAAGGGGAGGGGGCTGGGGGGTGGGGTTTTCCGTTGAATTAAGTTAATCTAATTCCTTAATTCAAACTAACAACAGATTCAGGTTTGATCGAACTCTCCTCTTTCTCCGGCATTTTAAGTTGTTCCAAAACCTCAATTAACTCCCTTTCAAAAGTAACTTGAGCGCGGTTAGTTCTACCGCCGACATAAAGCTGTCCATCTTTTTGTAGCGCCCAAATTTGCGAGTGAGAAACATAACTCATCATCACACTTAACATCAGCAAACCGAAGCCAGTATAAACAATTGGAATACCTGGATCAGCTTTAATTTGTAAACCAGTACTACCGATAAGATCGAGCAAACTTAATTTTATTCCATTAATCTCTGTCGCAGTTCCAGCACGAACGCTAGTAATAAGTTTGCCGCTATTATCATAAACTAGCGCCGTTCCCTGCAAATCCTTTGCTAATAGAGAAACGCCCTCACTTAAATCAGGCTTAGTAGGAATCCAAGTACCCCAGATCCGACCTTTTCCCCCAGTATCCAATTGTGCCATTGGTAGTTGGAAAATGGGGCTATTATTTAACCTTACTCGAACACCTGCGATCGCCCAATCAGTTTGATATAAAGTTACCCCCCGATAACGCAAGGGTTTATTCACATAAATTTTTTCCCGATCAACTTCCTTCCCCTGATTATCCAGCACCGACAAATCCGAGTAAAACTGGTCAATAGCACCATTAGGCGTGTAATCAATCCAAAAGCGGTTTACATGAACAGACCAATCTTTAGGAATTTGTGGCGCTGCCCAAACTCCCGCATCTAAAATGTTTTTTACTTGGAATGTAGCGCCACTAGGAACCATTTCTTGAGCTAAAAAGCCAGTCATCGCGCCCCAAATTGAGCCAGCCAGAATAATTAACATACTGGCATGAACAACAATTGGTCCTATACGTCCAACTAACCCTTTTCGAGCATAAATTTTATCGCCTTCTTGAAAAACTTGATAACGTTTTTGCTTTAGTAGTTGAGTTAGAGAATTAAAAGAACCACCGTTTAGTTCTGCACTTAAAGCTAATTTTTGAAACTGGCGAGGTTTGTCATAAAATTTCCACCGACGCGCCGCCGTTAATGCTGGAAATTGGCGGGTAAACGTACAAGCAGTTAAGCTGCTGCCCAAGAAGATTAGTAAAGCTAAGAACCACCAAGTACGATAGACATGATCCAAACCGACAACTTGGATCACTTTCCAAGTCAGAAAACCAAATAAAGCAGGATGTTCTGGATAGTTACTTTGGTAAAAAGCTGGAGATTGTCCTTGCTCAATTACAGTACCCGAAATACTAAAAAATGCGATCGCCAGCAATAACACAATTGCCAACCGCAAATCAGCCAGCATTGGTAACAATTCCCGCCTGAAAAACTTTTTGGGTGCTGACCCTAAGTTTGATAAATTAAGAGAATCTTTTGCAGTCATTTGATAATTAAAAAATTCCCGCAGGAATCCGATATAGCAACGAAAAAACCCCAAATCCTACCAACAGTGCGCCACTAACAGGCGTAATCCAACTCGACCACCGACGTAACTCCAACAATTTTTTAATTGAAGCAGTAAAAGTACCCGCTAAAATCAACGGTGCTACATAGCCCGCAGTATAAGACAATAGCAGAACTCCACCCAAAATTAAGTCTTTTGTTGTCGCTATCCAAGCGAGGATACTTGCCAACACAGGAGTACTACACGGCGAAGCCACCAAACCAAAAGTTAAACCAATTAAATAAGAGCGTACTCCCTCTGGTAAATCTTTAGAAATCCACTCTAAACCTCCAAATGAAGGCAATTGTAGAGGCAAAGCTTCCAGTAAGTTCAGCCCCATAATAATAGCTACAATGCTAACAATAATTGGCAAACCAATTGCTAGTTGACCATAAACTTGTCCCACCAAAGCAGCAAAAATACCTAATCCTGCCAACGTAGTTGCTAATCCCAAGGAAAACCAAGTTGACTGAATAGCAGCTTGGAGTCGGCTTTTACTTTCATATCCTCCAATGTAGCCAATAGTAATCGGCAACATCGAAAGCATACACGGCGTTAGGCTTGTAAGTAACCCAGCAGTAAATATAATGCCGATACTAACTAAACTCAGGTGTGTAAGCTGGTTTGATACCAGAGTATTAGCAAATTGCCCTATTTCATATAGTTGGGTTTGCAACGTTTCCCTCATAAAGCAACTGACTTGTTGAAATGCTCATCCCGATTGAATTGTAGCTTACTCCCTTCCTACTAAAACCGATCATATTCTGCTTCTTCCTTGGCGTACTTTGCGTCTTGGCGGTTTTTCCAATAGGTATTCGCCATCGTGGGAAGGGAGTAATCAGGGTCTCTGCCCAGACTGACGCTGCCTTCGAGATCCTAACTGACGGCGATCCTGCAATGAGACAACCTGTGCTTCGCTACTTTCTCGCGCTACTCGAATCAGTAATCCAGCCGCCATCAAACTAGCAATCATAGAATTTCCACCATAGCTAAACATTGGCAGAGGCAAACCAGTAGTAGGTAAAGCACCAGTAGCAACTCCAATATTGAGCAAAGACTGCCCAACTAATAAAATAGTTGCTCCTATTGCCACGAGCCTGTGAATTTTATGTTTAGTCTTAATAGCAACAATCAACCCTACTGTTGCATAAACTATTAATAAGAAGAGCAACATAACGCTACCCGCAAAGCCAAATTCTTCAGCATACACAGCAAAGATAAAATCTGTATACTCAATTGGTAAATAGAACAACTTCTGTTGCGACAGACCAAAACCTGACCCCCAAGTTCCTCCAGAACCAACTGCCAATAAACTTTGAACTAACTGATAACCGTCGCGCATCGGATCAGCCCAAGGATTCAGAAAAGACATTACCCGTTTTCGCTGATATTCTTTCAAACTGATACTGATAACTGCCAACGTCACTCCACCCAAGGCTGTTCCCCCTAGATAGGAAAATGGCAGTCCAGATGCTAAAGCAATTAGCCACAATGTCATACCACATAAGGCAGTCGTACTCAGGTTCGGCTGTAGCAAAATTCCTAAAAGCACAGCACAAAAAATTCCTAACCAAGTGAAGCGTACTTTCCAAGTTAAACGCTGCCATTGCCCAAAAATTCGAGCGCTTTGTAGTACCAGGAATGGCTTAATTAATTCAGATGGTTGAATTGCTATTGGTCCCAATGATAACCAGCGAGTAGCACCATTTGTAGTATCCCCCAGCCCTGGAACCAAAGTCAGGAAAATTAAGCTCAAGATTACCATCAAAAACCAAGGAGCCATTCCCAGCACATGACGTAACGGGAAACGCACTACCAGGTTAAATATTACTAACGCAATTAAAACCCAGATTATTTGCCGCTTAAAATAATACAGCCCATCACCATAGTTAGCATCGCCATTAGGATAAGATGCTGAAAACAAAACTACTAACCCAACAAACAGCCACAAGAACGTTAACCAACGCAACAACCGCGCTGATAAAGACCATTCCCGCACTGAGGAGTCAAAAAAAGGAACCAGTAAGCTTAAATTCATGACATCTTCAAATGCTGTGGGCTAGAAAAGTTAGCGTAAACACAACTTACGCATTTTAACGTTGGAATTAGCAGTGCAGAGAATAGGGCGCAGGTACTAGGGGGAGAAAAGCATCCGTAATTATGAGCTTTTAATAATTATTTTGATTTATTTTTTGCGTAAGTTGTGGTATAGCCAAGTATATATAATAAATACTAAAACGAAAAAGAGGTCTACGTGACCTCCTTTTTACAAGCTAATGCGCGAAAATTTAAACTTACAGTAGCCCTGTATTTGTTCCTTGTTTGCCAGTTGCTAACTCAACTTTGACAATTTTTCCACCCATTTTCATAATCCGTTGTTGTTCACGGAACCAGTTTTCATAGGGAACTAGCTTGGTAAAATAGGTGTTTTGTAACTCCCTCTGTGTCCGAATACGAGTTTGGCTAGGAACGCAAGCGGTAACTTTAAACATCCGCATAATTTTGTTTCTCCTGATTTTGTTGGGATAAACTAATTCAATCTTCTCATTTTTTGGTTGTTATTTAGATTCGGAACTGGTGCATATCAATACACTCGCAGAATATACGTTACTTAAATATTTAACTACTAAAAAAATATAGCAACCAATGCAGCTTTTAAATGCTGGTCTGCTACAAACAACTCTGTTGTGATTTTGTAACGTATATTGTGGCGAAACCTACAGTCCCGAAACCTTATTATAGCTGTCTCTAGATATATCAAAGTCTGGTAGCTGAGAGTAAATACTAAATCCCTAAAACTTATCTACCTTATAAGGGTTATTTGAATAAGCTTTTGAGGAGCTAACAATCACTCTCAACTTTCCAGACTTGAATTAGACAACCTACACTTCTATCAGAACTTAAGTTTTCAGCAACCTGAAAGTACTTAGCTTAAGCCGCTTGAGATGTAGTCGAGGTAAACACCCATTTCTTTACCAGCATCAGCACCCACTAAGCTAGCAGTAACTTCTTTGATAGCTTGGATAGCTTGAACGGTAGCAGAGATAGGTACACCTAATGAGTTGTAGGTTTCCTTTAAGCCGTTTAATACGCGCTCATCAAGAATGGATGGGTCGCCAGCTAACATTGCATAGGTAGCATAGCGGAGGTAGTAGTCGAGGTCGCGGATGCAAGCAGCATAGCGACGGGTGGTGTACATATTTCCACCGGGACGGGTGATGTCAGAGTACAACAGAGCTTTAGCAACTGCTTCCTTGACGATGGTAGCGGCGTTAGCGCTGATTGTGCTTGCAGCACGAACGCGCAGTTCACCAGTGCTGAAATAAGCTTTTAATTTGCTGATTGAAGCGGTATCCAAGTATTTGCCTTGGACATCGGAAGAGTTGATAACTGAAGTAATTGCGTCTTGCATTGTTTCGTTTCCTTAGCTCACAAATGTCTTGTTGCTTAAAATTCTCAGTTCAGTAGAGACTTGGCAACACCCTACTGCATAGCACCGATTAAGTAATCGAAGTAAGAACCTGCTTCAGCAGCATCTTCACCGGAAAGTAGAGAGCTTGCAGCACTCTTCAAACCACGAACACCTTCGATAACTCCATCAACTGGTGTACCCAAGGACTTGTACATCTCACGAACGCCAACAACACCAATCTCCTCGATTGGGGTGACATCGCCAGCTACAACTCCGTAGGTGATCAGACGTAGGTAGTAATCTAAGTCACGCAGGCAGGTAGCGGTCATTTCTTCGCCGTAAGCGTTTCCACCAGGAGAAACAACGTCAGGACGCTTTTGGAACAGTTGGTCGCCAGCTTGCTTAACAATGCGTTCGCGAGAATCAGTCAAAGTTTGAGCAATGCGAAGACGGCGATCGCCAGATGTTACAAAATTCTTAATACGCTCTAATTCGCCTGGGCTGAGGTAACGAGCTTCAGCGTCTGCATTCACGATGGATTTCGTGACGATACTCATCGAGGGATTCCTCCAAAAAAATTGTTACCAGATGTGTTAAAACTGGCGAGTGCCATTCGGAAACTGAGTCTATCTTGCATATGAAGTGCTTAATCAATAAGATTTCTTACTTTTTCTTAGAGAAATTAAAGCCCTCAGATATACACTTTTTTTAACAGACACAGTTACCTTCCGAAAATATTCTCCGGCATCTAGTTCACATTTTTGTGCTGTTCGTAATAGTTTGTAACATTATTTTTCATGTTTGCCCTGAAAGCCAGTCAAATCGTCCCCAAAAAATTATGAAAAAATTCCTCTGCTCTGTCAAGAGAGTAGATTGTCTCCTGACAAATCAGAGAAATTGATTTTTAGAATGGATAGGACTTACGCACCGAAAGTCTGAAACCTTGATCCCCCCTACCCCCCTTAAAAAGGGGGGAATTAAAAGTCCCCCTTCTTAAGGGGGATTTAGGGGGATCTAGAAGTAAGTCCTGATGGAATTAGAAATTGGCGATCGCACTTTTTAGGGAGATCTCGAACCGTGTCAGGAAACTACGATTTCAAAACCCCAACCGCCAAACTCCAATCTTTTTAGCGACCACCCAGGTAGGAAGGCGACAAATCAGACCAAGATTGTTTCACCAAATCTTTTGCTGCTTTTACGCTACCAAGGTAATTGCCTGCTGGTAAAGCTGGGAAGCGGTTGTAAGGCACCACATCCTCACCGAAATAGCGAGCATACTCTGGACTATCTACCATTCCTTCAACAGCCGCCTTTAAGCCCTGATCTGCCAGTAACTTGTTGTACTGACGGATTTCACCTTGAGTTGCTGGTGCGCGTCCTAAGATATGACGGAACAAGAACTCAATTACTTTGGTATTAGGGTAGGGAGTATAGAAGCGACGACGGTAGATATCAGAACTAGCCAGGGCGCGGACGAACTCACGCACAGAAATTTCACCGTTACGGAGTTTGCTGTCTAACTCAGAACGTCTGAACTCTGAAGGAACCTGACCACTAAAGACATCCATCACTTGACAGTAGATGGCATTGATTACCCCATTGGTTTCAGGGGAGTTAGTTCCAGGAGTCAGACGATAAATCCGCGCTGGTTTGCGACGTGAAGTACCAACACCAACTTCTACAGACTGACCGTTACCATTAGCAAAAGAGCGACCCAGTTCCATGAACAGTGGCTTAGTCTTGTCAATTTGACGTTCATTAGCCACCATATCTGCCATCGCTTTTGCCATAATTGGCATCTTCGTGGCATCCATGCGAGCCTTAACTGTTTCAAAGCTAGGTACTACCAAGTCTTCGTTTTGCTTGGTTAGCTGGTTATACAGCTTCTCTGTATTGGGGAAGTTGCCTGCTGGGAGGGTGGGGAAGCGACGATAAGGAACCGTGTCTTCTCCAAATAGCTCGGCATATTCCGCGTTGTTCACCATTGCTCCAACAAAGGCACGAATACCCTCAGAGGCAAGCAGTTGGTTATATTTGCGGATTTCTTGTTGGTCTTTGGGGGCGCGACCCAAGAAGTGCTTGGTTCCTAGTTCTATTACCTTAGTGTTGGGATAAGGTGTGTAAAACTCTTTAATGTAAAGATCGGAACCGCCTAAAGCTTCGATAAACTCTTTAACGTTGATTTCGTTGTTGCTGAGTTTACTTTCGAGGGCAGTAAATTCGTTTTTGACGATGTAAGGTTCGATATCGCGCTCAAAAATTTGGCGATATGCAGCACGAATAATCGTTTCTACCAATGTCTTATCAGCATTTTCTGTTAGCTTAAAGACCTTGGTTTGTTCACGCTGCTTATTAACGCCTTGGTTAACGCGGAATTCAATATCAGGTTCAGTCCGCATTTCTGTGACTTCACCCAAAGCCACAAACATTGGTGCTTCTTCGATTGCAGGTTTGGCACCAGTCTCACCAATGCTACCAACACGGAGCGATCGCAGTGCTACGCCACTAGGGGTTAAATAACGTTCATAAGGAACGGTATCTTCACCAAAAGCTTCGCTGTACTCTGGGCTATCAATAATCGCATCAACTAGAGCGTAGAAACCTTTCTTAGCACAAGTATCAAAATACTTGTTGATTTCTTGACGACCGTAGGTAGGACGACCTAGTATGCGGCGGTGGATGTACTCAACAGCCTTAGTAACATATAGAGGTGTCCAGTACAAGCTGCGGAACAAGTCAGATTTAGCTAGTAGGCGAATAAAATCGCGTACTGTAATTTCGCCGTTTTCCAGCTTGATTTCTGCTACCTTTTGACGTTGACCTTCATAAACGTCACGTCCAAAAACTTGCAGGTAAGCAGCTTTAATTACCGCTTGAGTAGAGCTTTCTGAGTACTTAATGCTGGAATTTTTGACATACTTATTGCGAGGTGTACCGCCATTTCCACCCGCACCAGGCAGTTGATCCAACTTAAAGACTTTTGCACCTAAAGAACCAGGATTTCTGCCCGCGCACCAGGATTACTCAGTTGATTGTTAATTCCTGGACCTTGATGGATCAGGATACGGCGTGTATCTTTTCCAAAAGGAGCGGGGCTAGTGTTAGGATTCTTAGTTTCTTTCGGGAAGATTGCCCCAAACTGAATTTCCAGTGGGTCGTTGCCAGAACCGTAGGGATGTTGGTCAGGCAGGGGTTGCTCGTAGGCAGCAAATGTGGTAATAAACTGCGGTACCTTGCGGAAAGGTGCGCTGTAGTTTAATAAATCTTGTTGTGGTCCCCAGTTGCGACATTCTTGAGCTTCTTGACCCAAACCACGCAGGTAGGGGACAGTTTCTTCACCGAAGTAGTCAGAATATTCTTGGGAATCCACTAAGGCATCTACTAGGGCAGATAAACCACCGCTAGAGACAATTGAGAAGTACTTCTGAACTTCTTCACGGCTTGATGGACCACGACCCAAGAAGTGACGGAAGGCTAGTTCTAAAGCACGGCTATTGATGTAAGGTTCGTAGAAGTTTTTCTGATATAAGGTGGATTTACCCAATCGGCGGACAAACTCCTTCATGGAGATGTCACCGTTTTTGACCTTAGATTCTATGTCAGAAATGCTCAGACTGTAAGCACGGGTGATGTCGCGCTCAAATACTTGCCGATAGGCAGCTTTGACGATTTCATTCTTTTCAGAAGAGGACAGTCCTGGCTTCATAGCGTATTTAGGACGGCGCTCTGCTGAATTGAAGTAAATTTGGGGTAATTGCAGCCCTTGTTGATCGTCAGAAGGACGCTGACGCAGTTTAGCTGAGGGGGTAGGGGCTTTAAATTCGTTAATTAATACTTCAAAGTATTGATTAACAATAGTAGTTGCCTCGGCATCTTGCCTGAAGTACCCCAACGAGGCTTGGCGCATTTCTTGTAGCGCCACAATTGTTGCTTCGCCGGAACAGGCGTTTTCAATTATTTCCCGTAAACCGCGTGTGTTTACAGCAATAATGTTTGGATCACCAGCAACGATCGCATAAGTTACATAGCGCAAAAACCAGCTTAAATCACGCAGAGATTTCTGCATATTGCTGGGGCCGTAACGAGCGACGTTAATCGGTCGGAAACCTGCGGGGACTGGACCACTACCAGAGGCAGAAAAGAGACTCCGCAAACCTTCTAAAAAGCCACCACTACTTTCTACAAAGGTCGCAGTCCCTAGTCTCAACGATTCTTGGACGTTATTTCCTGATGCACCTACGATCGCCATTTCAGGAAGTTCTTTGGGCTTTTCTAAGAAAGCCATTGGAGAACCACCAACGAAAATGCGGTTAGCAGCACGAGACACAATTAAATCGGCGTTCTTGCTGAGAGTGTCTGCAATTTGTATGCGTTGATTACCAGAACTAAAATAACTGGCAAGCTCATTCAACTCTCCACGCCCTAAGAAGCGGTCTTGCTGCTCTGCCTGAGATATCGTGGCTACAGGTAAAGTTTGATATAGCTGCGGACGCGCAACTGAGCTTCCACCACTTGCCTTAACACTCATTTGATTCTTAAGCTCCCATTAAAGTTGCTGTTAAGCTTGACCAGGGTGACAATACGGTTACACCGTTACTGAGATTGAATAATTTTGGCGTACAAGCTGATCGTTGTCCTGGTTCAAGGACTTGATGTTTCTTTGCCGCCTTCATCAAACAACCGCCTATATTCAACCCAGTTAGCATCTAGATTAAAACGTTTCGAGTTCTTTACGCTGTTTCTTTAAGAAGTGTGTAGAACCCATTACTTTGATTAACGGTGAGATCATCATATTTGATCAAAGCGGGCTACATGAGAAAAAAGATAAGTTTTTTTACGTTTCAGATTTCCCGCCATTGATCCGAGGGTTTTTTAGCTCTCTCTTTAATTATGCCTGAGACGTACTTAGCTAAAATAAACCTGCTCAAAGATGTTCGAGTTCTTTGATCTCAAGATTTTCAGTTCTTTAAGCACTAGCCAAAAGCACCATTGCTGATGATGTTACATAAAATGTTGATCAGCGTCTTAAATTCGGTAAACTCAGGTTGCTGCGAGTTTTGCCTACTATGTCCGATTTCCAGACGGTTAGCGCTGCTGTTGCTAAACTTTACAATACTTATCCATTTCCGCCAGAGCCACTACTAGATAGTCCACCGCCTGGATATAACTGGCGCTGGAATTGGCAAGCTGCTTATAGCTTCTGCACTAATCAAAAACCTCAAAAGCAAAATATCCGCATTTTAGATGCTGGTTGTGGCACGGGTGTAGGAACAGAATATTTGGTTCATCTTAATCCCCAGGCTGAAGTTGTTGGAATTGACTTAAGTTCTGGTGCTTTGGATGTCGCTAAAGAGCGTTGTCAAAGGTCAGGAGCGAGTAGAGTAGAGTTCCATCACTTGAGCCTATACGATGCGGAGAAGTTGGCAGGTGAGTTTGACTTAATTAATTGTGTGGGTGTACTCCACCATTTACCTGATCCAATACGTGGAATTCAATCTCTCGCTGCTAAGTTAGCTCCAGGCGGCTTGATGCACATTTTTGTCTATGGAGAATTAGGCAGATGGGAAATTAATTTGATGCAACAGGCGATCGCACTTCTACAAGGCAATCAAAAAGGCGATTACCGCGATGGTGTTCAATTGGGTCGTAAAATATTTCAAGCACTACCAGAAAAGAATCGACTTGTCAAGCGAGAACAAGAACGTTGGTCATTAGAAAATCAACGGGATGAATGCTTTGCAGATATGTACGTTCATCCTCAAGAAATTGACTACAACATTGAAACGCTATTTGGGCTAATTGACGCTTCTGGGTTAGATTTTCTAGGTTTCTCTAATCCTAAAACTTGGCAGCTAGAGCGACTGTTAGGGAAAGTCCCAGATTTGATGGAAAGAGCGCAAGGATTGAGCGATCGCCAAGTATACCGCTTGATTGAACTATTAGACCCAGAATCCGTTACTCATTACGAGTTTTTCTTAGGGCGATCGCCATTGCCAAAAGCTGATTGGTCAGATGATACAGCGCTTTTATCGGCGATTCCAGAACGCAACCCTTGTATGGATGGTTGGCCAAGCAAGTGTTTGTTCAACTATGACTATCAGATTGTTAACTTGTCAGATGCAGAATTTCAATTTATCCAAGCTTGTGAAGTTAATTCTAGCGAGGGAAAAACAGTAGGGGAAATTTTGGCAGGGATTGATCTGGAATTAACGGAAGTGCGATCGCTTCTCAATCAACAGCTTATTTTGCTGACTGTGGCTTCATAGAACCTTGTAGAGACGAGCCATGGCGCGTCTCTGCATTCAATTAATGGAAATGTCTATTACAGTTTTCGCAAAAGTTAACAGCCAGTCGGACAAAATAATTCTGACTTCTTATTCGTAAAAATTTTTTAAGTATTGTTAACACTAGATGATATGATGACTTTTGGCTTGTACTGGTCAACTCCACTATAAGTTTTGTGAATTTGTCAGACGAATCACCTGAAACCACACCTGTAGAGGGGGAAGTTATTCCACCTGAAGAGTCAGCGTCAAAACGCTCCGACTCCATGCAAGAGTATTACCAACTTCAACAAGAGTTGTTGTTGAATACCTTTGTTTTGACTGGAATAATCTTTTTCTCCGTCTGGATTTTTTATTCCCTCAACATTGCCCTAAATTATTTGATTGGGGCGTGCGCTTGTGTGGTTTACTTGAGAATGCTGGCTAAAGACGTTGAACAGCTTGGGGCAGAAAAAAGTCGTCTGAACAAGAATCGGTTTGCGATATTTGTTGGGTTGATTATAGTAGCAACTCAATGGAATCAGCTACAGGTTCTACCCATATTTTTGGGGTTTCTGACTTATAAAGCCGCAATCATCGTCTATATGCTTCGGATTATCTTCCGACCTGACACTCGCTAGGTGGGGCATTCGGAGAAGTAAATTCTCCTTAATCCGTTGATAAATTTATTTGAAGGGAAACAGGAAACATGATCGGTTTTCTGGACGTTTTTAGTTCACTAAGTCTTGCCAAACTAGAAGTCGGTCATCACCTCTACTGGCAGATAGGCAATCTCAAAATTCACGGGCAGGTTTTTCTGACATCCTGGTTTGTGATTGGTCTTCTGTTAGTTGCCTCACTAGCTGCAACTCGTAACATCCAAAGAATTCCTCAAGGAATACAAAACCTGATGGAATATGCTTTGGAGTTTATTAGAGATCTGGCAAGAAACCAGCTTGGTGAGAAAGAATACCGTCCTTGGGTGCCTTTTATTGGCACATTGTTTTTGTTTATATTCTTGTCAAATTGGTCAGGTGCTTTAGTTCCTTGGAAGTTAATCCATCTTCCAGAAGGTGAACTAGCTGCTCCCACTAACGACATTAATACAACAGTGGCACTAGCCTTACTAACTTCCTTAGCGTACTTCTACGCAGGATTTAGCAAGAGGGGTTTAGGATACTTTAAAAAGTACATCGAGCCAACGCCGATCCTATTACCCATTGCCATTTTAGAAGATTTCACTAAGCCCCTTTCCCTAAGCTTCCGTTTATTTGGAAACATTTTGGCGGATGAACTGGTGGTCGCAGTGTTGGTGCTACTGGTTCCTTTGTTTGTGCCTCTGCCAGTAATGGCTTTAGGATTATTTACAAGTGCCATTCAAGCCCTAGTTTTTGCCACCTTAGCTGCTGCATATATTCATGAAGCTATGGAAGGGCATGGTGACGAAGGGCATGAGGAGCATTAATTGTTGTTAGGAATATTTAATGGTAATAACGTAATTTTACCTTTTGTATTCCAGCTAAGTTATGCTCTGAATTGATTAAGTTTGGCTGAGGGAATGGAAAGATTATTTCCATCCAAAATCCAAAAACTCAAATGTTTGTTTTGTAATTTCTAATCAAAGTAAGGAAAAAATCATGGATCCATTGGTTCAAGCTGCTTCGGTTCTGGCTGCTGCTCTAGCTATTGGTTTAGCTGCAATTGGTCCTGGTATTGGTCAAGGTAACGCTGCTGGTCAAGCAGTTGAAGGTATTGCTCGTCAGCCTGAAGCAGAAGGCAAAATTCGCGGTACTCTGCTCTTAACCTTGGCATTCATGGAATCTCTAACAATTTACGGTCTCGTAATTGCTCTAGTACTATTGTTTGCTAACCCATTCGCATAAGTTTTGAGTTTAAGTAGAGACGGAATTTAATACGTCTCTATTTAACACAATTTTTTGGCGTTTTTAGTCATCTTGAAGTAATTTGACCCCCTAATGTATGGGGTCTAGAAAATATGACAGGTGGAATAATTTTGCTTGCCATTAAAACTGCTATTAAATCCAAAGAGGGGAGCAATGTTTGATTTTGACGCAACTTTACCCTTAATGGCAGTGCAGTTCCTATTATTAGCAGCAGTGTTAAATGTGGTTTTTTATAAGCCACTAACAAAGGCGCTTGATGAACGGGACGAGTACATCCGTAATAATGAACTGGGCGCTAAAGAACGTTTAGCTAAAGCTGAGAAAGTAGCCAGAGAGTACGAGCAACAGCTAGGGGATACCCGCAGACAAGCTCAATTGCTGATTGCAAATGCTCAAAGCGAAGCCCAGAAAATAGCGGCACAGAAAATTGGTGAGGCACAGCAGGAAGCTGTTGCTAAACGCGAACAAGCGGCTAAAGAGATTGAACAGCAAAAGCAAGAAGCCTTGCAATCTCTAGAGCAACAAGTGGATGCCCTCAGTCGCCAGATTTTGGAGAAAATTTTAGGACCTCAATTGGTCAATAAATAGAGAGTTTGAAGGATGAAGGATAGATAATAGCTTGAAGCATGAAGTAGGCAATTAGTCAATTATATTTTGGCGAATAATAGCTTTTACTTCAACCTTAAAAGCCTTTTCTGCCTTAATCCTTTACACTTCATACACGAGGATGGGTATCATGGGGACTTTTTTGTTACTAGCCGAGTTGGCCCACTCAGCTAGTTCGGAATTAGCTGAAGCAGAGGGTCATGGTGGTTTCGGTCTGAATTTCGATATTTTAGAAGCGAACCTAATTAACCTGACAATTTTAATTGGGGTAGTGTTTTACTTTGGGCGGAAGGTTTTAGGTAACATCCTAAGTGAACGTCGCGCCACTATTGAAGCCGCTATTAAGGAAGCAGAACAGCGTCAAAAAGAAGCTGCTGCTGCACTCTCTGAAGCACAGAAACAGCTAACTCAAGGTCAATCTGAGGCAGAACGAATCCGCAAGGCTGCTGAAGAAAATGCCGAGAAAGCTAGGGAAGCAATTTTGGCGAAAGTTGTACAGGATATTGAACGCCTACAAGAAACAGCCTCGCAGGATGTGAATTCTGAAAGAGATGGTGCGATTGCCCAATTGCGCCAACAAGTCGCAGCAATGGCTATGCAGAAAGTAGAGTCGCAAATTGGTTCCTACTTAAATGAGTCTGCCCAAAACCAATTAATTGACCGTAGCATTGCCATGCTAGGAGGTGGATCATGAAAGGTAGTTTGTTAACCTCCGAAGTCATAGAACCGTATGCTGAGGCGCTAATGTCCTTGGCTCAGTCGCAGAACCTCGTTGAGCAGTTTGCTGACAATGTTGCCGCATTATTAAGTTTGCTCTTAAGTTCTGAAGAGATACAGCAATTTTTGGGTAATCCCACATTTAAAGCTGAAGATAAAAAGGCTGTTTTGCGACAACTGGTAGGTGATCAAATTCACCCCTACATGATGAACTTTTTGTTGATCCTGGTTGACCGTCGTAGAATTCTGTTCTTGGAAGGTATTTGTCAAAAATTCCAAGATATCCTACGGAAGCTAAATCAAACTGTACTTGCTGAAGTGACATCGGCTGTAGCTTTGAGCGAATCTCAGCAACAGACAATTCGTGAAAAAGTAATTGCAATGACCAGTGCCAGAGAAGTTGAACTGGCTAGCAAACTCGATCCCGACTTGATTGGTGGTGTGATCATCAAAGTAGGTTCACAGGTGATTGACGCTAGTTTGCGCGGACAACTTCGCCGCATTGGTATCCAACTCAGCAGTGCTACTTAGCGATTAGCAATTAGCGATTAGTGATTAGCTTGTCTTCGTAGTGAATTGGGAAAATATCAACACAAATATGTGTTGTAAGTACTAAAAGCTAACAGCTAAAAGCTAACAGCTAAAAGCAAAAATTAACATTAACAAGTAACAACCTCCCATGATTAGTATCAGACCTGACGAAATTAGCAACATTATTCGGCAGCAAATCGAACAATATGACCAAGATGTAAAGGTCGCTAATGTTGGTACTGTCCTACAAGTAGGTGACGGTATCGCTCGGATTTATGGCTTAGATAAGGTCATGTCTGGGGAACTTGTAGAGTTTGAAGACGGTAGTGTTGGCATCGCGCTGAACTTGGAAGAAGACAATGTGGGCGCGGTGTTGATGAGTGATGGTCGCAATATCCAAGAAGGCAGTTCTGTTAAAGCGACTGGCAAAATCGCTCAAGTTCCTGTAGGGGACGCAATGGTTGGTCGGGTGGTAGATTCACTTGCCCGTCCCATTGATGGTAAAGGAGACATTCATACAACTGAATCACGTCTGATTGAATCCCCTGCTCCTGGTATTATTCAACGCCGCTCTGTATATGAGCCAATGCAAACAGGAATCACTGCTATTGACGCGATGATTCCTATTGGTCGTGGTCAGCGCGAGCTAATTATTGGTGACAGACAAACTGGTAAAACTTCTGTAGCGGTTGATACAATTCTCAACCAGAAAGAAGAAAATGTCATTTGTGTTTACGTTGCGATCGGTCAAAAAGCTTCTACCGTAGCTCAGGTAGTCAGTGTTCTGCAAGAGCGGGGCGCAATGGACTATACCATCGTAGTTGCAGCTAACGCTAACGACCCAGCGACATTACAATATCTGGCTCCATACACGGGTGCAAGTTTAGCCGAATACTTCATGTATCAAGGCAAGCACACTCTGGTAATTTACGATGACCTCTCCAAGCAAGCCCAAGCTTATCGCCAAATGTCCTTGCTGTTGCGTCGTCCACCAGGACGGGAAGCATATCCTGGAGATGTTTTCTACACTCACTCTCGTCTGCTGGAACGGGCAGCTAAGTTAAGTAACGATTTGGGTGAAGGCAGTATGACTGCACTGCCTATTATCGAAACTCAAGCAGGTGACGTATCTGCTTACATTCCAACAAACGTAATTTCGATTACAGACGGTCAGATCTTCTTATCTTCTGACTTGTTCAACTCTGGTTTACGTCCAGCGATTAATGCGGGTATTTCAGTATCCCGTGTGGGTTCTGCGGCTCAAACCAAGGCAATGAAGAAAGTTGCTGGTAAGTTGAAGTTGGAATTGGCTCAGTACGATGATTTGCAAGCTTTTGCTCAGTTTGCTTCTGATTTAGACCAAGCTACGCAAAATCAATTATCGCGTGGTCAACGTTTACGGGAAATTTTGAAGCAGCCTCAGTTTTCGCCACTATCTGTGGCTGAACAGGTGGCTGTTGTGTATGCAGGTTTGAATGGTTATTTAGATGACATTCCTGTAGAAAAAGTAGCTCCTTTTGCTCAAGGTCTGCGGGATTACTTGAAGACTAGCAAGCAGCAGTACGGTGAAATTCTTCGTAGCACCAAGCAGCTAACTGATGAAGCAGAAAGTCTTCTTAAGGAAGCGATCGCAGAATACAAGAAGACATTCTTGGTATCTGCCTAGTTAAGGAGTCAGAACTTATAAGCCAGGGGTCAGAATTAAGCCGCGATCCTGGCTTCTCAATTATGAATTCTGAATTTTTAATAATGGTGAAAAACTATGGCTAATCTCAAAAGTATTCGCGATCGCATTCAGTCGGTCAAAAATACCCAAAAAATTACTGAAGCGATGCGTCTTGTAGCAGCAGCAAAGGTGCGTCGCGCACAGCAACAAGTAATTGCTACTCGCCCGTTTGCAGATAGACTCGCTCAGGTTCTCTACGGTTTACAAAATCGTCTGAGGTTTGAAGATGTAACTCTGCCTCTACTCAGACAACGAGAAGTTGGTACAGTTGGTTTAGTTGTAATTACAGGCGATCGCGGTCTTTGTGGCGGCTATAACTCCAATGTTATCCGTCGCGCTGAAAACCGTGCTAAGGAACTCAAGGCTGAAGGCTTAAATTATAAATTTGTCCTGATAGGACGTAAAGCTATCCAGTATTTCCAGCGCCGGAATCAGCCCATTGGTGCTACTTACACAGGGTTAGAGCAAATTCCGACAGCAGCAGAAGCATCTAAAATTGCTGATGAATTGCTCTCTTTATTCCTTTCCGAGAGTGTAGATCGGGTGGAACTTGTTTATACCAAGTTTGTTTCTTTAATTAGTTCTCGTCCAGTAATCCAAACCTTGCTACCTTTAACGTCGCAAGGGCTAGAAACACAGGATGATGAGATTTTCCGGCTTACTACCCGTGGCGGTGATTTTGAAGTAACGCGGGAGAAAGTAGCTACTACAACCCGCACCTTCCCTCGTGACATGATTTTCGAGCAAGATCCGGTGCAAATCCTTGATGCTTTGTTACCACTCTACTTGAATAACCAGTTACTACGGGCATTGCAAGAATCGGCGGCTAGTGAATTGGCTGCGCGGATGACTGCGATGAACAACGCCAGCGACAACGCCAGCGAATTGATTAGCACCTTAACTCGGTCTTATAACAAAGCAAGACAGGCTGCAATTACCCAGGAAATTCTGGAAGTTGTAGGCGGCGCTCAGGCTCTACAAGGTTAAAATTTCTATCAAGTTAAATGAATAAAAGTGTCTGTTTAGTACCAGGCACTTTTTTTATATAGCAACTGCCCGTGTTTGGACAAAATAAATTTTGAAACCCGCAGGTTTCATTACCGCATAATGTAGAGACGCGCCATGGCGCTACATTATATTTTTATTTTAAAAATTTAAAACTATTGACCATTGCTTCTGCATTTTTGGAAAATTTATTATAATTACTACTATCTGCTGTATAAAGGATTCTGTATGCTTGATTATTTTTTACTGTGACAACTTCCATATTAGCTACCCAAGTAGAGTTAGAATCTTTACCTGAATAAATTATTTTATAGGCAGGAAGGTTGCCAAGAATAGTAATACTAGATTCAATAATTACTGCATCTTTCAAAAACTTTTGTATTTCTGTAGAAGAAGAATTTTTATACTCATCTAAAGATGTGTATTTTTTTGATAAAACTTCCACATTAACAACCACTTTTTCTCTAAATGTATCGAATTCACTTTCTTGAGGCGATATAAATGTTACTATTTCACCTGTTAGCGGATCTGGCGATTCTTGTTTTTCCCAATATTCAGGATATTTAAGTTGGATTTTTTGCTCAAGATTTTGATATTCTAATAATTTATAATTGTTAATATCTATAGATTCGGTAGAGTCACTTCCAAAGAAAAATAATATATTTAATTTTTTTAAATTAATTGATCCTCTGAAAACAACCAAAGATAAGCAAACTAAAAAGGATGTTGATAAAGTCAGGAAAAAAGTTTTTTTTCCGTGAGTTTGAAAATAATCTCTGGGTGAAAAAAGTAATATCTTTTTTCTGCAAGAATAATAATGACAAAGATAAGGAAATAAGCCAATCAAAGAAACAAAACTTTCAAAATTATTGCCGCGCTTGCAACGATAAAATTCATCATGGTGGCATTTAGGGCAGTGAGGTTGATGGGAACTATCTTTGATATCGCTTTGTTTCATGTAGCCACCTTATATGAAAATATTAGTATGGAATAATGAGGGTAGGTTAACCCCAAATTACAGTCATCTATGCCTAAAATGTATACCGTTCAAATCGAACATCAAGGAAACACTCATACGCTCCAAGTTCCAGAGGATAAATTAATTATCCGTGCTGCCTCTGATGCGGGATTAGATTTACCGAGTTCCTGCAATGCAGGTGTTTGTACTACCTGTGCTGGTCGTATTATAGAAGGAAAAGTGGATCAAGCTGAAGGTATGGGCGTTAGTCCAGAACTTCAGGAAAAAGGCTATGTGTTGCTATGTGTTGCTTATCCGCGCTCTAATTTGAAAATTGAGAGCGAAAAAGAAGACGAATTGTACGAGTTGCAGTTTGGACAGTTCCAGAAGTAACAATGACTCTGTTTGCTATCGAACAGCAAGGGTGATGATCTCATCCTAAAAGAAATAGTATTTTGACAAACAACCAATTTAGTGTACCCAGGAACTTACAATGACTACTCATTTTATTAGTGCAGAAATTGATTTAGAGGAGTCCACCGAGCAGTTGCAGCAAGCGATTAAGACAGAATTGCAAAAGCGAGGGGAACCTTTGCGGTGGGCAGTTACTAATGTGGATCAGGAGCGTGGAAAAGTCCAACTTGAGGCAATAGTCACTGTAGCGGATAATACTAAATAGCGCGTGAATCAACGTCCTTATACTGTTGTATTAATTGTCCCAACTGGTGTGGGAGCGTCCATCGGTGGCTATGCAGGTGACGCTCTACCAGTGGCGAAGGCGATCGCTTCTTGTTGCGATCGCTTGATTACTCACCCTAATGTCCTCAACGGTGCTTCTCTATATTGGAATTTACCCAATGGTTTTTATGTAGAGGGGTACGCACTCGATCAATTTGCGGCTAATTCTTGGGGTTTACGCCCTGTACGCAACAATCGAGTAGGTTTAATTCTTGACCAGGGAATTGAACCAGATTTAAGAGTGCGACACTTACAGGCGGCTGATGCTACTAGAGCTACACTCGGCTTAAATTTGACCGATTATATAGTTACAGATCAGCCTTTAGGGGTCGAACTACGAATTGCTGATTCTGGAGCTAGTTGGGGGACAATTCAAAATCCTGATAGTTTATTGCGGGCTGCTGAAGTGTTGATTAAGCAGGAAAAGGCGGATGCGATCGCAGTTGTTGCCCGTTTTCCTGACGACTGTAGTAGTGAAATACTACAAAACTACAGACATGGACAGGGAGTAGATCCACTGGCTGGAGCCGAAGCTGTCATTAGTCACTTGATTGTGCGTACCTTTCAAATTCCTTGCGCCCACGCCCCAGCGCTTTTACCATTACCCTTAGATCCAGATATATCTGTGCGATCGGCAGCAGAAGAATTAGGCTATACATTTTTACCTTGTGTATTAGTCGGACTAAGCCGCGCACCTCAGTTTATTACCCAAAAACAACGACCTCACCCAGAAGATATTTGGGCAGATCAAGTGGATGCTGTCGTGATACCAGCAAACGCTTGTGGCGGTAGTGCTATTTTGAGTTTCAGCCAACTACCTATAAAAATTATTGCTGTGGATGAAAATCATACCCAAATGCAAGTTCCTCCAGAAAAGTTAGGGATTAAAGCATTACAGGTAAACTCATATTTAGAGGCACTGGGTGTTTTAGTTGCCGATCGAGCAGGCATTAATATTAACGCCCTGAGTCCAAATCTCTCCTCTTTACGTTGCTTATCTCAAACCATTGGCAAATAATCTTCCTGAAAACCCCGAAATTGAACCTCTAACTCGCACCCAAATTTTGATTGCGATGGGTGTGACTGCTGTGGTGTTGCTAGTAATTACCAAAGTGTGGCTACACTTTAGCCCTATTTCATTGCTACCTGTCCGATGGACATATCTGGAGATCCTTTTAGGGCTGGGTCTTGGTTTAGCAATAACGGGAGCGAGTGCAGTTGTCTATCGTCTATGGCCTCATTATCAACGTAGTGCGGACTTCTACTTGGAATTGGTACTCAAACCCTTAATTTTGCCTGATTTGATTTGGCTAGGGCTGCTACCTGGCTTAAGCGAGGAATTGTTATTTCGGGGGTTGATGTTACCAACGCTCGGTTTAGATACGGTTGGTGTTGTGTTGTCAAGTATTTGCTTTGGGGTTTTACATCTGAGTGGGCGACACCAATGGCCTTATGTTGTATGGGCAACAGTTGTTGGGTTATTGTTTGGGTTTAGTGCTGTAGCTACTCATAATTTATTAGTTCCGATAGTAGCTCACATAGTTACAAATTTGATTTCTAGTTATTTTTGGAAGCTTGGACATTATAAAAAAGGCATGATTTAGGATTGGTAAGAACCCCACCCCCAACCCCTCCCCTTATTAAGGGGAGGGGAGTTTTATGTGATTTTTAATTTTCGCATTTTGCGTCTATACTTCACTCTGACAAACTGTCTTACTCCCTTCTTGCCCAAAGAATACTTATTTTAAAACCGCCAAGACGCTAAGGACGCTAAGGAAGAAGAAGAATATGAAAGGTTTTCTTGAGCGTGGGAAGGGAGTAATCTATGCTTGCATTGCTAGAATATACCTTTTGTATAAGTGGATAAAATTGGTATTTCATCTGCGTTTATCTGCGTTTATCTGCGGTTAATTAAAATTCTGAAACCCCCAAAAATAATTTTTGCAATAATTCTAATATTTTTGAGCAGCTAGAGCGATCGCTTGTGGCAAAATCCGATGTTCTTCCACTTGAATTCGGGCGTGCAGAGTTTCATGGGTATCATTAGGTAAAACTGGCACAGCCGCTTGCATCAAAATTGCGCCACTATCAACTTCTAAACTAACTAAATGAACGCTACAGCCAGCAATTTTTACCCCAGCTTCCAAGGCTTGCTCTACTGCTCGAACACCTTTAAAACTAGGTAATAAACTGGGATGAATATTAATCACCTGATGAGGATAAGCGTCAAGTAGTACCTGAGTAATTAGGCGCATCCAACCTGCCATAATTACCCATTCAACATTAAACTGCTGCAAAGTTTGGACTATTTGCCGATCTAAATCTTCGCGGGTAGCAAATTCCCGATGATTATGAAGAATTGCGGGAACACCCCAGCGTTGGGCGCGTTCAGCTACTTTAGCATTGGGATTGTTGTAAATTATAACTTGAATTTGGGCGTTTAGTTGCGAGTCTGCAATAGCTTGTGCGATCGCTTCAAAGTTACTCCCACTTCCAGAAGCCATAATTCCTAGCTTTATGGGGGAGTCTGTTACAAGTAAATTCGGTGGAACAACGGGCGAAATTAAGCTGGGCGTATCAGTTAGTGTTGAATTCAAAATCATACTCTCACAAACACCTGAAATGGTCAATCGGTTACGATTAACTGTAGTCACAAACATTGCTGCTGTATAACTTTTGACATCATTTCGCTTTGCTTGAGCAGTCATCATTACTTGGCGAGGCAGTTTTGGGTTAGTAACAATTCGGTAGCGATAATTTTGTGTATCTGGGTTAACAGTGGAACCCAACTGAGCAATACTTGCAGCAAATTTTCCTTTTTGAGCGTAGTAAATTTTTTGGGCTAGGTTGAGATTACGCAAGGAAAGTTTAGCTTCAGATGCTCGCGCCTTATCTACGAATCCTATAGGGGCAAATTGAGCTAGTAGCGGTGGCATTAAGGCTGTAGCTGTTATAGTTGCACCCAACGCACTAACTAGCCCTACAAATATGCTGGATTTAAGCAGCTTGCTAGTTTTTATAAAACTTAAGTGTTTGGGAGATAACTTTAAAAAATTGTTACTCATATTAGTGATAGCTTTGATGCTAATAAGCTTTGGGTAGTGCATAAAGTTAGAATACCCATACCTCAACATGAAAATGCCAACACCTAATTTATGACTTTTTGGCGTTCTTCTAAAACTGACTTAGTAGATAATCAAGCATTATCGCAGCTTTCCCTTCGCGCAGCATCTCGTCTAGAAGGAATCGCAGCTTGGATTTTTCTTACCCCTGCACTGATTTTTTTGAGTGCTTTCCTACTATGGCCAATTGCATACCTATTTTATCTCAGCTTTACTACTGGTAGTTTTACCGCTTCTGGTGTCCACTGGGTAGGTGGGAAAAACTACTTGCGTTTACTCTTAACTCCTGACTTTTGGCAAGTTATAACTAATTCTGTCTATTTCACCGTTGCCACAGTTATTCCCAGTTTAGTTATCTCTTTAGGGTTAGCAGTATTACTCAATCGTTCTTTTGCTTTACGAGGAGTGTTACGCACTGCCTTTTTTATTCCTTCTATTACTTCCCTTGTAGCTGCTGGTTTAGGGTTCCGTTGGTTGTTTCAAACTGAAGGTTTTGTTAATTCGCTGCTAAATTTTTTTGGAATTGAATCAATTTCTTGGTTAGGTAGCACAGTTTGGGCTATGCCAGTGCTAATTTTATTGAGCATTTGGAAGCAGTTAGGTTTTAACATGGTAGTTTTTTTAGCAGGTTTGCAAGCAATTCCTGTTAATCGTTATGAAGCGGCTGAGTTAGATGGTGCTAATTCTTGGCAACAGTTTTGGCATATTACTCTACCTGGGCTAAAACCTACTTTGGTATTTGCTACGGTTACTACTGCTATTTTTACATTGCGAAGTTTTGAGCAGGTTTATGTAATTACGGGCGGTGGTCCGTTAAATTCTACTAATTTACTGGTTTACTATATTTACGATCAAGCTTTTGCACAATTCGATTTTGGCTATGCGGCGGCGGCGGCAACTGTTTTGTTAGCTGTAACGTTATTGCTGGTATATTTACAGCTAAAAATTGGCGGAGAGGAAGGCTAATAAGCTGTTGTGTTTCGCGCATTTTATCTTGTAGAAAGAGAGGAGGGAGGAGGGAGGAGAGAGGGTTATAGGGTTTGATAATTTTTCTCTCAATTAAAAATGTACAATTTAAATGCGCGTTAGCTTATCAATTATCAATTCAAGGATATTACCCACTACTGAAATTGTGGAGTAACTGTTAACTGTTGATTGCTAATTGTTAATTGTTTAAGATATTGGATAACCAGCAGATGCGATCGCATTTTTAACCACGTTCTCTGCTTGTTCAGTTTCCACTTTAACCACCTTAGTTTTGGGATCAGCCTCCACCTTGGCGCTCGGGTCAATTCCTTGTATGGCATTGGTAATTGTAATAGCGCAAGCAGAACAAGCCATGCTGGGAACTGTTAGTTCTAATGTCATAATCTTTTCCTTGATTGAGTAAGTTTATTGAATCTCACGTTTATAGTTTAAACCCTCCATTTAGGTAGAGAGTCAAGGGGTAATAAGCTGTTGTGTTTCTAAATTTTATATTTTAGAGAGGGAGGAGAGAGGAGGGAGGAGAGAGGGTTATAGGGTTTGATAAGTTTTCTCTCAATTATAAAATGTACAATTTAGATGCGCGTTAGCTTATTGAAATTTTGTAAAATTTTTCGATAAAAAACTCCTCTAAAAATATTAGAGGAGTTTTTTGAAATTGGGAAAAACCCAAATTTTAAGCTTGTACCATACCGCCAGCAGCTTGAAACCTTGCTCTAGCGCGTTTTAAAGCTTGAGTTGCTTGAATTTGTTCTTGGCGATTACCACCGTTTTGAGCTTGATTCAAACGATTTTCAGCTTCAGTGTAAGCAGTACGGGCTTCTTCTTGATTAATCTTGTCGCCACGTTCAGCACCATTAACAAGAATGGTTACATCATTGTTTTCGATTTCTGCAAATCCACCCATCAGAGCGATCGCCACCCAATCTTTCCCAGCGCGGACGCGCATCACACCAGTATCTAGCGCAGATAACAAAGGTGCATGACCTGTAAGGATACCCAATTGCCCTGTGGTGCTAGGTAAAACAAGTTCTTCGGCAGCAGAATCCCAGACAGTTTTGTCAGGAGCAATTACACGAACCGTTAATGTCATAGATAATTAATAATTGGTGATTAGTGATTGGGGATTGGTGATTGGTGAGCCTAGAAAATTTTTTCCTACTCACCAGTCCCCAGTCCCTATTCCCCATTAGCCTTTGATTTTTTCAGCTTTAGCGATCGCTTCGTTGATATCGCCAACTAAGTAAAAAGCCTGTTCTGGTAGAGCATCTAGTTCTCCAGACAGAATCATCTGGAAGCCTTTAATGGTATCTTCCAACTTCACATACTTACCAGGAGAACCAGTAAATACTTCTGCTACAAAGAACGGTTGAGACAAGAAGCGTTCAATCTTCCGCGCACGAGCTACAGTTACACGGTCATCTTCAGATAATTCATCCAGACCGAGAATTGCAATGATATCTTGCAATTCTTTGTAACGTTGCAGGTTTGCTTGCACTGCACGGGCAACTTGATAATGCTCTCCACCCACAATGGTTGGTTGCAGCATCGTAGAAGTCGAACCCAGAGGATCTACCGCAGGATAAATACCCTTAGCTGCCAAACCACGAGACAACACCGTTGTTCCATCCAAGTGAGCAAAGGTAGTTGCAGGTGCAGGGTCGGTTAAGTCGTCTGCTGGTACATATACTGCTTGTACTGAGGTAATTGAACCTTCAGTGGTAGAGGTGATTCGCTCCTGCAAGTCACCCATATCAGTTGCTAGAGTTGGCTGATATCCCACCGCAGAAGGCATCCGTCCCAGTAGTGCGGATACTTCAGAACCAGCTTGTACAAACCGGAAGATATTGTCGATAAACAGCAGTACGTCTTGCTTGTTTACATCTCGGAAGTATTCAGCCATTGTCAGAGCGGAAAGACCCACACGCATTCTTGCTCCAGGTGGTTCATTCATCTGACCGTAAACTAAAGCGATCTTAGATTCATTGAGATTATCTTTATTAATAACCCCAGACTCCATCATTTCGTTGTAAAGGTCATTGCCTTCACGGGTGCGTTCGCCCACGCCACCGAATACGGATACACCGCCATGATTGGTAGCGATATTGTTAATCAACTCCATCATGATTACGGTTTTACCAACACCCGCACCACCGAATAAACCAATTTTTCCACCACGTCGATAGGGAGTCAGTAAATCAATTACTTTAATCCCAGTTTCAAATACGGAAGGCTTAGTTTCTAAATCGGTGAATTTAGGAGCCGGACGGTGAATAGAAAAAGTTTCTTCACTATTAACTGGTCCTCGATTGTCTACGGGTTCACCGAGGACATTAAATATCCGACCCAAGGTAGCTGGACCAACAGGAACGTTAATGGGAGCGCCAGTGTCTACCACTTCCATACCGCGTACCAAGCCATCGGTAGTACTCATGGCAACTGCACGCACTGTATTGTCACCTAGCAGTTGTTGCACTTCACAGGTAACGGATACATCTTGTCCGGCTTCGTTCTTGCCTTCAATTTTTAAGGCGTTGTAAATCTGTGGCATCTTGCCAGCAGAAAATTCAACGTCTAAAACGGGACCAATAATTTGGGTAATGCGGCCAATATTTGTTTTTTCTGTGGTGGTGACCATGCTTGCGCCTATATTGTGAAGCTATCTTTCCTTATAACGGAAAACACTCTTAACATTTAGAAATGCTATTTTACAGCGTACCATTAAGGGAGCGCAGCGGATTGGCTTGTGGCGGGATTGAGGGCGATCGCCTGCTTTGATTGACTTGACACTCTCCGCGTTTTGGCGTATATTTATATAATGGAAATCCGTGCGCCTAAAAAAAACTGCACTCAAAAAAATTTAAAAAAAGATGGTAAGCGATCGCGGTTTTGGTGCATTAACTGAGTAAGAGCGATGCCTGCTTTGATTGACTTAACACTCTCAGCGCTTTAATTTGAGTGACTGGCACAGAAATTGAAACTTATGGCGATCGCTTTACAATTAAATTATTCTAATTGTTATAAATAAATATGGCGATCAATCTCCAGACCTGCCATGTATGTCTATACAACAAAGCAGAAAACAGCTATGCTTTCTTTGCTCAAACATAGCTGCGATCAATTCTTGATCGCACTTTAACAATTAACAATGACCAATGACCGATGACCGATGACCAATCACCAGCCATCAGCCATCCGGTTCGCGTTTATTTCCACCCAGCTACTTATCTTAAGCTTTTTGCTGTTGTCTGCGCTTCCAAACTGAACTTGCGCCTAGAACACCAAATGTGAGTAATCCTAAAGTAGAAGTTGGTTCAGGTACACCTTGAGGAGGAACACCTGGTTGTTGCACCAGCAAACTAGCAGACGGTTGATCGAATGCCAACTTAACTGCGAACAGATTTGGGTCAGTAACAGCTAAAGCTTTAAATTGATTAGCTATTGTCGGAGTACCAAAATTAATTCCAGAAATTATAAACGATGAGACACCTTTGCCTAGTAAGTCGAGGAAATCTACAGCGCCTCCTGCCAGAAATGTACCAAGTTTTTCGCCTTCGGCTGAGATATCAAACTCGCTACCAAACCCTATAGGTAACTCCAAAATCTTAGTAAATAAGGCATTTGAATCGGGATCGATCAGATATTGCAGGGCATTTTCATTGCCTTCTAGTGGCGTACCGATAAACAGACCACTAGGTACATCAGTGTAGATGAACTGATTCCCAATCTGTGTTGCGGGGGTAACGGGAAGCTCTTCTGATGCGCCTTCACTGGTGAGAGTAGATATATAAGCTACGGTGTCGTATATTGAATCGCTGGTATCAGACACAATGAAGGTTAACTTATTACCTGTGCTACCAGGAGTAACGCCTCCAGAGTAAGTGACTACTGGTTTGGGGGCAATAGGACCTGAACCATCAGGATCAGGGGCAAGAATACCATCTAACTCAGTACCAGGGATTGGCTTCATATCAGGATGGTTAATATTAACTGGCAATCCCCCAGTAGTAGCAATATTGTTACCATTTAAATACAGACCGAACCCATCAATAAATGAGCTATTAACATATTCTGGGTACTCTTCAGAACCAAAAACTACGTTAAAAGCAACTTGGTCAAATTTAGGATCTGGATTTACATCGAAGGAGACATCAATTTGTGTAATATCAAAATGGTTGAATAAGCCACCTGTAATTGGGTCAAGCAAGGCTTCTTGATCTGTAGTTGCAGGAACACCATATCCAGTACCCTTGCTACCAGATGTATTAGACCCGTCGTTGTAGTTGTTGACGTTTCCTGAACTAATCACAAAGCCATTGCTGACCCCGTAGGTATTACTTTCGTTAGTAAATGTACCACCAGAAACCGCATTTCCCGATCTATTCAGGCTGACCGATACATTTGTCACATTAATCCCGAAAGCACTTCCTTGGAGTAACTCTTTCAATTGAGTGGCAAATTCTGCGTTGGGGTCGCTACCAGTACTTAATGATGCTGGAGTAATGGAGATAGCGTGAACTGGGCTAGTTAGCACCCCTAAACCTAACAGAGTAGCAGCACTATACTTCCATACCTTAGTAACTGATCCAATAGCTTTATTGAAACCCTGCATAGTTATTCCTAATGATAGATGTTGGGAGAGACACCCTAAACCACTAAAATAATTGCCCTGGTTGTATATAATTAGCAGCTTTTATAATTTAACAGCAGCGTAGTTTATCTCTGAGCAGAGTATCCCATATTTATACGCAATTGCTAGTATCGCCCTATACATGGAAACTAAAAAATATTTAATTTATATTAAGTAGAGACAAGGCTATACCTTGGTCTCTACACATCTTCTGGGTTGACTTTTATCGACGGATCTTGGCTAATATCAGGTATTTCTTCGGATCTGAGAACTATTGAAATATCATCACTAATTTCAGATGTTTCTTGTGATCTAATTGCCAGAGGAATATCATCATTAACTTTAGATGCTTGTTGTGATCTAATTGCTAGAGGAATATCTTCGCTAACTTCAGATGCTGCTTCCGTTTCATGTTTAATGCGTCGGATAGGTACGTTAGCAATTAAGGCGGTTGACCTTTGGCTACTGTCGAGGGAAAACTCTAATCCTTCGCTATCTATTTCCACATAGCGAGAGACGACTTCTAGGATTTCTTTACGCATCGCCTCCATCATCTGCGGTGTGAGGTCAGCACGATCTTGAGCAATCACCAGTTGGAGGCGACGCTTAACTTTTTCGCGGCTGGGATCAGCCTGAAAGCGAATAAAAAGCCTTTCTAGAAGTTCACTTATCATTAAAACAAGCACAACAGGTGCAGCTTAACCAATCTTAGACCACAAAAGTTTGCGGATACGTGAAAAGAAAGAATCATTACCAGGTTCTAGGTTAATAAAATCAACTTGTTGACCTTTGAGACGATGAGCAATATTAGTAATTGCCATTGCGGGTATTGAGGAAGTTTCCGATAAAACTAGGGGTTCTCCTTTATTAGTGGAGACAATCACTTTCTCGTCATCAGGAATAATCCCGATCAGAGGAATTGCTAGAATTTCTTGCACATCCTCTACTGACATCATGTCATTAGCTTGTACCATTGCAGGTCGCAAACGGTTGACAATTAAGTTAATTTTCTTGATGTTGTTGGCTTCTAGTAAGCCAATAACGCGGTCTGCGTCTCGGACAGCAGAAATTTCTGGGGTGGTGACAATTAAGGCTTCTTGGGCTGCGGCGATCGCATTTTTAAAACCCATTTCAATCCCTGCGGGACAGTCAATTATCACGTACTCATACATTTGAGCCAGTGCTGTAATTAACTGCTTCATGTGATTGGGGTTAATGGTTTCTGCCCTGCGGTTTTGGGTTGCTGGTAGCAGTGCTAGTCCTGGCTGCCGTTTATCTTTCACTAAAGCTTGTTCTAATCGGCACTCACCACTGATGACTTCAATGGCAGTATATACGACGCGATTTTCTAGCCCCAGCAGTAGGTCTAAATTTCTCAAACCAAAATCCGCATCCACCAGGACAACTGAACTGCCCAATTTGGCTAGTGTCATTCCCAAATTAGCTGTAACAGTGGTTTTCCCCACCCCTCCTTTACCGGAGGTAACAACAATAATGCGACTCATGGGTTAGATAACAAGTGGGTCTTAGAAAAATCAGTGGCTCTAGTGATGCGAATTCCTTCAGTGGTAACGTAGGCAACTTCTGGATAAAACTGAGATGGCGGTTTTTCTGGCGCTCTAGCAACATAATCAGCAATTCGCAACTGTGTTGGCTGCATCTGTAGCGCCATAATTCTACACTCTAAATTGCCCTCGCTACCTGCATGGGCAACTCCCCTTAAACGCCCCCAAACTAATATATCCCCACCAGCTACTACGATTCCACCTGGATTCACATCTCCCAGAATAACAACTGTACCAGGATGGTGTATTTCTGCTCCTGAACGTACTGTTGTTTCTACATATAGGGGATCTTTTAAGCGAGTGTCTATCGTTGCCTCTGAAGCTATTAAGGAAGAGAAAACTACTTGTTGTTCGACTGCATAACCTGCGGTGGCAGCAGCAACGGCGGTTTGCCGTCTACTGGTGTAAACTCGTTGCAGTTGCAGTTGAGCATGAGCTAATGTATCTGCGATCGCTTTAAAATGTCTTCCATCTAAAAGTCGGTCTTGAGCTACCAGATGCACAGGCATTTGGGATTGCCAAAAGCGATCGTTTCCTTGTAAACGATTTTTTAACTGCTCACAAAATATCTGCCAATTTATCTGGGCAGATGCTTCGGCTTCTGTTGGCAAAATTAACAGCAGTTTCCCCTGCTCAGTTTTTAATTGCACTTGCAGAGGACTATTTTCTGGTGGAGGATTTTCCGCAACTTTTGATTGAGGTAACGGCAGGGCAGAATCAGAGTTCATATTAATTAAATTAAGCTGACCCTTGCGAATCGACTAATTATACTGCATACGGTGAGTCATTGGTCATTGGTCATTGGTCATTGGTCATTGGTCATTGGTCATTGGTCATTGGTCATTGGTCATTGGTCATTGGTCATTGGTCATTGGTCATTGGTCATTGGTCATTGGTCACTGATAATTAGTCTCCGAAAAGCTGTTGCTAAGGCTTGAGCATCACCTACATTACCTGGAAACAGCACTACTGGCAAATTAGGAAATTGTGGGTGGTTGGCGGGTGTGCGTACTATGGAACAGCCTGGTAAAATTTGACCGAGAAGCCGCGCCGATGTTAAAGCAAGTCCTGTACTTAAAACATCATTTGAAGTAATTCCACCTTTACTAATCAAAAAACCGATATCTGAGGGTAAACCCTGCACAATATCCATTAGTAAATCTGAAACTGCTACCCCAAACTGTAGGCGAGTTTGTACGTTGTCGAATGTTAGTTCTTGGCGGCTAGTGTAAACTACGGGTGTTTTACCAGAATTATAGGCTTTATGAATACTTTCTAGGTTTTGTGATAGTAGTTGTGCGCGTTGTGCAGGGGACTCATCCACTAGATGAGCAACATCTATTTCGATGCCTACTATACCTGATTCTTGTAGTAAATTTTCTAATTGCTCAGTTGTCTTTTTAACATGGGAACCAACAATTATTGCCCCTGGTTTCCCATTCCTTACATATTGAGACATATCCTCAGCAGGTATAGGTTGCTGTCCCAAATTTGCCAGGGAGGTTAAAATGCTGGCAGCACTACGGAATAAAAAGCGTTTCCCTTGACTTGCTGCTGTGATAATATCTGCTGCAAAGGTGTCTAAGTCGGTTTGAGTTTCACCATCGACAACGCAACATTGGTTATTAGTCAGTGTTAAGAGGCGTTCTAAACTACCAGCACGGATATCTTTAAGTAAAAAGCGTTCTACTTTGTTAGCTGGAATTCTACCTTGGGTTTTTTCTGCTACATAGTCTGGTAAGTAACTATGATGATAGCCGAAGACGGAATCACGGGCAAATTCTGTTTGATGTACTGGTGTGGGGACACCGTTGACTATGAGGTAGTGTATGCTGTCACGGGTGAAGCGTCCACCCTCAAAGAAAGCTGGGACTAAGAAATGAGCATCAAATCCACCTAATTCTTGGGCAATAACATCAGTTTCAACTGGATAATGTCCGCGTAGGGTGGAATCGGAACGGCTAACTATGAGAAAATCTTGGGTATTGGTGGATGCGATCGCACTTTTCAAATTACGACACACTTCCCCAATTACCTCAGCCGCTTTTTCTGGTGTTAGCGCTCTAGTATTCGTCAGGACAAAGAATATTGGCGAATCATCATTTAATCCTTTTTGCAAGGTATCTACATCCCAACGGGTTAACAGCAGACAACTGTGGACTGTCTGAGAACCAGTTGGATCGTCATCAAGGACGATTATTTTAGGCTTGTTGCTCATTTTTTAGGAAAACGCTGATTCGTCAAAGATCATAGTAACTCTTATTTATTAAGCATATAAACAAAAATCACCAATTGGTTTTCAGATCTCCTGTTAAGCTTAGTTTGATCGCTTCAAGTTAGGAAGGCGATCGCACTCTCTGCCAAGGCGTTATCTTTATGAACGAGTGCTAATCGGAGCCAGTGCAATTAATTCTTCAATATTACGCCTAATCGTATTACAAATAACATCCAATGGCAAGTCACTAGGATCGTGACCAAAAGGTTCTTCAATTTCCGAGCCAATTTGTTCAATACTTAACAAGGTAAAAGAGACAAAGGCTGTTAATACACCAGTCCACCACTGTAAATCTTTTACTATTTCAAAAGGCAATACCAAGCAATAAACTAATACCAGTTTTCTGAGGAGTATGGTGTAAATAAGAGGAAGTGGCGTTTTTAAAATTCGTTCGCAGCCTCCTAAAATATCTACTAAGTCATCTACCAACTTATGTAAACCAGTTAACTGATAAATATTGAGACGATTAATATCATTTTGATGTTGCAAATAATCACTAATCCAAAAAGCAATCTGTAGCGGAGGATGCTGGGTATCTTTAATTCGTAAATATTCAGTTTCAGGCATCAAAGCTGCTAATTGTTGATTGACAGACTCGGATCTGAGATGTAGTTTCATGGCAACAGGAAAAGCAATTATCAATCGAAGTATTACTTCTTTTTCTTCTCTGTCTTTTTGGTCGTTTTCTTTAACTACTATCCAAATATCACGAGCTAAATTACGCGAAGCATTAACTAAAGCACCCCAAAGTTTACGACCTTCCCAAAACCTTTCGTGAGCAGTGTTGGTGCGAAAAACTAATAACAAAGTTAAACCAATGTTAAAGCTTAAAACGGCTTGAGTAACAAAACCGCCTTCAGATGAAAATGTTATTGGGCTATCTATAGAGTAGAGTAGAGATATTAAAAACCCATAAGCTCCACAAAATATTACCCACGACAAAATATTAGGCACAATTGCTTTTAAAAGGTAAAAAATTAGGGGAAGCCAATGAAGTTTTTCTCCGCTATATAGATGATACTTACCTATAAAAGAACGCCCCTTATTATTGATCATTGCGTTTCCAGGTAACGGCTTAGATGGTAATCGTTTAAGTGAATTAGATAAAAGTTTAAGAAAAATGGTTGTAAAACGGTTTAGCTGTTGTAACATTTGGTCGTCTCCAAGGTTTCAAACTTACGGTGCTTCTGGATATCAATCTCCTTTGGCGCTGGTAACTGATACTTGATTTAAGACCAATAATTCAAGGGCATTCTGACTATCGTATAACCTGAACGTCAATCTGGGTTTACAATTATTAATAGTTTTGATTTTTGCTTAAGTACGTGAGTGAATACATCATCCTAATGTAGGAGTAATTATGAAATATAATGGTTCTTAGGGCTGACATTTGAAATGTCAAGTAATTATTATCTGGTTGTTAACAAATAAAAGCGATCGCGCTGGGATAGCTATCTTTAATATTTCACCGACTATTTTGCGAGTATTCCTAATTTTGTTACTGCTTATCCACTAAAATAATGATTCAAGTTACGTCTCTACTAAACATTCGATTGAAGAGGCAAAACTTAAAATAGAGACGTGATATATCACGTCTCTACAACATATAGCAACCGCCAAGGCGCTTAAGGCAAGTTTTAGAGTTAAAACCTATACAGTGCAAGTCTTTTAAAAAACTAATTGCGCTCATGCTAACTGCTAACTGCTATACAGAAATCTTGCCTTTTCTCGCTTCTTTATTCTTGTTCAGGTGTTATTTGTGGGGTATCATTGTTTACAGCAGTTAACTTTTTATCAGCTATTGGTAATATCCGATTAACCTGCCAACCAGGAACTGTAAAATCCTGAAATATTTTTACTAAAGGGAATGGTTCTGTAACAGCTAACTTAGCCTCGCTAGTTAGTAAAACTAGCAGGACACTAAGCGGCACTTGTAAGAATAAATTGCTTGCGAGGAAAGCTAAACCAGCTAATAATAGCCCTAACAATTGCGAAGTTAGTGGAAAACCCACAATTGTAGCCACAGGTGCTAGTTGATAAATTTGCCACAACACCCCCAACATTAAAATAGCACCCGCACTGGCAAGCCACTGATGGATCGGCGTTTTAAATAAGCTAAGTAGGCGTTGCTGCTCTGATGTTAGCTGATTTGGCTTGAGCGCCAATACCAAAATACTAAAGATATAGAAAGGACGGGTTAATTGCATCCACAAAATGGGTGTAATTCCGATACCAGCAACTAACAAAAATTCTACCCAAACTGGGAACTGAGGATCACCTACAGCCAAGCAGAGCCAACATAGCAAGAGCAAAAGTGGTACAACAGCTAACCCAGCTAAATGAATCCATAAAAAAGGTTCAGACCAAGAAGAGCGCATAAGCAATTGAGATTTGGGATCGAGGATGTACTACTGAGAGTTTAGAACTTCAGATGGTTAATTAACCAAGCTTACATCCCAGATCCGAAATCCCAACTGTTCTTAAGCAGGTGAAAGGGTACGTCGCTTGCTCACGAGTTGGTAGGTTTCAATAATGTCACCTACAGCCCAATCGTTGAAGCGATCTAAGCCAATACCACATTCATAGCCAGCATTAACTTCCTTGGCATCTTCCTTGATGCGCTTGAGGGAATCAAGCCCACCTTCATGAATCACCTTATCGCCACGATGTACTCGGATTTTGCAATTGCGAATTGCCTTGCCTGATAGTACATAGCATCCTGCAACAGCGCCACGACCAACGGCAAATACGGCTCGGACTTCCACTTGACCCAAGGGTTCTTCTACCATCTCTGGTTCAAGCAGACCTTCCATCGCGCCTTGAATATCATCTAACAACTTGTAGATGACGTTGTATTCGCGGATATCGACACCGGATTGGTCAGCAGAAGCCCGTGCGCCAGTAGCCAGGGTGGTGTTAAATCCAATAATTACAGCACCACTAGCAGCAGCTAAGTCTACGTCTGTTTCGGTGATTTCGCCAGCATTAGCTAACAAGACCCGAACTTGGACTTCATTTTGTGGCAGTTGTTTTAATGATCCCAGAATTGCTTCTGCGGAACCTTGAACGTCTGCCTTCAAGACCAAATTAAGTTCTTTAAGCTCTCCTTCTTGAGCTTGTGCGGAGAGAGAATTGAGGGTAACGCGGCGTGATGCCATCATTTGGTGCAGACGAGACTGGCGTTGCTGATCGGATCTTTCTTGAGCGATCGCACGAGCTTCTTTTTCACTCGTGTAGGCTTCAAAATCGTCACCCGCAGCAGGGACATTACTTAAGCCCAGAACCTCTACAGCAAAGGATGGACTAGCAGCTTCGACCCTTGCACCTCGGTCATCCACCATTGCCCGTACCTTACCAAATACATGACCTGCGACGAGGGTATCACCCACACGCAATGTGCCATTTTGTACCAACAAAGTAGCAACAGGACCTTTAGCTTTATCTAGATGAGCTTCAATCACCGTACCTCTAGCGGGTCGATTTGGGTTAGCAGAAAGTTCTTCAATTTCTGCTACTAACAAAATCATCTCCAGCAGTGTATCCAAATTTTCGCCTTTGAGAGCGCTAACTGGAACCATGATGGTTTGTCCGCCCCATTCTTCTGAAAGTAAACCAAATTCGGTTAATTCTTGCTTAACTCGATCCGGCTGCGCTTCTGGTTTATCAACTTTATTGATCGCAACCACTAGGGGAACTTCTGCCGCTTGAGCGTGACGGATAGCTTCAATTGTTTGAGGTCTAACACCGTCATCAGCCGCTACTACTAGCACCGCGATATCAGTTACCCTCGCCCCACGCGCCCGCATAGCGGTAAACGCCTCGTGACCAGGTGTATCTAGGAACACCACTTGCTGGGTTTTCCCATCATGGTCAACATCTACATGGTATGCACCAATATGTTGGGTAATACCACCAGCTTCTCCTTGAGCTACTTTCGTTTTGCGAATGGCATCAAGCAGGGTAGTTTTACCATGATCTACGTGACCCATAATTGTCACTACTGGCGGACGCTTGATGAGATTTTCTAGGTCAGTCGCATCGATCATCTCCGTCACTTTTGTGGCGGGGGCTTGTTCTTGGGCAGTTTCCACTACCACACCCATATCCTCTGCCACCATCGTAGCGGTGGGTATATCCAGAGTTTGGGTAATATTAATCGCCATTCCTTTAAAGAACAGCTTTTTAATAATCTCTGTTTCAGATACAGCCAAAGCCGTAGCCAGTTCCCGAACTGTCAAACTGCCTGTTAAAACAATTTTTTCTGGACGTTCTTCAACAGGTTTTTGCTCACGACGGCGATCGCGGCTATCTACTTTTTGCTCGCCTCGGTCGGTCTTGGGTTTTTTCGCTCTGGCGGCAGGTGCTGCTGCTGGCGTTGATGCTACCTTTTGCTTAGGCGGACGAGCTACTGACAGGCTCACTTGCGCTGGCGTAAGCGCATTTAGTGCGCCATCCAAATCCTCATCATCATCCTCAATGATCAGTGGCGTGCGCCGCTTGGCTTTTGCTGGAGCCTTCTTAGCAATATCTGTATCTTCTTCCTCTTCCTTTTCCCAAGTTTTGGTTTTCTTAACCTGACGTGGTGGGGTTGGTCGCTTGAGATCCAAATCCAACGTTTCAATCGTTGAATCTTGATTCTCCGAACCTTCCGGTTGAGAGCCAGGTCGTCTCGGAATCCTTTGCCCATCTGCACCCCTGGCAGCTATTTCCGGCCTGCTTCCTGGAGCTAGTGGGGGGCGGACAGTCCTTTGAGGACGTTGTAGATCTGGCAGCACTGGGGCTGCTACTTGTTCTGGCTTGGAAATCGGTCTTTTCTCACCACCAGGTTTCGCAGGGGCTTGAATTCTCGCGCCTCCTCCCGCCGATTGTTCGACTTTAGCTTTTTTCAGAACAGGCTTATCAAGTTTTGCCTCTTGTGCTAAGTGCTGATCTATACCGAAATTTTTGGCAGCAATGCTCGGTCGGGCTGGAGGTTCAACCAGTTCAGGTTTTGGTTCTGGCGCTGCTGCGACTACTGGAGGAGCCGAAACTTTAGGGGTTGCAGGTTTAGGGGTTAATGCTTTATTAACTGGGCTTTTAACCACTGTGGGAGCAGATGAGTCTGCTGTTGAATCCCCTGTAGCCTCTTGTGGGATAGCATTTTGCTGGTCAGATTGACGTACAGGGCGACTGACTGTCGAGGGCTTTATCGGTGCCGCCGTTGGCTGTCTTACTGGCAGTTGAGGGGGAGCCGCTAGCTTCGTTTCCGATTCTGTAGAGTCAGAACCGGAATTAGGCTTATGCTTAATTTGGAGAATTTGCGGCTTGTGTTCAATGTTATTGCGCCCATTACCCGGCATTGACGGCGCTCCTGGTCTGCGTTCTGTTTGATCGGTACTGTTAACCCGTCTAGCTACTGCCGGACGAGGTGAATATTTTTCCGCAGCAGCGCGAATGCGCTCTGCTTCTGATTCTGAAATTGTACTGCTATGGCTTTTGACTGCAATATTTAGCTGATCACAAATTACCAGAATATCTTTGTTTTCCAAATTCAAGTCCTTCGATAAATCGTAAATTCTCACTTTGCCGTTGTTCATCCACTATCCCCCCGTCATACCAGTTTTCACATTTTGACTAAATGCTTAAATGAATTTAAATTTTTTTTCATCTGCATCCTACTTTCTACGGTTTAACTCCAACTAAACTAAATGATTATTCCTTATAATCAGCCAAAAAATCTAATTCTGAGTGTTTAGATTTACCCAGAATTTCGACCCCCTTACCCAACTCTTCTTTTATAATCTTGCACAAATAATTCAAAAAGTGAGATAGGATTTGCGAACAGTGGCTCACTGTGGCGCTTAATCATTACTTCCTTTCTATTTTGCCACTTGTTCAGATGGTTATAAAGTCTCGGTACTAAACTTACCCATTTCTGCTGCCTGATTTTGAGGGTAAATTTGTGAGTCGGTGTGGGCAGAGGGACGATAATGCTATTAATCAATCTGTTTACTAATAACTTGTAGTTGGTGAGTAGTGAATGATCACTCCTCACTTCATATTAACTAGCAATCTCTTAATTGCAGCTTGCTAGTTTAAATTACTCCTGATGAAATCGGAGGATTAGGAAGTGGGAGTGGTTTAACTCAGGGCGCTCATTAAGCCTATGAGTGATGGATGCTAAGCGGTTAACTTGTGGCACGCTGACATAAGATTTTGTATATATGTTCCGGTACAGGAGCTTTGATAGCTCGACCCAAACGATTTTTCTTTTTAGCTGCCTCGATACAAGTCTTTTGGCGACAGAGATAGGCAGAGCGACCCATCCCTTGATCTAATTCTACCTGCTGAGACGGATAAACTCTGATAATTCGCCAAAATGCTGCTTTGGGTGCTATTTTACGACAGCTTACACAACGTCGGTAGTTAGGTTCCATCTCTATTTTCCCATCATTAGTCAACTATTGGGGTGATTCTGGCAAAATACTTGTTTGCCAGATCGCCTCTAATCTTTGTCGGAACTAGATCATCTTTTACAGTGAGCAGAAACCCGTAACCCGTAACCCGTAACCCGTAGCCTTGGCGGGAGGACAAGAGACCCCAATCATTGATGGTAGGTTTCACACTCAAGATGCGCGATCGCAAGAGCGTGAAACCTGGTCACTGTTCACTGTTCACTGTTTTAATGCTTCTTCCTCTGAATGTTCTAGTTCATAATCCTCTTCTGGCAAGGCATCAATTTCTTCCTCAACTTCTTGCTCATCCCAAGCGGATGACTGTTTCTGCGCCTCGATCTTGGCTGATTCTGCTGCATAGTCATACTTAGCAGAATCTTTAATGTCAATTTTCCAGCCAGTCAAACGAGCCGCAAGGCGCACATTTTGTCCTTCTTTACCAATTGCCAAACTTAATTGATCTTCGGGTACTAAGACGTGAGCTTGACGTTCGTCGGTATGTACTAGCTTTACCTCGTCAACTCGTGCGGGACTCAGGGCATTGGCGATGTAGGTAGCGGGATCAGGAGACCAACGGATGACATCTATTTTTTCACCGCGTAATTCATTGACTACTACTTGAATTCTAGAACCCCTTGCCCCAATGCAAGCTCCTACTGGGTCAACGTCCCGATCTAGGGTATCTACGGCGATCTTAGTACGGGGTCCGACATGACGAGAAGGTGGATTAGCTTCTCTGGCGACGGCGACAATGCGGACAACTTCGTCCTCAATTTCTGGGACTTCGTTGGCAAACAAATATACGACTAAACCAGCAGAAGCTCTAGAAACAATCAGTTGTGGTCCTCTCTGTGGACCTTCTCGGACTTTTTTCAATAACACCTTAAATGTGGCGTTAATCCGGTAGTTATCGTTGGGCAGTTGTTCTCGCTTGGGGATTTCGGCTTCTACTTCTGGTTGACCAAAACTACTGGTGACAGCCAAAATCACTGATTGGCGTTCAAACCGCAGTACTCTTGCTTGTAATACTGTTCCTTCTAGCTCTTCAAATTCTTCTTGAATGACTTGGCGCTGTTGATCCCGCAGTTCTTGTGATAAAACTTGCTTTGTTTGAATTGCTGCCATCCGACCAAATTCTTTTTGATCGGGTGTGACATCAATCAGTACGGAGTCACCTAATTGGGCTTCATCGGCTACTTGTTTAACTTCTTGCAGAGAAATTTGGTGATCGGGGGTGGTGACTTCTTCGACAATAGTTTTTGTAGCTAGGACGCGGAAGCCTTCTTCTTCGGTATCAAGATCAACTTCAAAGTTGTCAAAATAGTTTTCTTCAAAATGAAAGCGATCAAGGCGTTGAGCGCGACGATAACGCTCATAACCTTTCATTAGCGCTTTTCGTAGTGCTTCGCTGACAGCGTGCCTGGGTAGGTTACGGTCTCGGCTAATACCTTCAATTAGGTCTTTAAGACCAGGTAAACTGACTAACGACATCGGAAAACCTCTGTTTTTTGAACATTGCCTTACTTATACTCATTTAGCTTCATCAAGCAGGACTTTCGTGACTAACGGGCGAGGAATAGCGATCGCACGACCTTTTAAGTTGAGATGAACGACTGTTTCTTCTCGGCTAACTAGCTTACCTTTGAACTCAGTTTTGCCCTCAAATGGTTCAGATGTGGTAATAATCACGGTAAAACCTTTAAAGGAAATAAATTCGCGATCTGTAGTTAGCTGTCGTGAGATCCCAGGACTGGAAACCTCTAATACATAAGCATCAGGAATGATGTTTGTTGCATCTAGGCTTGCTTCTACCGCTTTGCTCATTTGTTCGCAGTCATGCAAACCAGTATCTGAGTTTAGGTTTCGGATATCTAAGCGAAGTACTGGTGGACTTTGGTTGGTCTGAAAAACTGCACAAACTAACTCCAACCCCAGATCTGCTGCTATCGGAGTTGCCAAATCAATAATTTGTGGAATTAAAGGATGAGTCACTCGACACCCCCAATAAAAAAAGTGGGTCTTTACCCACTTCCTGCGAAGTTATTCCAAGAAGTTTAGCGTTGCGTTGAAACTCCCACACTTTAAAGTGGTGGAGTTTCAACAGATACGGCAGGTCAACCTGCTATATCCGTGATAACCCATAGGTATTTAGCGATCCATTGGATAGCAATTCCTCGTACATCTCCGGTCTATTTAACCATTGAGCCTACGAGTTTGAGTTATTTCTAATTCTAACACGACGGCTCTTATCCTCTGGGGGAGATGGGAGATAGCGAGAGCAGCAGTATTATTATAGTTTCTGAGTTATAATTTTCTACTTATTTTTGTTGGGATTTTTTTTGATTTGTCGGGTTTGTTGTAATAGTGTCTGTAAATCTTCCTCAGACAAATCTTGGACGTAATTAATTTTAATTTCTTCTAGGAGATCAAAGAGTAAGGACTGAATTTTTTGTAATGTGTGTTGCCTTTGTATTTCTGCTCCTAATGCTTCACTAAAATGCTGGACTAAATCTTGAGAAAGTTTTGCCCCGACGGGATCTTCTAGTGTGTCTTTGATGGCGCTGTAGGCGGACTGAGAAACTTCATTAATTAGTTGATCAATTAATTGGATCGGTAAGTTTCCTAGCCCTGGAACTTGCTTAATATTGCGGTATATAGGAGACTGATCTAATACTTTGTTGAGGCTATGCCTGAGAATTGCTTCTAAGTCAGGCTGTATTTTTGGTAGTACTTTATATATTGTGACTTTGACTAGGACGTTGGCGATCGCTTCTACTTCATTAATATTGTTAAGATCAATATAAGGATGAGCTACTCGATTAGATAGTAAATCTTTGAGATCACCTCGCTGAATTGCTGCTTGCATTTGGTTAATCACTCGGATTACCACTACTTGTGTCAATTCTTCGGCAAAATTGCTCACGAAGCCGTAGTTAATGTGCGCTTGTAGTGAATCGAGATTTACTAAATGTGATTGATGGAGTCGAATTACCAGGGGAATTATACGGAGCGATCGCCATACTGGTAATAACAAAAATACATCATACCAGCGCCATAGCATTGCCTCTAGCCAAGTTAAACCACGATGACGACGATGGATGTAGTATGTGCGAATAAGAAATTCAAACCCGAATATAATTATAAACCAAATATCAATTAGCCAAAAGTAGTCAACGAAATCTCCTGTTTCTCCATAAGGACGGAAATAGTTTGTCGCTAGTAGAGGCTGAATGTTTTTATCATAAAAAGTAATTTCTTTTGACCAGTTTGATTGAGATAAATATTTTTGACTCCAAAAGAGTTGAAAGGCTTCTTTCGATGATTCTTGTTGTAGATGACGGCGCATTCGATTTTTGATTTTTTCCAATGTGCCTGTTTTATTTACAACTTCAAATGGATTTTTATCAATCATATCTACGCTGAGTTGGCGTAGTTGCTGTAGTAATAATTCAACCTTGGGTGACTGTAACCCTGTTTGTTTTACCTCAGCTTTAAGTTGCTCTACTGTAGTGAGATATTTTTCTGTATCACGATTGGGTTCAATGGCTTTTATGGGATCGTATAATTTTGTCAGGCGGGGAAATTCTTTAAAGTAGAAGTTGCGTAAGGGAATATAGCTGAAATCAAACAAAACTATCCCCAAATTTATTAATGCTAAAAGTGCCATTCCGCGTTCTAGCCATATTTTGGGGCGAGATGTTTTGGTGGTGACAGGGAATTTTACTAAGGATGACATAATTTAGGGTTAAAGTATTAGTAAGTATGTTTAATAAACTGCCAAGGCTTAAGTTGCTTAAAATTAAAATATTAACGAACAAGGCAGGTTTGAGAACTATGAGGGGTAGTTTAGTAACCACTTTTGCATTAGTTACATTAAGTTTAGCAAGCAGCTTATTTTATTACACTCCAGCTTTAGCTCTCCGCAGCCGTAACTACACCAAGAGCGAGTTTCGCAGTTTATTGCGTAGTCTAGGATATCAGGTGGAGTTGGGAGAGACGCTGAATGATACAGCGAGTAAAAGAGCTATCCGAGAATTTCAGGAGCAAAATAAGCTTTATGTTGATGGTACAGTTAACTCCCAAACTCAGGATGTGGCGGCTGATTTGATTGTAAATCTTCAAAATAGCTTGAATGTAGTGGTTCAACCAGATCCACCTTTACCTAATAATGAGTTTTATGGCCCTCGTACTGAAGCGGCGATTAGAGAATTTCAAAGAAGATTTCTGTTACCAGAAACAGGGATTGCTACTTTAGAGGTTCGCCAGAAACTTAATCAAGAAGCTAGAAAGGTTTCGGGGTATAAGTAAATAATATGATGTCCGCTCTCATTACCCGTAATAAAAACAGATTGACTTGTAGGGGCGGGTTGACAGATAAACTTTGCTACTGATATAACAACCGCCTGAACCTTTAAGACATTAGATTTCTTGTTTTGGCTGACAATTTGTTTTTTTATCGCAGATGTGAGCATATAAACAAAGACAAGCTGTCAAATATGAAATGGTATTGTCAAAATGGGCAGGAGAGACAGCAGCAGCCAAGCCCATAACCATGATGGTGCTTCGTCGCTCAAATCTGGTGATAACAAAGCTTCAATACGTTCTTCTAAGCGGGTTTGGACAGTTGTATCATTGAATCCAGCATAGTGTGCGTTGATTAATGGCGATCGCACAACCAATAGCAAAGATTCTGCCAATATTAAAGCATCAATTTGTTTTGCAGCCCAGCGATCTGCCCGCAGTTCGCGCAGCAACAATAATTCCTGCCAAATAATATTGGTTTTAGGCAGCCAAAATGTAAATTGACGAATACATCCCAACCAAAAAAAACAAAAGGTATCGCGATAGTAATAATGTGCTTGTTCGTGGCTAAGAACTGCCTCAATTTGTTCTACCTCAAGAGATTCTAACAATCCTTGACTAACTAATAATTCAGGTTGCCAAAAGCCAACTTGAGCCGCAAACAATGCTGGTGTTTCTACAACCCGTCCAGATTTACCTGCAAAGGTTGTTAGAGGATAAGTGCGAACTTTTTGAAGCGAGATCCATCCCTGCCAAAATAGATAACTAATGGTTACTCCTGCAAATACCAGAAATCCTACAGCGATGTGACAACCAATCCAGCCAACAGGTCGCCATAGCATTGTGCCATGATGCCCCATACATAAAACAGCCAAGCTCGTTACGATAATTAACAGTGGCGGGAAGAGAAATGCTATTAATGTTTGTTGCCAACGCTCTACCCAAGTTCTATTAGATCTCAACCAGCAAACTCTATAGAGCATAGCTAAACCAACTGCTATCAAAATTATGCTGAGGTGCATTATTTTTTCTCCCTAGCTTGACGCGCTGCTGTGATTTTTTGGGTAATCGCCTCAAGTTGTTCTAGGCTCGCTATATCTAAACTATCGGCAAAGGTTGCTACGACATCAGGATTACTGACAGCTAAAAACTGCTGCAATTGATTATGCGAATGTATTGCTTGTGCTTCTTGTTGTGATAGTAGCGGTTGCCATTTAAAAGTACGTTCGCTGCGATCGCAAATTAACCAACCCTTTTGAGTGAGGCGATTTAGCACGGTTGTAACTGAGGTGTATGCTAGTTCTCGATCTGGATCGGCAAGCAGGCGATCGTGAATATCCTTAACCGTAGCCGACCCTAAACTCCAGACTAAATGGAGAATTTCAGACTCTAAAGGACCTAGAGAAAGCTGAGATGGGCGATGCTCAGGTAAGGGGGACATATAAGGTAGAAGGCAATAGGGAATAGGAAATGGGGGAAAGTTTCAACAACTTTATCACTATAGGCTGGGGCGTTTAAGAAATTAAACGTATCAACAATAAAACTTACTTCGATATCCCCCTAAATCCCCCTTAAAAAGGGGGACTTTGAATTTCCACCCTTTTTAAGGAGGGTAGGGGAGATAAAGGTTTCAAGCATGAGAGTGCGTAAGTCCTAAACAATATACATAGGCAGTCGCAACTGAGTTTGACGGCTTGTCTTTTGACATTCTTTATGCTTGTGGTTGATAGTTATTTTGCCTCGATCTTTGGCAAAGGGCAATGAGTAAATTTGACACAACTTTGAACGCATCACAAATCGCTGAACCTCCCAGCAATCGCTTTTATCGCACGGTTTGGCGATGGCATTTCTATGCAGGCTTGTTTGTAATTCCTTTGATGTTGATTTTGTCAATTACAGGCATCATCTACTTGTTCAAACCACAATTAGATGCGGCGATGTATCACCAGCAAATGTTTGTGCAGCCTGCGGATGTGGTGATCCCTTATACTCAACAGGTGGCAGTTGTTCAACAAACTTATCCCGATGCCAAGGTCACAAAGTTTACGCCCAGTGTTGCGTCTAACCGTAGTGCTGAAGTGGCGATCGCAACTAAAGATGAACGAACCCTAGCCGTTTTTGTCAATCCTTATACTGGGAAAATCTTAGGGGAACGGGATGAAAACAATAATCTCCAAGCGATCGCCCGTAAGATTCACGGTGAACTAGCGATCGGCAAGTTGGGAGATTATTTAGTAGAGCTTGCATCCTGTTGGGGACTTGTACTACTGATTAGTGGATTATATCTCTGGTTTCCTCGCCACAAATTAACTTTTTTAGGGACATTGATTCCGCGTGTTTGGAGCCGAAATAAGCGGGTGTTTTGGCGCGACTTGCACGCCGTTTCTGGCTTTTATGGTGTATTGTTGATTGGCTTTTTAATTCTTAGCGGACTACCCTGGACAGGTTTTTGGGGAGATACTTTTGCTCGTTTGTCGAGCCACTACCCTGCTCAAATGTGGGACAACGTTCCGAAATCGACAGCACTCACAGGGTTACTCAATCAGCAAGGCAATCAAGTTGTGCCTTGGGCAGTTGAGCAATTACCAATGCCTAAATCTAGCACATCTGGACATGAACATCATTCAGGCAACAAGGAAACATCTATAAAAGGAATTCCGGCTGGCAAATCGGTAAATCTAGATGATATTGTGAGTTTAGCTAAAGCCAAAGGCGCACCTGCTGGCTTTAGTGTGAGTTTTCCCGAATCCGCAACGGGAGTATATACGGTTTCGGCCTTTCCAAATAATCCAGCGCAAGAAGTTACTTTGCACATCGATCGCTACAGTGGCAAGGTGCTAGCAGATGTACGGTGGCAAGATTATGGGTTAATACCAAAAGCGGTAGAGATGGGAACCTCTATCCACATGGGCAAATATTTTGGATGGAGTAATCAACTTTTGATGTTAATTGCTGCGTTAATTGTAATTTTGCTGTCAGTTAGTGGTGCGGTGATGTGGTGGCAGCGTCGTCCTAAAGGAACAGGTTGGCTGAGTGCGCCCCCAATGCCTGCCCATGTTCAGCAATGGAATGTGCCAATAGCGATTATTGCTGTTTTAGGGATTGCCTTTCCGCTTGTAGGGCTTTCGCTTGTGATTGTTTTGCTATTGGATTATTTGGTGTTGGCTCGTATTCCTGTCCTCAAGCGTATTTTTAGTTAAAGGCGATCGCTAGATTTTTACTTATATGACTGAATCTTCTAAAAAGCTCAAGCGTATATCCATTGGTGTAGGTGCGCGGGGAGTAGTGGCAATCGGGATATCTGCACATGGAGTAGTAGCGATCGGCGTTTCGGCTCACGGGATTGTTTCAATTGGTCTTGTTTCAATGGGAGTCTTTTCTTTTGGCTTGGTATCAATGGGGCTTTTAAGCGCAGGATTAGTAACAATGGGGCTTGTCGCGTTTGGTCAGCACAGCATGGGACTGGTAAAACCAGATTCTTCCCCACACCAGCATCAGCAGATGCCTGGGATGAATATGCCTCAATAAAAGTTTTCTGTGGAGGGAAGCAGGGGAAGCAAGGGGAGAGCAGGATTATATTTTTCCTGACTTCTGACTCCTCCCCCCTCCCTCTTCTCTCCTCCCTCTCTAACGACGGGCAACGCCATCGGTACGGGCTGCTTTTTGTACGGCAGCAGCGACAGCAGGGGCAACTCGCTTGTCAAATACTGAGGGGATGATATATTCAGGACTAAGATCGGCAGGATTAATTAAGGATGCGATCGCACTTGCTGCTTCTAAATACATACTGGTAGTAATCGCAGAAGCGCGACAATCTAATGCACCTCTAAATACGCCTGGAAACGCTAATACATTATTAATCTGATTAGGATAATCACTCCGCCCTGTTGCCATCACAGCTACGTCATTTGTAACTAATTCTGGCTGAATTTCAGGGATAGGATTAGCCATTGCAAACACAATGGGATTATTCGCCATTGAGCGTACCATTTCTGGTGTTACTACACCAGGGGCGCTAACACCTAAGAAGATATCCGCGCCTTGCATGGCATCTGCTAAACTGCCACTTACTTCTACTGAAAAGGATTGCTTTTCTTTGTTGAGGTCTGTACGACTGGTTGACAAAATTCCTTTGGAATCGCACATTAAAATAGTGGTAGCACCTGCTTTTTTAAGTAATTGCGCGATCGCAACTCCCGCAGCACCCGCACCGTTAATTACAATGCGGACATCTTGTAAGGATTTTTTGACTAGCTTCAAGGAGTTGATTAAAGCTGCTAGAGAGACGATAGCAGTACCATGTTGATCGTCATGGAATACGGGAATATCTAACTCTTGTCGCAGTCGCGCTTCAATTTCAAAGCAGCGAGGGGCGCTAATATCTTCTAAATTGACACCGCCAAATACTGGGGCAATATTTTTTACTGTCTGAACAATTTCATCTGTGTTTTGGGTATCTAGACAGATGGGGAAGGCATCAATACCAGCAAATTCTTTAAATAACATCGCTTTGCCTTCCATTACAGGCATAGATGCTTCTGCGCCTAAGTTACCAAGTCCTAAAACTGCACTACCATCGGTGACAATGGCGACGGTGTTGCTTTTGATGGTGAGAGAATGAACTTTTTCTGGATCATGTGCGATCGCCATACATACTCTACCCACACCAGGAGTATACGCCATTGCTAAATCCGATTGGTATTTTAGCGGGATTTTGCTTTGTATACTAATTTTCCCGCCTTGATGTAAGTTGAAGGTGCGATCGTAGAAATTAACTAACTTTACGTCTGGAAGTGCTTTAACTACGTTAACAATCTGATCCGCGTGTTCACTGCTAGAAGCATCGATCGCAATATCACGAATTGTAAGCTTACGAGTTTGCTCAATTAAATCAATTTGTCCAATATTACCGCCTAAAGCTGCGATCGCACTCGTGACGCTGGCTAACATCCCCGCACGATTGGGAAGTTCTAAGCGAATTGTGACACTAAAGCTAGAATTGGGGGTTAAGCTGACCATACTGCTGCTTTCCTGTGCTGGATATCTTAGTCAGACTAATATAAATGCCTCTAGCCTATCCAAGCAAACTACTGGCAATTGTCATCATTTACACACAGATG
>CAVQDG010000086.1:0-58823 GCA_963711165.1 uncultured cyanobacterium | reverse complement strand
TATATATTGAGGGTAATTTATAATATTAAATCTTGACTCAGATAGGGGTAAAGGTGGATCTATTTAATCACTTAAAGCGCAACGTACTAAAATTACATGAAACTGATAGCCACGTGCGATCGCTTTGAGGAAATGCTGGCATTTTATAGCGGTTCCTCTGTCAGCTATCAGCGTAGAGACGCGAAATTTCGCGTCTCTACATCATGCGGCAATGAAACCTACAAGTTTCAAAATTTATTTTGTCCAAACACGGGCGGTTTCTATATGTAATATAATAATATTGTAGGGTATAAAAATTTTAGGTGAGTCAGTCACACCACCAATAGAAGAAACATTAATTAAAGACTACGATCTATTATGAAAAATTTAGACAGGAATAACAGCAAGGCAACTCTAGAACAAATTGCCAGCTTAAGGAAGGGTCGGCTTCAAGAGGAAAATGAAAGCCTTCGTAAGCAGAGCGATAGGCTCTATGAGAATATTGACAATTTACAGCAGAAGGTAACAAAGGCTTCAGAAATAATTCAGAAAGAACGGAGCGAGAAACAGAAGTTCTTAGACAAGTTGCATGAAGCTGCTGCTTCCTTCAAAACGTTGCGTGGCAAATTAGGCAATATGACGGCGCAACGAAATAGAGCGCATCGGGCGCTTAAAGTCACAATGGATAAGTTAGTAAAAGCCAATCAAGATATTGCGAATATTCAAGAGGAACAGACCCAGGAGTTTACTGATTTAGTGAAAGATTACCAAGAAATGTCTGCGGAGCAAAGGCGTTTCTTGCCAGCGAAGTTGAGGCATCGTTTAGACCAATACGAAAGAGATTACAAAGAGATTACCAATGAAGACAAGAGCGGAGCGAGATAGAGAGTTTAATGCAGTTAGGCAGACTTTACGGGAAGCCGGAGAATATGTTCTCCACGCGGCTAAAGCTCAAGAAGATTTATTTGACGCATCAGTATCGGCAGTAGCAGAAGCAATGGGCATCCCTGAAGATGCTTCTAAACCTAAAATTTTGGGCATGAATACCTTGGATACAAATCGGTTTTACACAGAGGCGAAAGCGGAACGTGACGCAGCTTCAACGTATGAGGAATACATAGCAGCACTAGAAAAACTGCAACGTTTATTGGAGTTAGAGGCGGGAGTGCTAGAGGCTGAGGTACGGATAATTAATGCCAAAAGGCTTCTCAATCCGATTCCCGCAGACTTAACCGTTCCACCCCCTAAAGAGTGGACGGAAAGCGAACTCAAGAAGGAATACAAAACTATCACTGGAGCGTGTCAGGCGCTGGGGATAGAAGCACGATCTTGGAAAGATGTAGCCAAAAAAGCCAATCAGAAGTCTTCTTAGGTTTGAGTTTTTGAGAAAAAATGGGGTTGAGCCGAGATCTATGTAAAAAAGTGCAATATAAATTGTGCAACCCTGTCAATGTCTACGTTTTAGCTTGAAATCCTGTCGTTGACGTACAGAGTAGTACTACTCTGCATTTTAGTCAGGGCATTGGATGAGAAGCTTTATAAATCAGCACTGAAAAGAAAAATTAATTTTTATTCAGTAACCGCCGACTCAAATTTTATACTTAAATATCCCAAAGCTATATGTGGTAAGTCTTACCAGGGTTGTCTTGCACTTTTTTACATGAATTTCGGCTCAACCCCTATTACTCTGCCATAGCTATTGAGAGTAAAATAATTCATGTAGACTATTGCTTATTTCGCTTCTCTAATTTCTATTTTGAAAGATTGCCCAGCAAAGTTTTTACCTTTAGCAATTGCGGAGAAATCTAACTGTTCTTGCTCTTGAGGATTAATCCACTGATAGTTTTTAAATTGAAGATTACCCCGTTTTCCAGAAAAAGAAAAAACTTTCTCGGTTCTGGAGTTATTTTGGGCAGCAAATCGTGGCGCTTGTTGACTACAAGTAGCTGAAAAAATAAAACTAGAGACGTGTTTACTGCCACTATTACAACTAACTGATACAGATTTTATCAATTTGCCAGTTGTCACGCCAGTATATACCTCAATAGGATAATAATTAGACGAATCAGAAGCTAATGTCAAACTTCCTTGACTTGGAAATGAAATAATACTTATACTACCATCTCTGTTACGGAATAAGTTTCCTTGGCTGTTCACTATGACATTGCCATCTATGGTAAGGTTCCTATTGTTTGAGTAGGTATTAAATATCTTTAATTTATTTCCTTGATTTGTACAAATATAGCTAAATTTAAACCCAGACAAAACTGTAGACTGATTACAATAAAGTCCTAAATCTTTAGCTTGGCTAGGTAGTTGTTTGATTAATACCCCTGTGAATGTAATTAGAGCAATTACTGAAAGTTTTTTGGCTATTTTCAGGATATTCATTATTAGTTATCTTCCTTAATTACTTAACTGTCAATTAGCAATTTCAGCTAGGATTACGTGGTAAAAAGTTGACATTTAAGTCAACTTTGAATCTGGTGAGTATATTTTTGTTAGTATGACCATTAAATTTATTTTTTAATAGTCATCAGTATTTTTACTCTTAGGCAACATTCTTTTTTTTCTAAGATCTTTATCTTAGAGGAACTTTAGCTTAGTGCTTAGGGCATTAACTTCAGTAAAAATACTGTTATTTTTTTGTAGATATTTTTAACTAAGTATTTTTACCATAAAACCCAATATGGGGCAGATAAGCGCGAAGCTGTCATCAGGGGCAAAGTAGCATGAAAAGCTTGGTGTATATAATTCCGAATCACCCTAAATTAAGCCATGCAACAAGCTTATCCTTGGTGCAGAGTATAGCTTCTACTCTGTACCAAGCCAGAATAGGCTTTAGTTAATCTAGAATCTAGGATATTGAAGTGTACCAGGGGTTGAGCCGAGATTCTGATACTGAAGGCGTTGTCGAGAGGGTTTCCTGTGGGACAATGCTTATGAACCCTAGTTCACCCTTGCCATTCCCTCCAAGTATAGGAAGGAATCGTCGAAGTGCTTACACCAAAAACAATCGGCTCAATCCCTACTACATCGGATACTGTATTAGAACAACCGATTCAAGTATTTTTTACTACTTTAGAAGGACAATATTCAGATGGAAAAATGTTTGAGTTGCAAAATTTCCACTGGTTATTTTTAACTAAGACAGATAGTGGTTGGCGATTAGCTTTGATGTATTCTCGGTTTAGTTCTTCTCCATCAGTTAAACCTGCTACGCCACCACAAGAAAGTAGTAACGGGATTATGGGTCAAGCTATTCGGGTGTGGTTAAAAGATTGTAATGCTGGTGCTGTGCGATCGCAGTGAGGAAGTGCGGGCATTTTAGGTAAGACAATGATATCACGCCTTAGCTAATGCTAGTAATTGTGCTAAATCTCAACTATAAACAGATTAAAAATCAATATCATCTTCGTCATCCAATGGGTTTTTAGTCGTTAACCTCAAAACTGGAGTTGTGTCAATTTCTACATTTAATTCTTCGATGGCTGAACCTAATTCTTTTTGAATTTTTTGGGTAAGCGTGATGGGAAATTCTAGTTTTAGTCCTAGATTTCTGGCAACTTGGGCAAGTTCAGTAAAATTAGTTTTGATTGTGGTGCGATCGCTAACGGATAATTTAAAGAACGAAGTTTCAGGTATATTCTGCACCTGCATGGCTTTTTTAACCCGTTCTTGTATATGCTCCATTTGTGAAGTAATCTGCTTCCATTGATGTTCAATTTGCTGATATCTAACAGCTAGTGCTTCTAAATCTTCCGTCTCTACAGGAGGATAACAACGATTAATTAAATCTTGCAAACGGCTGTAAATTTGAGCTACATAAACAGTATCCATTTTGACATATTGTAATTGCTTTGCCGTTAGCGGTCTTCTACCCCAATTGCTACCTTGTTCTGATTTATCTACATTGGTATCACAGAGTTCTGTGACTAATGTTTTGAGTTGATAGTTAGGTAATGGCAAGATGTAGTAGGGAATTTTTTTAGCCATCTGTAAGGTGCAGGTGACATTTTTAGCTTGCTCTTTCCCCAAAAATCTGAGATTGTAGCTGGCATTGTGAAACACCTTCTCAATTTCAGGATTTTGCATAATTTTGGTAATAAAATATGCCACTAATTCATGCTGATTCAATACATCAAAGATGTAAGTTTTATCTCCAGTTGAATCTTCAGGATCGTCTAAAACTTGAATCAGTGATAGTCTAGGCTTCTTAGTGTAATAGTCAGCTACTTCGGTATCTAGCCAAAGGATGCTAGATTGAGTAAATTTGTCGATTAATGCTTTAATTTCGGTAGCTTCTGTTAAGTATAGCATTAAAGTATTATTTGTTCTATTTCAAATCATGCCATTTTCATTAAACTATATATTTCTCATGGCAGATTAACTATATATTTAATCATTTAAGGCGCAACGTACTAAGATTACATGACACTGACAGCCACGTGCGATCGCTTGTGGTATATTTCCTTGAATAACTTGAGCAAGCAAACCTTCACGACTAGCACCTAAAACAACTACATCACTGTTATCTGCTTCTGTTAACTCAATTACGGAATCTGCAATAGAAGTTGCTTTAATCGGTATAGCTGTAACAGGACAATTAATGCGTTTACCCAAACTAAATGCTGCTTGGAAAAGAGTTGTTGTATCTGGTCTTAAATTTGTAGGATTGAATACTTGGCAAACCTTAATTTGAGGAGAATTACTTATGGAAGCTAAAGCAGGTAATAGTTCTAAAGCTTGTTGAGTATTAGGTCCGCCTGCTGTCGGTATTAACCAACGATTCCATTGAGAAGTGTGGATATTACTAGAAGATTTTTTACTAGAATTATTTTGGTTGCTTGTAGTGTCTTCTAATCCTAAATAATTATTGAGATGCTGAGTTTTTTCTCCTAACTTTACTAATACCGCATCACAGGATGCCCGATCAATAATAGTATCAACAACACTACCTAAAATCCGACCTGATTTAGAGGCGTTACCATTCCACCCCATGACAATTAAATCAATATGCCGCTCTTTAATTGTTTCTAATATTGCTTGGGCTACATCCTGTGCAACTTTGATTTGGGTATGAATAGGTATATCCCATTGTCGTCCCCATCTTTCGGCTTGACGTAATAAGCGACGACTTTTAGTAGTTTTTACAGGTGTTTCGGCTGGGGAGTTATGACGGGGTACTAAAACTACTTGCAGACATTCTATTTCAAAATTGCGATCGCGAGCAATAGAGAACGCCAATTGTAAAATCGCTTCTGCTGTTTGAGGATTAGCTAGTGGTACTAACAATCTGCCTTTACCTACTGCTGGGGAACGAGTTTGATACACTACATAAGAAGGTTCAGGTAATGGACCAATTTCTACAGTTTTTCCGGTTAGTTGATTTGCTTCTGCCCTAATTAAATCTGTACGAGTAATAATTCCTAATAACTTTCGCCCTTCCGTCACAGGTAATCGACTGAGTTGATAGCGATTCAGCAAATAAAGCACATCAGCTAAAGAAGCATTAGACCCCACACTTACGGGTTTTGGTGTCATTATTTCCTCTAGAAATGTATCACCTGGCAGTTGGCGTGTACTTGCTTTAGCAAGATCAGTTTGTGTAACAATCCCTAGTAATTGTTGATCTTCTACTACAGGAAAACCGCGATGAGGAGAACGAGAAAAAGCTTGGATAGCTTCATCTAAAGTGATTTTGCTAGATAAAGTTTCCACTTTTTGCTGCATTAAATCTGCTGCTGTTAACCCTGCTAATGCCCCATTTTTTAACTGTTCTTTGGGTAATTTATAACCATTGGACTCTAACAATCTTTGGTAGAGAGAACCTTTAGCGAGTTTATCGCTGACTACATAAGAAACCACACAACCAATCATCAGTGGCAATACTAAATTGAAGTCAGTTGTAATCTCAAAAACTATGACAATTGCTGTAAAAGGTGCTTTAGATACAGCACTAAAAAAAGCCCCCATTCCTGCCAAAGCATAACTTGTGGGTAAACTCATCCCGATTAAGTGGTATTGGCACAAACCCACCAAATAACCAATTGCAGAACCAAGAATTAAAGCAGGATTAAATAAACCGCCTGGTGCGCCAGAACCATAAGCAATTATGGTTAAGAGGAAGTGGGCAAGAAAAGCAATAATTGCAAATTCCCAACTTGCTTCCCCTGTAATCAGAAATTCTCTCAGTCCGCTATTGTTGCGAAAAGAGATAGGTAATAAAGCGATGATGCACCCAGAAGCGAATCCAGCTAGTCCGATGCGGAGGGGTAAGCTGAGACTAAGGCGTTTATAAAAGGCAAGACTAGAGAGGATGGAATTATTAAACAGCGCACCTAAAAACCCGCAGATAAGTCCTAAAACGATATAAAAAGGAATTTCTGGAGCAAAAAAAGTGCTAGAAATATTGGTTAATTCTAGGTTGAGATCTAAACTACGTCCACCTAATAACCTAGAGATAACTGCACCAATAAAGGATGCGAGGATAGCAGTTCCTAGTGTTAAGCCAGATAAATCTTGCAGGAGTTCTTCTACAACAAATAAAGTTCCAGCAATTGGGGCATTAAAACCTGCTGCCAAACCAGCGCCAGCACCAGCAGCAATCATTTGACGGCGGTGGTCTGGAGAAGTGGGAATCCATTGGCTAAGTTGTGCTGCTACAGCCGCGCCGATATGGACAGTTGGTCCTTGTCTGCCCAAGGTTAGCCCAGAACTCAGGGCGAGAATGCTTGTAACTAATTTAACTAAAGCAACTCTGAGATTTAAAGCAATAGGAAATTGAGCTAAAACGGCTTTTACTTGCGGAATTCCACTACCAGCAGATTCTGAGCCTAGACGTTCCAACAGCCACCCACAAAGCAGCCCTAAAAGGAGTCCGACGATGGGTAAGACTAAAATAGCGGGTTGCTGCATGGAAGCATAAACTCGCCATGAGCCTAACCATCCAACACTTTGTTTGAGTAAAACTGCTGCTAATCCTGATACTAAACCAATCAGACAAGCTTCTGCGATCGCCAGCCGTCCTCTTGGTAGTAACCATTCCCGAAGGCGTTGATCAATTATCAATTATCAATTATTAATTACTAATTATCAGTTAATACGGCTCATTGGTCATTGGTCATTGGTCATTGTTAATTGTTAATTGTTAATTGTTCATTGATCCTGTGGTAGATAAACCTTCAACAATTAGAGATGGTGTGGAGCAAGGTCCGTTCCATTCTGCATCGCTACCAATTGCTACTAGCTGCTTGAGCGCAGTGTAGACATTACCACTAACCATTGTGTCTTTTACACGACCGATAATTTCACCTTTTTGGACTTTAAAACCTAACTCAACGTTGATGGAAAAGTCTCCCGATATCCCTGCACTGTCGCCTAGCATTTGGTCTACTATCAATCCTTGATCCATCTGTTGTATTAAGTCTAATAAACTATCAGATCCAGGCTGAATGATTAAGTTGACTAAACCAGGGGTGGGATAGCTACCTAAACCAGGACGAAACCCATTTCCGGTTGTGCCGCTACCAAGCAGGCGACCAGTGCTGCGGTCAGTATAAAATAATTGCAAAACGCCGTTTTGAATCAGGGTGAAAGGGCGTGTTTGTGTGCCTTCATCATCAAAAGGGCAGCTAAACGGACCTATAGCTGGTTGTTGAGACAAAGTGAGTGCTTCGGAGGTGACTAATTGACCTAAGCGATCGCTCCAAGGTGATGCTTTCTCAATTACTCGTTTACCATTTAAAGCAGCTTGTATTGTTTCCCACAACATATCTGCTGCTTTAGCTGTAAATAATATCGGAACGCGACCACTAGGCGATGGAACATTATCTGATGCCCACTCTAACCGTTGCAAAATTTGATCAACTATAAGTTCTGGTTCTAGATAACCGCGTTGAGTTTGACCGTCTGCAACACTCAAAAAATCTTCTCCGCGCACCCATTCGGCTCCCATGTAGGCGCTGAGGGTGGTATCTTTGTAGCCACAGTCTAGCCCTAAACTGTTAATCAGGCGGGTTGTTTCAACTTCGCATTCCCACTGGCTAGTACAAAGAACTTCTGGGTAAGCGTCGCGTACTTGTGCGATCGCTTCTTTCCCCATTTTTACTAATTGCTCAACAGGAACCGCTTCACCTAAATCAGGATAAATCGCTTTACCATTTTCGGCTAGTTCTATAGTTTCAGGTTCATTCAGGGATGATAGTGCGATCGCTCGATCTACTAATGCTTGGGGTTCCACTGGACCATAAGCTACCGCCAAACCTGGTTTTCCATCTCGCCATAGTCGCAACGCCATCCCTTCACTTTGGATACTTTCGAGTTGTTTAAGTCGGTTGGCTTCAAAAAACACAGGTTGAGAGTGCGATCGCGACTGATACACCTCTGCTGCTTGCGCCCCTGACTTCATAGCTAATTCTAGTAACTGTTCCGTCATATCCTTTTGATCTTCTTGGCTTGATGATTCGAGCATGGATTTGGGATTTGAGTTGGAGGAAATGAATTATACAAAAAATACACTTAGCGTTTGTTTTCAACTATTCAACATTCGCAACACCACGATCAATATCAAGCCCGATTAAACTTAAAAATTAGCAAACTTGATAACTGAAGCGGCAACAAACATCTGAAAGCCTTCTAAATAATTGGCGCATGATGTAGAGACGCGTTCGCGTAGCGTGCGCGTAGCGCATAATTTCGCGTCTCTACGCTGATAGCTGAATGCTGACCGCTATATATCACGTTAACGACAACTCCTGCAATAACCAAAATCCTGCAAAATCTTCTGATTGAGGACTTGACTGAATCGCTAAAAAATGCACTCCCTTAGCTTGTTGTTTAGCCGCCTCAAACCCTGCTGCCTCAGTTTGAGAAGAGCCGTTTAATTGCTTAACTAAAAACCAACTATCACTACCACCAGTTTCTAATAGTAATCTTGCCTGTGGAGCAGGGTAAAATTTAATCATCGCTGGTTCAATTCCAGACATCCAAGCAGCCATAGGTATTGCTCTAGGCGATAAAATAATTATCCCTGGAATGCGCGTATGGGGTGATAAGTGCAACATTTCCAACGGGAAAGCTTCACTAAAACCAATATTCCACTCGTGCATTTCTGCAAATGCCGATGCGTCCAATGACACAAACATCCACTTTTGCCCAATTAAAGCATCAGGTAGTGGTTGCGGTGGCTGAACCTCAAATTGCACCGAGGGGCTATTACTTGGTTGATAATTAGGATGACTAGGATATACATCCTGCATCCGTTCCCGTAGCCACTGATGCACGGCATACGTCCGACGGCTAGGTTCCGCTAAAATTCCTAAATCCGTACACGCTTTGACGATCATATTGTTCATCTGTCGCCGGAAGAAGCGGATTTTTTGCGGAGACTGCCCTGATTTCTCGATTGCTTCTGTTAAGGCATTCTGCAACGAAACTGAATTTACCTGCGTACTCGGACAGTACTGTGCATAGCGAAATAAGGATTCAACTGACTGGCGCGTGTCTACAGGACTCTCGCACACCAAAACTTCCCAAATTTTTTTCTGGTTCTCGTCTAAAATTGGTCGAGAATAGAAATCTAATTCCCAGATTGTCCCCATATTACGCTATTAAAATCTGATCACCTCATCATAATACGAGGGTGCAGTAACATTTGAGGAGGGAGGAGAGAGGAGAGAGGAGAGAGGAGAGAGGGTTCTAGGGTTTGATAACTTTTATATCAATTATCAAATGTACAATTTAGAGGCGCGGCACGCTTAATTTCATAAAATTTGGCTTATACCATAAGTCTCATTTAGAGGACGAGTAATACGAAGTAAGTTTACTTTTATTAAGATTCCAAAAAAATATTAGAATATCTTTTAATGCTTTGTCGTTTCTATTTATGAGATGTTAATAGTTAATCTAGCAATTTTCAGTCAAACAAGGTACGAAAATTGAAAAAATATTTTAGTGCGAGCATCTTGCTCGCTAGGAATTTATAGCGAGCAAGATGCTCGCACTCCTATACATCATAAATATGAAAACTGCTATAACTCTACCTTGAAATCCATATAAACATTAGTATTTGTATGTATAAAATTAGTTGGTTTTAGTAATAACAACATGATTCACATTGATGGCTCTTATGGTGAAGGTGGGGGGCAGGTACTACGCACGTCTTTGAGTCTAGCCGCTATTACAGGTCAAGCTATACGTATTAGTAAAATTAGAGCCGGACGGCAAAAACCAGGACTAGCAGCGCAACACCTAACGGCTGTACGAGCGGCGGCAACTATTTGTGATGCTAGAGTAACGGGCGATCGCTTAAATTCAACAAGTTTAGAGTTTATTCCTGGTGGCGCTACTGCTTCTGGGAAGTATACTTTTGATGTCTCAGATGCTTTAGGAGGACGTTCCGCAGGTGCGGTAACTTTAGTATTGCAGACAATTCTTTTGCCTTTAGCACTAGCAGATGGTAACTCAGAGGTAATTTTACGGGGCGGTACTCATGTTGCTTTTAGCCCTTCATTTACCTACGTCGAGCAAGTTTATTTACCAATGCTGAAACGGATGGGACTACAAGCAGAGGTTAAGCTCAATGCTTGGGGTTGGTATCCTCAAGGCGGGGGAGAGGTGAAATTGAGTGTCACTGGAGGCAATACTCTCAGTGGTATTAACTTGATGGAACCTGGGGAGTTAAAGCAGGTGCGGGGTTTGGCGGTAGTGACGGAATTACCCTCGCATATCCCACAAAGGATGGCTAGTCGCGCTGAGAATTTGTTACATCAGGCAAATATGAAAGTAAATATACAACCTCTGCGAGAACGAGGTGTTGCACCAGGGGCAGGAATTTTCCTGACGGCTGAGTATGAAAACAGTTTGGCTGGTTTTGGTGCTTTAGGGCGTGTCGGCTTACCTGCCGATAAAGTTGCGGAGATTGCTTGTCAAGAATTAATAGATTTTAATGATACAGGGGCAGCAGTTGATGTACATTTAGCAGATCAGTTGCTATTACCAGCAGCTTTAGCATCACAGGGAAGTCAGTACCGAGTAGCTGATCTGACTATGCACTTAACTACTAATGCTTGGGTAATTCAGCAATTTGGGATAGCAAAAATTAGCATAGATGAATTTGATCAGACGGTAGTAGTCGAGAAACTGTAACATAATTTATCAATTAAATTACAAGCGTGAAAATGCGTAAACCTTCCTGACGTGGTAGTGAGTGACGGAAGTTAATTATGGGGAGAACTTAGCCTCCTGACAGTAGCTATATGGCAATTCATGTCGAGATTTCGCACGTGCGATCGCACCCGCTACTGTTCACAATCTATCTAATAGGGAGATGGCTTTGAACACTGAGACGTGCGATCCCATATTGGGGACATTACTCCACGAGCGTTACCAGATCATGGAATTCCTCAATGGTGGCGCATTTGGAACAATTTATCTGGCTCAAGATATCTCAAAACCACATCATCCTCAATGTGTGGTTAAGCAACTTAAGCTTGTCAGTAAAGAACCCAATAGTTTACAAATTGTGAGGCGGCGCTTTGCTTATGAAGCTATAGCTTTAAAAAAATTGGGTAAGCACGATCAGATTCCTCAATTATTAGGTTGCTTTGAAGATAATCAACAGTTTTATTTAGCCCAAGAGTTGATTGCAGGAAATACCCTGAGTGATGAACTAACGGACAACCAACAATATAAATGGGATGAAACTCAAGTAATCCAATTGTTGCAAGAACTTTTACAAATATTAGAATTTGTTCATAGCCAAGGAATTATTCATTGTGATATTAAACCAAACAATATTATTAGACGCAGTTGCGATCGACGGTTCTGCTTAATTGACTTTGGTGCAGTACAACCACTTCATCCTACTGCTCCATACAGAGAAATGAGTGTACCAGTTAGTATGCGCCTATTAGGTTATATTTCGCCAGAACAACTTATGGGGCAAACTTATCCCTGTAGTGATATTTATGCACTAGGGATGATTGCTATTCAAGCACTTACAAAATTAGAACTACAAAAGTTACCTGTAGAGCTTAATAGTGGGGAGTTGATTTGGCAATACCAAGAATCAATTAGTGATTCATTAAAAACTGTCTTAAATCAAATGGTACGCTATAACTTTAAAGACCGTTATCAGTCAGCAAAGGAAGTATTACAAGCCTTACGTGAATATAATTTAGTAAAGACAATGACAATAGTTAGTTCTAATGAATCTGAGCAAACTACTCCTCTTCATTTAACAGGTAGCAATCCTGATTTATTCAGGAAAGTAGGAGTTAGTATGCTTGCACTTAATAGTGTAATGAGCGCCTTTGGTTCCTATGCCTTACTTCATATTTCTCAAACTGATACCGCAACAGATAATTTAATTGACGCTATAGCAGATCATTATGCAGGGGATTTAGAAAATGCGATGGCACTTGCTCAATCCATCATTTCTCCTGAAACACAAGCATCAACAGTAGAATGGCAGTATAATGGGAAAACTGCTAATTCTCAGTTTCAAGTAATTGAAACAGCTTTTAAAGAAAACCGTTGGATAGATGTACTGACTGAAGCTAAAAAAATCCCTCCTACTGCCTCTTTGCAACAAAAAATTCAGCCAATGGTGCAGCAAGCACAGCTAAAAGTTGATACTGCTGTTAATCCTTTATTACAAAAAGCTTACAAACAAGCATCTGTTAAAGATTTTACAGGTGCTATTCGTTATATCAAACAAATTCCTCCACAAGCAAAGATTTACCCAGAAGTTCAAGCTAAAATTGCCGAGTACCAGCAGCAACAGCAATTTAGAGCAACTCATTTATTACAACAAGCTTATAAGTTAGCTGCTAACAATGATTTTCCTGGGGCTTTAAAATATCTCAAACAAATTCCCAAAGGAACCCGCGTTTACCCTAGCGTTCAAACAAAAATTGCTGAATATAATAAAAAACAGCAACTAATTGCCAAGATTAATAAATCAAAACAATTAACTACAGCCAGCAATAAAAAGCCGCTAAATAACGGCGTAATGACTAGAATACCAAGTGTTAATTGGGGTCAAGGATTGCAAGAAATGTCTTCAATTACTCAGGCAAAATCGAGATAAGTATGTAAACATAATTCAGCCCTAAAACGGCTCTTCCGTAGTTAGTATGTTAACGCGCAAATAAACTTGTACATTTGATAACTTTTCTCAAAAGTTATCAAACACAATAATCCTCTCTCCTCCCTCCTCTCTCTCTAAAACATAAAATCAAAGAAACACAACAGCTTATGTTAACTATTTGGGTGATCAACCCAGTTATGGTAGAGACGCGCTATTCCGTGTCTTTTTATTGGTGACACAGGAAGAGCGTTTAATTCCACCCACCTACTTAATAACTTTTTGCTTCCACAATTTTCTACAATGGAAGTAAGTATCAAAAAGCACAAAGTATGACTAAAACCGTTGCTGATGTGATGAGCCGTGATGTGATTACGGTTCAACCCCAGACACCTCTAAATCAGGCGATTCAAATTTTAGCAGAACGTCGGATTACAGGTTTGCCCGTAGTGGATGATGCAGGCTTCTTAGTGGGTGTGATTTCAGAAACAGATTTGATGTGGCAGGAAACAGGCGTAACTCCGCCAGCCTATATTATGTTTCTCGATAGTGTGATTTATTTGCAAAACCCAACTACCTATGAGCGAGACTTGCATAAAGCTTTAGGGCAAACAGTTGGGGAAGTAATGACAACTGATGCGATCACGATTAAACCAGAAAAACCATTGCCACAAGCCGCAAAACTGATGCACGAAAAACATATCAGGCGTTTACCTGTAGTTGACGATACAGGCAAAGTCATTGGTATTTTGACTCGTGGAGATATTATTCGCACAATGGCGACAGAGTAAAATTAAGTGTTTTGAGATTAATTTTGTTTAAATGAGCAATACACCTGAATCTGTTAAAGAATTGTTAAGTTCTGGAGATCTTGGCGATCGCTTGCGTGGCGTTAACCAATTACTCGAAATAGAACCAGCAGCAGCATTTGAGTTAGTCCAAGTAGCTATTACAGATAGTAATGCTCGTGTACGTTATACAGCCGTTAGTAAATTGGACACGCTAGGAAATCAGGATTTACCAGCTACCTTAACAATGTTGCGCGATCGCCTCTTGAACGACTCAGAACCCGATGTGCAAGCGGCGGCGGCGGATTCTTTAGGCGCACTCAAGCTAACAGAAGCATTTGAGGACTTACAAAACCTTTACCACAGTACCTCTGAGTGGCTGATCCAATTCAGTATTATTGCTGCATTGGGAGAATTAGGAGATCCCCGCGCTTTTGATTTATTAGCCCAAGCATTAAATTCTAATATTGAGCTAGTAAAAACAGCCGCCATTGGTTCTTTTGGTGAACTAGGAGATGCCCGTGCAGTTCCATTGTTAGTTCCCTACGCGACAGATCCTGATTGGCAAGTGCGCTACCGTTTAGTGCAGGCACTCGGCAGACTGGGTGGTACAGAGGCTCACTCAACGCTCTTAACCCTAGCAAATGACAGTGTAGAGCAAGTTGCCCAAGAAGCTAAAGCTAGTTTAAACGCTTAGTAATTAGTTTTCATTAGCCTGAAAGCCTTGGATCAAGACTTTCAGCTAATTAAAATTGGGTAGTAATTTTATGCTGTAAGATAATTTATATATTGCGCTCAATTATTCTTATTCACTAAAAAATTGGCGCAGATTGAAGCATCAATTACAATAATGAAAATAATGCCACTACCACGCCCTAGAATTCACTATTCATAAGTAACAAGATGCTCAGAATCTAATTAAATGTGTTGTTGTTGCTCTGGTGTTTTCCCTCTCCTTTTTATTCCAAGAGTCAACCATAAAACAGCAACTCAATGTGCTGACATTTGATTACTACTAGCCTTTCAACTAGCTTTTGACAAACTGTTTCCTTAATTGGTTTGCGCTGGCTAAACCACCCACAAGGAGTATACCCAAAACATTGGAAGATTCAGGCACCGATGTAGGCGACCCTGCTATAGGTGCAAGCACAGTTCCATTACCCGATAAAGAACCATTATTAAAGCCAGGTATATTTACAGGTGACTCCGAAAATGAGTAACTTCTAGTACCATCAACGGCGGTTAATGGAGCAAGAATTGAAAAACCAGATAAACTTGTTGGACCACTTGTAGGAGATGGAGTGACGTAGATGAATTTAACTCCGTTAGCTATGCTTTGATTACTCCAATTAGGATTGGTTGATTTACCAGTCCCAAAAACATTATCAAGCACCAAATTGTCTAGCACTTCAGCTGTATCACTAGCAGTAAGCTGCACTGTATAATTGTAGGATTTGGAATTTGTGCTAGCATCAAAAGTCTGATTCACAAAATTAAGCGATGCTGCATTAGCTGCTTGGTAGGTTCCTATCACACCACAACCAGCAATTAATACAGCCGGAATCAAGCTTTTCGCTTTACAAATCAGATTTGTTTTCAACATTTTTTTCCTCAAGAATACCAGGTGGAATCAAATTATTACACTATGGCTAATATATCTTATCCTAAAAGTGTAAATAAGTCAATTATTTAATAATATTTTTCTTTACCTCTCACGCTCAACTAATATCTTCAATTTCTAACGCTTCAATTGCCTGTAAACCACGAGCATCACCTAATTTTAATAATGCTGCTTTAGCATCTTCACGAACACCGAGGTCTTGATCCTCTTCTAATACTTGAATCAGGGCATCAACTGCGGTAGCGTAGACAACATTTGAAGGTAATTCTCGGCATAATTGTCCGATCGACCAGGCACAGTTACTACGAACACCAGCAACAGGATCTTGTACTAACGCTTCAATTAAAGGGGGAATTGAGGCAACAACGGCTTCATATCCTAAATCAGCCATTTGAGCTAGAGAACTAGCAGCCCAAAGGCGTACCGCAGAGATATCGGTTTTGAGGGCGTGAGTTAGGGGAGTTAAAGAACGGCGATCGCGGCAGTTACCCAAAGCCCAGACAACACCCTTGCGGACATAGCCATTCCAATCACGGTTGAGTTGAGCAATTAACTGATCCACTGCTGTTGTACTGGGGTTGCGTCCTAAAGCGTATGCAGCACTGACCCGCACTAATGGGCAAGCGTCTGTCAGCAGACTAATCAGACGAGGGATAGCGCGGTCATCCTGTAGCTCACAAAAAGCTCTAGCTGCCAGCATCCGTTGTGGCGTTGCGGCACTCTCTAAGAGTGCCAGCATTGCTTCGGGATCAATCTGAGGAGCTTCAGGCTCGGCATCAATTGGTTCTAGCTGATCGAGGGGACTTTCGAGTTCAGCATACTGATCGAGTAGGGTTAGGTCTTCATCATTGTACATATCTGATAAATTACCTTATTCAACTCGATTCCAGCATTTTTATCATGAGCATACCTACAAAAAATCCGATTTTTAGTTAAGAAAACTAACATTCAGAGCGTGTTTGTCTAATTGTAAAAGCGAATTTGGTATATTACACGACACTGAGAGCTTGATTTTATAAGTCTCATGGAGCGCTAATGTGACAGAATATTTAGAATCTTATCGACGGATGGCTCGTGCTATCCGATTTGTACCCCCACTGGCGCGAAACCAGGAGTATCACAGACAAATACATGATTTGATGCCGCCACCACTGGTGGTCAATTCAGTATCCAAAAATATTTTACCTGATACTACAGAAACACCTGCTCCAGGACCTGCCCTTGATCCTTCAGAACACATTGCTGCTCTGGTACGAGATGCTGTATCAAAGCCAACCGTTATGCCTGTCATTTATGCGATTCCTGAAAATATTGGCGATCGCATCAGTCGCATGGCTCCCCCTAAGCCATTAAATCAGGTAGTTTTTGCCCCGAAACTTCCCCAACCTGACCCCAACTGGATCGCGGCTCAAAAAGTTGCACAGTCGCATCTGGCAAGAGACGAAGATACTCAGGTAGAAGAAAGCATCAATTCAGCAATTACTTCCAGATCGGTAGTTGCTAAAATGCCTGAAATCCTACAGGAAATACCAGCGCTAGAAACACAGGAATCTACTGTGCTGGAGACAGATACTCAAGTAGAAAAGACACCAGATCCGGCTGTAGCAGAAACCTCTACAACAGCCGAAGATGCGCCTCCAGCAAAGGAAACGCTTCTTCAGGTTGAATTTCCTAGTAACTCCCAAACAGAGGCGATCGCGCCTGTTGTAGCGCCAGAAACACCGTATGAAGAGGAGATACCGTCTCAGGAATTAACATTAGAAAGTCCTACACCTTCTTTTGATGTAGAGCAAACACCATCTCTAGCAGCAGAAACCTTCATAACTGAAGCGCCGCCAGCAGATGAAGTCGAAATTCAAGCTGTAGAGGAAGAAGCATCTGTACCAGAGACAGTAGCTAATGAGCAAAATGCTACTGAGGAAAATGCTACCGAAGTGACACCAGGTAGTAGCTTAGAATCAACAGATAAGGCTCCTGTAGCACCAGAAACGCCTGTATTGGAAGAAACACCCTCTCAGGCTCCAGAAGTTGAACAGGCGACTGTTGCAGAGGTATTGCCTCAACTAGAGACACCTGCGCCCGTAGAATCACAACAGGTTTCATCGCCAACTGAGGAAACCAAGACAAACGAGGATAGCCTTAGCCCTAGTTCCCCAGAGATCACATCCCCAGAGTTATCCATACAGCCGACTATCTCTGATAGTGAAGAGGAAACACAGGTTAAATGTCCTGTGTGTGATTCTACTCAACTGAGAAAAAATGGTCACCGTAAAGATAAGCAAAAGTATATTTGCAAAGATTGCGGTAAGCAGTTTGTAGAGCCTGATGCAATAGCTGCGAAAAATCAGCCAAGTAGTAGTAATAAATCTGCTACCAAAACGGCTGAAACTAACGAAACTCAATCTGTTAATGGCGTTGGCGATCGCGCTGACAAATCTACTTCAAATCAAGGTAAAATCAAGAAAAAAGCTCAAGGTTTTGGTAATAGGAAAAACAAAAAGTAGCAGTTAACTGCTAATAGCTAAGTGCTAATTGCTATAACTATTTGCTTAGAGGTTTTACCATCCAGAGTGACTGAGTTTGATAACCAAGCTGGCGATAAAGATTTACAGCAGGTGTATTGATTTCAAACACCTGCAACCCAATTTGGCGATCGCCTCTTGACTTAGCCCAGTCTTCTGCATGGCGCATCAAAGCCGAACCAATTCCTTGGAGGCGGTGAGCGGGGCTAACATAAAGTAAAAAAATGTGAGAAAAGCGATCGCCCTGCACCTGATCTACTGCATTCCCTAACCACAAACACGCGATCCCCCGAACAGCAGAAACCTTTCTAATTAACCCCCCCTGCTCATTAGAGATTGAGGGGGTTTCCTGTTTTTCATTCCCCAAAAATTCTACCAACCACAACGGCGTTTCTTGAGAGAAATATCTTTCAACTGTTACAGCTAGATGGGAAAAATCTTGCTGCTCCAGAAAAAGTTCCTGGTAAGTTAATTGCATGAACTTTACCAGTAATGCTTTGTCTTTTCCTGATCCTCTGCGTAGTTGGTAATTATTTAGTAATAAATCTGTCACTTTTTTATTAGTTAAAAGTTAACAGTAATCAACAAAAGTAATTAATTGGTCATTGATCACTGATAACTGGTCACTGTTTACTGATTCAATTGGTGCTGGTGCTGCCATATCTTCTGGTAAGAAACTGCGAATGCTGACAGCTAGTAGGGCTACAAGAAAAACCAATAAAATCAAAAAAGGGGCAATATACTGACGCAGGAAATTCATAATTATTGGTAAGTGTGCAATTGCACATGATCTAGTTTGAATTTAAAGTGATTATTCGATTAATTGATCTAACAATTAATTTTTTAACTTTTATTGGTGAGCATCTGATCCATCTCTAGGGATGTCGCTTGCTGGACGAGCATTCCAAGGAGCGAATACAGGTAATAATAACAATCCAGGCAAAGCTGCTATGATGCTAATGATGAAAAACAAAGGCCAGCCAGTAGATTTGGCTAAACCACCAGCAGGTGCTACTAAAATATCTCTACTAACTGCCATCAGACTAGAGAGTAAAGCATACTGAGTTGCAGAAAAACGCTGATTACAAAGACTCATTAAAAAAGCAATAAAGGCTGCGGTTCCCAAACCTGCACAGAAGTTTTCAATATTGATGGTAAGTACTAATAACTGATAACTTTTTCCTGCCTGAGCTAGTACAAAGTAAGCTAAGTTACTAACAGCTTGAAGAGCGCCAAACACCCATAATGAGCGATTGATACCGATTTTACTGAGGATTGCTCCACCTGCTAGAGTACCAACAATAGTAGCGATCAGTCCAAAACCACCTTGAATTGCTCCAATGTCTGTTTGGCTAAAACCTATTTGGATCAGAAAAGGGATGGACATATTATTAACTAGAGCATCACCGTATTTATATAGAACGATAAAAACTAGCATTAATATGCCCTGAACTAAACCTGAGCGTTGAAAGAATTCGATGAATGGCAGAGTGAAGGCATCTGCTAATGAAGCTGGTGGTTGTTCACTGTATGCTGGTTCAGGAGCAAAAAATGAAGCGATCAACCCGATGCTCATTAGCAGAGCTAGAAACAGGTAAACTGTCTGCCAAGGCATTCTATCAGCTAGGATAAATGCCAATGACCCAGTAATTAATAAAGCTAGGCGATAACCTAAAACAAAAATTGCCGCACCTGCTCCCATTTCCCTTTGTTCAAGAACATCGGTACGGTAGGCATCAGCCGCAATATCTTGGCTGGCGCTGAAGAAGGCTATTAACAAAGCATTGACAGCCAATAATTGCAGTGCTTGTCTGGGTTGTTGCAAAGCCATAGCTGCGATCGCTACTAGCAATCCTACTTGCATGATCACTAACCAACCACGCCGCCGACCTAAAAATGGCGGGACATAACGATCTAGTAAAGGTGACCAGATAAACTTTAAAGAGTAGGGCAAACTTACCAAGCTGAATAACCCAATTGCGGTTAAATCAACTTTTTCTAATGTCATCCAAGCTTGTAAAGTCTTACTCGTCAATAATAACGGCAGACCAGAAGCCAAGCCCAGAAATAATAGAGCCGCCATTTTGCGACTCTGAAAAACTTGCAGAAAAGATTGAACTGCTTTCATCAGCAATTTGATATGATCATTTTAGCCTATAGCATCATGGCACAAACATGGCAAGTAGCTATTAGGATTAATTGTATTTAACAATTGCTAAACAAGCTTATGTTTGCTGCTGGCGCTTGGGTGTTGATTTCAGCACGGAGTCGTAGCCACGCCAAACACCTACTAAAATCCCTTGTACTTCCACTTGATTAGCCATTACTTTAATCGGATCGTACTTGGGATTAGACGGTTTAAGAGTAATTGTCTCTCCATGACGGTGATAGCGTTTTAAAGTTGTCCCGTGTGCTTCAACTCGCGCTGCTACAATAGTGCCATTTTTAACTCTTTCTGGCTCTGGTACAGGTCGCATGATCGCCATATCTCCCTCGGCAATTTGGTCTTCGATCATGCTGTCACCAACTACCCGCAGCGCAAAATAATCTGGCTGGCGAAATATTTGAGAGAAATCTATATGATCCACTATGTCGGTGAATGGTTCAACTAAACCACCCGCAGCAATTGTTCCTAAAACTGGTACTCCACTAGCGCCACGCATAATCCGAAGTGTGCGTGCTTTACCTTCTGTCCAGTTGATATATCCTTTAAGGCGTAAATGTTCTAGGCGGCTTTGAATTGGTGCTGGTGATTTTAAGTTCATTGCCAGCATCATTTGCCGGATTGAAGGGGCGTGTTGATGTTGGCTAATATAATCTACTAGCCAATCGTAAAGTTTTTGTTGAGCGTCTGTCAGGGGTTCCATAGATCTAAAAATCCTTAGTTATTCTTAGCTATCAGTTTTCAATTTGCTCTCTTTGAAAATTAGAGGTTGAGTTTTTGTGCTTTCTAGGCTAAAACTTGGGAAATTTGACCCAGAAGTTTCAACCTGAAATTTTTACTGTAATCTTCTAACTAAATACTGATTACTACTATCTATAGAACATTCGTACTATTAATGGCAGCAATTTGTCTAGTGGTAATTATCTAAGCAGAATGCGCGATCTTTCTTGGAAAGTATCTGTAGTGCAAGCGTCTCGCTTGCTTGTTTAAATAAACTTCTGGCAAAATTCCTGATCTTACCCCTCCCCAGCCCTCCCCTTATAAAGGGGAGGGAGCGCAATTTATTACTTTAATGGTTTAGATAGTAGTCATGACAAAAGGGAACAGGAAACACAAGATACTAGCCTCGGCAGGCGGGCTTTGTTGGTATAGCCCCATCCTTGATGCTGCGGGAATTTGAGAGAATGAAGCAGCCCGCCGCGAAAATTTTTCTCACCCCTCCCCCCTCCCTCCTCTCTCCTCCCTATAATTAATCTGCCCCTAAAAGGCTAACTAGCAATGCTTTCTGGGCGTGCGTTCTATTTTCTGCTTGCTCCCAAACTCGTGACTGTTTTCCTTCCATTACGCCGTCGGTGATTTCTTCTCCCCGATGGGCGGGTAAACAGTGCAGCACAATCGCATCTGAATTTGCCAGGGTTAATAGTTGTTCATTAACTTGGTATGGTTCAAAAATAGGAATGCGCGAGCCAGCCTGATCTTCTTGCCCCATACTTGCCCAAACATCGGTATAAATTACAGAAGATCCTTTAACGGCTGCTTGAGCATCTTGAGTAATGATTACTTCTGTACCTTTAGTCGCAGCAATTTCTTTTGTCTGCTGCACAATTTGCTGATTTGGCTGAAATTTTTCAGGGGTAGCAACTCTAACATTCATTCCCACTAAAGCACAGCCTAATAGCAGGGAGTGGGCGACATTATTGCCGTCGCCTAAATAAGTCAAAGTGAGATTTTCTAGTGAACCAAAGGATTCCTGAACAGTTAATAAATCTGCCAAAATTTGACAAGGATGCTCTAAATCTGTTAAAGCGTTAATAATGGGAATCTGAGCATAATTAGCAAAAGTCTCTAAATCCTGCTGCTCAAATGTCCGAATTGCTAGAATATCAAGATAGCGATCTAATACTCGCGCTGTATCTGCTAAAGGTTCCCCTCGGCTTACCTGGGTAACGCCTGGATTGAGATCGATTACTTGACCGCCTAGTTGGTACATCGCTACAGAAAAACTGACACGAGTTCGGGTAGAAGCTTTATAAAATAACAGTCCCAGCACCTTATTACACCGCAACTTAACTGCACCAGATTTGAGAGAAGCGGCTAGATCTAACAATTCGTGGATTTCATCAGTGCTTAAGTCTGCCAAACTTAATAAGTCTCGTCCTTTTAATGCTTCCATGCTTTTACCAAACAATTAAATTTCACAGCAAATAAGAGAGATTGTTACTTACATAACTACAAAAGGTAAAGACAAAACCAAATATTTATGTTTTTATAGTTAGTCGCTTGACAATTAAGCTCAAACGTGCATAAAAAACGATTTTTCTGTTTTGGTTAAAGGCGATCGCCTTTAACGTTTAAATATCAAACTAACCACTAAACCAACAGTGGCACTGCTAAAGTTAGTTCGCTGTTTGTTTGTGTCATCATAATTTTCCTCAACTAAATCTGCTAATAAATAACATTTTCTGTCTTAAGTGTACCGTTGCTGATTATCTGACCGATGATGTCTTAAGTGATTAAATCCTTTATTAGCTTTAACTACTGACATGATCGCTACTAAAACTAGATTTCCTCGGTGGAAGCAACCCAGTCATAGACTTACTCCGCCTACTATGTCCCTAACGGCTAAGTTAAGCATTGTATTGTTAAATTTAGGCTGTTTACTACTTCCAAGTTTGGCATCAAAACCTGTTTTAAGCGCTGAGAAGATATATGTAACTTATGGTCCGCTTGACTTTTCTTTGCCTGTTTCTGCGTTGGAAGTGTATGCAAGATCAGGCAAAATTGACCCAGAATTAGCTACTTACGCTCGGTTTTTTAATCAAAAACAGCTTGAGCAATTACGCCTTTTACTGGTGAGGCGAGCGAATATAAGTCCGGTAAGAATAGCCCAGATTCTATATTCGCCTACTGGAGAAATTTTGCTGCAACGAATTGGGGAGGTAGTTCAAACTAAAGCTAATCAACCAGGTTTTTATGCGATTCGGGCAGCGATGATTCAGTCTGCTGCTTCAAAAGAAGGTTTGACACCGTTAAATGTGTTGAAAAAGTTTCCCACTTATGGGATTAGGATTAATACGGAGCGAGGTCTTCAGGTTCTTGGTGAGTTGAATAACCTAATTGGGGAATCTCAAAATGCGATCGCCGCAGTTCAACAAGAAGCTACAACTGAAGCATCCGCCCGCTCTTTGTTTAATTTCTCTGGGTTACAAGACATTCGGAAACCAGGATTATTTACCTGGAAAAAGCAAACAATTAATTTAAATGATATTCGTCGTCGGCGCGTTTTTCCTGTAGATGTTTATTTACCCCAAACATCTAATCAGCGTCCTCTACCTTTGGTAGTAATTTCTCATGGATTGGGAGATAATCGTGAGACATTTGAGTATTTAGCAAAACATTTAGCTTCTTACGGATTTGCTGTTGCTGTACCAGAACATCCTGGTAGTAATACCAAGAAAATAGAATCTGTACTTAGTGGTTTTGCTAGGTCTCTGGTTGTTCCTAGCGAGTTGGTTGATAGACCGTTAGATATTAAGTATTTATTAGATGAATTGGGTAGATTGTTTCCAGAAAAGTTGAATTTGCAACAGGTTGGTGTTCTTGGTCAGTCTTTTGGAGGCTACACCAGTTTAGCTTTAGCTGGTGCGAAGCTGAATTTTGAGCAACTGCGAAAAGATTGTGTGAACTCGCAAAATTCTTTAAATCTATCTTTATTACTGCAATGTCAGGGGCTAGTGCTACCACCAAGTAATTATCAGTTGCAGGATGAACGAATCAAAGCTGCGATCGCCATTAACCCAGTTTCTAGCAGTTTGTTTGGGGAAAGTCAAATTAGCCAAATTAAAATTCCGACAATGATTGTCTCTGGTAGTGCTGATGCTGTCACCCCACCTTTATCAGAACAAATTCAACCTTTTACCTGGCTAACTACTCCCAATAAATTTTTAGTATTACTAAAAGGAGGCACTCATTTTTCTACTTTGAAAGTATCAGAAGGTGCTGTACCCTTACCTGCTCAAGCACTTGGACCTAACCCAGAGATTGCCTATGAATATATGAAGGCATTAAGTTTAGCTTTTTTCAAAACGTATATTGCTGGAGAGTTACGATATAGAATTTACTTGAATTCGGGTTATGCTCAAGTTATTAGTCAATATCAAATGCCTTTAAATCTTGTGCAAAGTATCACTCCACAACAGCTAACAGAAGCGGGTGAGCAAGCTACGCCAGCACCCTCTCCCTCTCCCTCTCCTTTACCTACGCCTTAATAAGCTAAGGCGCATTTAAATCTTACATTTTTAATTGAGACAAAAGTTATCAAACCCTGTTCCCTCCCTCCTCTCTCCTCCCTCCTCTCCCTCTAAAACATACAATTTAAATACACAACAGCTTATAGCGGTTAGCTTTTTTCACAATGCTAGGGTAGTGTTTTCTACTAACACACTAAATACATAAGTTCAATATATGCGATCGCCGATGAATTTTTTCAGTTTACTTATCTCTAGCCTAATAGTTGCTGCCAGCTATACTTTACCCGCAGCAGCAAATTCTTCTCTTCATATAAATGTTATCGGTGATAGCAATAACGCCATCCAAACTCCAGCCGTTCAAGCAACTCAGTTATTTAAGCAAGGAGTTGAACAATATCGCAGTCATCAGTATCGAGATGCGCTAAATACCTACCAACAAGTGCTAAAAATTTATCAAGAAGTTGGCGATGAAGTTGGAGAGTCAAGAACACTCCACAACCTGGGGATAATTTCTTTCTATCTTAAAAAACCAGAACAAGCAATGGAGTTGTTGCAGCAATCATTAAGCATTCGTGAAAAAATTAATGACCCAGTAGGAATAGCACGTTCCGTTGATAATATTCGTAAAATAAAAATGTTACAGACTATGGTATCACCATCAAGTGAACTCAGTCTGACTTTTGACGCAGATGACAAACCTGCTTTACGTTCATTAGACTCATCTAGTAGTGATAAAAATATCATTCCTGAGTCTAATGCTCCTGTCAAACAGCCAAGTGACGAAAAAGAAGTATTATTTATCTGGTAAGTAGCTGGAATGTAACTTTTATGTTGGTCATTGGTCATTGGTCATTGGTCATTGGTCATTGGTCATCGGTCATTGGTCATCGGTCATTGGTCATCGGTCATTGTTAATTGTTAATTGTTAATTGATAATTGTTATGGCTAATTCTGAGTGGTTAGAAATTGGAACAATTGTTGCGCCTCAAGGTTTAAACGGCGAGATGCGCGTTTATCCTACTTCTGACTTTCCTGAAAGGTTTGAGGAACCAGGACAACGCTGGCTGTTGAAACCAGGGGAAAATGAACCTCAACCAATTGAATTGTTGGGTGGTTATTATCTTGCTGGCAAAAATTTATATGTAGTCGAATTAGCTGGTATAGAAGAGCGTAGCCAAGTAGAAGAGTTACGTGGTTATCAATTAATGGTACCAGAGAGCGATCGCCCTACCCTTGCAGAAGACGAATATCACATCATAGATTTGGTTGGTGCAGAAGTATTCAACCAGCTTACAGGGGAAAATTTAGGGGTAGTAGTCTCTGTTATCTCAGCAGGGAATGATTTGTTGGAAGTCAAGCAGCATCAGACATCAGCATCTACTTCACAATCTGATAGCAAACAAAAATCACCTAAAACAGTTTTAATTCCTTTTGTAAAAGAAATTGTCCCTGTAGTAGATATCCCACAAAAACGAATTGAAATTAATCCTCCCCCTGGCTTATTAACAATTAACAATTAGCAATTAGCAATTAGCAATTATAGGACTTACGCACCGAAAGCCTAAAACATAAATCCCCCCTACCTAAAAAAGGGGGGGGGAATTCAAAGTCCCCCTTTTTAAGGGGGATTTAGGGGGATTTCTGCGTAAGCCTGAATTAGCAATGACCCATGACCATCCTAATTATTAGGTTTATTTCCACCTAGCTACTTATTATCTATCTAGCAAAAGCAACTGCTGGTTGGGGTCTGGTGTGGCGTGGTAGTTGCTGTGACAAGATTGTTGGCACTTCTTGACGACAAGATGTGCAGACCCAATACAACCCGTTTTGGCGGATATGACGCAGTAATAAGCCACTGCAAATCATACAACTTTGTGGTTCTGCGTGTAGTGCTACTTGAAATTGCTGGCGTTTATTTATAGTTTTGGCAGCCTCACAGTTGGAAATCTCGCACTCATTATTCAAGTGGGGAGATTTTTGTTCAGCTTCTTTAAGAGTTTTCCAAATGCTGGCTACCATTGGGTTACCTACTAATTCTGGTTGATGCAGTAACTGAGCAACGTTTTTAGCGTTAAAAAATCTTGAGGAAAATTTTGGTTTCAAAATTTGTGAATTAGAAAAATCTTGATGTAAAGTTTTGTTGCTCACGCTGTTATTTAAGTCAGATATTTATTAAGGAATGTTGCTAATTAATTCTTGGCTTTTGGTTTAACAAAAGTTTATACAAGTTATTTCCTAAACTCTTTCTTTTTTAATGCTATCTCAAGTTTTCATTTTGATCCCCAAACTAGCTCTACGCCTAAAGATGTATCTTTAATTTCAGTTAATATTTAGTAGTAATTAACCAACTTTATAAACAATATAGGAAACCATAAAATACCTAAGTGATGCAAATCACAGAATAGTTAGTTGCTTTATATAAATAAATGAAAACAGCGCCCAGACTGCTTTTAGGCAATTTATGACCATTGCTGATGACGCTGTATTAATGAACACATTCCCAGGATTGAATTATTAAGTTATTTGTTACATAGTTGATTGTTGATACTGCTGTATAAGTTGCGGAATGTAATCATATCCATCAACACCAATCACGGCAATAATTTGAGGACGTTGTTGCTGTAATAATTTATGAAAAGCTTCAACTCCCACTTGTCCTTGTAGGATGGTAATTAATCCGGCTGGTTGCCGCCATTCTTTAGCTGCAATTTGTTCTAAAAGATACATTCCTAAACAACCAGCTAAAACAGCTTTATCTATGTTTTTTAAGTTATATAAAGCTTCAGCTAGATAAGCTAAACTAAGACCTTGCAGGTACAAATCGCCAGAAAATTGAGCAGCTTGCAGGCTAGATTCTAAATAAGCGATCGCATCTTGTGGTTGTTCTAAAATTACATTGGCAATACCTAAACTACTAAGACACAAAGCTTTACTTTGACTATCATCTAATCTCTCTGATAAATTCAGACCTTGTTCTAAGTAGTTAATCGCACTCTCGTAAACTAATGCTTCTATTTGTTCTAATTGTTGCGCTTGGAACACTTCGCTATATCCCAAGTTAGCTAACGCATTTGCTTCTCCTAATTTATCCCCAGTTTGACGAGCGAGAATTAATGCCCGTTGACTATAATTAATTGCCTGGGAATAATTTTTTTGACCGACACAGATCCGGCTAAGATGATTAAAGCTGGCAATTTCACAAATGCGATCGCCTGCTGTACGGGCAATCTCTAAAGCTTCTTGATGGAAAGCTGTTGCTTGATCGTATTTACCTTGAGTGCGGAAGGAATAACCGACTAAAGTTAAAATCCGGGCTTTCTCCGTCGTACCTGCAACTCGTCGTAGTGGTTCATCTAAATAATTAAGTGCGTCTCTTAAATAGTTCCCCGCAAAGGAAGCAAAAATACCACCATATAGAGGAAAATATGATCGCTGCGAAAAAGCGCGGAGAATTTGCATCGTTAACTGAAAACAAGCATCCGCGTAGAAGGTAAATCTACCACCGTAGTTAAAACCACTTGCCAATTGCGACCAGACGACGGAAAACGTCAAAAAGATAGAAATAGATAACTTAAATCCCACTTGGGAATCATAAATTAGTTTGTCAAACCACTCTACTAACCCACGCTGCAAGCATTGTAAAACTACCGTTAACTCAACCCAATCGCTAAGTTCTACACTACTTTGATTAGCTGCAAATTCTACCAGCGATTCATTACTGGCGAGGGTGTGAAATACACTAGAAGGTAATGAACTATTTACCTGTTTCGCCCACAACGCCCAAGGGCCACTTTGTCCAGGGACACCACCAAATCCTAATGAACCGCGATTTCCTTCATATATCCAGCTAACTAAATCGCCTTGCAAGCGCTGCCAGGAATTTATTCCGCGAGTAAGTCCAGTCGCAATTTCCGCGACTTGTTGCAAATCGCTATCTGGGTTTGTTGCTATTTGTTGCTGTAAGGCTGTTGCTAACTGCTGTAACTGTTCTAAAGTTAAAACTTGTTGCTGGTTAGGGTCTATGATCCGCAATACAGTAGCGAGGCGATTGGAGGGTTCAGCAGTGATGATTTGTTGTACTGCTTGTGCGATCGCACTCCCAATTCTGTTATCCTTTTGCCAGCGTTGCCATTCTCCCTCAATAGTCTTTAGCGCCCGTAACCGTCTAGTAGCGGTTGCTGGTTGTAAGTTATTATCTACTTCATGTTGGGTAGAAGTCAGGCGTTCATCTAAACAGCGCTCAAAAATTTCACCAGTACCAACACTGATATCTTTTACCAGCATTTGATAAACCTGTTCTTTAGAGCGAATTTGCCCTTTAAGGGTAATTTGAACAATTTCGTCTAATAATTGTAGATAGCGATCGCGTAATGAAGTCGAGTCTGACATAGTGGCTAAAATCAGTTCAATTTCTAGTATCGCTTTGATTCGAGCAAGCGGTATATCGGTTAACCGTATGTAGAGACGCGCCATGGCACGTCTCTACATTAAAAATATGATTATTTCCCGAAAATTTTTGCAACAATTAAATATTATGATGTAAAAATATCAATTTTAAGATTATGTCCGATAATAATTCCCCTATTGATGATGCCGCATTAATCCAAAAGTTTGCTGAAGGAACAACCGAACTTTTAGCCAGCGAAAACCTGCGGATTGAAAATCTTGGTGGGCAAATACAATTAACCACCAAAAAAGCAGAAATGTTGGCATTGATCACATTAGCTGCTAAGAAGCGTTCAGCATTGCTCAAACAGGGAAGTCAATATTTTGAACAAATTAATGAAATTCTTTTAAAAAATAATTTTGTTAATCATGGACAAGCAAAGCAAAAAGATTTTATAGAATATCAACAGTACAAAGCACCCGAAGGTTATCAAGTATTTTATACTGAGGCTGTAACTTTATGGAAAAAATGGTGGCCCACACAAAAGCATGGCAGCCAACTACAATTAAATATTTTATTTTATACCAGAAATCAATGGTATCCTATTCAAAATATTACTGTTGCCCAAGCAGTTTTTGAACTAAAAACCTTGGTAGGTCAAATTAATTTAAACCGTTTCGATAAAGTTCTTTGGGCAAATAAATTACCTCAATCTCAAATAGTTGAGGAAGTTATGCAAAATTCAGTAAATAGCTCAAGTGCAACGATCATCGAAAATATAAGAGGAAATTCAAATAAGCCTGAATTAGCTCAAGTTGTTTTTAATCAAGCTGGAATAAATTCCGATAAAACTCAATTAGAGATTCAATCAATAGATTCAGAAACGCCATCAGAAAAATGCTCGGTATTGGCAGTTGATCCTGAGCATCAACCTGTAGCAAAACATCAAACAACTCCCTCTTCACCGGACTTATTAATGTATGTTAAGCAAAAAGCAATTCATAGCTTTGAGCATTATTTAGATGACTTAGTAAAAATAGCAAATGATCGTGTTGCAAAGGCAGAAAAAAGAGCTTTAAAGGCAGAACGTCGAGCGGCACTTTTAGCCGATCTTTTACGCAAGATGGGTATAGATCCTAATAATATTTATTGATAATTGTTAATTGATAATTGTTAATTGATTAAACTAATGGTAGTAAAATTTCAAATTCTGTGCCAACACCCAATTGCGATCGCATCATAAATTCTCCCCCATGTTTTGCTTTGATAATTTGATAGCTGACAGACAAGCTAGTTTCTTTATCAGCACGTTTAGCGATAGAAAAAGATTCTAAAATTTGTTGTTGTAACTCAGGGGACATTCCAGTACCGTTATCGGCAATTTTAATAGAAACTATCCGGTGATCGGGAACACCCCTATAGGGAGATTTTTGGGCAATTACTTCAGTCGTAATGGTAATTTGAGGCTTGTAATCAGAATTTAGATGAGATTTTCGATGTAATTCTTGAGCAAACTTTCGACTAAGTGCATGATTGATTAAGGCATCAATAGCATTAGTCAATATATTCATAAATACTTGATGTATCTGCCCAATAAAACAGGGTACGGGTGGCAAATGTCCATAATTTTTAACAATCTTAATATTACTAGATAAACGACTTTTTAATAATAAAATAATGTGATTAAGAGAACTATGTAAATCAGCAGGTTTGGGATAAACTTCATCAATATGGCAAAAGTTTTGTAAAGCCACAGCTAATTTTTTCAGGCGTTCTGCGCCTGACTGAATACTAGCGATCGCTCTTGGTAAATCCTCTTGTAAATAATCTAACTCAATATCAGTTTCAAGTTCAGTAATTACTGCGGGAACTTCAGTAATATTAGCTTGATAAGCAGACATTAACTCTAGCAACTGTTGAGTATAACTGGAAACATGAGTTAAATTGCCCCAAATAAAACCAACTGGATCTAAAATTTCATGAGCTACCCCATCCACCAAACGTCCTAAACTTGCCATCTTCTCAGTTTGAATCATCTGAGTTTGGGCGCGTTCATAACGTACCTGAGTTTCAATTCCCCGAATTTGCCAAGAAGTAATATTTAATTCTTGGAAATCTAACAACCGATAGCTATTTGGTTCAACTTTTACGACTATTGGTTCAGACAACAATTCAGGCAATCGCCTCAGTGCTTGCTGTACTGCTACTAAAATAGGTGTACTATCATTAACCAGCAACATCTCTGTACGCGCATAGCTATACAAAACATGAAGCGGTTGATTTAAAAATAATTCTAAACCTTGGGGACGTAGCAAATATTCCAGCAAGCGCCGTCGTGAAATCATGCCGACAAACTTCCCCTGATCAATTAAGATTGCACCTGGAAGCAAGGGGTACTGCTCAAAAATTTCTGCAACGTCCACCCCTAAACAGCTAGTTGGCACTTCAAACTGATAAAGTGGCAGTTCCCGCAAGGTTGACTCTAAACGTAAGTCTTGATTACTTGCTTGGGATACCGAGGGTAGAGATAAAAATTTATTTGACACAATAGCTAACAAGTAGTTATTTATAGTAAAACTATGATTAGTTACCACGGTAGACTATCTTAATTAAGGTTCAGCTTTGGTGTCATCAGTCATCAGCTAGACAATGAGGGTGGATTTTTAACATTCAACAGCAGGAAGTACCTCAATACTGCGTTGCGGATGGGAAGGAAAACGAGGTGAGGATTAATAATTTGTATGGAGTATCAAAATGTCCTAATAATTGTTAATTGTTAATTGATAATTGTTAATTGTTAAGATAACCGCATGAACCAGCTAAACAATGCCTTTACCATCTTTTTAAGTTTATTAGTCGAGGCAATGCCTTTCTTACTGCTGGGGGTATTGCTATCCGGTTTGCTACTGCTATTTGTGGATGAGCGCAAACTGGTTGCAATGATGCCCCGTAACCCAATTTTAGGTGCTTTTGTGGGCAGCGTGATGGGCTTTCTGTTCCCAGTTTGTGAGTGTGGCAATGTTCCAGTAGCGCGACGCTTGTTGATGCAGGGTGTACCTGTACCAGTCGCGGTCGGTTTTTTACTAGCAGCGCCAACTATTAATCCAATTGTAATTTGGTCAACCTGGATAGCTTTTCGGGATCAGCCAGAAATTGTAGTAATGAGGGTAGGATTTTCCTTACTAATTGCTACAATTATTGGCTGTGTTTTTAGCTTACAGTCTGATCCCCGACCACTTTTGCAACCAGCAGTGGCTCGTTCCATAATGATATTCCCAGATAAAACTGAGGAAGTATCTGAAGTAGAAGATAAACCATTTTTGTTACAATCTGGTACTTTTTTATTAGGTCAAAGTGGTCAAACCCTACGCATGGATGCCAGTGTATTACAAGCATCTTTGGTGGCATCAACAAATAAAAAACCCCTAGCTGACAGACTAAATTTATTAGTAGAAAATACCGTTCAGGAGTTACGAGAATTAGGCGGGGTTTTAGTAGTGGGAAGTGCGATCGCGGCTGCTATTCAAGTACTTATACCACGAGAAGTTATCCTCCACCTTGGTCAAGGACCAATTACATCTATTGCAGCGATGATGTTGTTGGCAGGATTAATTTCTATCTGTTCAACAGTAGATGCCTTTTTTGCCCTTTCCTTTGCTGCTACCTTTACCAGTGGCTCATTGCTGGCATTTTTAGTATTTGGTCCGATGATTGACCTCAAGGGCATTGGTTTAATGTTATCTGTCTTCCGCCCCAAAGCGGTATTTTATTTATTTGGTCTTGCCGCGCTATTAACTTTTCTGTTAACCCTATTTATTAACTTCCATGTCAGCTAAATCATTTGGTGCTAAATCTCAGGGTAACTCCTGGGGGTGGTCTTTTTTGTTGTCTTTATTAGACATCCTTGCCATGCTTGCGTGGGGCGGAATGCTGTTAAAATATTGGCTTACTGATACTTTAAACTTGCTGATTCACCCAGATTACTTTTGGCTAGTCGTTGTTACAGGTGTAATGTTATTGCTAATCGGCTTTGTGAAGTTAATCCAACTGCTGAATACATTGATGCAAAGGTTTTCTAATGCTAGAAAGAGTAAACGTAGAAGAGTAGAACCCACTGGACAAATGCCTCAACACATTACTTTATTTCCTCCAGGTTGGAGTAGTGGGTTGCTATTGGCAACAGCTATTTTAGGTTTATTAATTACTCCTAAAGTATTTGCTAGTCAAACAGCAAATCAACGCGGAGTAGCTGAATCTGTTACTATCACCCGTTCCCATCCGCAAGCGTTTCGCAGTTCCCAAAAACCCGAAGAGCGATCGCTCGTTGATTGGGCGCGGACTCTCAGTGTTTACCCCGAACCTGACGCATATACAGGGCAAAAAGTCAAGATAGATGGCTTTGTTGTTTATCCTAAAGACGAACCATTGCCTGAGCAATATTTGTTAATTTCTCGGTTTGTGATTACCTGTTGTGCTGCTGATGCTTATCCTGTAGGTTTACCTGTGAAGCTAACCCAATCTACCCAAGCTTACCCCGCCGATACTTGGTTACAAATAGAAGGGATAATGACGACAGAAAACTTCAACGGCAAGCGTCAACTGACAATTGCAGCTAATTCACTTAAGCAGATTCCTCAACCCAAAAATCCTTATAATTATTAGCTTGTAATGGAAAAAATATCAAATAAAGCTGATAAATTTAAAGTTCTGCAACCATTAGACCGCGCAGCGATCGCGCTGATGATAGTATTGATAGTGCTAATTGGTGTGCTGATTTGGAATGGCGATCGCACAGCGCCTCGTGTACGCAATTTTAGCTGGCAGAATCAACAAGTTGGAGCCGAAGATACTTCATTTACAATGAACTTTAACCGCCCAATGGATCATGCAAGTGTTGAAGCTAACTTGCAAATAGATCCACTCCTACCAGGAAAAGTTAGCTGGGCAGGACGGCGGATGGCATACACATTGACTGCCCCCGTTTTTTATGGCACTAACTATAAAGTGCAACTACAAGGAGCAAAAGATAAATCTAAAACTGAATTGGGAAAAGAAGAGGGAAAATTAATTGATCCTTTTTATGGTCAATTTAGCACCCGCGATCGCGCTTTCGCATACATTGGTGTTGAACCCCAAGAAAAAGGACGATTAATCCTCTATAACGTCACCCAGCAGAAAAAAACCGTGTTGACTCCTGCTGATTTGGCGGTTAACGACTTTAAAATCTACCCAGAAGGAACAAAAATTTTATTTTCTGCTGCCGACTGGTTAAGCCAAAAACCAGGCATATTTGAACAACAACTTTACACAGTGACTACTGGGATTAATCCTTTGTCTCCTGGGAAACCAGAAACCAAACCAGAGACGGCTGGCAAAATTAACCTAGTATTAGACAGTAAAAATTTCCAAAATATGAAATTTGATCTGTCCCCCGACGGGCAGGCAATTATTGTTCAGCGAGTGAACAGAAACAAACCAGGAGAGTTTGGTTTGTGGGTAATCCGACCTAATGCGGCACCTCAACCATTGGAAAACCAACCAGGCGGGGACTTTTTAATTACTGCTGACAGTGCTGCTGTGGCTGTAGCGCAAGGACAAGGAATTGCCATTTTACCAATGACACCCAAAGCCAAGCCGCTAGATTTTCTGGCTCAGTATTCCAAAGTTTTCAGCTTTTCCAAAGATGGCGCATCAGCAGCAATGCTGAAATTTAATACAGATTATACGCGATCGCTATTTTTAGTAACCAACCAAGGTGTACAAAAAGAACTTTTCAAAACCACAGGTTCAATATTAGACGCTCAGTTTGATCCACGCTCCGATACACTCTACTGTCTAATTACCGAGTTAAAGAAAACTGAGGAATACCAAGAACAACCATTATTAGCCACAATTGATATTAAGAAAGCTAAAATGACACCGATATTGGCATTGCCAAATCAACGTGACATTCAAATGAGTTTATCTCAAGACGGTTTAGCCTTACTATTCGATCAATTAGTCACCGATAAAAAACTACCGACATCAGGCAGTTTGACCACTAATGATGGACAAGCGATCGTAAATAGTCTACTTTGGCTACTTCCCATCACACCGCCAACAGCAGACTCAAACCCCCAGCAGCAGCAACCACAACAACTGCCATTACCAGGGTTTCGTCCTCGCTGGTTGCCTTAGAGGGGGAGGAGGGAGGAGGGAGGGGGGAGGAGTCAGAAAGAATATTATGCTTATCTTCTGTTTCTCGCCCTGCCTTCTGCTACGTCCAATAATTTTAGCTACCACCGCCAATCGTAGTAGGTTATAAACTCACAATCCCAGACCATTGAACTTTTTTAAGTTTGTCTCGCCGATAAGAGAAAAATTTCTCTGGTTCTTGATAAGTGCAGTGAGGCGCGATCGCAATTTGCTCAGAATTTATACCTAGTTGTGCCAATTGAATTGCATTAACTCTCCGCACATCTAAACGAACCTTATCTTTTTCTGGATCTGGTAATACTGGTGAATCGGGTAACTCCTGTAAAAACTCTAAAATTTCCTCAGTAGCAAGATCCACATTTGCTGGTAAAATAGTAGACCCAACAACAGTGGCAACATCAACAGATACTTGATAAACTTCACCTGAAATAGCAGGTCCCATAGCTACAAGCAAATTTTCTAATTTGCTACCACAAGCAACTAAGCGAGCGATCGCTTCTGGCACAATTTTAGATGCAGTCCCGCGCCAACCAGCATGAATTGCTGCCACTTGTCCCCTATGGCGATCGGCAATCAATACCGGAGTACAATCAGCACTACATACCCAGATAGCCTGGTTAGCTTTCTCTGTCACCAATCCATCAGCAGGTAGTAACCCCCCTTCTTGTTCTTCCTTACCTTCAGCCATAGCAGCCGCTATCATTGACGGAGTTAACACTGTATTGCCATGTACCTGTTTAACTCGATAAACTTCAGCTTGTGGCTGAATCACCTCCACTAATTCCAAAGGAGTTTTAGTCCAAAATGAAGAAGTAAAAAAACCGTGCGACCAAGGTTCCAACAGGCTACAAGTTAAATAAGGTAATCCTTCCCAACTGTGCCAGTGCCAAGTATTCATATCCATCTGTAAATAAATTAACAATAAGTGAGCCGACAGCAAAAAAATTATCTATGCTATTTTAAGTGACTAATTCTCCAACTAGCAGCAGTGCCATTTGATCCTCAACAGCTTGAATCCCTAGTAGGGGCAAATCAAAATCAACCTCTACAGCTTTCATTTCATAGATTTGAGACATTATCATCTACCAACCACAAGCTTTGGGAATTAATTGATCAAGGCGCTGAACCAGGAACAGTTGTAATTGCCACCCAACAAACCGCAGGTCGAGGTCAATGGGGACGGCATTGGCAATCTCCTGAAGGTGGTTTGTACCTATCCATAGCTGTTGCTCCTAATCTACCCGCAGCCAACAGTGCCATGCTTACTTTCGCTACTGCTTGGGGAATAGCCACCGCCTTACGCGATCATGGTATTCCAGTATTACTCAAGTGGCCGAATGATTTGGTACTCACTGGACATAAACTTGGCGGTATTCTCACCCAAACCCGTGTCCACCAAGGAATAATTACCAAAGCCGTCATTGGTGTTGGGATTAACTGGGCTAACCCAGTACCGGAAACTGGCATTAATCTTATATCTTTCTTTAAAAATCAGGCAATTCAGTCGATTAAATCATTAGAAATGTTAATGATTATAACTATTAGAGGAATTTTATCCGGATACCAAAACTGTTCAGTTGAAAAATTAGACGCTTTGCTGTCCTCTTACCTCAAGCTTCTAATTAACCAGGAACAATCTATCCTTGTAGATGGACATCTGGGAAGGGTTGTAGGTGTAACCCCCACTGGAGATTTGCGAGTTAGCTTGCCATCTGAGAAATCCACCTCAGAAATTTGCCTAAAGCTAGGTACAATCAGTTTGGGCTACGACCAATAGTTGCTCATCGCCAAAACTCTGAAAGATGTTGGCGTTAATAAAACTCGATTGACTACATAATTATCAAGTCAACTTTAAAGGATCAAGAATGAAAAAAAGGATAAATGCTCGAGAATAAAAGCGATCGACAATTTTAGTTCATAGTTCATACTTCAGTTGACTACAACTTTCTAAAATTCACCCAACATTTATATATAGAGAGAATAATGAGTATAGAAGCGGAAAACCCAAAGCAATCCTCCAGTCATTCCACACCTTTAAGCATTTTTTATCGGCGTTCCCTACTAATCCAAGGATTAGGCTGGGTTGGCGGTTTAGGTGTCCTCAGCAATGGGTTAATGTTTGCCAATGCCGAACCAATACAGGATACAGCCACTACTGCCACAGCAGCAAGTCCCCGCAACGTCATTGTAGATGCAGAACCTCTTCTAGATGTTGCCCCTAAAAACTCGGCTCCTTTATCGCCTTCACCATCTGTATCCCAACGACATCAAGATTTCGTTGTAGTACACCAACCGTCAACCCCAGAACGCAATTCGGAACCAGTTTTTGCCCGTCAACCTTCCCCAGAACGTAATTTTAAACGAGCTTCTATAAGTGAAACTTCAGCCCCAGAACGTAAATCTTCTACACCAGAAACAGCTAATGATTCAGATGTTGCTGTTGCTAAACCAAAACGTACTTATCCAAATTTAGTTGTACCAGCTACGCCTGAACAAATAGCACTTCCAAATGTCATCCCCAATACTACAGCAGCCAGCCCCAAACTTCCCATTAAAGTAAAAAATGATGTTTACGTTGATGCTACTGTTGAGAAGAGTGATAACGACACTATTAAAGTAAGTAGAAACGATTCGCGCCTCCAACAATCTTACAAAAAGCCTGCTATTGCCCTGAATCAAGCCTCAACTTGCAAAACTGTGTTACGGGGACCAGGACTATATCGGGGACTGTGTGGTGCAGTAAAACTGAGTCCAGAAGTTGCAACGGCTCATCATACTATTAGTGTTGCGGCTCCTCGTTCTGTTGCTGTGCAACTGCCTAACTTAAGCAAGCCAAGCCTGAATAATAAACAATTTGCTAATATTGCCTCAGTTAATATTAGTCCTATTCAAGCTAGTTACCCAAGAACTCGTTTTAGCAACTACCGTCGCTTGACACCAGTGGTGGCAGGGCAGCAGAGCTTACCAAGTTCACCAAGCTTATCAAGCTTACCAACAACAGTAAGTTCATATATTTCCAATATTTACCCACATTTATTGCCAAGTAATGGTAACAATAGCTTCATTTTCCCCCTAACAATTCCCGCATCCATCACATCAGCCTTTGGCTGGCGGGTACATCCAATATTAGGATCTCGCACTTTTCACGCTGGTACTGATATCGGCGCACCGATGGGAACACCAGTACTAGCAACTTCTCCGGCTCAGGTAGCTAGTGCAGGCTGGATGGGTGGCTATGGCAAAGCAATTATTCTTCAAGGTAGCCAAACTCAACAAGTTCTCTATGGTCACCTCTCAGAAATTTTTGTTCAGCCAGGTCAAATGGTAGAGCAGGGGACTATAATTGGGCGCGTAGGTAGCACTGGCAGATTTACAGGTCCACATTTACATTTTGAAGCCCGTCAACTGACATCTCAAGGCTGGGTAGCAACAGATCCAGGGATGCAATTAGAGTATGCTATGGCTCAATTAGTTAATTCCTTACGTGCCTCCCAAGCAATCACCCAACCAGGCAGTTAATCAATTAACAATTAACAATTATCAATTATCAATTATCAATTCTGCAAAGCTTAGGTAACAAATATAGCAGTCGAAGTAGAGATTAGGACGTTAACAATATTTTGCTGTTCTAAGCTTTGAAGAATTGCGGGTTCCTAAGCTTTGCTAATCGTACTTCTACAAGGATTTCGCTCTTGTTGAGTGGTAAACACAAAACCAGAGTGCCAAATTAATTGTTAATTGTTAATTGTTAATTGTTTAAAAGTAGCCATTTTCTGCTAAAAATGTGGGCGTAATTTCATGTTGGCGATCGCTATTTTTGATATCTCTACCAGAAGCAGAAAAACCCATAAACTTTTCGACATACTTACCAAGAATATCACCTTCCAAATTTACCCAGCTTCCAGGCTGTAAATAACGCAGGTTAGTTTCGGCAAAACTGTGGGGTATTACAGCTACACAGAACCAACTACTGTCTGAATCACAATCTGCTACGGTCAAGCTGACACCGTTAACTGCGATACTTCCCTTTGGAACTATGTAACGGGCAATTTGTCTTTGCCACTGGTCAGCAAATAATTGTGTTGCTGTAAACCGCATTTCCCAAGCTTGGGCTGTTTGTACTACTGAATCTAGACAACCAATCCCGTCTACGTGACCAGTGACGAAATGCCCCCCTAGCTTGCTACCAACCCGTAAAGAACCTTCCAAGTTGACGTAAGCTGCTGCTTGCTGCTGCTGCCCTAGAGTAGTACGAGTTAAGGTTTCTGGCGAAGCTGCGGCTACAAAGCCTTGGGGCAAAATCTTTTCTACAGTGAGGCAAACCCCATCCACGGCTACGCTATCACCGATCGCTAAATCCAATAAAAGTGTTTTTGAGGCATCCCCAAGGCAGGAAATCCCAAAGCGATCATCCCCCTGTGGTCTAATTGTTCCCAGTGCTTGAATTAATCCTGTAAACACTGCTTTTAAGTCCAACTAAAGAAGTAGTAGTAAATGCTCAAATTGCCAGCCAATAGCATTTTTCCGTGGAATTCCCAGCCCAATATTTTTAAGACTGGTGCATACTGGGAAATACAGCTTTATTGCTCCCAAGTTATACCATTTCACAAAATGCCTGATCCAAATGATTAATTTATAATTTTTTCCCCCTTATACCTGCCCCGTACTGCCTATTTGGATCAACTTTAAAAGTGAAACGGTATTAACTTGTGTCTTCACGGCTGATTGTACATTGGCAAAGTATAAAAAATTAACTCACATCTTGCGCTTTGATTGTGTTTCTAATTTATCAAGTATAAGTTGATCGCTTTGCTTTAACTACACTGGATACCGACCGTATTTTTGAGGTCAAGCTGATGATTGAGATGAAAGTTGCTGGCATTGCCTTAGATGCTGTCACTCGTAGCCCTATTGTGCTGCTAAAAGATGGTTCAGACCGACGTGCGTTGCCGATTTTTATAGGACAGGATCAGGCAAAAGCAATTATCAGTGCTTTAGAAAACCAAGCACCTCCTAGACCTCTTACCCATGATTTGATGGCTAATATGTTTGAGGCTTGGAATATGAAACTGGAGCGGATAATTATTAACTCGCTTCAGGATAATACTTTCTATGCACTGATGATTGTAAGTCAGGGTGAGGTTAAGAAGGAAATTGATGCTCGACCTAGTGATGCTATAGCTATAGCTATCCGCACTAATGCCCCAATTTGGGTCATGGAAGAAGTGATTGCCGATGCTTCTATCCCTGTTGACCGTGATGCTGATGAAGCAGAACGTCGAGCCTTTAGGGATTTTATATCTAGACTGCGCCCAGAGGATTTAATTCAGCGAGGCGGCTTTAATGGGGAATAGCTTTTAGCGATTAGCTTTTAGCAATTAGCTTTTAGCAATTAGATTTTAGCAATTAGCTTTTAGCAATGACCAATGACCAATGACCAATGACCAATGACCAATGACCGTATGCGTTATCGCCGATTTGGGAAAACTAATCTCCAGCTTTCAGTATTTTCTTTGGGAACAATGCGCTGTTTGGCATCTTCAGCAGAGGCTTACCGAACAGTAAATCATGCTATTGCCCAAGGAATAAATCACTTAGAAACAGCTAGAGGCTATGGCAAAAGTGAGCAGTATCTTGGTGAAATTTTCCGAAATGGATTAGCCGTTTCACGGGAGCAGGTATATATTACTACCAAGCTACCACCTGCCCCTGATGCTGATACCATGCGTAATTGGCTTGATGAATCTTTACAACGCTTAAACCTAGATTATATAGATTGTCTAGCAATTCATGGCATAAATACTTGGGAACATTTGGAATGGGTACTAGCTCCTAATGGCTGTATGCAGCCTGTGCAGAGTGCGATCGCAGCAGGTTTAATCAGGCATCTTGGCTTTTCTACACACGGCTCATTAGATGTAATTAAAGCAGCTATCAATACAGATTTATTTGAATTTGTCAATCTGCATTACTACTATTTTTTTCAACGTCTAGCACCAGCAATAGCATTAGCCCATCAAAAAGATATGGGGGTTTTTATTATCTCGCCAGCAGATAAGGGTGGTCGGTTATACACACCAACAGATACTTTGAAGGAATTATGCACTCCTTTTTCTCCCCTAGAGCTAAATTATCGCTTTTTATTGAGCGATCGTCGCATTACTACCCTTAGTGTAGGTGCAGCTAACTTAGATGAACTAACCGAACCTCTCACTGTTGCGGATAAAGATTACCCGTTAACACCAATAGAATTGGAAATTATAGAGCGTCTACACACTCAAATGGTAGATACTCTCTCCACAGATTTGTGCAGCCAATGCTACAAATGTTTACCTTGTCCAGAAAATATCAATATTCCAGAAGTATTACGCCTGCGGAATCTAGCAGTTGCTTATGATATGACTGATTATGGTAAATATCGCTATGGAATGTTTGGCAACGCGGGTCACTGGTTTCCTGGGGTAAAAGGCGCAAACTGTACCGAATGCGGCGACTGTTTACCTCGTTGTCCCCAACAACTCGATATTCCCAAACTCTTAACAGACGCTCACCAACGTCTTAACGGCACACAAGGACGAAGATTATGGGATTGACAGCTTAAGGTTTTCTCGTATTTGTGGTCATTGGTCATTGGTCATTGGTCATTGTTCAAGAGCAGATTTTTAAGGAACAATTCAATACTAACTTCAGTCACTAATTATTAAGGCTTTGACTTGTTATAAAACCTCTTATTAAGCTTGTTATTAATCAGCTTTAGTTTTAATAAATAAAATGGTAATAATTAGCTCTATTTTAAAAAACATGAAGCCTAAAATATCTCTATCTTCGCTAACAACTGGGAAGTTGGAGGGCGGGACTATAGTTAGGTTAACATTATTACAAAAAATTATACAATCAGGAAAAATCTCGTTCTTGCTGCTTGTTTATTATTTTTATCCTTTATTAGCACAGGCTCAAACTTCAGATATCCCAGTACCTTCTACAGCGCCTTTAGAATTAAACCTCATCCAGCAAGAAAATGCGCCTACGCGACCTGATGTTATAACAGCTAATACAATTTCGCAAGATGGATTGACAACTCCTAGCCTTTGGTGGGCTAAAGAACAGTTTGCTGGTAAGATGCTCAACAATTGGATTGCTTACCCAACAGAAAAACGGGTTGATTTGGTCGTCAATCGGCAATTGTGGACTCTACTGGACTATATGGATTGCTATCGCTTTGTCAATGAGTTTGGTAATGTTGCGAGAGATTTTGGTTACAACATTAGGGTATTCAATCAGCAGAGAACACTTTTAGCAGCTTACACCTGTAACTTTAATAGTAATTTGCTTAATTGCCAAATTTGGTTAGAATCTTCTAGTCAAGATAGTTTACGCTTGAGAATTAAACCAGAAACATCTCCTTTTTAAAAACTTATCTGATACCTTCTCCTCAATCTCTTTTACGTCACTCCAAGTTTTAGTGTTACTAACTCTAGACTCAGCTTCGTAGTAAGAAAGATTGAGAACTTTTCTGAGCATTTCAATTGATTCAATCTTTGAAAAACCAATATTTCTAAAAAAATCAAGATCAGATTACAAATCTACGGATCGGCTTAATACATCTTTTAATCTTTCTAAGATACTGCATCTAGCTCCCAGAGGAAATCGCACATTAACATCAGCACCATAGGCAACAAGAAGCCTGATAATTTTATCAGCCCCTTTCCTTTGACAAGCAAATAAAAGTGGTGTAAAACCTAATTTATCCATTAAATTGACTTCTGCACCGCGATCCAAAAGAGACTCCACTATCTGTTGGCGATGAAGGCGTGCTGCTTCAAACAAGGCAGTGCGTTTTCCTAGATTCAAAGCATTTACATTAGCACCGCAATCTAACAAAAATTCTACAATATCATTGTGTTTGAGTGTAGCTGCCCAATGCAGAGGAGTATCGCCCAATTTATCTTTTAAATTGACATCTGCACCATGAGCTATCAAAAGTTCACAGATATCTCGACAAGCTCTACCTCTAATACCTATAGCTGCTCGGTGCAGAGGGGAAACATTAAAAGATCCTGTATGATCATTAATTTTTGCACCATGATTGAGGAGCAGTTTAATCATATTTCTATATTGACACCAGACAGATATCAACAACCATGAATCTCCTTTTTTTAATCCTTTTGTTAGTTGGGAGTTGGCATCTATTCCCTGTGCAAAATAGTACTTGACCAATTCAATATCTCCAAGCATGACGGCGATGTCTGGCTCCATGTTGGCACCATAGTCCAACAGAAGTTGGGCAATATCTTGATGCTTAAACGAAGCTGCCATATACAAGGGGGTGGAACCATCTTTCGCTTTGGCATCTATTTGCGCTCCATTAGCAATCAGAAGTTCAACAACATCTTTGTGTCCATTAATTGATGCGATATGCAAGGGAGTTTGATCCTTGCCATCTAACACATCGACACTTGCACCACTAGAGAGCAGTAATTCTACGATGTCTTTAGCTCCATTATGCGCCGCAACGATTAAAGCCGGAATTGTTCCTTCTTTAGAGTACATATACTTAACAAAATTAGGGGAATATGAAAGAAAAATTTATTTGCTAAATATTACGAATCTCTTGCCACAATGACAGATACTGCTGTTCAGTCTTTTGAGATACGGGATGCAAAAATTCACTTTTTTGAATAATTTGTTTGTTTGGTAGTAGTAGTTGATTTTTAACTAAATCTTTGGGAATATCATTTTCGTCCATATTAATTAATACTGGTGAGACTGCTTCGGTAAATAGAGAAATAGCACTAGCCGACTTTTGTTGCCAACAAAAATCAATCCACTGATTGGCTAAAGCTTCTAAATTTGGTGTTTCTGAAGTAGAGTTAGCATTAGCTAACTTTGGTTGCACCCATAAATCTGCCCAAAGTGCAGTTCCCGATTGTGGAACTATAGCAGCAATTTTAGGTTCGCTTTTAATTGCCTTTAATACATCTGTTGACCAACCGACTGCTAACCAGGTATCTCCTAAAATTAAGGGTTGTAGGTAAGCGTCAGAACTGTATAGCTTGACGTTTTGGTGCAGCTTTTTAAGGGCATCTTTGAGGTTTTTAACTTCATCTAAATTTGTAGTGTTGTAAGAAGAACCCAAGTGTTTCAAAGTGAGACCAATTATTTCACGGGGTTGATCTAATAAAGAAATGCGATCGCGTAATTCCTCTCGCCACAAATCACTCCAATCTGTAGGTGTCCAACCTAAAGACTTAAACTTGTCCTTGCGATAAGCAATTACCGTACTACCCCAGCGATAAGGCGCACCCCAAATCTTTCCAGAAGCGTCTAACTGACCTTTAGCGTTGCGTTTAACCAATTCTTGCCATTGCTTTGGTATCTGCTGCCAATTTTTCAGCTTGTCAAGTGCTAATGGTTGAATTAACTGCTGTTGAATGGCAGATTCTAGCCAATAATCCCCTAATGTCACCAAGTCTGGAATTTCTGGCTGTTTAGGTGAGAAAAATGGGATTTTTAGTTTGTTGTTTTGTGCATCTGCGGGTTTTTTCCATGTTTCTAGGCTTTCAATTATTTCTTTTAACTGTGTTATCGGAGCAAAGTTAAGCTTTGGGCTAGGCTTGAGGCTATTACGGAATTCATTTAATAGTTGAGGAGGGATAGAATTTCTTAGCAGTCTGACATTGAGGGTTTCAGATTTAGAACCCTGACAACCTACTACTAGCTGGCTCAAGGCTAAGGTTCCAGCACTCGTTAAAAAAGCGCGTCGCTTCATTTTTGATATTGGTTTGAGAAACTAGGTATGTAAATTATCACAATTTTTGTTAAGGGTGATACAGAAAGGATTGTCTAATGTTACTGTTGATGATGGTCACATCAATATCAATTACTCAAAATTGTAGTAATTACCTTAGGACTTACGCAGGCACACTATATGTAGTGTGCGCTGACTATTAAGTTAAGAACTATTAACTCCATGTAATACATGGAGTTAGGCGCAGTGAGCAGGTCAAAAAAGATGGGATAGTTGCTACTTATGTTAAAATAAATTTTTGTTGCTGGAATGTTCAAAATGTCATTCAGCCAATTAGATTACTGCCAATATCTATTAAGTAGTCAAACCAACTACACTTTGACTAACTTATCAAAACATCTACAAGATTTTAGCCACGACACAATAAATCGTTACTTAAAAAAGGAAAAATTTACTCCTACTTCTTTGTGGCAAAATCTTAAAAAAGATATTCAAATAAGCCAGGACGCGGGAGTAATCTTTGATGACACAGTTTTGGATTGCATTGCAAGTAAAAGCATTGAATTAGTTCGTCGTCAATATAGTGGGGCAGAACATAGGGTTTTGCCTGGTATCGGATTAATTAACTGTGTTTATCTGAATCCAGAAAAAAATCTCTTTTGGGTAATCGACTACCGAATTTATGATCCCGATGGTGATGGTAAAACAAAACTAGACCATGTGGCTGATATGTTGAATAATTTGGTTCAGGGGGCGACCAAGCCGCTAGAGCGGCTGGTCTATAAGGCTTATAGCTCTTAGTCCCCTTTGATAAAATGACTTTTTATTGGCAATAAGATTGAGCATTTCCTCTACCCATAACTGGCAGGCTTGAAAACCAATCAGCCAACTTTCCCCGTATAAACCAATCCAAAAGCTGCTATGCCTTCTTCGGGTTCTACCTGCCTCTGTTAAACGACAAACATATTGATGTTGTCCCTGTAGCTGAATTCTTTGCCCATGCAACCATGCTGAAGTCATGGCTAAAGCGATTAAAAGAATTAATTTAATTAATCTGTCAGGTGATGTTTTAGAATCTTCGCTCATTATAGCCTCCAGTTTTACAATCCTTGAACAAATTGTATGTAGACAATAAACTTATACACTGAAATTAGCTTGAAAGCTTATTTTATGGTAACAAACAGACACAATATCATAAATAAAGTTGTACACTACGCAGATAGTTTAATTTATATTTTGCAGATAAGCAGAACAATAAAGTTGTACACTACCCCTAGTTTGTCACTCTGGGGATATTAAAATAGCATTTAAACTCTGTTTCGGTTGTAGAGTAAGTATTCAGGTGATTGTCAACTCTCAGGACAACTATTTTGAGTTGATGTTAGGAAATAAGATGGCAATGGCTTACTATCAAAGAGTTATAGGCTCCCAAAATAATAATTCTTCTCCAGAGTGACAAATTAGGGGTAATTGTGCTGCTGCTCGTGTCAAGCACTATGAGGCTAGGACAAACGCCAATTGCAGTGGATTGATATTGGTCACATTGCAGTTGATTGGGTTCGTGGTTTGAATAAGGAGCAAAGATTGAACATATTAGGTGGAGGGAATATTACCGACCAAAGTAAGAATTCTATGCGTGCGTAATTAGAAGTTAGAAGGATGCCTTGGTGAAGTGCATACCATAGACGAGTTTTCCCAATGGTTTGAACTGGCTAAAATGCTAGGGATTGTTAAAGCCAAGCAACAAACAGAAACAAAACTATCTGTTCAAGACAATACAGGAAAATGGGATTCTTGGGAGTCTTACGTACAACGTGGTTGGACATTAGAATACCTGAAAACCAGAACAAAAATGCGCTGATTCGACTCTAATTTATTAGTTGAATAAAAACCTAAAATGCTCATACTAGCTTCGATTTTATGAGCATTTTAGAGTTTTATTTTACTGTTTGATTCAGACAGCTTTTTGATCAAGTAAAACTCTTATATATCTTTCGGACTGATCGTTAGCATCTTTAAGTTGTTTAATTTGTTTATCTTTATCTTCAATTTGTTTATCTTTCTCAGCAAGCTTTTTTTTCCAGAGTGCAAGCTCATCAGTCTCTTGATTCTTAACACTATTATTCTCAGAAACTACTGATTCTACCTTTTGTGTTTGTGATTTTTCTTTTCCAGAGTTATTTATTTGAGGTTCGTCTACTGGTACGTCAGTACTGGTTTTATCGTTTTCTTCTTGATAGGTAACATCACCTTGTTTTGAAAGTCTTTTGTTCTGACGCTTGATCAAATTTTCGTAGTTATATTTTTTCTCCTGACATACTTTCTCGATCTGTTCTAGATTCACTTCTTCTTTTACAAAATAAAGCACTGATCCATGTGGCCCACATTTATCTCGCTTCATTAGGGGAGTTAGCAATCGCCCCTTCTCGTCCTCAATATCTGATAGGCGGCAAAGATTAGAATAAGCAGTTGAATCAGAGCAGCGTAAATATTCTTGTGCTTGACGCGCGTCGATTCCCCTTTCTAGTTTTTTTGCATAGAGAAGAAGAAGCAACTCTGACTCAGTGCAACGGTAAAAAGTGTCTCTAATTTTCTTCTGCTCAGGGTCATTATTAAAAGGTTGACTATTAACGACGAAATTGTTATTATTAGACATAGGAAAGCACGCCTCCTTTGGGGCGGTAAAAAGACAAGTTAATAGTGGTGTGTATCGGGTTTATCTGATAGAAAAGACATTTAGCTTCCCGGCCTAGTCATTCTTCAGATTGCTACCCGCATACACATAAAAAGACTAACACAAGAACCGACTTAGTTGCAAGAACAAAGTCGGTTCTTTTTCGGTTTTACTTTAAGCATGATTTTATATTGTTCGCAAAATCAAAAAAATATTTCCGCAAAAAGATTCCGAAATTAAATCAACAACAGATCAAAAAGTGACCGCCAGTTTTAGAAATAAGTGACTACCAGTTTTAGTAGGGGGGATGGATGTCAATACAAAGTGTTAATAAAACTGCTAAACTCACTTACTTGCTCGCGTTAAATCAATCTATAGTCCAACCATGAGGTGGGCGAATTGATAGCTCATAGTGAGCTTGATTGCCCGCACTAGGTGACTATGGGAATAGAGAACTTCAGTTATATGAATGAATTTCCGTTCATCATAAAATCAAAATCGTTGTGCAGACCTTGGACAACATCAAATCATTACACGGTAAAGGTTGTGGACGTTGTGGTATAGATAAGGCGGGGAAATTTCGCTCATACCTAGTTCTAAACTCAGCACTGGTTAGTACTGAGTTTTCTCTTATTTGCATTAGTACATTTGTACTAATGCAGCTAAACCGTAAGGCTAAAAATCATTTTTCTTGGTTCACATAGCACAACAATGAAAGTTTAATTGATGTTAATTATTGAATTTATCCACTTCGTTTCCCCAAGCATCCCACCCTTTTCTTTGTTCCCTTGCGAACATTTCCAGCTTTGTTCCTTCACATAAATGTTCGACCAAAGTGTAAAACTCCTCTGGTTTTCGTGAATGTTCCCTTCTTGGAGCTTTTAAAATTGTCGGTTCATTTGTTAACTTTTTGGAATGTGAAAAACTAGCCACGCTACCTTTTGTTGCTAAAATACAATGTTCTGTGCAATTTCTTAGCCAATGTCCTGTTCCAATTCTTGTTGTTCCTGCTTTTGAAATCTTTTCCCACGTCAAAATTGTTTTTAACTCAAATCCCCAATGGCGTATGCAATCAGCAGCCTCTATCATGTGATTGTTTGTAAACCATAACCATAAGACAGTTCCTTGTTTATCGCATAGGTCTGGTATTGGCAAAGCTAGGATTTCTTCTATTTTCATTGGTGGATACGGAATGCGATTTCTATGTGTTTTATCATCCTTTCTAAGTTGGTAGAACCAAGGAGGATCAATTACTATACAGTTATAGTTTTTATTAGAAAGAACACAAAAACTAGAATTTAATTTATTTTCCTTAGTTTTAAGTTGAGTTAAAAACTTTTCTTGCAATTGACTTGAAATTTTCATACTTTTAATTGCTGAGTAAGCTTTGTGATATCTTCCAAGATATAGAGATTTCTGTTTCGGTTGATTGCTAAATTTTTCACGTTTAGACTCGATTAAGTAATAATAAGCTTTGCCATTTTTAACCAGGGATCTTACGAATGTCATTGTAGTGTTAAAGTTGTGCTAAAAAGTTATCACTACAATAGTATACATTCTATTTGTACTGTAGTGATAAGTTTTTAAATAAATTTATCACTACAACAATATACACCTTATTGGTATCCTATATTACATATATGCCTATACAATTAAAGTGTTTGTATAATAGTTTATTGATCTATTCAAGTTATTAAAGTGAACGATTCTTCTTCTTCGACTTCAGCTAGCTGTGCAAATTGTATGCACTGCATTTTTATGGATAGCAACGACGATGAAAAATGCTACTGTGTTGAACTAAAGCTGACAATTCCAGAGGGAGAAGACATAGGTGCTGCTACTGGTTGTCAACACTGGATATTCAAGCCTGAGCCTGAAGAGACTGTTGTCAAAGTAGTTAATGGCGGTAAGCGTGCTAATTCTTCTGGTAAATCTTCTGAGCTTATGATTGGCTCTCTTTTGGAACAAAAAGGCTATATAGTAAGATATAGATATCCATTACCTTGTAAAGGTATTTGGGACAATGACTTAGTTGTTGATATCTTTTGCCAAGGAATTTCTAGATTCAGAAATGGATTAATTTTAGAGTCTAAATGGCAAGATTCTAGTGGTAGTGCTTATCAAAAACTTCCTGATGAAATCGAAAATATCAAAAACCAGTATCCTTGTGAAACAATTTTGATTATTGATGGTGAATGGATGCGTAAAGGAACTGGTAAAAAGGCTTTTGAATGGTGTAAAAAAAAGGTTGGTGGCAAATTAGTTGCTGTTTATGATTTTCAGGAATTCGCCACTTGGGTTATTAAGGAGCTTTGAAAATGAGTAATGAGAAAGTTTATTTAGTCTACGATTCAGCTAGCGATGGTTACTGGTCACCTTTTGGAATTTATAATTCCTATGAGCTTGCTATTGAAGCTATGAAGAGTTACGTTGCGGCTAAAGGTGATGTGGAGTATTTACATTGCTATGAAATAATTATTAATAGCCCAGTTTTGCCAGCAGACAACGACGTAGCTGGCTATGTACAGGGAGAATGGAGCCTGTAGTAATTACTGCTAGAGGTTTAGACCCTATCTTTTTCACAAAATTTAAAACCTATGCAAAACAACAAATCTTATCTTGTTTTTGATTTAAGTTCTGATTGTAGTTTTGGTGAAGGGTTGGGAATTTATACATCATTTGAACTAGCACGTAAGGCAATGAATGAACGTATTAGTACTTACGACGAAACAGAAACGGATGTTTATTTACATTGTTTCTTAATAGATTTAAATGATCCTATTTCTGAATACGAGCCAATAGCTAACTATGCTGAAGGAGAATGGCACAAAGCGTGAACATACAACCGATAAATAGGGGGAACTAAAAAACATCAGATAGATATAGTCAGACAAGGAAAACACTACCACGTTAAGTAGCCTTACTTTGTCAATATACAAATATACGCTCGTGGCTTTCACAGTCACGCTCATTTCTATTATTAGTTATGCAAAAAAATAATACCACTGACTGTTATTTCATGCCAATGGTATTGGGAACTTATTTATCATTCATGACAGGATAAAATGAGTAAACTAACTCTGAAAGCCTTTTGGGGCTTTGATTTCCAGTTTTGCGCTAAAAATTTGAGTAAATGTTAGAAAATAAACCCTCAAACTTTTATGAAATCAAAGTCCTAGAATCTGACTTCAATTATTAATTTTACAAATTCATAATTTTTTTCGCCTTCTTGTAGAGTCTTGCCGCCCAATCCTCGGTAGAACTACTGGTATGTTTGGTAAAAGCGCAGACAAATCCACCTATTTCGCCTTGAAGTTTCTCAACTACACTACATTGCCATCCACCTTGGGGGAGTAAAACTTGAGTTAACAGTCTATCCAGAATATCCTCATGTTGGGCGTTTACATTTTGTGTGGATAGGGAGAAAAGCAGTGTAGAAATCGAGAAATTATCAGGTCTACCAAATTCAAGTATCCAGCAATAAGGCAACCCTGTGGTTTCCAACTTTACTAGAGCAAACTTTCTAGTGTGATCGGCAATCCTAGCAAACAGAGTTTCTTTGGTGAACTCTCGCACTTCCCAAGTGACTGAAATATCCCAATGCGTCTCGTCCAGAAAGCGAATTGCTTCAACAAAGTCATCCAGCCCATCTTCTGTTGCAACAAAGATATCCATTGGCAAACGAAGGGTAAATTCGGCAGCCCGATTCTGTCCCCCTACTCCCGTATCAGAAACATTAACGATTTGGCTTTTCTGCATCAGTTCGGAGTCTTGATTACTAGAAGCATCAGAGATATCAGCAGTCGGCTTTTTAATAGTAATGGAGGTTGATCCCGTTTGACTAATTTTGAGCTTCTGGGTTTCAATAATAGAGCTTCTCAAACGAGGAAGCTCACTAGCTGGCTTTGAAGTCGTAGGGGGGTTTGCTTTAGTTTCAATTAACTTTTCTGTAATAGTTTTGGGTTTCTTCTGTCGCTTGGAGGCTGGTTTTTCAACGTACTCTCGCTTTTTGATGCGAGGATGCGTAAACTCAAGTTCTGAGAAAGGCAGTGATCGGGCAGGTGCAACTTCTAAAATTTGCTGAATCAATAAAATTTGCCCTGTCAGCAGACCTCTGACGTGCCAAGTAGAAGTAAAACTTGGCAAATTGGTCATCAGTGGAATTGAACTATTCCAGTTTCCCAGTGAAGCAAGGCGATAGCGATCTCTATATACCCGATCCCATGCAGAGCGAAACGATGAGTCATGCAATAACCGAGCCAGAAAAAACGCCAGCGGTCTGCTTAAAACCCGTTTAGCTATATCTTCTGAAAAATCTAAAAACAGTTTTTTGCCGATAATTTCATTTCGAGTGATTACCCGCTCAAGGTAGTTTGGTTCTAGCAATCCAAACGCTAATGTCTTATTCGGAACCAGAAAAGCTCGAATACATTCCAAAACAGGAAAGACGAGTGTTATACCTTTTTGAGTCTGAAATTTAATGCAATACTCTCTTAGGTTACTTTCACCTTCAAGTAAATAATTAGCTATTATTGGGATGTCTGCTGCCTTGAATAGTGTGGCAGAGGATGAATCAGGGATAGTCAGCTTAAAGATATTGCCCGTCGTTTCATTCCAAATTGGTTGCCCATTTTGAAAAACTTGTCCCAGTCGCAGCCAAGGAATTAAACCCCAAGGAAAATCAACTTCTTTAAATTCCCCAGATTCACGCTTAAAAACAGCCGTAACCCGCCATTGCCGATTAACTGCTTCACGCCAAGGCGATCTCAACCACCAAAGAGTTACAAATTCATCTTCATCAAAAGGCCATGTGCTGAGGCGAACAATCTCTGCCATGCTGATGTGGGATTTGTTTGAGAGTTTCTAAAGCTTCATTAATAGCCTTCTCTACTGATGGTAGCAGTTCAACTTCTGGACGTAGACCTGCTCGGCGCACTAACTGCCACCTCTGTGGACAAATACCCTCTTGGCAATAGCAGCCTACAACCCACTTAATTCGCCTAATTGCAAAGGCTTCTCGACTTTCAGCTAAACTTTTCAGAGCTTGGGCTGTTAAAGGCAGCTTGTCAATATGTTTCTGAATCAGAGCTAGTTGACCTAATTCTCTAGCGATCACGGCAGTTGTAATTTGAGTTGGTTTTCCTGCTTTACTATAAAGACTGGTAGCTACGACTTTCACTGACTCAGATAATTCAGAATCTCGACTTTCCCAATCTACACGAGGAGGTGGAGGAGTTTGTGGCTGTATAGCTGGCAGATGCGCTTCTAACCAATCGCGATCGTACCTTCGCAACCAAGTGTAAACTCGTTGAAATTGTTTTCGTAAAGTATTCCTTCCTGTTTCAGGGTAATCCTTTCTTGCAGTTAACCATTCTGAGCGATATTTCTCTAAATTAATTTCTGAAACTTCTTGCTTATTTCCTTCAGTATTAACTAACTTCCTCTGACTCTGATTAGTTTGCCGCTTACTTGGGCGGGGGAAATTTAGAGATAGTGCCGCCGCATGAAGTTTGACAGTAGTTGCATCGACACCAAGCTGACGTGCCATTCCTCGGAGGCTAACAGTTGGGTTTTGCCAAAGTTCTGTTAGGGTATTCTCCCAAATAGAACCGAACGCTCTGATTTTAGTAATGCGTAATCTATCTTCTTCTGTCCGATTGTGCCCAGTACGGCAATAAATAAATCCACAAGTACAGCAAAAAGTACCTATTGGTTTACCATGCTCCTGGCTATAGGTGATTTTACATTCCTCAATAACAGATTGGCGGAAATGGTTAGAAGTACGATTGAGGCATGGCCAAGGCCCTGTACCAAATGGCTTAAACTGTTTAGGAAGTTTGAAGAATGATTCTGCGTTATGACCTAAAAATTGAATTAGTAGCAGGTGGCGTAATGGATGCTGAGAACCTTTAGGCGATCGCACCAATCGCAACAACCAATTATGCTCACTTTCTGTATCAATCTTACATTGAAGTCGCTGTAGTAAATCCTCTGGATAGAAGCGTTTGAACTCTTCTAGCAGTTTACTCACTCTTACCCTACCGTTATAGGTAGCTAAGTTGCGTTCTGCTAACAACTCTCGGTAACGTTTGAGCAGGATTGTCAGTCCTAACGGCGAAATATGTTCTTCTAAAAGCCAAGCAGCATTTTGAGCAATCTTTAAGAGAATATTGTGATGCAAGTCTTTTAAAGTATATGACTGAGATTTTGGTAACTTTATTCCTTGCCCTGCTGTAATAAATTCATGGCGAGTCGCTGGGTTTTGCACCCGAACTTGGCTATCGAGTAATCGAACTTGGTGCTTAGGACAGACTTCAACCCCTGGTATTTGATGAAGACGATGCCAGTATGACTCACCAAATTGCTGTTTATCTTCTTGAGCGCATTCAGGACAAAATCTCAACCATTCTGGAGGCTGAACTACGCTAGCCATTAATCCAGAACGCATATGAATAGCTGGGCCACGCGAACCTTCCATATCTGCCGAAACTTGGCGAAACTGTTTGGGATGGAGAAAAGGGGCAAAGTATGGTAATAAAGTATGCTGATAAATTAATTTTTCGACCGTGTAGGGGCTTCCAGCAGGTAACGCTAAGGTAAGATTTCTTAAATTGCTAGGAAGATCTACAACTGCGATCGCAGCTTCATCACCAAATAATTCGCGAATCGTATGCTTCTTATTAGGATACTGAACTCGTTCATGAAAACGAGCACAAACGCTATAAAGTAATTCATCAGGATAAGGATCGGGAAAGCAGCCAATCATTAGCCAACCTCTAAGAGCAAATACTCGGTTGCTGGACGAATTAAACCTGCCTGCCTGATAGCTTCATAAGCAGTAAGTTTTTGTTTCTCTCCTACTGCCGCAATTGCAGGTAAACTATCTGCGGCTAAATGTTTCTTACTTCGGGTTCTACGAGTTTTGGATGGAGTTTCAGCACTCTTTGGTGTTTCTGGTTGGAAATTTGCTTTACTTGGGGATGATTCTTCAGAAGTAGATACCTTTTTTGTTCTAGCCAAGGCTTGAAGTTGTTCAGCCTTATTTAGCTTGCTTTGGGCTTCTTGTAAAAAAGAATCTAAATCAATCGGATGTACATCTTCGACACTATGGAGTATCCGAGTATCACCTGTTCTAAGGGCTTGCAGGATAGGATTAGCCATCCGCAAACTTTCTTGAGCAGCCAATCGAATTCCCTGTGCAGTTACAACTTCAACTCCCGTCGCGATCGCGCGGATTTGACCTAACATATAGACTTTGACAGCAAAATCTGTAATGCCTTGTGTTACGTCATAAAGAGCATCACTCAATTCTGGTGTCAATTTAGCTCGCTGCTGCACGTACTGATAACCCCAAAGACATTCTAAAAACCAATCCCAAGTGTCATCCTTTTTCATCCTGTCCCAGACAAGATCGCCTTGTCCTGATCCTCTGCGAGTTTGCCTAAATTCTCCACTCAAAACAGATATAGCTTTGTAAGTACCAACCAGTACAACAGGTAATCCAATTGTGTTAATCAACTGAACAAAAAAGTTCAGCATCTTGCTAGAACCGCCGCTTTTGGCTTGGCTGAGATGCTGAATTTCATCAATCACCAACACCCCAATTGAGTGCAAAGAAGCGACAAGTGCCATACGGGGCAGCAGTTCATCTATAGTTTTACGACCACCCGCATAGTTCTCGTAGTATCGAGTTCCGAGTAAATCATCTACTGCCTGAAAAAAGTTTAAGCATAGCCCTTTGATAGAACCATCGAAAGGGCAATCTAATTTGAGCCAAACTATCTGAGTAAAACTGAAATTATTCTCGCGGTAGCGATGATGGAGAATAACTTGCGGATACAATGACAGAATCGCCTCAATAGAAGTAGTTTTACCTACTCCACTCATCCCTACAATCGTAAATCCTGTAGCTGTTGAACGTGAAGATTGACGAGTTGTTCTTAAAGATTGAATTCGCGTCTGTACATCTCCCCAGAATCCAGCAATAGCTGGATTTCGTGCTTGGTATCCTACTCGGATCATGCGGGAAAATCGCTGCTCTAAGTCAAAGTGAACAGGTAGCGGTGCAAAAAACTGGAGAGCATTTTGAATTAAGTGTAACCGCAGGTGAGCAGGCAGATTGCGCTGCTCTTTATCATAATCTGGATAATAAGCCAGCATCTCTGCTGTTTCATCCTGAGTCAAAATAGCTGGAAGGGCTTCGATTAAAGGATTACCCAGGTAATTTGGTACTTGAGGATCTCGATAAGTTGCCTGCTCAATCCTGCCTTTACCTACTAATAGAGATGGAATATGTTGATTACTATTCATCGTCGTCACTCCATATCTTAGGACGCAGTTTACGTAATTTGTTAATCAACTGAGATTTAGGTACATGGAATGAATCTGTTTCAACCGAAATTTCAGAAACTTGATCTGTAGCGACATCTTGCTCAGACTTATCAAGAGCAATTTCTGGTTTAATTTCTTCTGCTTTTTCTGTTGGAATAATTAATGGAATAACTTGTCCTAAATTGCTTGCTGACTCTTCTGTCCCTAGTTGCCAAGCTTGAGTTTTACGCTCCGCTTCTCTCTCTTCTTTTCGGTTCTGTCGAATTCCTTTAATGCGCGATCGCTTACTCTGCTTCTCTACTGCATTCAAAGCTTCGGAAGTTTGGTGTTTAGCCTCGCTAATAATTTGATCTATTTGAGCATTTAGAATAGCTTTTGATTGCTGTTTACGAGTTCTAGCGGTTTCTTTAGCTTGCTTGCGAAGTTCAAAATAATCTACAGTTTCGTACCAATCCTTACCTCGAAAAGTTTTTTCTGCTTCTATAAGCTGACAACATTCCAACCTCCTCCCATCTTCCAAACGCAAATAGATATCATCTAAGCGAGGAGGATCGTAAGCCACAGGAATTCTCCATGAACCCCTTTCTCTAGCTTTAACAAACCATTGCTCCCTCAACGCTAGATCGCAAGAATATAGCAATCCTTGAAAACGAATTCCTTGGTAAGTAATAGAAGCTTCGTTAGTAGGTAGAAGATTGAGGCACAGAATATCAGAAGCTACTTTTCTAAGATGTCCAACTCGATTGCGAATTCCCCAATTCCAGATATCGATTGGATAAGGTTCAATGTGTTCCTGAATCATGAATTCATCCATCCGATACCAATCCATACGGTGATCTTTATTGTGTTCGAGGATTGTCAGAATCATTAGCTTACGAAACTGATGCAAATCTAGCACTGCATCTAATCTATAGTCTGCATCACCTCGCTCGTGTGGTTTGTGGACAGCACCAGGAACCCAATGAATTACCTTGTCATTGCTAAGGCGAAAATTACGTTCAACGATTGCTTTCCAATCTGCTCGATAGGGAGGAGTATTTGAAACTCGGATGTTCAAAGCATTTACTAAGTTATCAGCGTTATAGCCTTCAAACTCACCTCAATCTGCCAAAATCATTTCAGGTAGATGATGACTAGGCCATTCTTCCTCAAAGATTTCAATTCCATACTCTCGGCAGAAACTAACTTTATCGCTAGCTGTGTTCTCTAGTGCCTGCATAGCACCTATCCAGCTAGGCCCCTCCAGAGTGACGCTAATACCAACAATTAGCCGACTAAATACGTCTATCACAGCATAAATCACAGGCCGCCCAATGATGCGACTACGGTCTAGAGAACTAACTAAGTAAATGTCCCCAATTGTGGCATCAATTTGATAAATTGAGCCTGGGCCAAATGCCATCTGAGTTGAGTCTCCTAAAACCTCACGATGACGAAGGTTATATCTACGCTTCCCTTCTCGTGCAGACAGAGCTTGAGCTACATTTCTTTCTTTCTCATACCAGTAGCGAAACTGTCTAAATGTTGGTAATTCGTTAGCAGGGGGAAGAAAAGGGACTAAAGTTCCATCTGGAAGCATATCGTACCCTTTATGAAAAAACTTTTCCAGGGTTTTCTGATACGCATCTTGCAAGGTTCTACCCTCAGCGTTTTCGTAAAAAAGCTGAATTCCACGATTAAATTTGTCCAGAATATCAGTGTTTACATTAATACCTGTTGGTAAATCTGTAAATTGTGCGATTTTGCTAGGGCGACCTCGCTTTTTGCCGCTACTTTTTCGCTCTCTGCCCTTAGCACCACATTTGTCAAATAAGGGAAGTAAAGCGTTTTTTGTTTGTCCACCTTGCCAGTATCGCCGCAAGAACTTGTAGATAGTCTTCTTTGTCCAACCTATCTGTTTTTCTCTTTCGTTTAGGAGTGCGCCTCGCCCTTGGGAGTAGAATATCTGTCCTGTTTTATCTTCAACTAAAGGGGCAATTACTTTCCAAGCCGCATCTCTCCGTTGGCGATGCAAGTCTTGAATACTATCTTCTGAGCGTAGTAATTGTGCATAGGGATCTACTTTTAAAACCTTAGCTTGATCAGAAGTGATCGCTGCTTCAATATCCTTACATTTGTGAAAAACTGGCAAAGCTTGAGGATTGAGAATCTCTATTATTGCTACATCACTACCAGATGGATCGATCCACAGTAAACGCTCAATCCGTGATTCTGATTCATTCTGCCACTCTATTAGCATATTGACGAATAACTTCATCCCACGCCTCCTATTTCTTGTATAGGTGCTAAGGAAGTTGTGGATAAAAGCATCAGTCGTTCACTAGGTTGAATTGGCTGAGTTATATCAACTTGCCAAACTCGATTAGCCAGTAAGTACCTAGCAACTGATAAGCTTAAGCCCGGAGTAAGACCAAGTTTGTCATCGCAAGCTGCGGTAATCTCTGCTAGAGAACTGCTTGCCTGAAGTACCAATGGAGTCATTGCTGCATTCATTCGGGCAATATCACTCTCTGTTAGTGGTGCTAGATCGGCTACCTTGAGATAAGGATGCAGCCACTTGACATTCTGTACTACGGTTTTAGGGACTTCTCGTTCAGTAACAATTCCCCAATCAACATTGCGTTTTTGCCAGTAGCATCTTTCAATCTCTAACTTTTCTAAGGTGCGTTTTGACTGTAAATCCTGTGCATACTTAATTGTCCTAGCTTGTGTAATTGCGCCAAAATTTTGTTTGACAGTAACAAGAAAGTCAGTAGTCATCATCACTGGTTCTTTGTTACGAGGATTTCGGATGAGCTATTCCACATTGCTCTGCGATAGTCAAAGTTTCCTCTAACGGCAATAGTGGAAACTGCTCCCTAATATCCAGCACACACAAAGACCATTCAAGCAAATAGAAGTAGCTAGTTTCCAACTCACTCAACAGATGGTGAACTCTACCTGTTTTCCATCCTTTGATCCGGCTTGCCAACCCAAGAGATGCAACGTCTTGAATATGCAGCCAAGGAATGTAACTAGCTCCTTGCCCTTGACCGCGACCTTCTTGCAGACGCTTCTCAATAGTTATTTGATTG
>CAVQDG010000085.1:0-8781 GCA_963711165.1 uncultured cyanobacterium | reverse complement strand
TCCTGGGGAATATGCGATTTTAGAGCAAAGCAAGCTATGTAATGTAATTGCTCATAAAATAGCGTTAGATTTTTCGGGAGAGTTAGCGCCTGTAGTTAAAGGAATGCGCGATAATTTTCTCCAGCACATGATTCAATGGGATAGCCATCCGCGCCCCAATATTCAGCGTTTTTTAACATTTGGATTTGCGGCAATTTATTTTCCTCGTGATATTATTGTGCAAACTGCTTTAAAAAGAATTAGCTGGAAACTGGTTAACTTTTGGGTAAATGGTGAAGGACAAAGCCCAGATCCACAGCGTTTATTAGAGCAATTTTATCTGCAATATCGTTGGCATAGCGATTTGGCTCAAAAAGATGGTTTAAGTATTAGACTATCTGAAGGTGTGCAAGAAGCTAATAAGACTTTTGTTAATACAATTAATACTTGGAGTAATAAGCTAGATAAATCAATTGCTAATTGTCAGAATAAAGACGATCGCACTGGTATTAGACAACAATTACCACGAGAATTTAGAGAACAGTTTCGTAAGATCCAGCCAGGTGAAACTGAGAACAGCCGAGGAATTTGGTTAACCAGGTTACAGCAAATTCGCCCTAGAATTACAGAAAGTCTTCAGGAAAATATTGACGAGTTTTTATTAGCATTACTAACACCAAGTACTGCTAACTTTTCCGTAAAAAGCAGCCGTGAGTGGTTAGAAGCGTTAAAGACAGATTTAAATAGTTATCAGCGTAAATTAGAAGAACAAATTATTAATTTTAGTGGGGCGCGGACGTTAGAAGATATTGAGAAAAAATGGCGAGATACTGAGCAAATTATTGAAGATATTGAGCAGAAATTTGTCTGGATGGGTAAGAATGCTCAAGTACAAACAGAAGCGAAACAAGTTGTGCGATCAGTTTGCCAAATTATTAAGCATAATTTTGATTTAGAAGTTGCTCAAGAATCTTTAAAAATTGTTAACGATTTGCAAAAACACCTGCAAAACCGGATTAATCAAGTTGCAGGATTTAGCAACTTATTAGATAACTTGAAGACGAATTATGAAAAAGAGGAGTATGAATTAAAACAACTACATTTTGATGAGATGAGTGGCGAAGCAATTTTTTCTACGGAAGATTTGGAGGGTTGTTATAGTATATTGTTACCGGAAAAGGATTTTCGCTCTCAAGTAGTGCTGGTAAGTTTAGAAATTACTGAACCCGCAGGAAGGGGAGAATCTTTGGGTTGTTTTATTGAGCGCGATCGCTTGGGAGAAAACCAGCTACAATCAGAAATTAATCTCACGGTTGATCGTTTATTTGGCGCACGTAGTACAACTATTGTAGAATCAGTAATTAAGCGGTTCATGCAATACTATTCTAGTTCAGATCGTCCCGTCCGTTTAGGACAAATTATGCAAGAAGCTGAACCCTTATTGCGTCTTAACTTAACTGATGCTTATTTTCGTGATACTATCAGTAAAAGTAGTAAATTAATTGGATTTAAAAATAGTGATGAGTCGGAAGTATTGCAGTTTAAAACCTTACTTCTCAGAGATTTAGGAATATCAGATAGTGTCTTAAAACCAACGCAAGCTAAAAACGAGATTATTATTGTCAATGAATATGCAGGATTTCCACTAAGATTGATACACGGTTTGGAACAAATGCGGAAAGCTTACTTGCGGGAGAAAGAATTAAATGGCGCATTTCTGCATAATGATAGACGGGATAATTTTCTAGACATCATTCCTCCTGATGCGAGAACAATTGAGGAATTAGAAGATATTTTTTATCCTTGTTTGGCGTTTAACTTAATTCAGCAAAATCCTGAAACTTACTACTTAGAATTTGGTTATTATGATGGTTTGCGAGACTCTAATTTTACCGCGTCTCTAAGTCCCGTGTGGAATCAAGCATTAGAAGAACTAGCAAATCGCGCTGATATGACAAAAGCATTACAACAGCTTTTAGATACTGCTATATCTAATATAGAACAACAGCGCGATCGCTGGCAATCTTTCTACTTACCCAAACTACGCGAGTTTGTCAACAAAGTAGATCAATTACCAGAAGATAGCCCCAATTATCCCTATAAAATAAGAGTAGTAGGTACACGGGGAACTATAGAAAACTTAGCGCAAGAAGGAATAATTAATCGCTTCCTCAGAAAAATGGAAGCGCGAGTTAAATTATTACCACAAGCAAATAACCCCACACCAGCAATTACCGAAAATCAACCTATCCTTACAGGTGAAATACTTGTTGATTATACTACCGATCCAGAAGATAATAGAACACAAAGGCGTATAGAACTACAGCAACTCAAGCAAGATTTAGAAGAGGGTTATATTACCGTAGAAGAATTTGAAAGTTTACGTTTGCAAGTTTTTAAGAAATATCCCATATAACTTATGCCTTTAATCCCCCGTGAGTTACTTATTCTGATTGTTGCATTAGTTGTTATTCCCTCAATAACAACTATTTTACTACGTCGCGCGTTTTATAAATATTTATTTAACCAAGCCAATCAGGTAAAACGACTGCTAGAAGGTAATACAAGTGTAACAGAACCCCAAATATTACAAACCCTGAAAATCCGATTTCAATCAGCAAGTAAACAACTAGAAAACGTTAATACTACAGCTTTAATCGACCAAATTTATTCGCAAGAAAAATTTCACTTTATATTTAAATCATTTCGGGGCGAACAAATTGATTATTTTTGCCGTTTGTTACCCAATTTACTGCTAACTTTTGGATTATTAGGCACTTTCCTGGGAATTACCCTGAATTTAAATGAACTGAATCAGGTACTCAACCAAACTAATACAAGTAATGTTAGTGAATTAGTCCGGCAGCTACAGCGACCATTACAAGGAATGGCGATCGCTTTCATTACTAGCTTAACTGGATTACTATTTAGCGCAATTTTAACAATATTTAACTTTATCTATAATACCAACTTAGTAAAAAACTACCTAATAAACTCCTTAGAAGATTATCTTGATAACGTATATCAATCAGAGATAGAAGGTCACAGTAGATTAGATCAAGCTGTAAACCGCATGGTAGCACAACAAGAACAATTTTTAATCAGATTCCACGAAAATGTCACATCTGTAATGGAAAATTCATTAGGAAAAGCAGCAGACAGAATTGTGACAGCAAACCAAGAAGCGAATAACTTAGCCAAGCAAATTTATGAACGCTTTACCGAATCATCTGGTACGATCGCAACTGCTGCTAATAACTTAGAACATACTATTGTAGGGTTTGAAAACTCCGTTGCTGCAATGATGAGAAGCAGCGATAAGTTTGAACAAACAGCTTTAACCTTTGAACAGAGCAAATTTCCTGAAAAATTATCTCATGCTACTACAAATTTAGCGAATACCCAGAGCAAATTCTCAGAATCAGCAAGCGGTTTAGCCGATACAGTAATAGAGATTGGGATAATTGCTAGGGAGATACAGAATGCTAATCAACAATTAATCAAAGTAGGATCAGAAGTTAGCAATCTTAATCAAGCATCCGCAGAAGTCTTAGACTTACATCGTAATAATCAAGAATCCTTAAGTGAAATTATCCCCCAAATTCAGATAGGTTCTCAAGGCTTCCAATTAGCCGTAACCGAGTTAGAAAAATTACAGCAACAAATTGAAGTAAAATCCGATAGTTTAACTAATATCCAAATTGAACTACAAAAACTAATTGCCAACGTCAGCAGTTATACAGAAGGAGTAACATTAGGGATAGAATCAGTAGGCGATCGCATTTCAGAAAATATCACTAAACAAGTAGAAATAAACAAGCTTCAAATTCAATTATTTTCCAAAACTCTGCAACAGTGCGTTCATAATTTAGCTGGAATCCAACAACAATTAGAAACTCAAAATCAATCCGCCATTACTTTAACAAAGATTCAAACAGAAATTAAAAACTTAACTCCTAACATCAGCCAATATACAGAGAGTGTAAACTTGAAAATGGAATCAGTAGGCGATCGCATTTCTGCCCGTATCAGCCAAAAAATAGAAAACAACCAACCTCAGATACAAACAATCGGTGAAAACCTCCAAAAATGTGTTAATAATTTAAGCGAAATAAAACAACAATTATCCCAACAAAATCAACAAGCTACCCAACAAGAAAAAAAACTCTACGATTTCGACTTAAACTTAGATAAGTTATAATAACCTTTGCGCCCTACCCTTCGGGAAGCCTTCAGCTAATGCGTTAAAAAAAATATGCCCCGTCGCCCCAGACAAAATGAAACAATAGAAGACTTAAACATCTGGCCCGCGTACACAGATTTAATGTCCAACACCTTGATGATTTTGGTAGTATTTTTTCTCTTAGCAACCCTTAAACCGACTTTAGAAAAAATATTTAACCAAACTGAAAAACCAACAGAAGCGCCCCCAATTATTGTAATTCAAAATACAGGAGCTTATCAATTTGGATCGGGAAGTGCTGACTTACCCCCGCCATTAATATCTTACATTTTCAATAAATTAGTTAATCAAATAGAACAAAACGCCAAAACCTACCAAATTGATGTAGTAGAAGTAATTGGTCATACCGATGGACAATCTAATTCAGGTAGTGCTAGTAATTTAGATCAATTTTTAGAACAAGCTGCACAAGGTAATATAAATGCTGGATCTTTACGCCCTGGATCTAACGCAGATTTAGGCTTAATGCGAAGTCTTGCTGTAGTAAGAATATTACAACAAATTCAACAGAAAAAAGGACGCTTGCAAGGATTAAGTTTTCGCGCATATTCAGCAGCACAATTAATTTCACCAACCGGAGAAATAGCTGAAATTAATCGCACTGCTGATCCAACCAGAAGGCGAATTGAAATACGCTTTACTCGTTTAGGTAAAGTAACAAATGTAAAGTAAACAGTAAACAGTAAACAGTAAACAGTAAACAGTAAACAGTAAACAGTAAACAGTAAACAGTAAACAGTAAACAGTAAACAGTAAACAGTAAACAGTAAACAGTAAACAGTAAACAGTAAACAGTAAACAGTAAACAGTAAACAGTTGACAGTTGACAGGGAAAAGGGAACAGTAAGAAATTACTCCTCTCTCCTCCCTCCTCCCCCCTCCCTCTTTAAGCACCAATTAGTTCTAGTGCATCTGTTCCACTAAGTTGCCGCGCGATCGCACTTCTCACTTCTAACTTAGCCACGCTAAACTGGTTACGGAGATATTCTAAATGCGTCAGCGCATGAGCTTTTTCAGCAGTTAAACGCATCATCGTATTGATAGCTTGTTGATACTCTAAATTTACCTGAAGCACTTCAAAACGACGCGCTTTGCGTTGATTATCATTCTTTAAATGCGGCTCAAAAGCCGAAATGTTATCCGCATTATTTTCCAGCCGATTAACTTGCAATTGCACTGCTGCAAGTTGTGAATCTACTTCATTAACAGCTTGAGCCGCTTGTGCGATCGCGGCTGGATATTGACTTAATTTCATCACAAGTTTCCCTCAGAAAATACTGGGTAATGAATCATAAAAAAAGCTTTGAAGAGAGAAATCTTGTGTTAACTAAGCAACCAATTCCTTGAGTTGGGGTACAGCAGGAACCGTAGGAACATCTATCGACCGTTCCGGCTGAGGAAGAGGAGCTTTTTCTAACACTTTGACTTCAATACTGACAGACACCAGATAATCACCCGCCTCTTCTCCCACCGCTTCAGCAAGCATACTTGCTAAGTCTGGGCGGAGAGCAGAAATGGGATTCCTTAAGGTGCAGCAATCCCACTCATGTTGGGCATTGGGATTAAGGCTAAGAACGTAGTGCTTAGTCATGAAATATTGACTCCATCTGGGTTTCAGGCGTGTGCTGACTGGGGAAGCCTACCTCTTCATTATAGTACATCCGTACTGAATTTGGGGAGATTTTAACCAGAATTGGAGCGATCGCCAAAATTTTGTTTAATTTTATAACACTATATATAGAGTATATGCACATAAACTTCTCTATATGTAGCGTAGCCTTTATTACCTACAGGATTTACGCATCCGTTACAATAGAATCACAATTGCAAAACCAAATAGAGGTTGTTATGGCTGTGCAAATGCTGAAACGGCTTTTCACAGTAGAGGAATATTACCAAATGGCTGTGGCTGGTATCCTCACTGAAAATGACCGCGTAGAATTAATCAAGGGAGAGATTGTTAAAATGGCAGCCATTGGTAGTCGTCATGGTGCGTGTGTAAATCGTTTAAATAGCTTATTCTGGCAACTGCTAGGTATACGTGCTATAGTAGCTGTTCAAAATCCAGTCAGATTAAACAATAACTCTGAACCACAACCTGATATAGCATTACTGCAACCTCGCCCTGATTTCTACGCCTCCGCACATCCTCAACCCTCAGATATATTTTTAATAATTGAAGTTGCAGACACTACTATTGAATATGACAGAGAAGTAAAACTACCTTTGTATGCAAGTAGTGGAATATCTGAAGTTTGGATAATTAATCTCAATCAGGAAGTCATAGAAGTTTATCGAAATCCTCATAATAATAGATACGAAAGTGGGCAAATTTTCCAACGGGGTAGTCAGATTGATATCCCAGCTTTTGCTGATATTAATTTAGCTGTAGATGATATTTTGGGATAAATTTGTAGGTTGGGTTAAGCGTAGCGCAACCCAACACAAACTTTTTAAATGTTGGGTTTCACTTCGTTCTACCCAACCTACGTTTATCTGAGAAACCTTGTAGAGACGTGCCATGGCACGTCTCTACATTATGTACTAATCATTTCTCTGACTATCAAGTGGTAGAAATTGTTGTAAAGCTTCACTAACAGGCACTTTAATAATAGGAATTGCCAATTCTGGCATTTTAGAACTCGGCGCGATCCACTGCCGTAATTGGTTCAAAGGATTACTACCGCCAGACAATAGTAAGTGATCTCCAACCCGCAATTCTACAGTTTCATCTGGAAAACGAATAAATTTGCCTTCACGACGAATAGCTTGTACTTGTACACCATACTCACGTCTAATATCCAATTCGGCAATAGTTTTTCCAACCACTAAACTATCCTCTGGAATTTGTAACCACTGACAAGGAGTACTGCTTTCTGGAATTGCTACTTCACCCTTAGCAAGTTCATTAAAAGCTGCTTGTTCTTCTGGTTGTCCTACTACTAAAAAGCGATCGCCTTTTTCTAAACTTGTCTTAGCATCAGGATAATCAATTTCCTCACCGCGATCGCGCCGAATTGCCACTAAACTCGCACCAGTTAACGAGCGAATATTAGCTTGTCCTATAGTCATTCCTACCAGTGGCGAATCACTAGGCAAACGATACCACCTGCTATTCATTCCTTGAGCCGCAAATTGCAAATCCCGCGCAATTTCAGATGGCGATCGCTCTGGGCGCAAATCTAAGTAATGAGAATTACGAATCTGTTCAACTTCTCGATCAATTACTGCCAAAGGCACTCCTAAACCTGTCAACACATGAGTAGCCATTTCTAAACTTGCTTCAAACTCTGGTTGCACCACTTCCTTAGCGCCCAACTGATAAAGCAGTTCAATATCTCGGTTATGGTTTGCTTGGACAACAATATCTAAATCAGGTGCTAACTCAAGCGATCGCTTTAAAGCTAGTCTAGTACTCATCGCATCTGGCAAAGCAATCACAAGCGATCGCGCCTGATCCACCCCCGCCTTTTCTAATACGTGCAAACTAGCAGCATTGCCATAAACATAAGGCACTTCTGCCTCTCTAAGTTTCTGAATTGCCGCTTCCGACTGATCAATTACTACAATCGAAGAATTATGCTCATTTAACAGCCGTACTAAATTGCGACCAATCCTACCATACCCACAAACCACCACATGATTTTGTATAGGTAAATCAGTTGCAACGTCTAAAGGAAGTTCCATCGAATTGAAATACGGCTGAAATATTGGTACTGTTTCCAACCAGTTAAATAACTGCGGAATTACTTGTAATACAAACGGCGTAAGAATCAATGTTACCGCCGTTGTCCCCACCAGTAATAAATAAACGCGACGGGAAACCAAACCTAAAACTTGCCCCTCACTAGCAAGTACAAACGAAAATTCCCCAATCTGAGCTAACCCCAGCCCAACAATCAAAGCAGTTTTCAAAGGATAATTAAACAGCTTAACTAAGGGCGTAATAATTAAAAACTTGCCCACAAATACTAGAAATACTAACCCTAAAATTAACTCCCAATTGTTCCAAAGAAACACCGGATCGATCAGCATTCCTACCGAGGCAAAAAACAGCGCTGCAAACACATCTCGCAACGGTTCCACATACGTCAAAGTTTGATCCGCATACTCCACCTCAGAAATCATCAAACCAGCGACAAATGCCCCCATTTCAATGCTTAATCCCATCTGCTCAGTCAGCAGAGCAATACACAAACATAACGTCACAACGCCTAATAAAAATAGCTCCCGACTTTCAGTTTTTGCCAGCAATCTTAATAAACGTGGAATTAACCAAATTCCCACAGCAACAGCACCCGCAGCAAATAAACCAATGCGTAATAGTGCTTGTCCAATAGCCATCCCAATCGCTTCAGGTGGTTGATCCAAAGCGGGTAATACTGCCAACATTAAACCCAAAGCTAAATCTTGTACCACCAAAATCCCCAGCATCACCTGTCCATGAGGCGTTGCCGTTTCATTGCGCTCCATCAAGCACTTCAGCACCACAGCAGTCGAAGATAGAGACAAAATAGCCCCTAAAAACACACCTTGGGCTGGAGACTTTACCCAACCCA
>CAVQDG010000084.1:90000-101146 GCA_963711165.1 uncultured cyanobacterium | reverse complement strand
TAGATCCTGCCAACACTATTTTGGATTGTCTGAATCAAATTAAGTGGGAACAGGATGGTAGTTTAGCTTTTCGCAAAAATTGTCGCAATACCATTTGTGGTAGTTGCGGGATGCGGATTAATGGTCGTTCAGCATTAGCCTGTAAAGAAAATGTCGGTAGTGAACTAGCTCGATTTCAACAAATATCGGATTTGGGTATCCCAGAAATTACCATAGATCCGATGGGTAATATGCCCGTCATTAAAGATTTAGTGGTAGATATGCGTAGCTTTTGGGATCATTTGGAAGCAGTTGATCCTTATGTAAGTACTAACGCGAGAATAGTTCCAGAACGGGAATTTTTACAAACACCAGAAGAGCGATCGCGCCTCGATCAAACTGGTAATTGTATCCTCTGTGGTGCTTGCTATTCTGAATGCAATGCTCGTGAGGTCAACCCCGATTTTGTGGGTCCTCATGCCCTAGCAAAAGCCTATCGGATGGTAGCAGATGATCGTGACGATCAAGCAGAAGAACGTTTAGAAAAATATCATCAAGGTACTCAAGGAGTTTGGGGTTGTACCCGTTGTTTTTACTGTAATAGTGTTTGCCCAATGGATGTAGCACCATTGGATCAAATTAGCAAGATTAAACAAGAAATTCTTGACCGCAAAGATAGCCAAGCTAGTCGTTCTATTCGTCACCGTAAAGTCTTAATTGATTTAGTTAAAGAAGGAGGTTGGATTGACGAACGCAAATTTGGTCTTCAAGTTGTGGGAAACTATTTTCGGGATCTAAAAGGCTTACTCAGTCTTGCGCCTCTCGGATTAAGAATGCTAGTGCGGGGTAAATTTCCCTTAGTTTTTGAGCCTTCAGAAGGTGCGCTAGAAGTGCGATCGCTAATTAACGCCGTTCAAGCCTTGGATAGTCAATCCTCTTCATCCCAATCAATTAAATCAGAAGATTAAAACCATGAACACTGAATCTAATCCACCCAATCAACCCACACCCACAGAGAATTTTAATCAACCGGAACCAGCCTTTGGTTGGACTGCCTATGCAGAACAAATCAACGGTCGTTTCGCTATGGTAGGTTTTGTGGGCTTATTAATACTAGAATTTTTTACCCGCCAAGATTTTTTTACTTGGTTGGGTTTGTCTTAAAAAGAATTACACCTAATGTTAGTTTTCCCAGGGGGAATTTTAAAGCCCCTCCCCTTGTAGGGGAGGGGTTGGGGAGAGGTCACGCAATGAATCCACGCAAAGAGTAAAAGCCTATCTTTCAAAGTGCTTTTAAGAGATTTTAACCGCAGATAAACGCAGATAAACGCAGATATTTTCTGTGATTAATTATTTTGGGGATAGGTTTTAAGTAGGTGGGCATAAATAAACATGAGATTAGCTAACCTGCATTTAACTTGTAGATTTTTTATTTAAAGAAGAGTTATTAAACCAGTCCACACCCCTATAATCCTCTCTCCTCTCTCCTCCCTCCTCTCCCCCTAAAACAGAAAACGCGCGAAACCCAACAGCTTAATATTGCTCAACTAACGGATTGTTAGCACATATCTGCCTTTCCCTCCAGAATTAGCAGCATTAACAATCACACGATATACACCATCACGGCTTAACCTACCTCTAAGTACAGCAGTAGGATTGTTTTGGCTGGTGTCATTATTCTCAGCAATCTTTTGACCATTTGGCGCGACCAAAATCAGATATGGATCAAAATCGGGGCTTTCCAGTGTAATTGTCATAGATTGACCAGCACGACCTTGGAAGGAATAGGCTCTGTATGGGCTGCCATCCGGTAGCCTGGGCGCATCAGATCCTAAAATCCCTGTTTGTCGCAATATCGAGCCTTGCTGCACTTGATTAGTAGCAGTAGCCGCATTAGCTATTCCTCGGATTTGATAATTACCAGCTTGTCCTCCCCTATAGGAGTTAGCAATCACTAAGTAAGTCCCCGTACTTGGTAGTCTTCCGACAATTCTGGCATTTTTGTTACCACCACCATTATCATCCTGAGCCAATTGACTACGATTAGGACTAATAAGAATTAAGAATGGGTCAATTTCCTGACTCACCATGTCAATTTGTATGCGTTGACCAGCTTGACCTTGAAAGCTATAGATTTCAAAAAAGCTATTATCGACAGGTAAAATATGATTACCTTTACCCAAAAATCCTCTAATCGTAGTGCCATTTAAAGGCAACGCTTTAGCTGTTTGACTAGCAGTAGTTGGTTGTTTCCTTTGAGTAGTGCGAGCAGCAGTTCCTTGACGCACTGCTGTCAAGAAAGGTTGAATGCGGTCAGTAGAAATTGCAAAACCAAGACCAATGTTACCGCCTGTACTACCATTGGTAAAAATTGCTGTATTGACACCAATTAATTCTCCCTGACCATTGAGCAGTGGTCCTCCAGAATTGCCTGGATTAATAGCGGCATCTGTTTGAATCAAACCCCGTTGTTGATCTATCCGGCTGACAATACCAGTAGTAAAAGTCCCCTGAAATTGACCGAAGGGATTACCTATAGCAAATGCTCGCTGACCTACTTGTACAGAATTTGAACGCGCAAAGCTAATAGTAGGTAAATTTTTCTGTCCGCGAATTTTAAGAACCGCTAAGTCTAGTCCGTTGTTACCAAAAGCAACAATATCTGCTGGCAAACGCTGACCATCTGCCAAAATTACGGTAACGGTGCTACTCGCGTTTTGGACAACATGGGCATTAGTTAATACCAAACCATCTGAGCTAATAATACTGCCGCTACCCGTAGCGTTACCAGTAGTGACAGATACTACCGCAGGACTGGCACGTTTATAAACACGGATATTAACTTGTTCATCAACGTCTTGGGCAAAGGCGCTGTTTGGCTGTGGATTGCTAAAGTGGGATAAATCTAGCAGGTCAACTGGAGCGATCGCATTAATACTATTAGCACCAATAGCAGCGATCGCAATTAATATTCCCGAAGTCCCAAGACGTAAATATTTGCTACTCATGCGATATTTTCACAAAGCCCGTGGCTTTGTTTTAGCATATTGTTAGCCAAAAGCTAACTGCCTGGTTCCATAAATACTTGACTAATATGTTATTTTAGTGTTCCTGATTCTCCAGCCACATTGCCTCGATCTACCACAGCAATGTGCCATTGACCTAACTCGCTAGTTTCAAAAGCTACATAACGCCCATCGCCTGTAATCGTAGGATGACGCACTGAACTACGACCGTTAGCAGTAAGCAATTGCGGACTTTGAGTTTGTCGGTCATAAACTAAAATATCTGTTTTGCCACGCTCTGTAGAAACATAAGCAATAAACCGACCATCTGCACTTATAGCAGGTTGATCCTGACTAGAATCACGGCGATTAAGATTAGGTAAATCTACCATGCGCTTTTCCTGTAAGTCGTATAAAAAAATATCTCGATTGTTATTGCGATCAGAGGCAAAGGCTAAATATCTACCATCACTGCTATATGCTGGATACTCGTCTGGCATTCTGCTGTTAATGCCTCCGGTAAGGATTTGTGGCGGATTAAACAGTTGCGTATTAATACAGCCAGTAAGACTCAGAGAAGCCATAATTATACATAGTAGAGACGCGCCATGGCGCGTCTCTTCATTTGACCACAGCAGTTTAAGGAATATATGTAGGTACATTTATAGCTTGACCAGCGCGATCGCAAATTACAATATCCCATTGACCGTTAGCACTAGATTCAAAAGCGATCGCACTACCATCGGCACTAATTGTGGGATTGCGGACTTCTGCTGGTATATTTTCTGTAAAATTTCGTAATTGGCGTAACTCTCGGTCATATAAATAAATCGCCGATTTTCCCTGACGGTTAGCAGTAAACACAATATAACGACCATCTTCAGAAACAGATGGATCATCTGCGATCGCATCGAGAGAATTTAGCCCTGGAAGATCCACTAACCTCTGTTCTAGAGCATCAAATAAATATACATCCTGTCTACCACGACGATCAGAAATAAACACAATATAGCGATCGGCAATTTGAGGTTTTAACTCAGCCGCAGGACTATTTAAACTCCGTCCCCCTGGATCAAAAGGAAAATTTAACAACCGACCAGAAGCAGTACAACTGCTCAAGAAACCAGCAATAATTACAGATAAAAAAAGTATGAAGCGTGAATTGTCAAGTCTAAAAACAAAAAAATTAATTCCTTTAAATATATTTAATGCCTTTTCATACTTCATACTTCAAAATTTTAGCGTCGGCTACCATCAGAAATATCTAGCTCAATATTAGTTCCTCTGTCTAGCACTTCAATATCCCATTGACCGCGAGTACTACTTTCAAACGCAATATAGCGACCATCAGGACTAATACTAGGATTACGCACCCAACCACGATAACCACTGCTGATTACTTGTGCAGATCTGGTGCTGCGATCGTAAAGTTCTAATTCGGGTCTTCCTTGCTCACTTGTAATGTAGACAAGATATCTACCGTTGCGACTAAGACTAGGAGTTTCTGCGATCGCCGCATCCCGATTTAATCCTGGTAAATCTACAAACTGCCGTTGCTGCAAATCATACATCAGCAGTTTGCGCCTACCATCCCGATTAGATACAAAAGCCACATAGCGACCATTACCACTTAAAGCTGGTTGATCGTCTGTATAGCGACTATTGAGAACTTCTGGCGCAGTTGCATTTCTTACTTGGCTACAAGCTGAACCTAAACCAACCAGACTCAACCCCAAACTTAAATTAATTAACTGACGGATTGCCGATTTGGGAGTGAAATTGCCCACTTTAACACTTCTATCAATTAACAATTAACAATTATCAATTATCAATGGGTGTGTTAACTAGCCAAAACTAAAGTTGAGGGCTAGAAATCAACAAAGACATTTTTATTTTCCATACCTCAAAACGTAGGCTTTAATCTAGAAATTGATAATTGTTAATTGATTACTCGTCTTCGACCTCTGGGCGATCAATTGGTTGAAAATCAACGTAATCTGTTGGAGTTGCTTCCACATCCCTTTGCTGATCAGACATAGGATCTTGAGGAGGACGACGACGAGTTTTTCTTGGTCTAGATCCAGGATCTGAAATTGGTTCCTCAGAATTAGAAGGACGGCTACCGCTTGGACGGCGTGGTTTTCTGACAACATCACCTGAATCAGTTCCCCAATCATCTTCAGAACGTTGAGGATAATTCCAATCATCTTCAGAGCGATCGCCCCAGAAATCTTCTTGTCGTTCAGGGGGACGTGATTCGGGTTTCGGACGACGCTTGCGTTGGCGTTCTCCAGTACCTAATTGATCATTACTTGTTCTTCTCTGCGGACGGTTACGAGCCTCTCCCTCATAATCATCACTACGGTTACGGCTCTTTTCACTTCTTCCAGTCAACCTACGGTTAGGTGGTCGTTGATCGTAAGATTCTAGCTCCTCTAACTCCGCTTGATATTCATAAACCCGACTGACAGAGCGATCGTCGTCCACAATCGGTGTATTGCGCTTGGCTTGCTCTGTAGCTAAACCGCGCATCCGAATACTTTCTACCGCAAAAAAGATCGTCGAACCAGTCAGAAGAAACTGACCAAATTGCAAAATTGGGTCAAGCCGCCATCCTTGGAATAGCAGGATGAACCCACACAACAAACCAATTGCTGCAAAAAAAATGTCATGGTCTCTTGATAACTCTGGACGTGCCGAGCGCAGGAGATATAATCCTGCACCCGCTACTGCCAAAAAAATTCCCAGAAGACTGGCTGAGTTAAGCCCAAAATTTACCATTTCTACTCTCCCAAGTCAGATCTATGTTAACGAGTAGATAACAACAATTGGAACGCTGGCTGGACATATTGAGTTGAGACCTCATGGGAGTGCGAGACTGACCAAAAGCTATCAGCTTGCCCTTGTATCAGCTATCAACTAAGAATATAATCTACTGAATTTATACCCAGTAAGAAGAGCTTTGCGCTGTATGGAAATAACAACAGGATTTTTTCAATACGCGCAGTAGCGAGAAATTAAAGTAGTAATTATTTTAATTCCTGAGCTTTAGTTATGGCATGGCAAACACCAAAGCTGGCGGCTGACTGCTGACCACAGTATATTTACTAACCAAGAGCGGTAGCAGTTACAAGCTGATCAACAGTCAAAACCTCAGTTTAGTTAGAGCCAGCCACTAAATTATAGTGCTAACAATTCCCTTAGCTGAGGCTTTGTGGAAGCTCCAAAAGTTTAGGAACGCTGAATTTTATCTTTTTGGCTAATAAAAATCAATGCTACTGTTGCTGGGACTACAACAATTACACCACCCCAAAGCAGACTGTACAAAAAATTCGCTAATGAAGGGGTCATAAAATTTTGTTCCTCTGTGAGTGTTTAGAACTGAATTGTTTCTTACAATTTTAACGATTTGCTACACTTCTGAGAAGCTAGTTGTGGATGCGATTTTTAGATTTGCCTGAATCGCTTATCCCTCCGCTCTCGGTCGCTAGCATCTAACTAAGATGATAAATTAGCTCAACATTACGTTTTATGAACATTACAGTTGTAAGTTTGAGCCTGGGTCTACTTCTCGGCTTGATGACCTTTCTATTTATTTTTAGGATTGTGCTTACCTGGTATCCTCAGCTTGATCTCAATCGTTTCCCCTTCAATATAGTGGCTTGGCCAACAGAACCATTTCTGATCCCCTTGCGAAAAATCGTACCACCTATAGGTGGCGTAGATATTACCCCGATTATTTGGGTAGGAATTTTTAGCTTGGTGCGGGAGTTGCTAATCGGGCAGCAGGGATTACTGACTTTACTTTCCTAGCCGCAATTATGGGCGAACCTTTTGTTCGCCGACCTCGCCATTTCCCAAGTAATATGCCTTCATGCCCGCAGTCAATTTTACATTTAGACTTGACAAAACAGCAAATCAATGGTTTTTCAATAAAGATAAAATAATTAAGTAGGTGGAGTAATTAAGCATCAATTGTCAAGATTGGTTCAGTTGGTATGACTATGGGTAATGAGCGCAGTTAATGTAGAGACGCGCCATGGCACGTCTCTACAATTAATGACCAATGACCAACCTTGATGAAGAGCGTTTATTTCCACCCAACTACTTATGTTTTAGGCTGCATGATTTGCTCAACGAAGTTTGTATAGACTTCACCCCTTAAAAACTCTGGTGTTTCCATAATTCTTTGATGAAACCCAATAGTAGTGGGTACACCAGTAATGGCGCACTCTCTTAACGCCCTCCTCATCCTTTTAATTGCGGTATCTCGGTCAGCGCCCCAAACGATTAGTTTTCCAATCAGGGAATCGTAGTATGGAGGGATTTCGTAGTCTGTGTAGACATGAGAATCCATCCTTACACCTGGACCTCCTGGCGGTAGATAGCCGCTAATTCTCCCTGGACTGGGACGGAAGTTGTGGTCAGGGTCTTCTGCATTGATTCGGCATTCGATCGCATGACCCCGAAGAACTACCTGTTCTTGAGTGAGTTGCAGTTTTTCTCCCTGAGCAATACGGATTTGCTCGGTAATCAAGTCTAAACCAGTAACCATTTCTGTAACTGGGTGTTCAACTTGAATACGGGTATTCATTTCCATGAAGTAAAAATTGCCGCTTTGGTCGAGCAAAAATTCAACCGTACCCGCGCCAGTATAATTAATGGATTTCGCCGCCATCACAGCAGCATTACCCATTTGCGATCGCAGTTCTTCGCTAAGTACTGGGCTAGGAGCTTCTTCGAGGAGTTTTTGGTGACGGCGTTGGATAGAACAGTCTCGCTCACCTAAATGAATAACGTTGCCGTAGTTATCAGCTAAAATTTGAAATTCGATGTGGCGGGGACGTTCAATAAATTTTTCTATATAAACCCCAGCATTCCCGAAAGCAGCTTCAGCTTCACCTTGGGCTGCTTGATATAACTTGATAAAATCATTGGCTTCTCTGACAAGCCGCATACCTCGTCCACCACCCCCAGCAGTAGCTTTAATAATTAGGGGATAGCCAATTGTATCCGCGATCGCAATTGCTTCTCTTTCATCTTCCACGATCCCATCACTTCCTGGCACAGTCGGGACACCTGCGCTTTGCATAGTTTCTTTAGCAGTCGATTTATCCCCCATTGCCCGCATAGCTTCGGGAGTTGGACCAATAAAGGAAATTTCGTGATCGGCGCAAATTTCTGCAAATTTGGCATTTTCTGCCAAAAAACCATACCCAGGATGAATTGCTGTGGCATTGCGTGTCAGCGCGGCGGAAATAATATTGGGAATATTCAGATAGCTTTTGCTACTGGGTGGTTCGCCAATGCAAACAGCTTCGTCAGCTAACTGCACATGGAGGGCGTGTCGATCAATAGTAGAGTGAACAGCAACAGTGCCAATGCCCATCTCTTCGCAGGCACGGAGAATTCGTAGAGCAATTTCCCCTCGGTTGGCAATTAGAATTTTTGAAAAACGCATTTCCCAGCTTTTTGATTCCGTATTCTGTAGGATAGACTTTTCTGAGAGTTGCTGAAAGATATTTCAAATCTCTATAGTTGTGGTAAGATAGTCAAGCAACTGTGAAGTGGCGAAAATTAAGGCGCAAAAATTTGCTCTTGATTAGTATATACTTCTAGTTGATATGCGGATGTGGCGGAATTGGTATACGCGCACGCTTGAGGTGCGTGTGGGCATAGCCCTTGCGAGTTCGAGTCTCACCATCCGCATTTAAGTTTCTAGGCATTGCCTAGAAACTTTGTTTTTTCTTTTTTTAGGCATAACCCTAAAAATTAAGAACGTAGAAGAAAATTTGTGTTGGTCTAGCTATAGAGTGAATAGCTTTGTGAGCAAAATTGCTTATAATTCTTAAGAGAAATATAAAGTTTTATAAAGAACATTGACTCTAACCTTCAGACCCAGTAAAAGCTCTGCACTGCCCACAGCTTGGTATGCTCTTAATCCTATTTGGCAGGGTGGGGAAGAAGTTGTTCAGAAAGGGTTGCCGCACTCTCAACTAGCACCAGCATGGCAAATATTATTACTGGGAGATGGTTCTCCTACTCGTCACCTACAGTTACTTACGGGCGAACCTACGGAAGTTGACGTGATTGATATGTCGCCTATTGGGATGAATCCTGATGGCGCACCTGATTTAATTGAGGCAGTTCCAGCGCCAAGGCTGCGCCGTCAGGTATGGTTAAAGAAGGAGTCTGGGCAAAGATTAGCTTATGCGACTTCTTGGTGGGAAGCTAGTCATGTAGATGAGTATTTGCAAAATCGTTCTATACCAATTTGGGCAAGTTTAGCTCGTTTGCGGACTGAGTTATATCGAGATGTGCAAGGGGTGTATTATGGTAATTCGCCAGAATTAGAGGAAGCTTTTGGGGAAAAGGGGCCATTTTGGGGTCGTCATTATTTGTTTTGGCATCATCACCAGCCGTTTACGCTGATTTATGAGGTATTTTCGCCTTATTTGACGAAGTATTTAGGCTCGATGCAGTTAAATTAGAATTTTTCTATAGAACCCATTTGACATCTTTTAGTGGGATGAAGCAAGGTCATACCCACCCTGTAGTGAAGTGATAATGCCCTACTCTAGCAGCTTAACGAACTCGCCAACTATTTAGTTAACAATTAAGTAGGTAGACCTAATTAAACGTAAAATTGGCGTAGCCAGAAAAATCTCTCAAAGCCTTACTATAAGCCTATCTTCGGCTACGCCAATTTTAAATCTATTTTACGTTTATTTTCGCTTACCTACTTACAATGTTATTTTCCTACCAACATTTGAAAACATGACCGCGACTGGAATGGCACACGTAATATTATGTTAAGTGCCTTCTCGGTAGGATTTTTACCTTATCGGGTGATGCTATCCTTCAACCGTCTCTAGGACTCCCACCACACTGTACTGGGTTGGTGGTGAGATGAATCACGGACAGGATTTTGTGGTAAAGTAATATCAGTCTTATGAACCTCCTTTAGTTGTGAAAACCAAGCAACAAAACACCGGACAAGTAGTGAAGGCAAAATATCCAAATACCGTAGGGCATACGGGATTTCAAGCTTGTGGAGAGGATGTAAGACTCGTTAACACTTGTGTTAAAAAGCAATCCTCAGTGAAACAAGAATCTCCCGTCACAGCGCAAGCTTGACGGGGGAGTGTCAAAGAGGTATTTAACCACGTTTGATTTACTCGAATTGTTGGTTTTATTTTGCTTAAATGCTCCACAATATGTAAACCTCTAAAGCCTACGTCCCACCTTATTGCGCGAGAGCTATACTTGCCCCTGAAAAAAAATCCCCTCAAAAGGTTGACACTTTTAGATAGAGTTGCTACATTAATAAAGCGGTGGAGAGAGGCAAGCGCAAGCGACACTTTTTTTCAGCGCCTGAACCTAGAAAATTATATAGTTTGAAAGCTTTATAGCACGAAACCTCGTACTAAGCAATTAAGCCTCAAAGTTATCACTTTGAGCAACAGGAACTTCGGTTCCAAAAAGTAAGCCGAGCATAACTTATCTAATAAAATGGAGAGTTTGATCCTGGCTCAGGATGAACGCTGGCGGTCTGCTTAACACATGCAAGTCGAACGGAACTAGAAATAGTTTAGTGGCGGACGGGTGAGTAACGCGTGAGAATCTGGCTTTGGGTTCGGGACAACCACTGGAAACGGTGGCTAATACCGGATGTGCCTTTAGGTAAAAGGTTAACCGCCTGAAGATGAGCTCGCGTCTGATTAGCTAGTTGGTGTGGTAAGAGCGCACCAAGGCGACGATCAGTAGCTGGTCTGAGAGGATGATCAGCCACACTGGGACTGAGACACGGCCCAGACTCCTACGGGAGGCAGCAGTGGGGAATTTTCCGCAATGGGCGCAAGCCTGACGGAGCAAGACCGCGTGAGGGAGGAAGGCTCTTGGGTCGTAAACCTCTTTTCTCTGGGAATAAGCAAGTGAAGGTACCAGAGGAATCAGCATCGGCTAACTCCGTGCCAGCAGCCGCGGTAATACGGAGGATGCAAGCGTTATCCGGAATGATTGGGCGTAAAGAGTCCGTAGGTGGTGATTCAAGTCGATTGTTAAAGAGCGGGGCTTAACCCCGTAAAAGCAGTGGAAACTGAATCACTAGAGAGAGGTAGGGGTAGAGGGAATTCCCGGTGTAGCGGTGAAATGCGTAGAGA
>CAVQDG010000084.1:0-85000 GCA_963711165.1 uncultured cyanobacterium | reverse complement strand
CCGTCTTCTAGGCGAATTCTTTCTCTGCCTCCAAGATAAGCTTTTTCTAAGGGCAAGGTTAGTTGAGCTTCTACATTTTTCGGATTAGCGCTAGGACTGACTGTATAAATTGTTTTTGTTGTACCAGGACGAAATTGATCGGATGAGTTAACTGATACACGAGGACTTTCTGTGGCGGCTACTCCTACCTTAACTTCCCGCCTACGCCCTAGTAGTTGGTCAACAAAGCTGTTAAAGTCTTTAAACTGACCAAAATCAACGTCTTCAGAAAAACTACGACTATTGCTAGATCGGCTATTCCAAGATTTAAAGCTTTCACTTCGTGCAGCTTTAGCTCGATTAAATCCTCTCTGATTCCAAAAGCGACTGAACTGATCGTACTGCGATCGCTTATTGGTATCAGAGAGAATTTCATAAGCCTCGCTAATATCCTTAAATTTTTCCTCTGCTTGTTTATCTCCAGGATTTAAATCTGGGTGATACTGACGTGCTTGTCGTCGATATACCTTCTTAATTTCTTCACTAGAAGCATCTCTAGCAACGCCTAGAATTTCGTAGTAGTTCCGAAAGTTTTGCATAGTTTAAGTATGAAGTAGGAAGTATAAAGTATGAATGGCTGCCTTCATTCTTCTTACTTCAGCCCATCTTAGAGCCAGTCATCGTCATCATCATCCCAATCATCCTCTATTCTGGTTGTGCGTGTACTACGGGTGGCAGAACCTCGCCCTTCTTGACGAGATCGACTAGAACTAACGCTGCCGCCAGAACGGTAATCATCACTATTATTTGAGGTATTACGTATACGCCCAGAATACGGTTGCTCATAGTCGCGTATCACTGGATCGCTTTCTCCAGTGAAAGTACGACGGATAGACCCGAAAAAGTCATCTTCATCTTCAGTAGATAGTAACCGTACCTCTCGGTTTAGTTCGTAAAGCGCGTCCTGTAAATCGGACTGTGATCGGTCAATGCGCCGATCATCGTCGCGAGCTATACTATCACGCAATTCCTGAATTAAAGCTTCTATTTTACGGCGCTGACCACTAGCAAACTGCATCCCAAATTCTAGCGCAACTTCTTTAAGTTGCCGCTCTCCTTGCAGAGCTAATCCCTCGGCGCGGTTGCGTTTATCTACTCTTTCTCGTCGCTGGCGGTCAGTTTGGGCAAATTGTTCAGATTCACGAATCATCCGGTTAACTTCTGCCTCGCTTAAGGTAGAAGAACCTTGGATTGTAATACTTTGTTCCCTACCTGTAGTTCTGTCTAAGGCAGTTACTTGTAAAATCCCATTAGCATCAATGTCAAAAGAAACCTGTACTTGAGGTACACCTCTTGGTGCAGGTGGAATACCAGTGAGCTTAAACCGCCCTAATGACTTATTATCTGCTGCCATTTCGCGCTCACCTTGGAGGGCATGAATTTCCACCAGAGTTTGATTATTTTGTGCGGTGGAAAAAATATCCGAGCGACGTGCGGGAATTTGTGTGTTGCGGGGTATGAGTTTCTTCATTACACCGCCAATTGTTTCCAGTCCTAATGATAAAGGTGTGACATCCAGCAGTAGCACATCATTGATCTCACCAGCTAATATTGCTGCTTGAATAGCAGCACCCACACCTACAACTTCATCAGGATTAACATTTTGATTCGGTTCTTGATCTATTAAGCTGCGAACCAACTGTTGTACCAAGGGTATACGGGTAGAACCACCTACTAAAACTACTTCGTCAATTTGAGCAGGTGTCATGCGTGCATCTGATAATGCGCGTTTGACAGGATTGCGTAATCTGCTGATTAAATCTCCACAGAAGTCTTCAAACTGCGCTCTAGTTAGCCGAGTTTCTAAATGTTTTGGTCCATCCTCTGTGGCGGTGATAAATGGTAAGTTAATGTCAGTGACGGTAACACCAGAAAGCTCAATTTTAGCTTTTTCGGCTGCTTCTGTGAGCCTTTGTAAAGCTTGGCGATCGCGCCTCAAATCTACCCCTTCTGCTTCGACAAACTGATCTGCTAGCCAGTCAACAATTTTTTTATCAAAATCGTTACCACCTAGCTGAGTATCGCCACTGGTAGCTTTGACCTCAAATACTCCATCACCGACATCTAAAATAGAGACATCAAATGTGCCACCTCCAAGATCAAACACCAGGATAGTTTGATTATCCTGTTTGTCTAATCCATAAGCCAAGGATGCTGCCGTTGGCTCATTAAGAATTCGCATTACTTCTAGCCCTGCGATCCTACCAGCATCTCGCGTTGCTTGCCTCTGAGAGTCGTTAAAATACGCCGGAACTGTAATTACTGCCCCTGTGACTGGCTGCCCTAAGTAGCGACTAGCTTCGTCTGCCAGTTTTCGCAATATCATTGCTGAAATTTCTTCTGGGGCAAATTCCTTCTTCAGCCTGGGGCATTTAATTTTTATACTGCCTTCTTCATCTTTACGGATAGTGTAAGAGACTTGCTTTGACGGCGGGTTGAGTTCACTATATTTGCGACCCATAAAGCGCTTCACGGCATAGAAGGTGTTTTGCGGGTTGGAAATTCCTTGCCGCCGTGCCATTTGCCCAACTATGCGTTCTCCGTCTTTATTGAAACCAACCACGGAGGGAGTCGTCCGCATTCCTTCTGAATTAGCAATCACGACTGGCTTTCCGCCCTCCATGACGGCTACTACTGAGTTAGTTGTACCCAGATCTATGCCGACTACTTTTCCCATGCGTTGCGGTTCTCCTCGCGTGTTTTATAACTTAATCTTGAGAACATTTACTGAATTATATTGTATCTCGCTGCTGTTGAGACTGGAAGCCCGCGCTAAGAAAGCAAGCGCGATGAGCGTCGGGTAGTTCACTTATCCAACTTGAACGCACATTAGCTTAACATTTCTTACCTACACGGAGGTCAGATCAAATCTGGTTGCATTGGGATATATTTTTTTAACGCAAAGATCGCAAAGGTAAGCGCAAAGGAGAGCGCAAGCGCGCCGCCTGGGGCGGTCGCAAAGTTAAAAGAAGTATAATTTGGAATCATTCTTAAGCAACCGGAAACGATATCAAATACTTTTTTGAGATTTTGTAACTAACGATACGCCATTACAGGTGGAATTGCTGACATTATTGAATTCACATTTATCTAAATCGAAATTATTTAAATTTAATTGTCAAGAGTACATGAGAGCGATTTAATAATTTATCAGGGTGAGCAAATATAGTTATTGAATTTATTTGAAGGACATTTGTTTGCTGTGGCTGCTAAATATCCCGTAGGAAAATGGTTTGATCCATAACCAATAATTAACAAGGGATTCTTATTACTTACTAGAGGCAATAGTGTTAAGTAGCATTTTAAGTTAAAAAGCTTCATTAAATTGAGGGGTATTTGATCAGATTAACCCTACGCTCAGGAAAAAGGATGGCGCTAAATGGCAAATTATGAACAACTGACCCCAATTGAGCTTGAGCGAGAATATGGTAATAATTGCAGCCCACCCCAAATAAATCAAGGCTCATCATTGCCAGTAAAAAAAAATATTAACCAAGTTTCATTTAGTCAAATTCCAGATTTAACAGCATACGAGCAGATTTTAGAAGCGTTACAGGAAAGCCAGCGCTCATTTGAAATATTAATGAGAAATTTGCCTGGTATGGTTTATCGTAGTCGCATTGACTCAGCATGGACAAAAGAGTTTGTGAGTGTTGGTTGCTACAATCTCACGGGTTACTATCCTGATGAATTAATAGGAGATCAAAAATGTTCTTACGGCGAACTCATTCATGGTGAAGATCGAGATTTGGTATGGCAGCAGGTACAATCGGCTTTAGAGGAACACAAACCTTTTCAGATATGTTATCGAATCACAACTGCTAGTAGAGAGGAAAAGTGGGTTTGGGAGCAAGGGCAAGGAGTATTTTCGGAATTTGGAGAAGCGATCGCGATCGAGGGTTTTATTACTGATATCACGCAGGCTAAACGTACAGAAGAAGAATTGAGCCTGCTGGTGTCGATGAGTGGTGCTATAGCTGATGCAGATGATTTTACTGAAGCGCTACAGGTAGCAATTAGTAAAGTATGTGAAGCAACTAATTGGAATTATGGCGAAGCTTGGATTCCTAGTAGTGAGGGTATTTTAAAACGTAGTCGCGCTTGGTACAGCAACACGGAAATATTAGAGCGATTTAATAGAGAAAGCGAACTTTGCACTTTTACTCCAAGTCAGGGGTTAGCAGGGCGGGTTTGGTATAATCGCAAACCTGACTGGATACCCGATGTTTCTAAAGCAAATGTCAGTATTTTTCATCGGGCAGAAATTGCTCAGGAATGCGGGTTAAAAGCGGGGTTTGGCGTGCCAATTCTTTGTGGCGATCGCGTATTAGCGGTGCTAACATTTTTTATGTTTGAATCCCGCCAACAAGATTCACAACTCGTTGAATTAATTGGTTGTGTCGCCGCACAGTTGGGAAATGTGATGCAGCGAAAGCTAACAGAAGCAGCTTTGCGGGAAGCAGAAGTTAAATACCGCAGCATTTTTGAAAACGCCGTTGGGGGAATTTTTCAGACAACGCCAGATGGATATTATCTTAGTGCTAATCCAGCACTAGCGCATATATATGGTTACTCATCTGTTCAAGAATTAATGGATCAAATTACAGATATTAAACACCAGTTATACGTTGATATAAACCGACGCGCCGAGTTTATTAGTTTATTACAAACAAATAATGCCGTTTCTAAGTTTGAATCTCAAGTATATAAACAAGACGGTAGCATAATATGGATTTCCGAGAATGCCCGTGCTGTCCGTAATCAACACAATGAAATTATCTACTATGAAGGTACGGTTGAAGATATTACTTATCGCGTACAGGCAGAAATAGAAGTTCGTAGGGCGTTGGAAAAAGAGAAGGAATTAAACGAACTCAAATCTCGGTTTGTCTCGATGGTTTCCCATGAGTTTCGTACACCCCTAGCAACAATTTTAATTTCCAGCGAGTTACTTAAAATTTATGGAGATAACTACAATCAGGAAAAAAGAATCAAACAGCTAAATAAAATCCAAACAGGCGTTAAAAAAATGACGCAATTGGTTGATGATGTGCTGTTGATTGGCAAAACAGAGTCAGGGCAAATGCAATTAAACGCTGTGCGACTTAACTTAGAAACATTTTGTCAAGAAATTTTAGCTGATATTAAATTAACTTCGGGGTGGCGATACCATTTTGATTTTAACTGTGATGGGGATTGTTCACAAGTGAAAATGGATGAGAAACTGTTACATCAAATGTTGACAAATTTATTATCAAATGCCGTTAAATATTCTCCCAATGGAGGCAAGATTAAATTAGATTTAGTTTGCAAAGATGATGAAGTTGTTTTTAAAGTAAGCGACCAAGGCATTGGAATTCCAGAAGCCGATCAGCAGCGTTTATTTGAAGTATTTCAAAGATGTGAGAATGTTGGCAGTATTCCTGGTACAGGGCTAGGAATGGCAATTGTTAAAAATGCTGTTAATTTACATGGAGGTAGCATAGAATTTGATAGTAAAATTGGTTTGGGAACAACTTTTAATGTTAGCATCCCCAATAAATAAACTGCAGCAGAATATTATATTTTATGTGGTAATTCTTCATCAAAAAGGGTTGTTCGTGGTCATTGTTAATTGTTAATTGTTAATTGTTAATTGTTAATTGTTAATTGTTAATTGTTAAAATAAGCCGTCATCATCAAAATCATCTGGGAAAAACCAATCAGATTTAGGTCGCCTAGTATCAATTTCATGGTCATAAACAGCATTTTGAGATGGAGGATAACAAATACAAAATCTGGTGCGATCGCAACGAACTAAATTCCTGTATCGGGTGTGCAGCATTTCTGCTTTATTCCGTAACCGCTTGTAAACTGCCATATTCGGGCAAACAATCACCATTTCCGCCGAATTAGGTTCATAGCAAGTAATTCTCCAGTCGCAATGGCTAAATACAGCCCTTAAGGAACTATTGAGATTTTCGTAGAAAAATTGTCGCAATTCCCTAACTTCGGATAAATTCACAGCAAGTGCTAAATCTTCTTGGCTTAGGGGTAGAGGTGCATCCGGGTTATCGTAGTTCATGATGATTTCCTTTAAACTTGCGTCTTTATGTAACGAAATGCAAATATAATTAAATCCAGAACATCTGGTTTCCACTCTTTAGGGCAGTAGCAAAACAAATGCGAGTTGCGATCGCTGGGGCAGGTTTAGCTGGGCTTTCTTGTGCCAAATACTTAACTGATGCTGGTCATACCCCCATTATCTATGAACGTCGAGACGTTTTGGGCGGTAAAGTTGCTGCTTGGCAAGATGCCGACGGCGACTGGTACGAAACTGGTTTGCATATATTTTTTGGGGCTTACCCGAATATGTTGCAGTTATTTAAGGAATTAGATATCGAAGATCGATTGCAGTGGAAAGAACACACAATGATCTTCAACCAACCGGAAGCACCTGGGACTTACTCTCGCTTCGATTTTCCTGATTTACCAGCACCAATTAATGGGGTTCTGGCAATTCTGGGCAACAATGATCTGCTTACTTGGTCGGAGAAGATCCGCTTTGGAATTGGTTTAATTCCAGCGATGATTCAAGGGCAAAAGTATGTTGAAGAAATGGATCAATATTCTTGGTCGGAGTGGATGAAAAAGCAAAACATCCCCCCAAGGGTAGAAAAAGAAGTGTTTATCGCCATGTCAAAGGCGCTAAACTTCATCAATCCTGATGAGATTTCTGCAACTATTTTGCTCACAGCCCTAAATCGCTTCCTGCAAGAGAAAAATGGCTCTAAGATGGCATTTCTTGATGGTGCGCCGACGGAACGGTTGTGTCAACCAATGGTAGATTACATTACCGAACGTGGTGGGGAAGTAAAGTTAAATGCTTCGATTAAAGAGTTTTTGCTTAACCCAGATGGAACGGTGCGCGGCTTCTTACTACGGGGAAAGAATGGAACAGAGGATGAGGTAATTACTGCGGATGCGTATGTCTCTGCGATGCCTGTTGACCCGTTGAAAGTGATGTTACCTGAACCCTGGAAGCAAATGGAGTATTTCCAAAAGCTAGAAGGCTTAGAGGGAGTACCTGTGATTAATGTGCATCTGTGGTTTGACCGCAAGCTAACGCAAATTGACCATTTGTTATTTTCGCGATCGCCTCTTTTAAGCGTCTATGCTGATATGAGCAACGCCTGTCGTGCGTATGCTAATCCTGATCGCTCGATGCTGGAATTGGTACTAGCACCAGCAAAAGATTGGATTAGTAAATCTGACCAAGAAATTGTAGACGTAACAATGGCAGAATTAGAAAAACTATTTCCTGACCATTTTGGCTACTTACAGCCAGCTAAGTTGCTTAAATCTCACGTAGTCAAAACTCCCCGTTCTGTTTACAAAGCTACACCGGGACGGCAAAAATATCGTCCCGATCAAAAAAGTCCTATCGCTAACTTCTTTCTCACAGGCGATTACACAATGCAACGTTACTTAGCGAGTATGGAAGGTGCCGTACTTTCTGGTAAGCTGACAGCGCAGGCAATTGTAAGTAGCCAGGAATCAGGAGTGAGAATTGAGGAATTAAATCTTAATACTCAAAACTCAGAAGTACAACTAGCTTAAGCGCCATAATGCTATTGGAGATTTTGGATGATTAGGTTACTTGGCTTAGTACAAACACTGTTAAATCTGAGTAAGTATCTCTAAATTCCAAATTCATTGCTCTAAAATCTCACATCACCTGTCCCTAGCTCACCTTCATTTCAGCCTGCAACGAATGCTGCAACTGTATAAGTCCCCTTGCATGAGAATGCTGGCCTCTATTGAGGATGCCTACGAAATCTGTCGCCAAATTACGGCTACATACGCTAAGACGTTTTATCTCGGCACGCGACTGATGCCGGAGGCGAAACGTCGCGCCATTTGGGCTATTTACGCTTGGTGTCGGCGAACTGATGAGCTAGTGGATGGAGAGGAGGCGACGAGTACTACTCCTGAGACACTTGATCGCTGGGAAGAACAACTAGAAGCTTTATTTGCTGGGCAAGCTTTTGATGATTCAGATGTAGCTTTGGTAGATACCTTGACTCGGTTCCAATTGGATATTCAACCGTTTCGAGATATGATTGCTGGTCAGCGTATGGATCTGTACCGCAACCGCTACGAAACGTTTGAGCAGTTAAATCTCTACTGTTATCGAGTTGCTGGTACTGTGGGATTGATGTCAACCACAATCATGGGTGTAGATACTTCCCCATATACGGCTGCCTGGAACAAAAGTCAAGAAATCTATCTTCCTACATCTGAAGCGATCGCTCTGGGAATTGCTAACCAACTCACAAATATTCTCCGAGATGTTGGGGAAGATGCCCGTCGAGGTCGCATCTATCTACCGTTAGAAGAATTAGCTTTGTTTAACTACACCGAAGAAGATTTATTAAAAGGTGTGGTTGATGAACGCTGGTGTGAGTTAATGGGTTTCCAAATTCAACGGGCGCGAAAGTACTATGCTGAGGCGGAGAAAGGAATTAAATATCTTAGTCCTGATGCTCGTTGGCCTGTTTGGGCAGCTTTGATGCTGTACCGAGGAATTTTAGATGCGATCGAGCGCAACCAGTACGACGTTTTCAGCCAACGAGCTTACGTGCCTACACCAAAAAAACTTTTGTGTTTGCCACTTGCGGCGTTGAAAGGGCAAGTCCTTTAAGCAAAAAGTATGCTGAATAAAGGCTAATGCCAACACTTATGCTTGGCATATATTTCTGCGTTTATTTTTAACAGATAGGTGCAGCACGTAGGATAATTTTTAGCACTGATAATACTGAGATAGTAGGAAGATCGGGTTTAATTTAGATTTTTGTAAAACACCTAGAGATAGGTGAACCCGCCCCTACAATAATATTCATTTATCACCAGAAATACGGGATAGCCGTAACTTAGGCTACAACCAAAGTTTACGAGTTGAAATATGTCGGTTCGTTCCCAGGTTTCCATTTAATATTGCAGCCGATACTTGGCTGCTGTTCTGGGTTAACTGGTTTGTCTGCTAAAACTGCATCAAGAGCGTAACGTAAATCTTTACCTGTAACTGGTTTACCGTTGCTAGGACGGCTATCATCTAGTTGACCCCGATAAACTAAATTGCGATCGCTATTAAACACAAAGAAATCTGGCGTACAAGCTGCCGTGTAGTTTTTGGCTGTTTCCTGGCTTTCATCGTAGCAAATTGGAAAGTTATAACCTTGCTCTTGCGCCATTGTCTTAAGTTTATCTGGAGCATCGTTAGGATAGTTAGTAACATCGTTAGCGCTGATTGCGACAATTCCCAGGCTTTGATTAGCATAGTATGAGCCAAGATTTGCCAGTTCTGCCTGGATGTGTTTTACAAATGGACAATGTTGGCAGATAAACATCACCAGTAAGGCTTTTTTATCAGCAAAAGTGGAGAGTGAAATTCTCTCGCCAGATACTACATCTGGTAATTGGAACTCTGGAGCTTGAGTTCCAAGTAGCAACATGGTTGAAGCGGTTAGCACCATATTTTTTATTCCTAAAATTAATTTAAACTGTGTAATTACGGAACTAAAAAGTAGTAGATCCAGTCTAAGGTTATGTTGATATTACCATAAATATTAATGATTTATAAACATCAATCTACACTAGCAAACGGTGTTAAAACGGCGCATCCTAGAATGTTTGCTACACTGCTGTTAACAGGAATATTATCGCTCTTCTCCAGTCTAACTATACTCGATATGGTAGTAGCTGCTCCTTTCAAAGTTGCTGAGACTAATGGTAGTTTGTTGCTAAACAACCAGACAGGTAATCAAACGACTCCACGTTTAAGATCCCAAAGATTTCGCTTGAATAGATTACCCGCGAATATCCTTAATGCTATACGCCAAGATTTAGCGAGTAAATTCAGTATTTCTCAATTGACAGTAGTTAGTTATAGTCGGCAAAATTGGACTGATGGCTGTCTTGGTTTAGGTACACTAACAGAAAATTGCCTCGCCACAATAGTTCCAGGTTGGCGCGTTGTTGTATCTGATGGTAATCAAACTTGGACATATCGCACAAATAGCAGTGGGAAAACTGTGCGAGTAGAAAATCGGACTAATGTGGTGAATTTACCACAATCAGTAGGTAATGCAGTGTTGCGGGAAGCATCCCAATATTTGAATTTACCAGTTTCTCAATTGCAGATTGTTGAGGCGCAAGCGAAAACATGGCCGAATCAGTGTATTGGTATAACTAGAGATCCTCGCTTACTTTGTGGCCCAATTTCCCAAGAAGGTATACCAGGATGGCGGGTGGTTGTAGTTGGTGGCGAACAACGTTTAGTTTATCGTACTAATGAATCTGCCTCTACAGTGATTTTAGATGAAGCTACTAGCAACATCGGGGATGCTGGGACAATCAAACCTAGTAGAATTCCTGCTAGTGAATTACCGCCACCTTTACCAATTAATGTTGTATTTCGGGCTATTTCTAGTGGTGGTATTACTGGGAGAACCTACCAAACGACGCTTTTGACTAATGGGCAAGTTATTAGAGAATTGATTAATAATAATGGTACAAGTCAAGAGCAGCAAAGTAATAATATTTCCCAGTCACAGCTAAGAGAGTTTCAAAGCCTATTGGAAACACAACAATTTTCTCAGTTTAATCTGTTAAGTTACGATCCACCTAGAGGTGCGGCAGACTTTATCACTGTCACTTTTAGCAGTAGATCTGGCACAACCCGCTATGCTGATCTGGGTCAAGCTCGTTTACCTCAAAGGCTTATAAGAGTGATTCAAGCTTGGAATGAAATTGCTAATCGCGTATAAGTAACTTTTGTAGGTTGGGTTAAGCGTAGCGCCACCCAACACGAACCTTGATTATATGTTGGGTTTTTACGCCAACAATCCAGCCTACTATTTAATACCACAAACTAACTTAACTCCTGACCACCAAAATTCCTGACGGGCATCTATCAATTCACCATCTCCACCATCGTTAGTCTCACTAATAATTTTATTGTTGCTGTCGTACTCTACAATTTGCCTTACACGAAGTAACCCAGTTTTACAGTCTACCGAGTTATAAAAAATACTTTTGTATACGCCCTTTTGAGGCTGGTTGTATACTATCGCATCCCAATAACGTCGATAGCGATCGCTACCTGTTATTGAAGCTTTATCCAAAAAGTAAACATTATCATCGTTGTCGCTGATCACCCTTACCCATTGATCTGCTAAAACAGGTAAAGTGACTGTAAAGATAACAGCTACCGATAAAATAGGGCTAAATCGTATATTCATAATTTTTACAATAATTAAATTCCTGAGTCATAAAACGGTACTAACGTTTTGCACAATATCAAATATATAATGAGCCATTTGTAATTTAGAACATGGTGCTATTTCAAATTGTCTTTCTTGGCTATCAATCAAAATAGCTTTGTTGCGATCGCTACCAAATCCACTATCTGCTTGATCTATCGGATTGGCAACAATAAAATCTAATTTTTTTCGGTGTAACTTTTCTAAGGCGGGTGTGATTATATCTCCCGTTTGTGCAGCAAACCCGATTAATTTTTGAGACTGTTGTTTGAGACTACCCAATTCTGCCAGAATATCTGGTACAGGTTCTAGGGGTAATGTTGAGGGAAGCGATCGCTTGGCTAATTTCTCGTTACTATATATAGCTGGTTTAACATCCGCTACTGCTGCGGACATCACAATTAAATCTGATAAAGGAAAATTTAGCAGCATCGCCTGTCGCATCTCTTCGGCGCTGACAACTGCGATCGCTTTGATACTTCCTCTTCCTTCCCTTCCTTGAGTAAGGGCAGGGATATCGCTGCTCATACCAGCAGGTATACTATGAATTAATGTGACAATTGCTCCACGATTTCTTGCTGCTTGTGCTAAAGCTAATCCCATTTTGCCAGTAGAAGGATTACCAATAAAGCGTACCGGATCTAGATGTTCCCGCGTTCCTCCAGCACTAATTAGTACTCGCTTACCTGCTAAATCTCGCTTACCTTGAGTATGTAGTAATGATAGTACCGATGCGATAATTTCGGGAGGTTCTGCCATTCTACCAGCGCCAATGCGATCGCACGCTAACAAACCAGCACCAATACCAACACTGTGATAACGTGGGTCTTGCAACAATTGTTGCCAATTGCGTTGTACGGCTACTTGTTCCCACATATCGGTATTCATCGCGGGTGCTAGTAATACAGGACTTGTAGAAGCTAATACCGTATTTGTGAGTAAATTATCTGCCAACCCATAAGTTAATTTACCTAGCGTATTAGCAGTTAGTGGCGCAAGTACTAAAACGTCTGCCCATTCTCCTAATTCAATATGTAATGGACGACCATTAATTGCTTGCCAAAAATCATCATCTGTGTATGCTTGATGACGAGACAAGGTTGCTACTGTTAAAGGCGTAATAAATTCTTGCGCGGAACGGGTAAGAATAACTCTAACTTCTATCCCTGCTTTGAATAGAGATGAAATGACCTCACAGACTTTATAGGCAGCTATTCCGCCACCTATACCAATTAATACCTTGGTTAAATTTCGATTAAAAACTGATGCCATTGAGATTACAAATAAGTTGAGATTTTAAATTCAAAGCTAATATTTGTATCAGGACTTACGCCGAGATCCCCCTAAATCCCCCTTAAAAAGGGGGACTTTGAATCCCCCCCCCTTTTCAAGGGGGGCTAGAGGGGATCTAGGTTTCAGGCTTTCGGCGCGTAAGTCCTATGTATTTAAACACTACAAAGAAAGATTAGCCTTAAATCTAAAATCTCAAATTATGCTTCGTCAAAAGCTTCCAGATCTAGAAGATGGATATAAGGTTCGACTAACTCTGGACGTTGAAAAGCGATCGCTCGCAGAAGATGCCAATCATTCAACCCTTCAAAAGGAGTACTATAATCATCACCTTCTAGACGTGCAGCAAGCTGTTCCACGTCTGCTGCTGTGAGAGCAGAAATATTCCGTGTCGAAATGCTTGAAGTTGTCATTTGCTCACGCCCCTATGATCACTATCTGTCTCAATTGCTGTACAGACGCAACAGCCTTTTTTATCTTAGCCTCCTTACCTGAAATTGTTAGCTGGCGATATTGTTTGTAACAAAATTTTGGATTAATTCTAAAACTTCTGGTCTAATCTCATGCGCCATATCGAATTCCTGATATTGCACTGCTACCCCCATTGCTTTTAAAGTGTCGCGGGCTTTCTGGGCAGCACTAATTGGTACAGTTGAGTCAAATCTACCATGCACAATTAATACTGGCGGAAAAGCCTGATTACTTGGTTGAGTAATCGGATGCAAATATCCACTTAAAACGACTAAACCCGCTAAAGGCAAATTTAGTCCCACATCCAAAGTCATTGCTCCCCCTTGGGAAAAGCCACACAAAATGGTGCGCGACAGAGGAACACCAGTAGAACTTTCTAAAGATTTCAGCCAATCAGTTAAACAATATTTGCTTTGTGTTAATTCTTGATGACTTTTTTGAAGTGATTCTTGCGCTTGTGTAAAGGAATACCACATCCATCCCCCCGATCTATAAGGCTGAGGAAAGGGAGCATTAGGAAATAGAAACTGGTAATCAGGCAATCTTAACAACGGCGCTACAGATGCCAGATCTTCAGCATTAGCACCCCAGCCATGCAATGCTACAACTAAACCAACTGGGGGTTTACCACTAGCTGGTGGTATGGAAATAACTGATAAAGACAGAAGATTACTCCTAAGAAACGCAACTCACCAATTTGAGACACTATCAAAGTGTTCATCTTCTAGAATAATGTGGTGCTTCGCGTCGAATTTAATCCACCCTTGGTGTTGTAATTTACTAAAAAGCCGTGTAACTGTAACTCTTGTTGTAGCGATCGCACTAGCAATATCTTGATGGGTTAAGCGAACAGTTAGACGAGTTCCTCCAGCTACAGGTTGACCCATTTCTTGTTTTAACAACAGCAGTAAGTGGCACAAACGATCTTCGACTCGTCGCTGTCCGATAATCGCTAATAGTGCCTCTGTTTGTCGCTGCCGTCGGACTAATTGTGGCAATATCGCCTGAGATAAACTGGGATTAGCTTGTATTTCACTGAGTGTAAACCACTTCAAGTATACATTTGATATGGATTTCGCTTGATAAGTAGGTAAGGAGGTTAAGCTTTGACCAAAAAACATCGCAGGACCTGCCCAACCAAGTAGCATCTCTGCTCCATTAGCGCAAAATGTATTAAATTGCACTAAACCCTGATCTACCTGCCACATCCTTTGTGGTAGTAGAGGAATTTCTTCCCCCTTGCCATAAAAGTGCAACCGATTTTCCTGGTTCACTTCGTAGTGGTGTAGTACTAAAGTAGCTTTAGAAGTTAGATACATGGGGTGCAAGTATTCTCAGTAATGAAATGGAGGCTGAGTAGTACTAAACCTTAATTATCCAAAAGCCATGTATATGATCGCGTATACGTAAACGTATAACTTTAGTCTGATTGCTTACGCCCCAACTTCTAAACCACCATAAATCATTAGACATCTCCAGAAATTAAAGGTGCGTTACCTACAATCCTTGTAGAGACGTGCCATGGCGCGTCTCTACATTCTCAATCGGATTAAGTAACTCTAGACGGAAGGATGTTCGAGTTTCAGGATTGAGATATTTATTTTGTAAAAATTGCCAATGCTGCCAGGATTTGTAACTATTTTGTGACAATTGCTTAACTAAAGTGGGTAGCTGTTTTTTACGATCGGAGTCTAATGCTGCTGTGATAAATTCTGATAAAACAAAACTATCTTGAATTTGACCCAATATTTTTTGAATTTCTTTCAAATCTTCTAGATGAGCTATATAGTTAGAGCCATAAAATTCTGTAAATAGCTCCATTTGATAGCGCGATCGCTTAGTTTGTTTACGCAAGCTGTGAAGTAGCTTACCTTGATCAACTAACAGTTGTTCTACCTCAGACTGAGGCATAGCTTTGGAAACGCCAATTTTATCTTCTGCTACCTGAACCCCTACTAACCACCCTGGATGAAGTAGAAATTCACTGACGGATGGCAAAAGTAAATCTGGCAATACTTCAGAAATTGGCAATTGAGCTACTCCTAAGTATTGCGGTTCCTTTAACCACTTTTTTAAAGCTTTCTTCAAATGCTGATAACTTTTACTCTCTAGGGCAGATTGCGCTTTTGTCAGTGCTTGTTTACGCTGTTTATCTAGATAATTTAAAATTTGTTTAAAGCATTTTTGTTCTGATGGTAACTCAGGTTCATACTCATTTAAAAGCGTTTCCTTAAGTACATCTAAATCTCGTAACTCTCCGAGTATCCGAGCAACTTTAGCAATCTTTTTTTCAGCAGCAGCTTTAGGCAAGTCTAAAACTACTTGAAATCCTGTAACGGCTGAACGCAAACGACGCATTCCCACCCGCATCTGGTGTAATTCTTCAGGATCTTTGTCGTTGAGAACGTTTTCTTCGTGCTTGAGAATTTTATTGAAGTGTTGCTCAATTGCAATATATCCCCAGTCTCCCAATGTATTTGTTTTAGCGATCGCCAGTGTTTCCATACAATTAGTTTTTTGCTCTACAAAGTGAGTAACAATTAAATTTTGATAAAATTAAAGTTTATTGATTACATTTAACTTATCTCAATATCTTGTAACAAGATGATTTATTATTATAGCTCAATCCTGACAATGCAGATAGCTAATCCCTTACATTTCTTAAACTATTTGCTATAAATTGCTAGTTGTTTTTTTCATAAACAGCTAAACTAAGTTTTTCCATAACGATAATTTTACTTGAGTAAAATATCCCCTAATCATTAATAAATATTTAAATAATAATTTAACTGTTTATGCAACTACTCTATCTGATGGTAGAAGCCAAGGTAGTTATTATATGTAGTACGCTGGCAGTATGAGTTAATTAAGGAGGTTAAACAAGTGTGTTTGAAACCATCTTAGTTTTTGCTGTTAGTTTAATGCCAGCATTATTTTCCCTAATTCTCATCCATAAGGCAGAGATCCGAGCAAGATCAAATATTAGATCGGCTATGGAAGCAACTGCCATGAGCCGATTACAGTTTAATCGACAACTTCCAGAGGAGCAATATGTTGAAGGTATAGGTTTTTTAATAGGTGATATTTCTTGCCAATACAATGCACGGAGCGCCTATATCCGTTGTGCTATTAATCCTAGTGGACCTTGTAAAGAATGCCGCTACTACGAGATGCGGGAATCAGCTTAAGGTTGAGGGAGGAAATTCAATCCTAAGAAAATGGCGGAGACTGTACCAGAAACAGATATTTTACCTTGGCAAATCTGATTAATTACTTGATTTACAGGGATTAATACTACTTCAATTTCTTCTGTGATATCTAAGCTTTGCTTTCCTGTTGGTTTAACGTTTTTAGCTAGAAAGACAAAGATTTTATTGGTATCTTTAACAGGATTATCATATAAAGTTGCTATTTCAATTAATTGATTGGCAACATAGCCTGTTTCTTCTTCTAATTCCCTAGCGGCTGCAATTATGCTACTTTCTTGATCGCCGTAAAAAGCTCCAGCAGGTAGTTCTAATAAAATTTCCCTTACTCCATGTCGATATTGGCGTACAAAGACAATCTCTTGTTTTGGGGTAACTGCTAAAATAATGGCAATATCTGGTCTAATGTTGACAAAAAAATTATCAATTATTTTACCGTTGGGTAATTCTATTTCATCTTGCCTAACGCGACACCATTTGTGGTCAAATACCAGTTGAGATTTTAATAAATTCCATTTTTGGATGTTGGGCATCTAAGTTGCTTTTGAGAGATTTTTTTAATCGCAGATGGGATGAGGTCTAATAACGGGCGATCGCGCATCTCTACAATGGTTATAAAATTATGCGTATAAATATTCAACCTTTTACCGTACATAAACGGTTTGCACTTAAAATTAGTCGCGGTACTACCTCGCAGACGCAAAATGTCTGGGTGCGAATTCAACAGGATGATGTTGAGGGTTGGGGGGAAGCTTCGCCGTTTTCAATTGGTGAATATCCGCAAACTACACAAGTGATTTTAGAGGCATTGCAGCAAGTTATACCAATGCTGGAAAAGTTCAACACTTGGGATAGGCAAGAAATTGAACAGATTTTTAGAGAAACCAAGTTACCATCAGCAGCACGGGCAGCAATAGATATAGCATTACATGATTGGTTAGGAAAGCGAGTAGGTTTACCACTGTGGCAGATGTGGGGATTGAATCGTCGTCAAATTGTGCCAATTTCTGTCACGATTGGAATTAATTCACCGGAAGGCGCACGTCAACGAGTGCGAGATTGGTTGCAGGTGACTGAGGGACGATTTTTAAAGGTGAAATTGGGTAATCCTGATGGAATTGAAGCGGATCAGGCGATGTTGATGGCGGTGCGGGAGGAAGCGCCAAGGGCAAAACTGAGTGTTGATGCTAATGGAGGTTGGAGTTTATCACAAGCGGTAAAGATGTGTAGCTGGTTGGCTGATTATCAAGTTAAGTATGTGGAACAACCATTAGCACGAGGGCAGGAGGTAGATTTACTTGTTTTGAAAGAGCGATCGCCTCTACCAATTTTTGTTGATGAAAGCTGCTTTACTAGCCAAGATATTCCCAAGTTAGCAGAGCGCGTACACGGCATTAATATCAAACTGATGAAATCAGGGGGTTTAACAGAAGCATTGCGAATGGTACATACTGCCTCATCTTGTGGTTTACAGGTAATGTTCGGTTGCTATTCTGATAGCTGTCTTGCTAATACAGCCGCCGCCCAGTTATCACCATTTGCTGATTATTTAGATTTGGATAGTCACTTAAATTTAAAAGATGATTTGTTTACGGGTGCTGTATTACAGGAGGGCTGTCTATTACCCAATGATTTACCTGGATTGGGGGTAAGGTTGAAATGAATAACACTAAGATTTGAAATTAGCTGTTGTATGCGATCGCTTGTCTGTTTATGTCTGTGCAATTTATTTATCGGTGGTATCCAGTCTGCCTAATGTTGGGTTTCGTACCTCCACCCAACCTACACCTTCTCTCTAACATCCTTCATATCCGACCACAACAATAGTAGTTTGCTGACCGCCTTTGCTTACACGGAGATTACTCCGATCAATTGCGTAACCTTCATAGTCTGGCTTACCAATTTTTAAATTAATATCCACAATAATTTTATTGTCTGCACTTCTATAAGTTTGGTATATTTTTCTTTTTTGTTGTTTTTTTCTAATTAATCTTATTACGGGACAGGCAAAGCAATTAACCATAAATGGTTAATTGCTTTGTGGAAATTAGATAAATCAATTACTGATAAACACTTTTCCAAGCTTTAACTGTTCCCCGACCAATTGAACTGACTACAGGCTCTCCCCCACCTTCACCAGTCATTCTGATGGCAGCATTTTCATCCGGTGCATTTAACAGCGCCTTGGCTAATTCAGGTGTTACGGCAAATTGATTGTTTGTACCTGTTAACTTAAATACCTGGTCTCCGACTTTGACTTCTAAAGAATTGACCTTATCGGCAGTTCTTTCTATCGGTGGTGAGAAACAAAGGAAAGTACATTTGCCTTGTTTTTCTGAGTATACAGAAACTCGGACATATTTTTTACTCCAGTTAGTAATAATAGATGTCTGAACGCCAGCATTATCAAAATCCCCTGAATAGTTGCGATCAATAACTGCTATATACTCGCCCTCAAAATCATCTTTAACCATTACAGGCGTAGAATATGGAATACGCTGGCGTTGCCGCCAATCTACTTTTACAGTTGGTAGCTCTGCTAATTTTAGGTTTTCACGAGATTGAACACAATGATTATTATTATCAATCTTTTCACTAGCGCAGGGATTAGATAAGTTCACCTTATTAATTTGATGGGCTAGAGCGGGTAATTGATTAATAAGAATACTGGAAATGAATAAAATACCAGCAGCTTGACAAAACTTATTCATTGTTAGACTCCTTTTTGATTATTGATAGAGGTTAGGAATTTTGTCTAAAATCAATGGTGGTTAATACGTTGGGTAGAGAATATTGTGATTAGATACTCTACCTCTGTCTGAGCAAGTAAGAGCAGTGCATCTGTTCTATAACACTCCAACTATCAACCCTATATTTACTACTCGTTATTTAGCTTGCAGTTTTACGCAAAAAAACAAATTTTTTATTTTGTCTTTTTGTAACACATATTTGCTTTTATTTGGCTTTTATGATATGGTGCTAATTTATTTTTGAGCGGGTGGAGATGCCGTACATCCAGCCTGATTAAACTGACGAATTGATTGTTTAGGTAGTTTAAGAGGTCTGGGAGAATGCAAAGGGATAGTGATATTTAATTCGGGTTTATTTTTTGTAATAATCGCCGTCCCCAGATAATAGCCTTGCCTAAAAATCACTTTGCGATCGCTACCGCGTATTTCTCCATTTAAAAAATTACCTATAACAAATGTTTCTTCATCTGTTATTCCAGCCCAAATCAAACAAACACGATTTTGAGTTTTGGATGGATAGATGCTGAGAGATTCTTCATAACCCTGCCATTCTCCTAAAAAAGGTGCTATAGAGGGAGTCTTTTTTGACCAAACTTTGACTAAAGATTGGCGATCGCGTTTTTCTTTCTGAGTACGCACATCCTGAAGATAATCTTTTTTGACACTATTAATAAGCTGGCTGAATTTCCTCTTTAAAATTCCCATTTCCCTTGAATTGGGGTAGCGTTCAGATTGCGCCATTGCGGGTAAAACCATGCTTGGTAAGAGCAAACCCAATATAGCAACAAGTAATAAATAATTTCTCATCAGATAACTGTCTGTTTGATTTCTCATGTTTACTTTTCTGACTGTTAACTGTTAACTGATAACTGATCTGACAATCTAAGGAAAATTTACTTTAACAATGATGTCGTTGTAATCTCGATCGCCTCCACCAAATAAATCTTCAAAACCAAAAGTATTATCTCCCAATTGACGCACGTGATCGACACCATCTGGGTTAGCTACCAGGAAAGGAAAATAAGCTAATGACCCATTTCCTACAGTGTTATTAGGATTATTAGCTAAGAAAGATTCACGGGAACTATCAGCAATGAGATAAGGAGCAATCAAGCCCTGTAATTGTGCGGAATCTATACCATCACGGGTAAAATGAGTTAGACTACGTTGTGCGATCGCGGCTTGAGCATAACCTGCGTCTCCTGGTTTTATGTCACCAATGCGTCCAGTTTCATCATCAACAACGTACCAACCAATAATATTATCATAAGCGGCTTCACTAGCTACTTGAAAGTTGGCTTGTAGTGTGCCTAAATTTCTCAAATCAATCAGTTCTATTTGATCTTGTAACTTTGTCCCTATAGGTGTAGATGTTGTATTACCAACTTCTACATTCATAACTAAATCATCAAAAACATTATCGCTACTATTGGGTGTATCTTTCCAAGCTAAGGTAAAAGATTGATTGTTTGAATTCGTGATTTGCAGAGGAGCAAAACTATTATTATTAGCAGTAGGAACAGCAAATAAAACGTTAGGGGGAGTTTTTCCCGATGTTATGTCAGCTAAAACAGTTGCAGTGGTGCTATTTTGAACTAAATAGAATACTAAGCGATCGCTCGCATCAAAATTCAATTGACGGCTAAAGTCAACGCCTTGCAAAACGTTATTGCTCAGTGCAGAAAATATTACTTGAGAATTGGTTAAAGCCGTTTTGAAATAATTAGGATTGTTTGGCGTTATCCCATTAATACTACCTTGGGCATCATCAACTTGGAAAACTCCAATTTCGTTGACAAAACCCGTATTTTTTGATACTAAATTGAGTTTTAATTGCTGAGTTTCTGATCCATTTCCTGCTAAACTAAAAACTTGACTTTCGTTAAAGTTAGGCAAGTTATTGGTAACTGGGTTAACAGTAATATTGACAGTTGCAGGATTTGAAGTTGCTCCAATTGTATCTTTAACTGTATAAGTAAAGCTGTCACTTCCACTAAAGTTAGTTGTGGGAGTATATGTAATTTCCCCGTTAGTATTATTAACGCTAACTGTGCCGTTGTTAGGGTTATTAGCGACTAATACGCTAGTTCTATCTAGGTTATTATTAGCATCAGTATCATTATTGAGGACGGGAATAACTACTTGTGTACCTTGCTGCGTAGTGGCGGTATCGTTTGTAGCGACAGGAGGGGAATTAACTACAACTTCCTCAACTACTGTTGTATCGAGAATAACAACATTATTATTACTATTTGGATCTAAAGTATTGCTGTTAATTTGGCTACGGCTACTAATAACTCCTGTGGTATTTGGCGCAGTAACGGTAATTTCGACAGTTTTGGTGGCGCTACTGGCTAAGTTACCCACATTAAATGTGAGACTACCTTCTGATTGAGTTGCAGGAGTTAAGCTGGCTGAAACAAAGGTAACTGCTTGGGGTAATGTTTCAGTGAGGGTAACGCCTTGTGATTCTATTGAACCGTTGTTAGTAATGGTAATAGTATAAGTTAAGCGATCGCCAATCTCAATTGAATTTGCACTAGCAGTTTTAGTAACTACTAAATCAGCCTGTGTATTGAAATTAGGATCAATAGCACTAATAGTTAATGCTGCTTGATCATCCTCATTTGCGTTACTATTCCCAGGAATAGAATCTGGATCAAATTCCGTCACGGCTGTTACTTCAGATGTAGTGGTAATAGATCCAGCCGTATTAACTTTGGCAACAATATTTAAAGTGCGTGTCAACTCAGCTTTCATATTACCTACATCCCACACACCTGTATTGCTATCATAATCTCCCTGCTCAGGTGTAGCAGAAACAAAACTTAGTTGACTTGGCAAAAGGTTAGCGACTTGAATATTACTTGCAACACCAGAACCTTGATTAGTTAAACTGATAGTATAAGTAACTTCATCTCCGACTCTGGGGTTAGTATTGTTAACAGTTTGGCTTAACTCTAAATCAGCACCAGCAGGAGCAACTGGGTTAACAGCTAATAGTTGAATTATCGAATTGTTGTTGAGATTTGGATCGGTTTCATTACTAACAACTTTGGCATTATTAGTGAGAGTACCCGCCGCGATCGCACTACCACTAATAGTAACAGTTGTTGTCTCACCACTATCAAGCTCACCCAAGTAAAGACTAACAACTCCATCCGTTACATTATTAGTTTCCTGACTAGAGGTAACTGTAACATTTACCAACTCTGACGGTAAGTAATCAGTTAAAAATACATCCGTAGCTGTATTAGAGCTATTATTCTTAATAGTCAGATCGTAAGTAACTTCTTCTCCCACATTGACACTAACAGGAATAGCCGCAGCAGCGATACTTAAATCAGCAGATATTAATTCCACCGATGTAGCTAAAACAGCAAAATTATTAGTAGCATCCGGGTCAAAAGTTGGAGATGTCACTCTCGCCGTACCAGTAATAATCTCAGGAATTATCGGTGCAACTGTAACAGTTACTTCCCTACTTTCGCCACTATTAAGATCGCCAATATCAAAAATTAGATTATTGTCTAAAAGTTGATTAGCATTGACGCTAGAATCAATAAATTCCGCATACTCTGGTAATGTATCAGTAAGCCTGACACCTTTAGCATTACTACCGCCATTATTAGTTACTTTCACAGTGTAAGTAAAATTATCGCCAATAGTTACCGCATCGGCACTAGCAGTTTTGCTAACTAACAAATCTGCGGATTCAGTAATTTGAACAGTCTGTGGTGAATAGCTGAAAACCGGACGATTATTATCGTCCAATACCATAGCATAAGTATAGTAATTTCCCGTAGCTACACCTTCAGTATTCCAAATAAAACTACCATTTCCATCAGTTTCAGCCAGATCGTTTGCAATTAAAATACCATCAAATCCCTGATTGTCAGTATCATAAAACAAACTCACTTTCGCATCGGAATCAGCATCAAAAGCTTGATAATTAACTGTGATATTATTGCTGGAATTAGTAACTGCATTCATTACCTCAATAGTAGGGGCAACTGAATCTTGGAAGCCACTATAAACTACGTTACCTAAATCAGTAGGATCGACTAATTGAAGATCCCAAATTCCAGCAGTGGGTTCGGCTATAATTACAGCTTTAGTCGTTGAACTTGTCAGACTATCAATAATGGCGATTTTATTATCAGCAAATTCCGATTCATTAATTACAGTTTTATCGGGTTTAATAACTTGAACTGCTGCATTAGTAGTAGGATTATCCCAATTAGCATTCAAAATCAGCCACTTCACACCACTATCAATAGTAAAGCTGTTTGTCTCTGGCGTAACTTTGCCGAATTGTGCGTCCAACTTACCATCAAAACTAGCTTTAATGGTGACTTCAGGTTCTATTTTTAGAGGATTTTGAAAAGGAATAGGAATAGTAATTGTTGGTAACTTTCCATAACTCCAAACAAAATCGTCTGCTAACTTATTGTTATTGGAATATTGGAGAATAAATTCACCATTTGCTAAGGTTAGCCCTTTCAAATTAATTTTTGCGCCAGCCAGATAGGAACCCAAAACATTTAATTTGGAAGCATCAAGAGAAATATCAGGAGTATTTACACTAGCATTGCCCCTCATAGTAATATCGAAATTAGAGTTAGTGTGGAATGTAGTGTCAGCCTTAATCAAGTTATTAAGAATTGAAAAGTTACCGGAACCGCCTAGAAAGTTTTCCTTCCAATTCAATTCAGCCTCACCATTACCAGTAGCCAACCCACCTAAAATTTGGATATTGCTATTGCCTTTAATCCGTTCTTTGTTAAGAGTTCCATTTACCTCAAGACTGACAATAGAACCAGAAAAATTACCACCAATAACATCAGGTAGTGATATATCTACCTTAGCGCCACCTGTAATTCCTAAACCTCCGCCAAATTCAATGCTATCTGGATTTGCCAGATTATTGATGTTTCCAGATATGCTTTGTAAAAATGCACCAGTAGTTCCAATTGGCTTATTTAAGTCACGAGCATCAAGCGAAATAAAGTTTAATTTACCATCTTGAAAGCCAACACCGCCGCCAATTTCTATCCCAGTAGGAATATATACCGCTCCTTGTCCACTAACTTCCTGAGTTATAGTGTCAAAGGATATTTGCGCCTTTTTTACTTCCCAAACATTAGGAACAATAGTAATATCTTTGGCAGAAAGTGAGCCGACAACATCTAAAGCAGTATCACTAATCTGAATAAAGTTATCCCCAGAAAAATCAGCCGTCGCATTAAACAGCGTGGGGATAGTTACTTTACCTTGAATTTTGTAGATATCTTCTGGTTGAACGAGATATTCCATGCCCAGATTTGTAGCTTGAAAATCCAGACCTAAAATATTAAAAGTTTGATTTGGTAAATTAACTCTCCCTGGAAGTCCACTCCGTAAGTTATTTATATTACTAATTGCAGCTTGTATCTCAGTTAAAGCTGCGCCAATTTGTTTCCTGTTAGCTTCAACCGTACCCCGAAAAGGTAATAGTAATGCTAAATTGTGTAAGACAGGATCGCTTAGTGTTACTGCATTAGCAGCAGCTACCCAAGAAAAAAAGCCTTGATCTACATAAGTAAAGAAAGGACTATTTAACCAGTTAAAGTCAGTAGATGGGTTGTCTAGATTGCTTAGATCTCCTGGCTTTCTCTGGGAATTATTTCCTAGGGGCTGGTCATAACCTACTGTATCAGTAATGATTGGTAGCAAATGGTTGTCTAATAGATTGAGATCTAAAGTTCCGGCGGTAAAATCTGGAAGAAAATATTCACCAGTTAAAAATTTTTCACCAGCTAAACTAACTAGATCGCCATTAATAATGTAATGCCTCACATTTTGAGTATTTTCTGGCTTAAATTGTGCTGCTTGCCCTGAATTAATGCCAGGGGAATTAAAAGTTACAACTTGCCCTAATTTTCCACCTCTGTTAGTGAAATCAGCCGCGAATAGTTGGGTTAATGCACCACCTAAGCTGTAACCAGTAATATCAGGAGATAACAAATTCGGATTTTTGTTAGCATCTTCACTAACTTGAAATAACCATTCTAAGGGTGTCAGATTTTGCGAATCGTCTTGAGGATTGATATCTCTGTTTTTATCGTATTGATTGAACCCAACGCTGTTTTCGTTGACATCAGCAAAGAGATCTGCAAATAAATCTTTTGTAGGTTCAGTACCTCGGATAGCCAAAATAGGCGCGTTTCCTTGGCTAGATATCAACCCAACAGCAAAAAAACCACTATTGTCAAAAACTTTGTCTATTTTATAACCCTTAACAAGATCTTGAAGTTGCTGATTATTAGCGTAAGCAAGGCTAACATCTTGTCCTACTTGCCAATTTTTGTAAGCAACATCTTTAGCCAAAAATTCATACAATTGATCTTTTGCTTGATTAGTTGAAGTAGGAGTTGCATTAGGAAAAGCAGTTATCTTATAGTCCCACTCAGTACCTTCATCATTTGTGGCTAAGATTATTTCTAATTTATCTGAATTTCCGACAGGGATATTAACTTTTCCCGTTTTACTATTTGATACAAAACCTGTATTCAGAATTTCTTTTCCTTCATAGCGGAGAATTAACTGATCTGGAATAGTATACATTTCATAATAATATTCAGCTTGCCCTCCCCCTTGAGACTTAAGTTGTAAACTAAAACTATCGCCTTCAAATCCACCACTCATTTCGCGTGTAGATACTGGTGCAGCTTGGATAGATTGAGTATCTAAATCAGCAGAAATTTGTATTCTTGAGATATCCTGTTCATCAACATTCATTACAGGATATTGATTTAATTCTTGATTAATATTGCTAGAATCACCCATGATTAACCTCTTACATTCCTTGATTAGGTATAGGTTGTAAATTGAATAACTTACTCGATAGAAGAATTACTGTAAAAGCACACGGTTAATTTATTAACCTTGTGCTTAAAAGTGTTAGAAGTTATAAGCTACGCCTAATGACAAACCAAAACCTGTTTGGAAACCTACGTTACCTACAAATTGTTCGCTAAAACGATAATCAGCACCACCAGTTACATACGCTCCAGCACCGCTATCGCTAAAACCACCAATACCAGCCGTAACATAGTAAATACCAACGCCAGCATAAGGAGTTAGTTTTCGAGTAAAGTCATTATCATTGCTGCCATTTCCTAGTTGAAAATCATAAGTAATTGGTACTCCAAAAACAGTGGCGCTTACACCTGACTCGCTAGCAAAAGCAGCAGTTGGTCGTAAAGAAAGATTGTTATTTACTCTAAATTTGCTGATGACTGCTACACCCCCTGAACCTATACCAGAGTGATAAGCTGCACCAACATAATTACGGCTATCAGATGTGTTTGCTAGTTGTTTTGTCTGTGCTTGAGCTATTTGGGGCGCGTTGGTTTCAGGGATTATTTGCGGTTGTAGAGAAGTTTTTATCTCTGGTTGCAAAGCAGCAGCAGTAGTAACGAGATTTTCTGGGGAATTTTGCTGTCTGCTGGTATTACCGTCTACTACTTTGATTTCTGCTTTTGTAGCTGTAGCACTACTAATTATAGTTACGGCGCTTAGTCCTAATGGCAGATAAATTAACTTGGTAGATAAAGCTTTCACGTTTCTCCTTTAACAAAATTTAGTATGAACTATGGGTTGCAAGTATCTAAATGTGGGACTATCCAGTGCTACCTTGACTTTTGGCTACAAAAGTGGTATAGGTTGTCGCACTTATAGAAAAGCTCCCAATTGCACACCCCTAATAACTACTCGCTAATTCCGACCTGGTTTTACGCAAACTTGGAAAAAATTTTTTTATATATTCAGGACTTAGGCATCATTAACGCTCTTCATCAGCGTTTCAGCCGTTGCCAATCCCCCTAAATCCCCCTTAAAAAGGGGGACTTTGATTTAATTCTCCCCCCCCCTTCTCGTTCCCAGGCGCTCTGCCTGGGAAAACAAAGTGGGTAGGGTGCGTTACGCTTCGCTAACGCACCCTACAGTAGAGACGCGAAATTTCGCGTCTCTGCAAGCGGATATGATATAAAACATTTATTATTTAAGTTTATAGGCTAAATGCTTAATAGCCAAGGGATAGGGGCGCTAATTTGAGTAAAATTACTTATTTATTATTTCTCGTAGCATTTACATTATTTACTAATCGCACTTCCGCCCAAATCATACCAGATACAACTTTGCCGATTAATTCGATGGTCACTCAGCAGGGTAGTAATAATATCATCACTGGTGGCACAACAGCAAGTAACAATTTATTCCATAGTTTTGCAGAATTTTCGCTTCCTACAGGTAATACGGTTTTATTTGATAATCCTATAAGTATTAATAATATTTTTACACGAGTAACAGGCAATTCAATATCTAATATAGATGGTTTGATTCAAGCTAATGGTACGGCTAATTTATATTTAATCAATCCTAATGGCATTATTTTCGGTTCTAATGCCAGCTTAAAGATAGGTGGTTCTTTTGTGGCGACAACTGCCAATGCTATCCAATTTGATAATAAAGGTATTTTTAGCGCTTCGATTCCTAATGACCCTTCACTTTTGAAGGTTAACCCTTCGGCTTTTTTATTTAATCAGTTAAAAGCCAATGCGATCGCAAGTCAAGCTACTCTCAAAGTGCCATCTGGTCAAAATCTCTTCTTACTAGGTGGTAATGTGCAAATTGAAGGCGGACAACTCTTAGCACCAGGAGGTCATGTCGAGTTAGGAGGAGTCGCAGATAACGGAATTATACCTTTACAAATCAATGGTAGTGATTTCAGTTTAAGCTTTCCTGTAAAGGTACAACGAGCAGATGTAGCTTTGACTAATGGGGCAACGGTAAATGTCCGTGCCGCTCAAAATGGCAGTATTGTTGTTAATGCACGGAATTTAGATATTTTAGCAGGAAGCACACTGCGGGCAGGAATGTCATCTGGGTTAGGAACTATTGATGGCAAAGCAGGAAATGTTGAAATTAATACCATCTCAGCGACTACTATTAGTGACGGCAGTTTTATTTCTAATGCAGTTTTAAGTCAAGCACAAGGTCATGGTGGTGATATTAATATCACCAGCAAAGACTTGTTTCTAACTAATGGAGGTCAAATATATGCTGGTCTTCGTGACGGTGCAACTGGTGGTATAGGCAATATAAATATTAATGCGAAAGGTCGAATTTCTATTGATGGACAAGCTAGTAATGGAGCTTCTAGCGGTATATATAACTTAGTGGAATTTGGAGGCGTTGGTCAAGGAGGTAATATTAACATTACCGCCCAGGATATTTCTGTAACTAAGAGAGGCATAGTGCAATCTAGCACTTTAGGACATGGTAATGCAGGCAGTGTCAATATTAACGCCTACAATCAAGTTTTTTTAGAGGGAACAAATTTTGATTTTTTTGTTACTGGAATATACAATCGAGTGGAAAATCAAGATGCTGTGGGAAATACAGGCGGTATAAATATTACAGCTAATCAGCTTATTGTAACTAATGGTGCTGTGATTACTGGCAGTACTGATGGCAAAGGTAATGCAGGTAATATTAATATTAATGCCCGCGATCGCATCATCTTAGATGGAGTAGCGCCATTATTCAATCAAAATTTTAAAATTCAACAATCCAGTGGAATTTTTAGTAGTGTTAAAGAGAACGGTATCGGTCAAGCAGGAGATATAACCCTCAATACTTCAGCGCTATTTCTGAATAATGGTGCTTTAGTGATTGCTAGCAATCGTGGGCAAGGGCAAGGCGGTAATATTCGGATTAATGCCTTTGCTATTAATCTCAAGGGAGTTGGCGAGGGTGGACAATCTAGCGGCATATTTGTACCTACAGAGTTAGGTGCAAGTGGAGCGGCAGGAAATATTTTAATAGACGCAGATGTTGTGCAAGTTACTGATGCAGCAGTTATTAGTTCAAGAACTCATAATTCTAGTAATGGAGGAAATATTACTGTTAATGCCAAGGTTTTTGAAGCGGGTAGCGGAGGGCAAGTGCTATCTAGTACCAGTAGCAGTGGTAGGGCAGGCAATATTATCCTAAATGCTAATACAATTAAAGTTTCTGGCAGCGATCCTACTTACATTAATCGACTTGTACAAATTAGTGGGGAACCTGCTAGTAATGTAGGTGCAGATAGTGGTGTGTTTGTTAATACAACGGAAAATTCTACAGGTAATGGTGGTTCTGCTACCATTAATACAGCATCTTTGCAAGTTTTTGATCGAGGGAAAATAGCTGCTAGTGCTGATGGTACAGGCGCAGCAGGTAATTTAAAGATAACGGCTAATTTTTTAAGTTTGGATAATGGCATAATTACAGCTAATACTACAGCAGGCGATCGCGGCAACATTACTATCCAATCAAAAAATACTCAGTTGCGTCACAACGGTAATATCACGACAAATGCTAGTAACACTGCTAACGGTGGTAATATTACCCTCAATACTGATACCTTAGTTGCTTTAGAAAATAGCGATATTAGAGCGAATGCGATCGCGGGACAAGGTGGTAATATTGCGATCGCATCTACAGCGAATTTCCGCTCTTTTGATAGTGATATTGATGCTAGTTCACAACTAGGAATTAATGGTGTTGTAAGTATAAAAACTCTTGACAATGATCCTCTTAATGGTTTGACGAAATTCCCAATAGAAATAAGAAATTCCCAAATTTCTCAAGGATGTATTGCTAGTACCAGCAATAACAACAATAGTAGTTTTGTTGCTCTTGGTGGACTACCATCAAATCCTGCTGAAGTACTTAGTAGCCATCAAATTTTAGATGATTTAGGAACTTTCCAAGAAGCGCAAGGAATGGTGACTAACTCTGATGGTCAAATTCAGCTTGTAGCTATCCTACCTTGTCAAAGTCGCTAACGTAAATCCCAATAGTCAAATAATTAAGAGAAATATTTGTGTTTTTTCGTAGTTTGCTGTCAAAATATTATATAGCGATCGCACGTCGGCACTACCGCGCGATCATTTTGGCAATAATATCTTTTGCACTACAATTTGCCTTAATTAATCTCACACCTATATTACCAGGGCTAACATTCGCTCAACCGCCTATAATTCTCTGCAATTCTACTCAACTGCTAGAAGGGATAAAAAGCTATCAAAATAGCAATTTTAAACAGGCGGAAGAATTATGGGAACAAGCTGCACAGCACTATCAAATAAACCGGAATAATTGGTGCAGAGCCAAAACTTTGAGTAATTTAGCACTAGCTTATCAGCAAAATAAAAAGTTATCTCAAGCCTTAACAACAAATCAATTAAGTTGGGAATTAATTTCCTCAACCTCTTCTCTAAGTAATTCCCCAAAACCCTCAAAAACTCAGGTGCAAAACTTTATGCGCCTTTGGGAAGATAGTAGTAATTACAAAGAACAATTAAGAATTTTAGCTCAAGTTTTGAATACTCAAGGGAAGCTAAAATTTTTTGGAGGCAATACCGAAGAATCCTTAGAAAATTTTAGGTTAGCTCATACTGTATATCAGCAAGTAAACGATCAAGATGGAATACTTCGGAGTTTAATTAATCAAGCTCAAGCACTACAAGTACAAGGACGCTATATAGAAGCTAAAAGAGCTTTATTCGATGCTCTTCTACCTCAAGAAATTAACAATAATAATCAAGATAAAAATGACAAGGATCTCGAAACCGAAGTTATTAAGACTTTAGAATCTTTATCCAATTCTCCCCTCAAAGCAATTTTATCAAACACACTAGCAAATACATATTTAGCATTAGGAGATTATCCTCAAGCGCGTAAGATAATTAAAATTCCCAATGGGGAGAAAAATGCTGAGGCTTGGCTGATTTTAGGAAATATAGAATTAGCTGAAGCCAGTCGCGATCGCTATATAGATAATTTACCAGAAGTGCAAGCTCATGTAGATCAATCTCTTAACTACTATCGAGATCCAATATTAACTACAGCAGAAAATTTAACTTTATTTAAAGCACAGTTAAATGATTTAAGCATACTGTTAGATACTAAGCTGTGGTTAAACAATAACTATTCAGATAGCAGTATATTAATGGGAGATCTCAAAATCAAGAGAAATAAATTAGAAGTATTTATAGACCAAAATATTCAGGAGTGGGTAAATGTATTTAATAATCAACCATCTAAATTAACAAAACTACAAGACTATAAGTTACCTTTGAATATTGAAAGTTTAAACGCTGTCCTTAATTTAAATAAGAATTTAATTAAATTACGGCAATTAAAAATTGAAGAAGCTCCCAGTAAAGCAGAAATAGTCAGTTCCTTAAATTCAGTTATTGAAAATGCCCGAAAACTCGAAAATAAACGCGCAGAATCTTATGCTTATGGTTTTCTGGGTCATCTTTACGAAATAGGCGAACCTCAAGAATGGACGACAGCAATTGCATATAGTAAGAAAGCTTTTGATTTAGCTCAAGAAATTGATTTAGCAGATATATCTTATCAATGGGAATGGCAAATTGGACGTATATACCAACAACAAGGTAAAATAGAGGATGCGATCGCACTTTATGAAGATGTCGCTAAAATCCTCCAATCCTTGCGGAATAATTTAACAGGAACAAGTACAGAAGTACAATTTGATTTGAGAGACAATGTAGAACCACTTTACCGTGAGCTAGTTAATTTACTTTTACCTCTAAAAGATAATAATCTCAGCCAACATAGTATAAAAAAATCACGAGATTATATTGAATCTCTGCAATTAGTAGAACTAGAAAACTTTTTACGCTGCCAGCTAAATATTAAAAAGCCACGAGAAATTTCTCAAGTGGTTAACCAACAAAACGCTAATACAGCCGTTATTTATCCAATTATTTTAGAAGATTGTTTAGAAGTTATTCTGGAATTACCAAACTCGCCTCAACCAAAATTAATTCGATACTACCATTTGATCAATCGTACTCAGTTAGAGCAAACAATCAAAGACTTTCGTTTAACGTTAACACAAAAGGATGTTGATCGTAAGAAGTCCGAACTTTTATCCCAGAAACTTTATGAATTGATAATTGGCGATGCCAATAAATACCTAACTTCACACAAAATTAAAACTTTAGTTTTTGTATTAGATGGCTTGCTCAAAAATATTCCTATGTCGGCGCTGTGGGATGGTAAACAATTTTTGCTAGAGAAATATAGTATAGCCGTAACTCCTGGTTTAGAAATATTAGGAGCCAAACCTTTAAAACGGCAACAGTTAAAAGCTTTAATTGCTGGGATAACTACAGAAGCTACAGTAACTGTTGAAGATAAAAAGTTTAACTTTGATCCGCTACCAAATGTTAAAAATGAGACAGAAAGCATTAAAAGTATTTTAAATAATTCTGTAGTATTATTAAATGAAAATTTCCAGCTTGATAACTTTCGTACTGAGATAAATGCTTCTAATTATCCGATTATTCACTTAGCAACTCATGGAAACTTTAGCTCTAATCCATCAGCTACTTTTATTGTAACTACAGCAAATAACTACATCAATGTTAATCAGCTACAAAACTTATTAAAAACTAAAAAATCAAACATATCTGATGCCATTGAATTACTTATTTTTAGTGCTTGCGAAACAGCTAAAGGTGATAAGAGATCAACTTTAGGAATGGCAGGAGTAGCAATACAAGCAGGCGCAGAGAGTACAATAGCAACACTCTGGTCTGTGAAGGATGAATCAACTTCATTATTAATGCAAAAATTTTATCAAAATTTAAATTCTCAGTTAAAACCACAGCTAACTAAATCTGAAGCTCTTCAACAAGCTCAACTATATTTATTACAGAATGGTTACAGAAATCCCTTCTATTGGTCTCCTTTTGTTTTAGTGGGAAACTGGCTATAGTCGTTAATTATTTGGAGGAGTTGAAATTGCTCAAACTTGGCAACTGGGAATTATTTATTGGTTCGCTATTCTGGGGAAATTGAACAATTTTTTCTGTAGTAATCTCTGGTAAACCGATAGATGTTAATAAATTATTCCAGTCAGTTTTAGCTTCTCGATCTGTATGATTAATTTCTGCCAACAATGCCAAAGCATCTAATAAAAAGCCTCCCGATCTATAAGCATTAGCTAATTGTCTTGAAGAAATTTTTTCAGTTAATTTTTGGGCTAAATTAGGATCGGGATTAACTTGTCTGAGCCATCCATCAACACTTGGATTTTTTGACTCATCTGTGGACTGGCAAATAATTGTAAAGAACCAATGATAACGTTTTTCTTTCTGTAAAACTTTTGGTAAATTAATCTTAATAACTCCTGGGGTATCAGATATACTCACTAGGATGGGTTTAATAACGTTGTAATCTTCCTCATCTTGTAAAGAAAACCGAGCTTGAACAGGAGAAGTTAATTCATAGGGTACATAAAACAAGAATGAAGGAGCATCACTAACAGTTAAAGCGTCACTTTTATCGGCTACCAATGCAGTTAACTGACGATTGATAGACTTCCCAATCAGGCAGTTAACGCTACCGCGATCGCTTCCCGCTCTCCGGTTAACACCTCTACCAGGTTTTTTAGTATAATAATCTCCTTGATTTTGAAGATTTTGCGCTTGAATTTGTGGGCTGTTAATAGCCAAACTAATCAACACTAAAGCCATCCTAACCAAAAATTTGTTCCCAATCATACGCCAATCCTAAATTTATTGAATAATTCTGTTTTTAATCTTTAAAAATTTGCCGATCCTACTAATTGGATCAATTCGTACTATATAGCTACTCAAAACCAGAGCTATAACTGTAGGTATTATAGGTATAACACCATAATTAAAATAACTTAAACTAATTATGCAAAAAAGGCAAATTGCGCCGAATATAGCAATTGTTAAATACTTGCTACGGAATAAAATAGCAACATAACCTCCGATTATTGACCCGAATAAAATATAAATAAACTCTAACTCTTTTGGCAAAAATGACCAGAAAGGCTGAGAACTTTCACTAGCCTTAAGAAGTTGAGCTACTACCTGAGCTTGAATTCTGATTCCAGGCAATATTCCCAAAGGTGTGTTGTGTTTATCTTTACTCTTGCTCGACACATAACCAATCAAAATAATTCTATCTTGAATTAACTCTTGTAAATCAGTATCTAGACCGTTCATAATTCTAGAAACAGATACATCTTGGATATTTTGGTTGCGGTAATTAATGAGAATTTGATCTCCTGCCATTTGATTTTCTGGTCGGTGGTAGCCGCCAGAAATAGGTGGTAATCTATGCAACTTTTTATCAAGATTTTCCAGGTATTTAGTTTCATTGGATAGATAATTTTTTACTACCTGATAACTAAAAGAATTTTCAGTCTGACAAGGCGATTTTGACCGCAAACCCATTTTTAAGGAGTAGCGACGCACAGGATCATTTTCCGAATCACCATCTCCATCAGCATCAAACATCAACCCATCACTAAAGCTAAGATGTTCTCCAGAAACTCCCCAGGGAGGTGCTATAGCTTGTAGAGGATTGATTTGCCCTTTTATTTGACCAACAACACAAATAGCAATAGTAGGAATCTGACTATTTTGTATATGTTTACCTAAGTTTTCCCAATTTGCTTGAGTATCAGTAGGCTTATGGCGTTGAATATCTAGTCCAATAACTCGCGGTTGGTATTCATTTAGTTTTATTAATAGTTGGTTGATGGTTTGATCTTTAAGAGGCTTCTTATAAGTGTTAACATCTTGATCGTCAACTCCAACTATCAAAATTCTTTGGTCTAGTACTGGTGGTGATTGTAACTGCATGAATTTGTCATAAGCCCAAAGTTCTAAAGGTTCAAGTACGCCTTGCGATCGCATTCCTACAACCAACAAAGTTATCGCCAAACTAATTGACAACACCTTAACAAGATTCTTTCTCGGATTACGCGCGGGTGGGGATATAGAGATGCGATCGCCATCTGTGGCATAATTATATTGTGGAATTTTATTCCAATCGTGACTAGCAATTCTTCCCCCAGTCCGCAACCTTTCCCAACTTGGAGGAACTTCCGCCGCATTCTGCCAAATTACAGGTAGCCAACAAGCTTGAGGAAATTTATTTTGTAAACCTTGTAATTTTTCCCTTGCTTCCCTATGTGCTAAATAAAAAGATGAACCACCAGCAAAAGCTGCAATAAAATACTTTAAAAAATCTTGCGCTACCCTATCTGGTATTGGTTCCCGCATAAAAATCATTTGCGGTATCTGCAACTCACCAAGCTGTTGCGCTAAACCCAAACCATCGCAAGAATTAAATATCGCTAATTGTAATCCTTGATCGATTGCTTTCTTCAAACCATACTTCAGTTCATCAATAGTTAAAGTATCGGTTTTATTAATATAAATCCGTCCTTTCTCACCTTCAGTTTCACTATGTCCAGCAAAAAAGATAATATCCCATTGCTGCTGGTATAGTTGCTCATTTATGTCCTGGCGACTCCTCTCCACTAAAAAAACCGGATCTACATCAGCTAAACTGGCAAAGACATTGGCATCCTTACCAGTATCAATACCAATGCTATTACCCAAAATCACTAAAATTCTGACTTTATCTTCGGCTTTTGCTGGCAAAGATTGTCGGTTTATGCGTTCATAATTAAAATTACCTACAGAATATTCTAGTTGTTTATAATCCTCAAACAAATCCCACTCATGCCAAGGAAGTTTATAAAGTTGCGGATCATCAGTCCGAATTAACAGGCGAATCACATCTGTTTCATTTAATTTATGCCTAAGTCGCGTATTTACATTCTGAAATGAATCAGATTTCAACCACATTTGTAAGCAAAATTTCAAATCTTTAGCAGCTTCATTACATTTAATAACCTGCCTTTTCAAAGAAATCCGGCTACCTTGACTATTTTTAGGCTTAATACTGCGAGTGACCATCCTTACACGATTGAGGAATGGCAAGGTAAACTTAGGCAGAGATCCCCCTAAATCCCCCTTAATAAGGGGGACTTTGAATTTTACCCCTAAATTTCGGGGAGTAGTTCTGATCGAGGTTTCAAGCTTTTGTTGGGTAAGTTTTGTTCTAGTAAAAGTAGCTGACTCTAAAACCCGGTAATTTGCCTCCCAATTATTAATGCAGTTAAATAAATTGGCATCTGAGGGCAACTTTCCATAAATTTCCATTGATTGAGGTTGGTTTTCTTCCCCAATTTCTAGAAAAACATCAAAGCCATCTTTTTCGAGATTTCCCACCAGTTTTAAAGTAACTAGCTTTGACATAGCGATCGCTCATTTACAACAAAAAAGATTCCGTAAATTTAGCCTCACCCAAAACTACCATAACCTTGAAATAATCTCCAGCTTCGCCACCCAACTGAAACTTGAGATGATCGCTGCCTCTAGCTTGCGCTTGCATAATAGCTTTTTCGTTTTCATCTAATATGCTTAACTCCAGTTCATCGGGCAGATAAGTTTTATTACCAGTGGGATAAACCCTTACCAAAATATCCATCTCCTCCCCTACAGAAGGTATTATTCCGACAATTAAAGCTAGTGAATCTTGATGGGATTCGTCTTTCAAATTTAAAATTTGACCACGCTGGACAATTAAAGCATCTTTACTGCCTCGAAAGTTAAAACCTAATTCTGGGGATAGCGATTTTAGCATTGATTCAACAGCCTCCCATCCGGTTTCAAATATATCTTCCAACCAATTACTTAAATTGATTGGTGGCTTTGAGAGTGATTCCATATATTCGAGGAAATATGTTAAGGGTTGCAATTGATTAATGGATATTTCTGCCATTGTTGGTTTTTGCACAAATCCTAATATTGTTGCTGACCGAAGTGAGTCACTCATTCTGACAACAACATAACCAATTCTGTCTGACCATGCTTCTAAGGGAATTTCGACATAATTGCTATCTGCTACTACGGGAATACATTCTAATTTCCCTAAATCCTTGACAACCAAATCTGCTACGGTCGAAAAAATTAAATTAATCGGATTTTGGCTATCACTAGCTGATAAATCGGTTTCAATCCCCATACACTTTAAGTAAAAATCTACAGCGTAGACAGCTAAAGTATTGAGATAAATTTGTTTGGCAGATTGAGGGGAAGTGGTCTGTCTGCAAATATTTTCTGCCATGCGATGAGCTTTTACAGGTAGAGGAACTGGAACTGTAAAAAGCAATGATTCTGTCGTTAATTTCATCAGGTATCCTTTATTTTTTTAGTGTTATTCTTCTATATATTCTTTAATTTTACCCGCAAATCTTTTCTGACATCTTTGAAAAAAACCGCTCAAAGTTTGAACAGATTTGACCCCAACCTCTAAAGATATATCTTGCCAAGAAACTCCGTCTATATACAGTAAAGCAATAGCTTTAAAATTAGCGTTTGGACATCCTTCTATATGGGTAGTTTTAAAAAAATTGTCAGGATCATCTTGCAAACATTGTCTGACTCTTTCTGATAAACAAGGTGGTTTTACTTTTGGTGCTAGATCATCTAAATCGAAGTTAGAAAAATCATCCAAATCAGCTAACTTAGGTCTTGGCTCACGTCTACTATCCTCTTTAAGTAATTGACGGATAGCATCACCAACAAAGCGTGTTTCTAGCATAAAATTTACCCACGCAATTACTTCCGCCCGTGTTGGTTTATAATCATCAATTTTTTCGCAAATATAAAGCTGTAGATTAGCTAAAGCTTCATCATAAACTTCCTCATAATTCAAACTTGGGGGTATTCGCGTTTTCTTTGGTCGGTAAAGTTGATGTGATTGGTAGATAGCATTCCACAGTTTTCCTAAAGCCACCTGCCTTTTAGCACTCTTTCGTGAGTGATTCTGAGCTTCTATGGCTAGTTTTTTTAAATCCTCATTTGATAAATCCATGAACAGTTACCAACCAATATAACGATATAGAGAACATTTGCTAAAGGCAGTTGTTCTCAACTGCCTCAACAACTAGGACATATAGCTCTAAAGCCCTTACCTACAGCTATTGGACATCTCCAGAAATAAAAGGTACGTTGGCGCTTAATCCTTGTAGAGAGGTGCCATGGCGCGTCTCTACGAGATGTCTATTGGAGCAAGATATTGAAGATCAAATATCTTCCTCTATTTACTTCTCGTATTGAGTAGGCTAATTTTACGCAAAAATCAAAAAAATTTTAAAACTCGTAATAGACACTACAATAAAATTGAAATAGCTAACTGCTATATATGCTGAAAGCTGAAAACAAAGTAGCAATTTTGCTACACGAAGGTATTAAAGGCATTCACGGGAAAACAGGTTTGTCACTTTTACGCTACAGCGAAGCATCAGTTGTGGCGGTAATTGATTATCAATCTGCTGGTGAGTCGTTAGCGCAATTAACTGGCATTCAGCGTGATATTCCAATTGTGGCATCTGTAAAAGAAGCACTAAATTATAGTCCTGATGTGCTTACTATTGGAATTGCCCCATCTGGGGGTGCTTTACCGTCAGCTTGGTGGGATCAGGTGGAACAAGCTGTTGCGGCTGGGTTATCGGTAGTAAATGGTTTGCATACGCCGATGGCATCTTATCCGCAGTTTCAGCAGTTGTTGAGGGAGGGGCAATGGATTTGGGATGTACGTCAAGAACCTGCGGGGTTAAAAGTTGGTAGTGGTAAGGCGCGATCGCTCTCTTGTCAACGTATCTTAACAGTTGGCACGGATATGGCGATCGGTAAAATGTCAACTAGCTTGGAACTACAAAAAGCTTCCAGGGCAAGAGGTTTGCGATCCAAGTTTATTGCTACAGGTCAAGCTGGTATTATGATTGCGGGTGATGGCGTACCATTGGATGCCGTGCGGGTAGACTTTGCCTCTGGTGCGATCGAGCAAATGGTCATGCGCTATGGTGGCGATCGCGACATCTTATATATTGAGGGACAAGGTTCCCTATTACATCCTGGCTCAACAGCAACATTACCCCTGATACGCGGTTCTCAAGCAACTCATTTAATTTTGGTGCATCGGGCAGGACAAACTCATATTCGCAATTGTCCAGATGTGCCAATACCACCTTTATCTAGGGTAGTTGAGTTATATGAGCAAGTTGCTATGGCTGCGGGTGCGTTTGCGCCTGCTAAAGTGGCTGCGATCGCCCTCAACACTCATCACTTAGACGACTCAGCAGCCAAGCAAATCATCGCACAGGTAAGAGCCGAAACCAAACTACCTTGTACCGATGCAGTACGATTTGGCGCTGACATCTTGTTAGATGCGATCGACATCTCCAGAAATTAAAGGTGCTAACCCTAAAACCGTTGTAGAGACGCGCCATGGCGCGTCTCTACATTTATTTTCGGAGATGTCTAATTAACTACCACCGCGCCATAACTTGCTAAACTGCTCTAAAGTTGCTTGGGGAATTTGGCTTTGTAGCCACTTTAGATCTGCTTGCTGTTGAGAAGTAAACAAGCCTTGCGCTTCATAGGTATAAAAAATTTCAGCTAAGTTGATTGGCGGGTTGATTGGCGGGTTGATTGGCGGGTTGATTGGCGGCGGTACTTCGCCAGGAGGCGTGTAGGCAAAAAGGATTTGACGAGTAATTGGCCCAACTATGCCGTCTGCTACTAAAGAATTAGCAGCTTGAAACTCTTTCACTGCCTGATCGGTTGAAGGGCCAAAGATCATATCAGCTTTATCGAGCTTAATTCCAGCTTTCCTCACAGCAAGTTGCAGATCGCCCACATCTCTACCCGCTTGTACTGGCTGCGTCAGTCTTAAAATTCTGGGTGGATCTACTCCAGGAAAACCTTCTGCTGGTGAGAAACGCAAGCGGCTGGCTGTGGCAGGCCCAAAAAGTCCATCATCAGCTAACTTATCGGCAGGATTAACAATGTTCCATAATTGCTGGAAAGCTTTAACTGCGATCGCGTTAATCGAGGTTATCCCTGGATCGAGGCAATCGTAGTGCATTGGGTCAAATGCCCCAATCCATCTCCATCCATTGGCTTGTAGCGCGGATCGCCAGCCTGGTGAATCTTCAATATCTATTGCACTGGCATTATTATGATTACTTTTACCTGGAGTTGCTGCTGCAGTTATACCACAGCGACGATTTTGGTAATGTTGGTATAACAACATTTGACCAGCCAACGTTCTCAAAGCCGAGTTAATAATGATTTGCTTGCCCCGATAGGCAACTGCCTTTTGCAAAGCAATTTTAGCAGCAGGTTGCATCCAAGGATGAACCGCCGCATCTGCGAATTTCACATTATTTAGATCGTCAATCCGTACCAACAGACCAGGGCTAATCCTATTCATTTGTGCGATTAGCTGGTCATCTAACCCGCGTACAGAATAGGTAGAACAATCAGTAACATCTTTAAGTAAAGTCATTTTATTCCTACGAGCATTCAAAATGCTACGGCAAAAGAAATATTAACAGAATATGTTTAGTTAAATATCCTACCGCAGGGATATTTTTTATAGAAAAATAGTGTAGGTTATTTAGGTAGATGTACAACTTTACCTGCTACTCAAAAATTAAACAACTTTTTTTTATTTTAAATTATTAATTCTTCCCCCCCACATTCTTAGGCATTAATTAATTTATGTGGGTAAAATTGCATCTGTTAAATCAGCCCCATCTAAGTTAGCTCCCTTCAAAATGGCATTAGTAAGATTTGCCTGACATAAATTAGCTTGACTTAAATTTATCCAAGTCAAATTTGCCTTTTCCAAAGATGCCCGCGTCAAGTTAGCACCCCTCAAATCTGCTGCTGTTAAGTTTGCTTGGTACAACCGTGCGTCACTGAAATCAGCACCTGCTAAGTTAGCGCTTTCTAAGTTAGAACCACCTAGTCTAGCTTCGCTGAAGTTAATTCCTTGTAAATCAGCCCCATTCAAGTCTACATCCTTTAAAAAAGCTCTGATCAATTTCACACCATTTAAGGAAGATCCAGACAATAAAGCACCACTTAGTCTAGCTTCGTAAAGGTTAGCCCAATTAAGGTTAACGCCGCTAAGATTTGCTTCTCTGAGGTTGGCTCTTTTCAAAGAAGCACCGCTAAGATTTGCTTCTCGCAGATTAGCACCTCGCAGATTAGCACTGTTGAGATTAGCTCCGCTTAGTTTAGCTCTGGGAAGTTTGGCTTTTTCCATCACAGCGCCTTGGAGATTGGCTTTTGTCAAATCGGCATCTCCCAATCTAGCTGCATTCATTTTCGCAAAACTCAGATTAGCCCAATTCAGGTTAGCCCTACTCAAGTCTGATTTAATCAGAACAGTCCGACTCAGGTTAGCGCCGATCAAGTTAGCGCCACTAAGGTTAACCCCGCTCAGAATGATTCCACTAAGGTCAACACTGCTAAGATCGGCATTAGCAAAGTCTCTATGTCCTTCTGCATAAAGTTGACTTAGATCGCTGATATCCATTTATTTACTTTTCCCGAAGCTGAATACCACTGTTATATACAATACAAAAATTCCAGAAAATAACCTATACCAGTTGCTCCCTGCTTTCAGTAGGGGGAAGAAAGCAGGGAGCAAGAGAAAAATTTTTATTCCCTAGCCTCTTCCGTAATCCCTTATTTATCACTCTTGACAAAACGCTGTTTGAGTCGGGAAACAAACATATCTACTTCTGGCAAATTTAGACGACTGGCGCATAAAGCAAATACACTTAAACCAGCTAACGCAGATATACCTAATTGCAAAAGTAATACTAGCAAACTATCACTACGCCAAATTTGTTGAAAACCTCGGTTTACTCCCCAACTTACTAAACCTGCAATGAAGCTACTACCAGTTATAGCGAGAATAGGTAAACTTAATTCTTTCCAAGGTAAACCGTGCAGTTTGCGGTCTAAATACCAACTCAGTGCCACCATTGAAAATACATTTACCCCTACTGTTGCCAAAACTAAGCCTGGTGCGCCTAAAGGTTTGACTAAAAAATAATCTAGTACGGCATTGAGGGCAATATTAAAGATACTGATGCGAAAGGGTGTTTCTCCATCTCCCAAGGCATAAAAGACCCTGACTAATACGTCCCGTCCTAAGTAAACAAACATACCCAGGCTGGAAGCAATTAGTACTGATGCTACAAACTCGGATGCACCTTTATCAAAGGCGTAGCGTTCATAAACTACCCGTACAATGGGAAAAGCTAGAGTTACCATCAACGCGCTTAAAGGCAGCATGGTAATAGCAGTAATCAGTATTCCCTGACGGATGCGGGTTTTGAGTTCAGGCCAATGAATTGGATCGGCAAGGCGTGAGAATATTGGTAATAATGGCACCAAAATTACATTAGAAATGATGCCTAAAGGAGTTTGAATTAACAGCCCTGAATAGTTCATTGCGGCTGCGGCTTGGGGAATATAGGAGGCAAAAAATAAGTCTGTGTAGAGGTTAATTTGCAGCATTCCCGATGATAAGGTGGCTGGTCCCATGACCTTAAGAACATCTTTAACACCAGGTCGCCACCATTCAAACCGCAGACGTAATGTTCCTAAACCTGCCCGCCACTGGGCAATTACTTGTATTACCCACTGTAGGATTGCTCCTAATAGTGAACCCCAAGCTAGAAATTGTCCACCGAGTAGGGCGTATTGGGGGGCATTGATTTGGTTGCCTAATTGTACTGCTAGGAAAGCTAATCCTCCAATGACTGTGAGGCTGGAGAATAAGGGACTAACGGAGGGTAGCCAGTACATATCAGCCGAGTTGAGTGTGCCAAAACCAATGCCGATTAGCCCTGCTAATAGTGCCATTGGTGCCATGATTTGCAACTGTTGAATGGCGATCGCACGGATTTGTAACCCTTGGTCTGTCTGGCTTAAACCAGGCGCTACTATGTCGATAAACACGCCAGCAAACACGATTAAGCCAATACTGACGAAAAGTAGTATCCCTCCCACCATTGTTGTAATGGTTTCGACTAAGGGGGCTGCTTCTGATTTGTCACGTTTAGCTAGTACGCTGACGATCGCACTGTGAAATGGCCCATTGATGCCACCAAGTAAGATCAACAAAAATCCAGGGATGACGTAGGCATAATTGTAAGCGTCTACAGTGACACCTACACCAAAAGCGGCGGCGATCGCTTGTTGCCGTACCAACCCAAAAACTTTACTAATTAGTGTGGCAATAGCCACAATTCCAGCAATTCCAGCTAGAGTTCGAGCGGGTTTAGGCTTTTCAGACACGAGGCTTCACGGGTTCACAATTAACAATTAACAATTATCAATTATCAATGACCAATTACCAAAAAACGGATGAGTTAAATAATATAACGGATGTTTTAAAAAGTATAACGGATGATAAATGCGAATATAACGATTGTTATCACTCTTGATAACGGATGATTAAACCCGTGGTAGTTTGGTGTTGCATCTGCGATCAACCATCCGTTTCTTTGTTCCTTAGTTCATGCAAGCTATCATGCGATCAACCATCCGTTGCCTAATGGCATTAAGTATAAAATTTTCACATATATAATGGATTTACTCTACCGCTACCCAACCCTCTACCCTGGAATATTAGTTAAACGCTACAAGCGATTTTTTGCTGATATTGAACTGGCTTCGGGAGAAGTAATTACCGCTCACTGTGCCAATACAGGTCCCATGACTGGCGTATCTACTATTGGTAGTCCGGTAATGGTTTCTAAGAGCGATAATCCTAAGCGTAAATTAGCTTATACCTGGGAGATGATTCAGGTTTATGACAACCAACCTACGTGGGTAGGCATTAATACAGCCTTACCTAATCGAATTATTAAACTAGCTTTGGAAAAATACTTATTTCCAGAATTAGGCAACTATCTAAACATTCGTGTTGAAGTTCCTTATGGAATAGAGAAAAGTCGCATAGATTTTGTACTTGCTGGGGAAAACTTAGATCAACATATATATTTGGAAGTAAAAAATACTACTTGGGCTGACGGCAACTTAGCTGTTTTTCCTGATACAGTGACTACGCGAGGACAAAAGCACTTGCGAGAATTAACTGCTTTGCTGCCACACTATCAAGCAGTAATGCTTTACTTGATCAATCGTGGTGATTGTACTCAATTTTCTCCTGGGGATAGTACAGATCCAGTTTATGGTCAATTGTTACGCGATGGAGTAGCCCAAGGTTTAAAAGTGTTACCTTGTCGGTTTGAAGTAACACCAGAGGGAATTCGCTATTTGGGTTTAGCTGAGTTTTTGCCTGTTAAAACACTAACGCCGTCGGAAACTGTAGTTAGCCCAGTAATATTGGCTTAAAAATCTGACATTTCACAGAAAAAGATATAACCTAGATAGCTACAATTGCTCATAAAGGAACTAAAACATGACCCAGCGAAACTGGTGGCTAATGATTTGTATGTCTTTGTTGATTACAACTTTTGGATGCAATCAGCAGAAAACTCCCCAAGCTACGACATCAAAACAAGCTAACTCATCGGTAGCAGCAACTTCACCTAGTCCTAGTTGGAAAGTTATCAAAGGTAACGGTGTAGAAATATCTTTACCTCCTAACTATGTAGGTGGTAATCCTAGCAAGGAAGAAGATTTAAATGCGATCGCGTCTAAACTGAAAACGATTAACCCTGAATATGAACAAAGAATAGCATCTCTCAAACAAAATCCTAATGCTAATGCTATTGCTCTTCTAGCGTTTGATACCCAAAATGATCAATCAGGCTTTTTGACCAATGTTAACATTACAACTCAAGCAGTAGAAAAGGGTACTACTCTTGATAAGTATTTACAAACTGCAAGTCAGCAACTCGCTGTTCAATACGACATTTTAGAGCGCAAGGTAGTGCCTCTTGGCAAAGATAAAGTAGGTAGAATTATAACACAGCCCAAGGCAAGTGGCGCACCAATTAAGCAGCTATTTTATATAGTTCCCCAATCCAATAGGTTTTGGCTAATCACTTACTCCACATCTCAAACCGAGTTTGATAAACGTTTACCCAATTTTGAAAAAAGTATTCGTAGTTTTAAGGTTGTATCTTAAAATTTCCGGTTAATAAGTTGTGGAATTAAACATAAGTGCAACTAAAAAACGTCATTATTGCTCATAAGGCGGGAGATTCCCTTAGTCGTAGTATTGCAGAGAAATGCGCCCGGCAACTAGAAAAACGTAATTGTCATGTGCTGATGGGACCTAGTGGAATTAAGGATAATCCTTACCCAGTATTTTTGGCTTCTGCTATGCAATCAATTGATTTAGCGATCGTGTTTGGGGGCGATGGCACAGCTTTGGCGGCAGCGAGGCATCTATCTCCAGATGGAATTCCCATTTTAGCTGTAAATGTGGGCGGTCATTTGGGATTTCTCACAGAGTCGTTTGAAGAATTTAAGGATACTGAACAAATTTGGGAACGACTAATTGAGGATCGCTATGCTATAGAACGCAGAATGATGTTGCAAGCATCAATATTTGAGGGACACCGGACTAATTTAGAACCAGTAACCGAGCGTTTTTTAGCACTTAATGAAATGTGCATTAAGCCAGCTTCTGCCGATCGCATGATTACTTCGGTTCTGGAGATGGAAATTGATGGCGAAGTTGTCGATCAGTATCAAGGAGATGGATTAATTGTTGCTACTCCTACAGGTTCTACTTGTTACACTGTTTCGGCTAATGGCCCAATTGTTCACTCTGGGATGGAGGCAATTACTGTCACACCTATTTGTCCGCTAAGTCTTTCTAGTCGTCCCATTGTGATTCCTTCTGGTTCTGTTGTCAGTATTTGGCCACTGGCAGATTACGATCTCAGCACTAAGCTGTGGATGGATGGTGTGTTAGCAACTGCAATTTGGCCAGGACATCGAGTTGATGTACGCATGGCAAATTGTCAAGCTAAATTTATTATTTTACGAGAAAATTATTCCTATTACCAAACGCTGCAAGAAAAGTTACTTTGGGCAGGGGCGAGAATTCACTACAACAACAATAGCCGCAATTAGAATTTAGGGGGATTTTTGATATTAGTTGCTTGTAGGAGATCCGTAAGCGCAGCCAGCCGCAGGCATCGCATTTCCTATAAATAATCTAGAGACGCGCCAAATGCAGAGACGCGCCAAATGCAGAGACGCGCCAAATGCAGAGACGCGCCAAATGCAGAGACGCGCCAAATGCAGAGACGCGCCAAATGCAGAGACGCGCCAAATGCAGAGACGCGCCAAATGCAGAGACGCGCCAAATGCAGAGACGCGCCAAATGCAGAGACGCGCCAAATGCAGAGACGCGCCATGGCACGTCTCTACAATGTTTTGGGTTAAGGATAATATAACTTTCAATTTATGTGTCAATTGCTTAGACCATACCTATAGGGGGAGTTGGAAGAAATATCGTCTATGTAGTCTAGTTGGTAAGTCCTGAATCAAGCTTGACCCAACGGGATATTGACTTGTATAAATTCTCGACATAAAAAATATTTACAAAAATTTTAGATTCTTAAAAAAGAGATAACTATGAACACCGATAACAAAATATCAATAAAAAATATTATTAGTTTAACTGGAGTTGCTAGTGCTAGTCTTTTCTTGAGTTATCCAGCATCTGCATTCTCTAATACTTTTACTCAAAATGCCAGCAATAGTCGTGCTATCAATACCCCATTATTAGCTCAAATTACCCCACTACCAGGGCAAGTTCCCAGTGGTGTTAACAACTCAACGCAGTTTTAGATCTATCATAATTAGTTAAACTTACGATCGCATTAACTAATTCTTCAGGTTCAACTGGCTTAGATATGTGGATTTGAAAGCCTGCGGATATTGCTTCTTGGCTATCTTCTTCTCTTGCATAAGCTGTTAGGGCAATGGCTGGAATATTTTTTACTGGCAAGTTTGATACTCCAAAGGAGTCGCTTCGCGAACGCACTTTACGAATTAAACTATAACCATCTTCCTCTGGCATTCCAATATCACTAACTAATATATTTGGTTGATATTGAGTAATTGTTGCTAGTGCTTCGCTTGCGGATGCTACTTGCTTAATTTCAGCACCAGCTTGTTCGATTACAAAACTTACAAATTCCCGTGAATCAGGCTCATCATCAACTACCAGTACTCGTAAACCCTTGAGGGGTAAGGAGTCAGGAGTCGGGGATAAATCAGACTCAGGACTAATTACTTTCAATTCAGGACTATTCAAAAGTGGTAATCTGACAGTAAATGTTGCACCTTGTCCTTCTCCTTTGCTGTCTGCTTTTACTGTACCGCCGTGCATTTCTACTAAGTGACGTACTATTGCTAAACCTAATCCTAATCCACCATACTTTCTAGTTATAGAAGCATCAGCTTGGCGGAAGTGTTCAAATACATAAGGTAAAAATTCTGGTTTAATACCTTTACCACTATCAATAACTTTAATTTCTGCGTATTTTGGTGGGAGATTATTTGTCAGGCTATAATCAGCTAAACCATCATCATTGCTTAAATAAATTTCAATTTTTCCGCCTGTATCTGTAAACTTAATTGCATTAGAAATTAGATTCCAGACAACTTGCTGTAAGCGATTAGCGTCACCTGCAATTATTGCTAAACTAGAATGATCGTAAAATTGCATTTCCATAGATTTTGCTTCAGCAGCCAAGCGCATTGTTTCCATTGCAGCTTCAATCACATTTTGAAGACTAACGGGGGCAGTATTTAAACTTAATTTGCCTCTGAGGATGCGGGAAACATCTAATAAATCATCAATTAATTGAGTTTGTAATTTAGCATTACGCTCGATAATTTCTAATGCTCGATCAGTAGCAGCTTGATCGTACTTGCGAGTGCGTAATAATTTTGTCCAACCTAAAATTGGATTAAGTGGCGATCGCAATTCATGGGAAAGTACTGTCAGAAACTCATCTTTAATGCGGTTGGCTGTTTCTGCAATGCTACGTGCAGCTTGTTCAGCTTCATATAAACGGGCGCGGGCGATCGCTTGAGCGCATTGTTGAGTTAAAGCTAACATGAAACTGCGGTCATCTTGGGTGAGTTGATAAATTTTTGCAAAGCTGAATGATACTCCGCCTAATACCTGCCCTTCTGCTATGAATGGAATGGAAATCCAAGCACTATAGTTGTAATTGGCATAGTTTTTAGCTAAATGTGGGTAACGGGCAACTCGTTGTTGTGTAGGTTCTTCCCAAATAGGTTTGCGATCGCGGATAGCTTCGGCTAGGGGTACGGGTGCATTAATGGAAAATTTCCGCCATCCCTCTATTTGCGCTTCCTCGTAGCCAATATAACTGACAATTTCTAATTCAGTACCAGTTTCATCTAGTAATGCAACTAAACCAGAGTTAGCCCCTAAAACTGCAATACCTTGTTCCATCATCACATCAGCTACTTGGGGAGGCGTGAGAGATTCTGACAAAGCAGCCGTTACTGTTTGCAGACGCAATGTGCGATTTGCTGCTTGTTCAGCCTTTTCCCGCGCTTGAGTTGCTTCTTGGTATAGTCTGGCATTATCAATTGCTAAAGCTGCACGACGAGCTAAATCTTCGGCTATGGGTAAGTCAGAGGAAGTATAATAACGACCTGATTCTGCTGTTGCTAATGTCAACGTACCCAGAATGCGATCGCGCGCTATTAACGGCACAATCATCCCAGATTTGATCTTTAATTCCCTAAGAATCTGCAAATGTTCAGCATTGTAGGAAACTACTTCTAATAGTGACTCTGGCACTTCTGAAATTATTACTGGCTCACCAGTTTTTAGCACTTTTACAACCAAATTTTCACCATTATGATCGGGAGGGTACTCCTGTAATTTCAATGCCCATTCAGCTTTTGAGGGGTCTGCATGAGCGATACAAATGCGACGGATTGAATTATCAGCTTGCAGAATTTCTACTGAACACCAGTCAGCTATCTCTGGAATTGGAAGGTGTGCCACCTGTGCGAGGGTAGCCTCATAATCTATAGAAGTGGCTAAAATGTTGCTAGTTTCAGCCAGATATTGTAAAGTTCTTTCGGCTTTTTTGCGCTGTGTAATATCAAGGATTAAACCAACAGCTTGATATTGAGAGTCTTCTAATAACGAACCAGCAATCAATACAGGTACGCGACTGCCATCTTTACGGATAAATTCTTTTTCATAAGGTGTACATACTCCTGTACTTCTAAGTGTTGCGATTACTTGTGCGTCTAGATCATAATATTCCGCAGGGGTAAGCGAGTCCCAACGCAGATTTTGTTGAAGTACATCTTCTTGGGTGTAACCCAACATATTTAAAAAAGCTTGATTGCATTCTAAAATATTGCCGCTAAAGTCTCCAAAAGTAATCCCCACCATGCCAGAATTAATAATTTGCCTGAGTCTGGACTCACTTGAGCGTAAGGCTGTTTCTATATGTTTTAATTCAGTAATTTCTACAACTGAACCACCAATGCCAATAATTTCTCCGTCTATATGAACTGGATAATAGTTACATAACCAATATCTTACTTTTCCACTAGGTGCGATCGCTTCGTTATTAATTTCAAAGTTTAAAACAGGCTTTCCTGTGTCAATAATGCCTTGCATTAATGGTTCTAGTATTTGCCCTAATTTTGGAGAAACTGCGCTGACAGTTTTCCCTAGTGATTCTTGAGGAGAAACACCAATCATTTCTGCCATAGAATTGTTAGCACGGATGCAACGCAAATTGCGATCGCGGAAAGAAATACCCATCGGCGCACTATCTAGCAAGGCATCCAGCATTGCTAAAGTTTCTTCTAGGGCAGTGTTAGCTATTCCTAGTGAAGTATTTAGTTCAGTTAATTTTTCAGTTAATTGTCCCCGCATATGATACTCATTTGTTCGCACCTGTTCTACTGCTAACGCCACTTGAAATGCGGTTTTTTCTGTAATAGCAGTACCCATTAATAATGTTACGCCACACTGAATTAATAAACTCAATTTGTGGACATACAACACCTCTATTGATACGGGAAAGGCATTTAATGAAAAGGCATAAGGATATTTGATTAAGTAGGCACAAAGTGTAGAGAATACGCAAAAACTCGCAGTTAGCATTCCACCATTCACACCAAAGCGGATGGCTGCCCAAATCATCGGGACAAAGCTTAAAAATGACAACTGCTGAAAGGCAAAACCTGCATTGTTTGTTTCTGATACAGTGATAGCGGCAGTACTGATACTAAAAAAGGCGATCGCAACTACTTCCAACCAAACTTTGCGCTCAAAATTTCTAAATTGTCCAATTGGCGCATCTACCGTAGGGGAGAATTTTAGCCAGCCTAAGTTTTTTAATAGCGGAGTAATTAATAATAACGCTATGGGTGCGATCGCAATTGTTCCAAGTGCATTACCCAACCACCATTGGGAAATACTTGATACTATATTTGCACTTGAAATCTCGCCGGAAGCTAATAAAATTAAACTCCCTACTAGCGCACTCGTAACGCAACCAGCTAAAGGTGCGCTCAATATAAACGCGGCTGCATCTTTTAAGCGATTTAATAATAATGAGCCACGACAGAAACGTTGGTATAAAAACCAAGCGGTTAACGGTTCTATAATATCGGTTAAACCAATTAATCTTGACCAGCCATCATGTCCCCACAAAGGAGCCATAATTATTGAGGCTATCCCCGTCATCATAGCTCCAATAGAGCCAAACCAGAAAGTAAGTGCGATCGCCACGCCTGTTGGGGGAAACCATAAAGAAATCCCTGGTTGATTGCGAAACACCAGCGCCATCCAGTGAGCAAACATCAAAGCTAATATACCTAGTGGTATTACTAACCACCAACGTCTGGAAACTGCTTCATTATTTTGGAAAAAAGGCATTAATTGCAACAAGTTTTTAAGTACAATTTTGAGTTATAGCAGTAGCCAAGGAGGTTAGGACAAAATTGATTTTGAAACCCTTGTAAACATTGGCTTTTAAAAAAGCTGATGGCTGATAGCTGACTGCTGAGTGCTATACGTGAGCTTTCAGTCTAGGTTAGTGTAAATAAACTTAACAGAAAGGCTGGTGTAATTAATTGTACTGATATTTTTTTTAGTATTTGAGTTTCATTCATAGATTTATGTTGGGAACAAAGGTTCAGCACGCTTGAGTAAAATGCCCTTCAATCCAATAGCGATCGCACCATGATAATCTTCCTTTAAACTATCTCCAATATGCCATGCTTCATAGGAGTTGCATTGATGCTTTTCTAAAGCTGTTAAAAATATTTTTTCATCTGGTTTAGCTGCTCCTACTTGTGAGGAAATAGTAATAGAAGTAAAAAATTTATCTAACTCTAAAGCTTGCAACACCTTATACAAACGCGAATCAAAATTAGACAAAACCCCCATATCAATACCCATTTTATGCCAATATTCTAAAGCTGGTATCACATCAGGATAAATAAACCAAGGTTCAGCAGTAGCAAAGTGAGCATACAATTCTTGAAAAAACTCAGTAAAATTCAAGAATTGATTTAAAACCTCTGCTTTTTGAAAAGTGTGCCAAGCAATATCTCGCCACCATTCAAACTCGCAATTAGGAATATCTTCTAATGCTACCCCTGGAAAAAATGGCGGCGCAGCAGCTTTAAAACTAGCAAAAAATGCTTGATTTAACACATTTGCTGGCGCATCTACACCAAAACGCAAAGCCAGTTCTCGATATACCTCACCAACGCTACCCCGCACACCAAACAACGTACCAACAGCATCCAAAAAAATCACCTTTGGTAGAGACGCGAAATTTCGCGTCTCTACTGGCGTTGTAATTCTGGCAGCACTAGCAGAAGTTAAATCGCTTAATTGTGATATTTCAGTTAACATCTACGGTTTAAATGAATAAAACTAAGATTAAAGTTTTACCCCACCCCTACCCTCCCCTTATCAAGGGGAGGGAGTAAGAATTAGACCCCTTTATAAAAAGAGGGAGTAAGAACTTCCCCCCTTTATAAGGGGGGACTGAGGGGGGTAAATTAGGAAAATGTGCCAAGCACGAGGGAGTGTTTTACTTCCCCCCTTTATAAGGGGGGTAAATTATGGATTTTTACAAACAGTTTATGATTAAAAATTGTTCCACCTTCTTAAAATACCCACAAACACATAGCAATTCAAATCACGAACTTAAAAACTTGAGCAAAGGTTGAGCAATCCAATTAAAGCCAACCTTCAATTGATGATTAAGCGACGGCATCCGATATAGATAAGCTAACCTCCGAACAATATAAGCAAGATTACCATCTAGCTTTAATCCCAAACCAGACAACGTAGCAGTGTCCATCCCTAAAGTCATCATTTCCCCGAAATTTTGATAGCGGAAGGGTAATAACGGGCGATTAGTTAGCGAAGCCCAGATATTCCAAGCAGCAAAATCTGACTGTTGAAAAGCAGCTTGAGCAGTTGCGGGTACTTGTTGCCCTTCAGCATCCCGACAATCTGCTAAATCCCCCAAAGCAAAAATATCTGGATAATCGACAGCTTGCAGAGTTGGCGTAGTAACTAACTTACCACGTTGATTTTGCTTGAGAGGTAGTGTACCAACTACTGGTGTAACTTCTGTACCAACTGTCCACAGCACCACATCAACAGGGATAGTATCTACCTGTTCTTTGTATAAAAGTGATATAGAGTCTTTTCCTATTGACTCAACCGAGGTTTCTAAGTCAATCCAAACACCGCGTTCTTCTAAAGCTTTACGTGCAGCTTCTCTGTTAAACTCTGGAGAAGTGCGGAGAATTTGATCGCTGAGTTCAATTAAGCGCAACCTTCCCCGTGTTTTTAATCGTTCTGCCAATTTACAAGCTAACTCTACCCCGCTATAACCAGCCCCGACAATTGCGATGCGAATTTTATCGGCTTCTGATTCTTCTAAATGTCGCAGGCGTTCTTCTAAGCGATAAGCATCGGCAATGGCACGAAAAGGAATAGCATACTCGCTTGCTCCTGATACCATATTTAAGGGTGTTTTTCCACCTAATGCTAAGACTAAGCGATCGTAAGCTAGTTGATTACCATCTTCTAAATATACTTGATGGGCTTCTAGATCAATTCCAGCTACAACTCCCTGACAGAAGCGTATACCTGTATTAGCCAAGATTTCCGAAAACGGTGGGGCAATTTCCCAAGTTTGCAGTTCCCCTGTTAATAGTTCATAGAGCAACGGGGTAAATAAGAAGCGATCGCTATGATCTACTAAGATTATTTCAGGTTTTTGGGATTTTTCCCAAGGTAGTTGGCTTAAGCGCAGGGCAGTATAAAGACCCCCAAAGCCTCCTCCGAGAATACAGATACGTGCGGATGGCTGAGTCATAATTGTATGTGATGTCCTAGCAAGGCAACTCACCTACAGGATAACAATTAACAATTAGCAATTAACAATGACCAATGACCAATGACCAATGAAAAATTATGATACTTTCAAACCGTTTTATTGAAGCTGTTGCTTTTGCGAGCGTATTACACGCTAACCAAAAGCGCAAAGGTACTGATATTCCTTATATCGCTCACTTATTAGCTGTTAGCAGTATTGTTTTAGAACATGGAGGAAATGAGGATGAAGCGATCGCAGCTTTACTCCATGATGCCATAGAAGATCAAGGCGGTGATGCTACACGCACAGAAATTCTGCGCCGCTTTGGGGAAACTGTCACAGATATAGTTAATGGTTGCACAGACTCGGATACTACGCCAAAACCTCCTTGGCGACAACGCAAGGAGGCATATATTGCTCATATTCCCACCGCATCTCAATCTGTGCGTTTAGTTTCTGCTGCGGATAAACTCCACAATTCTCGCTCAATTCTCAATGATTATTACATCATCGGAGAATCAGTTTGGAACCGCTTTCAAGGAGGCAAAGAAGGCTCACTTTGGTATTATCGATCTTTAGTTAAAGCATTCCGTCAAGCAGAAGTAACACCTTTAATTGAAGAATTAGATCGAGTCGTTACCAAATTAGAACAGTTAGCATCTAATTAGATAGCTAAACTTGAACTTTCAAATCTACCTAAAATTGACTCCTAATAAATTTGCTTCCCTGACATTAGTACCAGCAAGGTTAGCACCAGTTAATTCAGCACTGACAAAATGAGCATCCTTCACATTAGCATTATTTAAATTTGCCAATTTAAAGCTGGCATCACTAGCAAAAACTCCTGTTAGGTTTGCGCCTTCCAAATTAGCACCTGCTAAGTCAGCACCTTCTAAATTAGCGCCACTCAAATTTGCTCCAGCTAAGTTAGCATTTCTTAAGTCAGCACCAGCTAAATGAGCGCCACTCAAATTTGCTCCCGATAAGTTACATACAGGGCAATTATTAGTTTGTAGTAAATTGACAATATCTTCCGTTTGAGCAGCTTCAACAGGAATTGCTAAACCAATTGTGGCAAATATTGTTGTAATAGCGAGAAGGTTGTTAATTTTCATTATGCTTACCCCCAACCTGGTTGGAATGTAGCTAAGTATCTTATGGTAATCATTATGGTTTTAAAGAGCAGCGATCGCCATCAATCACAAGACATAAACTTGGCTATTTAATTAGATCCAAGTAGTTAAATAATGTAAATAATAATCTCAATAAAAAATAAAAATCATCCTTACATAAATAAGGATGATTGGCAAAATTAATCTCGGCGTTCCTGGTAATCTTCAGAAGATGTGGGGTCTAATTCCCACCTGCGATCATCACGCTGCTCTAAAATTTCATTTGTACGCAAAAAAGTTCCATCATCCATAGCTATATATGACTTGAGAGCGAAATAACACTTAATTTGTTTATTACTTAAGATTGACGCAATGCTAAGTTCTGTAGGGTGCGTTACGCAGTACTGCGTAACGCACCCTACCCACTGCGTACTGCGTAAGTCCTGTTGACATACTTATCCTAAAAAAAATAAGCCCATACCTAAAAAAAGGTACAGGTTTTGGCGAACTGACAAGTCAGCGCTTGCGCGATACTACTAGGTCGTCGCTACGCGATCGCACAATTTTTATTTAAAATAAATTAGTAGCTATAATATTGCTACTAATTAACAAAATCTAAATTTCCGAACCACCAGCAGCTTCCGCGCCCATTGGTAATACGGCACCACGTAAGAAATCAATTTGTCTACCAAAGTCCATCGACTCTAGCTCTTGCAACAAATCTTTTCCTGGTTGAGACAGTTCATAGTTTGGAGGCATAGGAATAATAGTACCTTTTTCCATACCTTGAGCTAGAAAATACCAGAAAGCTAGTTTGGTTTCAGGACTTAGAGAACCATACTCGCGACTAATGAGAGTATCTTTCTTTAAAGCGATATCCCGTTGAACTTGCAGTTGTTCTTCGTGGGACAATTCCTTAACTTGATTAAACAGTCCCTCAGCAATATCACTACCTGAAGCTCCTGGGGCTGCCGGAGTAATCGAGCTACCTAGCTTTTCATAAACAAACCACAAGAAAGCTAATTGCTCATCTACATCGAAACCTTTTAAAGCTTCTTTCCCTTGATCGTATGCACTGATATTGCTAACTGTCATAAATATTTTTTGAATTCAACTCCTTGAAATTAACAAATAAACAAACGGGGGTTAAACCCACCTCAGACAGAGCTAAGTAACCTTACTCAGGGCAGAGGAAAGAAACTATTTTCTGAACAATTAATATTTAGTTAGGGTGAAAGACGCTTAATTACCCAAGCTTTATCTTCTTGCAAGGAATAATACAATCGGTCATGTAATCTATTAGTACGTCCTTGCCAAAATTCAATTGCTTGAGGAACAATTCGGTAACCTCCCCAATGTGGGGGTCTGGGAATAGTTTGATTTTGATAAATTTCCTCTAGTTCTTGCAATTGATGCTCTAATACCTCGCGGTTATCAATAATTTGACTTTGTTGGGATGCCCAAGCACCAAGTTGACTGCCTACAGGACGACTATGAAAATATTCATCTGACTCAGATTCAGCAACTTTTTCTACACTTCCTTCAATTCGCACCTGACGCTCTAATTCTGCCCACCAAAAAATTAAAGCAGCCCAAGGATTTTGGGCAAGTTCTTGACCCTTTTGGCTGTTGTAGTTAGTGTAGAATACAAAGCCTTGCTCATTGAAGTTTTTGAGTAATACAATTCTTGCTCTTGGCTTGCCATCTTGAGAAACAGTGGCTAAAGTCATGGCATTCGGTTCAGGCAATTGTGCCGCCAAGGTTTGGTCAAACCACTTTTGAAATTGCTTGAAGGGATTAGGGTCAACATCTGTTTCTACTAATCCTGATTGAGTATAATCCTTACGCAGGTCAGCAATGGTCTTATTCATCAATTAAGCTTTGTGTTTCTAAATTTTATATTTTAGGGAGGGAGGAGAGAGGAGGGAGGAGAGAGGGAAGGAGGGTTTGATAACTTTTCTCAAGAGTTATAAAATGTACAATTTAGATGCGCGTTAGCTTATCAATTATCAATTACTACTTTTTGAAAAAAAAGCAATTAATTTCTTAAGTTATTGTATAATAGGTAACTGTTAAATTCAATACTTCAATTCTGCGATTTTTGTTGTAAAAAAATATTGCGTTATTTAAAGCACCCAACTTCCGTCGTGAAGTAATTGCTAATTGTGAATTAATAATTGTTAATTGTTCAGGGTAAATATTTGTAATGCGACATTCCAACAATTGGCAACGCCTATTACTTTTTGGTTTGAGTGGTCCAGTTATCGCTCTCAATATCTGGTTGATCTCCCAGGTATTTCGATATTTTGAACACCTGATTACAGTTTTAACTATTGCTGCGATTCTAGCTTTTTTATTGAACTATGCAGTTCAAATTTTACAAAGGTTTCGCATCAATAGGACTAGAGCGGTGGTGATGGTTTTGCTGACAACGTTAACGCTGTTCGTGATTTTAGGCGTGACTTTAGTACCTAGTTTAATCAACCAAACGACGGAATTATTTAAGCAAATTCCCGAATGGTTAAAGGCTAGTAATGAGAATTTTAATAAATTAGATGATTGGGTTGCGGCTCGGCATTTACCTATAGATTTGAAGATTTTTCGCGATCGCATTAATAGCACTATTGATGCACAAGTACAAACTGCTGCAACTCAGGCTGTAGGATGGGCAGGGATTTTGGTGGCGGGATTGTTAGATTCTGTGTTAGTGCTAGTCTTGACATTTTATATTTTGCTGTATGGCGATCGCCTTTGGCAAGGTATCATTAACCTCTTACCCGTTCAAATTGGATTACCTTTAACTCAATCGCTACGGCTTAACTTTCAGAATTTCTTCCTGAGTCAAATTCTCTTAGGGTTATTTATGGCGGGGACACTTACGCCGATTTTTTTAACTTTAAGAGTAGAATTTGCTTTATTGTTTGCACTCTTGATTGGATCTGCCGAGCTAATTCCGTTTATTGGTGCAACTTTAGGGATTGGGATAGTAACAATTTTAGTAATGTTACAAAATTTTGGTTTAGCTATTCAAGTAGCGATCGCCTCAGTGATCATGCAGCAAATTAAAGACAACCTGTTAGCCCCTAAATTAATGGGCGATTTCATTGGCTTAAATCCCATCTTGATTTTCGTCTCCTTATTAGTAGGAGGTCAGATTGCAGGGTTATTAGGAATTATTATTTCAGTGCCAATTGCGGGAACGATTAAAGGCACGATTGATAACATCCGCGAACTGCGCTCTTCACCGGAGATAGCCACTCAACCACCTGTAGACAAGCACTTTGATCTGTAATTAGGACTGTTAGAGTGCGATCGCCTATAATCATTAACAATTCCTATACCCATAGGTAGAAGTAAAATGGGCAAATAAAGTCAAATAAAGAGGATTTAGAGCTAATGCGACAAATTAATTTTTTAATTATTTTTGCGATGTGTTTAGCCTTGGTTTTATTTAGCTTAGAAAATACTCAGGCTGTCCCTATTCAAGTTGTTCAAGGTGTCCAAGTACAAGCGCCCCTGTGCATTGAACTAATTTTTGCAATGGGTCTGGGAGCGATCCTTGCCTGGATTTTTAGCGTCTGGACAAGGTTCCAGAGGATGATGGCAACTCGCGCAGAACAGCGCCAAAAACGTCAGCAAGAAGAACGCATTCAGGAACTAGAACAAGAAGTTGCCCGTTGTAAAGCTGAGTTAGAACAACAAATGCCAGCTAATTCTGAGTTATTACCACAAGCCACAATTGACGCAGAAGTATTAGCCCAATCAAAATAAAGCGATCGTGACGGCAATATCTGAAAAAGAAACAGTAACATCTTTGAAGGATCTGGGAATTTCCCTCCTAATTGAGTTAGCTCAAAATGGGGAAATTGACCCTTGGGATGTGCAAGTGATTGATGTAATTGACCGTTACTTGAGTAAACTAGCACTGGCGACGGATACAGATCATGCTCGCCGTGATGCCGATTTATCCGAGTCGGGGCAAGCTTTTTTGTGGGCATCAATGCTGGTATTACTCAAAGCTGACACCCTGGGACAGCAAGAAATCGGTGATGACATAGAACTAACAGACGGCGAGGAGTTAGCTGATAATTGGACACAAAGGCAATTACCAGCTAATTTAGAACGCTGTCTGCGACGTAGAGGAAGTGGACAACCACCCCGCATACGACCTGTAACATTACAGGAGTTAATTCAACAGTTGCAGGAAATGGCTTCTGCTATCTCCGAAAACACTCCTCGTCCTCGGCTGAAACGACCTAAAAATCAGTCTATTGCTCAAGCGACTCGTGCGATCGCACAATTAGCCCATAACGAAAATCTGACAGAAATTGCTAGTGAACTAGAGCAGTTTCTACTTTGTCGATGGTCTGAATTATCTCAAGGTCAAGATTGGTTAAATTTAGACCAGTTAGTAACATATTGGTCTGGTCTAAAGTCAACAGATGCAATTGACCACACTCAGACTGAATCAACAACATCTACCCATGACCGCGTAGGCGTATTTTGGGCGCTGCTACTGCTTTCTGCTCAGTCTAAGGTAGAGTTATCCCAAGAAGAGTTCTATCAAGAAATTAAAATCCGTACTTTTTGTGCGGATGAGGAAGTAAATTTAGAGAGCTTAATATATAGCGGTAGCCAGATAGGTGAGGACAAAATTAATTCTGAAACCTTTGGTAACAAAAGCGCATGATGTAGATCCGCTTCAAAAGAGCGCGGATCTACAGAGGTAAGCTGTTGTGTTTCTTTGATTTTATATTTGAGAGAGGGAGGAGAGAGGAGGGAGGAGAGAGGGGTATTGTGTTTGACAACTTTTCTCTCAATTATAAAATGTACAATTTAGATGCGCGTTAGCTTACCGCTATAAATCGCAAATTTGAGGAAAAATTTTTATGAAAGCCATGATTCTGGCGGCTGGTAAGGGTACTCGTGTCCGTCCTATTACTTACACCATTCCTAAACCATTAATTCCTATCTTACAAAAGCCAGTAATGGAGTTTTTACTGGAACTGTTGCGCCAACATGGTTTTGATCAGGTAATGGTAAACGTTAGCCATTTAGCTAACGAAATTGAAAGCTATTTTCGTGACGGGCAGCGTTTTGGAGTAGAGATTGCTTATTCCTTTGAAGGTAGGATTGAAGAAAATGGTGAACTGGTAGGAGAAGCAGTGGGTTCTGCTGGTGGGATGAAGCGGATTCAAGATTTTAATCCGTTTTTTGATGATACTTTTGTAGTGCTGTGTGGCGATGCCTTGATTGACTTAGATCTGACAGCAGCAGTCAAATGGCATAAAGAAAAAGGAGCGATCGCTACAGTAGTTATGAAGTCTGTACCTAAAGAGGAAGTCCCCAGTTACGGCGTAGTTGTCACCGATGAAACGGGTAAAATTAAAGCCTTCCAAGAAAAGCCCAAAGTAGAAGAAGCTCTTAGTACTGATATTAATACTGGTATTTATATCTTTGAACCAGAAATATTAGATTACATTCCTTCTGGTGTCGAATATGACATTGGCGGTGAGTTATTCCCAAAATTAGTAGAAATGAATGCCCCGTTTTATGGCATTTCAATGGATTTTCAATGGGTAGATATTGGTAAAGTTCCCGACTACTGGCGTGCTATTCGGAGTGTGTTATCCGGCGAAGTCAAGAATGTAGAAATTCCAGGGCATCAAGTCGCGCCTGGGATATATACAGGCTTGAATGTAGCTGTGAACTGGGACAAAGTTGATATTACTGGACCTGTGTATATTGGTGCGATGACCCACATTGAAGATGGGGCGAAAATTGTTGGTCCCACAATGATTGGTCCAAATTGTTGGATTTGTAGTGGCGCGACTGTAGATAACAGTGTAATTTTTGAATACTCCCGTTTAGGGGCAGGTGTGCGCTTAGTAGATAAGTTAGTGTTTGGGCGTTACTGTGTAGATAAAACTGGTGCAACAATTGACGTACAAGCAGCAGCACTTGACTGGTTAATTACCGATTCACGCCAGGTGATACCGCCAGAACGAACACCAGCAAGGCAGGCGATCGCAGAACTATTAGGTACAGAGGGCGTTTGAGGAGGGAGGAGGGAGGAGGGAGGAGGGAGGAGGGAGGAGGAGGGAGGAGTCAATAGTCAATAGTTAGCAAGAATATTATCCTTATCTTCCCCTGCTTCCTTATCTTCCCCTGCTTCCCCTGCTTCCCCTGCTTCCTCTGCTTCCTTATCTTCCCCTGCTTCCCCTGCTCCCCCCTCTCTCCTCCCTCCTCTCCTACAGGAGTTACGGCGACAGGTAAGTATAACGCCCTAAACTATGCTCATAGTTTTGCAGCAATCGTTGTGCTTCCTGAATGGTAATGCGTTTTTCTAACAAAGCTTGTTCAGTTCGCTGACGCATACTCTCTACCAAATCTTCAGCATCATATTGAACATAACTGACTACTTCAGCCATAGTGTCACCTTTAACTACGTGTTCAATTTGGTAGCCTTTCGGTGTCAACTTGATATGCACTGCATTGGTATCACCAAATAAATTATGTAGATTTCCCATAATCTCTTGGTAAGCACCACCCAGAAATAAACCTAAATAATAAGGTTCTCCTGGTTTTAAATTGTGCAATTCAAGGACAGGTTTGACATCCCGCAAATCAATAAACTGGTCGATTTTGCCGTCGCTGTCGCAAGTTAGGTCTGCTAAGATACCTCGCTCTTGTGGTTCTTCATCCAAACGGTGAAGCGGCATAATCGGAAAAAGCTGGTCAATTGCCCAACTATCCGGCGCAGATTGAAAGACCGACATATTGACGTAGTATATGGAAGCCATGATTTTTTCTAGGTCTTCCAAATCGTCAGGGACGTATTCCTGATCTCTAGCAATATCCAGAATTTTCTTACAACAAGCCCAGTATAATTGCTCTGCTCTGGCTCGCTCAGTAATGCGGAGATAGCCTAGTTTAAATCGACTGAGGGCTTCTTCTTTGAACTGAGTCGCGTCGTAGAATGCTTCCTGATAATTTTGAACGTTGATGTTATTAAAGGTTTCCCAGAGATTGCGAATAATTAGATGTTCTTCTTCTTTGGCTGGGGTTGGTGGATCTGTAGGGACATCACTGGTGCTAAGTACATCAAAGATTAGCACTGATTGATGGGAAGCGATCGCCCGACCACTTTCACTAATCAATGTTGGTACAGGTATCCCCCGCTCATCGCAAGCTTCCTTGACTTCAGCAATAATATCGCTGGCGTAATTCTGCAAGTTGTAATTTTTTGAGGCGTGGAAATTAGTTTGCGAACCGTCGTAATCTACCCCTAATCCGCCACCAACATCAAGATACTTCATGTTCGCACCTAGTTGTGCCAACTCGACAAAAATCTTGCTGGCTTCTAGGATGGCATCTTTAATCACACTAATTGAGGAGATTTGAGAGCCAATGTGGTAATGCAGCAGTTGCAAAGATTCCAGCATATTAGCTTCTTTCAACTGCTCGACTACCCGAATAATTTCAGGAATAGTCAAACCAAATTTAGCGCGATCGCCAGATGAGTCTCCCCAACGACCAATTCCTTTGCTACTCAGCTTGGCGCGAACACCCAAAAATGGTTGAATTCCCAAGGCGCGACTAGCATCAATTACCAGTTGTACTTCTTCAATCTGCTCTAGTACAATCATCGGTGTTTGCCCCAAACGTTGGGCTAACATTGCGGTTTCAATGTACTCCCGATCTTTATAACCATTGCAGATCAACAGTGCGCCTGGGGTATCCAGCATCGCCAAGGCAATCATTAATTCTGGTTTTGAACCAGCTTCTAAGCCAAACTGATAGGGTTTGCCAAACTTTACTAAGTCTTCTAGCAGATGACGCTGTTGGTTACACTTAACTGGGAATACACCCCGATAACCACCTGCATAGTTATAACGAGTAATTGCTTTAGCAAAGGAAGCATTTAACCGCTCAATGCGATGCTCTAAAATATCTGAAAAGCGGATCAGTAGAGGCAATGCTAGATTACGCTCGCGTAAGGCGTTAACTAACTCAAATAAATCTAGTGAACCGCCGCGATCGCCTTTAGGTGATACCGTGATATGACCCGCAGCATTGATCGAGAAATAAGGTTCACCCCAACCTTGAATCCGATATATATTCTCGCTATCCTCAATCGCCCATTTTTTCTGACGTGAGTTAGCTTTATTACTTTGGGTAGAATTCATTCCCATTGTGTCAACAACTTGCTCATCACTGTTGTCCAAAAAATTCTCTACCCCAAATTGAGCTTGCGATAGCTCTACTCCCATGTTTGTATAACCTCGCCATCACAGGAACGCACTCGTCAGTTTATCGCATATTTCTCAAAGACTGCCTCAATCATGCGGAGAACAGTTATATAGTTTTACTTTAAAGGTCATTGGTCATTGGTCATTGGTCATTGGTTATTGGTCATTGGTCATTGGTCATTGTTAATTGTATGCTTATCTCTTAAGAGAGACACTCCTATAAAAAGTTTGATATTTATCTGTCTTTAGCCACTTAAAAAAGCTATATAGCACTTTGCTATAAAAACAGTGCGATCGCTAACCTAACTTGCTTGCTCGTGAGGTAAAAGATCACCAAGAAGTTATATCTTATTTGAGGTTTTGATGTTAAAAACTTTTCGCCAACGTCGGCATCAGATGTTGTCACTAGCTTCCTTAAAGCTATGTATGGCAAAGCATCCCCTAGCTTTTTGCGGTGGAATTTGGATTGCTCTGTTATTAGTTAGTACTATAGCAGCCCAAGGATTAATGAACCCTAGTTTTGTTAAACAGCAACAGAAGCAGCGCATAACTGCTGCTAATGTGGAGCCGGGTGCATCAAAGTCAATTCGTAACAGTACTGTGAAACACAAGCAGTCCCATCAAATTTCTTCTGCTATACAGGAAGAAAACTCTCAAACTACGCCATCCTCAACAAATATTGAGGTTCCAAACTCTTCACCCACTCTTACCCTTACGGAATCGCCACAAAATCAAGTGCCACTGTGGTTATATGGTGGAATATTTTTAGCTTTTGTCTTAGGTTTTATCTTAATATTTATTAGTTTTATTTATAAACCAAAACGTCTCCAAACAATTAAAAATGCAGGCAAAGATTTAAAAAGCAACCACACTCGAACCAACCGTAAGCCTAAGCAAAAACTACCACAACAGCAACGTAAACAAACATCTCACCAAGTGCGAAAACCTCTAGTAGCAAAACCGATGAATCTGTTACAACAGCCAGTAGTAACAGTAATGCCACCAGAACCCAATCGTGCTGTAAATTCAGGCGAAGAAAGCTTGGCAAATCTGATGGATCTGCGTAAACATCAATCTTTAGCAGCGCTATTAGGTGAAAAGAAAATCAGCTAGATATAGCAGTTAGTATGAGCGCAATTAGCTTATTTATTGGGCTTACACTGTATAGGTTTTAACCCTAAAACTTGGCTTAAGCGCCTTGGCGGTTGCTATATATTTAATCTATAAAAATGTTGACTATATAATAATGTCAGGCTTAAAAAATGTCAATTGATTAACTATTGCTAAAACTATCCCTAAAAAAATTAGTAAAGACTTTTTGCTTAAAAATGAAATTATGATTTCATTTTTAATAGTAATTTCCAGTCTTGAATTGCTTTTTTCGACCACATCCAATCTTGACTTAAAGCTTCTGGTTGATAGTGAACTGGATCAGCATTCATTACCTGCTGGCGCAGTTTCATTGACTCAATTAAAAGATTTTGGCTTTTATCTGCTGGTTGCGATGAAGCCAATTTTTTTAAAGCTAATGCTAATCCGGCATAAGTATTTAAGACATCATGGTTATTTTTCTCAACATTTGAGTTAGTTGCTGTTGCTGGCTTACTCTGGTAAAGAGCATCAAACCACACTTTAATTGCCAAATCATATTTGCCTTCATTATAGTAGGCAAATCCTAAAGCATTTAAATATTGAGGAGATTTAGGCTTGTTTCTTTTGGCTATTTCCCAGTAACGACGCGCATCGTCAGAGCTATAATCTTTGCTACCTTTTTCGGCTGATTGCCAAGCTAATCTTCCCCGTAAAAAGCTAATATCAGGGTTATTTAGTTGCTGTTTAGGAACTACAGCCAAAGCTGCGGAGGCTTGCGGTAAAGCATTACGATTTAGTAATTCTGTTACTGCGACTTCAGCAATTACTAACTCACCCTGGCTAAACTTTTCGATAGCGAGTGTGGCGAGGTTAGGTGTATTTGTTTTTTGAAAATCAATCTGTTTAATATTTGTGTTATTTTGCTGGGATGGTATTAAAGCTAGTTGCTCAGGTAACAAATCCCCAGGTTTTGGTTGACGGTTTTGGAAAAACCAAAAACCTGATATTGCGATCGCACAAACACCCACCGCAGTTAACACTGGTAGTAATACAGAAAAACGCTTTCCATTTCGCCAACGGTTATACCTATAATTCAGTGAACCTGAATTGATCTGTTCTAAAGGCAGTTTTTCTAATGGTAGGTTATTTAACGGTTTAGTTGGTGTTTCCTGATCGGGTTGCAATACTTGATCTTGATGCTGATCTGGTGGCAGAGAGCGACGGTATTTGGGATTTTCTGGCAACCCTTGGTAAACTGTTGATATAGGCGGGACACCTGAACCTTGGGGTAACAAATTCTCGGAATTAGAAACAGTTACAACTGGTTCATCAGTCGTAGGATTTGCTTGGCATAACTGTTGAAATAAATCAGAAACTAAAGCTAAATCTTCTTCATAATCGGAATTTTCCGCATCTATATCCTCAAACATATCTGGTAGTGAATCATCTTCATAATCAGCACTTAATTCATCTAAAGACGACATGATATCGTCGTCAGCATCTAAGAAATGACTAGGAAGAAAGTTGTTTGATGGTGTGAATAGCGCTTTTTCCTCTTCCGAAAGCAGGAAATCATCTTCATAATCAGCTAATGATAGGCGTGATGCTATTTGTATAGGATCATTAGATAAGGTTAGAAAACCGTTAAATTCTGGATGTAGGTAGAGAACAGGCAACGCCCAATATAATTGGTTTGAACTGTAAGCCGAAATTAATCCTTGTCTGGCTCTACTTAAACTGAGGTCAATTGGATAACCTTGCTTAAGATTACGGTAAAACAAGCGTGTTAGGGTTAAGGCAACTTCATCAGGAATACGTTCTGCCATTGCTAAAACGCTAGGAATACCACGTTTAATTAAAGCTTGTACTAAGTTTTGTTCTGTGCCATTTTCAGCAAGATCTGATGTGGCACTATCAGCACTACGACAAGAATTAAAAACTGCTAATTGTACGCCATTATTTACTAGCAAACCTGCTAGATCATCTCCGTTTAATACTTCAGTTAAGCCACTTTTGGCACTTACTAAATATAAATCACCGCCAGCAACGCCTAAGTTACTGTGTCCTGCGTAGTGAAAAATTTGATATCGACCTTGTTCTAAAGCGATGCTTAATTGTTCTCTGCCTGGTTGCTCTAAGATTGTTAGTTGAATTGTGGGATCATAAGTTGAGCGAGAATCGCCCAATTCTGCTTGTAAATGATGAGCTTCTTGTTTAAGCTTGAGAGTTTCTTGGTCACTAGGGCCAGCAATTACCATTAATATTTTTATAGGTTGATTTTCCTCATAAGCTGCGGATTGAGGATCGCGCTTTAAACTGGTACTTAATTGATAACGAGAAAAAGCTACATCTGCTCGTGTTGCTAGGGGGCTCACGCCTGCGTGCAAAACTTCCCAAGGTAGGCGGGATAAGCGTGAACCTTTCAAACCTAAATGCAAGCGCAAAACTGAGTGCTGATTTTCTGCTATAGCCTGCGCGATCAACCAACTTTCTCGCAAGCTATCTTTAAATAAAGCATTGTAAAGTTCTTGACCCAACGCCACTAGGTTGAGAGAATGTTGCGTTGGTCTACTGTGGTTATGCAACAACCCGAATAACGGGTCATTCATCAGTTGTCGTGCCTTAGTTAACCATTCTTCAACAGGCCAGTTGACCTCAACTTCAGCCAATGGAACCCCTGATACAACCCGTTCGATTCTGACCAAATATTTATCTTGGGTTTCTAATGGAGTTACAGAGATATAAAATTCCTGCGTCACGATTACCTGCTACTCCTGCTTGCTGAAACGAAGGGCTGTTTTTGCCAAAGTGAGAAATTATTCCTCTCTATTTCTAGATTGATACAACTAACTCAAAGTTTCCACTTTCAACTAAGGCGATCAGGCTTTCTTAGGGTGAGGGGTGAGGGGTTGAGGGGTGAGGAGTCGTTGAGCGCTTATTTTAGATCAGTGCGATGCTGCTTTATAGTCGCACTTGCGAACTGACAAGTCACGATCATGGCGATCGCGCAATTAAATAAATATTTTGCTAATTTTTCCGGATCGAGATGTTCCAGCTTAGAACAATGAAGTGGTAGATGCACCCTGATTGAGATCCCCTGGCTCACAGCGATGAAGTCGGGGATTTTTTTATTGTAGCTTACCTTTCTTATTTGTCCGATCAGCCCAACCTGTTAACTGCTCTTGTAAGCTAAAAAATAAGAGCAATTTTGGAGATCATACCAGTGACGGATCGGGCTGTAATTAAGTTTTCTTCAGAAGACTGCGGCATTTGCCATAAAATGTCTTTTTATGACCAAAAAGTTTCTGAAGAACTAGGTTTGCAATTTGTTGATGTCAAAATGCAGGACACGGCGACTTATCGCAAGTATCGTAAAATCCTATTAACACAGTATCCCGACAAAGAAGGCATGGGATGGCCTACTTATATCATCTGTGATTCTCCAGAAGGAGAATTTAATATTTTAGGTGAAGTTAAAGGTGGTCATCCCAAAGGGGACTTTAGAAGCAAGCTACAAGCTGTTGTAGATGCAGCAGCTAGTTAATAGCAGTCAGCAATGCAAAAAGGCGTAAATGGGTAGGGTGCGTTAGCGAAGCGTAACGCACCCTACAATACTTAGGCTTTGCGTAAGTCCTGTAATTAAGCTGTTGTGTTTCTTTGATTTTATATTTGAGAGAGGGAGGAGAGAGGAGGGAGGGGAGAGGGTTATAGGGTTTGATAACTTTTATATCAATTATCAAATGTACAATTTAGATGCGCGTTAGCTTATCAAACGGTAAAATTGAGCCTTTGTCTTTAAACTGATAGCTAACAGCTAAAAGCTAATCGCTAATCACCTCAAATGATTTTACTTCTAGAACTGACCCAATCATGGCGAAGGTCATCACATCATTGCGCACCTCGCCTGTAACTTTAACTTTTAAATTGGATTTCTTTAACTCAGATGGTGCATCCTTAAGTTCATAGGTTTCGCCACCTTCGGAGACTAAAGCCCAAGTTCCTGGTCCTAGTCCTTTTTTTTCAATACTTCCAGTTACAGTGATACTCATGCTGTTTGTTCTTCTCCAATAGATGCTAAACGCGCTAGTCCATAACACAGTAAGGCGTTAGCAATTAGGAACAAGCGGGCTAAAATGCCAGAACCTAATCCCCATACTGTGGGTGAAATTACAGCACTAATTGCTAAACAAGAAGCTACACCCAAAGCCGAACCAATTGCAAACCATTTTAACTGTGGATGTCCTAGTAATAAAGCTACAAGTAGTAAAGGAATTAGCACACTAGCAAAGAGTGGATTTAATACGCTACTTCCTTGAATAATATTACCGAGTTCAGGTAGTGAACTACCCATAACTCGAAAAGGCCACTGGGGAATATCAAAGATATAGAAGCTTCGCAGGAAAAATAATCCTGAACTACCTGCAACTAATCCACTTGTAAGTGACCAACTCCAAGCAAAGGGGAAATAATTCCGTAAAAACCAAGCTAGTAGGTAAGAACCTAGTACCATGCCAATTTTAGGCAGAACTGATATTGCACCACCATCAATCCAAAAACGTAAATTAAGATAACCGTTATCACGTAGCCAGCGAAAGAAATCATTAAAAGTAATTTGTCCTTTTAATGCTAGTTTGACGGCAGCAGCAGCGTCTAAATGACCTGAACCAAAGTGATTAAGGGGGTCATCTTGCACAACTCTTACTGACTGCTTAAGGACGCGCAGCACTTCTTCTGGTTCTTTTATACCAGCAGCTTTAACTAATGCAGCAACACCAGCGACGTGAGGCGCAGCCATGCTAGTACCTTGAAAACCCATTATTGCTGATCCACCAGTTTCAGGATCAATGGTGTCTTGCAAAATCATACCTGTCTCACTGCCACCTGGAGCGGAGATATCGACCCCAGCGCCAAAGTTAGAATAAGGTGCTTTTTCACCAGCCGCATCTAAAGCTGCAACACCAATAACGTGAGCATATCTTGCTGGGTAGGATACTGAGTTACTATTTTCGTTACCAGCAGCAGCGATGACTACAACATTTTTACTGTAGGCATAGTTAATCGCTTCTTCCATGATGTTACTTTCGCCACGACCACCCAAACTCATGTTAATTACATCAGCGCCATTATCCGCAGCAAAGCGGATAGCTTCAGCAATATCCGCAACTGTACCGCCACCACCAGCACTGAGAACTTTTAGAGGCATGAGGCTGGCTTCGTAGGCGATACCTGCTACACCATAATTATTGTTAGTAGATTGGGCAATTGTGCCTGCAACGTGAGTACCGTGACCGCTATCATCCTCGGCAGGAATTTGATCGTTAACAAAGTCGTAACCTTTAACAAACTTAGTATCTTTTAAATCTGGGACACGACTAATACCTGTATCAATTACGGCTACAGTAATGCCATTTCCCTTAGTTTCGTCCCACGCTTGTTCTACATTAATACTGCGTAGGTTCCACTGCTTGGCATAATCTGGATCGTTGGGTATAAATAAGGCTTTATAAATATAATTTGGTTCAATATATTCAGTTTGTTTAGCTAAGTTAGATTTTTTGAGGTTCTTTAAAAGAGTGCGATCGCCTGACACAATATAAACATGATCCGTAGCCGAAAATTCACTATTGAGGTGAGGGCTAATTTGATACTGTTGTGCGATCGCACTCACCTGTGATTTAATCTGTTCTGCTGGCACATCTTCCCTAAAGTCCAGCACAATCGAGTTAAAATCACCTTGATTTGCTAAACCTTTAAAGTTAAATAAAGCAAAACCCAGCCCTAAAATAAATAAGCTTAAAATTAACAGTCTTCTCATGGCAAGCAATTACCGTCGCAAAGAGTGTAATCACTACCATAACTCAAACTGATAAAATTCGTCGGTAATATTGCAGAATACTTAACAAATCAGAATGAGGTAAAGACAAGCACATAGCAATGTAGAGACGCGAAATTTCGCGTCTCTACAAGGGTTAAAGGGTTACTACCTTTAATTTATCAAGATGTCTACTGCACTTTTTGCCAATCTGGTGCTTTTACAGAAGCGATTCCCATTCCAGGTAAGCTGTTGTACTTCAGATAGAATCCCACAACTACTAACAAAGCAATTACTAATGCACCAATTCCAATTGGACTAGGTAGCCAAAATACTGCTTCAATATGGTTCAATTCCCCAGGTTTGAGTGTCCAGACTAACTTATGCCCTTCATCTGAGATTACTGGAGTAATAGCATTAGCAGATTTTTCAATGCTTTTTACTTTTGCAGATGTGTTTAAGCTAAACTCCAAATCAAACAGAGAACCAGGACTAACAATCACGCTACCATTTGAAGATAGAACGCCGAGCGATCGCAAATCTACGTCATAAATCAGCTTATTCCGCACAAATAAAAGCAAGTTACTTTGCTTTAATTTAAATTTCGATTCCAGTTGCGGTAAATCTACAGTTTCAACAGTCTGATTTTTATTACCTTTTTTTACACTAGGGTTGAAAAACTCATTGAACTTTGATTCAAGTTCTGCCCCAGTATTAAAGGGAATCTTAACAACCATTTCATCTTTGGATAAGCGCTTAGTTTTGCCTTCCAAACGTCTTGCTCTACGCTCAATACTATCTAAGTATTCCTGTACAGTTGACTTACTAAAGCTGGTGAGTTGTTCACCTAACTTAATATGTTGTACAATCTCGCCGCTATGCAGATTTTCAACGTTAATCCCTGCATCATACTTGACACAGCCAGATAGTAACAAAGCCGCCAACACCATCATCCATAGTACGCGCAAGCGACCAAAGGCGCTGCTGATCACCCTTATGAAATTAACCTTGTTTCTTCTTGCTAAAACTGTTGGCTTCACAAGTACCTCCAATCGCTTACGATTTCAGCTTGTCTGGTCAATCCCTTATGATAAGGCGTTTGCAACTGAGAAAATTATCTCTTTTGCAATGTTGAGGTAAAATTACAGATTCAACCAAACTAAGCCACTAAGTGTTAAACCAATAGTAATCAGAGCGACCCAAATAAATTTATTGTCCTTAGTATTAACTTGACTAAGATCAACTTGTTCTGGTTCTGGGCGTTTTTTCGGAGAACCATTAGGATTAGAACCAGCGCTACCTTGACGAAACTTGCCATCTGCGTCAGCTAAGTTGGTGAGATCGGGAATTTCGGTCAACCATTCGGCGCGTCTGGTTAACTCAGGAGCCTGCATAATATAAAGCAAGTTTTTAGCTTGCTTACGAGTGTCTATATCTGGGTGACGCGCTAATTGTTTACAAAGTGCGATCGCTTCTGCCCTTTGTCCCGTTGCTTCATAAGCGGTAATTAACCAAATATGAACTTCTCCCCCTCGGCGCGAATTAGGAGTTATTAAGGCACTGGCTGCCTCAAATTCATTCACCGCCTGTCGATACTCACCCCGCTCAAAAGCGGTTTGTCCAGCTTGATAATTAATCTGGAATTGCTCTAAATTTTCGGAACTCACCTTAATCTTTATCTGTCTACAACAATCGCATATTCAAATTTTATCTGAGCAGAGACGTGACATGGCACGTCTCTACATTATGTGCTTAGGATGGATTTAGCTTTTGGAAAGCTAGTTTTATCAAAAATTCTTCATTTTCTTAAAGGAAAATCATGTTTAATACACCCTCTTGGCTGAGTAATTGCGATCGTCTAACTAAAACAACTTCACTAGCAGCTTTTATATTAGGAGTAGCAATACTGAATGCTACATCTCCCGTTGATGCAATACCTCTAGTAGTCCAGCAAAGTAACTGTAATCAGGGATTTCAGCAGTCTACCAGTTCATTTATTTACGGCAGTCCTATTCCCACCCCTATGCCTGTCAACCCAGTCACAGGATTACAAAATTTTGGTAACAATTCCTACCGCAACTGTAATTTTAATAATTCTGTACCTTCCTCCCTCCTCTCTCCTCTCCCCTATCCCCTCCCTCCTCTGAGTGGGACAATCCAAAACTCGGTTTTGATTAATCCCACATTAATTAATTCACAAATTTTTGATTCTGTTTTAGTTAACCCCAAAATTGTTAATCAGCCAGTTTATCCCAGCCCTTATTATGGAGGATTACCAAACATTTATAGTTATCCCATCCGTAGCCGGATACCAATGGGATTTTAATGGCAATTTAGTTCAGTTAATCTAGGACATAAACTCTGATGCTACCAACATTGAACCAATACCTGAATCAGTAAATATTTCCAATAAAAGTGAGTGAGGAATACGACCATCAATAATGTGTGCAGCTTTAACACCTTGAGCAAGCAATCGCACACAACAACTTACTTTAGGAATCATTCCACCACTAACTACACCACTTGCAATTAGCTGCCGCGCTTCTTGAATATCCACTTTAGGAAGTAGCGTAGATGGGTCTTTATAATCTTTTAAAATACCCGCAGTATCCGTCAGCAAAATTAACTTTTCTGCACCTAAAGCCGCCGCCAGTTCACCAGCTACCGTGTCAGCATTGATATTATAAGCTTGACCTGTTTCATCGGCTGCTACGCTTGAAACCACAGGGATATAACCACTGCTAACAAGTGAATTCAATAATTTGATATCTATACTATTGACCTCACCAACAAAACCTATACCCTGCCTACCTTCTGGGCGGGCTTTGATTAAATTTCCGTCTTTCCCACAAATACCTACAGCCAAGCCACCAGCTTGATTAATCAGAGAAACAATTTCTTTATTTACCCGACCTACTAAAACCATTTCCACCACATCCATTGTGGCAGCATCCGTTACCCGTAAACCATCTTTAAATTGTGGTTCAATTCCTAGCTTATCCAGCCAGCTATTAATTTCAGGGCCACCACCATGTACTACCACAGGTCGTAGACCAACACAAGATAAAAAGACAATATCACGCATCACCTTGTCTTTCAAGCTGCTATCTTTCATCGCTGCACCGCCGTATTTAACGACAACAGTTCGACCACTAAATTGTTGAATATAAGGAAGCGCCTCACTCAACACTCTGACACGAGTGGCTTCTTCTTGCATAAAATATTCGCTGTTGTTGAGCATAAGTATTTGTTGGAAAGTTAAGTGTAGTTAATGGCGAGCGGATATGAAGCAATACCCTTGGTATTAAGGATAATTGTAGGTTGGGTTGAGCGGTAGCGAAACCCAACAAAATATTGAAAAACCCTTTGATAGTACATCGAATCAGTGAGGTTTGCCGTAGCAATGTTTACAAACAAAGGTTTATAAAAAAGTTTAAATTATTTGAGGCATATTTAATTATTGGAATTTTCTGGACAAACTGCTTTAGGTTTGAGTACTTGCGGAATAGACTCAATTATGCGTCTACTTAGCTGTTCAGGCGTATCATTAGCAGCAATAGAAATTTTAATATCCGCTTGAGCGTAAAGACGTTGCCGTTGTTCAAGTAGCTGTTGCAGTTGATCCGCAGGATTAACATCTTGCAGTAAGGGTCGAGTGTTATCCTGTGCTAAACGTTCTATGAGTAAATCTACTGGAGCATCTAGCCAAACTATTAAACCGTGATGCAAATAGCTCCAATTTTCTCGCTTTAAAACAATACCACCACCAGTAGCAATTGCCAGTTTGGTATAAGCAGATATTTCTGATAATACTTGGCTTTCCAGCTTCCTAAAACCTTCTTCACCAATACCTGTAAAAATTTGGTTAATTGTTTGACTAGCAACTTGTTCAATTAAACTATCAGTATCAAAAAAGCGATACCCTAGTTGCTTGGAAAGTTCGCGCCCTACGGTAGTTTTACCAGCGCCCATCATTCCAATTAAATAAACATTAACTCCGTTTAACAATTTTTCCTCCTGATAATTGGTTATTGGTCATTTAGAGCCTATCTTTCAAAGTCCTTTTAAGAGATTTTAACCGCAGATAAACGCAGATAAACGCAGATAAATGCAGATATTTTCTATTTTTCGGATAGGCTCTTAACGCCAAGATTCGCGATCGCTCTCATCAACATCATCCTCCAACTCGTCATCAAATCCCCAATCATCTTCCTGTTCTTGATTCGAGGTATCACGAGGAGGATTATCGCTATCACGATAAGGTGGAGTAATCACCCGATAATTGGCATCATAGACTGCTTCAGTTCTGCCAGCACCAGAACTGCTAGGCTCTCGATAATTGTAAGAATAAACTGATCCTGTTACCGTGCGACTTTTGGGTTCCTGTTTAACTTCATATTCCCTAGACTCTTGAATAACAGTCTCCTGTCGGGAAGGAGGTTTAGGTTCCTCCTCAAACTCCCAATCGTCATCTTCTGGTGCTTCCTCAACTTCCCAATCCGAATCCCATTCTTCAGATGTATCGTCACTTGTAGGCGTTTCTGGTGGCGGTGGTGTGTAACTTTGGCGACTAGCAGTTGGCTCAGTTTCACGCCGTTTACCAGCAGCAGGGGAAGGTGATGCTTCTAATTGACGGATACGCACTAATAGCGATCGCATGAGAAGATAACTGAAAAATTGTAAGCACAAACTGGTAAAGAAACCAGCAGTTAAAGCGCCCAAAATCCAAGTCGCCACAGGAAGTGCCTGTGTTTTCATACCTAAAAACACAATTGGTAACACTGGCGACAAATTTTGCAACAGCAACAAACTTAGTCCACCCACCAGCACAAATAGCAGCAAAATCTGAATTATAGGCATAAAAAGTGAGGGGTAAGGAGTTAATAAGCTTTTCGACGATCAATAACCAACCTTAATGTTAGGTTTATTTCTACCCAGCTACTTAGAGCCTATCCAAAAAATAATTAATTATATAAAATATCTGCATTTATCTGCGTTTATCTGCGGTTAAAATCTCTTGAAAATACTTTTCGGATAGGCTCTTAATATACTTTCTCTATTCTGGTTCTAGCTTAGTATGTCTACCTTGCCAACGATTAATTGGAATACAATCAATATCAAACTGATCTAAAGCACGTGCCACCACAAAATCTACTAAATCCTCAATAGTTTTGGGCTGGTGATACCATGCAGGAATTGCAGGTACAATTCTTACCCCAACTTCTGCCAAGCTAGTTAAATTCCGTAGATGAATTAAACTAAGCGGAGTTTCGCGCGGCACAATTACAAGTTTACGCCCTTCCTTGAGTTGAACATCAGCAGCCCTTTCCAACAAATCAGAACTTAAGCCAGCAGCTAACTTTCCGACAGTACTCATACTACAAGGCATAATCAGCATCCCTTGTGTACGGAAGGAACCACTAGCAATATTAGCTCCAACGTCGCTTGAGCGATGGCATCTTAATTTACCCTGAATATCTACTCCAGCTTGCTCCCGCCAAAACTGCTCTTGTTGATCTGGTTCTACAGGCATACGAATATCTTGCTCTGCCTGCCAAACCATATAAGTTGATTTTGAAGCAACTAGCTCAATGGTGTACCCTGCCTCTAATAAAAATTTCAAGGCACGTACAGCGTAGATTAAGCCAGAAGCACCAGTAACGCCTAATATTAGAGGGCGATTTGATTGTTCAGTAAGAGAGTCCTGGGGCATAAAGAAGTGTTAAGTTTTGATTTTCAGACACAAAAGTTGTTCAGTAATCAACTGATTTAAATTAAGTTTTTCAGCAAAAATATCAGAGATAAACTTATACAAAAACAAATTGAATCTTAGTATTTATCTGTGTTCATCTGTGGTTAATTAACCAATCTTATAGCCGTAGCCAGATAAATTAGGACAGTTTCTATTATGAAACCCTTACTAAAAAAGGCGCATGATGTAGAGACCGTTCGCTTCGCGCATAATTTCGCGTCTCTACGCTGATAGCTGACTGCTATATATAGAGCTTACGCCAAACAGGACGCGGGCAAGATGCCCGCACTACTTAAGAAATACAAGGGACGCGATCGCGTAGCGACTCCTACGGAGTATCGCATCCCACTAACACAGCTACTAAAAATTAGTCCTCCAAATCTTCATTACTCGCTTCGCTACCACCGCTAACAGTTACTAAATCAATCTGTTGACGATAATAATCTACACTTTTAACTTCAACTTCAACGCGATCGCCTAGTCGATAAGCAGTGCGATTTTTTCTACCTACAAGACAAGAATGGCGAGAACGAAACTCATACCAATCATCCTTGAGTGAGCTAACGTGAACCAATCCTTCTACTAACAAATCTTCAATTTCCACAAAGAAACCGTAAGACTGAACTCCAGTAATCAAACCTTTGAAAACTTCACCAGTCCGTTCCTTCATCAGTTCAGCTTTCTGTAGCCCTTCTAAATCTGCTTCCGCATCGTATGCCAGTTTTTCACGCTCATTGAGATGAGTAATCATTGATGATAACTGGATTTCTAACTCTTCATGGATCGTTGGTGGTAAAACATTCCAATTCACATTACCGTGAGCGCTACTATGATACAGATTTACCGGATCTTTAGAACGGGTGGAACGGCGATCGCGCCCTTTATCAAACAACGTATGCAACACTCTTTGAATCAATAAATCCGCATAGCGTCGCAGAGGAGATATACAGTGCGTATATGCCGCACTAGGTGGATCTCCCATACCCAAAGCTAAACCAAAGTGAAAACCTGGGATCGTGCTGTAGTTAGCTGACTTTAAAGTTGACTTCAACAAATAATTCAACACTCTTGTTGCTGATGAGTCAGCAAACATTTGAGTAAAGCTTTGGAAATCTGAAGGCAGTACTACTTCTTCTTCTTGTAAATGAAGATTTAGCCCCAAATTGTTACCCAACTTCAGTAAATCCTGAATATCTTCTGGATTTGGTGCTTTTTGTACACAATATATCCCAGGAACAGATAGCGCTTGCAGATGAGAAGCAACAGCAAGATTTGCTAAGATCATCAACTCTGCTAATAAAGAGTTAATCGGTAATCCAGAAACAACTACCGTGCCAATTCTGCCTTCATCTTGATATGGTAAATTAGCTTCCGGCAGATTCACTTCAAAAGCACCCCGCCCTAGCCGATGCACTCTCAGCATTGGGGCTATTGTAAAAAATAAGTTGTTGAGTATCTCAACTACTGCTGTCATTTCTGGGTGTTCTTCTTGAGGACTTCCCAGAATTGACTGCGCTTGCTGATAACTCAATTGATGATCGACTTGAATAATCGTAGGTTGAATTTCAAACTCTACAATTTGACCACCCTCATCTAATGTCAGTAATACTGAAATAGCAAGTCGCTCTTGCCCTGGCAAGAGCGAACATTGAGCAATCACAGCATCAGGTAGCAGAGGTAGCACAGTTTGTCCTAAATAAACGGCTGTACCACGCCTTTTTGCTTCTAAATCTATTGCTTCATCAGGTAAAACGTAGGGTGTCGTATCAGTAATGTGAACTCCTAAACGCCATTGTCCTTCCTGAGTTTTTTCTAAACTAAGTGCACTTTCGATAATTGCAGATTGCCCATCAACTAAGCTATGCTCCGAAAAAGCCACAGTTAAAAGATTACTTAGATCTAGACGCTGATTTTTGTCTCTTTTACTAATAGCTTTAGGCAATCCTTCAGTCGCTTTCAAGACATTTTCACTAAAGAAGCGACGCAAATCATGCTTGCAACAAACAATGTCGGTATCAGCCGCCTCTTCAGCATCGCTACCGAGAACACGAGCCACTTTCCCAACAGGTGGGTTTTGTCCTAGAGGGTATCGCAGAACTTCAACATGAACCAGATGGTCTATAGCTTCTTCTAGGTTTTGGTTATTAGTTTTGAGAGCTAATTCAAACAGTAGCCTATCATCAAGAGGAACGGCTCGATAGCCCGAATCGGTTTGCCTAACTCGTGCTAACACCGAAGGATTCGCTCGCTCTAAAATCAGTCTGACTTCCCCTTCAGGACTACGACGGCGACTACCTTCTTTAGTAACTTTAACAAGAACGCGATCGCCATTCCAAGCATTACTCAAATGGCTTTCTCGAATATAAATATCCTCAGCTTGCTCTGCATCTTGAATCGCAAAGCAAAATCCCTTACTAGAACAGCGCAGTTTCGCTTCAACTACATCATCTTCATAAACACGCCGATACTTACCGCGCTCTTTTACTAAAATCCCCACCTTTTCTAGAGTATCTAAAATAATCTCCAGTTTTTCCAGGTTTTCCTCATCTTCGCAACCAAGTTTTTTCTCTAATACTTTGGGTGCAACTAACTTGTCGCCAGTAAAATTAGAAAGTAGTGTAGCGATTGAAAATTCCATGCAGCTTCCTTAGCCTCCGCCCCTAAAACGATTCTTTGTCTGTAACTAGATCTTTTTACTTTTGGTAATACGCCACACTCGGTGTCTATAGTATTTCCGCTCTCCGTGACGAGATTGTAGAGAGCATCAATTCAAGCTTGCCGCCGAGCATAGACCATAGATTTTCGATCTCAACTAACAACTGTCCTGCATCTGCCTCGCCATACTTGCCTGAAGTAACACCAAACCCAAGGTGATGCCTAGAGGTATCATCACAGAGCATGAAATCAGTGCTTTCATGCACAAGTGTTTCCGCGACCCAATTGCACCTCACACAAATAACTATTCCAGAGCTATGTTGCTTGTTGCGCTTCCAGCTATCCTGAAATAGTAACTGAGGAAATAAGAGCGATTGTGGTGCAGCACAACAACTGGTGCAGCGCGAAGCGAAGCGTGTTATTAGCAGCACCGACAACCTGAACGCACTTTTACACACTGCCTTATACTGGTAAGAAACCGCTCTCGATCACTAGCTGGCTGCGGTAAGTCAAGATGGCAGTGAGTTAAAATTAGACAGTCTGTAACTATTGTAGTTTCTGGGTGTACTTTGAGAAAACAAGTTTCCTCAAAACAACCTAATTTTTTGAACAGAAAAAATCCCACTAATTTTAGGTGCCAATAAATTTAGTTTTAATCAAACGGTGTTTATGTTGAGTCAATTCCGAATTAGTTATCCAAAAGGTTGCCTGATTAGTGAGCTACTTACTATTGATCACGGTAAGTATGTAGTTAGAGCATTAGTTGAAGTTGAGGGTGTGACTCTAGCAACAGGTTTAGCTGCTGCTGACACTGTTGAAAACGCAGAAGACCAAGCTAGAACTAGAGCTTTAGCAGTTTTAGGTATATTAGCCACTGCGGAAACAGGGCAACGGGTGTGGTCAAAACCAGTTGGTGGTGATGAGCAGAGGGAGCAGAGGGAGCAGAGGGAGCAGAGGGAGCAGAGGGAGCAGAGGGAGCAGAGGGAGCAGAGGGAGCAGAGGGAGCAGAGGGAGCAGAGGGAGCAGAGGGAGCAGAGGGAGTTAAAATCTGCACCAACTACTTATGACCACATCCCAGGGCAACAGCAAAGCCAAATTATACCTGCTGATTTAACAGCACCAGTAACTTTTACTCCTACTCCTCAAATCCCCTTGATAGAAGAAAAATTGCCACAACCTGCTCAAAGTTCAGAGCAAACCGAATTTTCTCAAGTTGATTCTGAGGATATATCTACCTCAAAACTCAATTTTTCTTCAAAAGATACATCCGATACAGGAATATCCGTAGAACAAAGTAATGAGCCATTGAACGATGATTTTACCAGCATGGAATTAGAAGCTAATACGGAAGAAAATACCTTATTATCAACTCCAACAGTCGTACTACCAACAAATACAGATACTCCAATATCGTCCCTAACGCCTGAAAACAATTATCCTTCTGTTGAACTTGTCGCAGATGTTAGGAATACACCCTTAACTAGCGGCGTAATAGATTTTTCTGAGATGATTGCTAGAACTACTATTGAACTCAAGCGTTTAGGCTGGGATAAGCAGCGAGGAATAGATTATCTGCTTGCCACATACAATAAGAAAATTCGTTCTGAATTGACTGACAAAGAACTTAAGGAATTTCTCAATTACCTAGAATTCCAGCCTACTCCAGATGATGAGGTTTAACTTTCAGGACTTACTCAAAGCCTAACCCCTGTAGGGTGCGTTACGCTGCGCTAACGCACCCTACCCACTATATGTGGTGTAACGGCGTAAGTCTTGACTTACCCAACTACTAGAGGTGTACGGGTAGCGGAGGGACGACGATCAATTACTTGGTCGATTAAACCATAGTTTTTTGATTCCTCTGCTGACATGAAGAAGTCGCGCTCAGTATCTTCTTCAATCTTCTCTATAGGTTGACCAGTATGTTGAGCGAGAAACTCATTTAATCTGCGTTTGTGGTAAAGGATTTCTTTAGCTTGAATCTCAATGTCAGTTGCTTGTCCCTGAGCGCCACCAAGCGGTTGATGGATCATGATCCGAGAATGGGGTAGACTCATGCGCTTGCCTTTGGTACCAGCACTAAGCAAGAAAGCTCCCATACTTGCTGCTAATCCAACACAGATGGTGGATACATCTGGGCGAATTTGATTCATGGTATCAAAAATACCCATGCCAGCACTTACAGAACCACCTGGAGAATTGATGTAAACATATATATCTTTTTCTGGATCTTCTGCTTCTAGAAAAAGCAACTGGGCAACAATTAAGTTTGCCAAGTCTGCATCTACTTGTTGTCCCAGAAAGATAATGCGCTCCCGTAGTAGTCGGGAGTAAATGTCAAAGGCGCGTTCGCCACGACCAGATTGTTCTATAACGGTTGGAATCATAGCATTGAGTAAGAAAGAGTGAGTCTGTTTTTTCTTTGATTGTAGCGAAAGAGTGAGATTTGGCTTGTGATTGGCATTTTCAGGGCAACTACCAGCATCTAATCTAGGTAGGTCAGCAAAAAGGGTTCTTCCGTTTTTAGTGTGTTTTTCTTTGCAGGGGAAGCAGGGGAAGCAGAGGAAGTAAAAATGTTCAATTAAGAAAATTTGTACACTAATTCCGCACATACCTGCATTTTTGAGGTGTGTGCCTTCTGGGTAGCTATTTTATCCTTTTATCCCACCTAGAACCTATACAATTAAGTTTGTTTGGGTAGATTGGAATCCCCGACCGTTCACGGCGGGGTGGATGTCAAAAATACAGGATGTGATGTAGCCAACAGACAAAAATTTTTATACATGGTAAATATTTCAATAATCAATTAAATTCCAACTTAACGATTATGGCTATAGGAATATTATCTGTTTCCCATAAATGCCCTAAATGCGGTTCTGCTCAGGTTTCTCGTTCCAAACGTCAAGGGATGATTGAGAAAGTTATTTCCGTAGTTGGGTTATTGCCTTATCGCTGTAATAATTATCGTTGTAATCACCGCTTTTTTATAATTTTTCCGAGAAAATCACCTGCGATGGATAAATCTTAAGTTTTATTTAATAGGTGATGCGTTCTCCAACACTGCTGGAACAGAAAGACCACCTGATGCACAGATGGTCTAACAATGCTTTTTTATTTTGTTGTCGTTGGAGGAAACACCAACTGCACGTTCCCACACGGGCAGTAAGTTAAATTTCGTTAAGTTAATTGTAACAGAAAATACAAAAAAATTTACTTTGTTACAGATGCTAGATCTTCCATCAGATAGGTGAAGCCTCGCTGTGGACTACCCCATATAATCCGCTCTTGCTTATATATAGCCATTCCTGGTTTAGCACCTTTAGGTTTATAGACGTGCTTGGGTTCTGTATAAACAACGGGTACTTGGTCACTTTGACGACCCTGGCTATAGTAGGCTGTGAGATCTGCAACAAATTGTAAATCTACTTCTTCTGCTACAGTACCAGGTTCAAGACGCATTAGCACATGACTACTGGGGATTTCTTGGGTGTGAAACCACAAATCATAGTCAGAAGCAACGCGAAAGGTTAGTTGATCGTTCTGGCGGTTATTGCGCCCAATCAGTACTTCAAAACCAGTAGGTGTACGATAACGGTAAGGTTTAGAAACATCTGTCTCTGTGCGACTACGTTGATCTGGAGATTCGAGATATTTCTGTGTAATTAGCTCTTCTCGAATTTCTTCTAGGGTTTTTAAATCTTCTGTAATTTTGTAGGCATCCAACTGAGATAAGCTAGAGGCGACTTGTTCGATATACTGAATTTCGGCTTTAACTTCTGTTAATAATGGTTCAACGGCAGCACGGGCGCGTTTGAGTTTCTGGTGACGCTTATAGAGTGCTTGAGCATTTTGGATGGCATTTTTCTCTGGCTCTAGGGGAATGTTAACTGGTATAGCCGTTTCAAAATCAGGAAGTGCGATCGCATTCATTCCAGGTTGCCATTCACTCAGGTTAGCCATGAGCAAATCAGCTTGTTGTTTGTACTGATCTGCATGATCTGATTGGTGCAAGCGTTCTTCAAAAGTATTGGCTTTCTGACGCAATTTAGCAAGAATATTGCTGAGTTTCTGGCTGAGTTGATGGCGTAGTTGGGCAAATTCTTGTTGATTTACTTGATTAGTGTAGTAGCGGTTGATTAATTCTTGTACTGTCTCAACTGGTTCAATTACACCCCACCCAAGTATGTTGTATCCATCAGTGGTGAAACCTGGATGAAATTGATTTGAGTTTTGCAGTTGAGAATCTGAAATTAACCCAAATTCTTGTTGCTCCCCTGCTCCCTCTCTCCTCTCTCCTCTCTCCTCTCTCCTCCCCTGCGCGGCAAAAATAGCTTGCAGCCATTTTTGCCAATAAATAAATAAGCGATTCCAATCAGATGTCTCTAAAGTGTTGGTAGATTGTTCAGGGTCAAGACTAGCAGCTTTTACCATTGAGGTAACTAGCAATGAACTCAAACCCCGATAACTTTTTACTATCCGACTCACCAAGCGCCCTGGAATGAGACTTACCCGTTCTTGCCAGCGTTCAAAGGATTCGCTTAAGCTAGGCATGGGATCGGTTAATGAGGGCGGAAGTTCGTAGGGTTGCCCTGTTTGAATTGTCCTCACGCTAGATTGCTGGGAATTTACTTGATGAGCGGTAGTGACAATTAGATTATCTGTTCCAGTCAAAATTACGTTACTATACTTACCCATAATTTCGACGTAGAGATGCCAAATCGGTGCTTCTCCAGGGCGACGGGCAAATTGTAAATCTATTACACGCTCCCAAGGTGCGATCGCTTCTATACCTATCAAAGCGAAACCACCCAGTTGATGGCGCAACTGTTGGCTAAAAGTAAAAGTATCAGGTGTGCGCGGTGGTGGATCGCCAATACAAATACGCGCGGCTTGGGGATGCCAAGAAATGGTTAACCAGCCTCGGTGTTTTAGAGTGCGTAACCCTAATGAAATAGTGTAGCGATCGCGCTGATACACTTGTTCAAGTCGCGCTGGAATCCATAAGGAGCGCAACTCACTACAAGCAGCAGTTAGGGTGGTGAAGTCAACTTGTTGCAATTTTTTCTCTGGCAATTGTGAGTTTTGGCAGCAAGATTTATTCTGAGATTTTAACCGCAGATAAACGCAGATAAACGCAGATAAATGCAGATATTTTCTATTTTTCGGATAGGCTTTTAGTGCAAATTGCGCTTTAAGTTCTCCAAATCATGATCAATTTCCCAACGCATAAATTGTTCCTCTAAAGGATCTGCCCCACTAGAAGTACTATTACTAGCAGGAAAATTCCAACCCGTATTTTCTGTAGTTTTACTTTGAGCAGCACGCTCTGCCTGAGCTTGTTTGGCTTTCGCTCCTACTTCTTGACGACGAATATATATTTGACGTTGTAGTTCTTTGGCTTGCTCAATTCGCTCTTTAAGTCCTTGCATTTTTCCCCAGAGTTGATTGCCTTGACGCAGCAAGGCTGCTTCTCTTTCTTGGGCTGAAGAGGCTAAATCAAGCCTTCCTGCGGTCTTCGCCTTATTGACTCGTTCATGCCAGCGTTGGATTTCTTGGGCTGTAGAGAGAATTTCTTCTTGCACCCGCTTTTCTTGGGCTTGTGTGTCTACAATTAGCCTGAGCGCATCCTCTTCTTGCTGCCGTAATTGTTCTTCTAGCGCCTGCAATTCTAAATGGGGATTATTGCGTAAAAATTCCTCTAATCTACTTTCTAAAAAACGATTGATATCATCAAATAACCCCACAGTCAAGACTCCTTAATTCAGCTTGGTCATTGTTAATTGATAATTGTTCAAAACTTTTGCCCAACGTAAACAGATTTTACTTGTCCATTACGCTTGAGAATTGCTTCCTGCTCGGCAACTGCAACTAAAGTCCAATTACTGTCGCCAATAGTTTGACCTTGATAAATTCTTTGAGTGACACCTTTAATTTCAATTAACGCAGCAGGACGATTCCCGCTCTCTACTAATCCAACTAAAGTAAATTTATTTCCTGCTGTTGCTGGTATCCAACTTCTTGAGGGTGATGTATTTGTTGGTGGTGGGGCTACGGCTGGAGGAGATCCAGCTACTTGTGGTAGTGGTGGAGGCGGTTTAATAGCTCCAGTAGCTGCCCGTACTTGTGGGGAGGATGGGCTGAGAGCGGTTGAAGGTGCTACAGAGGTTGATGCTTGTGGCGGATAGACGGGAATGTATACTTTCTCAATTACTTTTGTGGTTCTGCTAGGAATAGCGACATTAGCATTAGCAGGTACTTGGGATTGGTTAGAATTTTGCTGGGTAGCTGTTGATTGTTGTTTGCTTGCTTGAGCTTTGCGATCTATTGTTAAGAGCGATCGCTGCATATATTCTATAAACTTAGCATCTGACTCTGATATTTGAGGCTGAGTACTTGGAGCAGTATTATACTGCTGCCCAAATTGCAAGTTTAACTTCTTCTCGCTAACTAACCATAAAACTGCAAATGCTAACAAAGATGCAAAGCTTAAACTTAATAAGATTTTCTCAAACCAATTACCATATCTAGCATTCTTAGGGTCGCTGGGATTTTTTTCTTCAGTATTCGACTTTTTAGTTAAAGATTGAGGTGCAGCATTGGATGTATGAGCCTGTTCCTCTGTCACCTGTGTTTTTGGCTGTTCATCAGGTGTCACAGTCGTTTCTGGCGGTGACATTTCAGGCATTTTCAGAGCCTGCAAAGAAACATATTCTGGTTGTGCTGTTTCTGTCGTAAACTTACTGCCACCATCCAAAATCCGGTCAATATCTGAAAACAACTCATCCATTAATTGATCTGCGTGATCCTCAACAGATGCGCGTTCTAGAGGAATTGTATCTGAATAAGGGTCTGAAGTTTGCTGGTTGGTTTGGACATCCTGAGACATAGGTTGCTCACTAATCGGCTACAGAATTAAGGATACTTTTGAAAACAAATTAGTATTAACTACTGCTAATACTAATTCGGAAATTGCCTAATTACTCTTTTCCCGTCTAAAGAATACCTATTTTTATAACCGCCAAGACGCAAAGAACGCCAAGGAAGAAGAATACGAGCAGTAATCTTTTAGTGGGAAGGGAGATAATT
>CAVQDG010000083.1:247500-255531 GCA_963711165.1 uncultured cyanobacterium | reverse complement strand
AAATTGAAGTGAACGACAAGGGTAATTTATGGTGCAGTTAAGAAGTTTTCGACATTTAGCTGTCTTTGCTATTTCCTTGCTTGTTTGGCTTGCAAGCTGGGTATTTACTCCCCCTGCCTTAGCACTAACTCAAATACAACTTTCTAACTTGTCATACCACAGATGTCCAGCAGAGTTCTCAAAAGGTGCTGTCACCAGTGGTCGCTTTACTGAAGCAGCCAACTGTTTTATGATCACAGGCAAAGCAGATAATAAATCAGGTAAACCTGTATACGATGCGGATATTTTTGGTCGTATTTATGATGCTGACAACAATTCCGTCATGCAAAACAGAACTCGTCTAGGTTTGATCGAAGAACTACCACCAGGCATTAGCGATTTTGAATTAAGAATCACTGTACCTGCGAATTTACCAACACCTCTGCAACTCAAACAATTCAAAGCAGCAGGATTTAGCGGTAGAGTTCGCCGTTAATATTCTACCGCTATTAATAAAACCAACTGCAACCCCTGTCGGATTTAAAACCCAACACTTGATGTAATTGCAGGAGTAAATAGTCCTGCCACAATTTGCAGCAGAAAAATTGCCAACATTGGAGAGATATCCAATGTACCGCCCAGAGGTGGAATAAAAGAACGGAATAAATCGAGATAGGGGTCAGTCAGAGGACTCAATGTAGCTGTAATCTGATTCATCCACTCGACTGTAGGGAACCAAGTCAAAAGAATCCGAACCACCAGCAGGAATATATAGATTTGCAGAAAGTAATAGATGCTTGTAGTCAGCAGGGCAGCAGATGAACTCATGGATATTACACTTTATTAAGTAACAGATCTGTTTACCTCTAGCTTAATTCAGAAGTATCAACAGTGGAGAAGAGATGGTACTTTAGGATTCGATACCACGCGATCGCTCTGGATCTATCTCCACAGCATTACCATTGACATTCCCTAGTGATAACCGCACTTCATCAATCGCTGTATTCAGTTGAGCAATTTTATCCTCTAAACTGCGACGAGAAGTTTCAATACTGTCAGATTCGCTAAGTTGCCGTCGCCTAGATTTTCTCGGCTTACCTTCGGACAAAGTAGGATTAATTAAAGATTGCTCCGATTCTTCGGCTTCTGAAGTTTGTTTAGCAGCAAATAGCGCCCCAACAACTCCACCAGCTATACCACCTAGTATAGTTCCCAGCAAGAATCCACTTGTAAAACCATCACGCTGACTCATATCAAGTAAAGAAATTAAAGATTTGAGATTTGAGATTAATTTCAGCTTATCAAAGAATTGGGTTTAAAACCCCGTCCTTTAACGGAGCGCAGGACGGCTTTGTAGATGGCGCAGGAAAACGGGCAATTAAACTTCTAATCAACGCAGAGATGTGTTCATGCCCCGCCTCATAGCTTCTTCTTCTAATTGCTGCAATTCATAATCAGTAAGTTTAATATCTAATCTACGATTTTTCATAAAACTACACGCTCAAACGTCTGTATATATAATACAATGTATTTAATACATTGAGGGGTCGATTCAATGCTAGTTCTAGAATATAAAGTTAAAGCCAAACCGCAGCAATACAAAGCTATTGATGAAGCCATCAGAACGGTGCAATTTATTCGTAACAAAGCAATCAGATATTGGATGGATGCACCCAAGGATGTCAAAATCAATCGGTTTGCTTTGAATAAATATTCGACTGTACTACGCAATGATTTTTCCTTTGTAAAAGACCTTAACTCAATGGCAGTACAAGCCTCTGCCGAGCGTGGATGGGTGGCAATTTCTCGGTTTTACGATAATTGCAAATCTAATAAACCTGGGAAAAAAGGTTATCCCAAATTCAAATGCGATAATCGCTCAGTTGAATACAAGACAAGCGGTTGGGCGTTACATCCAACAAAAAGACGTATTACTATTACCGATAAAAAAGGTATTGGTGAACTGAGATTGTTGGGGAAATGGGATATTCACACCTACCCTGTTAAATCTATTAAACGGGTTAGATTAATCCGTCGTGCAGATGGCTATTACTGCCAATTTTGTGCTGATGTTGAATGTGTTGACTTGCAGCCTTTAACGGGTAATGAAATTGGTTTAGATGTAGGTTTAGAATCGTTTTATACTGATTCAAATGGACATCAAGAACCAAACCCAAAGTTTTTAAGAAAGGCTGAAGTTGATATCAAACAAGCTCAACGTCAAATATATAAAAAGCATAAAGGTTCAAGTAATCGTCGTAAAGCAAGAGTTAGGTTTTCCAGAAAACATTTAAGAGTAAATAGGCAACGGAATGAACACGCAAAACGAATTGCGCGTAACGTATGCAAATCTAACGATTTAGTAGCCTATGAAGACTTAAAGGTAGCAAATATGCTCAAAAATCACTGTTTGGCTAAGTCAATTGAGTCACGCAAGTTGGTATCAATTTAGACAGTGGTTAGAGTATTTCGCTACGAAGTTTGGAAGATTAGCTATTGCCGTCCCTCCACACTACACAAGCCAAGAATGCAGCCAGTGTAAGAGAGTAGTGAAAAAAGCTCTTAGCGCGAGAACTCATGTTTGTGTTTGTGGCTGTAATCTCCACAGGGACGAGAACGCGGCTATCAATATTTTGCTTAAAGCAAAGTCTAGGGGAGGGCATTCCCAAAGTAACGCTACAGGAGTCGGAACCTCTACTCTACTTGGCGCAAGCCTGGTCGAAGCACGTTCTGACGATGAATGTAGAATCTCTGTGGCAAAGCGCCCAGAGAGTGTCAACGCCTGGTTGACCTAGCTGCATGAGCAAATTAGGGGTAACGCAGCTTCACAAAATTCAAAAATTTACCCCTCAGCCCTCAGTCAGTCCTAAACTTAAGTTCCGAAAGTGCGATCGCCTGCATCTCCCAAACCAGGTACAATAAACCCTTTACTATTTAACCCCTCATCAATAATCGCAGTATAAATAACCAAGCTAGGATAATGCGTTCCCAGTTGTTGCAAAGCTGGCGGCGCAGCAACTACAGAAATAATTCGCACAAAAGCTGGATTAACACCACGTTTAGTTAATTCTGCCATAGCAGCCATAATTGTTCCCCCAGTCGCTAACATTGGTTCAGTAATTAAAACCCTTGTTTCGGGGTTAAACTGTTCTGGTAATTTATTTAAGTAACAGCTAGGCTCAAGCGTTTCCTCATTACGCACAATCCCCAAATGGTAAATTGAAGCAAGTGGTAATAAAGGCTGCGCCCCCTCTAACAACGCCAGCCCCGCCCGCAAAATTGGTACTACTGCTATTGGTACTTGAGGATTAATAAAAGTTGCAGGGCATTCCGCTAATGGAGTTTGTACAGTTGTTTCAATACTTGGCAACCAGTCTCTAATTGCCTCATAAGTAAGCCACCGTCCCAATTCTGTCATCCCACTGCGGAACAAAGTTGTTGGTGTTTGGGCATCACGCACAACTCCCAACCAGTGCTTAATTAGAGGATGAGGTGGAACATGAATACGTAATTGTATAGCCATAGTCAACCGATTTTAAACTTGAAATTTAAGATTAACAACCTAGAACTTACACACAGCCCCCTGTTAAAGCTTTATTCGGGGGTCAGGAATTAATCAAGAAGATGCCTGTTAATCATAAGCTTTTATGGTTCTGATCATCTTACCTATCGGGCTTCTTAGCTCCCAGTCAGATAATTTATTGATAATTTATCTCAACACTATTGACACTATTTTTCAATAAAGCTATATTGTGTTTAGTGTTCTCCTCTCAAATTAAGGATCGGCAGGTGGGACTGGTAAGCAGCAGCAGACTCGTCCCCGCTTTTTTTTTGACAAGCATTGCCCTAAGAATTAGGCATTAGTCCAGTCACGCTGTAAACTCAGAGAAGTTAAATATTTGCAAGATCAAGTTTCTTGCCTCAGAGCTAAAGCTCACCCAAAATTTCAAATTCAAAATCACTTGACTCCATGCCAGCTACTTCTATTTCCTATTTCCTTGAAGATAAACCCGATCAAACCGTTTTTGATGTCATTGTGATTGGATCAGGTATTGGGGGTTTAGTAACAGCAACTCAACTAGCTGCCAAAGGCGCTAAAGTTTTAGTACTAGAAAGTTATTTAATCCCTGGGGGAAGTGCTGGCTACTTTGAGCGGGAAGGCTACCGCTTTGATGTAGGAGCCTCAATGATTTTTGGGTTTGGCGATCAAGGTACAACAAATCTGCTTACCCGCGCTCTCAAAGCTGTGGATATGAGTATAGAAACTATTCCTGACTCGGTGCAGATTGATTACCACCTCCCTAACGGGTTAAACCTGAAGGTTCACCGAGATTATGAGAAATTTTTGCAAGAACTAACAGAATATTTCCCCCACGAACGTCAAGGGATTCGGCAGTTTTATGACGAGTGCTGGAAAGTATTTAATTGCTTGAATGCAATGGACTTGCTGTCATTGGAAGAACCTCGTTATTTAACAAGAGTATTTTTCCAGCATCCATTAGCTTGTTTGGGCTTAGTCAAGTATCTACCACAAAATGCGGGTGATATTGCTCGACGTTATATAAAAGATCCTACTTTATTAAAGTTTATTGATATGGAGTGCTATTGCTGGTCAGTTGTTCCAGCAGATTTGACACCCATGATTAACGCCGGAATGGTATTTTCAGATCGGCACTATGGCGGAATTAACTACCCCAAGGGAGGCGTAGGACAAATCGCCCAAAAACTGGTAGAAGGATTAGAGAAATTTGGCGGGAAAATTCAATACAAAGCTAAGGTGACAAAGATTCTTAAACAAAAGAATCGTGCTGTCGGAGTACAACTAGCTGATGGCAAAGTTTATCATGCAAAGCGAATTGTTTCTAACGCTACTCGCTGGGATACATTTGAAAAATTACTACCAGTAGAAGAAATGCCAGCAGCCGAGAAAACTTGGCAGCAGCGTTATCAAAAATCACCAAGTTTTTTAAATTTACATTTGGGAGTACAGGCAGATGTTTTACCTCCTGGTACAGAATGCCATCATATTTTGCTAGAAGACTGGCAAAACATGGAAGCCCCAGAAGGTACTATTTTTGTGTCAATTCCCACGCTTTTAGATCCAGATTTAGCACCAGCAGGACATCATATTATTCATGCTTTCACACCTAACTGGATTGAAGACTGGCAAAAACTATCTGCAACAGAATACGAACAGAAAAAGGAAGAAGCTGCTGGGCGAATTATTGAGCGTTTGGAAAAAATATTTCCTGGTTTAGATGCAGGTTTAGACTATATGGAGGTGGGAACACCTCGCACCCACCGTCGCTTTTTAGGGCGTGAACATGGCACTTATGGACCAATTCCCCGCCGCAAATTGTTAGGATTATTAGGAATGCCGTTTAATCGGACGGCTATCCCAGGATTGTACTGTGTAGGGGATAGTACGTTTCCAGGGCAAGGGTTAAATGCTGTGGCATTTTCAGGATTTGCTTGCGCCCATCGCATTGCTGTCGATTTGGGGATGTGATTAACAACCACAGATTAACACAGATGGAAATTAGAGGGCGATCGCTTCTTATAATATCTAGTTGCTAATCATTTCTCCTTCCTACCTAGCAGCCAATAAGTAATCATTTCTCCCCGACCTTTCACCAGTAACAAACCCCGTTTTTCAAAAATATATTTATCCTTAAGTAACTCGTAAGTCGCCTCTGTCACCTGAATATAACCAGGCAATCCTTGAGATTCCATCCGGCTAGCGATATTAACAGTATCGCCCCATAAGTCATAGGTAAATTTGGTCAAGCCAATCACACCTGCTACTACTGACCCAGTATTAATACCGATACGAATACTTAATGGTTCACCACCATTACTTTGAAAACGTTGGATTTGATTTTGCATATTCAAAGCCATCTCGGCAATAGCCTCAGCATGATCTGTTCTCATGTTAGGTAGACCACCCACCACCATATAAGCATCACCAATTGTCTTAATTTTTTCTAAACCATCGAGAGACGCTATCCGATCAAATACTGAAAAAATTTCATTAAGTAAATTTACTAATTCCGTTGGTGATAAAATACTAGCCAAACTTGTAAAATTTACCAAATCGGCAAACAAAATTGTGACTTCATCGAAACGTTCTGCAATTAAGCTTTGCTGATTTTTCAATCGCATTGCAATTGAATGGGGTAAGATATTCAACAATAATTTTTCTGACTTTTCTTGTTCTTCTCGTAAAACTTCTTCTGCCGACTTGCGTTCTTTTATTTCTTGGTACACCCGTTGATACATCTGCTGAAAAGCTTCTAAGACTTCTCCTAGTTCATCATCACGTTTAATATTTAAAGAGTAAAGATTATTAGTATCTTGTTCTTTAGCTATAGCTTCCCCAACTGTAATTAAATCATCACGTAGCCGTAAAATTGGAAGAATTACAATCACACCCAAAACCAAGATGGTTGAAGAAGTGACAACAGCCGAAATCAACAAAATCAGACCAGCAATGCGTCCAACATAAGCAGATAATTCTTGGTTAACTGATCTAGCATCAACACGAGTAATCAAAGTATATTTTAGCCCAAGCTGATTTGCTGACCAAGCTATATCGTAGTAGTTGCCATCTTGACGACGGGAATTATCTTGTTGGTCAGTCTTCACGTTAGAAAAATTCATTTGCGGCAACTCGCCCACTGTTCCTATTAATCTGCCATCAGCTTCATAAATTGTTAATCCTACAATTGCAGAATTGACTATCACTTTTTTAGCATTTTTTAAAATTTTTATCTCATCAATATCTGGTTGCGATAATCGTATAACTGAGAAAATTGTTGCAGCAGAAACATCTTCTAACTGCTGAAATAATTGACGTTGACGCATATAATAGGATGGTACTAAAATGAGCGCCTCAATTAAAACCAGACTGAGAAAAACCCAAAAGATGATGTGTTGAGATAAACGCGCTCTCAATGAACCCAGTAAACCAGGCAACCAAGCTGACATCTATATACCTCGCCTAGCTTGTGTAACAATCGGTTTTGCAGATTAAGCCAATTTTATGACTTACTCACCCTGGATGCTGTAATTAAATCAAATTGTTATGTAAGTATATGCTTAATTGTTTACAAAGCTCATTCGACTCAAAAAACTTTTAAGGCGATCGCTCTGTGGTTGGGTTAGCACTTCTCGTGCTTTTCCTTCTTCTTCCACACGACCTTGATTTAAGAATAATACGCGATTAGCTACCTCACGAGCAAATTGCATCTCATGGGTGACGATCACCATTGTCATTCCTTCTTGGGCGAGTTGTTGCATCACTTGCAGTACTTCCCCCACCAGTTCTGGATCTAACGCACTTGTAGGTTCATCAAATAACATAACTTGGGGGTTCATACATAAGCTACGGGCGATCGCCACCCGTTGCTTTTGTCCACCAGATAATTGTTCAGGATAAGCATTCGCCTTATCTGCAACTCCGACTTTTTCCAAATAGAACTTAGCTAGTCTGCTACTTTCCTTGGGCAATCGCTTCAAAACCTTAGAAGGAGCAATTGTTAAATTTTCTATAACACTTAAATGAGGAAACAAGTTAAACTGCTGAAACACCATCCCCACCTCTGTCCGTAGTCTCCGCAGTTGGTTGGAGGTAAGACGAGAACGGGATAAATCTATACCATTAACGACTAAATTTCCCCCGTCAATTGTCTCCAAGCGGTTGAAGCAACGCAGCAAAGTACTTTTTCCACAACCAGAAGTACCAATTACTGCCACTACTTCCCCTTGGTGTATTTCCCCTGTGATACCTTGTAGTACTCTCAGCGAGCCAAAATTCTTCTCAATATTCTCAAAGGAGATAGCAGCAGCAGAAGCATTCATCTTGATTTATATTTACTGAATGTAAAATTTAATACCCAAGGGCAAGTAGTTTAAAGTTAGCAAATTGTAATGACAGACCTCAGTTATTTTTTCTTAGTAGTCCACACAGTACTGAACATCATTAAGATTCCACCGATAAAAATTGCGATCGCCAGTCCACCTGCAATTAAATTTAGGACATCCTCATTAATT
>CAVQDG010000083.1:0-242500 GCA_963711165.1 uncultured cyanobacterium | reverse complement strand
CTATGCAGTTTTCAAGGTTCTTGCTGGACTAAATCCAGCAGGCTGAATTTTTAATTAATAATTCAGTTGCTAGATTAATCTCATTTCTGGATTTATATTTTACTAATAAGTAGTATATAAATTACTTATTAGGATTGGCTTTAATAATTTAGCCAGTGGAGGTAAGCGGACTCGAACCGCTGACATCCTGCTTGCAAAGCAGGCGCTCTACCAACTGAGCTATACCCCCATATAATGTGGGCTATCCTGGACTCGAACCAGGGACCTCACCCTTATCAGGGGTGCGCTCTAACCACCTGAGCTAATAGCCCTTAAACCGAACCATTAATAGTTTGAAAGCTTTCTACACTAACTCTCGCGCGACCTGGGATGACTACAGTGGGTGAGTAATTAATTACTTTCCACCCAACTGTGGTTGGTCTCCCTAAAAGGAGGTGATCCAGCCACACCTTCCGGTACGGCTACCTTGTTACGACTTCACCCCAGTCACCAGCCCTGCCTTCGGCATCCCCCTCCATTGCTGGTTAGGGTAACGACTTCGGGCATGACCAGCTCCCATGGTGTGACGGGCGGTGTGTACAAGGCCCGGGAACGAATTCACCGCCGTATGCTGACCGGCGATTACTAGCGATTCCATCTTCATGCAGGCGAGTTGCAGCCTGCAATCTGAACTGAGCCACGGTTTATGGGATTTGCTCACCATCGCTGGTTGGCTGCCCTTTGTCCGTAGCATTGTAGTACGTGTGTAGCCCAGGACGTAAGGGGCATGCTGACTTGACGTCATCCCCACCTTCCTCCGGTTTGTCACCGGCAGTCTCCTCAGAGTGCCCAACTTAATGCTGGCAACTTAGGACGAGGGTTGCGCTCGTTGCGGGACTTAACCCAACATCTCACGACACGAGCTGACGACAGCCATGCACCACCTGTGTTCTGGCTCCCGAAGGCACTCCTAGGTTTCCCCAAGATTCCAGACATGTCAAGCCCTGGTAAGGTTGTTCGCGTTGCATCGAATTAAACCACATACTCCACCGCTTGTGCGGGCCCCCGTCAATTCCTTTGAGTTTCACACTTGCGTGCGTACTCCCCAGGCGGGATACTTAACGCGTTAGCTACGGCACTGTCCGGGTCGATACAGACAACACCTAGTATCCATCGTTTACGGCTAGGACTACAGGGGTATCTAATCCCTTTCGCTCCCCTAGCTTTCGTCCCTCAGTGTCAGATGAGGCCCAGTAGAGCGCTTTCGCCACTGGTGTTCTTCCCGATCTCTACGCATTTCACCGCTACACCGGGAATTCCCTCTACCCCTACCTCTCTCTAGTGATTCAGTTTCCACTGCTTTTACGGGGTTAAGCCCCGCTCTTTAACAATCGACTTGAATCACCACCTACGGACTCTTTACGCCCAATCATTCCGGATAACGCTTGCATCCTCCGTATTACCGCGGCTGCTGGCACGGAGTTAGCCGATGCTGATTCCTCTGGTACCTTCACTTGCTTATTCCCAGAGAAAAGAGGTTTACGACCCAAGAGCCTTCCTCCCTCACGCGGTCTTGCTCCGTCAGGCTTGCGCCCATTGCGGAAAATTCCCCACTGCTGCCTCCCGTAGGAGTCTGGGCCGTGTCTCAGTCCCAGTGTGGCTGATCATCCTCTCAGACCAGCTACTGATCGTCGCCTTGGTGCGCTCTTACCACACCAACTAGCTAATCAGACGCGAGCTCATCTTCAGGCGGTTAACCTTTTACCTAAAGGCACATCCGGTATTAGCCACCGTTTCCAGTGGTTGTCCCGAACCCAAAGCCAGATTCTCACGCGTTACTCACCCGTCCGCCACTAAACTATTTCTAGTTCCGTTCGACTTGCATGTGTTAAGCAGACCGCCAGCGTTCATCCTGAGCCAGGATCAAACTCTCCATTTTATGTAATGAGTTATGCTCGGCTTACTTTTTGGAACCGAAGTTCCTGTTGCTCAAAGTTATTACTTTGAGGCTTAATTGCTTAGTACGAGGTTTCGTGCTATAAAGCTTTCAAACTATATAATTTTCTAGGTTCAGGCGCTGAAAAAAAGTGTCGCTTGCGCTTGCCTCTCTCCACCGCTTTATTAATGTAGCAACTCTATCTAAAAGTGTCAACTATTTTGAGATTTTTTTTGAAAATAAGCTGAAATCCTATCCTGGTAGTGCTTTTAAGTAAAAATGGGATATGCGTTGTCTACAATCAGAAGGGTATTTGTGAATTTTCAATCGGTTGTTTCTACTTTGCATCAGTTTTGGAGCGATCGCGGTTGCTTGATTGCTCACCCCTATGACACTGAAAAAGGGGCAGGCACGATGAATCCTCATACGTTCTTAAGGGCTTTGGGGCCAGAGCCTTGGTCGGTGGCTTATGTGGAGCCTTGCCGTCGTCCTACAGATGGACGTTATGGTGAAAATCCCAACCGTTATCAGCACTATTACCAATATCAAGTGCTAATCAAGCCTTCTCCAGACAATATTCAAGAGATTTATTTGGATTCGTTGAGAGCTTTAGGGATTCGTCCTGAAGATCACGATATTCGATTCGTTGAAGATAACTGGGAAGCGCCTACAGTTGCCGCTTGGGGGGTAGGCTGGGAAGTTTGGCTAGACGGGATGGAAATTACGCAGTTTACCTACTTTCAACAGTGTGGGGGGATTGACTGTCGCCCTGTATCTATTGAAATCACGTATGGTTTGGAACGATTGTCAATGTATCTCCAACAGGTAGATGCTTTTACAAAAATTAACTGGACTGACGAAGTGACTTATGGAGATGTTCATCTCCAAGGAGAGGTTGAACAGTGTACTTACAATTTTGAGGCTTCTAATGCTGAGATGTTGTTGACATTGTTTAACTTGTATGAACAAGAAGCAGAGCAACTTTGTGGGCGCGGTTTAGCTCTACCAAGTTTGGACTATGTTTTAAAGTGTTCGCATACTTTTAATTTGTTACAGGCTAGGGGCGTAATATCTGTAACTGAGCGGACGCGCTACATAGGCAGAATTCGTAATTTAGCACGACGCATTGCCCAGCTTTACTTGCAGCAAAGGGAGGCTTTAGGGTTTCCAATGTGTAAAACACAAAATGCTGCTTAACTATATTATTTAGTTAACTAAAAGAGTTTAGCTATCCTTAATGAGTCCAGCTAGTGGCATTATTGTCAGTTTTGCCTATATTTTAGGCTTGTTATCTACTGCAACTACTTGGGGCGGTTATGTAGTGCTGGGTTTGGGAATCGGCTTGGGGCTGATTATGCCTAGATTTTGGCGGACGGGGCCGCAGTTAAGATTGTGGCTCGTGGCTGGAATTGTTGGGTTGTTAGCCTCGGTTTATTTTCAAGCCCGATTACCACGACCTGCACCAAATGATATCAGCAATTTTGTGCCAACATCTGAGGGTAGTAGGCAAGAGCAGATTTTTGTTGTTCAAGGTGAGGTGGAAAGTGAGCCTCGTGTAACTCGTAGTGGGCGATCGCAATTTTGGTTGGCAGCACGTCAATTAGGTCAGGTACAAGGAACTACGGAAGCACCTGCTGATGTTAGCCAAGGTGTTAGGGGTAGGTTGTATGTAACTATGCCTTTACTACAAACTACTGGTTTACATTCAGGTGAGGCTATTTCTGTTACTGGGGTTTTATATAAACCTAAACATGCTACTAATCCAGGTGCTTTTGATTTTAAAGCTTACTTAGCACGAGAGGGCGGGTTTGCTGGTTTTAGCGGTCGTCAAATTAGCTGGGTAGATGAACAAAAAAAATCTCAGTGGGGATGGTGGGCAATTCGCCAACGTATTATTCGTTCTCAAGTAAATTGGTTAGGAAGTCCAGAAGGTCCTTTGCTGAGTTCGATTGTTTTAGGAGGTAAGGCTGTAGATTTGCCTTACGATATCCGCGATCAGTTTATTCAAGTCGGTTTGGCTCATGCGTTAGCTGCTTCTGGTTTCCAAGTTTCTTTGATTTTGGGTGTGTTGTTAGCTCTGACTCGACGGTTTTCAGCGAAGGTACAATTTATTGCAGGAACTATAGCGTTAATAATTTTTGTTGGTTTAACTGGTGTACAGCCTTCGGTGATGCGTGCAGCAGTAATGGGTTTTGGAGTTTTAGTTGCTTTGATAATGCAACGTAAAACTAAGCCCATTGGATTATTGCTAGTTGCTGCTAGTTTGTTGCTGCTATTGAATCCTCTATGGATTTGGGATTTAGGTTTTCAACTGAGTTTTTTAGCAACGTTGGGATTATTGGTTACTGTATCTGCTTTGATGAAGCGATTGGATTGGCTGCCACCTGCGATCGCTTCTTTGGTTGCTGTTCCTGTTGCTGCTGCTTTGTGGACGCTACCTTTGCAATTATATGTATTTGGTTTAGTCCCAAGTTATAGTATCGCGGTCAATATTATTTCTACTCCCCTGATTGCTTTAATTAGTATCGGTGGAGTAATTAGTGCTTTATTGAGTGTATTTTGGTCTTGGGGTGGAAGTTCGGCGGCATGGTTGCTATATCATCCGACTCACTGGCTGATTGGGTTGGTGCAGTTTTTCTGTTGGCTTCCTGGTAGTTCGGTTGCAATTGGTAAAATTTCTGTCCTGCAATTGCTCGCCATTTATGGGCTAATGGTATTAGTTTGGCTGAGTCGCTGGCTACATAAACGTTGGTGGTTAGCTCTGATAGTGGCGATCGCATTAGTAGTGCTACCAATATGGGAAACTCAAGCTACTCTTTTTAGAGCAACGGTATTAGCAACAGACGGGCAGCCAGTTTTGGTAATTCAAGATCAAGGTAAGGTTGCGCTGGTTAATAGTGGTGATACTGAAACAGCTAATTTTACAGTTCTACCGTTTCTGCAACAGCAGGGTGTCAATCAAATTGATTGGGCTGTTGCAATTGATCTGGAACCTAAGTTAAGAAGTGGCTGGCTGAAGTTATTGAAACGTTTACCAGTTAAAAGTTTTTATGATGTGAGTGGCAATGAAACAGTAAATCAGGCTAGTTCAGTTATAGGTGGCGCTGTTAAAGGTGGTCAAGGTGCATACCAAGCTTTACCTGTAGGTACAAATACACCTCTTGGCTCGACAATGATTAAGTTACTCAATGCTGTACCACCGATAATCAAGTTGCAAATCCGCGATCAAGTTTGGTTAGTATTACCAGATTTAACACCTGAAGAACAAAAGCAGGTAGCTATTAGTGAAGGTTTACCTCGTCGTCCTCAAGTATTGTGGTGGTCTGGAGGAAAGCTAACGGCAGATTTGATAAAGGCTATGGAACCAGGGGTGGCGATCGCTTCTTCGTTTACAGTTGATCCAGAGGCGCTCTCGAATTTGCAAAAGACTAATACTAAGCTTTACTGGACTGGGCGAGATGGTGCGATTCAGTGGACACCTGCGGATCAGTTTGAGCCGACGCTGGAAGTAACAGATAGTAATACTTCCTTTTTCTAAAATGCTGGTAATTTTTGCGTTGATACCAGTAAAATAGCGATAGGCTCTAAACTCTGGAGAGGTGGCAGAGTGGTTGAATGCGGCAGACTCGAAATCTGTTTTGGCTGCAAGGTCAACGTGGGTTCAAATCCCACCCTCTCCGTTGAAAATATGAGTAATTTATTCAGAAGTTACGCAAAAGAACACGCGGGCAAGATGCCCGCACTACTTTATTTACTCTATAATTCGGCGAATTTCAGCAACTTGCTGCATATATTCTTCCTTGGTTAAGATGGGATTTTTGTCCTGAATGGAAATAAGTTCTAGTAAATCAATCCAAGATTTACAACCTCCGTATTGTTGATCGTAGGAAATGACTTGAGGTTGTGCTAGTTGGTAAGCACGTAGCAGCAGTATATAAAGAGGTTGACGCGGTTTCCATTTCAGGCGATCGCTTACAAATTGCTCGTTCCAAATATGATAAGGAAGCAATGCTGAAACTGTTTCTTCCTCACTTACTTGAAAAATATCAGTAATTTCAGCCCAACTACCTATACGGATAGTTTCTGGATGCCAACCTGATGCTACTGGTGAAACTTGATTAGCATACTCAGGTTTAAGTAAATGTGGCTGTTGATGTTCATAGGTAGGATAAAGCAAAACCTGATCATAAGCGACTTTAAAGCGGTTGTTTTCTTCACTAATGCCGCCTTTGCGTAGCAATATAATAGTTTTACCTTGTTCCAAAGCATTAACCGCAACAGCCCATTCTTTGAATGCGTGGCTAGTATTTGTATGGGTAATGAGTGATTCCATAAGTTTAAATTTATTAATTCTGTTGCTAAGTTGATTAACGTTAAACTATCTCAAATAAAAATACCCTCCCCGTCTACGGAGAGGGGTTAAAGAAATTTAAGTTTCTATACTTGAAAATTCTTCCTCTACTTTGACTTTTTGTTGTTTTCCATCAACTAAAGCACTAACAGTCATATCTCCCATAACGTTAATTGCAGTGCGGCATCTGTCTAAAAACCAATCTACTGTAATCAGCAAGAGAATATACTGAGTAGGCAAACCAACTGCTGAAAATACTAACGTCATTGTGACTAATCCGGCTTCGGGAATACCCGCAGCACCGACGGAAGCAACAATAGATGTCAGGACAACTATCAGTTGTTGTGGTAATGAAAGATTGTAATTAAGTACTTGAGAAATAAATAAGGCTGACATTGCTTCATAAAGGGCAGTGCCGTCATTATTAAAGTTGCTGCCAACTAGCGCACCTAAAGAAGCAGAAGATTCTCTTAAACCTATTTTTCTAATTAAAGCTTCAAAGGTAATTGGCATTGTTGCGGTGGAGGAAGCAGTGGAAAAAGCTGTGATTAATGGATTCGAACCACCAACAAGAAAGTTTTTTGGACTTACCCAAGAACCAAAGTGAACGCAAGTTAGGTAATAACAAGCTTGCAAGAATAGGGCAACAAGTACGGATATGATAAAAGCGCCGAGGGATTTAAATGGCTCAAATCCTTGGAGTGCAACTGTTTTAGCTTTTCTCACTTAGCATGAGCAAATCACATCAGATCGTCAAGTCTGATGTTTATTTAAATTAAAAATAATTTTAAAACAGGTTTGGTAAACAATATTGCATATCTATGGTGGGATGCGAGAGATTATAACAACGCAGCAGACTAATTACTATTAAAGCTTAGGAGTTAAGGATGGAAAAGCGATCGCTCGGCACTTCCCAAATCCAAATTACGCCAATTATTATGGGTACTTGGCAAGCTGGCAAACGGATGTGGGTAGGAATTGAAGATTCTGACACGATTAAAGCAATGCGGGCAGCTTTTGATGCTGGAATTACTACGTTTGATACGGCAGAAGTTTATGGAGAAGGTCATTCTGAGCAAATTTTGGCGACAGCTTTAGCTGATGTGCGATCGCAAGTTGTTTATGCCAGTAAGGTGTTTGCCAACCATCTTAAGTATGATCAAGTGATGTCAGCGTGCGATCGCTCTCTCAAAAATCTCAAAACTGACTATATCGACCTCTACCAAATCCATTGGGCTTCTGGTAGTTTTAAGAGTGAAATTGTCCCTATTGAAGAAACTATGAGCGCCTTGAATGAGTTAAAGCAACAGGGGAAAATTCGGGCAATTGGGGTTTCTAACTTTTCCCGCACCCAGCTAGAAGAAGCAGCTAAATACGGTCAGATTGATAGTTTACAGCCACCTTACTCGCTCTTTTGGCGTTGGGTAGAAAAAGATGCTATGCCTTATTGCGTTGAAAACAATATTTCTATCATCGCTTATTCTTCTTTAGCACAAGGATTATTAACAGGTAAATTTAAATCTGGTCACAAGTTTGAAAAAGGTGATAATCGCGCTGATAATAAATTGTTTAAGGGCGAGAATTATGAACGGGCGCAAACAGCTTTAAACAAGCTACGACCTATTGCAGAAAGTCATCAATGTAGTTTAGCTCAATTAGCTTTAGCTTGGTTGATTGCTCAACCACAGTCAAATGCGATCGCGGGCGCACGTAATGCTGAACAAGCAGCACAAAATGCACAAGCTGCTGAAGTTAAATTATCTGGTGATGAACTTAAGGAGATTGATGCTATTGGACGCATCGTTACTAATCATTTAGATGATGGTGCAGTCATGTGGGAATGGAATTCCTAGCCAATTAAGCTTACCCAAGTTGTAATTAAAACTTGGGATGCTTCCTATTAATAATCAATTAAAAATTCCAGGTTTTTATATGAAAATTTATTGCAAACTAAATACTTTTTAATAAAAATTATATTTTATAAACTCTAATTATTAAGCGGAATTTCTATAATAAATTCTGTACCTTGATCAGGAGCAGAAATACATTTGAGGTCGCCACCATGTTTATCTACAACGATTTGATAGCTAATTGATAAACCTAATCCTGTACCTTTACCTATTGGTTTAGTAGTGAAAAAAGAGTCAAATATTTTTTCTTGTATTTCTTCTGACATTCCAGCACCATTATCAGCAATTTTAATTGCTACCCATTCTGAATTAATAATTTCAGTAGTAATCATAATAGTACTAGGATTTATCTGTAGTTGATTTATTACTCTGACTTGGTTGTACTCATCCAAAGCATCAATAGCATTAGATAAAAGATTCATAAATACTTGGTTCAAAAGTTCCCCGTAGCATCTAACTAGAGGTAAGTTTCCATATTTTTTTATAATATTAACGCCAGGATTTTGTGCTTTTGGTTTTGTGCGGTTGTTAAGAATTAGCAGCGTACTGTCAATACCTTCATGAATATTAGCTGGCTTCATCTGCGCTTCATCCATCCGCGAGAAGTTTCGCAAAGAATGGACAATTTGACGGATGCGGTCAGCACCCATTTGCATTGAGGATAAGGTTTTACGAAAGTCTACCATCATAAAATCCAAATCCAGCGCCTCCATTTCTTCTTCAATTTGAGGCGCGGGTTGAGGATAGTGCTGTTGGTATAGTTGTAGCAAGTTTAATAAATCTTCAGCATATTGACCAGCATGGAGGAGATTACCGCAAACAAATGTAACTGGATTGTTAATTTCATGAGCAACACCAGCAACCATTTGTCCGATGCTGGACATTTTTTCACTATGAATTAGCTGAAACTCAACCTTCTGTAGTTTCTCAAGAGTAGATTGCAGTTCCTCAGATTGTTTCCGACATTTTTCTTCTAATTGCAGCCATTTTTCTTCTGCTAATTTTCGCTCTTGTATGTCAGTGACAAAACCTTCACAATAAATCAGAACACCATTTTGATCGCGTACAGCCCTAGCACTTTCAGAAATCCAAATGATGCTACCGTCTTGGCGATAAACTTGAGATTCAAATCCACAAACTTGCTCATTTTGCTGTATAAGCTCTATAAACTGTTGATGTCGCTGCGAATCAACATAAAGCTGATGGTCGATATCTGTGAGATACATGAGCAAGTTTGCTGATGATTCATAGCCATAAATATGAGCTAGTGCCGGATTAGCCAAGAGATACCGACCGTCTGGTGTCCTCTGAAATATACCCTCAACGGCATTTTCAAAAATACTGCGATATTTTTCTTCGGTTGGCTGCAATGCTATCTCCACACGCTGTAACTCCAGAAATTTATTCACTACCTCTAGATTAGTGACTTTCACTGCTTATACCCACTTTAATAATTAGGGTTTGTAGCACATCTTGACAAATCTTAATGGATTTGTGGGCATGAATGTGATATATATTGAGTGCTAAAAAAGATCAAGTATCAATAAAGTTTATTTGCCTACTTGTGCTATTATTTCACTCCTTAGAAAATCATTAAGTGATGGAACTCCTTGGTTCAAGTGATATGTAGCTTAATTAATTTGTGACATTTATTTTATTTTTCTTGTGAGGAGTTATAAGTTTAAGTGTGACACAGATCATAGCAGATGAGGGAGGGGGTAAAAAAAAATCCAAAATTTTAAATTTATAACATAATAAATTATTAAGTCGTTTGATTTGCGAGAAGTAGATTAACGTAATTAAACATAAAACCCCACCGCCCAGCTTTTGCTCGTGAACAGGGAGGGGAAGATTTACGCAGATTAAATTTACAATAAATTGAATGTTCTAAAAAGCTTACTTAACTTAATAACTATTTAGGAGAAAAATGAATTTAAACTTGCAGTTAGAAATAATAGAGAAACAATTGGCTAGTTTGGTGAAAACTGGGATGATTGCTGGTTTAATAGCTGTCAGCACAGTTGGCTTTTGGGAGCAATTAGCTCAAGCTGCTAATCTGATTGGGTGGAGATTTGACCCAACTACAAATCAGTTGGAAATCAATTTAGATCAAGCAACGCTTCCCCGCTATTCTCTGTTGTCTCAACCAACTCGGATTGTGATCGATTTACCTAATACGCAGTTAGGAACAGTACAAACACAACAAACTTATTCTGGTGCAGTACGCGCTATTCAATTACTCAGGTCACAATCTAATCTAACAACAATTGTTTTAGAGTTATCAGCACAATTTGTTTTGACTCCAGAACAGGTGCAGCTTATTTTACCTCCCTCATCCAATGGAGAGCGGTGGATATTGCGCCCGTTGATTGCTGGAATAACAGGATATTCAAATGTAAGATTACCTAGCACCCCATTAAGTATATTACCACCAGCTACATTGACAAGTCCACAAACACCATTAGTACAGGTACCACCGCTAAATATTTTTGGTGGATCAAATGTTAATTTACCACCTACAACATCATCAACAAATCTACCAGCACCGATATTTCCAAATAATCAATTACCTGAAAGAAGTTTGCCATATTTTTCAGATGGCACAGGGGGAATATCTACACCTATACCAACAGCAACGGCAAATTCAGTGATTGAATTTGGTCAGGCGCTACCATCTCCGTCAGGAGTGTTACAAACACAACCAACGCGACAAAGTAGTGCGATCGCACTGCCAAGAAATTTTAATCCAACTGCGATTAACTCAGATACACGGATCAGCCAAATTTCTCAAGCTAATATCAATTCGGTTAATCTCTCGCAGGTAGGAAATTATGGTAATAACTTGCCATACATTCTACCAGCAGGCACTCAATTAAATCTACTTTATACAGGGGCAAATGATTTAATTTTGCCAGATGGAATGCTCAAACGAGAAGTATTGCTGCTACACGAAGAAGTGCGCTCCAGCACAGGTTCGGTAATTATTCCTGTAGGTACACCAATTTTTGGCAGTTTCCAGAGCGATCGCAATGGTAGTCGCTTTATTACTCAAAGTATGATTATTGGTCAACGTAATCTACCAATACTCGCTCAGTCAGGCAACTTCAATAACAATCAAGCAATTCCTGATAATACTTTACTCCCCACATATACTTGGGGAGATGCACCCACTAATTATTTGAATACCTCCCAAAATACAACAATTAGAACTGGTCAAATTGTGCCAGTCCAATTAATGCAGAATTTAAGTTATAGCCTGAATCAGTAATTAGTTAACAGCTTAGAAATTATTAGATTCTGAAGGAGGTGCAACTGCGCCTGGTTGATTTTGGAAGAAGTTTTTGGCAGCATCATTCTGATAAATGCAACTAATGTCTGGTGAAGCCTCCAAAACCCCAGTAAAACCAAAGGTGTTCATTTTTTGTTTACAATCCCGCACTTGATCTGATGTAACTAATTTTCTTTGCTCTAAAAGTGACCAGTTATTGGTGCGTAACACACACCCAGGGCGCATACTGGGTTGAGATACATATACATTAAAAGGGTTCAGTGTCACAAACAGGCGCGTATCCATTACCATTGCGCTGGCTCCATACTGAACGCAGATTTCGGGATTGGGAGCGTTTTGGTCAAAATAGTCACGGGAAGCAACGTTTTTGTTGTCTAAAGTGGCTGTGGAGCTAAAAGCAATGCCAACGCCAATGCCCAAAATAAACACACCCCCTAGAATTGCCAATGAGGTGTAGTTAAGGGGGGAAGATTTGCCAAAAGGGGATTTACTAGCACCAGTTGGAGGCTCGTAGTATTTTGATTTACGTTTCATTGTGTGCGCTTATGTTTCACAGGCTGAGGTGGGCTTAGTTGTCACTATCCCTCTTCCAGTATGCCAAGATCTTCGATTAAATATTTTAAACTAGCAATTATGGTAATTATGTTGTATAACAATACATTTTGCGAAATATTGAATAAATTCATTGCCAGTATTTTATAAATATATTATTGCCAGTAAATGTTTAAATTCAAAAAATAATTAAAGTAAAAAATATTTGCCCAGATTACAGCAAGCTTTGCGTTTATTTGCGGTATAAAAGACAACATTTTATATATGTGGCGATCGCTCTTTAAGCAAAACATTTCAAAAAATGCTGCGTACTTGCTAAAATCACAACTTACTTGGTAGTCAGTACCAATATGCCAAAAGTGCGATCGCCCCATCGCGTTAGGTGTTTATAAATTTGCTGTTTGACAAGAATAATAAAATTAATCTCTGTCTGGTATAGGTGGAGGACTGCCCGGTGGAGGACTGCCCGGTGGAGCCTTTTTCTGCTGTCGGTTAGGATTTTTCACTGCTTTTTCACTAAGCAATCTTTGGTTATTTCCTAATTCCATCCTATCATTTGAAGGTAGTTCTTGATGTGTAACTTGATTACTACTAATTGAGTGTAGCGAATTGGAATAGCTGAGTACTGCTAAGTTTCGATCAGATTTGATGAAAATTTGGCTAGTTGTTGCCCATCCTGGTAAAGCTATTAGCGTCATCAAAATTGTTGAAGTTGATAAAAATATTTTGCTCATGGCACCCTCTATTGACAGCGAGATTAGATAGAAGTTTTGGTCAAGTAAGTGAACTGCATAAGTTCATGTTTAAATCAACAGGTTGGGCAATCAATTTAAAATTAGTTAACTAACTCAATTATAGAGACTACCCTTTTGGGATGATAGGTTCATATTCCTTTAGATAGATTCATCCTTAGTAGGAAAAATTATTAATTTCATCGTCTCTTTTGAACATTACCTAAATTCTCTCCTTTACCCCGTCACCCCTCACCCCTCACCCCTTACTCAATCGCTACAATCGGTAACTTTACAGTCGGAAGAAACTATTTTGTTTCTAAAGATTAATCATCACTGCTAACTTAGTGCTGATGCTTGCGGTAAATCCTTAAACTGAAGCATAAAATTTCGATCAATTTGATCTTTCAAGCACCACAAAATGGGAGAGGCACAACCAAAAACAGACCAAGAAGCGATCGCTGATTGATCGCCAGTCCCAATCAAGCTAAGATATTGTTTTTGGGGGATATAAGGCTTTAATGGTTTTCCTAATAAAGCTTGTTGCAAATTTTTAAACAGTGGTTTTCCTTGACGCACTGCAAATACTCCAGCTTTAGGACGAGGATGATTTACCATTGTGGCAATATCACCACTAGCAAATATATGAGGATGAGACAAGGATTGCAAAGTATCATCTACCAACACAAAGCCGTTATCGGTTGCTAATCCAGCAGCTTGTAACCAACTCGGCGCAGATGCTTGAGTTACCCAAAAGATGTAATCCGAATCAATTGTTAAACCCGACTCGCATATAAGCTGATGAGGTTGAACTTGATTAACTTTTTCTCCCAGATGTAACTCAATATCTTTTTTAGTGATAATTTTTTGTATATAATGACGCACCCATCGGTTATAGTGTGGCATCAGTTCAGCATCACTATGGCATAAACTAATAGTTAAGTTATTTCTAGGTTGCTGGAAATTTTCCAGAATTTGATCTAGGTGCGATCGCATCGTCATTGCTAGTTCTACACCACCAGCACCACCGCCGACAATACTCAAGGATATTGGCTTTTGAGGATTTTTAGTAAGTTTTTCTAATATATCATTCCATACTGCTAAAAATTGCTTGACTGGTTTAACCGCAATTGCGTACTCTGTTGCACCTAGTACAAATTCCCTTGCTGGAGTACTACCAATATTGATTGATAACAGATCAAATGCTACAGGCGGATGATTAGCGCAGATAACTTGATTTTTTTCCAGATCTAAACTAATTGCTTGGTCAATAATTAAATTAGCTTGAGCAAACTGAGTTAAACTTGACAGATTAATATGGCATTGTTCGTGAGTATAAAACCCTGCAACATAACCAGGCAACATTCCAGAATAGGGTGTATCTACACATTCTGTAATTAAGGTAAGCTGGACACCTGGTAATGGATTGATGCCAAATAGTTTTAGGGCGATCGCATGGCTATGACCGCCACCAATTAGCACTAAGTTTTTAAAGATCGGCTGAGAAAGTGGCATTTAATTAGCAGAAAAGTTATGCTTTAAAAGATGCAATCAGGACATTTAAGCAATTAAATTTTAGACAAACGTAATACTAGGTAAATAGAATTTGTTGTCAAGTGCGATCGCGTCCCTCTTTTGAAGCTACACTACACTTAATTACTAATCTTAATAAATTCTTGGACAAGCGACGATGATTGATCTTTACACTTTTACAACACCCAATGGGCGCAAAGCTTCTGTCATGCTTGAGGAAGTAGAACTTCCTTACAACATCCATAAGATAGATATTACCAAAAACGACCAATTTACTCCTGAGTTTGTAGCAATTAATCCTAATAGTAAAATTCCCGCTATCATCGACCAAGACACAGGCATGACAATTTTTGAGTCTGGTGCGATTCTAATTTATTTAGCAGAAAAAACTGGCAAATTTTTACCCACCGACCAAAAAAGCCGTTTTCAAGTTATAGAATGGCTGATGTTTCAGATGGCTAGTGTGGGACCAATGTTAGGTCAACTCAATCACTTCAAAAAATTTGCACCGGAAAAAATTACTTATGCTATTGAACGTTATCACAAGGAAACCCTGAGAATTTATAGTGTTTTAGATAAACAATTATCAGATAAAGAGTTTATTTGTAATGAATATTCTATTGCTGATATGGCGACATTTCCCTGGATTGCTATCTATGAATTTCAAGGATTAACTTTAGACAATCATCCAAATCTAAAACGCTGGGTTGAAACTGTTCAGCAGCGTCCAGCAGTACAACGCGGGATGGCTGTACCGTAAGCAGGCAGATTAAAAAGAGTAAATTCCTCCCCTAGCCCCCAACTGTTGTTGTGGGTTATATCGTTTCCGTTAGCTTAATAATGATTCAAAATCATACTGCTTTTAACTTTGCGATCCTTTGCGCTTACCTTTGCGCTCTTTGCGTTAAAAAAAAATATATAATTCCAATGCAACCAGATTTGATGTTAATTGTTAATTGTTTATCCGAGATAAGCTTTTTTAACTCGCTCATCTGCAAGTAGATCTGAAGCTTTTCCTGTGAGGGTAATGCAACCAGCTTCAAGCACATATCCTCGATCAGAAATTTGTAAAGCTAGGTTAGCGTTTTGTTCTACTAAAAGAATTGTTACACCTGTAGAACGTAGATTTTCAATAATTGAAAAGATTTCAAGTACAATTGCGGGGGCAAGTCCCAAGCTAGGTTCATCTAATAATAATAATTTGGGGCGGCACATTAAAGCACGCGCGATCGCTAACATTTGTTGTTCCCCGCCGCTTAGAGTTCCTGCTAGTTGATGACGACGTTCTGCTAAACGTGGAAATAACTCAAATTGGCGCTCAATATCTGTACTTACCTGTTTAGCATCAGGGCAAATATATCCGCCTAACTCCAAATTATCCAGCACTGTTTGCCTTGCTAAGACTCTCCGCCCTTCAGGAGAATGGGCAAGTCCCAGGCGTACAACTTCGTGCGCTGGACGGCGAGTAATGTCATGCTGGTTATAGACAATTAAGCCACTACGAGTATTAACTAACCTCGAAATTGCCTTGAGAGTAGTAGTTTTGCCAGCACCATTAGCACCAATAAGAGTGACAACTTCGCCACGATTAACAACTAAATTGATATCAATTAAAGCGTGAATGCCACCGTAGTTAACGTATACTTCTCTAATTTCTAACAGTGGGGTAGAAGTTGGTTGATGTACCTGTTGATCTGTAATATTCATTATTCTGCTCCCAGGTAAGCTTCTATCACCGCCGGATCAGATTTAACTTCTGTAGGCTTACCCAAAGCAATTAATTTACCAAAATTTAAAACAGCAATGCGATCGCACAAACCCATAACTAAGGGGACATGATGTTCAATTAGAATAACAGTTAAATTAAACTGGTCGCGAATTTCACGGATAAATCCGCTTAACTGTTGTTTTTCAGTGGGATTCATACCCGCAGCAGGCTCGTCTAGCAGTAAAACTTCAGGGTTAAGGGCGAGGGCGCGGGCAATTTCTAGGCGACGTTGATCCCCGTAGGGTAAATTGCGAGCTTTTTCATCAGCGCGATCCAACAAACCCATTAATTCCAACAACTCCAAAGCCTTTTGCTTAGTCTTATGTTCCTCATTTAAAGCAAACGGTAAACCTAGCACTCCGGTAAAAAAGTTAGTTTTAGTATGGAGATGCCTTGCTATAATCACATTCTCTAATGGTGACAAATCCCCAAATAAGCGAATATTTTGGAAAGTTCGAGCGATACCAATAGCCGCAATTTGATGAGGACGCAGTTTAGAAATATCTTTGTTTTGATAAATTAACTGCCCGCTAGAAGGGTGAATTATTCCTGTAATCAAATTAAATAGCGTTGTCTTGCCAGCACCGTTAGGACCAATTACTCCAAATATCTCGTTTTTTTGGACTGTAAAAGAGACATCATTAACGGCTACTAAACCGCCAAATCTGCGACTTATGTTTTGAGCTTCTAATACAGGACTACCCTGAAATTCTGGAATATGATCAATTAGTTGCTGTTGAGTCATTAGTTATAGGGCTGAAACTTATGCAGACCAGGACTTAGGTAGAGATCCCCCTAAATCCCCCTTAAAAAGGGGGACTTTGAGTATTCCCCCCTTTTTAAGGGGGGCTAGGGGGGATCAAGGTTTCGGCTTTTGGTGCGTAAGTCCTACAGACATTATTAAATAGAAAAGCTAATCGCTAACTGCTAATTGCTATAAAAGGCGATCGCACTTTTTCTCTACTATCAACCAGAAAAATGCGATCGCCCCTTACATCAAATTTATCCGTTACTACAACATTATTGTCTTAATAATAAGTAATACAATTTGCCAATACTACCAGTTACGCCAGCGCGATCGCCTGCCACCTTACCACTACCCATAAAATAATCAACCCGACCTGCCCCTTTAATTGCACTGCCCGTATCTTGATCTAAGACATAGCGATTAACTAAACGCTGTTGAATTTGACCACTAGCAGTACGGTAAGGAAGCTGAGTTTGTACTAAAGCTAAAGCCGCCGGAGGCATTAAAGATTTATCTGTGGCAATCGAACGATCAGGTGTCACCGGAACATTAATCACACCTCTAGCTGGTGCGCCATAAGTATCTTGGAAAAAAACAAAGCGTTGATTTCGAGGGAGATAGTTACTTAATTCCGCAGGATTTTTTTGAAAATACCTGATCATCACTGGTAAACTCATACCATCCAAAGATAACTTGCCATCTTTAGCCAGTTCTCGCCCAATACTTGTATATGGGTAATCAGTTCCAGCAGCATAACCAACGCTCATCACAGAACCGTCTGTAAGTTGGAGTTTAGCAGATCCTTGGATTTGAACTAAATAAGCCTCCATGCGATCGCGTAGCCAAACTAATTCCGCACCCTTGAGTAAGCTTTTTTCTCCTAAACCATCCACCCCTTCTAAATCCGCTCTTCTGGGATGTGGCTTAGACCAACTAGCGAAATCTGCGGGTAATCTATACAGAGGATAACGATACTCTGCCGTGCGTGTCTTACTAGCCTTATAAACTGGTTCATAATACCCAGTAAATAAAACTTTTCCTTTATCATCACTTCCTACTGATTGATAAAAAGTAAACTCACGTCGCACAGCAACTTGCAATTCTTGTGCTGACTTAGCAGACAAAACCAACTCGCGGAAGCGCAACAAAGAACGGCGCACACGATCAACTGTAATATCCGGCATCAAATATGTTTGATATGTTGTTGCCGCTTCAGGAGTTTGTAAATAACGTAAGCTGTGATCAATTGACTCTAACAAAGCCTGCTGATCTCCAGGCTGGTCTTGATTTCCCCAGATTTGTTCATCTAAACCCAACAAATCTGGCTGTCTGGAAGGCACAGCACCTTTAGCAACATTAACTGCTGACGGTGGCATTTTAGATAATACGGGCGTATTGGGATTGCCCAAAAGTACACCTAATCCGAGAGAAAGCAAAGCCAGTGTTTTTTGCATAATCACCCTAAAATCAATTGATAACTACTAAATGACAACACCAATTTATGTGTGGTTCCCATACCAGCAAATCTTTCCTGAGCAGTGCTAAATTTTAATGTTTACTAATTGCCTTTAACATAATTTAATACCGTGTAGATACGTTTAATATATTTGAACTTTTTATCCTCACGTATAATCCCTATATTTTTTACTTTTGTTTCGCTGGCATCTGAACAAAAAATCAGCAACTTTTAAAATTTTTTCTAGCTGTCAGATATTTTACTCCCTTCCCGTCTAAAGAATACCTATTTTTATAACCGCCAAGACGCCAAGGACGCCAAGAAAGAAGAAGAATATGAGCAGTAATTTTTTAGTGGGAAGGGAGTAAATAAAAAGAGCAGAGGGGCAAACAACTACAACAAATTAATAAGAAGCCTTATTGCAGGCGTTCTGCTCCTCTGTTATTTTATGACTTACATACGAAAGTTAATTAAATCTGTAACAGCTTATGCTTCTACCATTACACTAATACTCAACATCGACACTAGAAGCAAAGACTGGTTCCACCCTAATCGCCAAAATACTATCAGGACGGATTACCATATACTCGCCTGAGATATTTCTAATCGGCACACTGATGAAATCTTTAGAAGTTGATTTTGGTACTAATTCCCCACTATACCATTTTTGGAACTCTTGAATGGTGGCAAAACGCACCTCTTCCCTATGACCACCTTCAATTAACAAGTGTACGGCGTATTCATTTGGAGTTCTGGGCATATACTTAATTGATCCTGCTGATTATGCGGTGTAAATATCAAAATTACGTTTCAACAAATTAGCCCTATATAGATGAGAACAAATTAAACCTCTGTAGCAGGGTGTCAATCATCTGGGGCAGCGTGTTATGCAGTTCATCTGCTGTTTTGAACAATAACTGTTGATGGTTAGGTAAGTCAAAAGGCAATTCCCCCTCAAAATCGGGACGCTGCATCTGAATTAGCAAAATTTGTTCGCGGCGCTTACTTTGGAGGGCATAACCGATTTCTACGCAGACATTAGGACTAGGAATCAGTTGCAATGTATCCTGATTACCTATTTGAGTAATTGGCGTACTATCGGCAATAAACAACAAACTCTTGCGGATTTTGCGTAGCATCGTGTTGTTGAGCCGAATAGGAGCATTAGTGGGGCGGGGAGATGCTTCTATTGTAATGGGGAGACGCGATCGCCCAACAACACGCATACGTTGGTTGATATTGTCAAGGGTTTCTGTTAAAACTTCAAGTAATAGCTGGTTTGAGGTTTGATACTCGTTTTGATAACTCAAAAAGATCACTGGATCTAACTGAGCCATTACCTCTTGCTTTGTAAAATAAATTTCGTGACTAATTAAATCAATATTAGAAATAATATATCCGCCACTGCCTTCGATGTAAAACTCAACGGTTTCTCCTTCTAGATATCGCTGAAACCAATTCGAGCCTTTAACATCCTTACTGTCTTCTAAAAAATCTGCTCTTAAAGCAGACTTGAGTAAACTATTCTTACTGAGCCTTAGATCTTGGGGGCGTTTTTCTAGTTCTTGAATTGGCTCATACTGCTCAAGATACCAAGCTTTCAGGGCAATAATAGCCATAATGCACTTTCACCGACAATATTATGTATGCCACAAATAGGAGGCAAACATAAATTTTAGCAGTAAGCGGTGACATCTTCACCACATTCATCAGCTAAATAGCACAAAGCGCGGAAGCGTAAACCAACAACTTGTTCGTAGAGGGGGTTGAGTTTACACATTGGGGGAATGTGGAACAAAGTGCGTCCAAATAGTTTGACATCGCGTTCAAATGGACATTGAGCAGGAATTAGTTCACATAAGCGTTTAGCTAATTTGCGATCGCGTACATCTAATTGATCTAACCATTGCCGTACAGGTTGTAGCACATCGAAGGAGGTATTGATAGAAGCTGGTTGGGCGATCGCACTGGCATTGGCAGTAGCATCTTTGTGATTAAACCAAACCCAGCTTTCTAAAGTAATGGTTGATTTTGTATAATTAGATACAGTCATTTCTTTTCTCCTGTGTTTCGTAGTAGCTAACTAAGCCTGTCTTCTCTCTTTAACTACAAAACCTCAAAGACTCTTACCGGAATGATTGTTTAGATAACTGGTTTTGTAGTTTTTCTACCTGATATCATCTTGCCTAAACTCAACCCATTTCCGCGTGAGCGATATCACCGAATCTTTGTAATATTTAGTTATGTTAATCTCGGTAACTTCACGCAGATGGTACTGAAACTTAATCTCAGCAAGGCTTATTTGATTGGTAACACTACATCTACTGAACATGGTTGGATGCAGATAGTTCCCAATCACCCAAGCCATAATATCGGCGCAAAAAGTTAATAACGGTATCACAGATTACAAATTCAATCTCATCCAAAAAATTAGGGCAAACACAAGGTTCACCCTAATTTTGATTAATTTACAACCAACCTGCTGATTAAACTACTAAACTTGCCTTCACACTAGGGCGTTGCCGTCTTCTTCCAGGTCTAGCTGGTGGTTCGACAGGACTTTGCAGCAAGAACACCAATAACGGACGACTCTGAAGTTCGCGCCGAATTAAGCGTTGCAGGTCGCGCTCAATTTGAGTTTCTAACCCTGCCCAATCAACCTCTAACCCTTCCTCACCAAAGGAACGAGCAAATTCTGCCCAACGGTCGTTTAAGGTATTTTCAATCGTCTTTTGGACTAATGCTTGTAAAAGCGATCGCTCAACCGCAGTGACAACTCCTCGCAGATGCACCTCTGGTTTAGTCATTATCTTACCTTCCCAATTGACAGCCGCCGCTACTGTCACCACACCATCATCAGCTAATTGCTGACGTTCCTTCATCACGTTGCCATGAACCAGACCAGCATTATCTACCAGTTGCAACCCTGAAGGCACTTTACCCGTGACACGCATAGCCTCTTCAGATAACTCCACAACATCCCCGTTATCAATAATCACCATATTTTCCGCAGGGATACCCATACTTTGGGCAGTTTGGGAGTGCTTAACTAGCATCCGATGCTCACCGTGAACTGGCAAGAAGAATTTTGGTTGAGTTAGGGCAATCATCAGCTTTTGGTCTTCCTGACACCCATGCCCAGAAACGTGAATGCCCTTATCACGACCATAAACCACGTTTGCACCCTGCATCATCAGCTTGTCGATAGTATTGACAACTGCGATCGTATTTCCTGGGATGGGATTTGCCGAGAAAATTACTGTATCGCCTTGACGAATGCGGATATTGCGATGTTCATTGTTAGCAATGCGAGTGATTGCTGCTAGTGGTTCGCCTTGAGAACCTGTTGTCAGAATTAACACTTTTTCAGGAGGGAAATTCTGAATTGCTTGCAATGGCTCAAATAAGTTATCTGGACATTTAATGTAACCCAGATTCCGCGCTTGGGCGATCACATTCAACATTGAACGACCTACCACAGACACAACCCGATTACGCTTCTGTGCTATATCCAGAACCATATTGATTCTGTGAACAGATGAAGCAAAGGTTGTTAGCAATACTCGTCCTTTTGCCTCACCGATAATTCGGTCAAGATTAGGATAAACAGAACGTTCTGAAGCTGTAAATCCAGGTACTTCTGAATTAGTAGAGTCGCTAATTAAGCAAAGCACACCTTTCTCACCATGCTCTGCTAACCGATGTAAATCATAAAACTCACCATCAACTGGAGTATGGTCAATTTTAAAATCACCTGTATGAATAACAACGCCTACAGGAGTGTGTATAGCTATTGTGAAACTATCAGCAATTGAGTGAGTATTGCGAATAAATTCTACAAAAAACGACTCCCCAATTCGCACAACATCACGGGGCATTACCCGTTTTAATATTGTGCGATCGCTAACACCTGCTTCTTCCAATTTACCTTCAAGTAACGCCATTGCTAGACGCGGCCCGTAAATAACTGGAATATCAAACTGCTTCAGGTGATAGGGAATACCGCCAATATGGTCTTCGTGACCATGCGTAACAATCATGCCCTTAATTTTGTGGCTGTTTTCCCGCAAATAAGTCATATCCGGCAACACAATATTAATGCCGTGCATACTATCTGTAGGAAATGCCAACCCAGCATCTAACAGAATGATTTCATCATTGAATTCAAAAACGCAGGTGTTCTTGCCGATTTCATGCAATCCACCTAAAGGAATAATTTTGAGAGTTGGTTGAGATCCGTTATTAGTATTAGTCATTTTCTTCGTAATAATCAAGGGTTTATTAGTCATAGAACAAAAACTTCCAAAATTGGCATCAAGTAGAACTTTTAATCAAAGCAAACTCAAGAGATTTCTTGCAAAAATCAGTTATTTTTCTATCCATAGACTGCGTACACTTGTGTAAACCTTGTGCTGCCGTGCGGCAAGGCTACACTTACATCTCTGGTTAATTTTCTAAAATCTGACTTATGCAAGAAGTCTAATGTTAAATATGGAAAAAAATCTATTGGTCTTTGCTTAGAGCTTATCTCAAAAATCTATTTGAGGTAACTCAATATCTGTATTTATCTGTATTTATCTGTGTTCATCTGTGTTCATCTGTGGTAAAAAAACTCTTAAAGCAACTTTTGGGGTAAGCAGTCAGAAACTAAAAATGCCTGTGCTATCAATTTATTCATTGATAAATTACCAGTATCGGTATCAACAACTTAATCCTCAAGCTTGAAACCTAATCCAGTAATATTCATTCTTTTGAAATTGGGCATCCTTTATTTAACTTAAATTAAAGCTAGTTCCGATAATAGCGCCTTAATTGCTTGGCTATCTTTTTCTGATAAATCCGTAAGTGGTAAACGACTACCGCCTACATCCCAACCTTGCAATTTGAGAGCTACTTTAACAGGAATCGGGTTAGTGTCACAAAATAAACCTTTAAACAAGGGGAAGAGTTTCAGGTGAATTTGAGTTGCAATCTGGCTTTGATTTGTTTCAAAAGCTTGAATCATTTGTTGAATTTGATTTCCAACTAAATGACTAGCAACACTAACAACGCCCACTCCTCCGACTGCCATTAATGGCAAAGTAAGAGAATCATCTCCAGAGTAAATCGAAAATTCTGCTGGGGTTATGCAGCGAATTTGACTTGCTTGATCGAGGTTTCCTGTAGCTTCTTTAATAGCAATAATATTAGAGATTTCTGCCAAACTAGCAACAGTTTCTGGAAGAAGATTTTGACCTGTACGACCTGGGATGTTGTAAAGCATTATAGGTAGGTCAGGACAGGCTTGGGCGATCGCCTGAAAGTGTTTATATAATCCCGCTTGGGGTGGCTTATTGTAATAAGGGACAACTTGTAATGAACCATCTAACCCTAGTTTAGCAGCTTTTTGCGTTGCTGCGATCGCTTCTGATGTGGAATTAGATCCTGTTCCAGCTATAACCTTAGCTTTGCCTTTAACAGCATTTAAAACTACCTGAAATAACTGGAACTCTTCTTCCCAACTCAATGTTGGAGATTCACCTGTAGTACCGCAAATTACAAGTCCATCTGAACCATTTTCAGCTAAATGCGCTGCTAGTTGTTCAGCTAGATCATAATTAACACTTTCATCTTCTTTAAATGGTGTCACCATTGCAGTGATCACCTTACCAAAGTATACCACGCTTTTGTAAACTCCTCATAATGGCTGTCAGCTTTCAGTTATCAGTTTTCAGCTTAATTACTCCCTTCCCGCTATGGCGAATACCTATTTTAAAAACCGCCAAGACGCAAAGAACGCCAAGGAAGAAGAAGAATATAATCGTAATCTTTTAAGGGGAAGGGAGTAATCACTGATGATCTGAAGCTGATTAATTTAGTTAGCTGTTAATCTTAGCTAATTGCTGATAATTCGTTGCGACTTGCTGATATATAGCTTTTTTCAACTAACAACTCAGCGATTTGCACCGCGTTTAAGGCTGCTCCCTTGCGAATTTGATCTCCACATAACCAAAGTTCTAAACCAGAAGAATGTGAAATATCTTGACGAATTCTACCTACTAAAACGTCATCCTGACCTGTAGCATCTATTGGCATGGGAAAATAATTTGCTTGCCAATCTTCTACCAGTTTCACACCAGGGGCATTTGCTAAAATTGATTTTGCTTTAGCTACTGGAAATGGTTCAGCAAATTCTAAATTAATTGCTTCTGAATGCGCTCTGAGGACAGGAACTCTTACACAAGTAGCTGTGACACGCAAATTTGGCTCACCGAAAATTTTACGGGTTTCATTGAGCATTTTCATTTCTTCTTCACAATAACCTTGTTCATTAATCGGGGTATTGTGTGGAAATAAATTAAATGCTAAGGGATAAGGAAATACTTCTGCAACTGGATTTTCACCATTTAAGATTGCTTGAGTTTGAGTTTTAACTTCTTCCATTGCCCTCGCACCAGCACCACTAGCAGATTGATAAGTTGCTACAACAATCCGTTGAATCGGCTGGATTTTATGTAAAGGCCAAACTGCTACCGCCATTAATATAGTAGTGCAATTGGGATTAGCAATAATGCCTTGATGAGTAGCTGCTGCTTCGGGGTTAACTTCGGGTACTACTAAAGGTACTTGCGGATTCATCCGAAAGGCGCTGGAGTTATCAATCATAACTGCACCTGCATCTACTATTTTATCCGCCCAAGCTTTAGAGGTAGAGCCACCAGCAGATGCTAAAACGATATCAACTTGATCGAAAGAGCGATCGCCCACCGCCTCAATGGGCAAATTTTCGCCTTTAAATAGCAACGTTTTCCCAGCAGAGCGAGGTGAAGCCAATAACTTTAAATCAGCCAAAGGAAAGTTGCGACGATCCAATAACTCTAATAACTCAGTCCCGACTGCGCCAGTGGCTCCCAATATTGCTACGCGATATGAATTAGACAAACGCTTCTCCTCCATTTAAATACTGAGTAGTAACCAATATCAAAATCAATAATTTTTGTTTTAAATCTTTGGCTGCTCTGAACATTAAAGGTTTATTTGGTTATAAGTCTATCTTTAAACAGGAATTATATTTAAGCACATTTTACACTCTTACTCCCTTTCCCCTAAAAGATTACTGCTCGTATTCCTCTTCTTTCTTAGCGTCCTTCGCGTCTTGGCGGTTATAAAAATAGGTATTCTTGAGACGGGAAGGGAGTAAACAGTCAAAGTCTGCAATTAAACTTAGTTTAGCCAATACTGATGGCAACTACATACCACCTATGTATTATGATCAGATACCGAAGATCTAAAAAGCACGCGGATAGGGCAAGGTCTGATCTACCCAAGCTTAGAACATTAGATGTCGTAACTGGGGTGGCAGAACTAGAAGATCACGAGTGTTGCCAGGATTGAAGTAAACCCTGATACACCAGGATTATACCACCAGCCATCCTTGATTTTTCCGCTTAAAATTTAAGTTTAGCCGACTAAATTAGAGAATTTGTTTGATGAAAGTTACCCAGGAAAAGCTTCCCGCTAGTCAGATTGGTCTGGAAATTGAAATTCCAGCAGAAATGTCCAAAACCGTATACGAGAAGGTAGTTCAAAACCTGTCGCGCACTGCTAATATTCCTGGGTTTCGCAAAGGAAAAGTGCCACGTCAAATCCTTGTCCAGAGATTGGGAACACAACGGCTCAAGGCAGCAGCCCTAGAAGATCTTATTCAAGAAGGCTTTAAGAAGGCTCTTGAGCAAGAAGATATTCCGGCAATTGGCAACTATCAAGTCCTCTCCCCAATGGAGGAAATGGTAACTCGGTTCCAACCAGGAGAACCATTTACTTTTTCAGCATCCGTAGATGTGACACCAGAAGTTAATCTTGGTGAGTACACAGGTTGGCAGCTACAAGCCGAAGAAGTTGTTTACGACGAGAGCGAAGTAGATAAGTTTTTAGATGAACGTCGCGCTGAAAAAGCTACTTTAATTCCAGTAGAAGGACGACCAGCACAGCAGGGCGATGTAGCAGTTGTTGACTTTGCAGGGGTATTTGCCGATGTTGCAGAGGGAGAAACTCCCGCAGAAATCCCAGGCGCACAAGCAACTGACTTTGAAATCGAGCTAGGAGAAGGAAAATTCATCGAAGATATTGTTAATGGGATAGTCGGAATGAATACCGGAGAAACTAAAGAAGTCTCTGTGAAGTTTCCTGAAGATTATCCCCGTGAAGACTTGGCAGGTAAGGCTGCACTCTTCACCATTACTCTGAAAGATTTGAAGGAAAAAGAGTTACCTGAGTTAAATGACGATTTTGCTCAAGAAGCCAGCGATTTTGACAGTTTGGCAGAATTAAGGGAATCTCTAGAAACTAGATTTAAAGATAAGGCTGCACAAGCAACCAAAGCGAATAAAGAGCAAGTTTTAGTGGAACAACTGCTAAAACAGGTAGAAGTTGACCTACCAGAAAGCTTAATTGAGCAAGAAGTACAAACTCAGATGCGGCAAACAGTCATGCAGATGCAGCAGATGGGTATGGATGTGAACAAGGTGTTGAACGACGAAATGGTTCGACAATTAGCACAGCGATCGCGCCCTGAAGCACTCACTCGCCTTAACCAGTCCTTAGCCCTCGAAGAAATTGCTAAACGCGAATCTATCGAAATACAACCAGAGGAACTAGAAGCCAAAATCGCCGAATGGATGCAGCAACTATCTGGACAAGAAATTAATCCCCAACGTTTACGTGAGGTAGTTGAAGCTGATTTACGCAAAGAAAAAGCGATTAACTGGTTGGAAGAACATTCTACCATTGAACTTGTTCCCCAAGGTTCACTTGTAACTCCTGAGTCAGATAGTGAAGCTGAAAGTACCACAGATGCGACTGAAGCCCGTGAAGTTGAAGTTGAAGTTGTTAGCGAAACCGAGTAACTAGAAACTGATACTGGAGCGCAAATTAAAAACCTAACCCCCCAGCCCCCTTCCCTGCAAGGGAAGGGGGAGTTAAGAAGCCCCTCTCCTTGCAAGGGAAGGGGGAGTTAAGAAGCCCCTCTCCTTGCAAGGGAAGAGGGAGTTAAGAAGCCCCTCTCCTTGCAAGGGAAGAGGGAGTTAAGAAGCCCCTCTCCTTGCAGGAGAGGGGTTGGGGAGAGGTCACCCATTGAATTCGCAAGGGACGGTATCAGAAACTTAACTACCTCTGAATAACTTAATATTCCTCTCAAGCTAGGGCGCAGTCAAATTCTGTACCCTAGCCCTCACTCTTGTAACATGGTCAAAGGCAGCAGATTCGGATATAACGGAATTAGGAACAATAAAATTTACCATTTATTGGCATATAAGCGCCTGAGTCTAACTTTACAATTTTGCTCCATAAAAATAGCCCTATGCTTATCTCAAAATCAGCAAATTACTCAATTACCAGCCTGAAAAACTTAGAGGTTTATTCCTCCAGCAATGTCATCCCGATGGTGGTAGAACAGACTGGTCTGGGTGAACGGGCTTTTGATATCTACTCACGGTTGTTGCGTGAACGGATTATATTTATGGGTACGCCCGTAGATGATACGGTGGCTGACTCACTTGTTGCCCAATTGCTGTTTTTAGAATCTGAAGATCCAGAAAAAGATATACAACTATATATCAATTCTCCAGGTGGATCTGTAACAGCAGGCATGGCGATTTATGACACAATGCAGCAAATCCGTCCTGATGTCGTGACAATTTGTTTTGGTTTAGCTGCCAGTATGGGAGCCTTCCTGCTATCAGGTGGAGCTAAAGGCAAGCGGATGGCACTTCCTAGCTCTCGAATTATGATTCACCAACCGCTTGGAGGCGCTCAAGGACAAGCTGTTGATATTGAAATTCAAGCTAAAGAAATTCTTTATCATAAAAGAGTGTTGAATGAATTGTTGGCTGAACATACAGGTCAGCCCATAGATAAAATAACAGCAGATACAGAGCGCGATTTCTTTATGTCTTCTGCGGAAGCAAAAGATTATGGTCTGATTGATCAAGTTATTGATCGGCACAATCTAAAAAACTCGGACGCAACTCTCACCTCACTCTCATAAGAGGCAAATATGTCTAAATACGACTCCCATTTGAAATGTTCTTTTTGTGGCAAGTCTCAGGAGCAGGTGCGGAAGTTAATTGCTGGTCCGGGGGTCTACATTTGTGATGAATGTGTTGATTTGTGTAACGAGATCCTCGATGAGGAATTGTTGGATTCTAATGCTCCATCACCTCAAGCTGTACCCAAGTCAGATCCCAAAAAGCGCCGCGCTCATGCTGCCAATTTGTCTCTTAGTCAAATTCCTAAGCCCAGGGAATTGAAAAAGTTTTTAGATGAACACGTTATTGGTCAGCAGGAAGCCAAAAAAGTTCTTTCAGTGGCGGTCTACAATCACTATAAGCGTTTGAGTTTTATGCAATCTAAAAATAGTGGTAAGTCTGGGGCTGATGATACAGTAGATTTGCAAAAATCTAATATTATGTTGATGGGTCCTACTGGTTGCGGTAAGACGCTGTTGGCACAAACGTTGGCAAGTATTTTAGATGTGCCTTTTGCTGTTGCTGATGCTACTACTCTGACAGAAGCAGGGTATGTGGGGGAAGATGTCGAGAATATTTTGCTACGACTTTTGCAGGTAGCAGATTTCGATGTCGAGGAAGCGCAACGGGGAATTATTTATATAGATGAAATTGATAAGATTGCCCGTAAGAGCGAAAATCCCTCAATTACCCGTGATGTTTCTGGAGAGGGAGTGCAGCAAGCTTTATTAAAGATGCTGGAAGGCACCGTTGCCAATGTTCCTCCTCAAGGGGGACGCAAGCACCCTTATCAAGACTGCATCCAGATTGACACCAGCAATATTATGTTTATTTGCGGTGGCGCGTTTGTGGGTCTGGAAAAAATTGTTGAGCAGAGAATGGGTAAAAAGTCAATAGGCTTTATTCAACCAGGGGAAGGGCAACCACGAGAAAAACGCGCCGCAGATATTTTGCGACACATGGAACCCGATGATTTGGTCAAGTTTGGGCTGATTCCTGAATTTATTGGTCGGATACCCGTGGTGGCGGTGGTTGATCCGTTGGATGAAGACGCATTGATGCAGATTTTGACGGAACCTCGTAATGCTTTGGCGAAGCAGTATCAAAAGCTGCTGAAGATGGATAATGTGCAGTTAGATTTTAAAGCGGATGCGTTGAAGGCGATCGCACAAGAAGCTTATCGTCGTAAAACAGGCGCACGCGCCCTGCGGGGAATTGTGGAAGAGTTGATGTTGGAAGTAATGTATGAGTTGCCTTCTCGTAAGGATGTTACTCGTTGCACAATTACGCGGGAAATGGTAGAAAAACGCTCAACTGCGGAATTGCTGGTGCATCCTTCTTCGTTACCAAAGCCTGAATCTGCTTAGATTACTAGAGAGTTAATATTTTTCTGTAGGGGCGGGTTGATTTGTTGGTTGTGAGATTGGCAAATTAACTCGTTCCTACAAGGTTTTTATGAGTATTTAACCGCAGATAAACGCAGATAAACGCAGATGTTTTTTATTGGTTAATTATTTTGGGGATAGGCTCTAACAAAAGTGTATTATGAGATTTTATTAGTAGAGATTTAACTTTTCTAGAAGATCAAAGTTTTAAGATGGCTTTTATTCAAGTTCGTGACGTTGAGCATTACTACGAATGGATTCCCGCAGATCGTACCTCTTCTGATAAACCAGTAATGGTATTTTTACATGGTTGGGGTGGATCTAGTCGTTACTGGAATAGCACTGCTGAGGCTTTATCAGGTTCTTTTGATTGTCTGTTATACGATATGCGTGGGTTTGGACGTTCTCGCGCGGTTTCTGGGACGGAATCGCCTTTAGTAGAACATCCACCTACTACAACAGCAGAATTTACTTATGAAATGGAAGAATATGCGGAAGATTTAGCTGGTTTATTGGATGCTTTAAATATTGGGCGAGTTTATATTAATGCTCATTCAATGGGTGCTTCGGTTGCAACTTTCTTTCTGAATTTGTATCCAGAAAGGGTAGAAAAGGCAATTCTTACTTGTAGCGGTATTTTTGAATACGACGAAAAATCTTTTACCACTTTTCATAAGTTTGGTGGTTACGTTGTTAAGTTTCGTCCGCGTTGGTTATACCAACTGCCTTACATGGATAAGATGTTTATGCAGCGATTTTTACATCGCTCTTTACCTCGTGATATTAGTCGGGCTTTTTTAGATGATTTTTTGTTAGCGGATTGCAAGGCAGCTTTAGGGACTATGGTTACTTCTGTTAGTAAAAAAGCGGCGGAAGTTATGCCTGGTGAGTTTGCTCAAATTAAGGTTCCTACGCTGTTGGTTGCTGGAGAACATGACATTATTATTCCAGCAGCGATGGGAAGACAGGCTGCTAGTTTAAATGATTTTGTGGAGTATTTTGAAATTCCTGATACTGCTCATTTTCCGATGTTGGAAGATGCGGAGACTTATCTGAGTAAGGTAAGAGAGTTTTTGGGGGTTAAAGATGCTGTGAGTGCTTAAAGTAGAACCCCACCCCCAGCCCCTCCCCGTTTACAGGGAGGGGGGTTTGATTTTATTGGTTATTAGGTAAATATAAAACGTCTCTGGATTTTTCTAAAACTTCTTTTTTAGTAAATTAGCTAATTGCAGACAGAAGATGGTTTTTAATAGCTAAATAGTAAGAAAAAATAGCGATTGCACCCGTTAGTCAGTTAATTAGCTCAAGCAGTGTAAAAAACTTGCTGTCCACTACCTTTATATGTTAACTATGGTTACTGGCAACTGATCCATAAAATATATCCATAGACATCTATCTATTTGCTGATTATGAAAATTCCTACTTTTCCCACCTCTAGACTGTTACTTGTCTTCGCCTTATTACTAACAAGCTGTAGTAACACTAACAACTCTACAACCCCAACAAATTCCCCCACCAGCAACGCTTCCCCTAGTGGTATCCCTATAGGTATTGCCTTAGCATTAACTAGCAACGTTGCCTTACTTGGTCAAGAAGGCGTAGCTGGCGCGAAAATTGCCGAAAAATATTTTAACGACAAAGGCGGTATTGACGGCAACGGCAAACCTATAAGATTGATTGTTCAAGATACTGGCGGAGATGAAGCAGGAACAATCAACGCTTTTCAAACCCTGATTACTCAAAGTAAAGTAGTTGGTATAGTTGGTCCCACACTCTCGCAACAGGCGTTTAGTGCTGACCCCATTGCCGAACGTGCCAAAGTTCCTGTAATTGGTGCATCCAACACCGCTAAAGGCATTCCAGAAATTGGCGACTACATAGCGCGTGTCTCAGCACCCGTTTCTATTGTTGCCCCTAACTCAGTCAAAGCAGCACTTAAAATTAACCCGAATATTAAAAAAGTAGCCGTTTTTTATGCACAAAACGACGCTTTTAACAAGTCGGAAACAGAAATTTTTCAGCAGACAGTCAAAGATCAGAAACTAGATTTAGTCACAGTTCAAAAATTTCTCACAACTGACACAGACTTTCAATCCCAAGCCACTAACGCCATCAATCTTAAGCCTGATTTAATTATTATTTCTGGACTAGCAACAGATGGCGGTAACTTAGTCAAGCAACTGCGTGAACTAGGATATAAAAATTTAATTATTGGTGGTAATGGCTTTAATACCTCTAATATATTTTCTGTATGTAAAAATCTTTGTGATGGCGTTCTTGTTGCTCAAGCTTATAGTCCTGAACATCCTGGGGAAATTAATAAAGCGTTCCGCGCTGCCTATCTTAATCAATATAAGAAAGAACCACCTCAATTTAGCGCCCAAGGTTTCGCCGCCGTTCAAGTATTTGTAGAAGCCCTCAAAGATATAGATAAAAAAACTGATGTCAGTAAAATGCCACTGGCTGAGTTACGGACACAACTTAACAAGCAACTGTTAACTAAAAAGTATGATACTCCGTTAGGTGAAATTGCCTTTACGCCAGTAGGTGATGTTATTCAAAAAGACTTTTACGTTGCACAATTAAAGGTAGATTCTAACGGTAATAATGGTAAATTTGAGTTTTTGAAGTAGTTGTCACTATTACTAATGGATATAACATTATTTTTACAACAATTCTTAAATGGTTTATCAATTGGCACTGTTTATGCAATTTTTGCATTAGGATATACGCTCGTCTTCTCTATTCTAGGCATTATTAATTTTGCCCACGGTGCAATCTTTACTGTAGGTGCGTATTTTACCTACGCGCTAATGGGGGGAGGATTTGGTTTTAATGGATTACTAGCTAATGCCAAGCTACCTATACAATTACCATTTGCCGTAGCTTTGATTTTGGGAAGTACACTAGCTGGATTGCTAGGAGTAGCAATTGAAAGAATCGCTTTTCGTCCTTTACGAAATAGACAATCTGATTCGCTGCTAACAGTTGTTTCTAGCTTGGGTGTAGCATTAGTTATTGTTAATTTAATTCAATATTTAGTAGGAGCAGAAAATTATACTTTTCCTTCAAATACTTATGGAAAATTACCTGCTGCAATCAATTTTGGAACATTAGATAAACCAATTCCGATTCGCAGTGTTCAAGTAGTTATTTTTGGGGTATCGGTAGTAATTTTAATAATTTTGACATTTTTTATTAATCGCACTAAATTTGGTAAGGCGATGAAAGCTGTAGCAGAAGATCCAATTACGGCTAGTTTACTGGGAATTAATACAGATTTTTTTATTGTTCTTACCTTTTTTGTAAGTAGTTTTCTAGCTGGGTTGGCAGGAACATTAGTAGGTTCAAGCGTGAGTATTGCAGGTCCTTATTTTGGGATTGCTTTTGGATTAAAAGGTTTAGCAGTAATTGTTTTGGGAGGTTTAGGAAGTATTCCTGGTGCAGTGTTAGGAGGGTTATTAATTGGATTAGTTGAAGCGTTTGTTCCGGCAGATTATTCCGCTTATAAGGATGCTGTAGCCTTTGGTATTTTGTTTATAATGTTGTTGGTTAAGCCTGAAGGTTTGTTAGGGCGGAAATTTATTCAAAAGGTATAGCAAAAACTTTTGACTTCTAGTTTTTAATTTAAACACAGGTATAATGAAAAAACGATTAGATCCAGGTAATCAGTTTGATACTTCAAATAAGCTACTTGATTGCATTGGAAGAGTTTTTATTATCGCTTATAAAGAATCAACAGAATTGCTGGAAAAATTTTTAATTGAAGAAGGATTTAATTGTACAGTACTCAGACAAGAAGATAGGGAAGAATTTAAAAATTTATCGCCCAGCTATCTTTGTATGATGAATCATAAGCAAGCTTGGGAAAAAGCCATGCAATCAGAAAAACCAAGTATTATTGTCGAAGCCGATTTTGTACCTGTACTAAAATTTGGCAAGCTTCCTTTACCTTTTGCAGCAAATCAAAATGATGTAGGCATTTGCTGGCTATATAATTGTGCGGCGCAAGTTTATTCTGTTTCAGACTTAGGCTATGCAGAGGGCTTTTCAACTTCAATGGTAGCCTATATTATTACTCCCCAAAGTGCCAGCTTTTTAATTGATTTAGCAAAAGAAGTTATTGAAAAAATCGGCGATAAGACATATTCTACGTGGGATTCTAATGTAGATTCATTTCTACGTGCTAGAAAAATGAAAAATTTTATTCCATTCCGTAATTATGGTGAACATGGAGGATTACCTAATTTAGAACATTTCCAAAATGGTCTTAGTAAAACTCATCGCGCTGATGTATTTTACGGTAAACTTGCTTTTATGCCACTTTATGCTTCGCATATAAATAAGGATAAAATAAAGTTTTTTTATATAAGGTTTTACGCCCGATTAAAAGGAATTGCCCGTTTATTAACTGGGCGATTTCTACGGTTACAAGTTATCAAAGGTTCTAGTGTTCCGGTGAGACTTGTGAGTTTTGCTATTCGGAGGTATTTATCTATCAGCCTCTAAAGCTTATTTAATCTTATTTAATTTGGATATAAATTTGAAATGATTAATTTTAGTGTAGCTATCTGTACCTACAATGGAGAGTTAAGATTACCGGAAGTCTTATCTCAACTTCGCTGCCAGATAAATATAGAAAATATTGATTGGGAAATTATTGTTATTGATAACAATAGTACAGATACTACAGCTAAACTTGTTCAAAGATATCAACTTGATTGGAATTCTAGTCATCCACTCAAATACTGTTTTGAGCAGCAACAAGGATTAGCCTTCGCTAGACAACGAGCAATTTTAGAAGCTCAAGGAGAATTTGTAGCTTTTCTTGATGACGATAATATACCTACATCTAACTGGGTAGCAGCAGCTTATAATTTTGGGAAAAATAATCCACAAGTAGGAGCATACGGTGGGCAAATTCACGGTGATTTTGAAGTAAATCCTCCTGATAAAGTTAAAAAGGTAGCATCTTATTATTTAGCTATTGTAGAAAGAGGTTCAAAACCGCATATTTATTCCAGTAGGGGCGTACTTCCACCAGGAGCAGGATTGGTAGTTCGTAGGAAAGCTTGGATGGAGAATGTTCCACAAAATACGTTTTTAAAAGGTAGGCTTGGCAAATCCATGCTCGCTAGTGAAGATGTAGAAGTGTTGTTGTATATTCAAAAGGCAGGTTGGGAAATTTGGTATAATCCCAAAATGTTGATATACCACAAAATACCGCTTCAAAGACTAGAGCGGGAATATTTAATTCCTCTAGTTCGTGGTATTGGTTTGGCTAGGCATCACATTAGAATGATACGCTTAACAGCTTGGCAAATGCCATTTGCATTTTTACTATATTTTTTCAATGATTTGCAAAAAGTAACTGTTTATTTTATTCAACATAGAAAACATTTTAAAAAAGATTTAGCTGTAGATTGCCAAATGGAGGTTTTAATTAGTAGTTTATTAAGCCCTTTCTATATTTTTAAAATAAGATTACTCCGCAAATAAGATTGCCTAGAACTTTTATTATGAACAAATACTATACAAAAAAAATGAATCAAACCATAACAAATACAAAAACACTAGAAATTAAAGATAAATTATACGAAGCTATTCAAGTTTTAGGTAATTTTGAAAAATGTGCTTTACTAGATTATCCTAATAATATAAATATTGGAGATCATCTGATTTGGTTAGGTAATATATTTTATTTAACACAGGTTCTTAAAACCAAGGTTAGCTACTGTGCAACTGTTGATAATTTTTCGGAAGAAACATTAGAAATAAAAACAGAAAAATATCCAATTTTTATTCAAGGTGGCGGCAATTTTGGTGATATTTGGTCTATCCATGAAAATTTTAGGGAAGATATTATTGCTAAATATACAGACCGTCCTATAGTTGTTTTGCCACAAACAATTTATTTTTCCAAACAGCATAATTTAGAAAAAGCTGCTAGAGTTTATAATTCTCATCCTAATTTAACTTTATTTACTCGTGATGATTACAGCTATGATATTGCTATCAAAAATTTTGATAATTGCCGGATAATTAAGGCTCCTGATATAGCTTTCCACTTGGCAAGTATGCCAAGTTTATTTTTTAAGAGACCCGCAAAACAATCTATTCTTTATAATATTCGGCAAGATAAAGAGTTGAATAAAAATTTTGATTTTAATTTTCAAAAAAATGAGAATTTAGTTGTGGAAGATTGGATTTCCTACCACAATAAATGGAAGATAGGCAATCCAAAATCTCCTCTAGCTAAGATAACGGCTGGAGTATTTAGGGAAGGATGGCAACGAGGATTAATGACTCCTGCTGAATGGCTATCTAGACAGCAATGGAAAAAAATCAACAAGAATTATTACCAAGAAATTACGGCTATTGATAGCAGTTCATGGCATAAAAAATCCTTGAGTTTTATGCACAGTGGAATTTACCAATTAAATCAGTATCGTCTAGTCATTACTAACCGTTTGCATGGGCATATATTGTGTATCTTGTTGGGTATACCTCATGTGTTTTTGCCTAATTCCTATTATAAGAATGAGGCATTTTATGAAGCTTGGACTTATGAAATTAACTTTTGTAGGTTTGTCAAAGATGCTTCAAAAATCAAAGATGCTGTAGAGGAACTTAGGGAATTATATCTTTAGTTAGAGAGTATCAGTATTCCTCTTCACTGTCGTCTTCCTGATCATCCATGTTATTTTGTACGGGGATAGCAGCAACGATCGCATCAATTACTTTTGCTACTTGGATAACTTCTAACCCTACGTCTGGGAAGTTTTGACCTTTGGGAATAATTGCGCGTTTAAATCCTAATTTGGCTGCTTCTTTAAGTCGTAATTCCATTTGGGAAACTGCACGAACTTGTCCGCCTAAACCAACTTCGCCAATTAAAACAGTACCAGGATCAACAACGCGATCGCGGAAACTAGCTACAACTGCGATCGCAATTCCTAAATCTACTGCTGGTTCTTCGACATTTAAACCACCTGCGGAAGCAACATAAACATCCAATTTCGATAGGGGAATACCGACTCTTTTTTCTAAAACTGCCAAAATTTGTAGTAGGCGGTTATAGTCAACGCCAGTAGTAGAACGACGCGGCGAAGAATAGCTAGTTGGACTTACCAAAGCTTGCAACTCTACCACAATTGGGCGAGTACCCTCACACGCCACCACAATCGACGTACCAGGAGCCATATCATCGCGGTTGCCTAAAAATAATTCTGACGGGTTTGATACCTCTCGCAGACCCCGATCAATCATTTCAAATACGCCGATTTCGTGGGTAGCACCAAAACGGTTTTTAACCGAGCGTAACAGACGATGAGAAGCAAAGCGATCGCCTTCAAAATACAATACTGTATCAACCAAATGTTCCAGCACTTTTGGTCCGGCGATCGCACCCTCTTTAGTAACATGACCTACAATCAACAGCGTAATATCTTCCCGCTTCGCCACCTGCATCAGTGCTGAGGTACATTCCCGCACCTGAGATACTGAACCTGGAGCCGATGTTAAAGTTGAAAAGTAAACAGTTTGAATACTATCAATCACCGCCACATGAGGTTTTAAAGATTCTAATTCCTTAAGAATCTCTTCTAAATCTGTTTCTGCCAAAATATACAAATTCGGATCGTTAGTAGCAGCCTTAGTAACTATCTCAGACGAGGGTTGTATAATATCTGCTTCAATTGTTACCTGATTCTTGTCACTTGCTTGATCAACAGAAGATAATACAGCTTTATCTGTTACATCTTCTTCAGCAGAATTACCAACACCCAAGCGAGAAGCTCGAAGCTTAATTTGCTGTCCTGATTCTTCTCCAGAAACATACAAGATGCGGAAATTTTGGGACAAACCATTAGCTACTTGAAGTAATAAAGTTGATTTACCGATCCCAGGATCACCACCAATTAATACTAGAGAACCTGGAACAATCCCGCCACCCAGTACTCTATCTAGCTCTCCGTATCCAGAAGACCATCGAGGTTGGTCTCTTTCCGTAATATCAGCAAATTTAATCGAAGCGCGTGGTTGAGGTGATTTTGGCGATTTACTATTACCTCGTGGTTGAGATTGCCAACCATTTCGGCTATTAGAATTACCTGACGCGGTAGTAGCCTGCTCATCCAAGGAATTGTAAGTGCCACAAGAGGGACATTTCCCAAACCATTGTGAGGATTCCGCACCGCAGGCGTTACAAAAATAAGACGTTTTTGGCTTTGGCATCCCGAATTGTTAAAGAAATTTAAGAGACGTTAATGTAAAGAAACGTTAAAAAGCTGACTCAATCAGGGTTTCAAGCTTTTTAAATAAATTAAAGACAATGATATGTTAATGATAAGGTATAAAAAATTAATGTTCAGAAACAATAGAAACTAGGAGCATCGAAGAGCTTGGAAAGCCACAAAGAAAAAATCCTGGTAGTGGACGATGAAGCCAGCATTCGTCGGATCTTAGAAACTCGACTGTCGATGATTGGTTACGATGTAGTCACTGCTGCCGATGGAGAGGAAGCCCTAGAGACTTTTCGCAAAGCTGAACCGGATTTAGTGGTTTTGGATGTGATGATGCCAAAGCTTGATGGCTATGGTGTTTGTCAGGAATTGCGAAAAGAATCTGATGTTCCCATCATTATGCTAACTGCTTTAGGAGATGTAGCAGACCGGATCACAGGTTTAGAGCTAGGCGCAGATGATTACGTTGTTAAGCCTTTTTCTCCTAAAGAATTGGAAGCCCGTATTCGTTCCGTTTTACGGCGGGTAGACAAAATAGGTGGCTCCGGCATTCCTAGTTCCGGTGTCATCTTGGTGGGCAATATTAAAATTGACACGAATAAGCGACAGGTTTATAAAGGCGATGAACGCATCCGACTCACAGGGATGGAGTTTAGCTTGCTGGAATTGTTAGTTAGCCGTTCTGGGGAACCATTTTCCCGCTCAGAAATCTTGCAAGAAGTTTGGGGTTATACTCCAGAACGCCACGTAGATACGCGGGTGGTGGATGTCCACATTTCGCGCTTACGGGCTAAGTTGGAAGATGATCCGAGTAATCCAGAGTTGATACTGACAGCAAGGGGTACAGGCTATTTATTCCAGCGAATTATAGATCCCGATGAGTAAAAGGTTAGCTTTTAGCTAATGATTAGTTGCTTGACACTCCCTGGGCGCTCTGCCACAGGGATTCTTCATTCAACGAGTCCACTTGCTTAAAGCTCCTTGCGGTACTTTAAGTAGAGGTGGTTCTCTCCTGAAGCGTTAACTTTCCCCATGCCCTGGGGTAGTTGGCTTAAAACCAAATTTTGTTTGTTAGAGACGCTCGTATTTCGCGTCTTTACAATGCTAGTCGTCTAGTTCCTGTGAATCTTTTACCTACTTTCAGGTTACTCAACTATTAAGTCGAGCGACTAGAACAACGAAGTAGAACCCATGATTCAGTTGTCAAGGTACAGCGTCTGCTCACGCACGGCAGCAATCGGGTTTTTTAAGTGGTTTATTACCCTTCCACGTTAATTATTATATCAGAATTGCTAACCGCAAGAGTTATGGCTAAACCAGATCAAAATCAGGTATTGCGACGTTTACCATTGTTTGCAGGTAGTTTAGCGGGCGTTTTGTTATTTATTAACCGCTTGCTAACACCGGAACTAACAGAGTCCCAGGCGCGTTCTGATGCAGTGGGTGTGATTGTTACTGCATTCTTAATTTTGACTGGTTTATTGTGGCAACAGGTGCAGTCACGCACTCCCGATGCAGTTGATTTAATTGGGGAAGAAGGCTTTGAACTATCACCGACATTGCCCGATGCGGTGAAAACAGAACTAGCTTGGGCATCGCATTTATTGTTAACTAATACTGTCACGCGATCGCTCGTAATTTTATATCAAGGTAAAGTACTATTACGGCGTGGAGTCTTAGGAGTTAACCCTGATGTCAAACCAGGAGCAATTTTACAGCGCGTCTTAGATAAACAAAAGCCTGTTTATCTAGTAGATTTGAAAGCTTATCCAGGCAGAATAGAATTTGATTACTTGCCAGAAAATACCCAAGGCGTAATTTGTCAACCAATTGGCGATCGAGGTGTGTTAATTTTAGGAGCCAATGCGCCTCGCAGTTATACAAAGCAAGATGAAAATTGGATACAGGGAATTGCGGATAAATTGGCAAATACTCTTAGCAGTTATTCAGAAATGCCCGCAGGCTGAAGATTGGAGCTAATGTAGAGACGCGAAATTTCGCGTCTCTACCCGCCTACGCAGATTATTTTAAGATTCTAAGAGTACATAATGCGATCGCCAACCGCTATAGCTTAGGCTAGAGGCAGAATTAAGAGGCAAAGTGCCATGCTTCAAAGCACAACAAAAAAACTCACTTTTGAGCAGTATTTAGTTTACAATGACGGGACTGATAACCGTTATGAATTTGAAGATGGGAATTTACTGTTAATGCCTCCTGCTACTGGTAAGCACGAAGCGATTATCACGATGCTACTAATTCGCTTCTTCTTAGAAATCCAAAGATTAGGATTACCTCTACAAGTTCGTCCCAGTGGTACAGAAGTGCTAACCACAGGGCAAGGCAGAAAGCCTGATGTTTGTGTAATTACTAACGACCAAGCACGCGAGATTGAAAACTCAACGGCTATCCTTAAGACTCCACCTCTACTAGCGGTAGAAGTTGTCAGTCCCGAATCTATTGACCGCGACTATAACCGCAAATTCACCGAATATCAAAATATAGGCATTCCTGAATACTGGATTGTTGACCCAATAAAAAATCAAGTAACTGTTTGCCTATTGGCTAATGAAAGTTATCAAGTTAAACAGTTTACTGGGAGCCAGCGTATAGTTTCTTCAACTTTTTCAGAACTAGCTTTAACTGTTGAGCAGGTGTTATTAGCTTAAAGTTTATACTGCGAAGCAATGCTGCAAGACGTGAAGAAAGAACAATCCCTATCTCTAATAAAACTATAGGTATACACAATTTATGAGTTTAACTGTTATCTACTGGCTGCTAGTTGCCGTGATGGTTGTTGGTGTAATTGGCGCTGTCGTTCCTGGTATTCCTGGATTTAGCTTAATTGTCGGGGCAATTATTATCTGGGGCGCAGTTAACGGTTTTAGTACCGTCGGTTTGCCACTAGGAGTCGCCGTTGTCGTTTTTCTGCTCAGTATCGGGATTGATTTTTTAGCTACCTACTGGGGAGCAAAACAAGCTGGAGCGAGTAATTGGGGACAAATTGGGGCAGTAGTAGGCTTATTTTTAGGATTTTTCGGCTTATTGCCAGCTTTACCCATTGGAGGTCCATTATTAGGTATCGTGATTGGACCCTTATTAGGTGCAATTGTAGGAGAATTTATTTACAGACGAGAGTTAGAATTTGAGCCTAGACTTAAGCAATCTTTTAAAGCTGGTGTGGGTATTGTCGTAGGTACAGTAGTTGGGCGATTAATTCAAGGTATATTAGCGATCGCAGCTATTGTAGTTTTCTTAGCTACAACATGGCAGATAGGAGTAGGAGTATAAATCTTAATAAACCACTTTGTAATGTTTAATCGCTAAACCTATCAAACAAATAATGCTTACTGACAAGCAAAAATCTACGACTATATTTGTGTGTCAACTACTGTCTAATCTTTTACAACCAATTTGGTTATTCAGATACAATTCCCTCCACGAATATATCTTTATAATCGCTGGTATAGAAGAAAGCTTAGAAATTACTATATATCAAGATGGCAGATGGGAGTTTAACCAAGATGACGAAACCTAATTTTCAACAAATGACTCGTAAGGAATTAAAAAAGTATATTTTAGCTCATCCTACTGATGATGAAGCGATCGCAGAGTTATTTATTAACCGTCGCAATCCTAATGTGACAGTTTATCCATCTCCGTATGCTATGCCCTATGAAGAAGTCGAAGCCATTTTTAAGTCTCAGCTAAATCGCCATGATTCATCAAGTTTTAAATAAATTTTCTGCTCTATCGCTATAAGAATTAATCTTACCTTTGCGCCCTTTGCGCTCTTCCTTTGCGCCCTTTGCGTTAAAAAAATAAGGCGGTAATTACCCGCCTTAATATCTCAAAACAAATTAAGAAGCATAAACCTGCTGATAATAAGCCTGATACTCTGGCGACAACAACGGTTCCCACCAATCACGGTTATTAAGATACCACTCAACAGTTTTACGCAAACCCTCTTCCACTGTTACAGAAGGACTCCACCCCAACTCTGTTTTAATTTTTGTAGCATTAATCGCATAACGGCGATCGTGTCCCAACCTATCTTTAACAAAAGTAATTAACTTACTAGCAGGGCGCACAGGCAATTTTATATCAGCTTCATCCATTAATTGACAAAGAGTTGTTACTAAATCAATATTCTTAACTTCGTTATTGCCACCAATGTTATAAGTTTGTCCTGGTTCGCCTTTATGGATAACTACATCTAAAGCTGCACAATGATCGCCAACATATAACCAATCTCTCACATTTTGACCATCTCCGTAAACAGGTAATGGTTTACCCATTAAGATGTTGATACACATCAAGGGAATTAACTTTTCAGGAAAGTGATAAGGTCCGTAATTATTAGAGCAATTAGTGATAATTGTTGGTAAACCGTAGGTGTGGTAGTATGCGCGTACTAAATGATCGCTACCAGCTTTAGAAGCAGAATAAGGACTATTAGGGGCGTAAGGTGTGGTTTCTGTAAATGCTGGGGCATCTGGTGTTAGACTGCCGTAGACTTCATCAGTAGAAACGTGCAAAAATACTGGATGTTCGCTGCTAGTTGTAGCTTGATTTAGTGTTTGCCAGTGTTTTTTGAAAGCTTCTAGTAGGGTTAATGTCCCGACAACGTTAGTTTGTATAAATGCGTCTGGTGCTATAATTGAGCGATCGACGTGAGATTCAGCCGCAAAATGGGCTATTGTATTTAGGTTTTCTGTATATAGTAATTCGTCTATGAGGGCGCGATCGCAGATATTTCCCTCTACAAAGCGAAAATTGTCCCGCCCTTCCAAACCCTTCAAATTAGCACGATTACCAGCATAAGTCAGGGCATCTAGAACCACTATACGGTCATCGGGATAGCGATCGCACCAGTGATGAACAAAATTTGCGCCAATAAACCCTGCGCCACCTGTCACCAATAACCGACGTGGTATCCTTACTAAATCAACACTCATGTTGTATTTCATAACACTATAAATATCCCAACATGATTGTAAACTAATTCCCAAATAGCCTTAAAATCTGGTATTAAGTAGGTCAACCTAATTCAATATCAAACTTTCTTCCCTCCCCGTGAACACTGATGGGCTAGGGGCAGGGTTCTAGTTTCCTGTTTTTTAGGTTATTCTACTTAACATAGATTACGCTTAGTTAGCCTTTATAAGTCCTCAAATAGCTGAATACATCATAATTTCACCTAATTGAGGTTAGCCTTTTCCGGCGTATCTTTTAAACAGTCTCCTAGCGTGAGGAAATAAATCAAATATATGCAAGAACTTTTTACTTTAGCCCAAAACGGCAACGAACAAGCACTTTCAACTATCATTACCCAAGCTTTAAATAATAAAGACCTCACCGTACAGTGTTACCGCCTGGATACTTGCCTCTACATTGTGCTGGTATCTGCTGAAGCACCCCAGCAATCTTACTGTATCAAGTTGATTAACAACGAGCTAAACCATTTACGAACTAAATGGCTCAAAACCGTTCAAGTATATGGGCGACAAAATAACCAAGCAGATCACATTTGGACTCAGACATTTGAGTTAGAAGAAATGCCTGAGTCTAAATTTATTTTTAGACCAACTTGGTTTAGTAAAGGTAGCCAGCAGGCAAAACCTAAAGCTACAAAGTATACAACAAATTTATCCTTATTATTATTAAGTTCAATTAGCTGGTTTTTGGTTGGTACATGGGGTTTAGTCGTCAAATCTCAGCCCGACCCAGTAATAGATAATACGTCCAATATAGAAACAACAGTTGATTTACAAAATTTATTTACTGAAACAAACAATCCCTTTTCAATTTCGACACATCCTGATAAAATTAATTCAAAAACCAAAGCAGATACTTCTCCTGAAAAAGAGCCTAAATCTGCTGCCAAATCAGAAAAACCTGCGGAACCGTCTGAAACAAAATCATCATCTTCTGAAAAATCCAATTTAGAAGAAAAACTCAATACTTCTCCTGAAAAAGAGCCTAAATCTGCTGCCAAATCAGAAAAACCTGCGGAACCGTCTGAAACAAAATCATCATCTTCTGAAAAATCCAATTTAGAAGAAAAACTCAATACTTCTCCTGAAAAAGAGCCTAAATCTGCTGCCAAATCAGAAAAACCTGCGGAACCGTCTGAAACAAAATCATCATCTTCTGAAAAATCCAATTTAGAAGAAAAACTCAATACTTCTCCTGAAAAAGAGCCTAAATCTGCTGCCAAATCAGAAAAACCTGCGGAACCGTCTGAAACAAAATCATCTAAACATATATCTCCTGAAAAACATAATTACAACAAAAAAAATAACTCACACAAAAACTCCTCTAAATCCACTTCTGACATTAAGGCAAAATCGGACGAGCCTTCAAAATCTAAAAATCCATCATCAGCAACGAAGAAAAAAATAAAGCGTAATCCGGCTGAAAAGTCTTCACCGAATCAAAAATCTCCTGGCAATTTACCAACAGCCGATAAATCCTCACAACCTAATTTTTCTTGGACATCTCCAACCGAGGAAAAATCTAAGAAAAATCCTAAACCTCAACCTTCAGTACCATCTAATACTCCAAAAGCAGACACAACACCAACTCCTCAAACTCCTTCTCAGCAATCCTCTCCAGAAAAACCGCCTGAAAAAGATACTGTTAAAGATTCGCCAAAATCTCAGCCTACTAACACACCTTTAAATGAGCAAAAGCCAGTTACTACTTCTCCTGAAAATTCTGACACTAAACCAATATCTCAACCTAAACTATCAAAAAATGACGGTTATATTACTATCAAAGCGGTAGGTGATATTGTTCCTGGTACTAATTTTCCTAATAACCGATTACCAGACAAAAACAAAATTTTTGAAAAAGTCAAAAAATCTTTAAACGGTGCTGATATTTTATTTGGAAACTTTGAAAGTACATTCACTAATTCTTCTAGCGTTGGCAAAGATACGAGCCTTCCAATGGTATTTGCTTTCAGGACACCACCAACATTTGCGAATGTTTTCAAAAAAACAGGGTTTGATATTTTAAGCGTTGCAAATAACCATTCTTTAGATTTTTCTCAAGTTGGTTTTACTGACACGATGAAAAATATCAAAAGTGCCGGGATGAAACCTGTTGGCAAGAAAAATGAAATTGTTTACAAGAAGGTAAAAAATATCCCAATTGCTTTTATTGGGTTCAGTTTCCTAGATGTCCATAATTCTTTAAATAATCTAGAGGCAGCAAAAGCACTGGTTTTAGAAGCTAAACAAAAAGCCAAGATTGTAGTGATATCAGTTCATGGCGGTGCTGAAGGAACAGATGCAATGCGGGTAAAAAATCAACAAGAGAATTTCTACGGAGAAAACCGAGGAAATCTGGTACTTTTTGCCCGCACCATGATTGACAACGGTGCAGATTTGGTGTTAGGGCATGGACCGCACGTTGTCAGAGCGATGGAATTATATAAAGGAAAAATGATTGCTTATTCGCTGGGCAATTTTGTCGGTTATAGAACTTTATCGACTGAAGGAGATTTAGCTAAATCAATGGTTTTACAGGTAAAGCTAAACTCAAAAGGTAATTTCGTTTCTGGAAAAATTCTTCCGGTTATTCTCGATAAGCAAGGTTTACCTTACCCAGATAAGCAACTAGGGACGGTGAAGTTAGTTACCAAACTAACTAAGAGCGATTTTCCTAATACTGATTTGGCTATTACTCGCAAGGGAGAAATTTACAGGCAATTCAGGACTTATCGGTTTTTTACTTTAAATTTTGAAGGAAAACCAACTTCCAAACCTAAAGCTTAAAATTGTACAACGCAGTGGGTAGGGTGCGAAAGCGTTGCGTAACGCACCCTACAGGACTTAGGCTTTGCGTAAGTCCTGTTAATCTAAAATTTGCATAAATTTTACTGTGTTGGTGTTGGGCTAGGCGTTGCTTGGGAACATAATTTGCTGTCGTATTCAAACGTGACATTAACTATGTAAGGTTGTGTTTTACCAATATTGTTTTGAAACTGGTAAGCTTTCAGTGCTTTCTGTGCCGTTTGATTAAAAATGTCGTAACCAGAACTTTTAATTAGGAATGGTTCCTCAGTTAGTTGTCCCTTACCATCAACTAATACACCCATAACAGCAGTACCAACCCATTGATTTGGGCAGGCTTCTGTTGGATAACGGAGATTAAGGCTAATTGGTGGCGCTTCTCCCTTCTTCCATTTTGGGAACCAATCAACAATAATTTGCCCTAAGCCTTGGTCTTGTCCATTACGGGTTTTAGTTGCCCAAGCATTAATATTCCTGAGTGCAGCCTCGTCAGTTGTACCAGTTTCATCACGAGTTACCTGCTGTTGTGACGGCTGAACAGTTGCTTGGGGTTGTGGTTGAGGTTGCTGTGCTATTGGTGTTGGCTGTGGGGTGCTTTGCGGTTCGGGAGTGGAAGTTGTTGTAACTTGTGGTTGAGATGAATTATCAGGCTGTACCTCTGTCTTAGGTTTAGTATTTTCTGAGCGAGGTGCATCAGTTTCCTTTACGTCTGGTTGAGGAAATTCTTGGAGAGCATTGAATGGTCGATCATCAATTTTGTACGGGCTAGAGTTTTTACTTTCAGGGGGCGGCCTTCTTTCTTCAGGGCTAGGGAAAATTAATGATCTTTGACGTAAGCGCGAAAGTGGTGGCGGAGTGTCTTCTCTATATACAGGTGGCAGGGGGATGAGGGGAGTATTAGAAGAATAATTGCCTGGAGGCGGTAGCAATGGAACGACTGGTAATGAGGTTATTGGGGGTGTAAGTGGTAATGGCTGTATATTGTTAGTTAATGGTGGTAGCGGTGTCGTTTGTGGCAGGCGACTTTGTTCTGTGGGTGTTAAGGCTACTACTTTGACAGTTGAGCGTGTATTCTGTTCTTGCTGTAAAGATGAAGCAGATAAAGTAGGTAAACTCAGGGCTAATAAGCCGTGAATGCCGATGGAGACAACTACCGCGATCGCACTAGGATTTAGCAGCAATTCAGGTAAGTTTTGGCTGGAAGGAAAATAAGACATAGCAGATATTATTCGCTGCTGCGATCGCAATTTAAAATCAGATCTAAAAAATCTATCCCGTTTTCATATTAGTTTCAAAATTTACGCGCTGTAGCCACTTGGACAATTAACAAGGAAAAGTAAGGCAATTTTAAATTAGGGCGATCGCTTAATCCAGCATAAATCAATTGCTCTGGTAATGTCGCCCGTTCTACTATCCAACTACGCTCTAACAAATCATGTTGCTTCAACACCTGCCAAACATCTTCATACACAGAATTTACCTTCATCAACACTACGACATCTGCCCACTCTAAAACGGCTTCTAGCTCCCTCACAGTATATAGTGCAGGTAATACCACTAAGCGTTGGTCACGAATCGTTAACGGCACTCCCAAGGCTGCTACAGCAGCTAGTGGAGAGCAAATGCCTGGTACTGATTCCACAACTACTTCAGGATATAGCTCTTGTAATGTCTGAGCTAAATAAGTAAAAGTACTATAAAAGCTAATATCGCCTTCTGCTACAAAAGCAACATCTTGACCTAATTTAAGATATTCCCAAACCTGCCCTGCCGAATTTTGCCAAGCTTGAGTTAGTACTGCGGTGTCATGTACATAAGGAAAATTTAAACTTAGTTGTACTTGGTGAGGAACTAGCCAACGGTCTACAATTTGCTGTGCCATTCCTGGTTTACCATTGACTCCAGCCGGAAAAGCAACAATAGGCACTCCTTGCAAAATCTTGAGTCCCTTAAAAGTAATTAATTCTGGGTCGCCTGGACCAACGCCGATACCGTAAAGCTTGCCTGTTTGCACAATAGAATCTACAATCCACAATTTAAATAAAGTTTATTCATCGTGTTACCAACTGTCATTTTGCCTGGTTATTTGGAAGGTGCTAGAGCTTACCGTTCCCTAGAACAATCTTTAGAACAATTGGGTTCCCCTACTGTGACAGTACCATTGCGATCGCGCGATTGGTTTCCGACAGTGGGTGGTCGGTCGATGATACCAATCTTGCGACAACTTGACCAAACGGTAAAACAAGTTATGCAAAAATACAACGCTTCCCAGATTAACCTAATTGGTCACTCTGCTGGCGGTTGGATTTCACGAATATATATAGGAGAACAACCCTATTGTATTCATGGGGATGTTACAGAAGATGCTGGCTTATGGCACGCTCATCCTAATATTGCCACCCTAGTAACTCTCGGAACTCCTCATATTAGTGGTGAACGTTGGACACGCAAAAATTTAGATTTTGTCAAACTCAACTATCCAGGCGCTTTTTATCCAAATCTGCGATATGTTTGCGTCGCTGGTAAATCTATTTTTGGTGCTAGGCGACGAGGTAGTTGGTTAGCCTACAGCAGTTATAAATTAACCTGTGGGCGCGGGGATACTTGGGGAGATGGTATTACACCTATTGAAGCGGCTCATCTTGATGGAGCAATTAATCTAACTATAGAGGGAGTTAAACATTCTCCCAAGTCGCCTGGAACTTGGTATGGTTCTCCAGATGCAATGAATGCTTGGGTTTCCTATTTAGCTTGATGTTTATCATGTAAATATTCAAAATTAGGGGGTTCGCGTAATGGTTCCCTAGTAATAGTCGGAAGTTCAAAATCGCCAAAATGTGCAAAACGTCGCTCGATAGCTAAGGCAAGGTTTAGGGGTTCGAGAGTGTTTTCTGTCAAGACAGCCTGGAGGATTTCTTTGGCTTCTTCTTCGAGAGAACGCCCATAATATTCTGCTCGCTTTTGCAGGCGATTTTTTAAGTCATCATCAAAATTTTGAATCGTGATATTGTTCATAGTAAATTAAATTGCTATTTTTTTTTACTCTCAATATCAGGTTAACATGGTGTTATTGTTTCACTGGCAATATTCATTTTTAAGGTAAATTCTAATTTGTAAAACCATAAAGATTGCCAATACCCTCAAGGAATTTCCACTAAATTAGACGGCATCGGAATTTCTTCTACTTCTGATAATTTTTCTAACGCCAAGCGTGAAGTAGGAGTAGCGCCAGATAAACGCTTCAGCAACTTCGGTCTAGGATCATGTAACAAATAAATAATTTGATCGTCAGGTTGCCAATCTTCCATTGCTGGTAATACTTGCAAACGCTCATCTCGCTCTATTAATAACGGTACTAACTCTCCAGAATTAATTAATGCTTGCAGATGCACCTGTTGAAAAGAAAATCCAGCTTCCTTAAAAGTTGTTTTTCCTAACTTGACTTGACCATCACTTAAATACTTATTCCAAGTTTTAATAGATAACTGAGATAGAAATGCTTGTTGAACCTTGGTATTTTTATTCTCTGTAGTAGCTTCAGAATCACGGGGAAATACAGCTAAAACGCGGGGAGGATTAAACTCTTCTGCTGCCCTTTGAGCAAGTACAAAATTGACCTCACCATTATTCGTCATTGCCAAGAAAGTACCAACCGAACTCAGTCCAGCTTCTTCTAAAACTTCCGTATCTAAACCACTGCTTAAGTAGACCCGTAAATTTTCTGCTTCAGCTAGGCGACAAGCTTCGGCATCTGTGTCAATTAAAACTACAGACTCGCCTTTATCTTGAAATATTCGCGCAATCAAGATACTCAAGGGATTACAGCCAATAATTATCGCACCAGTTGCCTGATGAGAAGTTATTTGCAGCCATTGTGCAACCCAACGCGCTGTTAAACCTTGCAAAAACACAGTCATGATGATTGTCAGAAACACAAGTGCCTTAATAGCATCTCCACCGTTAATCCCTCGCTGAGTTAACAAGATGCTAAATAATGAAGCCACCGACGCAGAAACAATTCCTCTCGGTGCAACCCAGCATAAAAATAACTTTTGTCGCCAGTTTAAATCGCTATCCCAAGTACATAACCCTATATTTAGCGGGCGGACAATAAACATCAGCGCTAAAACAGTAAAAACGCTTCCCCATCCCAAAGCAAACATACTGGCAATTGATAAGTCAGCAGACAGGAGAATAAATAGCACTGAAACGCCTAAGATAGTTAACTGTCCTTTGAAGCGTCTTAACAGTCGTTCTTCTGGTACTGAGGAGTCACGCAGAACAATTCCCGCCATTACAGTTGCCATCAAACCTGACTCGCTACGGATTGTTTGGGCTAAAGCAAATAAACCCCACAGTCCAGCCAAAACCACCAAATTTTTCAATTCTTCGGAGAGAAACTTCGCGTTTTTGAGCATCCAGCCCATCAACCAGCCACCAACAATGCCGATAGCAGCACCGATTCCTAGCCTGATGATCAAACCAAAGAAAGCTTCAATCGGATCAGTATCAGCATTCAAAATCGTATCTAGTACTACAACTGCCAGAATTGCCCCTACAGGGTCGATTAAAACGCCTTCTCCTTCTAGTAGGGTGGCAACTTGGCGATCTACTTTTACGTGCTTAAGTAAGGGACTAATGACTGTTGGTCCTGTGACGACAATCAGGGAAGCATAGAGAAATGCGATCGCCCAAGGAAATTCTCCTAACCAGTGCGCCGCCATTCCACCCCCAAGTAGGGTGATCAGTGTTCCAAAAGTAACTAAATTCCGCAAACTACTAGAAACTTTACCCAGTTCGTCTAGTTCTAAATTTAATCCTCCTTCAAATAAAATAACTGCCACCGTTAAAGCGACAATTACTTCTAAACCAATGCCTAAGTCTTGGGGATGTAACAACCCGATGCCATCCTGACCAAGGAATATGCCCAGTATTAACAAAAAAACGATACTGGGAACCTTAATAAATTCAGCCAGCACTTGGGCAGTAATGCCTGCAATTACGGCTATAACTATTTGTAGGGTAATTTCAAATGATGCTTCCATAGGCTTAGTTGTCCCAGGCTACAAGCTTGGTTGTCAACTTGAGGGTTTAATTAGCGGTTAGCTTTTAGCAATTAGCTTTTAGCAATTAGCTTTTAGCTTTTAGCAGTTAGCTTTTAAATTTTCCTTGTTATGTCTAGGTTTCACCCCTATAAATTGTCCTCAGCTATGATTAAGAGTGCTGTAATTCCTAAGATTAAAACTTTAGCATAGCTATTTAGACTGATCTTTTACTACATCTTGCTGAAAAATTTGTTCAGATACTGTGATTTTTGGACTTATGGCGTTTTTTAAATAAATCTGGAGTTACTAAACCTTGAGGGAAAAATAGGGTTCCGACCACAATTAGTAATCCAAAAATAATCAATCGACCGTCACGCAAAAATCCAGCTAACCAATTAGGTAAACCCCCTGTATCTGCGATCGCTCTTAGCACTTCAGGCAAAGCTGTAAATACCATACCTCCTAAAACTGGTCCCAAAAAGGTTCTGCTGCCACCAATTAACACCGATGTTAAATAGATAATACTCGCATCAAAAGTTCCCTGCCGCGCATTCCAAGTATTGAGGAAATGGGCGCTAACAGCCCCAACAACACCCGCTAAAATAGCTCCTAACGTAAATGCTAGTACTTTATAGTAAGTTGGGTTAATGCCCATCGCACCAGCCGCTAATTCATCTTCGCGGATCGCTATAAACGCCCTTCCTACTCGAATACGCTCCAGACGATAGAGAATCAACATACTCACAAAGAGCAAAGGCACTGCAATCCATAAATACTCGATAGGCGTTTGAAACGGTTGGGGAATACCAAAAATTCCCACCGCGCCTCCAGTAATATCTAAATTCAAAGAGAAAACGCGTAGAATTTCTACAAAAGCAATAGTTGCGATCGCTAAATAAATTCCACGTAACCTTAGTGCTGGAATTCCTACTATTACACCGAGTAAACCACTGACTACACCAGCAATCAGCATCTCTAGTAGCAATAAAGGAATTGGAAATAAACCAGCAGTAGGAAATACCTTTGTAGCAAGAATCGCTGCAATATAACCGCCTAAAGCATAAAAACCAGGACTAGCTAACGATAGTTGTCCCGCCATCAGAGGTAAATACAAAGAAAGTCCCAATAACGCACCAAGCAACATTGAGACAATTAAAAACCCGTAATTATTAAAAAAATCCATGAACAATTAACAATTAACAATTAACAATTATCAGTCATTGTTCAAAAATTCTAAATATCCATTACTTAATTCCTTAACTGCTAGGTCATAAAACCGCTTGCCATGTTCAGGGGTTGCTAAAGCAGGATTAGAACCCATCCGCCCGTCGGGATAACGCTTACGAAAATCGGCAGCACCATAAATTTTGTGTCCAGAACCGACCTCTGTTGATAACGGTGCTTGTTTTATTGCTTCAGGATAAATATACTGCGTTACCGCTACTTCGCTGGGAGTCGCATGAGATCCTTCCTCATTGCCATATAATTCTTTAGCCAATTTGTAAACAGAACTACACATAAACCAGTTACCAATTTGGCACTGTACCAAATCAGCATTGGGAATATTTAAATCTGCTAAATGAGCGTAAGTTTCTGCAAAAGCTGCTTTGAGTGTGGCAATATTGCCACCGTGACCATTAATAAATAAAAACTTAGTAAATCCAGCTTTTACTAAACAACTAATATAATCTCTGATCACCAAAATCATCGTACTCGGACGCAAACTAATTGTCCCAGGAAAACCAGTATGGTGTAGTGCCATACCAACATTAATAGTAGGGGCAACCATAGCATTTACAGTATCACCCACACCACGAGCGATCGCTTCCGCACAAATGGCATCCGTTCCAATCAAACCCGTGGGTCCATGTTGTTCCGTTGAACCAATCGGTAAAATTATCCCTTGAGATTGCTCTAAATAAGCTTCTACTTCAGACCAAGTACTTAAGTGCAGCAGCATTTTTTTACAGTTATTAGTTACCAATTTTCAGGAATTAAACTTTTTGCAAAAATCACCTATTCTATCTGTGTTTATCTGTGTGCATCTGTGGTTAATTATCTAAAATTCGACTTATGCACTCTTACAACCATGAGTTTTGACTTACAAAGAAAGATAGAAATTTCTCTCCTCTCCCCTCTCTCCTCCCCCCTCCCTCCTCTCTGCTCCCTAATGATAATTTTTTATATAAGGTTTGAGTGGGTGATTTTAGTGTATACCTTTGGATAGAGCTTCTGATATAGAGTTTAATCATGCTTTCTCTAGATATGCCGAAAAGTCCCTCCAGTACAGAACTAGGGCAGACAAACCGAATTCTGTTGATAGAAGACGAAGACTTAATTCGGGAAATGCTGGTTGTCTCCTTGCAAGAAGAAGGTTATGAAGTCGTCACTGCCATCGACGGGCGGACAGCATTAACATTTCTCCAAAATCCTGAAACCACTAACATTGAGTTTCCCTTCGACCTAATTATCTTAGATTTAATGCTGCCTCAAATTAATGGGCTGGATTTATGTCGATTGCTGAGACATCAAGGAAACCCTGTGCCAATTTTGATTGTCAGCGCCAAGGCGACTGAAACAGACCGAGTTTTGGGGCTGGAAGTAGGTGCTGATGACTACATTACCAAACCCTTCAGTATGCGGGAATTGATTGCCCGTTGCCGTGCATTATTACGACGGCATCGCTTCAGCTTTTTAACTCCAACTCCTGTGCTGCAATATCGGGATGTAATCGTTTATCCCCAAGAATGCCGAGTCTCAATACGCTCGGAGGAAGTCAATCTTTCCCCCAAAGAGTATCGTCTGTTAGAATTATTTATGAGTTATCCCCGTCGGGTTTGGTCGCGCGAGCAGTTAATCGACCAAGTGTGGGGAGGGGATTTTGTGGGAGATACTAAAACTGTAGATGTCCACATTCGCTGGTTGCGAGAAAAATTAGAGCGAGATCCTAGTCAGCCAGAATATCTGATCACCGTTCGTGGATTTGGCTACCGCTTTGGTTAGTAATAATTGGTCATTGCAAATATTCTCTACCGCCTTTAAAAAGGTAGGTAAATTAAGGAATAGGGCAAAATGACCGTCATTGCATTTTTGTTCGGGCTGGCAATAGGAATTGGGTTGTGGTTTTGGCGACAAACTTTATGGCATCGGCAAATGCAGCAAATGCTGGATTTGTTGGAAACAGGAGGTGTCGAAGGAACTTCATTGCCGATCGCATCTCGCTTACGCCTGGGTATCAGTTTGGTTAAGCAGCAACGCCAACAGCAAGAAATCCTGCTGCAAAGTTGGCAACAGTTGCTCCACTTAGCACCGATTGGTTATCTGCACATTGATGAAGACAACCAACTGATTTGGTGCAATCATCAGGCAAGGCAGCTATTGCAGATTTATCGGTGGGAGTCTGCCCAAGTTAGGTTATTGCTAGAAGTAGTGCGATCTTTTGAATTAGATCAACTAATCGAGGAAACACGCCAACGACAGCAAAAGTGCGATATGGAATGGCTGTTCCACCCAACTTATACGGATGCAGCGACATTTAACCAAGAGCGATCGCACCTATCACCAGAACCACAAGTATTTTCCAAAAATAGCAATGTGATCGCCTTAAAAGCACACACTTTGCCTTTACCACAAGGACAAGTGGGAGTTTTTATAGAAAACCAACAACCTTTAGTAGAACTTTCCCAATCACGCGATCGCTGGGTTTCAGATCTTGCTCACGAACTCAGAACACCTCTAACCTCTATCCGTTTAGTCACAGAAAATTTACAGGGTCGTCTACAACCTCCCTTTAGTCGCTGGGTTGAGCAAATGCTCACAGAAATTAATCGTTTGATTAATTTAGTCCAAGACTTCCTCGAACTAACTCATTTAGAGCAAGAACCCAGTAAATATCTCCACCTAACACCCGTTGATCTAGGAGAATTAATTGACTCTGTTTGGCAGAAACTAGAGCCATTTACGACACAAAAACAACTTAGCTTGTTAAAAACCCAACCAGAGGAAATTGTACTTAATGCGGATTCGGCTCGACTTACTCAAGTTTTTCTAAATTTATTTGACAACAGCATTAAATACAGCCCCATAGCAGGAACTATTCACTTTCAAGTTAACATCCTCCCTAATGAGGATGTAGCCGAATTAATTCAAATTAATATTATTGATTCAGGCAACGGCTTTGCAGAGCCAGATTTACCTTATGTATTTGATCGACTCTATCGAGGTGAACCATCAAGACATCGCCAACAAATAGATGCAGGTAATTCAAATTCAGCGCCAGTAAGTACGGGTAGTGGTCTGGGGCTTGCTATAGTTAAACAAATTATCCTTGCTCATTGTGGTTCTATTACAGCTAAAAATGATCCCCAAACAGGCGGTGCGTGGCTACAAATCGAACTACCACTAACTTAAATTTGCCTAACTTCACCGACTCCAACTTTACTTAGCATCAAATAAATTCACAAATAGTGTTTTTCCACACCACACAAATTAAAAATATAAGTCAATCTAGATAAAAGCGTCGTTTTTTTTTAGGAATTAGGGGTGTATATTCAAAACATTAACCACGAAAGAACTCAGTTCAAGCGAAAAACCAAGCGCATAGAACAGGATGTTCTGCGGATGGGCGCTTTGGTGGAAAACTCCTTTCGCCTGAGTCATCAAGCTTTATTTGCCAGCGACTTGGCTGCCGCTAAAAAAATTCCCTTATTAGATAAGCAAATTGATCGCTTCTATCACCAAATTGAGCTAGACTGTGCAGCTTTGATGACACTTGAAGCACCTGTTGCCCAGGATTTACGGATGTTAAACGCTTTTATACACATGGTACGAGATCTAGAGCGCATCGGTGATTACGCTAAAAACTTAGGCGAGATTGCTATTAAACTATTTCCTTACTCGCCTCACCCCTGCTTAGGTGAGATTGAATTAATGTCTCATCAGGCTCAAGCCATGTTAGCAGCTAGTTTAGCAGCTTTGGCAGATATGGATGCAGTAGCAGGGCATCGAGTTAAGCAGCTAGATGATGTTGTAGACGATGCCTACGAAAAAATTTATCAAACATTAGCTTATCAAAAGGATATTAAAGGTGTTGTCGAGCCGATTTTATTATTGTGTTTAACAATTCGTCATTTAGAAAGAATGGCTGATCATGCCACGAATATTGGTCAACGAGTAAAATACATCGTCACAGGTAACTTTTCCTAAATTTAACCTGTTGATTAACAAATGTTAGCTCAATTTTAAATTTATCCCAGTAATATCCTTTTAGGATTAACGCTTAACTAACAGTCTAAGTCTGGAATTAACGACTGAATTTTTCAGCCAGTAATCACCGGAAGATTTAATTAAGCGCGATAGCGCAAGCGCACTCCGTGTCAGTTCGCTCAACTAGACATCTTCAAAAATGAATGTAGAGACGTGCCATGGCGCGTCTCAAGGGTTAGCGCCTTGAATTTCTGAAGATGTTTAATTTATCACGTTAATAAATTAGTAATTTCATCTAGCTAAAGATGTGATCTGCACTACACAGAATGTAAATTTTTGTGAGACAATACCTGAGTGAGAAAAATTGTCTGGAAAGCCCATCAAAGCTAAGTCCAGTTAGGTGTGAGGAGAAAACCATGTCAAGAATTTTGTGGAACACTTTTAAAGTGGCTCCAGCCATTGCAGCATCATTATTAGTTGCTAATAACAGCCTAGCAGCCGAGAGCGTTACACAACAAACGGCGGCTGTTCCAACTGAAGAAACAACCATAGCCCAAGCTTCTCCAGTTAGCTCAGAACTACCTGCTGAAACCACTAATATTGAACAATTGCAGCGCTACAGCAACGAAGTTAGTGGTGAAGATGGCATGAGCCAAGTCACTAATGTTTCTCAATTTCGAGATGTGCAACCTTCCGACTGGGCGTATGAAGCCTTATCACGGGTTGTGCAAACTTATGGATGTTTGCAAGGATATCCTGATGGCACATATCGCGGTAATCGGGCGCTATCACGTTATGAGTTTGCGGCTGGTTTAAATGCTTGTCTCAGACAAATTGAAGCTTTGATTGCCAAAACACCAACACCAACACCTGATAATCCTGGTGGTGGTGTTTCTCAAAGCGACTTACAAGCACTGCGACGACTAACTGAAGAATTTCGCACAGAACTAGCAACTTTAGGTACACGGGTAGATAACCTGGAAGGTCGTACAGCATTTATCGAACAGCGTCAGTTTTCTACTACAACAAAGCTAGTTGGTGAAGTAATCATTGCAGCTAGTGAAGTCTTTGGTGAAAGTGGTCCTACTACTGGTGGGCAGACTGCTGACAATGTAGAACCTATCCTCTCAAATCGCGTTCGTCTCAATCTGGATACCAGTTTCACTGGTAAAGACCGTTTAAGAACCCGTCTACAAGCCAGAAATACCCCAAGCTTTAGTGGTGCTTTAACAGGTACAAACATGACCCGCTTAGGGTTTGATGGCGATAATGGCAACAATGTTGAGCTTCATCGTCTAGAATATCGCTTCCCCTTAACCCCTAAAGCCAACGTTTTCTTGAGTGCTACGGGAACCGAGTACAACGACATCGTTTATACCTTCAACCCCTTATTAGAAAGTGCTTCCAGTGGGTCTATTTCCCGCTTCGGGCGCTTCAACCCAATTTATCGGCAAAGTGCGGAAGGTGCAAGTGCAGTTCTTGACTACAAATTAAGCCAACAAGTAGGGCTGTCTGTAGGCTACGCAGTTCCCAGAAATATCGCCAATCGACCTGAAACTGATACTGCTACGCGACCCGGTTTGAGCCTTTTTAATGGTTCTTATGCAGCCTTAGCTCAATTGGCTTTCCGCCCTAGTAATGCACTAGGTTTAGGTTTAACGTATGTACGCTCCTTTACTAATCCCAGCCCCAGCGATACCAACGCATTCCCAGGTATTGGAGGTATTGGTGTTTCATCTGGAACTGGCAGCGCCTTTGCCAATCAACCTTTTGGCAATACTCCTACTACAACTAATCAGTATGGTGTAGAAGCCAGCTTGAGCTTAAGCCCACGATTCGTTGTTTCTGGTTGGGCAGGTTATACCCAAGCTGAAGCCGCAGGTGCTTCGACAACAGTTAACCCTGGTAATTCTGCGGATATTTGGAACTACGCCGTTACCCTAGCTTTGCCTGATTTTGGTAAAAAAGGTAACGTATTAGGCTTTGTGTTCGGTATGCCACCCAAAGTTACCCAAAGTGATGTTAGCGGTCGTGAAGATAACAAAGGTACTTCCTATCATGTAGAAGGTTTCTATCGTTATCGCTTGACTGACAATGTTGAAATCACACCAGGTGTGTTTGCCATTCTCAATCCACAACACAACAGCAATAATGACACCCTTTATGTAGGAACTCTCCGCACTACCTTTAAGTTCTAAGTCAAGTCTGGCTAGTTAAGGCAGAAATCCTAATAGACTCCAAAAAAGGATGTAGAGACGCGAAATTTCGCGTCTCTACAATTGTTTTATACCAATTCTTCTGTCATCGGGCTACACCTGATCGTATTTCCCGCTTTTGGGCGGGGTAAAATTTATGCACCGAAAGCTTGAAACTTAGATCCCCCCTTAAAAAGGGGGGAACATTCAAAGTCCCCCTTTTTAAGGGGGATTTAGGGGGATTTCTGCGTAAGCCGTGTATTGAAAACAGTGCAAGATCTCAGTTATTATGTTTAAAATAGTTTGCCATCAATAACAACGAATAAAGCCAATGGCTCTAATTAAAATAATTAATAATTTTGATAGCAGTTTTACGCTAGAGCAGGATGCCAAAGAAACTTTGTTTAATTTACTCAAGGGCGAAAGCTTTCTCAAGCAAATAGCTGAAAATATACAAGCTCAGGCAGTTGAGTTTACAGAACTATTATTCCAACCTGTTCCTTATAGTGAAGCTACACCTAAAGGGATGCCTGCTGAATATGAAGTTTACCATAACTCACCAGATTATATCATCATCAACGTCCCACCGAATTTTATGTTTCAAGCAAAAATCTTCAAGCCGAGCCGCCTTTGTGCAATTTATCGAAAAATAGGATAAAAGCTTGTAGGATTTAATCAATGACTGATTCAACTGAAATATCATCTATCTCTAGTCTGGAATATATTCCCTATATTGATGAAACTGGTAATTTACCAGAAAATTTGCAGGGAAAAATTGGGGTATATGCAATTTTTGATCTCGATCAAGTGTTACAATTAGTTGCTTATTCTCGTGATGTTTATCTCAGCCTAAAGCAACATTTAGTTCGTCAGCCGCAAAAATGTTATTGGTTAAAATCTCAAACTATTGAACGTCCCAATCGCACTATTTTAGAAAGTATCCAAAATAGTTGGATTGAAGAAAATGGTACTATTCCTGTGGGAAATAAAACTGACCAAGCTCAGTGGAATGATCCTATTGATACTAAGTCGGCAATGACTGAGGAGGAACAGGAAAATTTTGCTAAACAGGATGAAGTAGGGCAAATAAAATTATTAAAAAAAGTAGCCCGAAGAGTTGAAGAAACGATTTTATTAGAGCTAAAAGCTCGTGGAGTAAAGACAGAAATTAGGTTTAATCCTAAGTTAAAAGAAAGCGGCTTACTAGATTTGAAATAAAATCTGCATTTGGTAAGGGCGGGTTTAAGAGAGATTTCTGTATGATAATAAGATAAAGGTCAACCCGCCCCTACAATAAGATTTATTTATTAATACAAATACGAGAGAGCCTAATTGTTAATTGCTCAGGACTTACGCAGAGATCCCCCTAAATCCCCATTAAAAAGGGGGACTTTGAATTTTCCCCCCTTTTTAAGGGGGGTAGGGGGGATCAAAGTTTCAGACTTTCGGTGTGTAAGTCCTATAATTGCTAATTGTTAATTGTTAATTGTTAATTGTTTTATGACACTTTTAAACAATCGCTATCGCATTATTCAAGCTTTGGGAAGTGGTGGGTTTGGCAACACTTTTCTAGCAGAAGATACCCATATGCCTTCTGCGCGTCGCTGTGTGATTAAACAACTTAAACCAGTGACGAATAACTCCCAAATGTACCAGCAAGTGCAAGCAAGATTTCAGCGAGAAGCTGCTGTTTTAGAGGCGTTAGGGGAAGTAAGTAAGCAAATACCTCAACTATATGCTTATTTTTCTGAAGGTGGTCAATTTTACTTAGTTCAAGAATGGATTGATGGCGATACCTTAACAAAAATTATTGAGCGTCAAGGGGCATTAACCCAAGAAGCTGTCAAAGATATTCTGGTGAGTCTTTTATCAGTTTTGGAATATGTGCATAGTAAGCAGATGGTTCACCGAGATATTAAACCGGATAATATTATTGTGCGCGATCGCGATCGCCAACCAGTACTAATTGATTTTGGTGCGGTGAAAGAAGCGATGGGTAGCACTAACCAAACAATGGTAATTGGTACGCCAGGATTTATGCCTAGCGAGCAGGCGACTGGACAACCCGTATATGCTACTGATCTTTATAGTCTAGGAGTAACTGCTATCTATTTACTTACGGGTAAACTGCCACAAGAGTTGCCAACTGATCAGCGTACTGGAATGATTATGTGGCATGGTAGCGCCCAAGGTGTAAGTTCTGGTTTAGCTAGTGTTTTGGATAAGGCTATTCAACCACATCCGCGCGATCGCTTCTCGACTGCAAAAGAAATGCTTAATGCTTTGCAGAAGAGTGTTAATTCCCCAATTTCTAATACGCTTGGAACACAAGCAACAGTAGCAGTATCACCTGCTGGCGGACAAAATCAAGCATCTTCACAACCTACTGCTAGTCACCCCAATATAATCGCCTCAAATGAATCACGCTGGCTAAAACCTTGGGTACTAGCAATCTTAATTATCTGCGGCTTTGTTGGTAGTGCGATCGCTTTCAACCGAATTTTTAATAAGAATAATGATCCAACGCCTCAAGTAGCATCTTCCTCGCCATCACCACCAACAAAGAAAAATACAGAGGAAACAAACGAATCTGAGCCTTCTAATTCACCTTCAGAAATACCACCAGTTATTTCAGAATCTCCCTCTCCATTACCTTCTAAATCGCCTAAACCTTCAATTCTTTCACAACCACAGCAAACCGAGGAACCGCCAGTTATTATAGCATCGCCCTCACCAATAATAGAGCGATCGCCTTCACCAGTAATTAAATCTGATAATAGTCAAAACCAAAATATATCTGATCAAGTTCCGGCATTTCCTACGGGTACACCAATAAGTAATGTACAAGCAACACTAGGAAAACCAAGTATAAATGCTAAAGGAGCTTGGGGCAAAACTCGTGCTGTTGTCTATAAATTAAAACCTAACCAAATTGACTTAGGTTATTTATATGACCGCAAGACTGAAAATATTCTCCAAACAGAAGTATCCTTTTCCAACTCAGTAAATCCACAAGTAATGTTAAATACATTAGATGGATTATTAGAAGGTGGAGCCACTCCAGAAGTTAAACAGGGGTTGTTACGAGTTCAACAACGTAGAGACAATGCCTTTACTTTTACTCAAGGATCATTAAAAGGTCAGATTGTACAACAAGATTGTAATTTTATTTATATTAGTATTTGGGAAGCTGATTTACATAACTTTAATGTATCTAGTTCACGAAAATGTTAAATTATCTTGTTAAATTTCCTGGTCTTTGGCACCAATCTAAAATACTATCTACTTCTAAAGATTCCCAGATAACTTTTTTAATTCCCAGAGCGAGAGCTTTTTCTTCAAGATATTGAATTGTTAAAGCTGATAAATCATTACAAGTAAAAGCTGAATCATACTTGATATTTAAGCAATTTTCTACTTTATAATCTTTATTTAATGATTTGACGATTCCCAGCCCGATAGATAATTGGCAGTATTTGAGCAATAAGCCGTGATGTTCATCTAGAGAGTCTAGGTATAATGCGATCGCTCTATCATAAAATTCTGCTTGATTCATAATTATGTCCTAAAAATGTCCCAATGTCTCTAGTTAACTAGCAATAGTTATACTGTAGTGACGAAAAGTAACCACTTTTGATTCAAGTCACACCTAAATTGCCTCAAAAGCTGATGAGAGCAGTTTTCCTGGTAACTTAGCAGTGGACAGTTGGTAAAATGGCTCAGTTAAAAAGCCTTAAATCACGCAGCAGCTATTAAACAACCGTTATCTCCTGATTAAAGCCTTAGCTACGGGTGGTTTTGGGGAATGGTGACTGGGGAAAAGCCTTAAATAATCGGCATTTAGATACTATTTAACTTTTTAAACTTGCGTAAGTCCTGTATTAAGAGTCTATCCGAAAAATAATTAATCACAGAAAATATCTGCATTTATCTACACTTATCTACATTTATCTGTGTTTATCTGTGTAGCCTGCGGCACGGCTACGCCTACATCTGTGGTTAAAATCTCTTAAAAACACTTTTCCGATAGGCACTAAGTAACTCAACATAAAACAAACTCCCCTCCCCTTGATAAGGGGAGGGGTTGGGGGTGGGGTTCTTTGTCAGCAAAATAAACGCAAGAGTGGTTTACCCACTCACCAAACACCCGTCCCCAGTCCCAGTAATTGCAAGTAAAGTTTAATTTCACCCACATACTTATAAGTTTTATGTCTTTTTTATCCTTATAAGAATTTTCTGATTTTTTCAGGGAAATCTAGATCAAGATAAATTGCTAAAAAAATTAAGGACTACTTGTTATGAATATTGAAGAATTGTTAAAACGATATGCAGCCGGAGAAAGAGACTTTCGTGAAATTAACTTAGTAGGAGCCAACCTTAGCGGTGTAAATCTGAGCGGGGCAGATTTATCAAACGCATCTTTTGGATCAGCTAACCTCAGCAGAGCTTCCTTAAGAGGGGCAAAACTGAAAGGTGCGTTTTTGTATGGTACAGATTTAAGTTTTGCCAAGCTTAACGATGCAAACTTAGTAGACGCAGATTTGACAAAAGCCAGCCTGAAAGGAGCAGTTTTAATTAAAGCAAATCTCAAGGGAGCAAAACTCAGTGGAGCTATTCTAACAGCAGTAAACCTACGCGGAGCTAACTTAGAAGGAGTTAACCTTTGTGGAGCAAACCTCAGTGGCATTAACCTTCATTCAGCTAACTTAGTTGAGGCTAAACTAAGTTGGGCAAATCTCACTGGAGCCAGAATGAGTGGAGCCAAGTTAGCCGCCGCGTCGCTCACCGGAATTAAACTTAGAGGTGCATGGTTAAACGGGGTAGACTTACGTGGAGTAGATCTTGATGGTGTGGATCTAAGTGAGGCAAAACTTAGTGGCACCAACTTAACTAAGGCAAATCTACCAGCAGTTAACCTAAGTGATGCCCAAATGCGGGTTGCCATTCTTACCCAAGTCAATCTACGTGCAGCTAACTTAAATGGCACATGGTTAAATAAGGCAAACCTGATCGATGCAAACTTGAGTAAAGCAAACTTGAGTGAAGCACACCTGAGCGATGCTAATCTCAGTGGAGCAAACTTAAATGGTGCTAGTTTATCTGATGCAGATTTGAGTCGGGCTAACCTGGATAGTGCATATTTATGGGCAGCCCAGTTAGATGTAGCAAATTTAAATGGTGCAAATTTAAATGGTGCAAGTATGCGTGGAGCGAATCTCGACGAGGCTGAATTAGAAAACGCTTTGTACAATCAAGAGACAGTTTTTCCTGAAGGTTTTGATCCACATCAAGCTGGAGCTTACTTTACTGGTAGCGGATTAGTTGCAGCCTGAGCCACCTCTATTCAAAAACTGATTTTAAAATTACTAAATTAAGCAAGTATGGTGAAAAATAATCCCATACTTGCTTAATTCTACCTACTGTTATTAGCCATCAACCAATGGTATTATCACAGCTAGTAGTTGATCTAGCACTTTCCCTAAATTTTTAATATGTTAAATTTTATCAACTATCAAAAGATAGATTTTGCTGATTAATAAAATAAACAACTACTAACTCAGGTTTTTGTGATTAAGTACACCAAAAATTTAGCTTTAGATCAATTAGGTGTAGAGTATGAGCTATAAGTCGGAAGTAAAATTGGATCAACGTGACCAAGAAATTGCCGCTTTAGAGAAAGAACTTAACCTTGCCGATCAATTGATTCAAAAGCTAAAGCGACAGAATACAGTTCTGAAAAATAGAATTGCTTTTTTAGAAAATAATTCTCACACCCACGCGACATTACTAGCCAGTCGAGTCAATAGCCCACGCCCCAATAACCGTGAAAATCAGCCTGGAAAAGGTGGCGCACTTGTACGTCAGCAAATATCTAAAAGCCGTACTATTAAACTTTGGAGGTTAAGAGTAGCTACGATCGCGATCGCACTTCTTGGCTTTACCTTGATAAATTGGGCAGTAAGTAGTCTGACTAAGCTCAACCCAAATCAACCATCTCCTAAATCAGTAACCGCAGGATTAGCATCAGCCAGCTTATCCGATCAACAGTCAACGATACCCGCTTGGGCAAAACAATCCTCACAAGGTATTCCTACTCGACAGTCAGGAAAAGAAGATTTAGAAATTGTTTATAACCTCACTACACCCCCCAAATTTCAACATAGTGAAAAATTGCAAGTAATTGTTGATGAATTAGTTGCGATCGCAGATAGTAAAAAACTACCCACAGAAAACTTATCAATTACATTAATTGATGCTAAAACTGGCGAAATAGCTGGATACCAACAAAGTGAACTGAGGTATCCAGCTAGTGTAATTAAAATGTTTTGGATGGTTGCTTTGTATGGACAATTAGAAAACGGTATCTGGAAAAATCCCAGGGATTTCAATATATATATTTCTAAAATGATTGAAAATTCAGATAACGATGCCTCAAGTTTTATTCTTGACCAAATAACTAATACTAAAACTCAATCTGAGTTACCAGATAACCAATTTGCCGCATGGCTAAATAAACGTGAATCAGTGAACAGATTTTTTAGGTCGGCTGGTTATGAAGGAATTAATATTAATCAAAAAACCTATCCGATTTACTATTTAAAGATGGAAGAACCTGAAGGCACTGAATTACAAATGAGAGGCGACGCAGAACGTCCCTTGCGTAATTTAATTACTACAGATCATTCCGCTAGATTAATCTATGAAATATGTGTAATTAAACAAGCAATTTCACCAGTAGCTAGTGAAAAAATGTGTGGATTGCTGAAAAGAGATTTAAGACCAGAAACTTGGAAAACAAAATCAGAAACATCTGAAGATTTTAATCCCATAGTGGGTTTTTCAGGTCAGTCTTTAGCGGATAGCGAGGTTAATTTTCATTCCAAAGCTGGCTCAACTTCTACGACAAGACAAGAAGCAGCATTTGTGGAAACCAAAGATAATTCAACTGCATATATACTAGCAATCGGTGGTGGCGATCGCGCCTACTCTTCTGACTATAAAATATTCCCTAAAATGTCGAGTGTAGTATTTGAAAGAATGACGAGTACCCGTAAACAAATGTAGAGACGTGCCATGGCGCGTCTCTACAACGGTGTTAGGTAACTATTACTTGATACTTACCTTAGCGCCAGATTCTTCAAGCTGCTTCTTAGCATCTTCAGCAGCATCCTTAGCAATAGCTTCTTTAACTGCTTTAGGTGTAGATTCAACTAAATCTTTAGCTTCCTTCAAACCTAGACCAGTCAAGGTACGAACAACCTTAAGAACAGAAATCTTCTTGTCAGCAGGAACTTCTTCCAGAATGACATCAAATTCAGTTTTTTCTTCTACTTCTTCGGCAGGAGCAGCAGCACCAGGAGCCATCATCATCATGCCACCAGCAGGAGCAGCAGCACTAACTCCAAAAGCTTCTTCAATTTGCTTAACGAGTTCTGACGCTTCTAAAAGAGTCAGAGATTTTAGCTTTTCCAAAATTTCTTCAGTTGCAGCAGACATGAATTACCTCTACTTAGATTTGATTATGTTGACAAAATTGTTAGCTATTAGCTAATAGCTATTAGTCTCCAAAAGCTATGCCGCTTCTGCATTGCTGTCGCTATTATCCTTATCGGAATAAGCTTGGAGTCCTCGCGCCAGCGAAGCTGGAACTTCGTTGATTCCCACAGCCAACTTGGTTGCCACGCCATTGATAGCGCCAGCAATCTGAGCCATGAGTTGTTCCTTAGATGGCAAGTCGCCAATCGCTTTGACTTGGTTTTGATCCAAAGCGCGACCTTCCATCACGCCACCGCGAAGTTCAGTCTTCTTGCTGACTTTTTGGAACTCTTGGTATGCCTTAATTGCGCCGCCAATGTCTTCTTTGACGAGCAAAAATGCGGAAGACCCTTTGAGGAATTCCGTCATTGGTTCCCAAGCTTGATTGCCTTCAACAGCAATCCGCATAAAGGTGTTTTTTGTCACCTTACAAATAGCACCTTTAGGAAGCAGACGCTGCCGCAAGTCTGTAATTTCAGCAACAGTCAAGCCTTGGTAGTCGATGACGACAGCCAACTGGGAATTACTTAAATTTTGCTTGAGTTCAGCGATAATTGCACTTTTATTTTCTGTGGTTCTACCCATCTTTTCTCACCTCCTTTCTCCAGATTTCAAAATCCCTTTCCTCAGATAGCCTTCCCCAGACAAAGCCAAAACAAAACCCCGGAAACTTTGCCGGGGTTTCGCTTGAGATTTTTGGTCACGCCACTTTTTTTAGTGGCAAGACTAAATCTGTCTCAATCAACCTCGGCAGGATATTAAGCAATTGCTCCTGCTGTCTTTGGCTTTGTCTATTTAGTTAATTGGCAATGGATTTTGACAATCAAATTTGAGATTTACGCTCAAATTCAAATTATCAGTAAACAGTTAACAGTTAATAGTAAACAGTGAGTGTTTTTATCCTTGTGTTTAAGACCCCCACTAAACTTTAAATCTTTGTGGAGCGCGTTGGTGGCGGGTTTGAATCCCCCACCATACGCATGATTACTGTTTACTGTTTACTGTTTACTGTTTCAAGCAGCCTCGTTAAGTTTTAGGTCACGCAGGGCGTTAACATCCACTTGAATAGAGGGACCCATTGTCGCAGAAACGTATATACTGCGCCAGTAACGTCCCTTGGCTCCAGAAGGACGGTTGCGGTCAATTGTTTCTTGCAATGCCTTGAGGTTGGTTAGCAAGTCTTCTGCTGAAAAAGAAGCCTTACCAAACATAACATGAACAATGCCTGTACGATCAGCCCGAAATTCTAATTTACCAGCTTTGAATTCTGCGATCGCACCTGCCAAATCAAATGTCACCGTACCACCCTTGGGAGAAGGCATCAAACCACGGGGACCAAGTAGCCGACCTAGCTTGGCAACTTGGGGCATCATATCTGGGGTAGCAATCAGCAAGTCGAAATCCATCATCCCTTTTTGGATGTCTTCAATCAACTCTTCTGAACCAGCAATATCTGCACCATTAGTTGATGCTTCATTAACTTTTTCACCTCTAGCAATTACCGCTACCCGCACCGCTTGACCAGTGCCTTTAGGTAGCGCCACCGTCGTCCGTAATTGTTGGTCGGTGTATTTCGGGTCAATTCCTAAACGAATATGAGCTTCTGCCGACTCTGGGAATTTAGCCGTAGCTGTTTCCTTTAACAGATTTAAAGCCTCTGTTGGGTCGTAAGCTCGGTCTTCAACTCTTTCTAGCAGTGCTTGAAATCTACGAGAAACTTTCTTTGCCATTTTATTCTCCTGGGGTAAATAGCGAGTTACCTCTTCCCCTTCAACGCTTGTAAACTTGAAATTTGGTTTCTAAGTTGATTTTGAATCAACTCGTCAACTCAGAAGTGCCAGAGAAGGCTCTAATCGTTGATGGTGACACCCATATTACGGGCAGTACCTTCAATAATTTTTACTGCCGCGTCAATATCATTAGCATTGAGGTCAGGCATTTTTGTTTGAGCAATTTCTTGCAACTGGGCGCGACTTAATGAACCAACTTTCTTTTTGTTGGGTTCGTTTGAACCTCGCTCAATTCCTGCTGCTTTTCTAATCAAAACTGAAGCAGGTGGCGTTTTCAGTACAAAAGTAAAACTCCGGTCTTCATAAACCGAAATTTCTACCGGAATTACCATGCCTGGTTGATCGGCGGTACGGGCGTTATACTCTTTGCAGAACGCCATAATATTCACACCATGTTGACCCAGTGCTGGACCAACAGGGGGCGCAGGGTTGGCTTTCCCGGCATTCAGAGCCAATTTAACTACTGCAACAACTTTCTTTGCCATTTCTTGTTAGCTTTGTTTCTGAACCTGATTAAACTCTAATTCCACGGGCGTATCACGTCCAAAAATAGATAGTAACGCTTTGAGTTTGCTCCTTTCGGGGCTAACTTCAATTACTTCACCTTCAAAATCTTTAAACGGTCCCGATAGAACAATTATCTTATCTCCTTCTGCCAGATGAGTTTTGACTACTGGCTCTTGTTCTGTAGCTTGTTTAAAGATTCGTTCAACTTCTGTTACACTTAGCGGCACAGGTTTAACGTGTCCACGCCCCCGCCCATATCCGCGTTTTTGCTCAGAACCCACAAAGTTAATCACATTTGGGGTATTTTTGACTACCTGCCAAGCATCATCGTTGATTTTTTCCTCGCCGTCTTCATCTCGCCAAAGCCGCATTTTTACTAGCACATAGCCAGGAAATACTTTTTCTTCTGATGGTGAGCGTGAACCATCTTTGCGAATTTTGACGGTGGGGGTTTGAGGTATCTCGACTTGGAGAACCCAATCACCTACATCAAACGATTGAATGCGCTGTTCTAGGTTACTTTTCACCCGCTTTTCACAGCCTGAAGCTACCTGCACAGCATACCATCGGGGTTGTATGGTTGCCCCTGTTTGGTGCGCGGCATCATCATAAGATTCTTCCGCTGCAAAAGTCATAAAAACACCTTTCCTGCTACCCAAGTGAAGAAGTTATCGACCAAATAAATTATTGTTGCAGAAAGAGATACCATCAAGATTACAGCCAAAGATTCACTAATTAACTGCTGACGACTAGGCCAAACAACTTTACTTAGTTCTTCTTTGGTGCTATCAAAGAATTCCACTGGGCTAAACCCAGCGTTTTTTTCTTCTATCTCTGCTTCACTTTTCTTCGCCACAATAGTTTACGTCTCCCGCTTGCTACATAGTTAGTGAAAAGTTAACGGTTACTACAGCCTTTAAACTAAACACAACAACAATTCTACCCAAAAATAGGATATCTCACGCTATATCTACTGCCGAATGGATGCTTTTTGGCATATTCAGAGGCAATATAGCGTTTTTTAATTGTTGTGTTTTATTGAGAGTGCGTCTTACTGGACTTTTAACCCCAATATTTAAGTATATTAGCTAATTCACACTAATCTAGCAGCTTAACAAACTTTACTGTTAATAGTCAATATGCTTATCTGTCTTGTCGAACCGAACCAATTAATAACCAAGCAAAAAGCGCAGATGATATCTCAATCTGCGCTTTTTGTACGCGCCCTGGAGGACTTGAACCCCCGACATCAGGTTTTGGAGACCTGCGTTCTACCAACTGAACTAAGAGCGCACGAATTGATCGTAAGCAAACTTAACTGATGACTTATCTTAACACACTTTAAAGGGAAATAACACTATTTAATTAAAAATTAACGGCAACTTCCTCAATTTGTCCTATTTCTTGGAAATACTATCGCTGTTGAGAGCTAATAGTGCCACAAAACAAATGAATTATACAACCGATTTAGGTGTATAAATTACTACGCTTCACAAGCATGGTTGAAGCGTAAGATGTGTGGCACATTGCTCAACTGCTAACAGCATACTTGTGGCAAGTAGGAATTAAAGAGAGCGATCAAAGCGTTGTTTGATGCGGGTAGCTTTACCAACTAGAGCGCGTAGATAATAAAGTTTAGCCCGACGCACTTTACCGCGACGCAATACTTTGATGCTGTCAATTCGAGGTGAGTGGAGGAGGAAAACTCTTTCTACGCCTACATTTTGGAAGGTGCGACGTACAGTAATGGTTTGGTTAATTCCACTACGTGCTTGAGCAATCACAACACCTTCATAAGGCTGTATCCGTTGTTTACCGCCTTCAACGACTCTTACTCCCACCTTCAGGGTGTCACCTACATTGATTATAGGTAGATCTGTTTTTAGATATTCCGCTTCAATTGAGCGAATAATTTCTTGAGCGTGCAGCATTGGGTTTAAAAAAACTCACAGTCTATTATCATACCTCAATCTGTGGAAATAAGCATAAAAATTTTGCTGTCCCTGTAGTTGTGTGGTCATTGGTCATTGATAATTGATAATTGATAATTGATAATTGTTAACTGTGGAATATCAGCAAATTGGCGATCGCATCTGTTGTGGAAATGCTCGATTCAGCGCGTTGAGTAATGGTTTAGTACGCTTGGAATGGTCGGCAACAGGTGAATTTGAGGATCGTTGTACTGTGCAGGTGTTTACACGACCTGATCCGGTAGCATTTAAAGCGATCGCCTTTACTGATGGAATACTACGCCTAGATACTGAGTATATCCAGATTGCTTACAAACCCGATTCAGAAAGATTCAACGACAGCAATTTGCAAATATCTTGGCAATGTGGCAAGCTTTCAGGAAGCTGGACACCAACGAGTGTTGACTATGATAACTTAGGTGGAACGTTCAGTAGTCTAGATCTGATCCACCGCAACTTTAAACCGACAGGGGTGCATCCGGCATCAGTTGAGGCCAGCTATCCTGATACTGAAGAATGGATTTATAAAACATTACAACAAGCACACAGATTTCTGCGCGATCGCGGTGAACAAACAGAGTTTGAAGATCCGCCTTTATGGTACCATGCTCATTTTTGCCCTGAAAAATTCCCTCCCCATCTTCAAGAGTTTTGGAAACAATGGCAGCACTTTCCACCTGGAATACTTAGTAAGAGTGGTTATAGCGTACTAAATGATTCTGACAGCGCAGCCATAGAAAATGGTTGGTTAAGCGATCGCACTTCTTTTGATCAAGCAGAAAATCAACCTAAAATTAACCCAAATCTGACATCGCAAGACTGGTATTTCTTTGCATACGGTTTAGATTACGCCCAAGCCCTACAAGACTTTATTCAATTATGCGGACGCATCCCGATGTTACCGCGTTGGGCTTATGGGATATGGTTCTCGCTGTTCGGGCGACTAGATGAATCAGATTATCAACAACTTGTCAAGCAATTTGATCAGCAAAATTTACCTTTAAGCGTACTAATTTTAGATGTAGATTGGCACGGTGCGGGAACCTTGGGGTTATGGGCGTAGAGTTTTGCAAGCTATTCGTACAGCTTTCCACACGCGCATGGAATTTATTCCATATTTTTATCATTTAAGCCGAGTTGCTTATGATACTGGTTTACCGATTTGTCGCCCGTTATATTTAGGTTATGGGGATGATCCACAAGCTTATCAGACACCAACTGAGTTTTTATTAGGCGATCGCGTTTTAGTTGCCCCAGTGGTAGAAGCTGGCTGTTACCGTCGAGTATATCTACCTTCAGGCGTTTGGTGGGAACGAGCCACAAATAAATCCTACCCAGGAAATCAGCATTTAAATTTATACGTTCCTATTGAGCAAGTACCAATATTTATCCAAGCGGGGGCTATTTTACCTTTACAACCAGTCTCCCTGCGTGTGGAAAGTTCTCCGCCTACTTGTCTGATTTTAGAAGTCTATGCAGGAGGAGAAGGTGAATTAGATTTATATGAAGATGACGGTGAAAGCACAGCATACCAAAGTAATGCAGGTAGCCGCCGCTTATTTACTCAAACTTGCGATCGGGAAAATTATATCCTTAGCTGTGATCCAGTACGAGGAAGTTACCCAGGAATGCCTCAACAACGTAATTTTCAAATTCGTTGGATTGGATTAGTTCCTAATAGTCAAATTGAGGTTATTGGTGTAAAACTTAGTGATTCGCGTTGGGTGGGCGAAGTTTTGGAAGTCAGCATAGAGGCAGTACAAGAGACAGCAAGTTGGCGTTTAGTTCTAGGGGCGGGTTTAAGAAATAATTAATTTATAACATTGTTAATCGGTCATTGGTCATTGGTCATTGTTAATTGGTCATTGGTCATTGTTAATTGGTCATTGTTAATTGGTCACTGGTCACTGGTCACTGTTAATTGGTCACTGGTCACTGTTTACTGTTTACTGTTCACTGTTTACTGTTTACTGTTTACTGTTCACTGTTTACTGTTTACTGTTAATTGCCTTGATGCAACCAATCAATATCTTTAGTAATTAGTTCTTCCATAGATTTGTTATCTAAAGGCTTACAGAAATAAAATCCTTGCCCTTGTCCGTTATTAGATCCCATTTGCTGAAGGAGTTCACTTTGCTCTTTAGTTTCCACTCCTTCTGCCACAATATAGACTCCTAAATTCTTGGCAAGGTTAATAATTGTTTGGACAATTTCTTCTCCCTCACGTTCTTGAGACATCCGTTCGATAAAGGAACGATCAATTTTTAGGGCATCGAAGGGAAACTGATGTAGATAACTTAAAGATGAATATCCTGTGCCAAAGTCATCAATATATATCTGCACACCTATTTTTTTTATCTGTAATAGCATCTTGACTGCTTCATTGGCATTTTCCATAATCACTGTTTCAGTAATTTCTAGTTTTAAACAAGCCGGATTGATTTTAGTTTCTAGCAAAATTGATTCAATATTATCTATTAAATTTGATTCTAGAAACTGTTTTCCAGAAATATTCACACTCATTGTTAATGGCGGATTTGGTTGAAAACGTTCTTGCCATTCTTGAAGTTGCATACAAGCTTGACGGAGTATCCAATAACCAATCGCTACAATTAGCCCAGTTTCTTCTGCTATCGGAATAAAATCTAATGGAGAAATTTTTCCCCGTTCTGGATGATTCCAACGGATCAGTGCTTCAAAACCCATAAGTTTGCCAGTTGAAAGTGCGACAATTGGCTGATAGTTAACTACAAGTTCTTCACGCTCAATTGCATAGCGTAAATCATTTTCTATCTGCAATAGTGTAACTGCTCGTGTGTGCATCTCTGGATCAAATATTTGATAACGTGCTTTTCCAAGTGCTTTAGCACGATACATAGCTATGTCAGCATTCCTGAGCAGTTCTTCGGGTTGGTTATAATCCGTTGTGTTTAATGCTATTCCAATGCTTACGTTTGTGAATATTTCATGCTCGTTAATATTAAAAGGCGATGTTAATTGCTGTTTGATTCGCTCGGCAATTTCTTTCGCATCTTCTACTGACTGAATATCCTCTAGTACAATTACAAATTCATCTCCTCCTATACGCGCTACAGTATCTCCAGAACGAGTAGTAGTTAGCAGTCTTTTAACAAAGGCAATTAACAGTTGATCTCCAATATGATGCCCTAGACTATCGTTAACAACTTTAAAGCGATCGAGGTCTAGAAATAGTACAGCAAATAAATAATCTTTCCGTCTTTTAGCCATCTCAACTGTGTGTTGTAGCTGGAAGATTAACAAAGCTCGATTAGATAAACCAGTTAGCGAATCGTGAAAAGCATCGTGAATTAGTTGTGCCTCAGCTTCCTTTCTTCTGGTAATATCGGTTTGAGAACCTACTATGCGATAGGTTTTTTCATCAGCATCTTTAACAGCAATTCCTTGGCTGAGTACCCAACGATATCTTCCATCTTTATGCAAGATTTGACATTCGCTTTGAAAGCGAGGTGTAACTCCTTCTATATGAGCAGCAAGCTCGGCTTTGACACGCTCACTTTCTGTGGGGTGTATTCGATTTAACCATTCATCAGGGCTATTACTAATTTCGTTTTCTTGATAGCCCAGCATTGATTTCCAACGGTAGGAAAAATAAATTTCATTAATATTTAAATCCCAATCCCATAAACCATCATTAGTAGCCATAGCTGCTAGTGCATATCGCTCTTCACTTTTAAGCAAGGCAGCTTCTGTGCGTTTGCGATCGCTAATATCAACTAAATAAATTCTAATTAGCCGACTTTCAGCGATATAATATACTGATTGCTCAAAAATAGCGTTATTAACTTCTACTTCTCTCACAAAAAACTGTTTTATTTCATCTTCAACTGTATCCAGTAAGCCAGCTAAAATTGCATGATTTAATTTTGTTATTTGAATGTCAGGAAACTGCATAATTGCTGCTGGATTAAGATATGTTATTTCACCACTCAGATCAATTTCGATAATTGGGCTAGGTAATAACTCTGGAAAGGAAGCTAATCTTAATAGAGCAGGCTCATTTAATGAATTAACATTTTCTTGATCGGAAACTAATGTATCATTGGGATCAAAAGCATCATGGGAATTTTCGGCAAAGTTTTCTTGTTGACAACATTCTAAAATATCGGGTTCAGAAAAATCCGCATCTACCATCAGATAGACTGCTTTTACATCTCTACCAAAAATAATAACATCTCGGTGTTTTAAAGATTCTGATGCAGATAATTTTCCGTTAACAAGTATGCCGTTTTTGCTGGTATTTCCTTGTAAATCCCCATCAATTATTTTAAATACAAAACTATAACATTGGGTATTTGTTACACGCAATAAGGTTGCGTGATGTCGAGAAACTATGGGAGAATGAAGAACAATTGAACTTTTTAAGTCACGGCCAAGGGAATATATACTATTCTCAAGATTTATCAGCCTTTTGCCTTTAGTATCTTCAACTACTAAAACGGCTCTGAATTTTTGCTGGTTAGAATTATTGGATAAGTGATTCATAGTAGATATCAGGTTAATAATGTCTGATGCGACCGATACAAGCTGTGATTATGCTGGGTAATTTGGTAAAATAATAAATTGTCTATGCGGAATATCTTAAGTAAGTTAGCCCCAAAATGGTGATGAAAATATTTACTTGTAGTATAATGTTTAATTTGAGCTTTTGAAATTGGAGAAGGTGAGTTAATTTTAGCATTGTAGTACTTGCTATAAATTTTAGGCTCATCACTTTTTGAAGTCAAATGTCTTAAAATTATAAATAAATTGTTAAATATTTGAGGTTAAGTTTAAAATACCGACTATGCAGCAACAAGCTCATCTGACAGTGCAAGCAGCACAAGAACTTTTGAAAAATTATGACTGCATGAGCAGCCAAACTGTTGATTCAGAAGCCGAAAAAGCTTTACTTCGCCAAGCTTTACTACTTTTAACTGAGCATTCTGATTATCAAATTTTAGGTATTTGCGCGGATACAGCCCATGAGGGGATAGCAACTCTCCAAAGCTATTTAGAAGCTTTCGGCTATGAAGAAAACCTTAATTTGTCCTTGTTGGAAGGTGCTGTTTATCTAAAATTCAATCTCAAAAATGGCTCCTATTATATTGATTCATACGAAGGTAGCCATCGGGGTGTTTTAGTATCGTGCCAATCTGTATATGAAGGAGGGATTAACGAAATGTATGGTCACTTACCATTAGATTTATTTATGGATGTATCCTAAAATACAAAATTATCAGTAGTGAAATTCTGGAATTTTTAGTGCCATTAAAAGTATTCATATATTCGAGTTTTACTGATTCAACGGGCGCAGTGTCGCTGCAAACACCCACTGCCCTTGATTTTCTTCAGCAAGAATAAAATGCTCGGCATCAATTTCACTACCATCTTTTTTGACGGCTTTGAGTTGTAGGGGATGGTTGAGGATTGTAGGGTTTCCAGTCATAACAAAGCGAGAAAAGCCTAAATTGTGTGAATCATGAAAGCTATTGGGAATAACTGCTGCCAGAGTTTGACCGATGATTTCTTCATTTTCCCAGCCAAATACTTGTCTAAAAGGTTCGTTAACGTAAACAATGAACCCCTGCTCATCTGTCATTAACACAGGTAATTCTGTTTCGCGCTTCATGTCTTCAATTGTAATCATTATGTCCTGTTGTTGTTAGAGTGTGCGATCGCTGATTTAAGGTGTTGTTTGAGATAGTGAATTGTTAAGTGCTTTGTACATCTGTGTGTATCTGTGGTTAATTTTCCCAAATTTTACTGATGCCAGAAATCTATTGAGTTCAGTCACGCGGGCAGTATTTTTCGATTACCTCCCAAAAGAGGGTTGTTTGAAGTGAGCAAATTAATTTTTAATTAGACGCTGTAGGTAGCATCAATAATTAAATTTTTAAATCCGAGTAGACTTGTAAATGGTAGACTATATATCTTTATTTATAACTCTTCTCATTTTTTAATCGGGATCAGCAAATTACTTAACTTAAATATTTATTTCTAGACAGATTTAGGCAAATTTCGCTCAATCCCTTAATACAACGTAGCTCAACACTTTAAGATCAGGGCATGATCAATCCTAGTCCGCGTCCTCAAATCCCTTCTTGTACATGGAATCGTCCCATCGGTCTTGGTTGGGACAAACCTTATACTGTTCGTTACCCTAGCAATTTAGATGATGGCCCTTGGCACGGTATGCCTTTGGGTGGCTTTGGTGCTGGTTGCCTTGGTCGTTCCTCGCGGGGCGATTTCAATTTGTGGCATATTGATGGCGGAGAGCATACTTTCAAAAGTCTTCCTGCTTGCCAATTTAGTGTTTTTGAACAAGCTGGAAATTCAGCCCCACAAGCTTATGCTATGTGTACTGAACCGCCTGAAGATGGTACTTTATCTACATGGCAGTGGTATCCCAAGACAGGTAGGGGTACAGAAAGCAGTGGCACATATCATGCGTTATATCCCCGCAGTTGGTTTGTTTATGATGGAGTGTTTCAAGCACAGTTAACTTGCGAACAATTTTCCCCAATTTGGGCGGATAATTATCAAGAAAGTAGCTATCCCGTAGGTGTTTTTGAGTGGACGGCGCATAACCCCACAGATCAGCCGATTACTCTGAGTATTATGCTTACCTGGCAGAATTCTGTGGGTTGGTTTACTAATGCGATTAAAACACCCCAGGTACAAGTTAGAGATGATGGTAGCCCAGTTTACGAATATCAACCGCGTTGGAAAGATAGTACTGGGAATTTAAATCAATGGATTGTGGATCACTTTCGGGCAGGATGTTTGCTCGATCGCGTGAGGATTCATGATGAAGTTCAGGAAGGTGAAGGACAATGGGCGATCGCAACTATCACAAATCCTAGCGTCGAAGTTTTCTATCATACCCGTTGGAACCCTGCTGGAAACGGTGAGGAAATTTGGGAAAACTTCGCTTTTGATGGTTCCTTACGGGATAAGGAAGATGAAACACCTGCTGATCCAGGTGAACAAATAGCCGCAGCAATGACTATTCGCTTCACTGTACGCCCTGGTAGAACCCGAAAAATTCCCTTTGTTCTAGCTTGGGATTTTCCAGTGACAGAATTTGCCACTGGCGTTAATTATTATCGGCGTTATACAGATTTCTTCGGTCGTACTGGCAATAATGCTTGGTCAATTGTTCGTACTGCTCTTAAACATGATGATACCTGGAAAGAGCAAATTCAATCTTGGCAAGAATTAACTTTAAAAAATGCGAACTTGCCTAACTGGTTTAAGATGGCGCTATTTAATGAGCTATATATTTTAGCTGATGGTGGTACTGTTTGGACTGCTGCATCGGAAACTGACGGAATTGGTCAATTTGGCGTTTTAGAATGTTTAGATTACCGTTGGTATGAAAGTTTAGATGTACGATTATATGGGTCTTTTGCTCTAGCAATGCTTTGGCCCAAGTTAGATAAAGCAGTCCTAGAAGCTTATGCCAGGGCAATTCCTACGAGTGATAATACGCCTCGGATTATTGGATACAACCAAGCATCAGCTATTCGCAAAGCTGCTAATGCTACACCCCACGATTTAGGCGCACCTAATGAACATCCTTGGGAGAAAACTAATTACACTAGCTACCAAGATTGCAATTTATGGAAAGATTTAGGTTCTGACTTTGTATTGCAAGTTTATCGGGATTATCTATTAACTGGTGCTACGGATATAGAATTTTTAAGCGAATGTTGGTCTGCAATTGTCAAGACTTTAGCTTATTTAAAGGAGCTTGACTTAGACGGCGATGGTATTCCCGAAAATTCTGGCGCACCGGATCAAACATTTGATGATTGGAGATTGCAAGGAGTTAGTGCTTATTGTGGTGGGTTGTGGTTAGCTGCGTTAGAAGCTGCGATCGCAATTGGCGAGATTTTGATTAATCATGGTATTGAATTAGAAGATAGTAATTTTGAAAGTGCGATCGCTACCTATAAATCTTGGCTAGAACAATCCAAACCTCTCTATCAAGAGAAACTTTGGAACGGTCAATATTACCAACTTGATAGCGAAAGCGGTTCAAATGTGGTAATGGCAGATCAACTTTGTGGTCAATTTTATGCTCGGTTATTAAATCTACCCGATATTGTGCCTAATGATTGCGTTGAATCTGCTTTAAAAACTGTCTACGATTCCTGCTTTTTAAAATTCAATCAAAAACTATCACAAGATAGTGAAGGTTTAACCCCAACTTTTATTGGTGCTGCAAATGGTGTTCTAGCTGATGGTTCCCCAGAAAATCCTCAAGCTACTCATCCTTTAGAAGTTTGGACTGGGATTAACTTTGGATTAGCAGCCTTTATGATTCAGATGGGTATGAAAGATGAAGCCTTCCAGCTAACAGAAGCAGTTGTGCAGCAAATCTATAATAATGGATTGCAATTTCGCACACCAGAAGCCATCACTGCTGCTGGAACATTTCGCGCTTCTCATTATCTTCGAGCAATGGCAATTTGGGCAATTTACTTAATGATTAAGTAATTTTTAACTCAAATTACTCAACTTAAAGCTCGTGATAGATTTAAACTCGCCACGAGCCTTAATTCTGAAGTGTAGAATTAAATTCTTATTCAATAGACCCCTTGTATAAATATCTCTGACCCCACCCCAACCCTCCCCTTGCCAAGGGGAGGGAGCTAGTTTCCCCCCTTAATAAGGGGGGATTAAGGGGGGTATTTTAGACCTTTGCTCATTGGTTTAATGAGTTTATTTACTCTGAGAATTTGGCATAGGTACTACTTGTTGATTTTTGGGATCATTAGCAGGATTAGAAGTTTGTGGCGGCTGAGTATTAGGACTTTGCTGCATACGTTGTAAACGTAATTCCGCTTCAGCAATTTGCTTTTGTAGTAATTGTAATTGAGCTTGAGAAATTTGTCTTTGCGTATCTAATACTTCAGTTTCAGAACGCAATTTAGCCATCCTAGCTCTATGAGAATCTGTGCGTCCTGGTTGAAAAATTAAACCCAGAAATACAGTAACATTATTTGAATCCAGAGTATTGACGGCTGCTGATAAATTTAATCCAAAATCATTCTCTGTATTTACAGGCGTGTGTATAGGAGTATTTAAAGGATAAATATTGGGAAAATTTATTTCATTTCGGGTTTGAGCATTTTGCTGAGGCGCTATTTGATTAACTACGTTAGCGTCTGAATTAGTACCTATAGTAGAGTTTGGTGTATTATTTATTGTTGCAGTTTGAGCGACAACAAAATTATGCAAGTAAGTTTCTGTACCACCTAAAAACAACGAAGTTAACCAAACTATCTTGGTAATTTTATTTGACATAATTATTCCTGCTTACGGCTGAATATTTTTGGCTTCATTATTTTAAACCAAATTCAGTTATTTCTCCCAAACAAATAAGTATGTGGGTGAAATTAAACGTTACCTGCAATGACACCGGACTGGGGACTGGTGACTGGTGATTGGGTAAATCATTATACGTTTATTTATGCCCACCTACTTATCTGACATTGATTATTAATATCTGATTAATCGTACCACTACCAGATGTTTCTTGAGATACTTGTGTTTGACTTCCTAACAACTCAACTTTAACTGTAGAGTTAGCAGGGCGATATTTACCTGATATTTCAACCTTGTGTATACCTGTTGATAGCAAGGGGGATAGATTTATTTCAATGTGAGAATTATTTAAAGATTTAATTACTCTATTATCTAACTTAATTTCTCCGGCAATTAATTCTGTATTAATATCAGATATAGTAATTTTTAAGAGATAAGGTTGTTTTAACTCTACTGCATCCAAACTTACGGTAGTTTCTTGTATATTTAAATTAACACCCATAACTCCCGGTTGAATTTGCTGTTGCTGTTGAGGAAAACACAAATTATTTAAACTTGTCTGACTTCTTTGCAGGATTGAATTTAAAATGTCACAATCTTGATTCAGGTTTGTTGCTTCAGGGTTTACATTCAGATAATTATCATCTTCTTGAATATAAATTTCGCTAGGACTGCTAAAAACAGAGTTGCCCTCTCTTGGTATTTGAACTTGAGATCTAGCAGGTAAGATATGACTTAATAACGCTATGGTGAAAGTACATAATGTTAGCTTTAAATAATTAAGATTCATTTTCTTTTTATAATACGAATCAATATGTTAATTTAAACTATTTAATAGAATCCCATGACAAAAAAGTTTTGTTAACTTCATCAATAACCATCAGGGTTTAGCTATCAGTTAAAACAGGTTGATAGCTGCTAACTGACAACTAAGCGAATTAAGCTAAGGCGCATTTAAATCTTACATTTTTAATTGAGACAAAAGTTATCAAACCCTGTTCCCTCCCTCCTCTCTCCTCCCTCCTCTCCCTCTAAAACATACAATTTAAATACACAACAGCTTATCATTGCCTTTTAATGGGGATAATTGTCGGCTGGGTTATAAACGTCAACGCCTACGTTTGAGTTAATTTGAACAGTTGAACCATCTACACCACTACCACCGTTCATTTCTTGGCGGACTCTCCGATTTTGAATTACTCTACCCCTACCGCCCACGTTAACTTGAACACCTGTAGTTACTTGAGAATTTCCGGTACAAGGGCCTTGACTTGTCATTTGTACATCATTACTACGTTCTGTTGGTTGTCTAGAACCGCTAATGTTAGCTTGAACAGAAACATCTGCCTGTACGCACTGAGCAGAGGCAGAATTATTTCGAGAATATTCTACTGTGAAAATTGTAGAAATAGACAAGCAAGCAACAGCTAATAAGCTAAATTTCATAATTAACCTCCTGTCATCAAGTTATGGACACGTAGTTGAAACATTACTCTGATAAACTTGTCTACCTGAACCAGTAATTTGAGTCGTTTGTTGGTTAGATGAGTAGTTGATATCATCATTACAACTACTGGTTTGAGTATTTCTGATTTGAGATGGGGTTGCTGGGTTAACTGGCGGTTTAATTACAGAGTTATTGATGGAATTAATAGAAGGACTACGAGTTACAGTATTAACTCTAGTGGCTGGATTTGGCTTAGAATTAGCTCTAGCGGCTGGAGTCGTCCTGGGATTTTTTCGAGCAGCAGGCGCTCTTCTGGGAGCATTACGAACTCGTGGATTTCTACGGACGTTAACTTGAGCTAATGATTCCCTAGAATCAACATTTATGTTAGTTTTTCCGGCTTGGACGTTGATGCTACCATCTTGGCTCATATTTACTTTGCTATTGCCAGCTTCGATATTAATATCATCGGCTTGAGCTAAACTAGGTAATGCCAAAACGAAAGCCACCACCATTATGGTTAACTTTTTCAACAGCATGGGTGGTTCCTCGACAATTAAAAAAATATTCTAGGAGAGGGAATTTACCTATCAATTTTATCTTCTAGGTTAATTCTCTCTCCGGCAATTAATTATTATGTACAACAACAGCAATACGCTTTTTATTGCCTGTTAGTTTGTACCTTGAGTAGCACTACCACCGCGATTGGTACGAATTCTTTGCTCCCTTTGAGTACTGGTTTGCTTGCATACATTGTCGTCGCCCATCTGATCGCAAACTTGACGATTACGTATTACAGTACCACTATTCCCACTAGCGCCATCTCTAATGGTTTGGGTGGACTGATCACTGCCTTGATTAGAAGTGTTACCGCTACCTGTGGTGTAAGAACTTTGATCGCTGTCCATAATCGTTGCATCATCACCACTTCCTGCATAAGAAGGTAATGAAACTAAACCAATAGCAGCTACGCCTAATAAGCCAATCATCCAAGTTTGAGCTTTCATTTTGACATCTCCCAATAAAGGTTTTACTTACTTGTAATAAGTAGTAATTCATAACTTTTGAACTAACCAATATATGACAGCATTTTTTTAAAACTGTCAAGACCTTTACATTTTTTTAATATTTCTTGATGCGATTTCTTTTTTTAAAAGAAAACAAACCTTAAAACAAACATAAGTCGAGGAAGTTATACATAAAATATACGTGAAAATATACATCGTTATGCTAGGCATAACTCCGTCAAGCTTGAGGATGAAAAATATTTGTAAATAAACTCAGTATAAATACTGAGTTTATTGTTTCTGGTTCACAGTTAGTAATGCACGCTGAAGATCTAGACAATAGATACATAGTTATTTAATTATCAATCAACTATAATTTCTCTGATTTAAGCTGTTGTGCATCTTAATTGGTCTGGTATTCACAGCACTTACGCCGAACCCCTATATATAGCGGTTAGCTTTTAATTTTCGCCTGTTATATTTAGGTTTGAGTCTTACAATTTGTCCAGTTAAACCCAGATCTTTATCAGTAGCAAATTTTGTCTGTCAAGGAGTCCCTACGCATATTATGGTTAACCGACCGAATTTGATATAAGTCCTGATTCACCTACAAACACAGGGATTAAGGGATATCTATACAATTAAGATGCGTGTTAGTTTAACTAATAACTGGTAACTGTTACGCTGGAGTCATGCTGCTAACTGTTGAAAGACTCCTAAGTTATCTACGTTGCCCACGTAGAACATTTTTAGATATATATGGCGATCGCACTCTCAAAGCTGACAAGAGCGATTTTTTGTTGAAACTACAACAAGAACGACTGGAGCATGAAAATTTTGTTCTGACAGAGCAAATTAGCCAAGGCGCTACCCCACATATAAAGCCAGATTACCAAAAAGGTGATTGGCAAGCTGGCGTTAAGGCTACCGTAGCTTTAATGCAGCAGGGTGTTGAACGTATTTATCAAGGCGTATTGAGTACAACCATAGAACCTAGCACTCTAGGTTTAAACGAATCGCCTTTTGAGGAATTAACGTTATTAAGTTCTCCAGATTTGTTAATTAAACAGCCTGGAAAATCATACTTCGGTGATTGGGTTTATATTCCTATAGATATTCATTTAGGCAAACGTCCCAAGCAAGAATATCAAATTATTGCCGCATATCATACCCAAATTTTAGCAGCAGTTCAAGGTGCTTGGTCAGAATCAGCTTGGTTAATTTTACGTGAAAGAGGAAATTATCAAGTAGATTTGTGGCGCTGGCTTCCAGAATTGCAAATTCATCTGAAAGAATGTTTTCAAATGCTGCTAGAAAAGCAGGAACCAGAAGTATTTATTTCTCGGCAACAGTGTAGTATCTGCCCTTGGCAAAAAGGTTGCCATGAGCTTGCAATCTCTCAAGAGCATTTATCTTTATTACCAGGAGTTACTCCCAAGCGATACGAACATTTAAAAGCAGTCAGACTAACTAGCTTAGAGTCTTTAGCTGATGCAAATCCAGTTTATTTAGAGCCAGAGATGGACGCTGAGTTAGCGCAACAGATAGTCAGACAAGCGCAAGCTGTTTTAACCCAGCAGGTGCTATTAGTTCCATCTCTATCTGATTCAAATCAGTTAAATATCCCTACAGCACCAATTGAAATTTATTTTGATATTGAAGCGGAACCAAGTTTAAAACTTGACTATCTCTTAGGAATTTTAGTTGTTAATAAAATTGCTCATACAGAAAAATTTTATCCTGTGTTAGCAGAAAAACCTGAAGATCAGCAATTAATCTGGCAGCAATTTTTAGAATTAATTGAAGCTTATCCAAATGCACCAATTTTTCATTATTCGCCTTATGAAACGGACACAATCAAGCGTTTAGCAAAGCTTTACAATACACCATATCAACTAATTGAGCCAGTACTATCGCGCTGTGTCGATCTGCATCAAGGGCTTATAGATACGGTAACTTTACCATTGCATGGATATTCGCTTAAATTAATTGCTAACTGGTTGGGGTTTAACTGGCGAGATCCCTTAGCGAGTGGTTCGCAATCTATCTGCTGGTATGATGAGTGGTTACAAAAAGGCGATCGCACCCTGCTTGACTTAATCCTGCGTTACAACGAAGACGACTGTCGCGCCACCCGTCACGTTAAAGATTGGCTAGTCAAGTTTTTAGAAGATAATTCTGAAAATATAGTTGACAAACCAGAATAATGCTGGCATACTAGAAATTGTCGCGAAAAAATTCGCGTTTGGGACTGTAGTTCAATTGGTTAGAGCACCGCCCTGTCACGGCGGAAGTTGCGGGTTCGAGCCCCGTCAGTCCCGTAGAATCAAGTATTTAGGACTTACGCAGAGATCCCCCTAAATCCCCCTTGAAAAGGGGGACTTTGAGTTTCCCCCCTTGAAAAGGGGGGCTAGTTCTGATCTAGGTTGTTAGCCAGAAGTATATTTGGCGCTAACGTTAACAATTGTAAGTAAAATCAAAATCTAAAATCGAATGACTGTTAGAGTTCGTATTGCACCTAGTCCTACGGGAAATTTACATATTGGTACAGCAAGGACTGCTGTATTTAACTGGCTGTATGCCCGTCATCATGGCGGCAAATTTATTCTCAGAATTGAAGACACAGATGAAGAGCGATCGCGCCCAGAATATACTCAAAATATCCTTGATGGTCTTACTTGGCTAGGACTAAATTGGGATGAGGGACCATTATTTCAGTCAGATAGGCTCGATTTATATCGCCAAGCAGTCCAAACTCTTTTAGATAAAGGATTAGCTTATCGCTGCTATACCAGTGAAGCAGAATTAGACGAAATGCGGACAGCGCAAAAAGCGAGAAAAGAAGCACCGCGCTACGATAACCGCCACCGTAACTTAACTCCAGATCAAGAAGCCGCATTTAAAGCTGAAGGTCGTCGCCCAGTAATTCGCTTTAAGATTGATGACAACCGCGAAATAGTTTGGAATGATTTAGTTCGAGGTAAAGTTACCTGGCGTGGTAGTGACTTAGGTGGCGATATGGTAGTTGCCCGTGCCTCAGATGAAAGTCACATTGGGCAACCTTTGTACAATTTAGCTGTAGTAGTCGATGACATTGATATGAATATCAGCCATGTCATCCGAGGGGAAGATCATATTGCGAATACAGCAAAACAAATTCTACTGTACGAAGCTTTTGATTCTGCGGTGCCTGAATTTTCCCACACACCTTTAATTTTGAATCAAGAAGGCAAAAAGCTATCGAAACGGGACGGCGTTACCTCGATTTCTGACTTTAAGCAGATGGGTTATACTCCTGAAGCTTTAGCTAATTATATGACCCTATTAGGTTGGTCAGCGCCAGATTCAACAAAGGAAATTTTTACCTTAGAAGAAGCAGCCAAAGAGTTTGGTTTTGAGCGGGTAAATAATGCTGGTGCTAAATTTGACTGGGAAAAGTTAAATTGGCTCAATGGTCAATATATCCACAAAATGCCAGTGGATCAGTTAACAGATCAATTGATTCCATATTGGCAGGCTGCTGGATATGAATTTGACCCAAAAAGCGATCGCACTTGGTTAGAACAGATTTCTGCTTTAATTGGTGCTAGTCTCAACCGTTTAGAAGAAGCTGTAGAAATGAGCAAAGTTTTCTTTACTCAAACCGTAGAGTATAACGAAGAAGCTGTTGCCCAATTACAGCAACCAGGCGCTACTGATGTAGTTAATGCGATCGCGCAAGCATTAGAAACTAATAACAAATTGAGTGCAGAGGATGCTCAAACCATCATTAAACAGGTCACAAAAGAGAAAAACCTCAAAAAAGGAGTAGTGATGCGATCGCTCCGTGCAGCCCTTACAGGGGAAGTACATGGTCCTGATTTAATTCAATCTTGGCTGCTATTACAGGCGCGGGGATTAGATAAATTACGCTTGCAGAAAGCCTTAGCAAGATAATATTAACTTCACCAAGCCTTCTCCCTGGTAACGGGTAGAAGGCTTGGTGTTTTGCTACTTTTGAGGAACTCGTTCTTATATCACATCGTCACTACTAGCGATACAGTTACATTTTTGATAACAAACAATACGTTTGTAGCAGTGATAATGTACAACCCAGTGACGAAATTAAAGTCAAACATCCAGTCAGTGTCTCGCTGGGCAGTTATTATAGGGACTCCCATACTTGCTGGCATTTTATTTAACACCCCTACATTAGCCCAGCAAGTTAAATCTACATCAATGTTTGAAAATCCTACAATTAGCCCTAATTTTTCCCCAGATCCACTAACTATTAGGGGTATTGGTGGTGGAACCTTACCCGCGCAAAAAGTTGCAGGTCGTTCAGAAACAGCAACTGGTTCCTGTGTTGGTTTTGTGGATGCAAAACCAGACCATAAGATAGTATTAACTAATTTCTTTAAAAATCTGACTATTAAAGTAGAAAGTCCAGAGGATACAACCTTACTAATTAAAGGTCCTGGTGGTATTTGGTGTAATGACGACTACGATGGCAAGAATCCAGGTATTAGTGGTCAATGGCTAGAAGGTAATTATAATGTCTGGGTTGGATCTTATCAAAAAAACAAATCAACGCCTTATATAATCCAAATTACTGAAAAATAAATAGCACAACACGCTCAGATGCGATCGCCCCAAAACTTTCTTGTTAGCGATCGCTCATCACTACTAAGGTAATATTATTCCTAGATTGGCAATCTGTCGCTGTAAGGCTGAAGTTAGGAGATATTCTCCACAACTTTAGCCTTATTCAGTTATATAACAAGCCTTTTTGATTTTAGGAGTAATAATGATGTTTGCAGGAAAAAGACCTAATAAGCTCGGCGTTAACGATGGTAAATTAGCACCTTGCCCTAATACCCCAAATTGCGTTTGTAGCTCTTATTCAGATCCAGGACACAAAATTGAGCCATTAACTTATAACTCTACTGTGGCAGAAGCGATCGCCAATCTCAAGCAAGTGATCCAATCAATGCCCAAAACTCAAATCATCACAGAAAACACCAATTACCTATACGCAGAATTTACCAGCGCACTTATGGGTTTTGTTGATGATGTGGAATTTTATCTAGATGATACTGCAAAAATCATCCATGTTCGTTCCGCTTCTCGTCTAGGCAAATCTGATTTAGGAGTCAACCGCAACAGAATTGAAGCCATTAGAACGAAACTGAAAGAAATCAAAAGTTAACTACCAAAAACCAGTTAAGTACAAAGTGTGCTGTTAGCTTTCATCCCTGATTTAAAAATACAGAGGCGATTCGTTCAGTCGTCCCTAAGTTTTTCCACTTAGGGACGACTGGTAAGGGGTAAAAAGGGGAGGTGGGCTATTCACTACGCGCATACTAGGCTTATTTGTTAAAATTAAACAAGTTAAGCAAAATAGAAATATTTTTTTTTACTTATGAATCTTCTTCATCCGAAAATTTCTTATTTTTATTTGTTATTGCTATGGCTCGCTTACGCTTTATTAGGCTGGTCTTTAGCTGCTCACCACATTGTTTGGGTTGTCGGTTTATTTATAGCATTTATAGCTTTTTATGTAGTAAAAAAAGCAAATCCTTTATTGCTTTTTTTACTAAATGTTTGTTCGCAAAATTGGTTTTTATTGTTGAGTAGTGCTTTATTGTTTAGTATTTTAGTGGCGGCAATAGCTACTTCTCCCCTAGTAATAACTCTGGTTATTATACCTTTCATATCTACAATTTTAGTTGAAATAGAAATGCGTTTTATCGGTTTAAATAAATTAGATAAGTTTTTGATTTTTACAATTCTAGCGGGATTAGGTTTGGCTGTTGGGGAAGCAATAGATCTTATGTTCTTACCTAGCATGAGATATTAAATTATAAAAAGCCAGGTTGTTTTATTTTTACCATAAAAAAACGCTGCCATCTTTTAAATCAGGAGGAAACGCGATCGTATACCCAATAGCTGCAGAGAATCCATGCGCTCCCAAATGGCTCCTCAATTCTTTATTAATAAAAAATATCAGGACTTACGCATAGACGCTATTAGTAGGTTGGGTTGAGGCTTTGCGAAACCCAACATCCACCACAGGTAGTGTGGGTGCGTAAGTCCTGAAATATCTTACTATAAGCGGATTTATTAACAGCTTTAATTTGCTAAAAGTGATACAAGAGGGATATAGGTTTGTAATAAAATCAAGTAATAAAAATTTTTCTTTTGGTTCTCTACATTGAAATTGTTTACTTGTACCTCATCCCAATAAAAGCATCTGTAAAACTACAAGTGCTTTCTATTTAGTTGAATTTGAGTATTTTTCCGATGAAACAGAAAATTAATTGGCAAACATCTGGCACAATGATTGTTGCGATGGCACTTGCTATCACAGCTTTTCCGGCTTTCTCTAATGCTGCGCCAAACGACGGTGTATATTATCAAGCACGAACAAGAAATGCTTGCCGCCAAGTTTCGCTTGCAGGTGGTATAAACGTGCGTCAACAGCCATCAGTTAACAGTCGTATTATTGGGAGAATAGCCAACGGGCTGAATGTGACAATTAGGAACTTAGGAGACAATGGTTGGGTGAGAATTTCCGCTCCCGTGAACGGATATGTAGCTGCAAATTATCTTACCTATTGTGCTTCTTTTCCACGATCTCCCAAAAATGTCTGTCGCAAAGTTACAGCTACAGGTGGTTTAAATGTGCGGCAACAGCCATCAATTAACAGCCGTATTGTTGGGCGAGTAGCCAACACGCGGAATGTGACAATTAGGAACTTAGGAGACAATGGTTGGGTGAGAATTTCCGCTCCTCTAAGGGGATATGTAGCTGCAAATTATCTCAGATATTGTTCTTAGTAGCTTCTAAGTTACCGGAAACTCAGTCCAGTCAATCAACTCAGAAAAACAGGAAATCTAAGAAGTGATTCTTTCAATCCCCGTACCTTCAGGTCGGGGAGGGATGTTCCTATAAAGCTTATTTATTTGGTGTTGAGGAGTATCAATAATAACGGAGAGGGAGGGATTCGAACCCTCGTTAAGTTGCCCTAAACAGCATTTCCAGTGCTGCGCCTTCAACCACTCGGCCACCTCTCCAGGTGTGTTTCTTTTTTTAGCTTACATCGTTTTGGCGTAAGCTCTAATTATTATACAGTATATTTCGCTACTTGATCCATGCCTCATTACTATAAAGTTAAAATTCACGATCGCCAGACAGGTACTTATCATACACTAACAGTGCCAGACGATCGCTATATTCTGCATAGTGCGGAAAATCAGGGAACCGAGTTGCCTTTTTCCTGCCGTAATGGTGCTTGTACAACCTGCGCGGTGCGCGTTAAGTCAGGGGTGATTCACCAACCAGAAGCACTAGGACTTTCACCCCATCTGCGTGAACAAGGTTATGCGTTGTTATGTGTAAGTTATGCTCGCTCTGATCTGGAAGTAGAGACGCAGGATGAGGATGAAGTTTATGAACTTCAGTTTGGTCGCTACTTTGCCAAAGGAAAAGTCAGATTTGGGCTGCCGTTAGATGAGGAATAGGGATTTAGAATTTCGGGGTAAAGCTCGATCGCAACTCCGATTTAATAATTTTAGACTTGCACATAAAAGGCGATTGTTGATTTTATGCTGCTGCTTACTCCTATTTGGTTGCCAATCAAATAAACCAACTCCAGGCACAATTGTCAAGGTCGAGCGGGTTGTCAGTGGTCAAACTCTAGAATGGGTGGATACCAGTAAGCAACCCGCATTAATTGATCGAGTGCGATTAATTGGCATTGAAGCACCAGATTTGCGACAACAGCCTTGGGGAGATCAGGCAAAACAACAGCTTGAGCAATTGACTGGGGAAATAAATGGTCAAAAGCTGGTATTTGAATCAGTTTTATTAGAGTCAGATGTGGAGCAAGTAGATCAATTTGGGCGAAAGCTTGCCTATGTATGGAAAGATGGGGTATTGCTCAATGAGCAGCTAGTGAAAGAAGGTTCTGTACTAGCAGTAGTGCGATCGCCTAACCACAAGTACGATCAAAGATTAATCCGCGCCCAAGAATACGCCCGACTCATGGGTAAGGGTATTTGGAATCCTGAACAGCCAATGCGGTTAACTCCTGCTGAATTCAAACGTCAAAACAAATAACCATGAGCCATAATTCTCCGGATCAGTTACAAATTTTTCTGGATATTGCTACAGAAGCCGCCTTAGCGGGTGGTGCAATCTTGCAAAAATATTGGGGTAAGTTAGAAGCCGTGCAAGAAAAAGGACGACCAGGTGATTTAATAACTGAAGCAGATAAATATGCAGAAATTGCGATCTTAGAAATAATCAAACGCCATTTTCCCCACCACTCAATCCTGGCAGAAGAATCTGGTCAACAAGGAGATCATAGCAGCGAATATTTGTGGGCGATCGATCCTCTTGATGGCACAACTAACTACGCACATCAATATCCTTTTTTCGCAACTTCAATCGGGTTATTAATTAATGGAGTTCCAGAAGTTGGTGTAGTTTTTGAGCCTTTTCATAACGAATTATTTCGCGCTGCTACAGGCTTAGGAGCAACTCGCAATCGACAACCAATTAAAGTTTCTCAAACATCTTCCCTCAGCAAAAGCTTATTAGTGACTGGCTTTGCTTATGATAGAAGGGAAACAGCAGATAATAATTATGCTGAATTCTGCCACCTAACCCATCTAACCCAAGGAGTTCGTCGTAGTGGGTCAGCTTCGGTTGATTTAGCTCATGTTGCCTGTGGACGCTTAGACGGATATTGGGAGCGTGGACTATCCCCCTGGGATATAGCAGCCGGAGTAGTATTAGTACAAGAAGCGGGAGGTACAGTTACATCTTATGATCGCACTCAATTAATTATCCATTCTGGTCGCCTTCTCGCCACCAATGGTCATATCCACGAAAGCCTTAGTGATGAACTTTTAAAAATTTCTCCCTTAAAAGTTTGAGGTCAATAAATATAAATTACGACATACTAGAAGCAGGCAAAAAGCTTAGACAGGCGGCTATGTCTTTTAAGATAGAACAAGGACTATTTAAATTTGATCTCACTGACCACCACGCAATTTTAGGTGTGCCAGTGGATGCTGACCCTGAACAAATACGTCAGCGTTATAAATTGGTGGCGCGTTTATTGCACCCCGACACTTGTGCAGCAGAAACACCAGAGGAAAAAGAGTTTGCCAAGCAACTGTTTTCCAAGTTGATCAGCCCTGCATATTCAGAACTATCTAAGTCTCGTCACCGTGCCGAATATTTAGTGTTGCTCGCTCATGTAGGAAAGCGTCTAGCTGCCGAAGCCGTTACAGTAACAATTACTACCCCAGCCGCCAAGCAGTTAGCACAAGCAGGTGCTAATTTAGATAGTTTATATAAAAAATTGTTGCTAAACTTGACAGGAAAACAGTATGAATCTTTCTATCAGGTTCTAGAAATCATTGCTCAAATTAGTGAGCTAAATATGGTTTTTTTGATGTACAAAGAAGGTCAAGGAATCACAACAAATTCCCTAACTGCTGGAAGTGCTAACTACACAGTTGCACAACAATCAACCAAAAAAATACCTGTTTCGGTAAATAAACCTGCTGAGTCCCCTATATCGCCAGTTGCTCCTTATCTTCATCGGGCTGAAGAGTATGTGAGTAAGAATAATTTAGCTAAGGCGATTTTGGAATTACGGGATGCTTTGAGCTTGGAACCCAATAATAGTAGCTGCCATAGTTTATTGGGCATAATTTATTTGAAGCAACATCAGGGGACAATGGCTAAAGTTCACATTAATAAAGCTTTGCAATTGAATCCCAAAGATCCAAAAGCAGTACAAGCTAAACAATTGCTAGATAAGTTTCAACAATCAGTTACGGGTAAGACATCTCAGCAACAACAGTCAAATCAAAGCAAAGCAGGTAATGCAAAACCCTCTGATAAATCCGGCGGTGGTTTATTTGGTGGTTTATTTGGTGGCAATAAGAAATAAGGATTTAGCAAAGTAGAGACGCGAAATTTCGCGTCTCTACAAGGGTGAGGATGACTATTGCAAGAGTTATAATTTTCAAGCTGACTGCACCAAAGCTAATAGCTGAATTAATTAAATAATGACTTATCAACCACCCACTTCCTTCGCCTCTCAAAAAGGGGATGACAGAGGACTGAACTTTTATGCACCTGGTGCTAGGGATTTGCTACCGCTTGATGTTGCCCAAAAACGCTGGGTGGAAAAAGGCTTGCAGCAGGTGTTTCATCGCTGGGGTTATCACCGAATTATTACCTCTACCTTAGAAAGGCTGGATACTTTGATGGCTGGTGGAGCAATTCAGCCAGCGACAGTTATACAAGTAGAGGATGCAGAAGCAGGAACGCTAGGTTTACGCCCAGAATTAACGGCATCGATCGCACGGGCTGCTGTTACCCGTATGGGAGCCGCATCCCCCCAAAGGCTGTATTACAATGCCAATGTCTTCCGCCGATCGCCTGTTGGTCATCATGGTCGCCAGCAGGAGTTTTTTCAAGCTGGGGTCGAACTAATCGGCGCGGCTGGGATCTTGGCAGATGCGGAAATTTTGCTGTTGCTGGTAGATTGTTTTAAGCAGTTGGGGTTACAGCAGTGGCATTTAATTTTAGGGGAAGCAGGTTTGACGCGATCGCTTCTTTCTTCTTTTCCCACTGCATTACAAGACAAAGTACGCTTCTGTATAGCTAATCTTGACTATATAGCCTTAAAAAATCTCCCTCTGTCCGAAGAACAGCAGCAACTAGCATTATCTTTGTTTGATCTGCGTGGTCGCCCAGAGGATGTTTTGCAACGAGTCGCCAGCTTAGATTTAGATGTATCCGGTCGTCAGAGCGTTAATAATCTCAAATCCTTAGTGGAACTGCTTAATCAGACTTGCACTTCTGCTTTGCCACTAATTCTTGATTTGAGCTTAATTCAAACCTTTGACTATTACACTGGCATTGTGTTTGAAGTTGTCAGTGATGCTGGAATAAATGCGCGAGTTTTGGGGCAGGGCGGGCGTTATGATCAACTGCTGGGTCTTTACCATCCCCAAGGAGAAACATATCCAGGGATAGGTTTTTCACTCAATATCGAAGAATTGCATCAGGTACTACTATTTAATGGTCAGTTACCCCGTCAGACACCAGCAAGTGATTGGCTAGTTGTACCAACAACAACCGAAGCTGAGGCTGCTGCTTTGGCTTATGCTCAAAAACTGAGAGCGGCTGATAATTTAGTGCGGGTGGAGATGGAATTAGTCGGGCGCGAACAGACAGAAATTCGGGAATATGCCCGCGATCGTCATATTGGTCGCATTGCGTGGGTGAAAACTGATGGGAACATTGAGATAGAAACAGTTAACAGTAAACAGTTAACAGTAAACAGTTAACAGTAAACTTTGCTCTGCTAATTGCTAATTGCTAATCGCTAAAAGCTAACTGCTAAAACAGGACTTACTTCTAGATCCCCCTAAATCCCCCTTCTTAAGGAGGACTTTGAATTTCCCCCCCTTCTTAAGGGGGGTAGGGGGGATCAAGGTTTCAAGCATGAGAGTGCGTAAGTCCTATAAAAGCTAAAAGCTAACTGCTAATCTAGAAGCAGTCGCCTTCCTTTCCAACAACGAGAGAGAAAACTGTGCCGCATACGATTGTTACTGATATATGTGAAGGCGTTGCTGATTGTGTTGATGCCTGTCCTGTCGCTTGTATTCACGATGGACCTAGCAAAAATGCTAAGGGTACTGACTGGTACTGGATTGACTTTACTACTTGTATTGACTGTGGTATATGTTTGCAAGTTTGTCCGGTAGAAGGGGCAATTGTCCCAGAAGAACGTCCTGACTTACAAAAAACGCCACAATAGCAATTAGCGGTTAGCAATTAGCAATTAGTAATTAGCACTCAGCTAGAAGTTGTTTCCTAATAATTGCTTGTGGCTATTGGCTAAATACTAATTTGACTGGTATATATAACAATGATGTGTTTATCTGTCTAAGCTAAAAGCTAACCGCTAAAAGCTAACCGCTAATTTATGAATAATTCTGCTCCTATATTAGAAGTTGAAGATGTGTGGGCTGGATATGTTAAAGATTTAGATATCCTGCAAGGTATAAATTTTAAAATTTATCCAGGTGAATTGGTTGCTGTGATTGGACCTAATGGCGCTGGTAAATCCACTCTGGCAAAGACAATATTTGGGTTGCTAACTCCCCATCAAGGCAAAATTAATTTTAAAGGCGAAATTATTTCTGGGTTAAAGTCAAATCAAATTGTTAAACGTGGGATGTGCTACGTTCCCCAAATTTCTAATGTTTTTCCTTCTTTAAGTGTGGAAGAAAATTTAGAAATGGGTGCTTTTATCCGTAAAGATGCTTTGTCACCACTGAAAAAAAGGATTTTTGAGGCTTTTCCAGTTTTAGCTAAACGGCGATCGCAACGTGCTGGTACACTAAGCGGTGGTGAACGCCAAATGTTAGCAATGGGAAAAGCTTTAATGCTGGAACCAAGCTTGTTACTGTTAGATGAACCTTCTGCTGCTTTGTCTCCTTTATTAGTAAGTAATGTGTTTGAGCAGATTAAACAGATTAATCAAGGGGGAACTGCAATTGTGTTGGTAGAACAAAATGCGCGTAAGGCTTTAGCAATGGCGCATCGGGGTTATGTGTTGGATACAGGACGCGATCGCTTTACAGGCGCTGGCTCAGAATTGTTAAATGATCCCAAGGTAGCACAGTTATATCTGGGAGCAGGTAAACATCACTAACAATCAATTAACAATTAACAATTAACAATTAACAATTAACAATTAACAATTAACAATGAGCAGCCCTCATGTTAAGTTTATTTTCACCCAGCTACTTATTAGTTCTTTAAATCTGCCTAAGTTCTCAATACTTAATTTTTTTAGTGTTACTCGTTTACTAGAACTGGGAACTATTAAATAGTAAGCGTTGCCTTAACAGCAAATTGCTGCTCAAAAGTAGCCCTTAATTGTACTTTTAACTAAAAAGTAACATTAATTAATGAACCAAGATTCGTTCATTCCTGCCAATGAATCAGAGCGACTAGCAGCCGTGCGTCGCTATGATATTCTTGATACACCTATAGATGGTGCTTATGACCGCATTACAGCCCTAGCAGCCAGGTTCTTTCAAGTTCCCATTTCAATTGTTAGCATTGTTGATCATGACCGAATTTGGTTTAAGTCCCATCATGGGTTAGATGTAAAGCAGATTGGAAGGGAACCAGGATTATGTGCTAGTGCGATTTTGCAAGATAACGTTTACACGGTTGTAGACGCTAAAATAGACCCTCGCACATTAGCTAATCCCTTAGTAGCTGGAGAATTTGGACTGAGGTTTTATGCAGGATTCCCTTTGCAAACCAGGGATGGATTTAATTTGGGAACCCTATGTGTAATTGATCAACAACCCCGTGAAATAACAGAAGCAGAAAAAGCAACTCTTCAAGAGTTAGCTGCAATTGTGATTGATGAACTAGAATTGCGACTAGCTGCTAAAAAAGCAGTGCAAACTGAATTGGCATTACGAGAAGCTGCACTGGAAGCAACCCGTGCTAAGAGTGAATTTTTGGCGACGATGAGCCATGAAATCCGCACTCCGATGAATGGAGTGATTGGGATGACGGAATTAATGCTGAAGACAAAACTAACTTCTCAGCAACAACACTTTGTTGAAACAATTCGTCATAGTGGTGAAGCTTTACTAACTATTATTAATGATATTCTGGATTTTTCTAAAGTTGAGTCTCAAAAACTAGAGTTAGAAGAACAACCTTTTAATCTTTTAGATTGCATAGAGGAATCACTCGATATACTTGCGCCTAAAGCAGCAGAAAAAAACTTAGAGTTAGCATACATAATTCAACCAGGTACGCCCAAAAAGCTAATCGGCGATGTTACAAGACTGCGGCAAATTATAATTAATTTACTAAGTAATGCTGTCAAATTTACCAAGGCTGGGGAAGTCTTAGTTTCAATAACTTCCCATCAATTGCAACTTCAGGAAAATATCGAGCAAAATTCTGATATTAGCAATTGCTACGAATTGCAATTTGCTGTCAAAGATACAGGGATTGGTATTCCTACAGAACGGATGAATCGTCTGTTCCAGTCTTTTAGTCAAGTTGATTCTTCAACAACTCGTGAATATGGAGGTACTGGGTTAGGACTGGCGATTAGCAAACGTTTAACAGAACTAATGGGGGGTCGGATGTGGGTTGAAAGTACGGTTGGACAAGGTTCGACCTTTTATTTCACCATAATTGCTCCATCTGTTGCTGACGGTTCTTTAGCCCAAGAAAATATAATTCCGCCTCAGTTAGTTGGTAAGCGGCTATTGATTGTCGATGATAATGCTACCAACCGCGAAATCTTGATGCTACAGGGGCAATCTTGGGGAATGCTTACTTATGCTGTTACTTCTGGCGCTGAAGCTTTAGATTTGCTCAGTGAAGGTGAGAGTTTCGACATGGCAATTCTAGATATGCAAATGCCAGAAATGGACGGATTGACTCTGGCAAGGGAAATTCGCGACTTACCAAAGGGTGAAAAATTACCTTTAGTCATGTTGAGTTCGTTAGGTAAATTAGAAATTGGATCAGAAGTAGACGCAGTTAAGTTTGCAGCTTTCTTGTACAAGCCAATTAAACAATCTCAGCTATACAATACATTGAACGGTATTTTGGCTCAACAGCCCATCAAAGTAGAGACGCGCCATGACCTGACAAGTAGAGACGCGCCATGACCTGACAAGTAGAGACGCGCCATGACCTGACAAGTAGAGACGCGCCATGACCTGACAAGTAGAGACGCGCCATGGCGCGTCTCTACATACTCTCAACTAGCAAAACAGTTGCCTTTACGGATTCTTGTAGCTGAGGATAATATTGTTAATCAGCAGGTAGCTTTGTTGTTTCTAGAACAAGTTGGATATTTAGCTGATACTGCTGCTAATGGTTTGGAAGTGCTGGAAGCTTTGCAACGTCAACCTTATGATGTGGTGCTGATGGATGTCCAAATGCCAGTGATGGATGGATTAGCAACAAGTCGTCGAATTAATGTGGAATATGCGCCTACTGCACGTCCTCGCATTATTGCTATGACAGCAAATACCATGCAAGGCGATAAGGAAGAGTGTTTAGAGGCGGGAATGGATGACTATATTAGCAAGCCTATCCAATTAGCTGAATTATTTGAGGCGTTGAGTAAGTGTCAGCCAAAAAATTTGCCCTTGGTTGACGCTGGTAAGATAGAGGCTGTGGAATACCAAGAACAAGCATTAATAGTCAAGTCTGATGATGAGCAGTTGGCTTTGCCCAATTCGTTAATTCCAAGTGCGATTGATTACAAAATATTGCAATCTTTTTGTAGCACAATGGGGAAAAAAAGTTTAGGAATAGTTGTTAAGTTAATTGATTGCTACCTTGAAGATGCACCAAAATTATTAGAATCAATCAATAGTGCGATCGCAACTGTTAATTCTACACAATTGCGTCATGCAGCCCATACACTCAAGGCAAGCAGTGCTGCTCTTGGTGCTACTAATCTGGCTAGTTTATCCCATAAATTAGAAATTCTCGCCCAAGCTGGAATGATCAATAGTGCTTCTGCAATCATCTCACAAATGGAAGCGGAGTATAACCGAGTTAAAGTAGCTTTGGAAATGGAAAAACATCAGCATGAATTTTACTCCTAATCAGGAAGATTCCCCACTAGCTTTGATCGTAGAAGACGACAGATTCATGCGGATGCAGCTAACTACTGTGATGGAGCAAGACGGCTACCGAGTAGTAGAGGCTAGTAATGGTAAAGAAGCTTTAACGGCTTACACTCGCTACCAACCAGATGTGGTGCTGCTGGATGCCATCATGCCGATTATGGATGGCTTTACTTGCTGCCGTCAATTAAAAAAGCTGCCTAGAGGTGCTAGCACTCCCATATTAATGATTACCAGTCTCAATGATGAGACATCTGTAGATCTAGCTTTTGATGTGGGTGCTACCGATTTTATTACTAAACCGATTCACTGGGCGGTGCTACGTCAACGAGTCCGGCGTTTGGTGCAGGCTAGTCGCGCTACGGAAAAATTACAGCGTAATTTCCTTAGAGAGCGACTGATTACCGGAATTAGCCAGCACATCCGTCGCTCTTTAAATCTTAAAGATATTCTTGATACTACTGTGGCTGACGTGCAGCAGTTCCTTGGCTGCGATCAAGTTTTAGTCTATCGTTTTTCTCCCGATGGCTCTGGAACTGTTGTGTCTGAGCAGGTAATTTTGGGCAAGCATAAGATGTTGGAACAATACATCAGTGATCCTTGTTTACCAGAACCTTACGCGCAACTATTTTATCAAGGATGGTTTGATGAGATTACAGATTTAGAAGAAGCTGATTTAAAACCTGATCAATTGCAATTGTTAAAAGAGTTAGGGATAAAAGCTAGGTTAGTTGTACCAATTTTTCAAGGGGGAATACTTTGGGGTTTACTAATAGCTCACCATTATTCTAGTCGTCGAGAGTGGTTGTCAGAAGAAATAGAGCTTCTGCAACAATTAGCCGATCAACTAAGTCTTGCCCTTGCTCAAGCTGAACTTTTAGAAACGATTCAAGAAAGAGAAGAACGATTCCGCCAATTAGCAGAAAATATTGATGATGTTTTTTGGATAAGTGACCCCGATAAAAACAAAATAATTTATATTAGTCCTGGGTATGAAAAGATTTGGGGTCTGAGTTGCGAGAGTATTTATAAAAATCCGAAATCTTTTCTTGATGCTATTCCTGATGAGGATAGAGAGCGTATAATTGCTGCTTTGCCTAAACAGAGATTAGGCAAGTACGATGAGGAGTATCGGGTTGTGCAACCGGATGGCACAATTCGGTGGATACGCGATCGCGCTTTTCCTATCTCTGATTCTACAGGTCAAGTATTCCGTATAGTAGGAATTGCCGCCGATATCACACAGCGCAAGCAAGCAGAAGCGAATATTTATCAAGCACTCCAGCAAGAAAAAGAATTTAGCGAGCTTAAATCCCGCTTTATTTCTGTTGCCTCCCATGAGTTTCGTACCCCACTAACTACCATTTTGGCTGCTGCTGAATCTTTTGAATATTACGGTCATAAATGGACAGAAGAGAAAAAAGCCAGTTATTTGCAGCGCATTAAGCAGAGCGTTAAATATATGACTACTATGTTAAATGATGTGCTAGTTCTTGCTAAAACTGAAGCCGGAATAACTGCTAGTAATCCTACTTTGATTGATTTAGGAGAATTTTGTTATGATTTAACTCAAGAAATCCAAATAAGTGATGGCAAGCAACACATTATAACGTTTATTAGTTGCGCTAACTCTAACGGCGACACACCCGAAAAGTTACCTGCATTTACCGATGAAAAGTCGCTGCGCCATATTTTTAGTAATTTATTATCTAATGCTATTAAGTATTCACAACTAGGAAGTGTAGTTAGGTTTAAGCTGATGGTTTCAGATGAAGTTGCCGTATTCAAAATTCAAGATCAAGGAATAGGTGTTCCTGTAGAAGATCAGCAAAGGCTGTTTGAATCTTTTCATAGATGCACCAATGTTGGTAATATTCCTGGCACTGGATTAGGACTAGCAATTGTCAAAAAATCAGTAGACTTACTCGGTGGTAGTATCACTATTGATTCTGAAGTGGGCATTGGTACAACTTTTACAGTTATGTTACCGTTGAACAGTTACAAAAACTTGCCTACGGATAAGTCACTTTTGAATGAACAAAGTATTTCTAGCAATAAAGCAGAAACCTCACGTGCTTTTAGTAGTGAAGTGAGTACTTTATTGACATAGCTCTAATTTGATCTACTCTAATATTTTTTAATTGTGGTAGCAATCAAACTTCTTCCAGAACATATTCAGATAATTTATAACCATGGGGAAAGCACTTATCCAGAGGAGTGTTGTGGGATTATTTTAGGAACGATGAATGATAATGAGAAAACAGTTGTAGAAGTTTGGCAGACAGAGAATGTCTGGGGAAAAGAAACAGCAGGTGATTTCTTAGAAGTGGAAACAGTCACGGATAAAAGAAGACGATATGCGATCGCACCCTTAGATATGCTAAAAGCACAAAAAGCAGCACGGGAATCTCAGCTTAATATTGTGGGCTTTTTTCATTCCCACCCCGATTATCCAGCTATTCCATCAGAATGCGATCGCGCTAATGCGTGGCAAGAATATTCTTATATCATCATTTCCGTACAACAAGGCAAAGCTGGTGATATTCGCAGTTGGTATTTAGATGATAGTTGCCAGTTTCAGCCAGAAGACATGGTTACAGTTGGTTAATCACCTTCCTGAAAAACCTCCCCATGTCTCAGAGATTGTTAAAATCCGTAAACCAATAACTTACTAAAGCAAATACGCGCATCGTTCCACAAGAGTAAATAAAAAGACTATCGTATGTTAAATAGGCTACTACTTTTCTCTGCGTACCTGCTCTTGTCATGCTTAACCCAAATCTGGATGAAATCCAGTTAACTAAAGAAGAATACGAACGATATTCACGACACCTCATCTTGCCCGAAGTGGGACTAGAAGGGCAAAAACGCCTCAAAGCTGCCAGTGTGTTGTGTATTGGTACAGGTGGACTAGGTGCGCCGCTATTGCTGTATCTAGCTGCTGCTGGTATTGGGCGTATCGGTATTGTTGATTTTGATATCGTAGATACTTCCAACCTGCAACGCCAAGTAATTCACGGGACATCTTGGGTAGGTAAACCCAAAATTGAATCTGCCAAAAACCGGATTTTGGAAATCAACCCACACTGTCAGGTTGACCTTTACGAAACCCGCTTAACTTCTGAAAATGCCCTGGACATCATTAAACCTTATGACATCGTAGTGGATGGTACAGATAACTTCCCCACACGCTACCTAGTTAATGATGCTTGTGTGTTGCTAGATAAACCTAACGTTTACGGTTCCATCTTCCGGTTTGAAGGTCAAGCAACCGTCTTTAATTACGAAGGTGGTCCCAACTACCGTGACCTTTACCCCGAACCACCACCACCAGGAATGGTTCCTTCCTGTGCTGAAGGCGGCGTTTTAGGAATTCTACCTGGAATGATTGGCGTTATCCAAGCAACGGAAACCGTCAAGATCGTTTTGGGTCAAGGTACAACTTTAAGTGGGCGCTTGCTGTTGTACAACGCCTTAGAAATGAAGTTTAGAGAGTTAAAGCTGCGTCCTAATCCAGAAAGACCCGTAATTGAGAAATTAATTGATTACGAACATTTCTGTGGTATTCCCCAAGCAAAAGCAGAGGAGGCTAAACAGCAATTGGAAATTTCTGAAATGACTGTTCAGGAACTTAAGCAGTTACTTGACAGTGGTGCGGATGATTTTGTTTTGCTAGATGTCCGTAACCCGAATGAGTATGAAATTGCTAAAATTCCTGGCGCTGTTTTAGTACCATTACCAGACATTGAAAGCGGTAAAGGTGTTGAAAAAGTTAAAGAATTACTCAATGGTCATCGCTTAATTGCTCATTGCAAACTGGGTGGTAGGTCTGCTAAGGCGTTGGGTATTCTAAAATCAGCAGGCATTGAAGGTACAAATGTTAAAGGTGGGATTACGGCGTGGAGTCGTGAAGTTGATGCTTCTGTGCTTGAGTACTAATTGATACTTTTAGGGAAAATTTAACTTTTTTGATCCCCCTACACCCTTTTTAAAGGGGGTAGTAATTAGCCCCAAACCGAGATTTTAGTTTTAAGTCTGTGGTTTGGGGGTTATTTTATGTCTACTTTGCTATAAATGTTGGTATTTTTGAACTTATTAATTACTATTTTTTAATAAAAAATATATGTTACTTTTTCGATAGTTAAGTACAGGCAAAAATTAGTTTTTGATGTATAGTCGGTCTACGGTATGTTGACAAGCAGCATGAGAGCCTCTAGAAAAAATCTTAAACTATGGATGCGATCGCTTCCTACCTTGTTGGCTCCTGTTTTGTTAGCAACTCCAGTTGTAGCGCAAACATCTATATATACAAACAATCATTTAAATTACTGCCAAGAATGTTTATTAGCTCAAGTTCCTGTTATACCGCCACAAGACATTACTCCCCCGCCACAGCCAACACCACAACCCCCAGCAACAACTCAACCGCTACCACCACCAGAAGAATTATTAACACCACCATCAGTTACACCGCAACCAGGAGAAACTCCTGAAAGTTCAGTCCCAGGTACGCTAACCGTTAAACGCTTCGAGTTTACAGGTAATACTGTGATTAGTTCACAAGAATTAGCAGACGTTACCGCAACATTTACAAATCATCCTATTAGTTTTGCAGAACTACTGCAAGCGCGTACAGCAGTCACTCAACGGTATGTTGACAAAGGATATGTTACTTCTGGCGCTTTAATTCCACTGCAAAAGCTTACTGAAGGCGTTGTAACTATTCAGGTAGTTGAAGGAAGCTTAGAAGATATTAAGATTACAGGTACGAGACGTTTACAGCCTAATTATGTGCGATCGCGTATAGCTATTGCTACTCAAAAAGCCCTCAACGTTCCTCGCCTATTAGAAGCATTACGGCTGTTGCAACTTAATCCCCTAATTCGCAGTATATCTGCGGAAATAGCAGCAGGTTCCACCCCTGGAACAAGCTTGCTGACAATTAAAGTCCAAGAAGCGGATACTTTTAAAACCCAAGTTAGTCTTGATAACAATCGTTCACCGAGTGTAGGTAGTTTTCGCCGAGGTGGGCAAATCACAGAAGCTAACTTGCTAGGATTCGGAGATGCTATCAACCTAGAATATAGTAATACCGATGGTAGCAATGCTTATGATTTTGGTTACACTCTGCCCCTAAATCCCCGTAATGGCAGCTTGCGCCTCAGCTATGGCAACACATCTAGTAATGTTATTGAACCACCATTTAACCAAATAGATATTGAAGCTTCTTCTCGTTACTTTGATCTAACATTTCGCCAGCCTATAAGCCAGACACCAAGCGAAGAATTTACTTTAGGACTAACTGGCTCTCGTAGAGAAACTGACACATCATTATTAAATATACCTTTCCCCCTGTCAGCAGGAGCAGATGAACAAGGCAGGACAAGAGTTTCAGCCGTAAGATTTTTTCAAGAATGGACAAAACGAGGTAGTACACAAGTAATTTCTGCCCGTTCTCAATTTAGTTTAGGTGTGGGTGCGTTCAATGCCACAATTAATAAAGAAGCTCCTGATAGCCGTTTTTTAAGTTGGCGTGGACAAGCTCAATGGGTAAGTCTTTTAGCACCCGATACCTTATTTTTAATGAGCGGCGACGTGCAACTTACTGATCGAGCATTAATGCCTATTGAGCAGATTGGTTTAGGAGGTCAAGAGAGTATTCGAGGTTATCGCCAGGATGTATTACTGAGTGATAACGGTGCTTTTGCTTCTGCGGAATTACGGCTACCAATTTTAAAAATATCTCAAAGGGGAAACCCTGATACACCGCCTTACCGAAGTATGTTACAGCTAACTCCATTTGTTGATTTAGCTAGGGGTTGGAATAGTAAAGGTAGTAAGCCCGATCCTAATACTCTAGCTGCTGTAGGTATGGGTTTATTGTGGCAACAAGGCGATAGTTTGACACTCCGCCTAGATTGGGGCATTCCTTTAATAAAAGTTGATTCAACACCAAGAACATGGCAAGAAAACGGTTTGTATTTTTCAGTAATTTACAATCCTTGAGGTGGGAACTTAATTAATGAATAAAAGCTATAAGATTTATCTCGATGTTTGTTGCTTAAATCGCACACTGGACGATTTAGACAGAACTTACGCAAAGCCTAAGTCCTGTAGGGTGCGTTACGCTGCGCTAACGCACCCTACCCACTAATTAAGCTGTTGTGTATTTAAATTGTATGTTTTAGAGGGAGAGGAGGGAGGAGAGAGGAGGGAGGGAACAGGGTTTGATAACTTTTGTCTCAATTAAAAATGTAAGATTTAAATGCGCCTTAGCTTACTAAGATTTGCACACTAATTACAAAAGACTCTATTAGATCAGCAAAAAAAGTTTACTTAAGGATGCCAAGTTTTATATGAATTATTCAATGGTATTAATTGGATTGTTTTTAAGTGGTTTTAGTTTATCAAATATTCAACCAGCAATAGCTCAAGTACCGACTACAATTAATGTTAAAAATGTCAGTGCTAATTTTGAATCTTTAGTACAGCAAGGTAGAGATTTTTACGAATCGGGAAAGTTTTTAGATGCTGCTAACGCTTGGAAAGAAGCTGCAACTGCATTTGCTGGTAAGGGAGATCAACTTAACCAAGCAATGGTATTAAGTAATCTATCATTAGCATATCAGCAGTTAGGACAGTGGTCTGAGGCAGAAAAGGCGATCGCAAAGAGCCTAAAATTATTAGGCAACTCCCGCGATCGCAATCAGCTTAAAATACTAGCGCAAGCTTTGAATAACCAAGGCAGTTTGCAATTAGCTAAGGGACAGCCAGAACAAGCTATTACGACTTGGACACAAGCTGCTAAAACTTATCAACAAGCTGGCGATCAATTAGGTACTATTCGCGCCCAAATTAACCAATCTCAAGCTTTGGTAGTCTTAGGAATGTATCGACGCGCCTTAGATACGCTGCAAGAGGTGAACAAAAGCTTGCAACCATTACCAGACTCGCGCATGAAAACCGCAGGAATGCGAAGTTTAGGAAACTCTTTCAGGTTAGTTGGTAATTTCAACCAATCAAAACAGATTTTACAGCAAAGTTTGGCTGTAGCCGAAACATTGCGATCGCCTGAAGATACTGCTGAAACTTTATTTAGTTTAGGTAATACTGCCCGCGCTCAACAGGATAATCAAGCTGCTTTAGCTTACTATCAACAAGCCACTAAAATTAGTACCTCATCCGTTACACAACTGCAAGCGCAACTCAATCAACTTAGCTTATTAGTACAAACTCAACAAACTTCTGCGGCTCAAGTATTATCTTCTTCACTTCAACAATCAATTACGAAGTTACCCCCTAGTCGTAGTGCTGTTGATGCCCATATTAACTTAGCCCAAAGTTTGATGAAACTAGCTGATAATCAGCCGACTTCAGCAGAAATTACCCAAACTAAGCAAAATCAAGCACAAACAACTGATGCAGGGGTTCAAGCAAATCAAAACAGTATTCCAAGCAGATCAAATTACCGAGAAATTGCCCAACTATTAGCCACAGCAGTACAGCAAGCAAATATTTTAGGTGATCTCAGAGCAGAATCTTATGCCCTTGGTCAATTAGGGACTGTCTATGAAAATACCAAACAATTTAGTGAAGCTATTAAACTAACTCAACAAGCATTACTCAAAGCACAGTCAATTAATGCCCCAGATATTGCTTATCGGTGGCAATGGCAATTAGGGCGTTTACTAAAGGCACAGGGAGATACCAAAGGTGCGATCGCATCCTATACCGAAGCTGTCAACAACCTGCAATCCCTACGCACCGATTTAGTTGCGATTAATTCCAATGTGCAATTTTCCTTCCGAGAAAGTGTTGAACCTGTTTATCGAGAACTGGTAGGATTATTATTGCGATCGCAACCAGGCACTCAACCTAGCCAGGAAAACTTGATTGCTGCGCGTAAAGTGATCGAATCTTTGCAATTAGCAGAACTAGCTAACTTTTTTAGAGAAAACTGTCTAACCGCTAAACCCGTACAAATTGATCAAGTAGATAAAAGTGCTGCCGTTGTCTATCCAATAATCTTAGAAGATAGTTTAGAAGTTGTTCTGTCCCTACCAGGAAAGCCTTTACTTCACTACAGCACACAGATACCCCGCCAAGAAGTAGAAAATACTCTTGACAGAATGCGTAAAGCTGTAGTTACCCGCTCATCAAGAGCGTATTTATCTACTGGTAGCAAGATTTATGACTGGTTAGTTAAACCAGCCGTAGCAGATTTGACTAAAGCGCAGATTAAAACGTTGGTATTTGTGTTAGATGGTCGTTTTGCTAATGTACCAATGGCAGCTTTGTATGATGGTAATCAATTTTTATTAGAAAAGTATGCGATCGCACTTACACCATCTTTGCAGCTATTTGATCCTAAACCCTTAGAAGAAAAAAAACTTCAAGCCTTAATTGCAGGTATTAGCCAAGCGCGTCAAAAATTTTCAGCACTACCGAATGTTACAGGTGAATTAGCAAAGATTTCCTCACAAGTGTCTACAAAAGTATTACTAAATCAAGATTTCACTAGCACCGCTCTCAAAAATCAGCTTAGTTCATCAACATTCTCAATAGTACACTTAGCAACACATGGTCAATTCAGTTCCCAAGCAGATAAGACTTTCTTGTTAACTTGGGACGAAACATTCAATGTTAACGAATTAAATAGCTTACTACGCAGTCGAGAACAAAGTGGTTCTGGAGCAATTGAACTACTGGTTTTAAGCGCCTGTCAAACAGCAGCAGGAGACAAGCGGGCAGCATTAGGACTAGCTGGAGTAGCAGTAAGAGCAGGCGCACGCAGTACACTAGCAACACTGTGGTTTGTTAGTGATGAAGGCACAACCGAGCTAATGACCCAGTTTTACCGCCAGTTAGATGCCTCAACAACCAAGGCTGAAGCCCTCCGTCGCGCTCAACTGAGCTTGTTAAAAGACCCCATATTAAACCATCCTTATTATTGGGCTCCCTATGTCATGGTAGGAAATTGGCTTTAACAATTATCAATTAAATTTCACTAGCTATAATCCTGGTAATGAGTAGGGCATAAATAAAAATGTCACCAAAACTTTCGATATTGCTTACCTTCAACCGCAATTCATCTCACCGCCATAGCTGTACCCAGCTTGGCGGTGAGATGAATTGCGGACAAGGTTTTGTGCTAGGATGGTTACGTCAGATAAAGCAACGTAACCATGTTGGTATTTGAGGCAAAACTTGAGGGACTCAAAGAGCAGTATGAGAAGCTTGATGAAGCTATTCGCACTGCCCGTTTCGTTCGGAATTCTTGCCTGAAATACTGGATGGATAATCGCGACATCGGACGTTATGAGTTGAGTGCATATTGTGCTGTTTTGGGCAAAGAATTTGCCTGGGCAGGAAAACTTAACTCGATGGCTCGTCAAGCCAGTGCCGAAAGAGCGTGGTCTGCCATTTCTCGGTTTTACGACAACTGTAAGAAAGGAAAGCCAGGTAAAAAAGGTTTTCCACGCTTCAAAAAACATCAAACGAAAGGCTCGGTTGAATACAAAACAACAGGTTGGAAGCTATCAGAAGACAGGAGGTATATCACCTTCACTGATGGTTTTGTTGCAGGAACCTTCAAGATGTGGGGAACTCGTGACCTGCATTTCTATCAACTTAAACAGTTCAAAAGAGTGCGGGTTGTGCGTCGTGCGGACGGCTATTATTGCCAGTTTTGCATTGACGAAGATCGAGTAGAAAGGAGAGAACCAACGGGTAAAACTATTGGTATTGATGTAGGCTTGAACCATTTCTACACCGATAGTAATGGGGAAACAGTTGCAAATCCTAGACATCTTCGTAAAAGTGAGAAGTCTTTGAGACGATTACAACGCCGGATGTCTAAGACTAAAAAGGGTTCTCAAAACAGAATCAAGTTTAAAAATCAACTTGCGCGTAAGCATCTCAAAGTAAGTCGCCAGCGTAAAGACTTTGCCGTGAAGACAGCAAGGTGCGTGGTGAGGAATTGCGACCTTGTGGCGTATGAGGATTTGCAGGTGCGTAACATGGTCAAAAATCATCGCTTGGCTAAATCTATCAGTGATGCGTCGTGGTCGCTGTTCCGTGAATGGGTCGAGTATTTTGGTAAAGTTTTTGGTGTAGTAACTGTTGCGGTTGCACCCCACTACACTTCGCAAAATTGCTCTAATTGTGGCGAGGTTGTCAAAAAGACTCTTAGCACTAGAACCCATGTTTGTCCTCGCTGTGGACACACCCAAGACAGAGATTGGAACGCTGCGCGGAACATACTAGAAAAAGCATTAAGTACGGCGGGTCACGTCGGAACCAACGCCTCTGGAGACATCGACCTCTGCGTGGGTGGGGAAACTCCTCCAAGTAAGTCGGGTCGTGGAAAGAGGAAACCCAAAGAGCGATCTTTGGAATCCCCCGCTAGATCAGGTACTCCTGATTAGCGGTGGGAGGATGTCAATCTGAGCTTACACAGGAATTACGCAAAGCCTTGATCGCGCGATGCCATCTTCTCAGGCTGGCTAATTGGGCTTGAGGGCGTTACGAAATGCGGTCGCTGCCTCTAGCCGAGACGTTTGGGCAATCAACACACAACGGGTAAGCAGATCTAGATCGAGGGTTGCGAGTTCTGGAATCTCGCTGCGGGAGATTTTTTCGTAATAAGTATCCCGCAAGTGATAGAGGCTGAATAGCCCATCTTGCCAAAACCATACTTCCGGGACTCCAAGCGCTTGATATCGCTGGAGCTTGTTGGAACCACCGCTAGTAAACACCACTTCGATGGCGAGATCAGGGGTTGGCTTTGATTCCCCAAAGCAGTAGGATTCATCCGCTTGGACTGAGACTTCCCCTTCTCGCTCTTGCGTCATTGAGCCTGTAGGTTCAAATTCGATTGCCCTCTCCAAACAAAACAATTCGATCAGCATTCCAAGTATGGTCTTAAAAAATTCGTGTTCACGTCCCGGCATAAGAATTTCGATCGCGTCATTGTAGTAGAACAGCCTGACACCCGGAGACTCGGCAAAACCTGCCTGAATCAGCTTAAACTGTTGCCAGGTAATGCCCCCATAAATGAGGCGTTGATCGGTGGAGGCTTGATTGATCAGGGGAGTTTGTGTCATCGCTGGCATCAAAGAGAAACCATGCTGTCTAGTATGGCTTAAAATTTTTCCAAGTTGTAGATAGAAGGTGTTAATTAAATTGCTGCTTGAATGATTAAATAAATTTATATACCTCTGAACAATTAGAAAATAAGTTCTAAAACTTTCTCCAAAACCATTAAATCAAAAAAATTGTATATCCTAGTCACCATTTTACTGATCAATCTCTGCTAAATCGTCAGGTGTGTTACAATTAAATAATACCTCGCCATGAATTACGTGCAACTCCTTCACAGGATGTTGAGCTAACCACTTTTGAAAAGAGCGTCCTCCCTGGTTAATAAATTCTGTCAGCAGTGGTAAGCAACGACGGTGGTAAAAACCACATAAGGGTTCCCATCCTTTAGGGTTTCGAGGAAGAACAGCGATATATTCTTTGCTACCTGCTTGTGAGATATTACTTAATTGTTCTACCCAATTTTGTAATACTTCTACTTGTAAACATGGCAAATCACAAGCAAGTAATAATATCCAATCAGTTTCTACATAACTTAACCCTTGGGAAAAACCAACCAATGCGCCATGTGGTTTCGTTTCTTCTCCAATAGGTAATTCTAAAATTAATTGGCAGTTGTCCGGTAAAATTTCTTGATACCTTTCTATCCAAGGCGTGACTACATAAACTTGTGAAGTACACCCAAGAGCAACTTCACAAACTCGTCTAATTAGTGGCGTACCTTGGATGGATATTAAAGCTTTATCTCTACCCATCCGAGAACTTTGTCCACCTGCTAACACAATGGCAGTTAGTTGTTGATTATTCATAGCAATGCAAAAGCCTACTAAGTTACTCTCAGTGGTAGTGTAGAGTCTTCCGTACCAACAGCGTAATTACTCACGTACTAAGATAGAAATATAGATTGTATAGTTTTGTATCAACTCCTGTAGACATATAAATACTCATGGCTCCAGCCGTTTTAATCCAACAGCTTCAGAAGCACTACGGCTCAGTCCAAGCCGTTAAGGATGTATCATTTCAGGTAGAACCAGGTGAAATCTTTGGGCTACTTGGTCCAAATGGTGCGGGTAAAACCACCACAATTAGATGTTTGTGTACTTTGGCGAAACCAGATGCAGGTAAAATTGAGGTAGCTGGTATCTCTGTAATTGATAATCCCAGGGCTGCACGTCAAAAGTTAGGTTATGTAGCTCAAGAAGTTGCTTTAGATAAAGTGCTGACTGGGCGCGAACTCCTTGAATTGCAAGCTGCACTTTATCACTTACCTAACAAGGTGGCAAAACAAAGAGTTGATGAGATGTTGGCTGTTTTAGGCTTGCAGGAATACGCAGATAAAAAGACGGGAACCTATTCAGGTGGCTTACGCAAGCGTCTAGATTTAGCTGCTGGATTGTTGCATCAACCCAATGTCTTAGTATTAGATGAACCAACAGTAGGGCTAGATATTGAAAGCAGAGTTGTAGTTTGGAACTTCTTGCGCCAGTTGCGAGATGCAGGGACGACGGTTGTAATTACTAGCCACTATTTAGAAGAAATTGATGCTTTAGCTAACCGAGTGGCGATTATCGATCAAGGCGTAGTGATTGCTAATGGTACACCATCTGAGTTAAAAGATCAAGTCGGAGGCGATCGCATAACTCTCCGCATCCGCGAATTTTCTCCGACAGAAGAGGCAGAAAAAGCTAAAAATATGCTTTCATCCTTGCCATTTGTGCAAGAAGTGATTATTAATACTGCTCAGGGGAACTCGTTAAACTTGGTGGTGAAGGCACAAAACGATGCTTTGATGCAGGTTCAACAATCTCTTAAAGATGCAGGTTTACCCATTTTTGGGATTGCCCAATCTCGACCTAGTTTAGATGATGTTTACCTCGCTGCTACAGGTCGTACTCTATTAGATGCAGAATTAGCAGCTAGTGGTAGTCGTGATTTGAAGGCAGAAAAAAAACAAGCAATGCGATAGTTGTAATTTTTTAACGGCAAAAAGGCGAGTACCGCACCGCCTCTCGAAGATAAACACACAAACAAAATAAAAGATATGAGCCAAACTATTACTCCTCCATCAAATATTAGCTTGCAACCACAGGTGACATTACAAAGCGGTGGTACACCTAATGCTGTTGGTGAGTTTATTCAGGAAACCCTCGCTTTAACAAAACGTTTGTTTATTCAATTGCAACGCCGTCCTTCCACATTAATTGCTGGGGTAATTCAGCCGTTAATGTGGCTGTTTTTATTCGGCGCATTGTTTCAAAATGCCCCCCAAGGGTTATTTGGTAACGATTTAACCTACGGCAAATTTTTAGGCGCGGGCGTAATTGTATTTACAGCTTTTGCTGGTGCATTAAATGCAGGTTTACCTGTAATGTTTGACAGAGAATTTGGCTTTCTCAACCGCTTGTTAGTTGCGCCTCTAGTATCACGATATTCAATCGTCGCAGCATCAGCAATTTATATTATCGCCCTTAGCTTTATCCAGACAGCCGCAATTGTGACAGCAAGTGCCTTACTCGGTACAGGTTTACCTAATTTACTGGGTTTGGGGATGATTGCTTTAATTATCTTGTTGCTAGTTGTGGGTGTTACTGCTTTAAGCTTGGGTTTATCTTTTGCTTTACCAGGTCATATTGAGCTAATTGCAGTAATTTTTGTAACAAACTTACCACTGCTATTTGCTAGTACCGCCCTTGCGCCTTTATCCTTTATGCCTAAATGGTTACAAGTTGTAGCAACTCTTAATCCTTTAAGTTATGCTATCGAGCCTATTCGCTATCTATATACCCATAGCAACTGGACATTGGGCAGTGTAGTCATGCAAGCACCTTGGGGCGCTGTTACCTTCGGAGGTTCCCTACTGGTACTGCTAGGATTTACTACAGTAGCGTTAACCGCAATTCAACCACTACTACGCCGCCGATTTGCATGAGATAAAATCATCATAGCTTGTACCAAACTTGGCTATGATGAAAAACCAATTTCCCATCTTAACTAAACTGTTTTCTAGAACATCATTAAGTGTCCTAGCAGGTATAGGAGTTGCATCCTGTTTGCTGCCTCAAGCATCTTGGGCGCAAGCAACCTACCCTACATATCCTACCCAAGTAGATGAATTTAAAACTCAGGAACAAGACCCCTTAACAGGCTCAAATAATGGCGGTTTTAATCCCTTAGATTTGATTCATCGTGCTAATTTGGGTACTCTCCGCACTTATGAGGAGTTTTCAGCAGAACAAAATACCAATCTTAATAGCGCGGCTGATGATTTTAGGAAGCAACAATTAGAAATGATTCGTAAGATGAACCAGAATTCAGCCGCCGGATCAGGATCTTCTGTGCCAAAAAAAACTAATTAGTAGGACTAAGGTTATCCCTAGCCCTACTTTTACATCGGTTTTAAATTGATGAAATACAGGCAATGGTGGGGGTGGGTTTAGCAAATTATTCTTGTTTCCACAACAACTTATTTGTTAAACCTACCCCGATTTTGATTAAGCACCCACAGCAGCTAAAATATCGCTGGCATGAGTTTCAGTTTTGACACTGGCATCAACGTGAATAATTTTGCCATTTTCATCAACTACATAGGTGACGCGCTTGGCATAACCGCCACCGTCAACATCGTAAGCTTTGATGATACTGCCATCAACATCGGCAAGTAGAGGGAATGGCAGATTGTATTTTTCGGTAAATGCTTGGTGAGAGGTTTCATCATCTTTGCTGATGCCTAGCACCACAATATCTTTGCCTTGATATGCTGAATAATTATCTCTGAAGCTACAAGCTTGTTTAGTGCAGCCTGGTGTATCATCTTTGGGGTAGAAATACAAAACTACTTTTTTACCTGCAAGATTAGATAATGAGACGGTGTTGCCGTTGGTATCTTTTGCGGTAAATTCTGGTGCTGTCGTGCCAACTGCTAAAGCCATTTGATGATTTTTCCTTGAGATTTATAATTCTTTACGCTTATAAATTCTACAAGCTTACGACTTAGGTAAGGCGGAGCCTTAGTATAATCGTTACCAGGTTGAACCTGGTAACGAGGAAGTAGAGGAACCCTGCCTCCCGATGATTCTCTGCTATAATTTACTGCTAATTAAAATGATTTCTACTCAGTCGAAAAATTTATCATCCATTGAATACCCTAGCCGCACTGTAGCACGGGCAGAAAAAGCGATGCGCTGTTCGCCTTTCGGGTTGTATCTATTTGCTTGTATGGGTTCTACGAGTGTGCCAATACAGGCGATCGCATCTGAGTCTGGTGTGCAGCATAATTACACTAAACGCCCTTTATCAGAATTAGCGGCAGAAAATGCCTTAGTATGGCTAATTCAAGTAGGCATTTTACGCCGCGAAGTAGATGGACAAGGCATCACTGATAGTTTTCGCCTCACACCACTAGGTCGCCAGCTAGTAGAAAAATACGAGCAAAATGGTGGTGTTATACCTTCCCCATCTTTATTAGACCGCCTGTCGAATACATTAACTCGCTGGTTAAGGCTACCAATTTAAGATGGTAAATCAACAACTTTCATCAGTCACCCCTGAGCAGAGTCTTTATGAGGAAGATTATTCCCTGTGGATCGAAAAAACAGCTAACCAAATTAGAGAGCGAAACTTTGACCTTGTTGAATGGGATAATTTAGTAGAGGAATTAGAAAGTTTGGGTAATTCCGATAAGCGAGAATTAGAAAATCGCTTAACTGTTTTGTTAGAACATCTGCTAAAACTTGCTTATTGGGAAGAAGAAAGAGAAACTAATACTAGAGGTTGGTTGCTGACAATTAAAGAACAACGACGACAAATTAAAAAAATACTCAGAGATAGCCCAAGCTTGAAATCTTATGCAGAAAAGATTTTTATTGAATGTTATCAAGATGCTTTAGAAGATGCTGCATTTAAGTCTAAACTAAATATCTTCCCTAGTGAGTCCCCATTTACTTTAGAAGATACTTTAAATAAAATAAATTCTGAAACCCTTGAAAACCAAGGTGCATGATGTAGAGACGCGAAATTTCGCGTCTCTACAGAGCATATAGTTCCATCAGGGGTTACGCGGAATCCCCCTAAATCCCCCTTAAGAAGGGGGACTTTGAAATTTCCCCCCCTTTTTAAGGGGGGATTTAAATTTCAGGCTGGCGGTGCGTAAGTCCTATTCCATCAGGGTTTTTCAATGAAAGCAATTATGGTAGTGGGGACAACTTCCCACGCAGGAAAATCTCTACTTTGTGCTGCTATTTGTCGGATTTTGTCACGGCGCGGTTGGCGGGTGACTCCTTTTAAAGGGCAAAATATGGCTTTAAATGCCTATGTTACTGCTACTGGGGGAGAAATTGGTCACGCCCAGGCGGTGCAAGCTTGGGCTGCTGGTGTCACGCCAACAATAGAGATGAACCCAATTTTACTTAAGCCCCAAGGAGATATGACTTCTCAGATTATTCTCAAGGGGAAAGCTGTGGGAACAGTTACTGCTGTTGATTATTATGATAAATATTTTGATTTAGGTTGGCAGGCAATTCAAGAATCACTACAAATTTTATCGGAAAAGTTTGATTTAGTTGTTTGTGAAGGTGCGGGAAGTCCAGCCGAAATTAACCTCAAACATCGTGACTTAACTAATATGCGGGTGGCGCGGTATCTTAATGCGCCGACGCTGTTAGTAGTAGATATTGATAGAGGTGGATCTTTTGCTCATGTTGTCGGTACTTTGCAGTTGTTGGAACCAGAGGAACGCGCTTTAATTAAGGGTGTGGTAATTAATAAGTTTAGAGGACAGCGATCGCTCCTTGAATCTGGTATAACTTGGCTAGAAGAATATACTGGTATTCCTGTTGTTGGTGTAATTCCCTGGATCGATCAAATTTTTCCATCGGAAGATTCTCTAGATCTACTTGATCGCCGCTCTCGCAAAGTTAATACCGATCTTACTATAGCAGTAATCCGTTTACCAAGAATTGCTAATTTTACTGATTTTGACCCACTAGAAGCAGAACCTAGTGTTAACCTGAAATATATTGCACCTAAAGATAATTTGGGACATCCAGATGCAGTAATTATACCTGGTTCTAAAACTACCATTGCTGATTTAATGGTATTACAAGAAACTGGCATGGCAGAACAATTGCAAAATTACATTGCTACAGGCGGTACAATTTTGGGGATTTGTGGCGGTTTCCAAATGTTAGGTAAACTCATCTCAGATCCACAAGGAATTGAGGGTGATACAAAAGTCTGTAATGGTTTAGGATTGTTACCATTATCAACTGTAATGACAGAAGATAAAATTGCGCGTCAACGATCAGTAAAGTCTCAATATCCCCAGGCAGATTTACCTGTTACGGCGTATGAAATTCATCAAGGTAACACTGAATTTTTAGAGCCAGAAAAAGTAGCATCATCCCAGCGTTATCAATATCTATTTGATGATGCTGATTTAGGAATTGTCGATCTTAATCAATCAGTATGGGGTACTTATTTACACGGAATTTTTGATAATGGTGCTTGGAGACGTACTTGGTTAAATTATCTCCGTCAGCAGCGAGGATTAAAAGCTTTACCTACAGTGGTTCCTAATTATGAGGAAACTAGGGAAGAAATTTTAAATTCTTTAGCGGATACGGTTGAAACTTATTTAGACATTACCCCATTGCTACCCAATTAACATAAAAAAAATTGAGCAGATATGAGTGTTTGTATAGAATTCTTACCGGATCAAGTAATAACTGAAGCTGAACCAGGAGAACCTCTACTTAAGGTTGCTCAACGTGCTGGTGTGTGCATACCTACAGGTTGTTTAATGGGGTCTTGTCACGCTTGCGAGGTAGAAATAGACGATGATGAGGCTATATGTGCTTGCATTTCCGCCGTACCCGCAGGGCGATCGCATTTAACTATCAACCTCTATTCTGACCCAGCTTGGTAGATAATTAAGGTTATCCCATTTTTCGGCAGAGGGGCAGAGGAGGCAGAGGGGCAGAGGAGGAAGAGAGAGGTAAAAAGTCAAAAGGTTTTTAGTTGTTATATAAATATTTAGGTACTAATTTCGACAAACTCAAAATTAATTAATATTAAGCAGAAATAAATCATCTAGATATGTTAGTAGAACAATCCCTGTTAGAAGAAGCTGAACAATTACTCGAAAAATCTATTATTTATTATCAAAATCGTCCTGTTGGGACAGTTGCAGCTTGCGATCAAGAGTTAATTGCGCTTAATTACGATCAATGTTTTGTCCGCGATTTCGTTTCTTCAGCACTGGTATTTCTAATTAAAGGTAGAACAGATATTGTCCGTAATTTTTTAGAAGTAACATTACAATTACAACCCAAAGAAAAACAATTTGATTCTTCAAAACCTGCGCGAGGTTTAATAGCAGCTAGTTTTAAAGTAGAATTAGTTGATGGACAAGAAAAGTTAAAAGCTGATTTTGGGGAACACGCGATCGCCAGAGTTGCCCCTGTTGATTCTTGTCTCTGGTGGATGATTTTATTACGCGCTTATGTACAGGCAAGCAACGATAGTGATTTAGTTTATCGAGATGATTTCCAAGAAGGTATTAGATTAATTTTGGATCTTTGCTTAGTAACTAAATTTGATATGTACCCGACGCTATTAGTCCCAGATGGCGCGAGTATGATTGATCGGCGGATGGGAATGTATGGATATCCCTTGGATATTCAATCTTTATTTTACGCGGGTTTGTGTGCTGCCCGTGAATTATTATATCCTAACAAAGATAATCAAAAAATCCTTAAAGTACTACATAATCATATTAATTTGCTACTGCACCATATTAGAGAAAATTATTGGATAGACCCTCAACGTTTAAATATAATTTATCGTTATAAAGTTGAGGAATACGGAGAACACGCTCTTAATCGGTTTAATATTTATTCAGATTCTATTCCTTTCCATAAATTAACTGAATGGCTGCCAGCATCAGGCGGTTATTTAGCTGGTAATTTAGGGCCATCTCAAATAGACTGTCGCTTTTTTACTGTTGGTAATTTAATAGCAATTATTGCTTCACTAGCTACAAAACAACAGTCCGAGGCAATTTTTAATTTAATTATAGAAAGATGGGATGATTTAATCGGCAATATGCCAATGAAGATTTGTTTTCCAGCATTGGAAGATATAGAATGGCGCTTGCTTACTGGATGCGATCCTAAAAATAAACCTTGGTCTTATCACAATGGCGGTAACTGGCCTGTATTAATGTGGATGCTAACAGCCGCAGCACAAAAAATTGGTAAAAGTGAGGTTGCTGCTAAAGCAATTGAAATAGCAGAAAAAAGCTTAAGTAAGGATGGGTGGGCAGAATACTATGATGGAAAAACTGGCAGACTTATTGGTAAAGAAGCTAGAAAAAATCAAACTTGGTCAATTGCAGGTTACTTATTAGCGAAAGAGTTGATTGCTAACCCTAAGCATTTAAAATTATTTAGCTTTGATGAATATATGTAAAGGTATGGGCTTATTGCTCATTTTGAAATGGGAATGATGATTTATCCATTGGGAAATAGTAGACAATATTACCTTCCTCAGTCACGTCAAAATGAGCAGAACATTCTTTTGCCCATTCATCTAAAAACTGCCTAGCATGAAGCGGCTTTAAATCGGTTTTCATCGCAAAATCAAAAACAGTCACACGCCCTTGATTTTCTGTCAGAATTTGGTTAAAGACAGAATTAAGAAAGCGTTGCTGCTGGCGCTTTTGCATTTGATTACGATTCCAAAACCACCATAAACCACCTGCTGCCCCTACCACTATTAATAATGGTAATAATGCCCGCAGAATAGCAAAAATCAGACTAATAAAAAATAAGACAACTAAGACATAAATTAGTCCGACACCGGAATTAAATCTTTTGATAGACATTTTGACCTACCTTAACTCAGGTTGCGATCGCCTACTTTAATTATTGTGCCTGTTTTTTGAGTGAGGAGGGAGGGGAGAGGAGAGAGGAGTTATTGATGATCGGTTTTTATAATTGGGATTTTGCTTGCAGTGCATATTCTTTAAACCGCTCTAAATCTGCTTGAATGGTAGACTCAACTACACGCCCCAAAAACAGATTATCCATGACCTTACCCAAAAAACCAGGAATAGCATAAGAAATCGTCATTTTAACAATGCTACCGTTTTTGCGGTCATAAAAGCGAATTGCTCCTTGGTTGGGCAACCCATCCACAGATTCCCATTGGATAATTTGGTGGGGTATTACTTTCAAAGTGCGGGAAAGCCAAGTGAATTCCAAACCACCAGTAGCTAGTTTCCAGCGAGAAAGCGTTGGATCGTCGTCTAAAACTTTAACAGAGTCAATCCACTTCATCCAAAGAGGCATTTGCTCCAAATCAGACCATAAACTCCACACTAGGTCTATGGGAGCATCAACCTCTACTTGTACACTATGCTCTAGCAAATCACTCATTTAATTTTAGATCTGAGTTTATATTGGGGATGGTTTGCAGAGACGTTATATGTAACGTCTCTATGTTTTGCCTAACTTCAAGCTGTAGTTACAGGCGATCGCATTACAAAATTATCAGCATTTTCCAAGATAACTTTAGCAGCTTGTCTTCCTGAAATAGTAGCCCCTTCCATGCTGTCGATGTAATCTTGTTGAGTATAACTACCAGCGAGGAAGAAATTAGCAATCGGGGTTTTTTGTTTTGGACGGTAGACATCCATACCAGGCGCTTCGCGGTATAAAGATTGAGCAAGCTTAACCACACTATACCAAGTCATGTTCAACTCGCGGGAAGAGGGGAAAAGTTCGTGAACTTGCTTGAGTACGTGCTGTGCGATCGCTTCATTACCTTGTTTAATAAAAGGATCGCCTGGAGTTAACACCAACTGCAACAACGAACCTTGTCCCTCTTTGTAATAATCAGAAGGACTTGTCAAAGCTAAATCAGCAAAACAAGAGAAATCTGCATCAGGGGTATACAACAGATTATCAATTCCAGCAGCATGATTTAGCTGTGTACGTTCCTCTGCATTGTGTAATTCTGTCACCCAACCATCAAACCGCAGTTGTACTGTAGCTACTGGAACAGCATCTAATTTATAAATATTGTCAAATTCAGACCACTTGCGCCACTCTTGGGGTAACACTCTCTGAATTCCAGGGATATCACAGGCGCAAACATACGCATCAGCAATGATAGTTTCTTCCGTTTCCCCTTGAGCAACTACTAAACCAGTTACGCGCGTTTCTTCCCCAACTCCCGTATATTTAATTTCTCTTACTCTACGACGGGTGTGAATTTTCGTGCCTTTTGCTTCTAAATATTCAATAATCGGTTTGTGCAAATACTCAGAAGGGGAACCTTCCAACATCCGCAACACAGATGCTTCTGTTTTGGCTGCAAAAAACTGGAAGATAGTCAGCATACAACGAGCGGAAATATTTTCACAGTCGATGAAACCGAGTGCATAAGCAATGGGGTTCCACATCCGCTTAATGCTGCCATTAGAACCGCCATGACTGCGAAACCAATCAGCAAAGCTGACTTTATCAAGGTCGCGGATATTTTTCATCGCGCCCTCAAAGTCAATTAAGCCGCGCACTATAGGGCTAGTTCCTAACGCTAGGGCATTTTGTGCCTTATCTTGTAGCGATAGTTGTGATGTAGTGAAAAATGCCTTTAAACCATTAAACGGCGCACCTGTAATAAAGCGAAAATCTAATTCGCCTGTTTTGCCGCCTTTGTTGATAAAACAATGAGTATGTTCTTTCAGGCGGAGTTTATCCAATACGCCTACCTTCTTCATCAAATCAAAAAGCTGGTAGTAGCAACCAAAGAAAACGTGCAAACCCATCTCAACGTGGTTGCCGTCTGCATCTATCCAACTGCCAACCTTGCCGCCAACGAAGGGGCGAGATTCAAATATTTCTACTGAGTGACCAGCATCAACTAAATCAACGGCTGTCGCCATCCCAGCTAGTCCCGCCCCAACAATTGCAACGCGCATTCCGTCTGTCCTTTTGGTATTTCTTTACAAATTTTAAAATTATTTGGCAATGAACAGATATTGTCCGCAATTTTTTAGAAGTAACCTTACAATTACAACCAAAAGAAAAGCAATTTGATTCTTCTAAGCCTGCGCGAGGTTTAATTGCAGCTAGTTTCAAAGTAGAATTAGTTGATGGACAAGAAAAGTTAAAAGCTGATTTTGGTGAACACGCGATCGCTAGAGTTGCCCCTGTTGATTCTTGTCTCTGGTGGATGATTTTATTACGCGCTTATGTACAGGCAAGCAACGATACTGATTTAGTTTATCGAGATGATTTCCAAGAAGGAATTAGATTAATTTTGGATCTTTGCTTAGTAACTAAATTTGATATGTACCCGACGCTATTAGTTCCAGATGGCGCGAGTATGATTGATCGGCGGATGGGAATGTATGGATATCCCTTGGATATTCAATCTTTGTTTTACGCGGGCTTGTGCGCTGCCCGTGAATTACTATATCCTAATAAAGATAATCAAAAAATACTTAAAGTACTACATAATCATATTAATTTGCTACTGCACCATATTAGAGAAAATTATTGGATAGATCCTCAACGTTTAAATATAATTTATCGTTATAAAGTTGAGGAATACGGAGAACACGCTCTTAATCGGTTTAATATTTATTCAGATTCTATACCTTTCCATAATTTAACTGAATGGCTGCCATCATCAGGGGGTTATTTAGCAGGAAATTTAGGGCCATCTCAAATAGACTGTCGTTTTTTTACTGTTGGTAATTTAATAGCAATTATTGCTTCACTAGCTACTAAACAACAGTCCGAGGCAATTTTTAATTTAATTATAGAAAGATGGGATGATTTAATCGGCAATATGCCAATGAAAATTTGTTTTCCAGCATTAGAAGATATAGAATGGCGCTTGCTTACTGGATGCGATCCTAAAAATAAACCTTGGTCTTATCACAATGGCGGAAACTGGCCTGTATTAATGTGGATGCTAACAGCAGCAGCACAAAAAATTGGCAAAGGTGATGTTGCTGCTAAAGCAATTGGAATAGCAGAAAAAAGCTTAAGTAAGGATGGATGGGCAGAATATTATGATGGGAAAACTGGCAGACTTATTGGTAAAGAAGCTAGAAAAAATCAAACTTGGTCAATTGCGGGTTACTTGTTAGCAAAAGAATTGATTGCTAACCCTAATCATTTAAAATTATTTAGTTTTGATGAATATATGTAGAGTTATTGGTTTATTGCTCATTTTGAAACGGGAATGATGATGTACCCATTGGGAAGTAGTAGACAATATTACCTTCCTCTGTCACGTCAAAATGAGCAGAACATTCTTTTGCCCATTCATCCAAAAACTGCCTAGCATGAAGCGGTTTTAAATCGGTTTTCATCGCAAAATCAAAAACAGTCACGCGCCCTTGATTTTCTGTAAGAATTTGGTTAAATACAGAATTAAGAAAGCGTTGCTGCTGGCGCTTTTGCAGTTGATTACGATTCCAAAACCACCACAAACCACCTGCTGCCCCTACCACTATTAATAATGGTAATAATGCCCGCAGGATAGCAAAAACCAGACTAATAAAAAATAAGACAACTAATACATAAATTAGTCCGACACCGGAATTAAATCTTTTGATAGACATTTTGACCTACCTCCACTCAGGTTGCGATCGCCTACTTTAATTATTGTGCCTATTTTTCGATTGAAGAGTAAGGATTTACTGGTAAGTTACAAAATCTCTGGCAAAAGTCGATAAAATCAAATCTACATCTGCGTTTATCTGCGTTTATCTGCGGTAAAAAATCAAAATTGTAACTTTTGCGAGAAGTTGATACTTCTAAGATTTAGCTTTAGCTTGCAGTGCATATTCTTTAAACCGCTCTAAATCCGCTTGAATCGTAGACTCAACCACACGCCCCAAAAACAGATTATCCATGATTTTACCGAGAAAACCAGGAATAGCATAAGAAATAGTCATTTTCACAATGCTACCGTTCTTGCGGTCATAAAACCGAATTGCGCCTTGGTTGGGCAACCCATCCACAGATTCCCATTGGATAATTTGATGAGGTATAACTTTCAAATTGCGGGAAAGCCAAGTGAATTCCAAACCACCAGTAGCTAGTTTCCAGCGAGAAAGCGTTGGATCTTCGTCTAAAACCTTAACAGAGTCAATCCACTTCATCCACTTGGGCATTTGCTCCAAATCAGACCATAAACTCCATACTAGGTCTATGGGAGCATCAACCTCTACTTGTACACTATGCTCTAGCAATTCAGCCATTAATTTTAGATTTGAGTTCATATTGGGGATGGTTTGTAGAGACGTTATATGCAACGTCTCTATGTTTTGCCTACTTTCAAGCTGTAGTTACAGGCGATCGCATTACAAAATTATTAGCGTTTTCCAAGATAACTTTAGCAGCTTGTCTGCCTGAAATAGTAGCGCCTTCCATGCTGTCGATGTAATCTTGTTGTGTATAACTACCAGCTAAGAAAAAATTAGCAATCGGGGTTTTTTGTGCTGGACGGTATACATCCATACCAGGCGCTTCGCGGTATAAAGATTGAGCAAGCTTAACCACACTATACCAAGTCATGTTCAATTCGCGGGAAGAGGGGAAAAGTTCGTGAACTTGCTTGAGGACGTGGTGTGCGATCGCTTCATTATTTTGTTTAATAAAAGGATCGCCTGGAGTTAGTACCAATTGCAACAATGAACCTTGTCCTTCTCTGTAATAATCCGAAGGGCTTGTTAAAGCTAAATCAGCAAAACAAGAGAAATCTGCATCCGGCGTATATAACAGATTATCAATTCCAGCAGCATGATTTAATTGTTTGCGTTCCTCTGCATTGTGTAATTCTGTCACCCAACCATCAAACCGCAGTTGAACTGTAGCTACTGGAACAGCATCTAATTTATAGATATTGTCAAATTCAGACCACTTGCGCCACTCTTGGGGTAACACTCGCTGAATTCCAGGGATATCACAGGCGCAAACATACGCATCAGCAATGATAGTTTCTTCTGTTTCCCCTTGAGCAACTACTAAACCAGTTACGCGCGTTTCTTCCCCTTCCCCAGTAAATTTAATTTCTCTGACTCTGCGGCGAGTATGAATTTTCGCGCCTTTTGCTTCTAAATATTCAATAATCGGTTTATGTAAATACTCAGAAGGGGAACCTTCCAACATTCGCAACACAGATGCTTCTGTTTTGGCTGCAAAAAACTGGAAGATAGTCAGCATACAACGAGCGGAGATATTTTCACAATCAATGAAACCGAGTGCATAAGCAATAGGGTTCCACATCCGCTTAATGCTGCCATTAGAACCGCCATGACTGCGAAACCAATCAGCAAAACTGACTTTATCAAGGTCGCGGATATTTTTCATCGCGCCCTCAAAGTCTATTAAACCGCGCACTATGGGGCTAGTTCCTAACGCTAGGGCATTTTGCGCCTTATCTTGTAGCGATAGTTGCGATGTGGTGAAAAATGCTTTCAAACCATTAAACGGCGCACCTGTAATAAAGCGAAAATCTAATTCCCCTGTTTTGCCGCCTTTGTTGATAAAACAATGAGTATGTTCTTTCAGGCGGAGTTTATCTATCACCCCCACCTTTTTCATCAAATCAAAAAGCTGGTAGTAGCAACCAAAGAAAACGTGCAAACCCATCTCAACGTGGTTGCCGTCTGCATCTATCCAACTGCCAACCTTGCCGCCAACGAAGGGGCGAGATTCAAATATTTCTACTTCCCAACCAGCATCAACTAAATCAACTGCTGTAGCCATGCCAGCTAATCCCGCCCCAACAATTGCAACGCGCATCCCGTCTGTCCTTTTGGTGTTTCTTTACAAATTTTAAAATTATTTGGCAATCTTCTCAAATATTCACAGGAATCTATATTAACTAAGCAACTACTAGATTATTTAGCTGCGCTTCACACTGTTGCAGAACATAGTTGACAGCAGCAAACAATTTATCTAGCTCCTGAATTGTGTAAAAAGTTTGATTGCGAGTAAATATCTTGCCTTCAAGCTTACCAAATTGCCAACAATTGCCATTGGAAACAATCCCAAATATAATGATTTGAAATTCATCATTAAGTTTTTGTGCTGCCACCATTTCAGCTAGGCATTGCGCCCATCCTTCATCAAATTTATCTTGCTTTGCCTCAACTAATAAAAAGTAAGGTTTTTCAAACACTACTTTTCCTAGAGGAGAACGTTTTGCCAAGATATACTCAGGAAAACCGGAAAGACTCTGATCGTAAGTGAGAGATTGATGACTCCACAAAATAAAATTGCTGTAATAGCATTTCCAAACTTCTTTCAAAACAGGATAAATTAAGTTTTCACAAATAGCAAACTCAGAGTTATCAACAACTCCCTCCTGTGTAACAAAGGCTAAATCTGCGCGGAAGTAATCAGGAATATTAAACTGACTTTCAACAATAAAGTTTGCTTCAGTATAAATAATCTGAAATGTTTTGAGAACTTCGCCGATAGTTTTATAACTACTGAAAGCCATTTTAGCCTCCTGAAAAAGTTAAGCCTTTTGGCTGAGAGATTTTTTGCAATTGATTGCCTTTTTTATTTTTACTCAAAATCAAAATGTGACATAAGTTGAAGTAGACCTAAGCCTAATTCTTTAACCGAGAGCGATCGCGTTTCAAACAAAGCCATCATATCCTTTGGTTGAGGATTACCACGCGCTGCACCCGTAACTCCTTTGGCAATAATTAAACCGCAATAGCCTTGAGTTTTCTTGCAACGCTGATCCCACTTCTTTTTAGCAACAAGATGTAGCGCATCATCTTGACTAAACTCCCCAAACAGATACATATTGCCATTTTCTGCTTGGAGAATTCCTAAATCATAATTCTCATCTGCGAAGGGATCTTCTCCTGGGTTAAAGCAAATTCCTTTTAATCCACCATCAGCTTTGATTTGCTCAATTAAAGCTTTTCCCTTGGGGAGGGTAGTTTGAATTAATACTACAGGCATACCTTCACCTGCTTCTTTGACATCTTGATGCTGATAGTAATCAACACTCTTTCTTAAAGATGCCATTTTTTCCCAAGGTATTATATCCAAACTTTTTAAGGCATCTTTAGGTACTACATCTTCTCGCAAAGGTACTGAAAGATCTTCATCGTCGTCGTCATCATCATCATCATCGTAATCGTCATCATCAAATTCGGCAGATTCCATCATCTGTAATAGTTCTGCCTCAAACTCAGGTAACGTTGACACTTGTATAGATATCGTTTCCTGAGATCCAGTTTCTTCTGGTAAAGTGATGCGTATACGTTTATTAATTTTGGGTAAGATTTCGGCTGAAAGTTGCCGTGCAGATCCTTGGACAAACTTTTGTAAAGCTTCTATTGCCACATAAAGTGCGATCGCTTCTTCTTCATACAAAAATGGTCGCATTCCCTCAAAGGGGTTAATTGTGCCAAAATTCGGTTGAATCTCGGAAACTGGCAGATCAGCATAATCAATTTCATCATCATCATCTGCATCCTCATCATCAGAGTCGCTTTCAAAGGTGACAAACAAACAATCTTGCCCTAAGAAAGCTTCTTCCATCTGTTCAAAAGATTCTTCTGCGATCGCCGCCGCACGAAAACGCTTGAGAGAATCCAAGGAACGGTAAAATAAAAGTCCGTACTCCATCCCCATCATCCCCATCACTGCGACATACAGCGTCTCGATGTCCCACTGATTGAGGGTAATTGAAATGATTTGATGATCTGCTAAAACTTCCCAAGGTGCTGCTTCCCAAATTTGGTAAGTTTTTGCCATCAACAGATCAGCATATTTAGGGGGAATTTTAGGCGGTCTACCACTAGCCATCTGTTGAAACCCCCGAAATAATTCATCAATCAGGGGTAATTCTGGAGCGTATTCGACGGCAATATCTAAATCTTGAAGTACTCCGCGCAGATAAAATTGAATTTCGCGATCGCGGACTACAATTTTCTGAGGTCGTGCTGGAGTAGCTGGACTTTGGGGATGTTCCATTGCTTTAAGCAAAGTCCGCACGATCGCTTCTGGTCCCATTTCCGATGGCACAACTTCCATCCCGCGCACAACGCCTTCCACCCCATCCACCCAGACAATGCACTCGCCACCGCGATTGTCTTCAAAGTCATCATCTGTCAACCCTGAGATTGGACGGCGATCGCCTTCCCACACACTAGGGGTTTGGTGTAAGTTACTGAGCCGACGACGGGTAGACTGATTTAAAGCAGACATATACTTACTTAAATTAATTAAAAAAAGAGGAAGGCGAGTTAGAAATTAAATACACCTCTTCAACAATACAATCTCAGGGACTTTAAGCGGACGCGAACATTGACACTCTGCACAAACTCAACCCACCATTGATTTTTTATCCTCAATAGATGGCACTTTGAGAGCTACTGAGGTTTTATTTCTATGGTATAGGTTTCCACCAGTTAAAATAGATAGTAAGCAAGTTTGATTAAATCGGGTTCACACCCTGCAAGCTTAGAATCCCGATAAACTTTAAGCAGTGAACTGGCGACTTAAAAAATCTATAGTAAACAGCAATTAGGAGTAGTAGCATCAATGACACAAGCAACCCAAAAGCCTCAAGTAGGCATCAGAATGACCGAAGCGGCACTGAAGCACGTTCTTGCCTTGCGGGATCAACAAGGGAAAGACTTATGCTTGCGGGTAGGTGTACGCCAAGGCGGTTGTTCTGGGATGTCCTATATGATGGATTTCCAAGACGAGAGCCAAATTCGTGATGACGATGATATTTCTGACTACGATGGCTTTAAAATCGTCTGCGATCCCAAGAGTCTGTTATATCTCTATGGTTTGGTGCTGGACTACAGCAATGCCTTAATTGGTGGTGGTTTTCAGTTCACAAATCCTAATGCGGCTCAAAGCTGTGGTTGCGGTAAGTCTTTCGGTGTTTAAGATTTTTAGCACACAACCATTAGTAAAATAAAACGTTTGTGGGGCGGGCTAATGTTGCCTGCCTTTATTGCGTTCCCGATCAATTCTTACCTATAGTTTTAAATGACCGAGCAAGTTAATTCTCTTTTCGACTCTGGTATTGAACGTTACAAAGCAGGTGAAGGCACAGATACCTTGATTCCCCTGTTCAAAGACATTTGCGATCAAGCTCCTAAAATGGCTGCTGCTTGGACTTGTCTGGCTTGGTTATATATGTTGAACGATCAACCAACACAGGCATACAAAGCTGCTCAAAAAGGGCTGAAATTAGACGCAAGCGATCCTCAAGTGAGGATTAATTATGCCATGACTATGTTGGAAACTGGTCAAGCTGGTGTTCGGCAACATATTGAAGTTATTCAACAAATGATCGCCAACAGTAGCGAATTAAAAGAGCAAGTTCGAGAAACTCTTGATGAAGGTTTAACCAGAAAACCTGATTGGAAAAGTTTAAATAAGGTAAAAAATTGGCTGTTTGAGAGCTAATTAAAAAGTCTTACCCCACCCCAACCCTCCCCTTATCAAGGGGAGGGAGCCAATTTTTTACCTACCTTATAACGGGGCGGGAGCGAAATTTCTTACTTCTGCTCTTGATAGGCGCGATGGCGAAACTTCTTACTTCCCCCCTTTATAAGGGGGGACTGAGGGGGGTAAAACTATAATTAATTGTGCTGACCACTCTCTAACAGGTAATTAGCTACGCTAGTAATAAAGTGCGATCGCAATTGGGTTAACCATTATTAGGACTTACGCAGAAATTATCCGTATCTGTCAGGGCGGGTTTATGTAGATCAATGGTTGGGAAGGATAAATTTTTGGTGCAATCCCCCTACTGTTATCTTGCGTAAGTCCTGCATTAAATAACCCAACAACAGCTAAATTCTATATATTTGTCAGGTTTTCTATGTTGTTCCCTAAAACACCTTTGATCGGTCTAACAGCAGACCAATTTCGTCATCCTCTAGATTTGGAAGCAACCAAAAGCTTAAAGCAGCTACCAGGAATGGATTTGCTAGTGCGAAATTTGCTGGGACCAGTTGCAGAACAATTTTTTTACTTAAATAATATTGCCGCTAGTGTACAGGTGGGTGAACAACAACTGCCACACATACACAAATTACTGGTGGAAGCTTGCCAAATTTTGGATATAGAACCGCCTCAGTTATATGTACACCAGCATCCCATACCTAATGCTTATACATTTGCGATGCGAGGTAAGCAACCTTTTGTTGTCTTGCATACATCTTTAATTGATTTACTAACACCAGAAGAAATTCAAGCTGTAATCGCCCATGAATTAGGACACCTCAAGTGCGATCATGGGGTTTACCTCACTCTGGCAAATATCATGGTATTAGCTGCGGGTCAAATTCCTTCTTGGGGAGGTGCGATCGCGCAAGGTTTACAGGCACAAATGTTAGAGTGGGTGCGTTGTGCAGAATTTACTTGCGATCGCGCAGCACTTCTAGCCATTCAAGACCCCAAAATTATTATCTCACTGTTAATGAAACTTGCTGGTGGTTCACCAACCTTAGCACCTCAACTAAACGTCGATGCCTTCTTAGCACAAGCTAGAGCATACGACGATATCAGTAACACTCAGCTAGGTGAACTACTTAAATCTGCCCAAACTGCCCAACTCACCCATCCCGTACCAGTACTAAGGGCGCGAGAAATTGATCGCTGGGCAAGTAGTCAAATTTATCAGTCCTTGCGAGAATTGGGTAACATAGGTTATAATCATAAAAGTGAACCCAAGGGCGGGTGGCGAAATTGGTAGACGCATCAGACTCAAAATCTGACGGCAGCGATGTCATGAGAGTTCGATTCTCTCCCTGCCCATTGAAAAACTCAAGCTAAATAAGAAATCCGATAATCAGTATGATTCATCGGATAGTTTTTTATGAATGCGATTAGCTAAAATAAGCACAAGCGAGGTTAAATTTATAGCCTTAGACCCAGGATTAATATCACACATACTGACCAAATTTTTGAGTCTCTGCTGGAATATTTACGGTTTCGGCACAATTTTGATTTCACTAGCTATAAACGTTCCAGTTTAATGCGTTCAGTGCAGCTACGGCTGAATGATATTGCCCTTAAATGCTATAGCGATTACAGGGAATACCTGGAGGTACATCCTGAAGAATTTTATCGATTGTTTAACACAATTGAGATCAACTTTACTTGTTTCTTTCGGGACATTTCAATCTGGGACTATGTAAAGGCTGCGATTATTCCTGGGATAATTGCGGGTAAATCTCCGAGTCAGCAAATCAGGGTATGGAGTGCTGGATGTGCAACCGGAGAGGAAGTTTATACGCTGGCGATGTTACTGGCAGAGGCTTTGGGGAGAGAACAGTTTCAGAAACGGGTAAAGATTTTCGCCACAGATATAGATTCTGAGGCAATCCAGCAAGCTCGCTCTGGCAGTTATGCTAGTCATAAAGTTCAAGATATTCCCCCTGACCTACTAAATAAATATTTTAAGCAAAGTTCGCAGGGGTATATATTTTGCCCAGACTTTCGTAGCTCCATCATCTGGAACCGTCACAATATCATTGAAGATGCACCAATGTCTAAAATTGATTTATTGGTGTGTCGTAATACCCTGATATATTTCACCTCTGAAGCCAAAACAAAAGCCTTGGCACGCTTTTACTTCAGCCTAGCTGACAGTGGCTTTCTGTTTTTGGGTAGAGCAGATGGGATGCCTAATGATATTGACTTCTTCCTTCCTATATCGCTGACCAAACATATTTTTAGCAAAGCGTCGAAAAGTAAGATAAATCAACGCTTGTTACATCAAAGCTTGCTTCGCAATACAGTTCAATTAGTTCACTAAATCTTGAAATAATTATTGTTGGTTAGAATGATTGTTAATATAGCAGGAGTCAGGAGTCAGGAGTCAGGAGTCAGAATTCAAGCCATTACTGTGACTGGATTTGAGACCACCCTTGAATGCACTAACCGCCTTTGCGGTTGCTATATCTGCTTATTTTCTCCTAAATCAAATCTGCGATCGCCTTTTTTTTGCTCAATAAACCTCTGGCTTTCAATCACAAATTTTTTTAATCGCAGATGTGAGCAGATAAACGCAGATGACGCAGATGTAATAGGAGATTTTATTAACTTATTCTCATTGGTCTAATCTATTGCGATCATAAATAATTAAGGCATTAACTTGGTAGGTTGGGTTGCAACCCAACCTACTCTATTATTAGTGCCTAAAGACTAAATTTGCTTAAATTGTGTTCAGAAGTGCGATCGCATTTAAGCAACACGACGTAGGACAACCACAGATCTACCTGTAACTGGTACAGCTTTATTCCCTTTGTAACTAGACCCGTTTTGGACGAAGTGAGGTTCCTTAGTATCAATCACAACAGTCCATTCCCTATCTTGTAAAACAACTGGTAAAGTAAACTCAATTAATTCCCAGTGAGCATTAAAGAACAGCAGGAAACTTTCATCCATGATTCTTTGACCTTGGGGGCCACGTCTGGGAATTTCTTCTCCATTCAAGAACAGCCCAATTGCTTTGGAATATCCCACATCCCATTGCTCTTCAGCCATTTCATTGCCATTGGGGTCAAACCAGCCAATGTCGTTGACAGTTTTACCATAGATAGGTTTGCCTTGAAACCACTTGCGTCGCTTGAAGACAGGATGCTTGCGACGGAAAAATATTAACTCACGAGTAAAATCTAAAAGATCCGCTTTTAGTTCTGGAAATTCCCAATTGAGCCAAGAAACTTCATTATCTTGACAGTAGCCATTATTATTGCCGTTGTGGGTGCGTTCCATTTCGTCCCCAGATACCAGCATGGGTACGCCTTGAGATAAAAACAGCGTTACCAAAAAGTTGCGTTTTTGTTGTTCCCGTAAAGCTATAATTCCTGGGTCATCGGTTTGCCCTTCTGCACCACAATTCCACGAACGGTTGTGGCTATCGCCATCATTGTTATTTTCTCCATTCGCGTCGTTGTGCTTTTCGTTATAACTAACTAAATCGTAAAGGGAAAAGCCATCGTGGGCAGTGATGAAGTTGATACTGGCATAAGGACTGCGCCCATTAGTTTGATACAAATCTGCACTACCTGTGAAACGGTAGGCAAATTCTCCTAGTGTTTGATCTGCACCGCGCCAAAAGTCGCGTACAGTGTCGCGATACCTGCCATTCCACTCTGACCAAAGTAACGGGAAGTTACCAACTTGATATCCACCTGTTCCCACATCCCAAGGTTCCGCAATTAATTTCACATCAGCGAGTACAGGATCTTGGTGGATAATGTCAAAGAAGGCTGAAAGATTATCTACATCATAAAGTTCTCGCGCTAGTGCTGATGCTAGGTCAAAGCGGAAGCCATCAACGTGCATTTCTAACACCCAATAACGCAAGCTATCCATAATTAGCTTTAAAACTTGCGGATGGCGCACGTTGAGGGAATTACCGCAGCCTGTGAAATCCATATAGTAACGGGCATCACCTTCTACTAGGCGATAGTAAGCGGCATTATCAATACCCCGCAGTGACAAGGTGGGACCTTTATGATTGCCTTCCCCTGTGTGGTTGTAGACTACATCTAGGATTACTTCGATTCCAGCCTTGTGCAAGGCTTTCACCATTTCTTTGAACTCCTGTACTTGACCCCCAGGAGTTTTATCGGCGCTGTAGCCAGAGTAAGGAGCTAAGTAATTAATTGAATCGTAACCCCAGTAATTCTTCAATCCTTTGTCAGCAAGATGCCCTGGATATGCTAAGTAGTGATGTACTGGCATCAGTTCTACTGCTGTAATTCCCAGCATTTGCAGATGGGAGATCGAAGCCGGATGTGCTAATCCAGCATAAGTACCGCGCAACTCTTCTGGCATATTAGGTTGCAGTTTACTAAAGCCTTTAACGTGCAATTCATAAATAATTGTTTCGTGGGAAGGGGTGCGTAGCAGTCGATCGTCTTCCCAATCAAATGATTCATCAATGACGATCGCTTTCGGCATTAAATGGGCGCTATCACTTTCACTGAAAGATAAGTCTTCGTTGGGGTCATCCCAAGAGTAGCCAAATATTTCTGAACCGTTGCCGACATCACCATCAATTGCTTTGGCGTAGGGGTCAATTAGCAGTTTGTTAGGGTTGAAGCGATGACCGTTAGCTGGATCGTAGGAGCCATGAACTCTAAATCCGTAACGTTGTCCAGGTGCTACTCCTGGTACATAACCATGCCAAACACGATTATCTATTCTGTTAGAGAGAGGCGTGTTTCTTTACTCGTCTTTGTCAAATAAACAAACTTCTACACCAGTAGCGTTTTCACTGAACAAAGCAAAATTTGTCCCTTTCCCATCCCAATATGAACCCAAGGGATAGACATTTCCAGGCCAGACTTCTAAGTGCATAAATATTGAGATTGAATTGACTAAAAACATTAATTAACAGCGAACAATTTACAGTTTCAATGAAATTTGGATAAATCAATTAATCATCGCTTTGAGTTAAGAATTAATGTAACGTTAAAAACGTCCATATGGATTTAAACCCAAGTGAGGAAGGAGTAAACCTAAAGTATTAAATAATACGTGCGGATTAATATATTAAAAAAAGTTTTAATAACTGATGATTATTTTAGTATAAAATAATGCTTATTTAGAATAAATTTCCCCAATTTGAATCTGGGGATACAGAAATAATTTGATTGTAAGCGATCTGCACTAAGCTTAAAGAACACAACCGCCAGAGGTGGTAAAGTGATATTGATAGAATATGGTCGCCCGTGACAAGGAATTTCGTCTGCTTGCACTCCACCCAAGTTTCCTAAACCACTACCGCCATATTCAGTAGCATCGCTGTTGAGTAATTCTTGCCAAAAACCACTTGCAGGAACACCAATGCGGTAGTTGTAACGGGGTAAGGGAGTAAAGTTACAAACTACTAATACAGTTCCTTCAGGGTTGGGGTTCCAGTGTTGAGGTTCTAATTGAGTTGGTGAGACTTCACCTTTAACTCCTGATACTTGAATGCTGCTTTTACGAAGTAGACTGATCACACTGTTTTGGGAATCGTTACAATCAATCCATTCAAACCCAGCAGGATGACAATCTAGTTCATGCAGTGCTAATTCTTGAGTATAAACTCGGTTGAGATCAGCAACCCATTTTTGTAATCCTGAATGCTGAGGATTTTCTAATAAATGCCAGTCTAAGCTGGTGTCGTGGTTCCACTCTCGCCATTGAGCAAACTCGCCACCCATAAATAGTAGCTTTTTACCAGCTTGAGCGTACATATAGCCAAATAGCGATCGCAAGTTAGCAAATTTTTGCCAGTAATCTCCTGGCATTTTGTCAATTAGTGACCCTTTACCATGTACTACTTCATCATGGGACAATGGCATAACAAAGTTTTCGTTGTAAGCATACATCATCCTAAAAGTCAAGTTATTGTGATGATATCTGCGGTGGATCGGATCTTCGTTCAGGTAATTGAGGGTGTCGTGCATCCAACCCATATCCCATTTAAAACCAAAACCTAACCCACCAAGATAAGTTGGGCGAGATACCATTGACCAAGAAGTAGATTCTTCTGCGATCGTGATTGTATCGGGGAAGCGGTGATATACTGCTTCATTGAAACGACGGAGAAATGCGATCGCTTCTAAGTTTTCATTACCGCCGTGATGATTGGGTATCCATTCCCCATGTTTGCGGGAGTAGTCGAGGTAAAGCATGGAAGCAACTGCATCCACGCGCAACCCGTCAATGTGACATTTATCTAACCAGAAAAAAGCACTACTAATTAAAAAACTGCTAACTTCGTGCCGTCCGTAGTTAAAAATAGAACTACTCCAATCTGGATGATATCCTTGACGCGGATCGGAATGTTCGTAAAGGTGCGTTCCGTCAAAATATCCGATTCCGTGTTCATCTGTAGGGAAGTGAGAAGGAACCCAATCTAAAATTACCCCAATATCGTGTTGGTGCAAATAATCCACCAAATACATACAATCTTGGGGAGTTCCATAGCGACTGGTAGGCGCAAAATAACCTGTTGTTTGATAACCCCAAGAACCATAGAATGGATGTTCTGTAATTGGCATCAATTCAACGTGGGTATAACCCATCTTTTGGATATATTCAGTTAGTTTGGGCGCAAGTTCTCGATATGATAAAGAACGATTTCCTTCTTCAGGAACCCGCATCCAAGAACCTAAATGCAATTCGTAGATGGAAATAGGAGCATTTAAGGTATTGTGTTGATGGCGTTTTGCCATCCATTCGGAATCATTCCATGTGTATTCACTATCCCAAACTACTGAAGCAGTTTTAGGTGGAAGTTCGTAAGCTTTTGCCAGGGGGTCGGCTTTTTCTACTTCGTAACCGTTATGACCAACGATGTGATATTTGTAGATATTGCCGTTATGAATACCTGGAATAAAGCCTTCCCAAATGCCGGAATTTTCTTTGAGTTTTAGTGGGTGGCTATCTTTATTCCAGCCGTTAAAGTCACCTTTTACAGATATGTAAACGGCGTTTGGAGCCCAAACAGCAAAGTAGGTTCCGGCAACGCCGTTGTGTGTAATTGGGTGAGAACCTAGTTTTTCGTAGAGGTTGAAGTGTGATCCTTCGTTGAAAAGGTAGAGGTCATCGTTGGTGATTAAGGTGATATCGTTGGTGATTGTTGATGTTGCAATCATAGTTTATTTTCTGAGTGTTTAAAGTTGTGATGGGAACGCAGATGTTGCCGAAGCCTGCGCGAAGGGTAGAAGCAGATACACGCAGATGAACGCAGATGTAGTTGATGATTAAATTGCTTTGTGTCCAGTGGTGATGACGAGGGATTTTTGCGATGTCTACGACGGGATACGCTACGCATAATTTCTTAGATAATTAAACTGCTTGCAGTTATCTCATCTGTGTAAATCTCTCATTACCCTGTGATCAATCTACGCATACATCTGCGTTTATCTGCGTTCATCTGCGGTTAAAATCTCTTAATGCAAAAATTCCAAGAGTTCTAAAATCCTCTCTAATGGAATTCTTGCCCATTCAGGACGGTTATTAAGTTCATAACCTAACTCGTAAACGGCTTTTTCCAATACATACGCATCCAACAAAACTTGTAATTCTTGGTGAGATTGAGGTAAAAAGGCAGCATTCTCGGCAGTTTCTAAATAACTCTTCAGGAAAGCTGTACTTACACAAGCAAACCAAAACTGCGCCCATTGTTCCATTTCGGTAAGGCTTTCTGGACGAATCATCCCACTTTCTACTTCATTACGCAGCGCAACAGTTACAGCGTAATTAAATGATTGCAGCATTCCAGCGACATCGCGTAAAGGCGATCGCTTCATCCTTCTTTCACTAATTGTACGTGCTGGTTCTCCCTCAAAATCAATAATGATGAAGTCTTTACCCGTGTATAAAACTTGCCCTAAATGGTAATCGCCATGACAACGGGTACGCATTCCAGTAATCTTGAGATCCACAATCGCTCGAAAGCGTTCCATCAAAATTTCTTGACGGTTAAGGAGATCCTGCGCTAGTGGTTGCGTATCCGTTGGCAGGTGTGACAGTTGCTTTTTGAGTAATATTAAAACTCGCCCTGCCAAATTCCTCATGTACTGATAAATTGAGCGTTGGTAAAGTGAGGTAAACGGTTCTGGGGCAAAGTCGGGATTTTCTGCATCTGAGGCGAAAGCTATATGCAATTCTGCTGTGCGTTGACCTAAAATTGCACTATTCGCTAGATAAGAACCCATTAGTTCATGGGCTAATTCTGGAATTTCTGTTACTGCATGAGATCCAAATAAGTGTGTTGGTAGTTCTACCTGATTAATATCAAGTTGCTTAACCATCACTTGCTCGAAATAGTTGCGTAAACTATCTAGGGTAAAAGCCCAAGCATCTCTAGTGTCAGGGACAAATTTATGAATGATGCCGATGGAAATCGGTTGCTTACCTTGACTTTTATATTCTAAAGCTCCCGCAACTGGTGCAAAGTGTACAGGTAAGGGTAATGTTCCGGCGTTGGTCTTTTCTGTTAAAAAGCGTCCAATTTCTAAATCTGGGTTGATGCCTTCCTCGATTTTACGGAAGAATTTGAGAATAAATTGGTCGCCATAAATAGCTGATGTATTACTTTGTTCTCCTTTTAATAGATGCGGTTGCAGTTGTGAAAAATTAATTTCTCCTTTGCTTAAGCCATCAGTAGCACTTGCTAATAATTCACCAACCTCACCTTTATAACGCTGTGAGTTAGCACAGGCTGCTAGTGGGAAGGTTAAGAAGTCTTTTTCCGCTACAGCATCAAACAATATACCAACTTCATTTGTTGCTTGAATTTTAATTTGAGCAACTATTTGATCGTTAGGAATGTTGCGGGAACTGCTTTGATGTTCACCATCTTGATGTTCCTGTTGAGAACCGCTAACACTAACGTAGGCAAGGGGCAGGACATAATTTTCTGGTAGCCCTTCTGTGTAATCTAGGTGGAGAAAAGTAATAAAAGCTTGAGTATCTCGGTAAGATACTGGAATTACTTCGGTAATTTCTACGGTTTGAATTGTTCTTGCTTTACCACCAAACCAACGACGATTTTGCAGATAATTAGGTAAAACTGAGGCAAGTGTTGCTCTTGATTCTTTATCAAAAATATTCTGCCAGTTGTCTCTAACTGCTAAAGTTGGCAGTTGTGCTTGTGGTTGTCCATATCGCAGATCTACATCTTGCAGTTGTAGGGTAAACCAGTAGAAGGCGTGAGGCGCAAGACTGAGGAAATAAGGCGACTCTTGAATAGTTGGAAACTCTGTACGACCGAAAATTTCTACAGGTTTCGCACCTTTAAATGCCGATAGATCTAATTCTACACCTTGCACAAACCTGGACAAATTCGTAACTACCAGAATATGTTCTCCCTGATAGGTGCGTAGGAAAGCTAAAACTTTGCGGTTTTCGGGATAAAGGAATTCAAATGTACCGCGCCCAAATGCTTGATAACGTTCTCTGGTAGCAATCAAACGTTTCATCGACCACCAGAGAGAATTAGTATTGGCTCTTTGTGCTTCGACGTTAATTGCTTCGTAGTGGTATTCAGGGTCAAAAATTGTTGGTAAGAACAGTTTTTGGGGGTTAGCGCGACTAAAACCAGCGTTGCGATCGCCACTCCATTGCATCGGGGTTCTGACACCGTTGCGATCGCCTAAATAAATATTATCCCCCATGCCAATCTCATCTCCGTAATAAATTACCGGAGTTCCAGGCAAAGACAGCAACAAACTATTCATTAACTCAATTCCGACGGCGGTTATTCCCCATCAATGGTGCTAACCTGCGACGAATACCCAAATTTAATCTTGCGTCTCTATCTTCTGCATAGACGCGATACATATAATCTCGGTCTTCATCCGTCACCATTTCTAAAGTTAATTCATCATGGTTACGCAGGAATAACGCCCATTGACAGTTATCTGGAATTTGGGGAGTTTGTTGCAAAATATCAATAATTGGGAAGCTGTCTTCCATTTGCAATCCCATGAATAAACGCGGCATCAAGGGAAAATGAAAGTTCATGTGACATTCATCCCCATCACCGTAATATTGCACCGCGTCTTCAGGCCATTGATTTGCCTCGGCTAACAACATCCGGTCAGGATATTTTGCATCTACCTGTTGGCGTAGTTGCTTGAGAAAATGATGAGTTTCCGCTAAATTTTCGCAGTTAGTGCCTTCTCTTTCATATAGATAAGGTACTGCATCCATGCGTAGCCCATCTACTCCCATTGCTAACCAAAAATCTAGTACTTCAAAGACGGCTTGTTGTACTTCTGGATTGTCGTAATTTAAATCGGGTTGGTGAGAGTAGAAGCGATGCCAATAATACGCTTTAGCTACTCCATCCCAAGTCCAGTTAGAATGCTCAAAATCTTGGAAAATAACCCGCACACCTGGGTATTTTTCTGGTGTATCACTCCAAACGTAAAAATCTCGTTCTGTACTACCTGGCGGGGCTTTCCGCGCCCTTTGGAACCAAGGATGCTGATCGGAAGTATGGTTAACAATTAACTCGATAATTACCCGAATGTTGCGTTTATGGGCAGCATCGACAAAATTTTGAAAATCTTCTAAATCCCCGTAAATCGGGTTGACACTGGTGTAATCAGCAATATCATAGCCATCATCTTTGAGGGGACTGGGGAAGAAAGGCAACAACCAAATTGCTGTTACGCCCAAATCTTTGATGTAATCTAATTTTTCTGTTAGCCCCTGAAAATCACCAATACCGTCGCCATTGCTATCAGCGAAGGCGCGGACAGGTACTTCATAAATGATGGCATCTTTAAACCACAGGGGATCGGTGTTTGATGTAATTGGCATTTTTTCTACAGTTTTATGCTTTTAACAAAGGCGAAAGGCAGGAAATTTAGTTTTTCCTATAAAAAAGCGATTGCACCAGCTGGATGCAAGCTTGTATATGCCTGATTTTCCGTTATCCAAAATTTTTTACCTTGTAATTGTAAGTAGTGAGGAGGTGCGATCGCTTCTCACTAGCGATGTAGATCCCATTTCCCGCAATAAAACTATGAAGTATTACCAAAAACCGATGAAAACCTTATCTCTCTGGCTACCTTTCCTGGGATCGTCTCTAATATTGAGTTTGATCGCTACATCCTGTGGTAGTAATGTTCTCAGTCAGGTAAAAACTCAGCCATTAAATTCCCAGAATCATCAAACAACTCCCACAGTAACTCAAGAAAATAATCAAAATGATAGAAGTAAATCTAGTCTACTAAGCAATCTTGGGTAACGCTTCTGCCTGGAGATGAAGAATATAAAGTTAAATTTGCCAAAGATGGTAGCTTATCCCATCAAGGAAAAGTTTTAATATCCAAAATTCCAGTTAGCTACAGCAGTGATGGAGCGGTCTTTTATGCTATTAATATCATTCTTTCTAACCCTTCCCCATCTGGTAACTTTCATTTCTTCCAAGCTTGCGACACACAAGGTTTATGTTGGGCTTTATATTTAATTGATAAAAATCAAGGTAAAGTATATAGAACTTCTGCTGGTAAGTATGGTTCTTATCAATGGGTACAATGGTCTAAAGATGAGCGATATGCTATTTTAGCAGACCAAAATGAGGGTTATTCAAGAATATATGCTATTGATCTAAAAACAGGTGATTCCAAATCAGTTGATATCGGTTCACGGGCAATTGATTTAAAAAGTTTTTCCTGGTTGGATAGTAGAAAATTTAAAGTTAAAATTATTAATCATCCTGCTTGCACTGATTGCAAACCAGATAAAAGTAAATCATACTGGTTTAATGGCAACATTACAAATATCCTTAATAAATAGTTAAACATCTAGACTGTGAATACTATAGTTAGCCTTCTGATATCAGTTTTAGTGGTATGGCATTTATGAGTAAATCTATCAACTCCCCTTTCCGTTACGCTGGTGGTAAATTTTATGCTCGTAATCTTATTCTTGAATACGTTCCTCCTCACTCTCACTACATTGAGCCGTTTGCTGGAGGAGCTTCTATATTTTTTGCAAAACCCAAAAAAGAAAATAACTGGTTAAATGATATAGATGAAGCACTAATAAATACATATTTGATAATTAGAGATATGCCGGAAAATTTGATTAGTTTTTTAGATGGAGAACAAGCTACCAAGGAAAGACACAGTTATTATAAGAATGAGTTTAAACCTACAAATAAATTAGAAGAAGCAGCAAGATGGTTTTATTTAAACCGAACCTCTTACTCAGGGATTATGAAGTTACAGAACTGCTATTGGGGGTATGGTGAAAAGTACAGTATGCGCCCTGAAAACTGGGCAAGGAATATTATACGAACTTCAGAAAAACTTCAGAACGTTAATATTACTTGTATGGATTTTGAGGATGTCATCAAAGCTGCTCCCGATGGTGCTTTTCTATTTATTGACCCTCCTTATTTCAATGCCGATCAAGATAAATTTTATACTCATTCTTTCCTAAAAGATGACCATTACAGACTATGCAAGACTCTTAAAAAATACCATACAAAAATTAACTTTCTTATGACTTACGACAACAGTCCAGAAATTAGAGAGTTATATAAATGGACAACTGAAATTCATAATAAAGAATGGAATTATACTATAAGTAGAACAGATGACCAAAAAAAAGGTCAAAAGAAAAAAGATAACTTTAAGGGAGGGCGCTACAAAGGCAAGGAAGTGTTCATATTAAACTATAGCTCAAGCATCAATACACTTCCCAAGCATGAGCAGTTAGTATTATCTTTCTAAATTTTGTTTAGCAAGCTATTAAATAATAATTCCACTTTTTCAATTTCTACCCAATGATTATTGGGAGAAGGAATTGCATCTAAAGGCAAAATTTTAACATTCCCGAAATTAATTTTTGGATAGTTAGGGATAAATCCACAATTATGTTTATTTTCGCATTTTTTCTTTGTACAAACAACACCAGTTTCAGGGGAAACAGCAATATCTCTTGAACTAGCAAAATAAACCTTGTTATAAATAAACTCTTGCAAAGCTGTTTCGTCCAAACAAGAGTGTTTAAGCATATCTATAAATTTTTGTCCATCTACGCTCGGTTGAAATTTATACATCAAATTACCATCATCATCCTCAATAGTTTCGTAAAAAGCATTACCAATAGATGTTGCAACTACATCAAAGCTGGATGCACGATACTGATCGCTATGAGCAAGGAAGGCTTCTTCACTGACACCCAACTTTTTTGCTGCTGCTTTAACTCTCTCAGGGGTTTTAGTTGTACGTGAACGCATACATTTAACATCTATAATATAGTCACCTTTTTTTGATACTCCAGTTTGTCCTCTTTCTACTACTTTAAACTCTCCTTTGCCAGCTAATTTGCACTCAACTGATATTATTTTCTTAGTTGGCTTATGCTGCACCATGATGTCAATATCGTGAGTTCCAGTTTGTGCGTTCATAGCAGGCTTGGTAACATCCCATTGATCAGATGGTAATATTTGCTTTAATTTCGAGTACGTTGAAAACTCAAAAGCTTTGCCACGAATCATTGGCGCAACTTTTAGATCAGATACTATTTTATATAAATCCTCTGTTGATATATTTAGAGAACGACAATATTTGCGGATATCATTTATCCATTGTTCTTCTTGAAATGTAGCCATTTCTAACTAATTTCCCTCAATAATTCATCAGGGCTTACATCCAAGGCTTTAGCAATTTTTTCAATGTTGATGAGAGTAATGTTTTTTTCGGCTCTTTCAATCATTCCTATATAGGTTCGATGAAGACCTGCTTTTTCAGCTAAATCTTCCTGAGAAAAATTTCGTTTTAGCCTTTCGCTTCTAACTTTTTGACCAAATACTATGAGTATCTTAGCCCTCATACAACTTTTGATAAAACAGGACTAAGATATTAGTAAACTGCTGCATACTAAAGTTCTACATACTATAGTTAGCAATAGCGAATAAAACCCGAAAAAGACTATAATTTTAAGTTTATACGGCAGAGTCAGATTTCTCCGCCGACCAAAAATAAAGAAAAAGTAACGAAATCACAATAGATTCATCCCTTTCCAAAGACGCTGACACGCCTCTTGCGGTGCAGGTATACAAGCTGCATCCCGCCTGCGCGGGCTAAATTTTTAATTATAAAAAAGCCTGCTTGCTATGACCACATAAGTAGTGCGGGCATCTTGCCCGCGTGTTGCTTTGCGTAAATCCTAATAACTATTCAAACAAGAGACAACCATAAATACTCTTGAGTTACCCTAGCATTAACACGCTTACTGGCTAATTGTTGTTTTATACGTTTTAGTCTATCAAATCTGTTGACGGTAAAATTAGCCATTTGTAAAAATGTCTTCATTTTATCTTCACTTATATTGGTCAACTTGATTTTTTGTTGTAGTGCATCTTTACCATATTTTGATACAAGTTCTTCTAGGCTCATTCCATTAAAATTGGAAAGCTGTTCATTAATTTGTTTAACAACTTCATTTTCAAGATATGGGACAACAAATTCTTCAAACAGCTTTTTATACCAACTATCGTTTGTATTTAAGGTAATTTGAGAATGGGTAACTTTTAATTTATTCTCAATTACTTGTACAGATAATTCTTCAACAAAACTGCCAGCTACAGTCATCCAGGGAGTATATACTTGCCCGATAATTGGTGCGTCACTCAGCAGCTTTCTAAACTGAACTTCAACATCGCCTTTAACTGCAAATCCGTCATCTTGAAAAGAAAAGACTAAATTAGTTAAATTTATTTTTTCTGATTCCGTATTTCTAATGATTCCTGTATATCGCTGTATATAAGTAGTGATGGGTTGAGTTAAATAAGACTCGGCAATCCCAAATTCAAAAGAGTCATTATTGGGATTGGTTTGAAATTTAATTTTATTTGAATCTAATTGTGGAAATTTCATTTTTTTGTAACCATACTAAGAATATTAAATTATCTTTTACTATGATTAATCAAGTCGTGATAAAGTCATATCAATTAGCTCATCGCTTCCAACGCTGACAGCCGTAATAGTGCAGGTAAAAGCTGCTCCCGCCTGTGAGGATTTTATCTCTAAGTATGTATAATTAAATCCTACGAATGCAGGATTTAGTATGTCTAGCACACCCAGTCAGATCGGGAGTTTCATGATGCTAGGAGGGCTAACGCTGACACCCGCACATAGTGCAGCTACACAAGCTGCATCCCGCCTGCGCGGATTTAATTTTTAATTATATATAATAAAAGCCTGCGTAGGCAGGCTTTGTCTGTCTGGTTCCCCAGCCTTGATGCTGAGGGAGTTTGATGAGGCTAGGGTAATAATTATCTAGCGAATAGGATTAACCTTGAGAATATGAGCAGGCATAACAAAAGGATTCAATTCCACATAATTATGCTCACCCCAAGTATAGTAAGCATCAGTCAACAAATCATGCACTTGATAAGGCTGATAAGGATTCAAACCTAACAAATGCAACTGTAAATTTACTACACCAGATTGAGTATTGTAGGGATCAAGATTGACAACTACAATAATTACATCACTGAAATTATCAGTTTGCTTGCTGTAACAAATTATTTGCTCATTACTTGTGCTATGGAATTTTAGTGACTTGTTACTTTGCAAAGCTTGATGTTCTCGGCGAATTTTATTCACCTGTTTAATCAAATGCTTAATAGTATAAGGACTATCTAAATCCCACTCACGAATTTGATATTTTTCCGAATTAAGATATTCTTCACTTCCTTCTTTTATCGGTCTATTTTCACAAACTTCATAAGCTGGCCCATAAATACCATAATTGGCTGCTAAAGTTGCGGCTAAGGCTAACCGAATCATAAACGCAGGTCTGCCGCCATGTTGTAGGTATTCGTGTAGAATATCTGGTGTATTGGGCCAAACATTCGGACGAAAAATTTCATAAGCTGGATAAGAAGTTAATTCTTCAAAATATGTGGTAAGTTGCCACTTAGTATTATGCCAAGTAAAGTATGTATAAGATTGACTAAAACCTACTTTAGCTAAACGATACATAACTTTGGGGCGGGTGAATGCTTCTGCTAAGAAAAGCACATGAGGATAATCTCGCTTGACTTCCCCAATCATCCATTCCCAAAAGGGAAAGGCTTTAGTATGAGGATTATCTACCCGAAAGATTTTTACTCCCTTATCAATCCAATATAAAACAACGCTTTTTAATTCTTCCCAAAGATTTTGCCAGTCTTCTGTTTCAAAGTTGATGGGATAAATATCTTGATATTTTTTAGGCGGGTTTTCGGCATACTGAATTGTGCCATCAGGACGATGCAAAAACCATTCTGGATGCTCTTTTACATAAGGATGATCTGGGGAGCATTGATAAGCTAAATCTAAAGCAATTTCCATGCCATAATCAGCAGCTTTGGCAACAAATTCTTCAAAGTCTGTAATGTTACCTAAGTTGGGATGAATTGCTTTATGTCCACCTGCTTGTGAACCTATTCCCCAAGGTACGCCTACATCGTCTGGTTCAGGGGTAGTTGTGTTATTTTTACCTTTACGAAATTGAAATCCGATGGGGTGAATAGGTGGTAAATATAGGACATCAAATCCTAAGTCTGCAATATAAGGTAATCGTGCTTGTGCATCTTTAAAAGTACCGTGTTTTCCTGGTTCGCCACAGGAACGGGGAAACATTTCATACCAAGTGCTGAATCTTGCTCTTTCTCGGTCTACAACAATAGCTAATTCTTTGTCGTAAGTACTGGCATATTTTCTATCTGGATACTTGTTCATTAATGCCAACAAGTCTGGTGACAGAATTTTTTGCTCTAAAATCACAGCATCTTCTTGTTGTATAGAACGTAAAGTTGCTGCCCAAGTTTTTAGCTGTACACTATCATTACCTGTAGCGCGATTCCTGCGGATAGCTTCGCTAACGCTCGCCTCCTCCACAAATTGCGCTCCAATGAGTATATCTACAGATACATCTTGCCCTGCTGCAATTTTCTTGGCTATCCCCCGTCGCCAAGAGATAAAATGGTCAACCCAAGCAAGTACCGTATAGACGTAACGCCCAAGTTCGGAAACTGTGAATGATGCTTGCCAACGGTCATTAACAATGGGAGTAAGTAATACTTCTGACCACTCTGAGGAGGTTTCAGGACGGTATAGCACAACGCCATTAACAACGTCGTGACCGTCTGCAAATATATCCACTTCTACGCGGACTTCTTCTCCTACTGTCCGCTTAATGGGAAAACGACCGCCATCAATTTCTGGCGAGATACCTTCTATTTGAACTCGTCGGCGACCTTCTGCTGGCAGCATTTGGGATATTTCCTTATTTCAATGATCTAGCTTACGACAGTTACCAGACAAATATTTACTCTTAACCGTTAACTGTTCACACCTGTAAATTAAACCTGTGGATATCTGCTAAAAAATCAGTCTGAAGGGTTAATAAAGATAGATAAGACAATTAGAGCGAGGCGTAAAGTACCTCGCTCTGATATTTTTATGGCAATAATTTTAAACTATTAGCGCCAAATCCGATTTCCGTTCTCATCCACTCGTGCTTGTCGGATTACATCGGAGATTTCTTCAGCATCTTTAACATGGTGCAGTGCTTTCTGTTCACCATCTGGTTCGTCTACAACGAAGTATGTAGGGACTGTGATTTGGTCGCCTGTAATGTCAGGGGAATCAACTGCTACTTGCTTAGATTTTTCTTCAACAGATTGAGATTCATCAGCAATCCTATCTCCAGGATTGGCTGTTAATTTTCTTTCCTTAGCGGTTGGCTCGTCTTTACTATGCCAATCTACGCTTACTGGTTGTTTAATTTCGTTTTCATTTTCATTATTCATGGTTATTCTTTTATTTTTTCAATACTTCAACTTATTGAACTTAGCTTAGAAAAAATAGACAAATTAATTATCCTTCATAGGAATGAGTTTGTATAGATTTACTCAATTAATTTCCTAAATATGCCGTAATAACTAATCAAATTTTGCTAGTTCTCTTCTACTTGATAGATTTTTGTTTTAAAAAATATGTCTTAAGACAGATAAAATATGAAATTTATTTACTCAAACGTTACATCTTCATAAAGTGCTGCCAAGCTGCCCTCAAATTTAACACTTTCGAGCCGAAAAGATTCCTCTTCTGGTGTATAAGATTGCAATACCCACAACCCTTCAGTATTGCGACGGAAGCATTCTACTCGCTGGCGCTTGGTATTAATTAAGACGTATTCTTGCAGGGTGGGAATTACTTGATAATCAGAAAATTTATCACCTCGGTCAAATGCTTCTGTAGAATCAGATAAAACTTCGATGATTAAACAGGGAAATCTTTTATAGTTTGGGGTTTCTTTGTCTCGTTCGTCACAAGTCACCATGACATCGGGATAGTAGAAGCGATTTATGGATTGGATTTGCGCTTTCATCTGGAAGATATAGATGCGATTGCCTGAACCTCGCAGATAGTTGCGTAATTAAGCAGCGAACAAGTTTCCGCCAATGGTAACGTGGGGGTCGCTTGCCCCTGCCATAGCATAAACTTGTCCATCAATATACTCGTGTTTAGTAGGGCTTTGTTCCTCTAGTTTGAGGTATGTTTCAGGAGTGAGATAAGGTTGTTCAGGAGAGGCAACCATAAGTTAAAGCCTTAAGGATTGAGTGATAGTTATAAGAAAGAAAGTTGAAAACCCTGTAGCTTTAGCTCAGGGATGAAAACGAAATAGAGGTGTTCACGCCTCTGTTTCGTTTTTCTTGCTCTTCTCGTGTCTTGATAAACTTTTGGTCTTTTTTCGTTGGTATGTTGGTTAAATCACGCTAGCATTAAACATAGCAGGTGGGGTAATCAACCTGTTTAAAAACCCTAGTACCTAAACGGTAACGCTGTACCTTGACAACTGAATCACGGGTTCTACTTTGTTGTTCTAGTCGCTCAACTATTAATTTGAGTAGCCTGAAAGTAGGTAAAAGATTCACAGGAACTAGGCAACTAGCATTAAACTCAAACAAAGTTTGGTTAAAAACCAACTACGGTCGGGCAGACCGAAAGTTAACGCTTCAGGAGAGAACCACCTATACATAGGACGCTGCAAGGTATCCTATGCAAGTGGACTCGTTGAATGAAGAATCTCCGTGTCTTCAGACCGGAGAGTGTCAAATTATTTACGTTATGTCAATCATAATTCCACGAAGCTAAAGCCTGCGCCTATATAAATCAAGCTTGTTTATGCAGACTCATTATATTTATGAAGCGTCTCGATAAATTCAGGATAATTATTCAAATCATCTAAAGACTCCAAGGGTGCCATTTCAATCCAATTTGCCTCTTTATGTAATTTGTCTACATAAATATGGAAAGCTTCAACATCCTCACGATGCTTTAAAACATAAGCGTGAAGTTCTTTCCGAGTCATTGCTTGAAAGTTAGGCTTATTCATACTATGTATCTCCATTTACATTCGGGTATATTTCTATAATATTTTCCTCGCCCGCTAGGAGAAATATATTGCCTGTACGCTCATCTATCCTTAGAAGATTTATCGGCAAGTACATCTTTGTTAACAAGTAACATAAAATAAAAATTTGCGTCTTTTGTTCTGATGTGGGAATAACTCGCACTCCTAATTATTTAAGGGTGATATGATTTTAACTGAAACAGCAGAAGTCCCACATCTGTACTGTACTCAGTCAGTGTGGGATGAATGCGCGTGAGTTGACGACAGTAGGAGTGAACAATGCGGAGCGAGTTCACTCCTACATGGAGGAAACGAACAATTTAATTGGCGGGAGATTCTTGAGCCTCAATGTATTTCCTAAGTGTAGATACAGTTACACCGCCACAACTGGCTACAAAATATGAGCCACTCCAAAAAACATCTTTCCAGTAAAAGCTTTCCAAGTGTTCTGCAAACTCTTGGCGGAGTTTTCTAGAAGATACAGACTTTAGATTGTTTACCAACTTGCTCAACTCAACATCTGGATGGTACTGAAAAAGCAGGTGTACATGATCATCTTCTCCATTAAATTCAATCAACTTACAGTCCCACTTCTCCAGTAATTCTTCCATTACAACATTGAGTCGAGCAAGCATAAAAGATGTAAAGGCTTTACGCCGATACTTAGTCACTAGCACTTCTTGTGAACTTTTAGATCGCTAACGGAACGACCCTTCGATACAAAATCTTTTTTCATATTTTCTGCAATTATACTTAAGTCGGTGTATACTAAAAACATAACGCCGATTGGGTCGATTCAGGTGAGAACATCCTATCAGTACCGATTAAAACCAACCCGCGAACAAATAAAAATTATTGACAACACATTAGATATGTTGCGTTGTCAATACAATTATCAACTTGCTCAAAGGTTTGATTGGTATGAGCAAAATAGATGCCCGATAGATAGATGTTCTGTTACTGTTTGCCAGCTACCTGAACTAAAGACAAGCATAATCGTTATAGTCAACAAGGAACTCTAACTCAACTCAAGATAGATTGACCTTGGTACAAAACCATTCACTCACAAGTATATAAGAAGTACCAAAAAAGGTAGAACCAGCATTCGATAAATGGTTAAAAGGAGACTTTAACGGTAAAAAGTCGGGCAAGCCTAGATTTAAAGCTAAAGGGCAATACAAGACTTTCACCTATCCCCAATTCAAAAAATACCATTTTGTAAATAACAAAATTAAGTTAGCTAAAATTGGCGATATAAAAGTAATTGTTCATCGTCAATACCGGATGGGTTTGGTATCAAGACTGTATCCGTAACTAAGAAAGCCAAAGGTTATTATGTCACCTTGAGTCTTGATGACAAAACAGTTCCAGAGATTAAACCTGATTTTAATTCTGACAATGTTGTTGGGATTGATGTAGGTTTAATTGATTTTATTGTCAGATCAGACAATGAAAGAATTGCTGCAACTAAATTCTTGCGTAAATTTGAACGCAAGCTAAAATCAGCACAGCGTCGTGTTTTGCGTAGAACTAAAGGCTCTATTCGTCGCAAGAAAGCGATTAAAAAACTAGGAATTCAGCATAAAAAAGTTGCTGATACAAGGTATATTTTCATTTTAAAACAGCCAATACATTACTCGAAAAGTATGATGTTATAGCTGTTGAGAAGTTAAATATTAAAGGACTGGCTAAAACAAGATTGGCTAAAAGTATAAATGATGCTGGTTGGGGACAGTTTGTAATCATACTTTCAAACAAAGCCGAAAATGCTGGTTTGAAGGTAGTAGATGTAAATCCCAATGGCACAAGCCAAGAATGTTCTAGTTGTGGTCATAAAGTGAAAAAGCCGCTATCTCAAAGAACCCATAATTGCCCTAATTGTCAGGTCAATTTGTGTAGGGATTTGAACGCGGCAATAAATATAAAGAATCGTGGGACGCACGATCTAAAAGCTCAGTCAATGTCTTCCACGAAGAGTCGCTGAGAAGCCTACACTTACCTGTACTCAGGAAGTGTAGGTACGTCACCATTCATCAGCCCAAGAGAATTGGTATAAGCCTGCGTAGGCAGGCTTAGTTTTTGTAGCCGCAGCCTTCAGGCTGTCGGCAGTTGCGAATTTAACTTCTAACTTTGACTAACTAACAGCGCAACAGGGAAATATTTCAAAGCTTCTGCAATTACAATTTTGCCGTCAAGTTGAATTGTTTGACCTGTAATTGCATCCTTCCAAGTAGAAGGCATTCCTTGTGGTAACTCAATGCGCGTATCACGCCATACTTCGCCTAAAGGATATTCTCCTGGTTGAATGAGTTGGGTGAAAAAGCGGGGTGCGATCGCGATTCCCACTTTACCCTCATACTGCCGCACCAACGCTACAATATTATCTTGAAACTCACCAGTAGCTTCCAAAGGTAAATAATCACCTTCCTTGAACACATCAAGATACTGTGTTCTTGCTTCCAGCAATTTATGAGTCAAGAACAATTTAATCCGCGCATCTTCCTTAGTAGAAAGTAACTCAGAAATCAAACTTAATACATCTGTTTGAGCTTTCTGTTTAATATCTTTCAACCAAGATGAACGTAACTCAAAATCAACTGGGCGGCGGTTATCGGGATCAACTAAACTCAAATCCCATAATTCAGTTCCTTGATAAAAATCAGGAACTCCTGGGGATACACTTTTTAACAGTGTTTGAGATAGTGAGTTGTAGATGCCATATTCAGCTATCTTTTTAACGAAAGGTTTTAATTCTTTCAAAAACTGATTATCTTCAGAAGGTTTTAATACTTCCTCAACAAATTCCAGACAACCTTCTTCATAAGTATTATCAGGTCTTAACCAAGCTGTATGTACCTTAGCTTCTCGAATCGCTTTAATGATGAAATCCTTCAGGCGAGTAGTAAACTCAGCTTCTTCACTTTCATTGAAATGGAAAAGCACCTATTAGATTTTGATAAAATAGGTATTCATCATTGGCATCAGGAACGCTTAAACCAGGTAACCTTTTTTTCTTAGAACTGTTAATCTTGCTCCAATTTTGAATTTGTTGTTCCCACTCTTCGGGAATTTCAGATATTACATTTAGTCTAGTACGGACATCTTCACCACGTTTAGTGTCGTGGGTAGATGTAGCATTCATTTTGTGCAGCCAAATTTTCCTTTGTTCTTGATTGAATTTATGAAAATCGTTAGTAGATATTCCAAAATAACCAGGATGTCCACCAACTTCATTTAAAGACATTAAACGGTTGTAGACATAAAAGGCAGTATCTTCCACACCTTTTGCCATCAACGGACCAGTATATTGTTGTAGTCTTAGTACTAAATGATACCACTGGTCTTTATCAGCTTGCGGAAGATTTTCATCAAACTCTAGTAACAGCAGTTTTTCAAGAAAGTCTAATTCGTTTGCTAGTTGTGGAGTTTTTTCTTTAGCTTCCTTGATGACAGAGGTGATGTATTCTTTATCTGTGTGTCTTTGCCCATCTTTATTGATGTAGGTGCGATAGATAGGGAAGAGGGCTAAAAATTCTGCGATCGCTTTCCGAATACCATATAAAGTAAAATCATTACCCCTTCTGGTTTTATTCGCTACAATCTAATCCATTGTTTAATGGGTACATGATTAAACTTGTGAAAATCTGCCACCGATATTCCAAAATAACCAGGATGCCCACCAACTTCATTGAGAGACATTAAGCGGTTATAGACATAAAATGCCGTATCTTCTACACCTTTTGCCATCAAAGGACCAGTATATTGTTGCAGTCTTAGGACTAAATGATACCACTGGTCTTTATCAGCTTGAGGGAGATTTTCATCAAACTCTAGTAACAGCAGTTTTTCAAGAAAGTTGAGTTCGTTTGCTAGTTGCGGAGTTTTTTCTTTAGCTTCCTTGATTACAGAGGTGATGTATGATTTATCTGTCTGCCTTTGCCCATCTTTATTAATGTAGGTGCGATAAATGGGGAAGAGGGCTAGGAATTCTGCGATCGCTTTCCGAATACCATATAAAGTAAAATCATTACCCCTTCTGGTTTTGTTCGCTACGTTTTTCAGTAAATGAGCAAGATTGTCAATATCTCCCGCTAAATTGCGTTCAATAATCAGTCGCTTACAATGGTCGATTATTTGCTCATAAGATTTACCTAGTTTTGTAAATCCTTGGTAAAGGTCATCAAACTTCTGCTGATTGTCTTGCTTACAGAATATTCCGTTGAGATAATTTAAGTAATTATAGCCACTGGTTCCTTGAATTTGCCAGTAATCCGGCATTTCTTCTTCTAGTTCTAAAATCTTCTCAACAGTAATATAAACATCGCCCATTTTTTCACGCAGACGTTCCAGATAATTAGTCGGATCGTAAAGACCATCAATATGATCAATTCTTAAACCTGTAAATTTACCTGATTCAACAAGCTTACCAATTAACTCATTATTGGTCTCAAAAACTTTGAATTCTTGAATTTGGATCGAAATTAGCTCATTTACAGTAAAGAATCGCCGATAATTAAGTTCTTCTGCACCGACTTTCCAATAAGAAAGACGATAAAACTGTTCTGCAAGCAAACTATCTAAAAGATTGAAACTTTCAGAGTTTCCGGCTTCGCCATTAAAATCATCAATGTTGTTATCAATAAATTCCTTAATTTCGGAATTTTGATTATAAAGCTCCCAAAGTAGGTCTTTAACAAACATTGTCTGAGCGTATCTTTCCCTGTTTTTGACTTCTTCCGGGAAGTTTTTAATTAGATAAAGAATGCCAAACAGTTTAATAAGATCGGGGTGGCTTCTTCCCAAATTTCTGGTCAATTTATTTAAATTCAGGGTTAAAAATTTTAGATACGATTCGAGGCGGACTGGCAATTTTAAGCTATAGTAATTAACACTAATTCCGCTTTCCTCGTACTGAAGTTGAATTTGACCATTTTCTAAACAATTACCATAAAAATCTCCTAGCATTGGCGCAAGTACTTTGCCTCGGAGATCTTCATAATAATGATTCCAGTCAATATCAAAATAATCGCAGTAAACAGAATTAGGTCCGTTTTCTAAGACATCCATCAACATTGAGTTTTGGCTATCATAAGCCATGTGGTTAGGAACAATATCCTGCAACCACCCCATCCCATGCTGCTGAATTTTGCTAACTAGGGATTCAAACTCTTCCTCTGTTCCTAATTCAGGATTTAGTAGGTTTGGATCAACAATATCATAACCGTGAGTACTACCTGCTCTCGCTTTAAATATAGGAGAAGCATAGAAATCGGAAATACCTAATTCTGCGAGGTAATCAATAATTTTTTGAGCGTCATTGAAGGTAAAAGCAGAATTAAACTGGATTCTATAAGTAGAGGTGGGAATACGCATGGTTAAGTTTTAACTCCTAAGCTTTATGGGGGTTATTTGTGAGTTTCAACGATTTAAGAGGAGAACACAGATGAAGACAGATAAACACGGATAAACACAGATATAAGAAAGAGTTTTCTGGAAAGGTTAATTAAACTTCTGGAGAAAATCAGTTGATTCATCTGTGGTTATATCTGTGTTCATCTGCGTATCATCTGCGGTTAATTAACTATTTACCAAATAATGCAAAACTCAAAGGAGGAATACTAAACTCCTGCCCAGAATTTAACTGTTCTGGTAATTTTGCTCCAGAACCAAACCACTTTTCATCAGCAGAATCTAAAATCTTGCTCCAGCTACTATCAGCTACATCAGGTTTGAAGGTGACATCTTGCTTACTAAAATTCATTACACAAAATATCTCGCTCTCCTGATTGCCGCGTCGCATTTGTATAAGCTTGTCTGCTTCACTGCAAGATATTTCTAGATTCTGCTTATCCAAGCTTTTAAGGGCAGGAATTGTGCGGCGTAATTGGATTAAATGCTGATGTAATTCCAAGAGAGCTTTATTTTTACCTTCTTGGCGTTTTTCCCATTTCAGTATGCACTGATCAAAGGTTTCTTGGCTAAAGGGGTCTTGAAATTCTCCTTCTATGTGGAAGTCTTTAAATTCTTCTTTTCTACCTTTTCTGACTGCTTCTACTAAATCGTGGTCGGAGTGACTTACAAAGTATAGGAAAGGTGATTCTTCCCCATACTCCTCACCCATAAATAACATCGGCACATTAGGTGAAAGTAACAATGCAGCCGCCGCTAATTTTAAAGCATCGAAGGAAACTAGGTTAGATAATCTTTCACCTAACATCCGGTTGCCAACTTGGTCGTGATTTTGGGTGGCGATGACAAATTGTTGCCCTGGAAAATCTTTGGCATTGCTACCGTGATACCGCTCTCTATTTGCCGAGAATTTCCATGAGTAAACAAAGCTTTCTTTTAATGCAGTTGCTAACTGTTCGCATTTGCCAAAATCTTTGTAATAACCGATAGTTTCCCCTGTGAGGATTGTGTGTAGTGCATGATGGAAATCATCGCTCCATTGTGCATCCATACTATGACCGCCAAGAGTGCGATCGCGTATTACCCGCACATCGTTTAAATCGCTCTCAGCTATGAGATAAAGCTTCCTACCTACCTGCTGAGAAAGTGCTTCAACCCTTTCTGATAACTCTTCTAGAAAATGCTTTGCCCCTAAGTCATAAATTGCATGAATTGCATCTAAACGCAGAGCATCTATATGATAATTCTCAAACCAATAAAGAGCGTTTTCGATAAAGTAGTTGCGGACACCATCGCTACGTTTATCATCAAAGTTTACCGCCATCCCCCAAGGAGTTTTATATGTGGCAGTAAAGTAAGGTCGCATAATTACTGATATAATTGCCTTCTGGTCCAAAGTGGTTATAGACAACATCCATAATTACAGCGATACCTTGTTGGTGACAAGCATCTACTAGTCGCTTTAATCCTTCAACGCCACCATAGGAATTTTGTACTGCAAAAGGATAAGTGCCATCATAACCCCAGTTGCGATCGCCTGGAAATTGTGCCACTGGCATAATTTCAATTGCATTCACCCCAAATTCATACAACTCTCGCAACCGAGAAATAATTGCATCAAAAGTACCTTCTGGGGTAAAAGTACCAACGTGCAATTCATAAATAATCATCTCCTCCAGAGGTACACCAGACCATTGATCGTCACTCCACTGAATAGTGCTGTGATCAATTACCTGTGAAGCACCATGTACACCCTCTGGTTGAAAATGTGATGCGGGATCAGGTCTTTCAGCATCGCCTTCCAACTTATAAAAATAATGCGTTCCTGGGCTAATACCTTCAGCCGTAACTTTCCAGTAACCTGCCTCATCTTTTTGCATGGGTAGCAGCCGCTCTTCAGGAGCAGTAATTTTTACAGCTACCTCTTTTAACTCTGGAGCCCAAACGACAAATTCACAGCGATTATCACCGAGATAATTAGATCCGATTTTCATATTTAATAGAGCTTGCCCCTGTGCCATAATTTTGTGTTTATCTCCTGTTTAAATCCTTAAAAACCCAAAAATTATCTCCTCGTTATCCTGGCTCATACCAGTTAATATGGTGGCGTTATACACACAACCTCAGATTTTAATTAACTAAGATTGTTGAGCAATCAAACGCATCTTTAGGATCTATTACTGCATTTTTTACAGTACGCTTAATAAAAAAGTTAGGCAGTGTAATTCAGTAATATCCAGAAACAACTATTAATTAAGCTACTGCAATTTGCTAATGTTGGTTAAATTAATAAAATCTATGATTTACATTAATAATGTCATTACTCAACAACTGTTTGCAGTAGCATTTAATTCGTTGTTAACATCACCAAATGCTGAATTGCTTTGCTAAATGAGAAGTTAAACTATAATGATTATTGTTTGCTTCTATCTAAAGGATGGCTTTGTTACCAGCACTGGAAATTTATTTTTATACAACGGTGGAGGCGAAGCTATAGTTAGATTTTTATGATTTATTCTAAAATTTTTGGTTCAGTACCCATTAGAATTGCCATTGTAGTACCCTTTCTCCTCCAAATTACCGCCGTGGTAGGGATAACGGGATGGCTTTCATTTCGCACTGGGCAGCAATCAGTTAATATTCTAACCAACAACTTGAGCAGTCAAATCAGCGATAACATTGCCCAGCAGGTTCAAAACCATTTAAACCCACCACAATTAATTGAGCAGGTTACTACCTCTGCTATCAACACGGGAAATTTAGATATAACAAACTTTTCCAAGGTCGAAAGTTTCTTTTGGAACCAAGTAAAACAACAACCCCCAGGCGTAACTTTTCAATTTGGTAACGAAAAGGGAGAATTTATTGGGGTGAGAAAAGAAGAGAATGGAATAATTCTGCTTGTATTGGATAAATCTAAAAATGCTCAAAGAGAGACTTATACTCTCGATAATCAGGGAAAGCGATCGCGCTTAATCAAAAAAGAAAAATACGACCCTCGCACTCGTCCTTGGTACAAAGCTGCTGTCAAAGCGGGTAAACCTACATGGACTCCGCTTTATCCTGCTTTTTCTGAACGCGCACTGCTAATGGCGGCGGTTACTCCCATCTACAATGATGCTGGTATTCAGGGGGTTTTGAGTTTTGAAATAGCTCTTTCTCAAGTTAGCCAATTCCTGCAAACCCTTTTTATCAGTAAATCTGGAGAAGCATTTATAGTAGAAAGATCTGGAGAAGTCGTGGCTAGTTCAGCGACTCAAATTCCTATTATCACTCAGGGTAAGTTACAAAAACGCATACAGGCGATCAAGAGCCGTAATCCTTTAATTCAATCTACAGCACAGCATTTATTAAACAAGTTTGGTAACTTTAAAACAATTGATATTAAAGATCATTTTAGCTTTTCTTTTGTAGCAAATAATAATAAACAGTTAATTCACGTTGCTCCTATACAAGATAGTAGAGGTCTAGATTGGCTAGTTGTAGTTGTGATTCCACAAGCAGATTTCATGGAACACATTATAGCCAATAGGCGCACAACTGTTTTCTTATCTTTGGTATCTTTAGCAACCTAATTATATCGGCATTAAGTAATATTAAGCTGAATTTATTAATACCTTCTACTTCGACAAAAACCAACGTTGATGTTTATGCAAAAGTTATGGGAGAACCAGCCAAAGATGGCAGTTTTTATATCCATTTCACTGCTAAACCTCCAGATGTAACAGCGCAATTTGAGACTATTTATAAATATTTAAAAGTAATTAAATAGTATAGTAATGTTAGCTGGCGATCGCATGAGGTTTTCCAGACGCGATCGCTTTTCAGGTTACTTGCGGTATTAGCTAATTTATCAGGTTCACCACCTTTTTACAGTTATCATTTATTTCACAAATAGCAGCTTAAAACGTCCATTCATGGTCTGGGTTGTCAAGTGCTGCTTGAACAGAAGCTAGATTAGCAAGTTCTTTGAATGGGCTAGACTTCGCTATTTCTGTAATTGAGTGTAGGACTGATGCCAGTTGCTCATTATTACCAGATGCCATATCACTTTGGGACGCACGCCGACCTATTCGCTTGATGAAGTCAACAAACCGCCCAACTGTACGCAGTTTAACATCAATTTGGAGTTGACCATATTCTTCAGCCAGTTTTTGAGTAGATTCCCACTCAACTTTCATTTCATTAACAGCACGTTCGTATTTATTTTGGGCATTTTTACCTATTTTCTCTGCCTCTTGCATATCAGAAACACCTTCAATGCCTTTGGCTGCACCAAAAGCGGCAGTAGCTAAAGCTGCTGCACCTAAGATAAGTGGGATAATAAAAATCATAAAATACTCCTTGAGAGTATAAAGTTAAGTACAAAGCAAAATGTTTGCTATCCTTATCACCGAAAAGGTTTAAAGGCTAGTTTGCGAGTGATAAAAAATTACCTACCTATCAATATACTGCTGCCCAAAAAAAATCAGCACTCCAAGACTTTTGTGTGTAATCTTGAGATCAATCTTACTACTGCTTTAGATAATTAAATGAATTTTTTTATTGTGATTTATTACATTTTTAAACTTATGTATTCCTCTATACATAAATGCGAAATATACGCGGGCAAGATGCCCGCACAACATTTATGGTTAAATCAAATTAATTTCTCTGTAGTGTGACAGGTAATTTACTCATACCAGTAAGACTTCAATTCTATCGTCTGGAATATGTTCACCCCGCTCTTGTAAAACCTCAATGTATAGAGAAACGGCTTCTTCAATATTTGCCAAAGCCTCCTCTCGTGATTTACCTTGACTAATACAACCTGGTAAACTAGGCACTTCAACAACAAAATAGCCATCTTCACCAGGGTAAAGCAGCACTTTACGTTTAGAGTTGGTTTGAGGTTGTGCCATATTTATTTGCAGCTAAGTTTTGAATTTATACGTTACTATATACAACACCTGACAATCTCAAACATACTAAATATCTGATGTCAGTGCGATCGCGTTACTCTAGTCTTGTGCGATCGCACATATCATATAAATATATTTAATGTGGAAGAGACAATGATACAGCCACTCATTTTAGAAAAATTACAAGAACTCCCTGAGTCTTTTCAAACAGAAGTGCTTCATTATATTGAGTTTTTGATAGAAAAGCACGCTAAAAATTCTCCCCAAAAACAACTAACTAAAAAACCTCGTATTCCTGGAACAATGAAAGGAATGTTTGCTCTACCACTGCCTGATGACTTTGATGAGCCGCTTGAGGATATGAAAGAATATATGGAATGAATAAATTACTGTTGGATACTCATGCTTTTATCTGGTTTGTCTCCAATGATGCAAACCTGCCAATATCAACTAAAGATAACATTGAATCTGCTGAAGATGTTTTCTTGAGCATTGCAAGTCTTTGGGAGATGGCGATTAAACTCAATATTGGAAAACTATCCATACAGGGTAATTTTGAAGAGATTGAACCTCAACTCATTGCTGCCAATATAAAAATTCTCCCTGTTACATTTACTGATACTATTCAAGTCCGTTATTTACCTCTGTATCATCAAGATCCTTTTGATCGCATTCTGGTGGCACAGGCGATCAATCATTCCCTTATTTTAATTAGTCGCGATCCGGCTTTTGATGCTTATTCAATTCAAAAAATGTGGGCATAACCAAGGCGGAAATCTTCTACTTGACAAATAAAATAAAATAAAGAACAGTGAACATTCGTCTTTTCACTGTTCTCTAATTTAAATTTATATTACTGAATTTAATATTACCGCCCAATTGTGGTGATTAAGCGATCGCACCTACCATTCTTTTCTTAGCCAGTGATTCACCTGTTTCATGGTCATACCAGTGAATACTCTCTGGTGGTATGGTTAGTGTAATTCGCTCCTTACTCCAAGGTTGGTCTAAGGGTACTAAAGCCCGCACAATAGGTGAGTTTCCTTGGGCATCATCAACTCGCACACTAATTAAATAGTGCATCCCTAAGTTTTCTACCAAAAATACTTTACCTGTTACAGTTTGTGTATCTTCTTGTCTAGCAATACGAACATTTTCGGGGCGAATTCCTAACACTACATTAGGTGGTACACTGTCTACAATTCCTGGTAATGTTATGCCAAAATCACCTAGCATGGCGTTACGCCCTTCACAACGCAGAGTTAACAAATTCATCTGCGGACTGCCTACAAATCCAGCCACAAATTGAGTAGCTGGATGGCTATAAATGCGTTCAGGTGAATCAAGTTGTTGTACGTATCCTTGATCTAATACCGCTACTTTTGTAGAAAGCGTCATTGCTTCTGTTTGATCGTGGGTAACGTATACTACAGGAACACCTTGCGCGGCGAATAATTCTTTAATATCTGCCCTAACTTTTTCCCGTAGCAACGCATCTAAGTTACTTAAAGGTTCATCTAATAAAAATACATGGGGACTACGTACTAATGCACGACCCACAGCAACCCGTTGTCTTTGTCCTCCAGAAAGTTGACCAGGTTTGCGACTCATTAAACCTTCGTCTAAACCTAAAACTCTCGCTGCTTCTGTTACTCGTCTTTTAATTTCGTCGCTAGGAACTTTTTTAAGTTTCAATCCAGAACAAAGATTTTCATAAACGGTCATGTGAGGATAAAGGGCGTAGCTTTGGAATACCATTGCAATATTGCGATCGCCTGGTCGTTTGTTGGTAACGTCCTCACCTCCAATTCTGATTTGACCGCGTGTTACTTCTTCTAAACCTGCTATTAACCGCAATGTTGTAGATTTACCGCAACCAGAAGGCCCTAATAATGTCAGAAATTCGTTATTCTCTACAGTTAAGCTGATATCTTTTACGGGGATTACTTTAGGAGAATATGTTTTATTTAAGTTGATCAGTTCTAGTCTTGCCATGATTTTTATTGGTGGATAATCAGAAGGTTAATAGTTTGGTTGCAAACGTGGTTTTTTAACGCAAAGGACGCGAAGGGAAGCGCAAAGATCGCAAAGGGTTTTTTATGATTGATCTATTGGATATTATCCTTTAACAGCACCAGCAGTTAAACCTTGAACTATTTTGCGTTGGAAGAACAACACCAGTAAAACTAGGGGTAAGGTTCCTAATACTGTTGCTGCTGCAATTGGGCCATAGGGAATTTCAAATACTGATGCGCCGCCTAACTGTGCCGCAGCTACCGGAATAGTTTTCATTTCTTCACGGGTAATAAATGTGAGGGCGAAGATAAACTCGTTCCAGGCAAAAATAAAGGTGAGAATTCCAGTTGTTACTAAGGCGGGTACTGTCATCGGTAATAAGATTTGAGTGAACATTTGCCAAGTGTTATAACCATCAACTTTGGCAGCATCTTCTAAATCTTTTGGTAATTGTTCAAAAAAGCTGCGTAAAACTAAAATTGTTAAGGGTAAGTTAATGGCAGTGTAGGGAATAATTAGTGCTAGATAGTTATTTGCTAACCTGAGAGTTTGGATAATTTCTAGCAATCCCAAGAACAACAAAATACCAGGAAATAAAGTAATAATCAGGATGCCTGCAAGGATAGCTTTGTCACCCCAAGGACGTAATCTGGCTAAGGCATAAGCAGCAGGCGCACCCAAAGCTAAAGATACTGCTGTGGAAGTGATTGATACAAAAGCACTATTGAGAATATAGCGCCAAAATGGGCGACGCACGAATAACTCAATGTAGTGATTGAGGGTAAATCGTGTGGGAAAATAAACAGTCGGTAGCGCCGAAATATCCTCATTTACCTTAAAGGAAGTGAGGACTTGCCACAAAACTGGCGCTAGGCAGAAAACAACCACTAACACTACTACTATCGGTAGCAAGATCGATTTTATGGAGAAGTTTATTTTTCTTGGCGGAGTAGGAGTTGATGCTATTGGTTCAGTAATTACAGTCATGGCGATTTGAAATTATTTATGGACTTAATCAACTCATCAAATCAAAACAATTAAATAGTTTTGGTATTGTGGTGGCGACTTCTGTTTAGTAAAAAACTAGCGATCGCAACTGCTAAAATTAACAGCAAAAACGTCACTACTACTAACGCTGCCCCATAACCAAAATCTAAATAGCGCATCACAGTAGAGTAAATATATAGTGATACAACTTCCGTCGCACCACCAGGGCCACCACCAGTCATCACAGCAACTAAGTCAAAAATACCAAATGCCTGAGCAAACCTAAATAATACTGAAATTAAAACTTGTGGCATCAATAGAGGTAGCGTAATTTGACGGAAACTTTGCCAAGGAGTTGCCCCATCAATTGCATGGGCTTCATATAAATCTGATGAAATTGATTGCAGCCCAGCTAATAGCAAAATGCTAATAAATGGCGTAGTTTTCCAAACATCCGCAAAAATTAGAGCCAACATTGCTAACGTCGGGTCTCCTAACCAGTTAATCCCAGTTTTAATTAAACCCAAACGCAGCAAAAGATCATTCACTACCCCAAATTGGTCATTAAAAATCCATGCCCAGGCTAAACCGATCAAAGCAGTAGGTAATGCCCAAGGTAAGATAGCAATTGTACGCACTAAACTACGCCCTGGAAATGATTGATTTAAAACTAAAGCAATTCCCATGCCCAGGAATAACTCGATAACTACGGATGCTGTGGTGAATATTGCTGATGTTGTAAAACTTTGCCAGAAACGACCATCGCCAACCATCCGTCCATAATTTTCTAAACCAGAAAAAACTGGTTGTAATTCTGTTCCTAAGTTTTTAGTAAATAAACTTAACCAGAATGCTCGTCCAATGGGGTAGGCAAAGACAAACGCCAGTAGCAGTAATGCTGGAATTAGTAAAATCCAAGCTGTTCGCTGTTCTCTTGCTCTGATTGTATCCGTGTGCGTCATAGGATTTGAGATGGCGGATAATGAAAGTGAAGATTTTAAAGAACGCAGATAAACCGCAGATTAACACAGATATTTTGTGACAGTAACAAAAGTTTGGCTAATAAAACTTAGGTATTGAGTAGGAAATTATTGCCTTTCGAGTCTCAAATCTTTGTAATTACTTGATGTGCGTAAGTTTTAGCTAACTGATTTTATGCTTTACCTGCATTCAGTAGTCGCCGTGTTTCGTCAGCCGCAGCTTTCATTGCTCTTTCTGGAGTCATCCGATTAGTTAGTGCGGCGCTGAGATAGCGTTGTAAAATGTCGGATGCTTGGGAATATTGAGCAATTGGTGGACGCAAAACAGCACTATCAACTACCTCTAAGAGTTTGGGATAGTGACCGTATTTAGCAACAATTTCTGGATTTTTAAATAAGTCTCTGCGACTAGGGACATAACCCGCATTCAAAATGAATTGCTTTTGCGCTTCCTCACTTGTGAAATATTGAATCGCTTTCCAAGCTTCTTCTGGATGTCTGGAAGATTTAGCAATCCCTAAACCCCAACCACCCAAGCAAGCACCGGATTGTTCTCCTGGGGCGTGTACCATTGTGGTGATACCAATTTTTCCTTTAATTGCTGAATCAGGTTGATTAGCTAAAGGCCAAACATAAGGCCAACTTCTGAGGAATGCAGATTTACCACTTTGAAAGAAACGGCGCGTTTCTTCTTCTTGGTAAGTAGTGACACCAGGAGGGGAAACGCCTTCAGAGATGGTATTTTTCAGAAATGCGATCGCATTTATTGTCTCTGGTTTATCCAAACCTACTTCTAAGTTCTTCGGATTTACCCAAAATCCCCCATATCCTTGCATAACTTCAACAAACATCGCCACCAATCCCTCATATTGGCGACCTTGCCAGACATAACCCCAATCAATTTTTTTATCCTTCTGCAAAGCTTGGGAGATTTCTACTAATTGTTGAAACGTTTCTGGTGGCTTATAACCTGCTGCATCTAGCAAGTCTTTCCGGTAATAAAGCATTCCAGCATCGGAACGAATCGGCATCCGGTAGAACTTACCTTGGTAACGTCCTCCTTCCACATCTTTAGGTGAAAATGCTGCCAACAATGACGGAGTAACTTTGTTAGTCAAATCTAGTAACCACCCAGCCGCCGCGAATTTCGGTGTCCAGATGACATCCATATCTACTAAATCGTAAGGAGAGTCACCCAGTAAAAAAGAGGAACTATAAAGGTCTTCTACTAAATTTGTCGCATTCGGCACCTTCAACAATATTGATCCGAATACCAGGATTTTTTTCTTGAAAATCTTTCACCAGCCCCTGTTGCCAAGCTTGAGCATCAGGCGCGGTCATTAATAAATTTAAAGTAACAGGCTGTTGCGTTAGGGCTGGCAGGATAAACACTAACCCTAAGAACAGTAACACTAATGCACCTAGGCGGTGTACTAATGTCAGTTTTCGCAATAATTTTTTGGCTTTATTAACCAGTTTAAGAAGCAACATGGATCATGCAGGTATTAGGAATAGGGAGTAAATTCAACACAATAACGCATCATTAACTAAATTCAACACATGACGAACTAGGGGTTACACCCCCAGGCTGTTGAGCAAACATCAAAAATAAAAATCTATTTCAATCCTGAAAGTTAGCTGCTCTTTAGGAATTATCTATAAGCAGCAATTCAGCCTTTGATTAGCCAAAAGCTAGCTTTCAAAATTTAACCTTATTCTTTAATTTTTTAAACTTGCCACTTCCTAAAGATATAAACAGCTTTTATGAAAATATTTTTGTCTATGAATAAGTATTAATCATAAAAATAGGCACATGGGCAGATTATTTATTATTTTTTATTAATTTGTTACAAAAAATAATAAACCGTTGGCGATCGCTCACCAACGGTTTATTGAGAATATATGTTAAATATTAGAAGATGCAATGGGACAGGTTACTTCTGTTTCTCAATTCCTCGCTCCCAGGTTCAACCTGGGAACAAGTTCATCAAGGCTCTGCCTTTTTCAAACAATATGCTATACTTAAAATAAGTGAATAATAAATTAATTATGGCTCGACAACTAAAACGCTGGGAATCTCCCCGCAAAGAGGGAAGAAACGACAAAGGAAAAGGCGGTTCTGCACGGCAACGACAACTTAAAAAGCAAGCTCAGATGTTGCGGAAAAAGCTCAAAGGAGAGAATAACGCAGAAAATAACAAAGATGCAAAGAGAGGGAAGGTTAACTTCCCTCTCTTTTTTTCAGCTAAATTGTGGCTATGCTGTATTTATCGGGATAACTCTGAATATAAATAACTAATAAGTATCTGTTCAGGGGAGGAATAATAAAATCTATAAATTCAGGAATCAACTAGATGATTGACAAAACTGATTTTGACAAAGCTTTTCAATCGGGTTATACATTCCAGTATAATCAGCCTTATGAGGGGGGCATACATGATGTAACTTTCTCAGTCCATAATATTGGAGAACTGGTTGTTACATCTGGAAAATTGGTAGCCGCAGATCCTTCCTACTGGGGGTACGACGAACAGGGAAAGTTAGCCTGCCTAGCTACGGATTTCATACTCTTCCAAAAAGAAAACAATGACTGATGTGAAAGCATAATTCGACAATAGACTTCGTAGCCTTAGTCAAGAAAATCTTGAGTTACATCTGCGCCCCTTCGCGTCAATCTGCTCACATCTGCGATTAAAAAACAAATTGGTGATCTTTGCTCATTGGTCTAAAATATTAACTCGCCACTCGCTTCGTCCTTGTTTTAAGGTTCAACCTTTCACTTCTTTCAGTGCAAGCTCTGGTAACAAGTTCATCAAGGCTCTGCCAATGAAAAACAATTTGCTATAGTTAAAATTACTACTTAGACAATAAACAAGCTCGGATCTACATGAAAAAAATCGGCAATTTTTTTAGCTTCTTCAACAGTAATCTTTTCTTGACCTTGCAGGATATTCTCAATCGAACTTTTTGAGCCTAAAAAAGCTTGTAAATCAGTTATACTTTTACCGGATTCTTCTAAAAGAAACAAAATCATAGATTGAGGATTACTTGGCTGATTAATTTGATAATACTCTTCCTCAAATTTTTCAATCAAAGTAATTAAAAGATGATATAATTCATTTTCTTCAGGAGTTCGTTTTCGGTGCATCAACTCCTCTACTATTGTCAAAGCTGCTTGATTTTCCGATTCAGTTCTGATGAGCTTCGGTAAATAAGTTGTTAAAAGTTCTTGATATTTTTCAGAATTAAAAATAAGGGTCATTTTTCCATTTGTCCTCATCATATTCAGCATGAGTTAGGACATATTTAATATAAATTAATTGCCCTTCATAATCTATACTAACAATCAACCGATATTTATTACCTTTAATATTAAAAACCGTAAAATTTCCTACTGCTTCAGCTTTAGGAAAAACTGCCTGTACTTCGACCAAGTTTGACCAATTAGCTTTACTAGCTATTTTATACCAGTTGTTCAGGGCTTCTTGACAGTCGCCATGCTTTTGTGAATAATCTCTTAAGAGTTTATAACTAATAACGTGCATTGGCAATTTTAGACGATAGACCTCCTAGCCCTAGTCAATAAAATCTTGGGTGACATCTGCGTTATCTGGACTGAAGGCGATCGCATCAATTGTGCAGCTATCGAAAACGTCAAACGCTGCTTCCAGCAAGTTTAAGGGGTGGTATGTTTCATATATTAAGTTTGAATATTTGGGCAGATAGTGTGGGTAATTAGATGATCTGGCGGTTGTTCTTCCCAACCAGAAAGTAATCCTTGCAGATCTGCCTGAAAAATTTCTAAAGATTCAATTTGAAGAGCGATCGCTTCTAACTTAGCTTCTAAATGTTCTTTTACTGCACCACAAGGCAATTGACCTGAATCGTGGATGTTTAAAATTTCCTGAATTTCATTCAAACTAAGTCCTAAAGATTGAGCGCGTTTAATGAATGCCAATCTATTGAGGACTTGGCTACTAAATAAACGGTACCCTGATTCGGAACGTTGAACTGTGGATTTTAACAAACCAATATCTTCGTAGTAGCGAATAGTTTTCACAGGTATACCACTACGAATGGCAACTTCGCCAATTTTCAGCAATGTAACAGAAACAGGAACCATTTTGATTGGCTGCGCTAGTTGAATTAAATTTAGCGGGGTGGTTGGCGCTTATTCTCACTTAATACTGGTAAAGCAGGACTAGAAGAGTTAGAAGTGAGAAAATATTTGGGTTGTTTTTCGGGTGCTTCTATTTCGTACTGCTGAGTCTGCCACCAACGCAGTGCGATCGCAACTCCTACAGTAGCTATACCAAAGCTTAACAAAGACCAACTTTGATCAACTCCGCCAATTACCGCATCTACAGAACCAGCAATTAAGATAAAGCTGGAAATAGGTTCCTTACGGTAAGTGGATCTTAAAAACCGAGTCCATAAAACATTCATTGCAGTTACCACTATTACATTAATCTTATGAGTATTTTGTGACTTTTAGTGGTATAATTACCATCTTTTTATCACAAATCTTTTACATAGCAAACTTAGCACTCCCCCTCACTTAGATGATGGGAGTGCCTCAGTTGTTTCACGTTATTCTGCCTTGTACTAACCAAATTTGCTACTGCAAACCTAGCCAAGATAGCACCCCTTTACCTGTAATGTATTCAATCACTAGGGTAATAGTAAAGCCAATCATAGCAGCCCGACCATTTAAACGTTCTGCATAATCGTTAAAGCCAAATTTTGGTTCTTCTAATTTAGGAAGTGTCGTTGGTTGGGGTGTGGTCATCTAGTCTGGGATTTTAGTTACGAAGTGTTACTATCTAGATCTATTTTGTCTTATTTTATGCGTCATTACCAGAGATCAACAGTAAAATAGACTTTCAGCAGATAATTTTCATAACGAAAAAAGGCGATCCCAGCCTAAGTGGCTTAAGCTAGAGACAGGACAGAATGGGTAATCGAGAGGTATCCAGATGGAAATCGGCGTTCCCAAGGAAACTAAAGATCAAGAGTTTCGGGTGGGGTTAAGTCCTAGTAGTGTTAGGGTTTTAAGTGAAAGAAGTCATTCCGTGTTTGTAGAAACAAATGCTGGTAATGGCTCTGGTTTCACAGATCAAGATTATATCCAGGCAGGGGCTAAGATTGTTGAAAGTGCGGCTGATGCTTGGAATCGAGAATTGGTAGTGAAAGTAAAAGAACCACAGACCGCAGAATTCCAGTTTATGGAAAAAGGTCAGTTGTTATTTACTTACCTGCACTTAGCCGCAGCTAGGAAGTTTAACAGAGCATTTAATAGATTGTGGCATAACTGCGATCGCCTACGAAACAGTTGAGTTACTAGACGGCAAACTGCCTCTGTTAACTCCCATGAGTATTATTGCTGGGCGTTTGGCTGTGCAATTTGGAGCAAGATTTCTCGAACGTCAACAAGGAGGACGAGGCGTACTTTTAGGAGGAGTTCCAGGCGTTAGACCTGGAAACGTGGTAATTTTAGGCGGTGGCGTAGTTGGTACTGAAGCTGCAAAGATGGCAATTGGTATCGGTGCGAAAGTTCAAATTTTAGATGTCAACGTAGAAAGATTAGCCTATTTAGAAACACTATTTGGCTCTAGAGTAGAACTGCTTTACAGTAACTCATTACACATCGAAGCACTTGTACCAGATGCAGATTTACTAATTGGTGCAGTATTAGTTTTAGGTCGGCGTGCGCCTATCCTTGTTTACTCGTAGTTTAGTCCAAAAAATGCGTCCTGGTTCAGTAATTGTAGATGTCGCAGTAGATCAAGGTGGATGTATAGAGACATTACGAGCGACTTCTCACACTCATCCTATATATATAGAGGAGGGAGTTGTACATTATGGCGTGCCAAATATGCCAGGAGCAGTACCTTGGACAGCGACACAAGCTTTAAATAATAGTACTTTACCCTATGTATTAAAGTTAGCTAATCAGGGAATCAAAGCTTTAGAAGTTGATCAAGCTTTAGCTAAAGGTGTGAATGTACAGCATCATCGTATAGTTCATCCTGCGGTGCAAGAAGTGTTTCCTGATTTAGCTGCGTAGCAAAAAAATGGTTTAGGGGATAGGGTGTAAGGAAATCCATAACCACCCTATCTCTGCTTAATATTTCAAGACTTAGTGACCCAGATGGTCACACTACATATAGGGTAAATTAACTTAACATGACTGCATAAGTAGTGCGGGCATCTTGCCCGCGTGTTGTATTGCGTAAGTCTTATATTTATTACCTTTCATCAGTGAAGGAGTGAAATAAATGCTAACAGCATTAATAATATGGCTAATTAATTACTGATAAAAATAACTATACAATTCTGATTCAGGAATGTACTTAGTGGCTTGTCTGTAAATTGCTCTACAAGTTCCAGTATCTAACTCTCGATGGCTAGGTACTGTAAGTGTTTCTTCACCTGTAACTCCTGAACGTTTTAGCTTAATATGGCTACCTTTTTGAGAGTGTATCTGGAAACCAAAGCTTGACAAAATTTCGATGACTTCTGCTCCTGATAATCTTTTTAGTCTAGGCATATTCTGGCTGTAATTCCAAAGTTACTATTAGTGAAGGATTTTTAACTAAGCCAAATTTAGCAGAATCTTCTCCTTCTAAATGTAAAGCTACTGCTTCGCGCAAATTATCTACAACTTCATCTAACGTATTGCCTTGAGTGACTACGGATACTTCTAAACATTCTGCAACATAACCTCGTTGTTCACCTAGATAAATAAACGCTTTAATACTGTTTTTCAACTCCATAATTACTCCTGTATAGATAATCCCCAAACAGCCTTGTTCCAGGCTTTTTTATATGATGTATTGACCACCCCGCAGTTTTTTTTAGTCGTCCAAAACTTTGTAGACGGTTTTATGATCCGCTTTTGTTTATTGTGGCATAAACTTGTGTATGGTGTGTTATTTATAACCCCTCTCTGTTAACAAAGATGGGAGTTTTGCTTTATCTTTATATCTACCTAGCTTATACTGCTACCAAAATAGAGAACTTAAATGTCTAAAATTACTATTAAGCAACTATTTACTTACTACATCAAAGGGCTTACCCCTCATGCTTGCGAATCTGTGTTTCTGAAAGAAGGGCATGGTATTCCAGGCGATCGCGCTTTTGCTTTGATGTACGATGATAATATTTCAGATATTGGTGAAGCTGTTGTTCCTTGGATGAAAAAGAGTCATTTTGCTGTACAAAATGATTGGGCAGGTTTAGCAGGATTAACGTGTGAGTACGATTTTCAAGCTGCTGTTTTGACAGTTAAGCGTAATGGTGTAAAACTTTTAGTTAGTGCCACTAATACCGAGACTGGACGTAATAATATTAGTAAATTTTTTACGGGTTATTTAGCAGGGCTAAAATCTAGCGAATTAGCGAGACATCCAGATCATGCGCCGTTACGTTTGGTTGGAGATAGTAACGGTAGTACTCGTTATCCAGATCGAGAACCTGTGCATATTTCCTTACTAAGTCAAGGTACATTAAATGCGCTCAGTGATTTATTAGAACAACAAGTTGATGTGAGAAGATTTCGACCCAATATTGTTCTAGAAGGTGTAGAACCTTGGGAAGAATTTAAGTGGGTAGGGCAAGAATTTCTGCTTGGTACAGCTAAAATTAAAATTACTGCTCCGATCAATAGGTGTTTAAATATTAATGTACATCCTGAAAAAGGTGAATTAGATTTACCGCTTTTAGCGAAATTGAAACAGCATTTTGGTCACGTGCAAACGGGTGTTTTAGCTACTGTAGTAAGCAGTGGTTCCACTAAAGTTGACGATAAGTTAATTAATCTTTAAAATATATGTTATATATGTTAAAAATTATTTCAATAAGTTTTAATTTCAAAAAGATACAGTCAAGGGCAAAAGCAATAAAATCAATCACTAATTAGCAAACTTATAGGGTGTTATAAAAGTCAATAATAACATGAATAAAATTATTTTTCTAGTTGAAAATGATTCAGATGGGGGCTATACTGATATCAGCCGCTAAACTTACCCCGACTAAACCTGCTCCACCGATTAATATATACATATATCTGCTCGTCTTTATTGTTTTATTTGCCGATTTTTAATCACTCTACCAGGACTAATAAAAGAAATTCCCTGAGTATTTGCAGCACTAATCATAACTGCTTCAACTATAGGGTTAGAAACTTTTTTCTCAGCTACCCACTCAACAATGAAACTTGCCCCTAAACCTCCACTTTTATCAGTTCTTTCTACAACAAAATCAGTAGATGCTAAAGAAGTAAGTGTTATAGGCTTTTCTAAATAGCTTTTAACAAGTTTACCGTTAGTATCGTAGTAAAGTACTGAAGTAACAATGATGGAATTATTTAGATCCGTATTGCGGATACTGAGTGTAGCTGACAAATCTATAGCTTGTTGTTGATTTTCAAAGTAGATATGAGAATAAGCTGGTACATAGATAGTTTGACCTATAACTATTTTGTTTTCATCTACGTTTGCTATTTTAAGCTGTAATTGATTTACTGGGTTAGTTTGGCGTACTTGGTGAGCATCTTGTACTGTACAACCTGCGATCAAAACATATACAATCACTAAATACAAATAAAAAAATAAATTTATATAAAATCTATAATTAAGTAAATTGCCAAGTTGGATAGTACGCATATCGCATTATTTTTTGATAGTAGACCAATGAGCAAAAGTCAACTTTCGCCCCCCCAGCCCCCCAATTCTGGGGGGAGAATACACATTCAAAGTCCCCCAGAATTGGGGGATTTAGGGGGCATTGCAGGATTTATGCAAGAGGTTTAGTGTTGTGACCAAAATGCTCACATTCATAGAATAAATTAACTTCTGGGAATTTTATCTGCGTAATCTGCGTTTATACTTCGCTACGCTCAGTACAAGTCTGCTCCCATCTGCGATTAAAGCAGCGATCGCACTAATAGTAAAGGCGGACTTTTCAGCCCACCCTATAAAATTGATATTTAACCTATTCATTCAAGTCTTATACATACAAATCGCATTCTTTATAGGTTATTGCATCATCGGAATAGCACTAATCAAAGTTTGGAGATGTTGAGTAAAAAATGCTGTAACTTGATGTGTGGCTGGCAAACTATCTACTACTATCGCCGTACACAACATCATCATATAAAGGATGGAAAATTTAAACAGCGATCGCGCTACTTGTTTATCAGTGGGTGCTTGTAACAACTGCCATGCTTTCTTAATAAAAACTACCCCTAAGACAGTAGCAATTATCCCATAAAGTAGCCCTGTTGCTCCTAAAGGATAAACCAGCAACAAGGTTAGTGGAACCATAATTAATGTATAGATCCAAATTTGCTTTGTAGTTGCAACTTCTCCTTCAACAACAGGCAACATGGGAATGCCTACTTTAGCATAATCATCTCGAATCATTAACGCTAATGACCAGAAATGTGGAGGAGTCCAGATAAACACAATCAGAAATAATAACCAAGGTTCCCAACTTAAATCACCTCTAACCGCAGCCCAACCTACTAACGCCGGAATTGCCCCTGCTGCACCACCAATCACAATATTTTGAGTAGTATGCCGTTTGAGTAAGTGCGTATAAATTGCCATGTAGAAAACAATTCCAGACATGGCTAATAAAGCACTTAACAAATTAGCAAAAACTGTCAGGATGGTGAAAGAAAGACTACCCAGTGCGATCGCAAATAGCAAAGCATCACGAGGTTGTACTCTACCTGAAGGAATAGGACGCTTACGAGTACGCTCCATTGCATAATCAATATCACGGTCATAAATGCAATTCAGCGTTTGGGCAGATGCGGCAGCTAAAGTACCACCAGTTAGCGTCACCAAAAGTAAAATAGGATCGACTTGTCCATCTGAAGCCATCCACATTCCGGCTGCGGTTGTAATTAGCAGTAATGGGATAATCCGAGGCTTTGTTAATTGGTAATAGCTTTCAATTACTTCTAAAAAGTTTTGATGTTGGCGAGAGATACTCGTCCCAGTCATTATTTGCACCTTAATCCTTTGTTTAAAACAACACGCAGCTAGGTAATTGCACTTAATTTAGTCATGGTTCAACTGCGGTTTTATCTGTCTAACTAAAGAGTTTAGGAACCTCTGACAAATTAGTTTTAGATTCATCGACAGAGTTATAAGCCTGATAATTATAGCCTTGAGCGCGATCGCGAAATGCCAAAACAGTAAACATCACCAGTGAACCCAGTAATGTCGCACCAACGGCTTGATGAGATACTGTCAAGGGTTCTACTTGAAGGTGTAAGCGGAAAGTAGCGATCCCTAAAACTATTTGCAGTACCAACAACCCACCAGCAATGTTAGCTAGTTTTCTTAGTAACGGATGTAATGCAGGTGTCCGCCATGCCATGATCACAACTGCCAAAGTTCCAATACTTGCAGGAACAACCCCAGCAATATGACTATTCATCACCGCGCATAACTGCGATGCGCCAAAACATTGATGTACAGCCCAACTAGATCCTACCAATGCGCCTAGTAAACTTTGGATGTAAACCAAAATAGCAGCAGTTAAGCTTACCCAACCTAACTTTCCAGTTGCGCCCGTACCTTGGTAAGGCATCAAGGCTACACCAATTACTAGCAGGGTGATAAAAAATAACAGCGCGGTTCCTAAGTGCGCGGTAACAATATCAAAGCGTAGCAGTTGTGTAACTGTTAGTCCCCCTAAGACTCCTTGGAAGACGATTAAAAATAAAGCAAAAGTTGATGCCCAAGGTAGCCAAGCGGGTAATGATCGCCTATACCACCAGGATAAACCAGCTAGAGCGATCGCACTTAAGCCAATCAATGCCGCATCCAACCTGTGAAACCACTCTAGAAATACCTGCAAATTCATTTGTTGGCTAGGTACTAACTGCCCGTAACATAAAGGCCAGTCAGGGCAAGCTAAACCAGCATTCATCACGCGAGTTGCACTACCCACAGCCATTAATATAAAGTGGCGATCGCAATTTTCCATACCAAACGACGAATGCGGTCTTTTGGTTGGGAGTTCGCTACTTGTTGCAGCTTGCTGTGGTAACACCGAATTAGCCATATCGCAAACCTAATAAATCTGAAATTTTACCTAAATTAACCAATTTATGAGTACGTGCTCATTTCCACACTAGCACTCTAGTCTGGAAGCTATAGTTATATCCTTTACCAATTTAAGTACCTTAGCCTGAGATAGAAATCTTCCTGGGGAATTTCTGCAAATTGGAAGAGTGTCCCCTAAAATTAATAGAGATTACGATTGCTTATATAAACTTGACTTTTCTTAAAACAAAGGAGTTGTATTGAATCCTTGTGTTTGCTACATAGCTTACTAGATACAAAGTTCAAGGTGATCCCAAAGAAAATTCTAAATAGTTGCCAAGATACAACCTAGTGTTGGTTAACTGTTTTACCGTAGAAGTAGGTAGTTAGCCCTTACTCTACCAGCCACCCGCAGTCAGCTTGATCTTGAAAAACATCAATGATTATAGCCATAATGCTTCATCTGAATATCTCATCGCTGAAAGCCCAAAGCTAACTGCCATAAAGCTCAAACCGTCTTCATAGGCAAAATTTATCCAGGTATCAATCTTGGTTATTTTTAAAGCAGTTTTGTAGGAAATTCTCAAAAATCGTGAAAATACCAAGTCCTATATCAACCCTTATTGTCGGCGTTTTGCTGACGCTGATCAGCCTCTGGTATGGTCAAAATCACGGTCTACTGCCAATAGCAGCATCTAATGAAGCTGCTCAAGTAGACGGCTTGTTTAACACAATGATGACTATTTCCACAGGGATATTCCTCATTGTTCAAGGAGTAATCATTATCTCCGCGATTAGATTTCGTAAGAAAAAAGATGATGAAACCGACGGCCCCCCGATTCATGGCAATGTTCCCTTAGAAATTCTTTGGACTGCCATCCCTGCTGTAATCGTTGCATGGCTTTCGATTTACAGTTTTGAAGTTTACAACTCAATGGGTGGTTTTGACCCAATGGCAGGTGGTGATCCCCATGCCATGCACACAGCCAGTAAAATGCGGGGAGCAGCGATCGCAGCAACACTTCCTGGTTCTACAGAAGAAAATGAAGACACTTCGCAACTGATAGCCGTCGGTGTCGGTGCTTCCCCAGAAAATATCGGCAGAACAGCAGATTAGTTGTTAATGTTAACGGTCTCCAGTTTGCCTGGATTTTTAACTACCCTGACACTTCTATAACTTCCGGTGAGTTGCATATTCCCGCAGGTAAGGAAGTGCAACTGAATATTTCTGCTGCTGATGTCATACACGCCGTGTGGCTTCCAGAACTACGGCTAAAACAAGACGCAATTCCAGGTCGCACCACTGAATTACGCTTCACGGCTCAAAGAGTAGGCGAGTATCCCCTCAGGTGCGCTGAATTGTGCGGAGCCTATCATGGAGCAATGAACACTAAGCTGATTGTCCACACACCAGAAGATTACCAAACCTGGGTGCAAAGTCAGCAGGAAGTAGCAAACAACCCAGACTTAAATAAGGCTGTGGCGGTTAATCCTGCTAACTTGTCTGAAGGTGAGTATTTAAATCCCTATGCTCATGAAATGGGGATCACCTCAGAAACGCTCACAGCAAATTCACGCTACTCATCATCACTAATATTTCTTACCTGTCCTCGACACTCCCAAAGTGCTTCTGAGTTCTTAATTCTGACTGCTGAATTCTTTTGTTATGACACAAGCACAACTACAAGAAACTGCTAATATACCTGCCCACAGTACAGAACCTGGGCAGAGAAATTGGCGAGACTACTTTACTTTTAATACTGACCATAAGGTAATTGGAATCCAATACCTAGTGACAGGATTTTTCTTCTATTTGATTGGGGGATCACTTGCTACAGCCATTCGTACAGAATTGGCAACCCCTGATCCTGACTTAGTTACACCAGATGTGTACAACAGCTTATTTACCCTCCACGGAACGATCATGATCTTCCTGTGGATCATTCCTGCGGGGGCGGGAGGTTTTGCTAACTTCCTGTTGCCATTGATGATTGGCGCAAGGGATATGGCGTTCCCTCGCTTGAATGCCGTTGCTTTTTGGATTGTTCCCCCTGCGGGTTTGTTATTAGTTGTTAGTTTCTTTATTGGCTCCGCGCAATCCGGCTGGACTTCCTACCCTCCTTTAAGCTTGATGGGGAACAAAGGGGGAGAGGCTATTTGGATATTGAGCCTGCTATTGCTCGGTACTTCTTCAATTTTGGGTGCGCTAAATTTCTTCGTCACCCTATTAAAAATGCGGACGCCAGGGATGGGGTTGAATCAAATGCCCTTGTTCTGCTGGGCAATGTTAGCAACTTCGGGGCTGGTAATACTTACCACACCTGTTTTGGCAGGAGCTTTGATTTTATTAGCATTTGACTTATTAGCAGGAACCGCATTTTTTAACCCCACAGGTGGTGGCGATCCTGTTGTATACCAGCATATGTTCTGGTTTTACTCCCACCCTGCTGTATACATTATGATTTTGCCTTTCTTTGGGGCAATTTCAGAAATTATCCCTGTACATTCTCGTAAGCCAATTTTTGGTTACAGAGCGATCGCATATTCCAGTTTGGCAATCAGCTTCTTAGGCATGATTGTCTGGGCGCACCATATGTTTACCAGTGGAACCCCAGCTTGGTTACGGATGTTTTTCATGATCACCACCATGATTATTGCCGTACCAACTGGAATTAAGATATTTAGCTGGTTAGCAACCATGTGGGGCGGTAAAATCCGTTTGGAAAGTCCCATGTTATTTTCAATGGGTTTAATTTCCACCTTTGTCGTCGGCGGAATCACCGGAGTTATGGTTGCTGCGGTTCCCTTCGATATTCACGTCCATGACACCTATTTCATCGTCGCTCACCTGCACTACGTTCTTTTTGGCGGTAGCGTTTTCGGAATTTACGCTGGTATTTACCACTGGTTCCCCAAAATGACCGGGCGGATGCTCAACGAAACTTGGGGAAAAGTTCACTTTGTCCTGACTTACTTTCGGCTTCAATCTCACATTTTTACCAATGCACGAGTTAGGGCTATTGGGAATGCCTCGGCGCGTCGCCATGTACGACCCCCAATTTACCAATCTCAATGTATTTGCACCGTTGGTAGCTACATCCTAGCCGTTTCGACAATTCCTTTCTTGGTGAATGCCATCTGGAGTTGGATGTATGGAGCGAAAGCTAGTGATAACCCTTGGGGTGCTTTAACCCTGGAGTGGATGACAAGTTCACCTCCCAGCAATTGAGAATTTTGAAGTGTTACCTGTGTTGAGAACTGGCCCCTATGACTACGGTGTAGGCGATCGCAGTACGGAAGTAAATGTGGCTATGTCTGAGGCTAAAGATCCAGTTTTGTCTGCTGGCCCCAGTTCGGTCTTACGTGCTGATCCCGACCCTGCGGTTGCCATTCATCCCGATGACCGCCAAGGCGAAAGTCAAAATCGCGAGTAGTTTAGCTATCAAGCTATCAGCTATCAAAAATTTTCCTCCCTCCCTCCTCTCCCCTCCCTCCTCCCTCCTCTCCCCTCCCTCCTCTCCTCTCCCTCCTCCCTCCTCCCTCCTCTCCCTCCCTCCCTCCTCCCTCCTCCCGATTTTCAATTAAGAGGTACTAGAGATTCATGCAAGGTTCAACAATTGACCCCGCAAAAACTGAGCTTAATTATCATCATGAAGCTGAGGCAACACATACTCATCACGAAGAACATCCTGATTTTCGGATCTTTGGATTGATTGTGTTCTTGGTTGCTGAAGGAATGATTTTTATGGGCTTATTTATCGCCTATTTAACATTCCGCGCTGTCACACCAACTTGGCCACCCGAAGGAACCCCACAGTTAGAACTTTTACTGCCTGGATTGAACACAATAGTTCTAATTGCCAGCAGTTTTATCATTCACCAAGCAGACAGCGCAATTAAAAAGAACAATGTAGCAGGTTTAAGGACTTGGTTTGCTGTAACTGCTTTGATGGGTGCAGCTTTCTTAGTTGGTCAGCTTTATGAGTATTTCCACTTAGAATTTAGTCTCACTACTAACCTGTTTGCCAGCACATTTTACGTTTTGACAGGTTTTCACGGTTTGCACGTTACTTTTGGTCTAATACTTATTTTGGCTGTATTGTGGCGATCGCTCAAACAAGACCACTACAGCAGTGAAAACCACTTTGGCGTGGAAGCAGCAGAAATTTACTGGCACTTTGTAGATGTCGTCTGGATTATTCTGTTTCTATTGCTCTACATTCTTTAGATATTTAGTTCTTTCATTAATAAAAAAAGCCTCCAACTGGGGGCTTTTTTTATTCATTGCTTGTAGGGGCGGGTTGCACCAAAAATTTATCTATCCTCACCATTGATGTACATAAACCCGCCCTAATATCAAGGATGATTTCTGCGTAAGTCTTAACTTTTAAACTACATCAAACCCCAGAAATGTAAAATACCATCCCCAGAAGTTAATTCAATTATTATCCCTATTGCAAAGCCAAGCATTGCTAAACGACCATTCCAAATTTCAGCTTGTGGAGTAAAGCCAGTTTTCCAAGCGTTCCGATCTGCGGCATCCATAATCGGAGGTGTAATTACTTTAGGTGAGTCTTTGCATGATTTTTACTATTTTCGTATAACTATATATTAACAAATGTAAACAATTTTAACTTATTAATACTCATCCGCAAGTTAGACTATCTAAAGATTAAAATAATACTTACCGCACATCGGCACAGCAACGAGAACTTATAAGTCAGTAATGATTGAGTGATCGCACTTTAACAGTTACCTAAAATAGCTCAACTAATCTCTATTTTCAATATCTCTTGAGCCAGTTAAAAAACTGTCCACCAACCTACGTCTTCAGGTAGATGTAAACTTAATATAAAGCATTACTTTATTCACCAATAAACTTTAAACAACCGGATATTTTATGCAACAAATTCATCCTCAAAGAGATAGCGCCGCTTGGATATTTCAAACTTGGGCTGCTTTTGGGCTTTCAATTGGCATGACAACTGTTGGGATTGTTAACCTACCCGCAGATAACTGGATAAAAGGCTTTATGGGTATGGGGATGGCTTTCTCCGTTGGTTCTACATTTACTTTGGCGAAAGCACAAAGAGATTTTCACGAGTCGAAAAGATTAACTTCCAAAATTGAAGAAGCTAAAGTTGAGCAATTATTATCGCAACATAACTCCCTTAAATAAAAATTAAGGGCTGCTCGATGCAGCCCTTTTGTATAAATTATGGTTTTTGTAGTTCTATTAGTTGTTTTTTCTGTTGCTTCTGCTGTTTTTGACGACGCTTGTTAGCAGTAACGATCGCATGATCCAAAGGATAGCCAACAATGGGGATTACCTGATACTGGCGTTCTTCCTCTTGCTTTTTCAACTCTGTATAATCTAGCCAGTGGATACAATCAACCGGACAGGTATCAATCGCTTCTTGAATTACCTCTTCAGAGTCGCCATCTTGACGGACAACGCGCGATCGCCCATAATCCGGTTCAATGTAAAATGTATTGCGAGCTACATGAGCGCAATGCTTACAGCCAATACAGGTAAGTTCATCAACATAAACGCCCTTCTGTCGCAGCACACCGCCTAATTCTGGCTCAAAACCAGAACGCTCTGGAGAATCCCTTAAAAATCCACCTAATTCTGGTTCTAAACCAGAACGGCTTGAGTTTTCATCAAACGGTGACTGCGATAAGTCAGACATTATGCACTCCAGCGTTGTACAACTAAACGAATTGAGCCGTCGGCATTATTTTGTTGTTCAGCAACTTGGAAACCTTGCTTTGCTGTTTCACTTAAAACTGTGTGATAAGCATATCCTTGAGTTACCTTGTTTAAGAAACCCTCTACAGACAAAGGTTGTTTCCAATACTCTAAATCTGCAACTAATTCGTATTCTTTACCATTAGAGCTAAAGCCAATGTCATAACCATTGTCTTGCTCAATTACAACTTCCGCATTACGGGTTTGACCACGATAGCCCCTAACTGTTTCTGGTCCAGATTTCCAGTCAATATCCAATATCCGTTAAAGCAGCTTTTAAAGAAGTTAAGTTACGGATTTGAGTTTTGATGTTGCTAAAGTGTGACATGGCGATTTTTATGGTTGAATCAGGAACTAAAAAAAACCTACCACTCGCTGTAGGTTGCTTGCGTTGTCGCTATTGCCGTTTGATTAACTTCTTGAGCAAAATATTCAGATGTCTGCTCCTGATTGATCACGTTACCAAGCTGAGATTCAATTGCAGCAGTTACCTCGGCGCAGGATGCACCAATGATTCCTGTCACTTTCTCTTGAACCCGACCATCGGGATAAATCACAAACTCTAACGTTTCCATGCTCATTGCGTAGTAAATCCTCAATTCTTCGCTACAGCAATAACGACAGTAGCAGTATGGCGGTGGATAAATACCTTAATACCACCCACTGACCCGCAAGCGACTAAACTAATTTTCATTAATTGTGTCACAACGAGTCAAAAGTTAACAAATTTTATTAAAACAGTGAGTAGTACATTGATTATTTGTCAGTTTCGCTTAACTTTTCATCTACGTCAAGGTATAGAAAATAAATTTTAATTTCCCTGAGCAACTGGAAAAGCGTGATCCCTTACGGCTTAAGCGTGATAATTAAACTTGGTGCCAATTGAGTTAAGACTAATGAGTGCAGAGCAAGTTACAGGTTTAAGCAACGTTCCAGCCGTCAAGCAAATAAAAGTAGGTGTTCTAGGTTTTGGTGGTTTGGGTCAAGCTGCTGCTAGAGTTATCGCGCCTAAAAAGGAGATGCTTTGGGTAGCAGCAGCCGATCAAAAAGGCTATGCTTATCATGCTGAAGGTTTAGATCCAATTTCTTGTAGTAAAATTTACCAGTCTCAGGGTTCTCTGGGTTATTTAGAGCCTTATGGCACTCTTAGCAATAGCAGTATTGAAGAATTAATTAGTAAAGCTTCTGTAGATGGCTATTTCCTAGCTTTGCCAAACTTACCTAATACATTTATGGCTGATGTAGCGCGGGCATTTATTGCCTCTGGTTGGCAAGGGGTGTTAGTGGATGCGATGAAACGTACCAGCGCAGTTGAGCAACTGTTGCAGCTAAAAGAGGAGCTACAACAAGCTGGTATTACCTACATGACTGGTTGTGGTGCAACACCTGGGTTATTAACAGCAGCAGCAGCATTAGCCGCTCAAAGCTATACAGAAGTCCATAGTGTCAAAATCACTTTTGGTGTCGGAATTGCTAATTGGGAAGCTTATCGGGCGACTATTCGGGAGGATATTGCTCATTTACCAGGCTATGATGTGGAACGCGCCAGAGCAATGACTGATGCTGAGGTGGAAGCATTACTAGAACAAGACAAATGGCATCATCACGCTGGAAAATATGGAACACGCTGATGATGTGATGCTAGAACTAGCTGGTATTTGTCCGCGCGATCGCGTTACTGTTGGTGGCGTGGTGGATACTCGCAATCCTAAAAAGCCCCTAAGTACGAATGTTAAAGTTACAGGTCGTACATTTGAAGGTAAAATTTCTACCCATACATTTACTTTAGGTGACGAAACCAGCATGGCAGCAAATGTTTGTGGTCCAGCTTTTGGCTATCTCAAAGCTGGGGTGACATTGCACCGTCGAGGAATTTATGGTTTGTTTACTGCGGCAGAAATTATGCCTCAGTTTGTGCAGTAGCGATTAGCTTTTAGCAGGTTAGCGATTAGCGATCAAATAAAATACCAGCTTGAAACAAGATGCACGCATACATATAATCAACATTAATTGCTCGAACTTACGCAAGATGGTCACCCTACATATCACTTAAAAAGAGACGTGCTTTGGCGCGTTTCCCCCCTATTTAGGGGAGTAGCGGGCATCTTAGGTCGCAGGCTTGTTGTGCGTAAGTCCTAATTACAGATTAAAAGTGATTCTAACTGCTCACTGCTAAAAGCTATTTAGGGGGAATTTTTGGTGATAAATTATCTGCCATTTCCTCCTCAACCCGCTCTACTGCTGCTTGAATTACAAATGGTAGATTAGCGCCTATCAACCCTTTTTTAATCCGTTCCGGTGTTTCTGGAAATAGTACAAAAAGCGGATCAATTTGCTCAGATGCTTCACTAAATATATGTTGATGGGCAGAAGGCATCAGCCATTCATAATCTGTATGTAGCAATACTTGTGTTTGCCGCCAACGACTGAGAAGCTGCGAAAAATCTTCATGGGGTCGATGGATAAAAATAAAGATTTCCACCCCAACTTTAATTTGCCATTCAGGATCGCACATTAAAATTGCTACATCACAGGGTAAAACAATTGCTTCTCGGCTAGAGATTATTTGTTGGCTAGTTCCTGGTTGAGATGTGGCTTGGCGAGTTAGCACTACTGGTAGGGGAATAGTAATCACGCTCTGAGTAGGACGACGCATACTAGGAATCATTTCCATGTATGGTCGGTGTTGTTTTAAGAGCGCGATCGCTGCTGTCTGGTTGCTATAATCTGCTAACAACTCTTCGTAATCAGATTGCTTAACAGGCATTTTATAGAATTAGAGAGCGACAATTAACTTAATCTTTAAATGTTATTGACTATTAACCCAAGCAGAGTTTTCAATTGTGTAAGTAATTTTAAGGATTTTCCCCTAAAACCCTTACAAAATTTAGTGGCTATAAATTATTAGGCAAAGGAAGCAAGAAGTATTTCAAGCACATTTAACGTTAAATCTGCTCAAACCTCTACTTTAGCCAAAACATTGAAAGGGATATTTCCCTTTCACTATAGCCAAAAAATTACTATGCAAATAACCCTTGATGTGAAGTTAGTTATCAATTTATTTGCCACAGTCTCATCAACGCATTGCTGTTTACTGACTAGCTGAGTGTTGAGCTAACTGCTGACTAACTTCTGGATTGTATAGCCGCAAATAATTCCAGTAGTTACCAAAAACGTTTTTCACATATCCTTGGGTTTCCTCAAACGGAATTGCTTCCACAAATTCATCTGGATCAGTTGGTAGTTTTTGCTTCAGCCAGTTAGAAACATTACCAGGACCAGCATTATAACTAGCAACGGCTAACAGAGAGTTATTGTTGTAGTGCTTATGAGTTGTAGCTAGATAAGCTGTCCCCAGTTGAATATTATCCTTGGGATTGGTAAGTGAATATTGCTGCAAATTTTCAGTTTTAGCCTCAGCAGCAGCCGTAGTAGGAATTAGCTGCATTAAACCAGTAGCACCGACAGGAGATTTAATTGCTGGCTCAAAGCGTGATTCTTGCCGGATTAAAGCAGTTACTAGCAAGGGATTGATTTGACGTTGTTGTGACCATTTTTGGATAAAGTCCATATAGGGAAATGGATATAAGCTTCGCCAGTAAGTCATTTTCCCGCGTATAGCTTGATATTCTGCTTGATCTGTTGGGGTTTCACGATCTTCTAGTTGAGAAATTTGGGCCATTCCTTCTTGATGTTTACCTAGCTTGAGTTTTAGCAATCCATCTGTAAACTCTTCTGATACCGTTGGTTGTAAACGATTTTGAAATTCTGTCTGCCAAAGTGTCCAAGCATCACGATCTTGCCCTAACTGATATAGTTCTTTGAAAGTTTCAGAACCAACAGGTGGTTGCGATCGCGCGGTTGGACGCACAATTTCAGGAGATAATTGACGTACTGTGGTAAAATCTCCCACATTCCAACCTAAGTAAACAGCAGAGCGCCACGCATAGTAAGACTGAGGATAGTTAGCCAGTGCCTTTTCAAACATTTCTTTGGCTTTTTCCTCATTTCCTAGTATCTTCGCCCATTTCCCTGACCAAAAAGTTGCTCTGGCAGCATACTGGCTTTTAGGATTTTCTACAGTGATACTTTGCGCCAATTGCAAAGCGCCTTGTAAATCACCAGCCGCAGCCTTAGCTCGTGCTTGCTTCCAACGATATTCTGCTGCTGCTTCCGAGTTACCATACTTAGTTAATAACAGTTGCAGATCTTGTTCAGCAGCTTGAGTATTTTTGCTTGCTACTAGCATTTGGGCTTTGGTGCTGAGAGCTTGACTTGCTCGTTCTGGAAATTTAGCTTGTACTTGATCTAGATCTGACAATGCTTCTGGTAGCTTTGATAAGTTAGCTAAACGGATTAGGCTGCTAGCAGTTTCTTGAGCATCGGGAAAATGACTCACTACATATTGGTAAGCGTTAATTGCTGCTGGCTTTTGCCCGCTAAGTTCTAGGGATCTAGCAACACGATACGCATTAAATGGAGTCTCGGTAGCACCCATATAAGCAGAAGCGGCTTTGGTATACTCTTGGTTTTGCCAATACGATAAAGCGATGCGCTCCCAGTCTTCAGTTTTTAGTTGTGCAGCATACTGTTTAGATAGCTGGTCTAATACTGGAGTAATGTTAGGTGAGTCGGGAGCATATTTCACCAACAGCAACATTAATTTTGGCTGATTAGGATTTTGTGCCAATTGTTGACGAATAATTTCCAATGTGCGGGGATGACTTGGGAATTTGGCGATCGCCTAATCCCAAAATTGTCGTTCCCTACTTCCCAAAACATACATTGCCTCAGCCGCCACAGGCGAGTTGGGATAGCTTTTTACAAGTTCGCGTAATACTTCCTCATATTTGGCTTTATCCCCGCTTAATTGATATGCTTGGGAACGTTTCAGCAAAACGTAGGGTGCTAAAACTGAATAATTTTTCTCTAATCCTTCTAACCAACTCAAAGCTTTTTTAGCTTGCTTCTGTTGCAGCAAGTCTGTCGCCAATAGATAGCGGGCGCGACTTTGCTCTAGAGAATCTTTACCCTGGGATATAGCTTCTAAACGTGCGGCTCGTTCTGATGTAGCTAAAGATACTAGATGTAAAACTTCTGATTTTTCTTGATTGGCAGAATTAAGGCTGTTTTGACCGATGAATGGTCGCCAGGTCATCAATTTTCCGTACCAATCATAACTTGCTCCCAACACAGTTGCTCCGATCACAAGCGCAGCTACCCCTACGCCACTAGCAACTGCAATTTTGCTTGGGGATTGTTTCTGTCTATATTTATTGGAGCCGTAAACAACTATACTTGACTTTTTCACTTCTATTTTACCTTTTACGCCCCACATTCACCGATGATAGTGGGAAGCAAAAGTACCCTCCGCTAATGGTTTACAAGAAAATGAGCTACAAAAAATTTTTGTTTGAAATCAGCTAAATCTAGAAAACCGAATAATTCAAAAAACAGATAGTAGGAAACCTAAAACCAGCTAGAGTAAAGCTTTTATTTGCCGTGAAAATATCAACGTGCGTAAGTTCAACATTAAAACTTTTAGTCAAAGTAAAAGCTCAAGTATGCTTTCTTGATAGTTTAATACTATAAGCTCCCATTGTAAAACTTATGTGGGATCAGATAATCGTTCATCATCGGAGAATTTGAAAACAAGCTACTGGATATTGGCAATTAATACCTTTATTTGAAAAAATTCCCTTTATATAACTCAAAATATCCCAATAATATATTCTTTACGGATGATATAAAAAATTCTTATTTTAAGGCATTTATATATCTTGTGCTGGATGCCTTATTTGCTTTTTTACTCTTCGAGTGAGTTTAATAAGCAAATGTTTGAGTGAAATCAGATTATAGTTTAGAAACATGGGAAATTTTGATGAGTCGTGGGAATTTTTGGGCAATACTGGTACAGGTACTTCTATGTTTAACCAACAATGGAATTTCGAGCGATTGATAACTACAGTTTTAAACTGGGCAGGAGATGCCCTAGCAATTGGATTTTTTGAAAATGCAGTTGATCTCAGTGGAGATTTAGTGCAACTTGATGACAAGTTTGCTGGTACTTTAAAAGAGCTAATTGCTGAAACAGAATTTAAGGGCAGTGTTGGCAGCAGTGCGACTACTCGTGTGGGCGGTGGTAGCCAGATTCGCAAAATAATTATTGTGGGCTAGGTAAGCAAGAGGCAATTAAAATTAGATGGCTGGCGTAGAGCGGCGGCTGTTGTTGCTAGATTAGCAAGAAAAGAAAAGTGTAAAACACTAGGAATTAGTCTGCCTGTATGGAATGATGACCCAGGCGTAACTGCTGGTGCGATCGCCGAAGGAGTTATCCTAGCTTTACACCAAGACAATCGTTTTAAATCAGAACCTGAAGACAAGCATACAGCAGTAGAACAAGTAGATTTATTAAGTTTTGCGGGTCAGGAAGCAGCTATTACCCGCGCTCAACAAATTTGTGATGGAGTGATTTTAGCCAGAGAATTAGTAGCGGCTCCACCAAATGAGTGTACTCCAATCACGATGGCAGAAACTGCGGCTGCGATCGCAGATGCCCACAGTTTGCAACTAGAAATCTTGGAAAAAGAAGATTGTGAACGCCTTGGGATGGGTGCTTTTCTTGGTGTCGCCCAAGCATCTGATTTACCACCCAAATTTATCCACCTCACATATAAACCAGAAGCAACTCCCCGCCGTAAATTGGCAATAATTGGTAAAGGTTTAACCTTTGACTCTGGCGGTCTTAACATCAAAGGCGCTGGTAGCGGCATCGAAACCATGAAAATGGATATGGGTGGCGCTGCTGCTACTTTAGGTGCTGCAAAGGCTATAGGACAACTTAAACCAGATGTCGAAGTTCACTTTATTAGTGCCGTTACCGAAAATATGATTAGCGGTCGTGCCATGCGTCCTGGTGACATTCTCAAGGCATCAAATGGCAAAACTATCGAAGTTAACAATACCGATGCTGAAGGACGGCTTACCCTAGCTGATGCCTTAGTATTTGCTGAGAAACTAGAAGTTGATGCCATTGTTGACTTAGCCACACTTACAGGCGCTTGCATCATTGCCTTGGGTGATAATATTGCTGGGTTGTGGAGTCCCGATGACGGTCTAGCTTCCCAACTTACTCAAGCTGCTGAAAAAGCCGGGGAAAAATTTTGGCAGATGCCTTTAGAAGAGAAATACTTTGAAGGACTTAAATCACCAATTGCTGACATGAAGAACACGGGTCCTCGTGGTGGTGGCGCAATTACTGCCGCTTTGTTCCTGAAAGAGTTCGTTAAAGAAACTCCTTGGGCGCACTTAGACATTGCAGGTCCAGTCTGGGCAGATAAAGAAAACGGCTACAATAACTCTGGCGCAACTGGATTCGCAGTACGCACATTGGTTCATTGGGCATTAGCAGAAGCTTAATTTAATTTAGGCTAAGAAGAATAAAATCTACCCTGAATGCCCAAGTGACCAAGATGGTCACACTACAGATAGGGGATGTAAAGATACATTCGCGTAGCGTCTTTAAGCGATCAAAGAAATAATTTCGCGTATCTAAAAATTTAGTGCGGGCATCTTGCCCGCGTCTGTTGAAAAGCGTAAGTCCAGAAATTATTATTTAATTTCTGGATGCACTGTTTCTTGAAGGGGAGTACATAACCGATTAATTGTGTAAATCATTTGATACAAACGTGCAAATTCCCGTTGGTTGAAGTGTAAAACCAGGCGAGGTAGTTCTTCAGTTCCATCTCCCAACTCAGTCGGAAATGTTTGAGCTTTTTCAATTTTTCCCTTAATTAAAATATCGCTATAGTCCTTATTTAACTGCTCAACGCATTGATCGGATAACTCAGATTTCAGGCGAATGACCAACTTGCCCTCAACATAGCGGCTAGAGTGATAAACCTTATAAAAGCTATTAATTACCTCACAAGCTACATCTAAGTTATCTGTGATTGTATACATACTGGGATCTTCTGGGCTAACTAAACCAGGTTCAACTAAATGAGTATGAACATAAGTTTCCCAGGCTTGCCAATAGTTACCACCTGGTCGATCAATTAATACCATAGGAACGGGACCATACTTACCAGTCTGGCAAAGTGTTAAGCATTCCATCGCTTCATCCTGAGTACCGAAGCCACCAGGAAAAAATGCGATCGCATCACTTTCTCGCAGAAAAAATAACTTCCGTGTAAAAAAGTACTTAAAATCAATTAACTTCGGATCGCCTTGAATAAAAGGATTTGCGCCTTGCTCAAAGGGTAGTTCAATATTAAGACCAAAAGACTTTTCAGCGCCTGCGCCTTCATTACCCCCTTGCATAATGCCCCCGCCAGCACCAGTCATTACCATGAAGCCTTGTTTGGTCACACGACGAGCAAAGTCCACAGCCATGCGGTATTCTGGAGACTCTGGCGACACCCGCGCACTTCCAAAAATCGTGATTTTACGGACGTGCCGATAAGGATAAAATACATTAAATGCCCGCTCCATATCCTGCATAGCGGCGCTGAGAATTTTCCAGTCTAGTCGGTCAATTTCCTGCTCTGAAAGTCTGAGCAATACTTCTAGCGATCGTTTGTATCCATTTTCCATGCTTCAGGGTCGGTAGCTTCTCAACTAACTCAGCTAATTCCGTTTGCAGTGATTCAAGATCATTTGCAGCAGAAGATACCATAAATTTATGTCATTAAGCGGGATTCTATTGTAGCGAGATTTTTGGTAAGCGATGCTCCAGTCGTTATGTATAGCAGATTTGTAGGTTGGGTTAAGCGCAACCCAACACCAACCCTTGTAAATGTTGGGTTTCACTTCGTTCTACCCAACCTACGTTGATCGCTCAAAAGATTAACCGGAATTGATCTGACGGGTAAGGAATTAAATATTTATTCTTTCTTTTTAACCACTAATGGAAAAAGCGCCTTAGCAGTAATGAGCCAAGACGCAGTACAACCAAACTTAATTTAATTGGTAGTACTATCTGAAAAGTAGTTTTCTGATTTGCTTGAAGCGAAACCGATGTCAAGTTAGTTGAGGTACTTTTCCAAAGTATTTGACAAAGTAGTTTTGGGAACAGCACCCACAACCATATCAACCCGTTGTCCACCTTTGAAAATCATCAGTGTAGGAATACTGCGGATACCGTACTGGCTAGCAACGTTAGGATTTTCGTCTGTGTTGAGTTTGACTACCTTCACCTGACCATCGTATTGCTGGGCGATTTCCTCCACCACAGGTGCAACCATTCTGCATGGGCCACACCAGGGAGCCCAAAAATCTACTAAAACGGGAATTTCACTTTCAAGTACTTCTTGCTTAAATGATGAGTCTGTGACTTGTGCGGCTGCTGACATCCCTAGAATTCCTTACATATAGTGTTTATAGTTTATAGGAAATTCTACCATAGCAAAAACAGGCATTTTCTATATATAAATGTATGTATTTAGACGTAAATTTAAAGTTATATACACTATAATTTGCTATACCTCTTTTGCAGTTTCCAATAAGAAACCGCCCGAAACCAGTCCGGGCGGAGTGTGGTGTGAGGAGTGAACGGAAACTTGCGTCTCCGCTTCTTTTCTATTGTAAGCGACAGCTTTAGTTTTTCTAATGATTCCTAAGATAGGCTGTCATATTTTTTGAAGTAGTATTTAACCAGTAATTCTACTTACCCATACCTAATTGCTGGGCTTTTTGGTAAACTTTTCCTTCTGTCAGCAAAGAAGGTGCAATTACTACTTCAACTTGCTGCATTTCTTTGATGTCTTTTGCTCCCAATGTTCCCATGCTAGTTTTGAGCGCCCCTAGCAAGTTATGAGTGCCATCATCAAGTTGCGCTGGTCCAACTAGAATTTGCTCTAGTGTACCAGTTGTACCTACACGAATACGAGTACCACGAGGTAATACAGGGCTAGGAGTTGCCATTCCCCAGTGAAAACCGCGTCCTGGTGCTTCCTTGGCTCTAGCAAATGGAGAACCAATCATCACACCGTCTGCACCACAAGCAATACACTTACAAATGTCACCACCAGTAATTAAACCACCATCAGCAATTACTGGAACATAATTGCCAGTTTCGTGATAATAGTCGTCACGGGCGGCTGCACAGTCAGCAACAGCAGTTGCTTGTGGTACACCTACACCCAATACACCACGAGATGTACAAGCTGCACCAGGTCCAATACCAACTAAAACAGCAGCAGCACCAGCTTTCATTAAGTTTAGAGCAACTTCGTAGGTGACGCAATTACCCAAAATCACAGGAATTGGCATTTCCTGGCAGAATTGAGCCAAATCGAGTGGAGTTACGGAATCCGGCGAGAGGTGAGCCGTAGAAACCACTGTTGCTTGTATAAACAGCAAATCAGCACCAGCTTTAGCAATAACTTCGCCATACTTAGCTGCTGCCACAGGTGTCGCGCTAACTGCTGCAATACCACCTTGGTTCTTAATTTCCTGAATCCGTTGTTCAATCAGTTCTGGCTTGATTGGCTCTGCATATAGCTCTTGCATCAAGGGGACGTACTCGGAAGTGCCAACTGATGCAATCCTATCTAGGATTGGTTCTGGGTCAGCATAACGGGTTTGGATACCCTCCAAGTTGAGAACACCCATTGCTCCGAGTTGCGACAGGCGGACTGCCATCTTGACATCGACCACGCCATCCATCGCACTAGCAATAATGGGGATGTCTCTTTCGATACCACCAATACGCCAGCGAGTATCTGCCAAACTGGGGTCTAATGTCCTCTGTCCGGGGACTAATGCAATTTCATCGAATCCGTAAGCTCTGCGAGCCGTTTTACCCCGCCCAATTTGAATGTCCACTCTCGTTACCGTTTCCCAAGACTATTTAAGCTAGGGTATCAAATTGTAGCGGGTATCGGCTAATTGTGGTCATTGGTCATCTGTTATTGGTCATTGGTCATTGATGTTTAATTACTGCCACGTACTAAGGAACAAAAAAACAACTATTATGCGAACTGATAAGATATTTTACGGTTTATTTCAGGAGTTTCCTGAGATATTTTTTGAGTTAATTGGGGAGAGAAATATAGATGCGAGTGTTTATGATTTTTCTTCGGTAGAACTGAAAGAAACAGCTTTTCGGATTGATGGGGTATTAATCCCCAGGATTGAATCAGCGAGTCAACCTGTATATTTTCTAGAGGTTCAGTTTCAACCTGATCCTAGTTTCTACAGGCGGTTATTTGCGGAACTGTTTATTTATTTACAACAAAATGAAGAAGTAAGCTTTTGGTGTGCTGTAGTAGTATTTCGCAAACGCAGTTTAGAACCAGATGATACAGAAGCCTATCAGTTATTATTGGAAAATCCACAGGTACAGCGCATATATCTAGATGAGTTAGGGGAAGCGGCTCAAAATTCTGTGGGTTTGGGAATTGTGCAGTTAGTAGTAGAAGAGGAAGATACGGCTGTTGAGTGGGGAAAGCGGTTAATCTACCAAGCGAGACAGCAATTAACTGAGGAACTAACTCAGCAGAAAATTCTAGATATTATAGAAACGATTTTGATGTACAAATTTGCCGATTTAAGTCGGGAGGAGTTACAAGCAATGTTGGGTTTAGATGAGTTTAAACAATCACGACTTTATCAAGATATTAAACAAGACATTCAAGATGAAAGTGAGATGAAGGCTAAGTTAGAATCAGTGCCTCGGTTTTTAGCATTGGGCTTAAGTGTGGAACAAGTAGCAATAGGATTAAATTTGACGGTGGAACAGGTGCAGTCAGCGATCGCAAATCAGTCTAACTAATGATTACTGAGAAGATGCGATCGCATCTTCTAACCTTTAGTCATTCGGTAAGTTTTCTTTCGCTCAGAAAATCAATTCCCACCGAACCAATAGCTAAAAATCTAAAGACGACTCCCTCAATATTTCAGTCCACAAAGAGTGGATCGATATTTGGAAGTTTTCAGTTAAAAATCCCATTAACACTACCTCACTCCTCCCCAACCAATGCCATCCCGCTACTAAGTCGGTTAATTCTACTCACACTGGCGATCGCACGTGCTTAATAATTAGGATAGGATCAGCTTTAATATTTGCACTTTGATTCAATCTGAAACTCTAGAACTACTAGAATGGTCGCGCCTGTGCCAGCACTTAGCTACATTTGCAGCCACAAAGCTAGGTGTAGTAGCAGCACGTAATTTGGTGATTCCACCTACTCAGGCGGAAAGTCTCCGACTTTTAGCGCAAACTAAGGAAATTTACGAACTAGAAAATCGCCTGACTACTGGTTTATCTTTTGAGGGTATTCAAGATATTGGCGAGTCGATCCAACGGGCGGAACTTCAGGGTATTTTATCTGGAGAGCAGTTATTAGCGATCGCCACTACTCTTGCTGGAATGCGGCGCTTGCGTCGGATGCTTGACGATCAGGAAGACATACCAGTATTAAAAGAACTGGTGGCTGATTTACGCACTTATCCAGAATTAGAACAAGAAATTCACCGTTGTATTGACGATCGCGGAGAAGTTGCAGACCGCGCTAGTGTCAAACTTGGTGGTATTCGTACCCAGCTTAAGGGAATAAGAGACAGAATTTATCAAACGTTGCAGGGTATTCTACAGCGACAAAGTAATGCTGTTGGGCAACAGTTAGTTACCCAAAGAGGCGATCGCTTTGTTATTCCTGTTAAAGCAACCCATAAAGAATCAATTCCTGGCATTGTCCATGATAGTTCTAGCAGTGGGGCGACTTTATTTGTAGAACCGAATGCGATCGTCTCACTGGGAAATCAACTGCGACAACATCAGCGCCAAGAACAAGTAGAAATAGAAGCTGTTCTGCGGGCTTTAACTGAGCAGGTAGCAGCCGTTAAATCAGATTTAGAGAATTTATTAGCAGTAGCAACAACTTTAGATCTAGCGACTGCTAGGGCGCGTTACAGCTTGTGGTTAGAAGCAAACCCGCCTAGATTTATTGAGCGTGAAACTGGTGAACAAATTGTTCTGCGTCAACTGCGCCATCCGCTCTTAGTATGGCAGCATCAACACGAACAAGGTTCACCTGTCGTACCAGTTAGTTTAGTAATTCAGCCACAAACTCGCGTGGTGACAATTACTGGACCTAACACTGGTGGTAAAACAGTGACATTGAAAACCCTAGCGTTAGCCGCACTGATGGCGAAGGTTGGTTTATTTGTACCTGCGCGGGAACCTGTAGAACTACCTTGGTTTGATTTAGTACTGGCTGATATTGGTGATGAGCAATCCTTAGAGCAAAGCTTATCAACATTCTCTGGTCATATTCGCCGAATTAGTCGAATTATTGACGCAATTAGTAGTAAACCAGCAGAGGAAAATTTAGATCATCAGCTTCACTCCTCCCCCCTCTCCTCTCCCTCCTCCCTAGTACTACTAGATGAAGTAGGAGCAGGAACCGATCCAGCCGAAGGTAGTGCTTTGGCGATCGCACTACTACAATACTTAGCAGATCATTCCCTGTTAACACTTGCAAGCACTCACTACGGCGAACTTAAAGCCCTAAAATACGAGGATGAGCGGTTTGAAAATGCCTCTGTAGAATTTAACGAAGATACACTTAGCCCTACTTACCGACTGCTTTGGGGTATTCCAGGTAGATCTAATGCCTTGACAATTGCTAAACGTTTGGGTCTGAAGTCAGAAATTATTGATAATGCCCAAGAAAAAGTTGGCGATGCCTCAGAAGAAATAAACCAAGTCATATCTGGTTTGGAAGCTCAACGCCGTAACCAAGAAACTAACGCCCAGGAATCGGCAAAACTGCTAAAACAGGCAGAACGTTTGCATCAGGAGGTAACAAAGAAAGCCTCAGCCTTGCAAGAAAGAGAACGAGAATTACGCCAGCACCAAGAAAAAATGGTACAGGAAGCAATTATCGAAGCTAAAGGTGAAATTGCTCAGGTAATTCGCAAATTGCAGCAAGGACCATTGACTGCCCAAAGAGCGCAAAGAGCAACAGGGGCATTGAATGAAATTGCGGAAAACCGCTTACCTGTAACACCGTTACCGAAACCGAAACCAGGATTTCAACCACAAATAGGCGATCGCGTGCGGATTCCTCGCCTTGGACAAACTGCTGAAGTTCTTAGCGATCCTAACGATAATGGCGAATTAAATGTTCGCTTTGGGATTATGAAAATGGCAGTATCTCTGGCAGATATTGAATCACTCGATGGTCAAAAACCCGATCTACCCTTGAAAAAAACAGCAGAAACAGTAAGATCCAAAAAGGAGGATACCCCACCCAAAGCGCCAGCACCAGTAATTCGCACTTCCAAAAATACCCTTGATATTCGGGGAAGTCGGGTAATGGATGCCGAGAGTCAAATTGAGCGAGCGATCGCGCAAGCTACAGACTCTGGAGTTTTATGGATTATTCACGGTAAAGGAACAGGCAAATTACGCCAAGGAGTTCACGAATTTTTGCAGCAGCACCCTCAACTTGACCATCTTGAGTTAGCTGGTGCATCTGATGGAGGTGCAGGCGTGACAATTGCTTATCTTAAATAAATAGAGCGCAAGAAAACTTAACTAAACCGAATATAATCTGGTTTCAAGACTGGTAACGGTGAAGTTATAACTTGTCTTGTTCATTATCCTTAATTTATGTCCTCCATCGTGATGATGCCATCGCCAACTCCCCAGTGGGAGGATCTGCCTCTAGGTCACGAACCAGAGCCAGTAGAACTCGACAATATTAAGACTCAGCTAGATTTAGTTTTGCTGGCATTGGAAGCCTTAGCTAAAATTACCTCTGAGGCAATCCTCCAAGCAGCTAAAGATCTAAACTTAGAGTCAATTGTTGCAGATCGCGTGGCGCTGTGGCGGCTGCGCCAATCCAATCCTAACCGTAAAAGTTCGGGAGGGCGGAAAAAGCTAGATGTGGAAGAAGCACGAGCCTTAGTGTTAATTAGCTGCGATCTGGCTAAACAACACCAAAAATTAATTCGTCAAGCTGTTGATTTACTTGAACAGCAAGCTGAACAAAATCGCCCACCCCACCAAGCGCCATTACTAGGAGATTATCTTGATGCTTTTAGCAACACCTATCAGGATCGCATGGAAGATGGCGAAAAAGTATCAACTGATGCTCTTAGTAAGTTAGCCTTAAAACTGCTGATTGAGTTGCTGTTCTATGGTGCGCCTCATGGTCATAGGCGTTTGTGGTTAGCCCTGATCAATCGGACGCGAAACTAATAGTGGAAGGGGGAAAGAGGAAGAGAATCACCTCAACATCTTTAACTCACTTCGGAAATTCTAGAGTTAATACAGCCGCAATATAAGTCAAACTCGCTCATTGAATTAATCTCATGCAATTATTTAACTCGGTTGTAAGAAAATATACCCCTCCCACCTGCACCTTAGAAGTGAAGGCAAGAGAATCTCCACTCTCTCGCTGGGTGCCACTTAAAGTACTCAAGCAGCTAACCTTTGAGTTGTATATTGATAATCCAAGGCATCAACAAGCACCAGAGGTTAGCCTTTGGGGAGATGGCGAAGAACTCGAAATGCTTCACGAAGCCGTCAGCGAATACGTCCAAGACTTGATTGATAAATCACACAATCAGTTGGAACTTTCACTTGGGCAACCTGCTAGCCAAAGTTCTAGCGTACCCTTGCTGCCAGACGAAAAGAATAATTATCATTTAAAAGCTTTACCTTCTTCAGAAGCAAACCTGGCTCGTCGATTAGCACCAGCAGAGGAAGCAGAGTCAGAAGAAATTGAAAGCGGATATCCTCCACCATCACAGCCAAGATTGATGTTAGCTGCTAGCCCTTATTTAAAACCCAGGGGTTTATTAGCACATGATCTTGTTTTAGGTCCACTAGAAACAGATGAATCAGGACCAATTATTTCTCTAAGCGTACTGCAATTATTTGACCTAGCAACTGCTTTAGATGAATATGCTGCTGACGTTATGGTGATGCCCAGCCTCAGCAGTCAACCGCTTAGTTTGAGAAACCGACCGATATGGATTTATGCTGCCGCAGGTGGACTTGTAGCAGCAGTAGGACTCACACTTGCATTAGCTCAAATGTTTAGTCGGTCGAAGCAGCAGCCACAAATTGTGGTAATGTCACCAACTCCACAACCTACCTTGAATGAGGATGCACCACTAGCAGGTAATTCGCTACCGCCATCTTTGTCACCTACGCCACTAGCATCGCTGCCACAAGGCGCAACACCTTTGCCGCCAGCCCCAGGTGCGACAACATTAAACCCTAACTTACCCAATTCTGCTGGTATACCTGCACCATCAAATTCAGCTTCTTTACCCACATCACCAGGGCTAGGGCAACCGCCTTTAAGTAATCCCCAAATTGGTTCGAGTTCATTGCCCTTGAACCCACCCACCATTTCCCAGATTCCCACTTATAACTCATCGCCAAAGCTACCCAATTCATCTTTCCCACAGTCGAGTACTCGTAATAATACTAGACCATCTTTTTCCATACCTTCTTTTAATTCAACCCCATCTATAAAGGTAGTACCGCCGAGCAAACCAGCATCCGTTCCTAAGACGGCTTCACGTCAGCCATCACGGATTGGCACAACTGCACAACCCAAACAACGTCCGCCATTACGGATTGTGACACCTCCACAATCCGTAATTGCCTCAGTTCCTCAAGTAAGGGTAGCTACACCTCCCAAAGCACCCGCCCCACCTTCTTCAAGTCAACTGAGACCTGGAAGGTCAACAGGTACAGCAGGGTTGCCTAAATTAAATCCTAGCCCTCCCGTCGCATTTAACACTGACCCATTCCCTCAAACTTTGCCCGAAGTTGCGCCTTCAATTGCTAGTAGTAGTAGTAATTTATCGCCAAATGCTGATAATTCTAGGTCTAGTGATGATAAAACCAGGATATTTGATAGCATTCCTCAAGTCGCAGAGGCAAGAAATTATTTTCAGCAGCGATGGAAACCACCCCAAGGTTTAACCCAATCTCTGCAATATAGTTTAATTGTTGGTAGCGATGGCTCAATTGAAAGGATTATTCCCTTAACAGAAGCAGCGAAAATGTACATTGACCGCACGAGCATTCCTGTGCCTGGCGGACAGTTTGTTTCTCCCCTTGATGGAAAAACTAATGCCCAAATTCGTGTTGTGCTTAATCCTGATGGTAAGGTAGAAACGCTTTTAGAGTAGCATTGCGATGTGTAGTACACCCCCCCTAACCCTCCCCTTGTCAAGGGGAGGAGGCAAGAACAGCGCGGGTGGGGTAATTTTGAACTTCACTAACTTAAAATCTGCTGTAAGTTATAGCTGTAGCCAGATAGCTTAGGACATTTAATATTTCTGAAACTTCTGGTAACAAAAGCTTTAAAAAAAGCTGTACTAGCTCTGCGCGGTGGCGTAGCCTAAGCTAATAGCTGACTGCTAACTACTATAAATTACATTCGGAACTCGTCTGTTTCTAGGTTGTAGTTAATGGGTAGTACAAGGTCAAGGTTAGCATCGGGGCTGGCTATGACATGGTAAGAGAGCAACAATTCCTCCTGGGTCTTAACTTTTTTGACAGCTTCAACCCCTGCTGCTACTGAAATTTGTACTTCAGAAACAACTCCTCGAACAATCATGGTATAGCGGGCGCTACTAACTTTTTCATAACCGACCAAAGTAACGCGGGCGGCTTTAACCATTGCATCCGCAACTGCTAATGCAGGGGGAAGACCTTTAACTTCAACCATTCCGACCGCTGCTGGCATTATTACTCTCCTGAATTAATCGAACAAACGGGTGCAATTCATTGTATGCAGGTTAACTCACAGTTTGGACGTGAATTATTCTGAGTTTAAGTTTTTATAGCAATTAGAGGCACTTTAGTTATAATTGCCAGAAAAATGTCTTTGGTTAGCACTAGCCAACCTGTTTCGTCTCTATCGTGCCGTTGTTTACGAGCTTGAGCAGATTTTTGTAATTCTTTTTCAGCTTGTAGATTACACCACAATCGTAAACCTTCTGCGATCGCTATTGTGCGATCGCTTGTCCATTGGTCTACTTGCTCTAAAAGTTCGATATCTATAGAAACATTAATTTGTTGTTGATTGGGAGAGGTAGACATGGGTAATCTCAAATCGGTTAATTCCCCGTTGTTATGGCAGATACGGAGATCAAGTAAATATGCTTTAGTTGAACACAGCACCGTTAACTTGGAGATATTGGCGTTGCTTATCTGTTAATCCAATCCCTGCCCCAAATTGACACTGCTTTACTAAAGCACCACACCAAATTGTCTCATTTAAGGTCGCACCTTTAAAATTTGCATCTGTGAGATCAGCTTTAGTAAAATTAGCAAATATTAGGTCTGCATTTACTAAGCTGCTTCCCTTTAAATTTGCTTCTGATAAATCACCACGAATAAAATTGACTTCATCCAAAACTAAACCAGATAAGTCAGCACCTCTAAGGTTAGGAAATTTCACTCTATTAGGTTCTCTAAAAAAGCGCATTACACAATTTATATTTGCCTCGTTCAAAGGCATTTGCGTTAAAAAATCGGCATAACGTGCTAGACCAATTTGTTTTAATAAAAATAACCTCTGTTCAGGGGTTTGTTCTAGAAAATGAATGCAGTTGTAATAGAGTTCTTCACTTAAAGAGTTCAACATTATGACTACATTTGAGTTTTATGGATTGACAATTTTGACTTTGTTGGCTGCTTTTTTAGCTTTTTCACGCGCCTCTGCAATATCACTACCTTTTGCTAAAGCTACGCCCATTCTTCTAAAAGGACGTGAATCAGGTTTTCCAAATAGCCTTAAATCTATATTTGGCTCTGATAAAGCTTCGGCTACCCCTTCATAAGCAATGGAATCAGAATTTTCAGTAGCTAAGATTACTGCACTAGCTGACGCGCCAAGCTGTTCTATATTGGGAATAGGTAATCCTAATACTGCTCTTAAATGCAATTCAAATTCGTTCAAATTTTGAGAAATTATTGTTACCATCCCTGTATCATGGGGACGAGGGGAAAGCTCTGAAAAAATTACTTCATTTTTAGTAATAAAAAACTCAACCCCAAATATTCCCGCTCCACCTAAAGCATCAGTTACTTTTTTAGCTATAGATTCAGCTTCTAATACTTGTGAGTTGGAAATTTCTGCTGGTTGCCATGATTCTTGATAGTCGCCTCTTTCTTGACGATGACCAATTGGTGAGCAGAAGATTGTAGGGGCATTCCATTGTTTAATTGTGAGTAAAGTAATTTCTATATCAAAATTAATAAATTCTTCAACTATTATTTTTTGCGTATCACCCCTGGAACCTTCTATAGCATAATTCCAAGCTTTTTCAACTTCATCTGCATGATTAACTAAAGATTGACCTTTACCAGAAGATGACATTACGGGTTTTACAACATTCGGGAAGCCAATTGCTTGAGAAACTTCAATCATCTCATCTAAGGTTGTGGCGTAGGCATATTTAGCGGTTCTAATACCTAATTCTTGGTGAGCAAGTTCTCGAATGCGATCGCGATTCATTGTATAATCTGTTGCCTTGGCAGTTGGAATCACTGTGATTCCTCTTTGCTCGAATTCCATCAGCTTTTCAGTTCTGATCGCTTCAATCTCTGGAATAATAAAATTAGGTTGATGCTTTTCAACGATTCTTTCTAAATCATCCCCACTCAGCATCGAAATTACTTCACAACAATCTGCGACTTGCATTGCTGGAGCATTAGCATAACGGTCAACCGCAATTACATAATTGCCTAACCGTTTAGCTGCAATTACAAATTCTTTACCTAGTTCTCCTGAACCAAGCAGCATCAATTTTTGTGGTAACTTCATATATAATTCCTTGATTTTAGTTTCATCTCAATAATTTTATACGTTGTTTGCACTGCTTTACGATCAAAGCAAGCTTAGGAGTTTTTTATTGATTAGACACTTTGTAAAAATCAGAATTTTTTTTATCGCAGATGTGAGCAGATGGACGCAGATGGCGCAGATGTAATACAAGATTTTATTGGCTGATGCAAGAGGTTTATTAATTTGAAGATTTTGCTATTTAAATTTGTAAATTACTAAAATTTATGAAGGAAGGCGATGCTTTCTTTCTTAGGGTATAAGCTAAGGCTTACTACTCATGCCAAAATTATAAATTATGAATACTGCTGAACGTCTCAAAAATCTTAACCACATCCGCAAACTCAGCCGTTTGATGGATACTGCTATCCGCATTCCTGGGATAGGCTTTCGCATTGGCTTAGACCCAATTATTGGTTTAATCCCTGGCGCGGGAGATATAGTAAGTACAGGACTTTCTGGCTACATTATATTTTTAGCTGCCCGCTTTGGCTTACCGCGTGAAATTTTAACTAAAATGATTTTGAATGTTGGTCTAGAAACAGTAGTTGGAACAGTGCCTTTAGTCGGAGATTTATTTGATGCTTATTATAAATCTAATATCCGTAATTTAGCACTTTTGGAAGAACATCTCCAAGGCGCAGAGCCAGAATTAAGAGAAGTTAATTCTGTTAAAGTTTGATAGCCATAGCACTTATAGTTTATATAAAAATCCCGTCACCTCTAAGCGACGGGATTTTTGTTCAAATGCGAAAAATGAGTGCGACAATTATTTGATGTAAAGACGTACAATTGTAAATCTCTACATATTGCTATTTCTCAATTTTGACGGAGAGAATTTTGTCATCTTTGCGGATAGCATTAACAACATTCATGTCTTCAGTTTTGCCAAAAACTGTATGCACTCCATCTAAATGACTTTGAGGAGAGTGGCAAATAAAAAATTGACTGCCGCCTGTATCTTTACCTGCATGAGCCATTGACAAACTACCTGCAAGATGCTTATTCTTGTTGATTTCACATTTGATTTTGTAACCAGGTCCACCTGTTCCTGTACCTTGAGGACAGCCACCTTGAACCATAAAGTTAGAGATGACTCGGTGGAAGGTTAAACCGTCGTAGAACCCTTTTTCAGATAGGTCTACAAAGTTTTTGACGGTGTTAGGCGCATCCTGGTCAAATAGTTCCAGGTTAATTGTGCCTTTTTCGGTTTCCATGATAGCGCGAGTCATGATTTCTGCCTTTTTGAAGATGATTAACAGTTTATAGGTAACAGCATTATAGTAGCACAATATTTAATTTAGCTAAACAGCCGAAATCTATCAGTATGCAAACAGCAATATCTTAACGTTTAATCTAATATGCGTCAGTTTGCAGGTAGCAGATAAACGCAGAAAAGACCATAGAAATCTAATGTTCTAAATAGTTTTACGTTTTAAGCTCTACTTCAGCTAATTCTATCCAACGCTCTGTTGCTGTATCAATAGCTTTATTTAAAGATTCTAAGCGTTCAGAGAGTTTTTGCACTTCGGTGTAACCGCCTGGAGGGGAGTTATAGAGAGTTTTCTCTAATTTGGCTTTTTCGGATTCTAACTGAGCAATCTTACCTTCTAATTGCTCAAATTCGCGCTTTTCCCAAGAAGAAAGATTACGTTTTTTGCTGTTGTTTTGTGGTTTTGCTTCTGTTTGCTCAATTTGGGGTTGAGTTTGTTTTTGTTTCTCCTTAGAATTAGCTATTTGGGATGCTTCTGCGGCTTCAACTTGTTTGTAGTCTAAGTAGACGGAATAGTTACCAGGATATTGACGTAAATTTCCCACCGTCTTCCAAAGCAAATATTCTGTCTACTGTGCGATCAAGGAAGTAGCGATCGTGAGAAACTGCTATTACACAACCGTTAAAATCTTCTAAGTAGTCTTCCAATACTGCTAAAGTTTGAACGTCTAAATCGTTAGTTGGTTCATCTAGGATAATAACATTGGGGGCGCTCATCAGCATACGGAGTAGAAATAAACGCCGTTTTTCACCGCCTGAAAGCTTGGAAATAGGCGCGTATTGCTGGTTTCCAGGAAACAAAAAAAGCTCTAACATTTGGGAAGCACTTATTTGAGTTCCATCAGCAATTTTGACGTATTCTCCTATTTCTTTGATGTAGTCAATTACTCGCTGATTTTCGTTTAAGGCTGTTAATAATTCTTCTGAGTGTTGATCAAAGTAACCTATCTCAATTGTTGTGCCAATTTCTACACTACCTGTATCGGGTTGAATACGTGCAGTGATGATATCCATTAAGGTTGATTTACCTGCACCATTTCCACCAATAATGCCGATGCGATCTTCTGGACTAAATTCGTAGGTAAAATCTTTAATTAAGGTGCGTCCATTGTATGCTTTAGAGATATTTTTTAACTCAATAACTTTTTTCCCAATTCGGCGACCAGGAGTAGATATATCTACTTTGCCTTGAACTTGTTTAAATTCTTGATCTTGCATAGCATGAACGCGATCAATCCGCGCTTTTTGTTTGGTGCTACGCGCTTTTGGTCCTCGCTTGAGCCATTCTAATTCGCGTCTTAAGACACCTTGATGTTTGCGCTGACTGCTAACAGCAGATTCTTCTGCTAGGGCTTTTTTCTCTAGATAGTAAGAATAGTTACCACTGTAACTGTAGAGGTCGCCTCGATCTATTTCGATGATACGATTGGTGACGCGATCTAAAAAGTAGCGATCGTGGGTAATTAATAGAATTGCGCCTCGAAAGCGATTGAGGTAGGTTTGTAACCACTCAACTGAAAGCGCATCCAGATGGTTTGTAGGTTCGTCCATTAGCAGTACTTCTGGTTCTGATAGTAAGGCTGCTGCTAAGGCTATACGCTTGCGATAACCACCGGATAAATCACCGATGCGGGCGTTGAAGTCTTCAATTCCGAGTTTTGTTAGGATGATTTTTGCTTTGGTTTCTAGTTCCCAAGCGCCTGTAGAATCCATCCGTTGCATAACGGTGGAGAGGCGAGACATGAGTTGACTAGAATCGCTTTCCTGGGCGTGGGCAAGTTGATCTGAGAGTTGTTCATATTCACGTACTAAAGTCATTTGTTCGCCACTGTCGGCGAATACTTGTTCTAGGACAGTGTGATTGTCATCAAGGTCTGGCTGCTGGGGTAGGTATACTATTCTGGCTCCAGAGTTGACTAATATTTGACCGTCGTCAATCGGTTCTAAACCTGCAATCATTTTTAACAGGGTTGATTTGCCAGAACCGTTTGTGCCAATTAGTCCGACTTTATCTGCTGGGATCTAGGCTGAAACTGGCATCTTTGAGGATTTCTTTGATACCAAAATCTTTTTTGACTGATTGCAGGGTGAAAATACTCATGCAGGAAAATTATTAAGGTGCGATCGCGTAGCGATGACAAGAGGAGTATCGCTATGTAAACTTGTGAATTATATACTTTGGATTTAGTTTCCCAGTACTAGCTTGCATAATTATTTTAGATAATTAACCACGATGCAACAGATAACCGAAACATTATCTGAAGCTTGTTTCGTCTGAAGTATACCTATCCCTTAATGGCAGACTAATAACGAAGATAAAATCCACACTGATCTTATAGATTGGCGATCGCATAATCTCAGATAGTCTGAGTTAATCTAATTCCGAAATTTCCTCAAAATGCTTGATACACTGATCGTCAAAGTCCCTACGGGATATAAAACTCAGTCAGAGGACACGAGTATTGAAGCTGAGTTAGTACAGTTTGGACTCTGGCGTAAGTTAACTGCATCACAAAAAGAAGCACATCTGCGACGTATAGCTAAAAGAATACCCACCTTAGTTTTAAAAGAAATTTCATCTTTAAAAACTTATCTTCTACTGAGGTAAGACAGCAATATATTAGAAAGCGATTAGGACAAAAATGGGCGGATGTGCTATCTAAATTAAATTACCAGGAAGAAATAGTGATAGAAGACCCAATTTGGTTGATCTACAAACTAGCAAGTATTTTTGCACAGTTAGATATTCCTTACTATGTTGGTGGATCTGTAGCTAGTTCGCTTCAGGGAGAAATGAGATATACAGAAGACTTGGATTTAGTAGTCAATATTCAGCCTACTCAGGTACAGCAATTAATTACTGCGATCGCACCAGAATTTTATATCAGTTCGGTTGCAGTAGAAGAGGCAATCAGTGGTAAAACTTCATCCTTTAACGTGATTCATTTAGAGACTACAGAGAAAGCAGATATTTTTGTGATGGGTAATGATGAATTTGCGCGATCACAAATGTTACGCCGTCGTTTGTACAATCCTAGTAATGAACAAAGTTTCTATATTTGTAGCCCCGAAGATACAGTTTTACAAAAACTTTTGTGGTTTCGTCTCACTTCTAATCAATCTCAAAAGCAATGGCGGGATATTTTAGGAGTGTTGAAGTTACAAAAACAGTTAGACAATTCTTATCTAAATCAGTGGGCTGAGACATTAAAATTAACAGACTTGTTAGCGCAAGCACGTCAAGAAGCCGGATTATTTAGTAATTAATTTATCAGCCATTGACGAAGCCTTGCACACCCGCTCCCTATCTTTGCTAGTTGACCCTTTTGATGTAAAAAAGCTAGGGTGGTCTTCAGAATAGGTAGTGAAATTAATCCTCCCTCAGATGTATTCTCAATAAAAACAGTTTATGCAGCCACCGATTGCCACAGAAACAATTCTGCAAAACCGCTACCGCTTGCTGAGTATTTTGGGGCAGGGGGGGTTTGGTCGCACTTATTTAGCAGAAGATCAGGGGCGTTTTAATGAGCCTTGTGCTTTGAAAGAATTAATTCCCCCCCATGATTCAGATTATGTCTTAGAAAAGTCAAAGGAACTGTTCCAGCGCGAAGCCGCAACTCTCTATCAAATTCAGCACCCACAAGTACCACAGTTTAGGGCGACGTTTGAAGAAAATGAGCGTTTGTTTCTAGTGCAGGATTATGTAGCAGGGAAAACTTATCGCACGCTGTTAGATGAGCGTAAGGCTGCTGGGACGACTTTTTTGGAAGCAGAAGTTTGGCAATTTCTGCTACAAATACTGCCTGTGTTAGTGCATATTCACGTTAAAGGGATTATTCACAGAGATATCTCGCCAGATAATATTATTTTGCGTGAAAGTGATAACTTACCTGTGTTAATTGACTTTGGGGTAGTTAAAGAACTTGCAACTAAGTTTCACTTATCGCCAACAGCAACGCCTGTTACCACTGTAGGTAAACCAGGTTACGCGCCTAGTGAGCAAATCCAAACAGGTAGATCCTACCCGAATAGTGATTTGTACTCCTTAGCAGTAACTTGTATAGTGCTGCTGACAGGGAAGGAACCGCAGGAATTATTTGATGATATCCAACTTAGTTGGCAATGGCAAAAGTGGGTAAGAGTGAATGATGGGTTTGCTCAAGTATTGAATCGGATGTTAGGTTATCGACCAGGCGATCGCTTTCAATCTGCTGGGGAAGTAATCCAAGCATTAAAATTATTAACTAATCCTAATCCCAATCCTCAACCCCCAATTGCTAACCCACAACCGCCAGCGCGTAACCCCCAGCCCACAGAAAATAACGTTTCGCGAATGCGAACGATCGCAGTCGGAAGACCTCCAGAACCCATTGCTTCCAACTATAGGCGTTCTAGTAGACAAGAACCAATAATATCGAAACCTCCACAGAGAAGTTCTTTTTGGGATGATCCTTGGGCAATCATTCCAGTTGGTATAGCTTTGGCGATTTTAGCGGGATTTGGATCTTGGGCGTTGGTTAGTACTATCCTGCATAATCGTTCCTCATCCTCAGTGGATACAACACCAGCAGTTATTCCTTCTGAAACACCTACACCCTCAGAAACACCGACACCCACGCCCGCATCTAGTCCTAGTAACTATAGTCAAAAGCTAAATATATCTGCGGGTAAAACAATTTCTAAAGATGGAACCCTGAAAGAAAATGCCACTGTTGATTACATAATTAGCGCACAGCAAGGGCAACAGTTAGACGTATCTCTAAGCGATGAAGGCGTATTGATGACTATATTAAGTCCTGATCAAAACCCCATTGATAACAGCGCCACGCGGGTAAGAGGATGGAAAGGCACACTTCCTTATTCTGGTGACTATCAAATTCAACTTAAACCAATCAAAGGATTGGATAATAGCGAATATCAGTTAAATATTACTTTGTCTGAAGCATTGGCTCCTAGCCCAACACCGATACCCACAGCGACATCAATACCTGTTCCTACTCCTAGCGAAAGTCCTAGTTCTGTAGGTACTGATGTTGGTGCTGAAGCAATCACTTTTCCAGCAGGTCAAAATACAACTAGAATTTCTGGTCTTATAACCAGTCCGCAGCAAAGTAAGCTTTACGTTGTCAATGCTCAAGAAGGTCAAATAATGAGAATAAATCTTAGAGAGAGTAATGCTACTTTGGAAATTCGCGATCCTAATAATCAACCGCTAGATAATGCTTCTGGGGTTGTCGCGTGGAATGGTCAACTGCCTAGCAACGGTCAGTATCAAATTGAAGTGATTGCTTCCGATCCAACTACATTTAATCTAGATGTAACTGTTGGTAATCAGTGATCAGCTAAGACCTATTTAAGTAAGTTTTAGATTACTAGCGAGTTATTACATCTGTGTTTATCTGTGTTCATCTGTGGATATCTGTGGTTAATTCTAGCCAAAAGCACAAAGCCTTAAACAATTGTAGGGGTAAAACTGATACAAACCTCATAAAATAGAAAAGCTGACTGCTATATATACGACTGCTCAAATCTAGCTACTTAATCATCTATAAAATCTTGAACGCACTATTAATTACTGCTACTGATACAGAAATTGGCAAGACAGTCCTCACAACTGCTTTGATAGCTTATTGGCAGAAGTATTGTCCAGACAGAAGTTTGGGGGTAATGAAACCAATTCAAGCAGGTACAGGCGATCGCGAATTATACACGCAGTTGTTTTCTATAGATCAATCTCTTGAAGAGATTAATCCTCTCTACTTTTCTGCACCCTTAGCGCCTCCGTTAGCAGCAGAAAAAGAAGGAAAAATAGTAGATTTAGCAAGTGTTTGGCAAGCGTTTGATCGGTTGCGCCAAAAGCGCGATTTTGTGCTATTAGAAGCATTAGGGGGACTAGGTTCGCCTGTCACCCATGAATTAACTGTTGCTGATTTAGCTTCTGATTGGCGGTTGCCAACTGTGTTGGTAGTACCTGTTAGACTAGGTGCGATCGCACAAACTGTAGCTAATGTTGCCTTGGCGCGTCAGTCAAACATTTATCTCAAAGGCATTGTTCTTAACTGTAACCAACCACGTTCAGATGAAGAAATTGCTAATTGGACACCTACGGATTTAATTGAATCTCTTACAAACATCCCCGTTTTAGGATGTTTACCTTATTTAACCGATCCTACTGATTTAAATCAATTAGCACTCGTTGCATCAGATTTAGATTTAGAGAAATTGCTACCTATTTAAGCATCTGACATTTTCAATTAAATTAATTTCAACATAGTAACCCAAATGGCTTCTACTTCTTTAAGTCCTCTGCCTGTTGATATCTCTAGAATTAGACCAGCAATTCAAGCATTGCAAGCACAAATTATCGACTGGCGTAGATATTTACATCAACGCCCTGAACTTGGTTTTAGAGAAGAAATCACGGCTAAATTTATTACCAAAAAGTTGCAAGAATGGGGTATTGCTCATCAAACTGAGATTGCGAAAACTGGAATTGTTGCCATTATAAAAGGCACAAAAGCAACTTCAGCAACCCAAAATCCCAAAGTATTGGCAATTCGGGCAGATATGGATGCCTTGCCAATTCAAGAAGAAAATGATGTACCTTATAAATCGCTGCACGATGGAGTAATGCACGCTTGCGGTCACGATGGACATACTGCGATCGCACTAACAACTGCATATTACCTATCCCAGCATCAAGATCAGTTTGCGGGTACTGTCAAAATTATCTTCCAACCAGCCGAAGAAGGTTCAGGCGGTGCAAAACCAATGGTTGAAGCTGGTGTTTTACAAAATCCAGATGTCGATGCCATCATTGGATTGCATTTGTGGAACAATTTACCACTAGGTACAGTTGGTGTAAGAAGTGGCGCATTAATGGCAGCAGTTGAAATATTTAACTGCACAATTTTAGGTAAAGGTGGGCATGGTGCAATGCCTCATCAAACCGTTGATTCAATTGTAGTTGCTGCCCAAATTGTTAATGCTTTACAAACAATTGTGGCACGTAATATTGATCCGATTGAATCTGCTGTTGTAACTGTTGGTGAACTCCATGCCGGAACAGCACACAACGTAATTGCGGATACAGCACGGATGAGCGGTACTGTGCGGTATTTTAATCCATCCTTAGATGGATATTTCAAAAAAAGAATTGAACAAATAATTGCTGGAATTTGTCAGAGTTACGGCGCAAACTACGAGTTAAATTACTACAGTTTATACCCACCTGTAATTAATGATGGACAGATAGCAGATTTAGTACGTTCCGTAGCAGTAGATGTTGTAGAAACTCCTGTGGGAATAGTACCTGAGTGTCAAACTATGGGCGGTGAAGATATGTCTTTCTTTCTGCAAGCTGTTCCAGGGTGCTATTTCTTTTTAGGTTCTGCAAATACCGAGAAAAATTTAGCTTATCCTCACCATCATCCACGATTTAATTTTGATGAAACAGCGCTCTTAATGGGGGTAGAAATTTTTGCTCGTTGTGTTGAAAAATTTTGTAACTAGGATTTAAAATTAGCCAAATATATTGGTGTAAGTCTTGTTGGCATCTGTAGTTTTAAAATTAGCCAAACAACATAAATATTTGCCATGCCAGATTTAACGCTTGTGCCACAGGCAGAAACAGCGATCGCACAATTTCAGCAATCAACAGTCCCTGGAGTTTGGACTAGCTTAGACAAAAATCAAGTAATAGCGGATATGCGATCGCGCATCCATGATCCTTTCCAAGTTAACCAAGGGACACAGCCATTTTGTGGGCCCGCCTCAATTTTATTTGAGCTAGTACGCAAACAGCCACTCCGCTATGTAAAAATTTGTCAAAGTTTATTTGAAACTGGCAGCTTTCAAGGTTATAGCAAATTAATTACAGCATCTAACAGATTGCGTAAAAGCGGTGGTAGGCTAGGTTTGGCGCAAGCAGATTGGATGATTTTGGCAACACTGCGAGAATCAGAAAGTTTGATTTTTCCTGTCGAACCAAATGCCCCTCAAATAATCCGTAATCTCGCTGGGATGACTACATCATGGGAAATGAAAGGGTGGGTGCGAGAAATACTAGGTTACAGGGAAACTAAGTACGCACACACCTACATATATGGTGAGTTTCGGGCAATGCAGGAAGCCACAACAATTATTGAACAAGGCGGTGTTGCCTTTGCTTTGATTACTGCTGAGGGTTTACTGGAAAATAAAAAACCATTATTACCTTACCCTAGCCACTGGATCACTTTGTTAGGTAATATTGCCATCAAAAGAGGTAATCCTTGGCAGCACGATAGCGGTCATATTAGCTGCGATATCTACACTTGGGGTCAAAAAAGGTCTATAGATGCCGATGAAGGTCCGATTTGAAGATTATTGGTGGGGAATTGTCATGGGTCGCAATTTAATTGTTGCTACGCCTACATGAAATTTGAGTGTTTATCAGAAAACAATGCCGTCCAACTAGGACGGCGTATTAAATGAACGAAGCTTGTTTTTTATCCCACTAGGGACTGTGTATTAATTTACTAATCGCTGACAACTTTAGTTATTAGAAGCCTGTACAAAACCCAGAGTTAAGCTGTCTTTAGCAAGGAAGTGAGCTAAATGATAAGCTCTTTCCTCAGTTTTCAACAAAATTTGTTCATATAGATAGCGAGTGCCGCGATCGCCTAAACTTTCTGCTTGTCCTGCTTGACGGCGAATAAGCCCAATTAACGCTTGTTCGGCTACTAAATCGTGTTCCACCATTGCACGACAACCATAAACACCATCCTCTTCTGGAGTAAAGCAGCACATTTGAGCCAATTTATAAGAAAGAAAGTTGAAAACCCTGTAGCTTTAGCTCAGGGATGAAAACGAAATAGAGGTGTTCACGCCTCTGTTTCGTTTTTCTTGCTCTTCTCGTGTCTTGATAAACTTTTGGTCTTTTTTCGTTGGTATGTTGGTTAAATCACGCTAGCATTAAACATAGCAGGTGGGGTAATCAACCTGTTTAAAAACCCTAGTACCTAAACGGTAACGCTGTACCTTGACAACTGAATCACGGGTTCTACTTTGTTGTTCTAGTCGCTCAACTATTAAGTTGAGTAGCCTGAAAGTAGGTAAAAGATTCACAGGAACTAGGCAACTAGCATTAAACTCAAACAAAGTTTGGTTAAAAACCAACTACGGTCGGGCAGACCGAAAGTTAACGCTTCAGGAGAGAACCACCTATACATAGGACGCTGCAAGGTATCCTATGCAAGTGGACTCGTTGAATGAAGAATCTCCGTGTCTTCAGACCGGAGAGTGTCAATAAAACTAGCTACTGGTACACCACCCAAGCCATTTAAGCGTTCACCAATTTCATGTACATGACCTTGAACATCTTCGTAGCTGGTTTCAAAAAATTCATGTAATTGGTAAAATTCAGCACCTTCAACCACAAAATGGTGCTTTTGATATTGCAGGTATAGAGCCTGAAAACTCGCTAAAGCAATGTTTAAGCCTTCGCAGACGGGTGCTGTGACACTTTTGTCTAACAACACCGGATTGTCATAAACCTCACCAAACGATTGTAATACGCTTTGTGTTTCAGACATAGTTCTCCTCTCTGTTCGGCAGTTAGCTTGACCAAGGCAAGCTAACACAATTCTAGGAGTTCCCAGCAGTATTGAGCCTGATTGAGCAATATATTCAGACTCTTTTAAGAATTTAGACCAAAATCGGTACTTGTACTGAGTGAGAATATTTTGCACTGAATATCATTAAGGAATAGAGGCTATATCTCCGACAGGTTGAGAAATTACCCAAAAAAGTATTAGACTAATTGCAAATGAGTCGCATTTGTGGGGGCAAATGAATCCATTAAATTTAGAACCAGAAGCAGGAAAGGTTGTCAATATATCTTTAGCAGACCGTTGGCTGGTATATCTGCGCTTACAACAACTAGATATTCCTTGCAGTTGTGCTACTAACCAGCCATTACGAGTGCAACTCCAGAATTCTGTGGCAGCTATACAACTTTGGAGCGTAGCTAGACAACTGACAGCTTCTCGTCGGGAGTTAACTCTCTGGTTGGAGCGTTGCTGGAGCCTCTAGAGGTATCAGCCGCGTAGGTTCACCAAAAATTTAAGATTCAAAATTTCCCAAATTAGCTTGTAATCTCACCAAGGGCAAAGCAAAAAAATGAGTAAGCATACTGAGGCATCAACATTTACTATTGAAGGGCGGTTTCTGGGGTTTGAAATTGAGGACGGCTACAAACTCAAACGCTTGAGATTAGGCACTGCTGAAGGCGAACAGTCTATAAAACTACCTAAAGATTTAAAAGCCAGATTGAGATGGGATTTAACCCCTGGTGCTTGGTTGGAAATTGCTGGTGAGAAAAAAGTTGATCCTAAAACAGGGAAACTCAAGCTCAAAGCATCTCGAATTGCACCCGTTGTTCCCAAAAATTGCGAGACTAATCGCCCAGGTGTAGTAGATTTAAATGCTAAAGAATCTGCACCTGCTAAAAAGAATGCTCAAATTTTGGTATGTCAAAAGTCAGATTGCATGAAGCGTGGTGGTAAAGCAGTTTGTCAGGCATTAGCAGAGAGTTTACGCGATCGCGGTTTAGATGACCAAGTGGCAATTAAGGGAACTGGATGTATGAAGCAATGCAAAGCTGGTCCTAACATTGTCATGCCCGATAAAACCCGTTATACCCGTATTGGCGCTGAGGAAATACCCGATATTATCGACAAACATTTTCCGGATCAAACAGTATCTCAACCTACTGCTAAAATTATTCAAAAATCTCCTGAACAGACTCAGCAACAAGTTACTAGCTTAGTTTATTAGACTGATGAAAAAGCTCTAAATTTTCTCCAGCTTTGAACGTAGTTGACTACTCAAAGCATCAATAATCGTGACAACGACCAACAACACCAGCATCATAGTGGTTGCTTTGGTGTACTCAAAACCACGAATATAATTAACTAACTCAAAACCAATACCACCCGCACCTACTACACCTAGCACAGAAGCAGCGCGAATATTGTACTCAAACATATACAATGTGTAGCCAAGTCCTAATGGTATAACTTGGGGAAAAATGCCGTATTGAGCAATTTGTAGCCAAGATGCACCGCTAACTTCTAAAGATTCTATTGAGCGTCGATCTACTGATTCGATCGCTTCTTGATAAAACTTCGCTAGATAACCGATAGTATAGATACCTAAAGCTAAAGTTCCTGCTGGTGCGCCGAGTCCAGTAGCAGCTACAAAGATTAACCCTAATATAATTGATGGGATAGACCGGACAGCATTTTGTAAAAAACTAGCTAACCAGCGCAGCCACAGAGGAGCTAAATTATGAGCGGAACAAACAGCAATAGGTAAAGAAATAATTGCCCCGATTGTAGTTCCCCATAAAGACATTTGTACTGTTTCAACTAAAGCTTCGATGGCTAGATCAACAACTTCTAAATTGGGTGGCCATAAACGTGAGATAAAATCTGTAACATAGGGAAAACTATCTTTGAGCAAGGCAACATCAACTTTTAAACCTTGCAATGCCCAAGTATAGACAGCAACTATAATAAATAATATTACTAAGCGACTAAGCCAAGTATAGATCTGTAAGAATTGTGAATTTTTAATTTTGAGTTTGTGAATAAAAAACAAATTCATAAGTTTATCCTTAAGCCTACAGCTTTTTAATTATTAGACAGATGAGCAAAAATTGGTAATTTCATCTGTGTTTATCTGTGTGCATCTGTGGTTAATTCTCTAAAATTTGACTTATGCAATAGATCTATTAACTAGCTAAAAAAAATAGGAGCAAATTCAAAATTTACCCCTAATAACTCAACAATTGAGAAAATTGATCGTGTAGGCGATCGCAATTTCCGTTATATACTATCCGACCAGCATCAAGAATAATCGCACGTTCAGCATAAGCAGCAGCTAAAGCTAAATCGTGCAACACTACAACAACGGTCATACCTTGTTCTTGATGCAGCTTTGATAAAATATCCATAACTTGTTTAGCTGCCATCACATCTAAACCTGTAATCGGTTCATCAGCTAACAAGATTTTAGGAGATTGAATTAAAGCGCGTGCGATCGCAACTCGTTGTTGTTGTCCACCGCTTAATTGACCAGTCTTCTGGTAAATCTGATCCTGCAATCCTAAACGAGTCAATAAATCAATCGCCAAACGTCGATCCTGCTTAGGAAAACCCCAAAATGTTTTCCACGTAGGTAACTCACCCAAACGTCCACACAAAACATTTTCTATGGCAGGAAGTTGACGAATCAACCCTCCTCCCTGAAACAACATTCCCAAATCTCCGCGAGTTTGAGTAAGACTGCGGGGAGTCATTGTCACACCATTAATGCGAATAACTCCCTGCTTCAATGGTACTAAGCCAATCATCGCCCTTAATAGGGTAGACTTACCCGCACCATTTAGCCCTAGTAAACAAACAAACTCCCCTGGATTAATTGTGCAATTAATCTGGTTTAGGATCGGACGACTAAGGGAGACAGCATAAGCTGTCTCCAAATTTTCACACTCAATCGCAGACTGCATTTGCAACTTATGGATCAATCTTGGCTTGCTTCAACGCGCTACGCATCCGCGCTAAATGTTGGTCGTGGTTAATCGGCACTAACTTAGTTGCATTTGAGAGGTCTTTGAGCAATTTATTGTTAGCAGGCTGATTTAATTTCAACATTGCCTGAACAATCTTGTTCCGTGTGCTACTTGGAACATCATTATCAATTGCAATACCATGAGCAGGTACACCACCAACATAGTAAAGAACCCTTAACTGGCTGGCTTCTGCTTTAGTGATATAGGGTTCAGCCAAAGCATATTCTGACACAGCGCCAACATCAGCTTGACCGCGTAGCACAGCTTTTAAAGCACTACTGTAACCATCACCATAAGTAACCTGCTTAAAGAAATTTCTATAGCGGTCTGGATTAGGTACAAATCCAAATCCTACAAACTGTCCAGTTGGAACTATATATCCTGAACCGGAAGTTTTAGAAGCAAACGCCATTCTTTTACCACGCAGTTGTGCCAGCGTTGCTTTTGGTGTTGCCTGAGTGCGTAAGGGGCTATTTTTACGCACCACCATTACAGATCTATAAGTATGCCCGCCAGAGTAACCAGGACGTACTTCTGCTAAAGCCAAACGCGCACCAGCTAATTGTTCAGCTTTAAGTGCAGGACGGCTGCTGAGAAATGCTACATCTACACGATTAGCCCTCAAAGCTTCTACCGCAGCAGTTTCATCTGAGACTACTGCTTCTACAGGCATTTTCAGTTGTTGCGATAGAAAACTAGCAATAGCATCAGCTTTGCGTTGTGCTTCTGTTGCTTCACCGCGATTAGGAAAAGCAATTTTGAGAGTTTGAGCTTGAGCGAGTTCACCTTTTACTTGGTGGCTAGGGGTATGATGTGCGATCGCCTGTTGATCCACACGCTGTGCGATCGCTTTTGGCATTTGTTGCACAGTATCAACAACTAAACTTGTCAGTGCAACTAAAGCAGCACTAGCACTAAATAAGATTTTTTTGCTCATAAATCCTAGCACCTATTCCTTGCAAGCCTTAAACTTGCGCTGTTTTTATGAAATATCCAGTAGCAATAAACCTTGTAAAGATTACAGCTTATTGATATCTTATGTCAATAAATATTTGTAAAACTTTAGTCTTTAAACAAAAAATTAATTATTTTGCTCAAAAAAAGTAATTGCTGACCCCGCTATTGAGATAGCAGGGTTGAATATGCTAAATTACAGCAATACAATCAATTTCTACCAAAACATCCTTGGGTAAACGTGCTACTTCAACACAAGCACGGGCTGGTGCTGTTTCCTCATCAAAATATTTAGCATAGACTGCATTCATAGCAGCAAAATCATTCATATTTTTAAGAAAAACAGAAGTTTTTACTACATCTTTGAAACTTGCTCCGGCTGCTGTCAGAATTGCCTGGAGATTTTCCATTACTCTTTCTGTCTGCTTCGCCACATCATCGGTGTAAACAATATCACCGAGTCGAGGATCGATCGCAATTTGACCAGCCACAAAAATCATTTGACCACTAGCCACAATAGCTTGGTTATAGGGACCAACAGGTGAGGGTGCGTGTTCTGTACGGATAATTTTGCGAGTCATTGGTGTTTCTTTATCTAAGGTGTTCTCTTTGTTACCAAATTGTTTATCATATACTCCTGACTGATAAATTTCGCCATCTGGCATAATCGCACCTGTAAAATCTGCATCCTCAAAGCTAGCTAAATAAATATTGGCATTGATTAAATCTGCCTTCTTTAAATTAGCTTTATCTAGCCTTGCCCTGATTAAAACTGCTTCATCTAAAATTGCTCTTTCTAAATTAGCTCCTTGCAAACATACTCTTGTCAGATTTGCGCCTTGCAAATATGCTTGACTCAAATCCATATCAGCTAAATTCAATCTTGACAAGTCAACTTTATATAACCTAGTAAAGCGAAGATTAGCTCCTTGAAGATGTACCTGTTCAAGGTTAGTTCCTTCTAAATTTGCATAGCTTAAATCTGCTTTAACTAAGTATGCTTGAGTTAAATCTGCACTACTCAAATTTGCTCTACTTAAATTAGTTTTGAACAAATAAGCTTTTGTCAAGTTTGCAGATCGTAGGTCTGCATCACTCAAGGTTGCTTGTTCTAGATTAGCGCCATACAATTTTGCGCTACTTAAGTTCGCATTATTCAAGTAACCATTACTAATATCTACCCAATTCAAATTTGCAGAATTAAGTTGTGCGAAACTCAAATTTGCACCTTTTAACGATGCCTGAGAAAGATTAGCATTGTAAAGATTTGCCTTAGTTAGGTTGGCTTCACTTAAATCGGCTGCCGTTAAATTTGCTGCTGTTAAATTGATTTCACTAAAATCTGCTCCTCTGAGGTTTATCCCACTTAGCTTTGCTGAACTAAAATTTCTTTCCCCTGCTGCATATTTGGCTAAAAGTTCCTCAGCATCCATAATCAACCTCGCGATCGCACTTCCACCAACTTATCCCCAAAGTAGTAACTAAGATACATCCCTTTGCGCCCTTTGCGCTTCCCTTTGCGCCCTTTGCGTTAAAAAAAGGGAGGAGAGAGGGGGGAGGGGTGAAGAGAAGCTAAATCAACCTGGGACGCATACCATAATGCCGATAACGCCAATAATCCCGCATAATGCGATCGTGATCGAAACAAAGATTGCTCGGAACCCGCCAAGATTCAAACACCTCTAACCCCTTCGCATCATCTCCAGATTGAGGTTCCCCCGTCGCCGTTGCAATAAACACAACACTCATCGTGTGCTGGCGCGGATCACGGTTAGGGTCAGAATAAACATAAAACTGCTCAACTAGCTCAACTTGTAAACCTGTCTCTTCTTGCGCCTCTCGCTTTGCTGCCGTTTCCACCGACTCGCCATAATCAACAAACCCACCAGGAATTGCCCAGCCAAAAGGTTCATTTTGACGTTCAATCAATACTATTGGTCGATGAGGTCGGTCAATTAATTCAATAATGATATCGACTGTAGGAGTAGGATTTCGATAAGCCACAAGCTGTAATTATGTACAACACCTGCCATTTCAGCATAAATTGCTCTATTTAAGACATCTAGCCAATTAAGTAGCTCCACATTAAAAAACATAAAAAGCAAATCTCCCCCTCCCTTTAATAAGGGGAGGGGGTCGGGGGGTGGGGTAATGCGTTTAACTCGCGGATTCCCTACTTAATTAACAAAATCTATATCTTTTTTTAGATTTAAATACCTTAATACTCCCCGATGATACAGTCAGACCAATTGAGCCACTTTTAAAGGTGCGCTCAGATTTTTTTGAGTACTATATTATAGATTGATCATGCCATTTCCCAGATCTAGTGGCATTTTGCTACATCCTACTTGTTTTCCTGGCCGCTTCGGTGTTGGCGATTTAGGAATAGAAGCTTACCAATTTATTGATTTTTTGAGAGATACTGCCCAACAATATTGGCAGGTATTACCATTAGGTCCCACTGGTTATGGCAATTCTCCTTATATGTCATATTCAGCTATCGCTGGAAATCACCTGCTAATTAGTCCAGAAAAGCTTCAAGACCAAGGACTTTTAACAGATGAAGATTTAGCCAATATACCTGAATTTCCTGTAGATAGGGTAGATTTTGGGGCAGTGATTGAAACCAAAATACCCTTGCTCCAAAAAGCTTGTGAGAACTTTAAGCATAAAGCAACGCCCGTACAGCAAAAAGAATTTGCAGGGTTTTTGTCAAAGTACCGCTCACTGGCTAGATGATTATGCCTTATTTATGGCACTGGGAGATGCTCATCAAGGCGCTGGCTGGCATACCTGGGAACCCGAACTTGCTAAACGTAAACCAGAAGCCTTAGAACAGTGGCGACTCCATCTGAGTGATGAAATTTTTTCCCAAAAATTCTTACAATTTGAATTTTTCCGTCAATGGACAGAATTAAAAAGCTATGCCAAATTAGCTGGAGTGCAAATTATTGGGGATATCCCGATTTATGTAGCTCATAATAGTGCTGAAGTTTGGTCACATCCAGAAATTTTTTGCATTGATGAAGAAACGGGAGAAGCTTCCCTGATGGCTGGAGTTCCGCCAGACTATTTCAGTGCTACAGGTCAACTCTGGGGCAACCCTGTTTATAACTGGGAACAATTGCAGCAGGATAATTTTAAGTGGTGGGTGCAACGCTTTAAGTCTTTGCTAGATTATGTAGACTTAATTCGGATTGACCACTTCCGAGGATTTGAATCTTACTGGGCAGTTAAGCAAGGGGAAACAACCGCTCTTAATGGTGAGTGGATCAAAGCACCTGGAGAAGCTTTTTTTAAGGCTCTCAACGAGCAATTAGGCGTACTACCAATTCTTGCAGAAGATTTGGGGATTATTACCCCTGAAGTAGAAGAATTACGGGATAAATTTGAGTTTCCAGGCATGAAAATTTTACATTTTGCCTTTGGATCAGATGAAGATAATATTTATTTGCCGTTTCACTATCCCCGTAACTGTTTGGTTTACACTGGCACTCATGATAATGACACGACAGTAGGTTGGTTTAATCAACTTTCCGATCAAGAACGCGAGTCGGTGTTAAGTTATTTAGGTTGTACAAGTGCTGATGGTATCCACTGGGATCTGATTCGTATGGCACTAAGTTCTGTAGCTAACCAGGCACTTATTCCTCTCCAAGACGTTTTGGGATTAGATAATAGCGCGAGGATGAATTTTCCTAGTACAGGTGAGGGAAATTGGGAATGGCGCTATCGGGCAGATGCTTTAACCGATGAAGTGCGATCGCGTTTGAAAACTATGACGGTAAATTTTGGTCGCGCCCCTAAAAAGTAACATTAATCAGGCTGATTTATGAGTACTAAACTTGCGAGTTTAGTACTCAGCCATAACTACATAATTAAAACTTTTCATTAGCTTCAAAAGTAACTTTTTGAGGTTTATTTGGTTCTCCTAATTCCTTTGGCTTTTCATCATTAAAAGCAATTAAAACACCACCAGCATTACCCGCCAGTACAGTTACTTGCTCCTTAGCTACCCAAGTACGTTGATCTCCTTGTTGCAGAGTCCCCTCAAACTCCTTTTTACCATCAACTATAACCTGCATCCAAGATTCAGCTTTCAGCGTCACACCTACCCGCACTGGCTCCGTATTTGTCGTGTTCTCGCTAACTACCATTGCTTGAGTAATTTCTGCTGGCTTGCTGTTAGTAGAGTGGTTTAAATCTAGCTGATCAGGCAAACTAGCGTGTAATTGCCTGTTTTTAGTAACAGGCTGGTCTAATTTTTCTTCGCCAATCTCAGCGTTACTAACTTTAATTGCCGATTTGTTAACAATAGCAGATATTGCATTGACAGCCAAAAACACCAACAAAATATAGCTAAAGTAAAGATGAACTGGTCGCAGTTGAGCCGACGGTAAACTCAGCCAAGAAGGTTTGAGAAAGAAGATACTAGGCCAAGTCGGATACTCGCTGGCAAGATCTTCACCATCAAGACCAATTGCGTCGGCAAATCGTTTGATAAACCCTTGAACATAAACAGGTTCAGGCAATATGTCAATTCTGCCTTCCTCAATTGCTTTGAGCAGACGTGCCTGAATTCGGGTTTGGGACGCAACATCTTCTAAAGATAGAGACTGTGCTTGGCGAAATTGCCGTAAACGAGATCCGATATCTTTAAGCTTATCTATTTGTTCTTGGTGAATATGGATTTGAGTCTCCTTCATACGCCGCCCTCCTTGACGAATGCTTGCACTTCTATTGATGTTATGTTTAGTTGGTTTTGGAGAAAATCAATTTCAAACTCTTCAAGGAGACGGTAATCACCAGCAAGTAGCAATCCTGGTCGGTTTAAACAAATTGACCCAATAGCTGTGCGATGCAGATGCACTACTGGATAACCTAACTGTTCTGCTACCCGTCTAATTTGTCTATTTCTCCCCTCTCTCAAAATAATTTCCAACAGTGTTTGATCATTTTGCTGCTTGAGTATCCTAACTTGAGCAGGTAAAGTTTTTCTCCCATCAAGAACTACCCCCTGTCGCCATACTTCTAGCACAGATTTCGGTGGATGACCTTCTACCCAAACATGATAGGTTTTAGGAATACAATGGCGGGGATGGGTAAGAATAAATGTTAACTCCCCGTCGTTGGTAAGTAATAAAGCACCCGTAGATTCTGCATCCAAGCGTCCAACCGGATGTAGTCCCTGACCTTGGCGCAATTCGGGGGGCAATAAATCAAGCACAGTTTGGCGATTTCTTTGATCATGGCAGGTTGAAACTACACCAGCAGGTTTATGAAGCAAGAGATAGAGGTGCTGCGGACGATTTATAGGTTTGATCAGCTTGCCATCTACTTCGATGCGGTCTACTTGTGGATTGGCTGTTTGTCCTAGCTCAACAACTACACCATTTAACCGCACGCGACCTGCTAAAATCATTTTTTCAGCTTGGCGACGTGAGGCAATACCCCATTGGGAAATAATTTTTTGCAGCCTTTCGGCCATAACACCAGTGTGCGCTGTGCGAAATAACAACTTAAAGTCAAGCCGATATTAATCAAGCTAGACTATGTACAAATATTACAGGAAGACGGAAAAGCATTGACAGTTAAGCAAAGCCGAATTATCAGTACAGTGTTGTCGCCAGCTTGCGGCGTGTGGTTGCGATCGCAGGTAGAGCAAGTAAAAGAGCTACAGGTGAAGATTACCGGAGGCGATCGCCAAATTCTCGGTGGTTATATCCCTCATATATCTATTCTCGCCGATCATGCCGTTTATCAGGGACTTCACCTGAGCAAAATTAATCTATCAGCAGAAAACATTCGGATTAACTTATCTCAAGTAATTAAAGGCAAGCCATTACGTCTTTTAGAACCAATACCCGTTACTGGTCAGATGTTATTAGAGGAAGCAGATTTAAAAGCATCTCTAGCATCTCCTCTATTATCCACTGCTTTAACCGAGTTATTAGGAACACTGCTAACATCTGCTGGAATCAATCAGCCTAACGAATTTTTGAAAGACAACCCGATCAAATGGCAACAAGTTGCCCTTGAGGATAATCAGTTAACTATTGCTGGAGTATTAGCTAACAAAAGCGACAATTTAACACCAGTAGCCATTCGCACTGGGCTTGAGTTAGCTAGTAGTCATGTACTGCGCCTTGCTCCATTACATATAGATACACCGCTAGAATCAGCAAGTGGTAACTTAGATAGCTTTGAATTAGATTTAGGCTCAGAAGTTGATATTGAGGAATTAAAGATCATGCCAGGGCAATTAGTCTGCCGAGGATCTATCAATGTCATACCCTAAACAATTAACAATTAACAATTAACAATTAACAATTAACAATTAACAATTAACAATTAACAATTAACCCTCCTCACTCCGCAATCTCCATCACCAATCCTCCTCACCAATCACCAATCCTCCCTCACTCAAATCACCAATTAACTTAACTTAGCTAATAGCGGTAACAGCAAGGTAAAAAAGTAGTAAACCAAAGGTGCTGTAAACACATAGCTGTCAGCGCGATCTAAAATTCCGCCATGACCTGGGATTAATTGCCCTGAATCTTTGACACCAGCATCTCGCTTCATCATCGACTCTGTTAAGTCTCCTAAAAGGCTAGTAATACCAATTAGTAGACCGAAAGTAATGCCGCTCAATTGCCAAATTGACCAGTGAAGATACCAGGCTCCTATTGCGGCTGTAGCAATACTGCCAGCAATACCAAAAAGCGCACCTTCGACAGTCTTTTTAGGGCTGATATCTGAAAGGCGAGTGCGACCAAAGAATTTGCCGAATGTGTATGCTCCAATATCAGCAGCCCAAATACACATAAAGGCTAACAGTGTAGCGGTTAAGCCTTGGGGAAAGCCATGAATATTTGTCCAAGACTCAGGCCAATAGCCATTTAATGGTAAATTGTTCGCGATCGCAGGTGATAAACCTACCCGTAACCTGATCCAATAACTAGGTAAATAGCCGCCGTAAAATAATCCTAAAATTGAAGTGGAAATGTCAGCAATACTAGCTATTTTGGGCTGGAATAGCAGATAAAAACAAATCAATGTCCCTGCCAAAGCAAACATTGGGTCTACTAATTCCGGCGCAATAGTGGAGGTAACTAGCAGCATTTGGCTGACAACTAAGGTAGTTTTGCCCGCCGGAGCAATTCCCTTAGCACGAACAAGTTGAAAATACTCTTGTTGACCTAAATAAATAATGACGCAAAAGCCAAGGGTAAAGTACCATCCTCCAAGGAAGAGTAAACCCAAAGCCAGGGCGATCGCAACTATTCCACTGAGGATACGAGACACAGGCATAAAATTTAGCAGTTATAAGATATGAACTATAAAATCTCAGTTTGTAGTTTTTTCTTAATCATAAAGAGCCAAAATTTAACTTTTCCATGATTAATTCTTAATTCTCTCACTCTAGCTTCTCACCACTAAGGATAAAAATCGGATCGACTGCTGAAAATGTTTGACGATTCCCCCGTGTTTCTAGACGGTTAACAGACGACTGGACTAGCTCAATGTTTCTAGCTTGCAACTCTGACAAGGTTCCAGAGACAGAATAGAGAGTTTCTAGATTAACCGCAGTAGCAACGACACGACCGCCAGAGGGTAAGTATTGCCAAACTTCTTTCAAGATAGTTTTGATGGCACGTCCTCCTTCAATACAAACTCTTTGGGGCTGATGGAGGATATCCTTCAAGCATTCTGGCGCACTGCCTTCAATCACTTCTACGTTGCGAACACCGAAGACGCTCGCAATTACGACGAATTAAACTCGCCACCTCTTCATCCCTTTCCACAGCAATAACTCTGCCTTCGGGACACAATAAACCAGTTTCGACAGGGATTGTACCCGTACCTGCACCAATATCCCACAACACTGAGTCTGATTTTAGTCTGAGAGCAGAAATGATTAATAGCCGCACTTCTCGCTTACTTAAAGGAATTCCAGGTAAGCGTTCAAATAAATCATCTGGAATTCCAGGTGTGACATACGGCCAGAGTTTACTTTGCATAGATATTTTTATTACATTATTTCTGCATAAGTTTTGATTGCAGTTACGACTCGCGGAATAATAACCTTAAGGGTTTTTAGGGTGCGATCGCTACAACCTGTAATACTGCCACCGAGTTTGATAATTTGCTGGAGATATTCTATGGCGGAGGGTGTTATTTGTTCTCCAGGCATTAATACAGGAATTCCAGGCGGATAAGGACAAATGAGTTCGGCACTGATGTATGGGTGTATTCCACCACAAGTATCCCAGATCTTTTCTATTGGTAATGTTTCTGCGGGAACAAAAAACGCCTCACGAGGAGAAATTCTTGCCACTCCTCTAGTTTCCTCTGTCAATAACCCTACAGAATACCAATCAGGGACTACAGCACTATATGTTGTTTCTACAAGCTAGCTTTCTTGTCGGTAATCTTTTGATAATGTTGTGAAAGCTTGGACTAACTGCTCAATATCTTCAGGCGTATTTCCTAAACTAATAATAAAGGTGAGATGTTGCAGCGACGGCAACTCTGCTGTCACCCCTAGCTGTTGATGCAGTATTTCGTCTGCTTCAAACCCACTTATACCTAAACCAGAAACTGTTACAGTTAGCCGAGTGGGATCTAAAGCAAAAAAGCCTGGTTCATTAAGCTGTATGTGTTCGGTTTCTAAAACTGATAACCCAGGAATTTGTCTAATTTGGTTTCTGGCTTGTTTCGCTAATAACAATGTTTTTGCCATTAGTTGATGTCCATGCAGCGCCATTTGCTGACGCGCTGCATCTAATGACGCTAACAGTAAATAACTAGGGCTGGTAGATTGTAATAGTTGTAAAGCTCTACTTACCTTATTAACTTCTACCTTGCTACCTTGAACGTGCAGCATAGCCGCTTGGGTAAAAGCACCCAATACCTTATGGATAGATTGCACAGTTAAATCTGCCCCTGCTGACAAAGCTGAAGGCGGTAAATCTGGATGAAAAGTAAAATGAGCGCCGTGTGCTTCATCTACCAACAGAGGGATATTGTATTGATGTGTGATGTGTGCGATCGCCTTCACATCCCCACAAACCCCGTAATAAGTCGGATATACCATCATCACCGCCTTAGCATCTGGATGCTGCTTTAAGGCTGCTGCAACCGCATCTGGTGTGATACTGTGAGCGATATCTAAAACCGGATCGTATTCTGGGTTAACAAAAATTGGGATAGCACCAGAAATAATTAAACCTGCGATCGCAGACTGATGGACATTTCGAGGCAAAATAATTTTGTCACCACTACCACAAGTAGCTAAAATCGCTGCCATTACCCCAGCAGTAGAACCATTAACTAAAAACCAAGTATGTTCCGCCCCAAACGCTTCTGCTGCTAATTGTTGAGCTTCTGCTATTACACCTTCTGGCGCAAACAAATTATCCAACTCAGGTAACTCTGGTAAATCCGCTCGAAATACAGACTCCCCTAGCAAATCTGCTAATGGCGGATATATACCTTGTCCCCGCTTATGCCCTGGAGTGTAAAACGCAGCGTGAGGTTTATTAGCGCACTCTCGGAGAGTATCTATAATTGGCGTTTTTGCTTGAGATTCTTTATTCACTTTCAAACTCAGTAGTTGGACTAACACACTCTATTTTGCTAAAGTAATTGATTCGTGTGCAGTTACAAAATTTATACCAATTCTATTTATGTAAACTACAGATGTCATGTGTTATGTGTAGGGGCGGGTTGCAAAGTAAACCTGTGTATTTACAGATATCTTATTTAAACCCGCCCAAAAGCGAGAAAATGTTGGCTCATGTCATGTGTTATGCGTAGGGGCGGGTTGCAAAGTAAACCCGCTTATTGACAGATATCTTGCCTAAACCCGCCCAAAAGCGGAAAATGCTGGCAAAGTTTAGCCATCTAGAAAGATGTCATAACAGTAAGTTTTTATCTATGGTAGTGAGGCTAAGTTATTGACCTTTAATTATCATGATTAACCCCAGCCCCAATCCTATCCCCCAACCAGAAATACCTAGTCCATTTCCTGAACCATATCCTAATCCTCTTCCAAGCCGAACCCAGTACCAAGCCAATATGCCCAGTTCCCGAACCCATACCCAGCCCAGTCCCAGAAACCGTACCTTCTCCGATTCCCCAAACAGTTCCCTAACCGATTCCTCAAACGATTCCCGAAATAGTTTAAAACACAATTAACCCAGTTTCTACCCTTAAATTAAGATGCTTACAGCCGGAATTGTTGGACTTCCCAACGTTGGAAAATCTACCTTATTCAATGCCTTGGTTGCTAACGCCAAAGCTACTGCCGCAAACTTTCCCTTTTGTACTATTGAACCTAATGTAGGTGTTGTAGCAGTGCCGGATGAGCGCTTAAACGTTCTGGCTAAAATCTCTGAATCCGCCCAAATTGTACCCACTCGTGTTGAATTTGTGGATATTGCTGGGTTAGTCAAAGGCGCTAGTCAAGGGGAGGGACTGGGTAATCAATTTTTGTCTCATATTCGAGAAGTTGATGCCATTGTGCAGGTAGTGCGTTGTTTTGAAAACGACGATATTATCCACGTTGCAGGTTCTGTTGATCCCTTACGAGATATAGAAATTATCAATTTGGAGTTGGGATTAGCCGATTTATCACAAATTGAACGTCGCATTGAACGGACTCGCAAAAACGCTCGTACTAACAAAGAAGCTCAAATTGAACTATCAGCTTTAGAAAAATTAAGTACGGCATTAAATGAAGGTAAACCAGCACGTCAAGTTAGTTTAACCGAAGAAGAAGCTGAGTCTGTAAAGCTACTAGGATTACTCACTTCTAAACCGATTATCTATGCCACCAATGTATCTGAAGATGATTTAGCTACTGGTAATCAATGGGTGGAACAAGTAAGACAGTTTGCTACCCAAGAAAATGCTCAAGTGGTGATTATTTCTGCACAAGTTGAATCTGAACTTGTTGACTTACCAGAAGCGGAAAAGCTAGAATTTTTGGAATCTTTGGGTGTTAAAGAAGGTGGGTTAAAATCTTTAATTCACGCCACTTATGAACTTTTAGGATTGCGTACTTACTTTACTACAGGTCCCAAAGAAACTCGCGCCTGGACAATAAAAACTGGAATGTCAGCACCACAAGCTGCTGGTGTAATTCACACCGATTTTGAGCGCGGTTTTATTAGAGCAGAAACAGTTGCTTATAATGACCTCGTAGCCAACTAATTCCATGAGCGGGCTAAAGAAAAAGGCTTAGTTCGTAGTGAAGGTAAAGAATATATTGTCAATGAAGGAGATGTGATGTTATTCCGGTTCAACGTATAGCATTACGGACAAGAAAATTAATAATAACAAACACTCTCAAGAAGTTGTTTTCACTTCTTGAGAGTTATTTTTTTAGTTTTTGATGTTATCAATAATAGGCTGTGAAGATTCAACCTTAAAGTTATTCAGATAAATAACACGAAGATCTTCTGGTAAGGCTACTTCTAATAAATGATACCCTTGCAATAATTGCGCTTTGACATCAGCATCAGAAAGCATTTCACCTTCTGCCTGAAGATAAGCTGAAATTCGTGTTTCACTCCAATGGAAAGTCTGAGCCATTAACACCATCAAACGTGTAATTGGTGGCAATTGCTCTAAAGCTTGTTCCATATAGCACCATAACGGCGGAGAAGCGGCTTGTAAAGAGTAGTGTATCGACTCTACTGGCGGTAATTCTGCCTCGTTAATACATACTGCTGTCATGTTGATTAGCCAGTTTTGGAAGGAACCAGCTTCAGTACCCGTATCTTCGCGCAAATTCAAACCGCCTAACTCATAATAGATATGTCGCCAGGTTAGGGCAAATAGGTAATCTGCTTGCACAGGCGATCGCGCCGAATGCCGGATTAATGTATATACAATAGGACTATAACGACAAAAAATAGCAGTGAAAAATTTTCCTTGCTCTGGATAACGCTGAAACAAGGTGAGCAATTCCTGATCGCTATGATGGAACAGGGATTTGACTATTGGATGATTAGATTCAGGAAAATGCGGGATTTGCACAACTTTTCGTTACCTCAAATGTCGGATGAATGCCCCCGCTACATACGAAGTATTAGCGGTTGGATGAAATCCGACCAACTAACAATTGAGCGATAGCGAATCCTTATAATTCTACCCATGTTTAGACTGGGTAAAACATGATATGATTCTATCATGTTAATCATAGAAGCAAAGCTAAAAGGAACCCAATCGCAATATACAAAGTTGGATGAAGCAATCCGTACAGGACAATTCATCCGTAATAGTTGTTTGCGTTATTGGGAAGACAATCATTATGTCACTCGTAATGACCTTCAAAAGCTTTGTGCCGTATTAGCTAAAACCCATGATTTTCCTTGGACTAAAAAACTCAACTCTCAAGCTAGACAAGCTCACGCTGATAGAGCATGGGCAGCAATTCAACGGTTTTATCAAAACTGTAGGTTAGGCAAACCAGGTAAAAAAGGCTACCCGAAATACAAAAAATTCTCTCGTTCTGTTGAATACAAAAACACAGGTTGGAAGCTATCTACTGATAGAAAGAAGATAACTTTTACCGATGGCTTTGAAGTCGGAACGATGGAACTTTGGACTTCTAGGGATTTAGTCTGGTATTCGGAGAAACAAATCTCTAGAGTGCGTGTGATTCGACGGGCTGACGGATACTATGCTCAATTTTTGGTTGATTGGGATAGAACTGAAGAACGTCAATTTCAAGGGAAAATGACCGGAATCGACTTAGGCTTAAAAGAGTTCTATACCGATTCTGATGGACACATGATTGAAAACCCTCGCTATTTAAGGAAGTCTGAATGCCAGCTTAAAATGCTGAATCGTCGAGTTTCCAAAAAACACGTCAAGGGTAAAAAACAGTCAAATAGATACCATAAAGCTCGTACTACTTTAGCTAAAAAACATCTGAAAATAAGTAGGCAGCGTGAAGACAAAGCAAGAAAAGATGCTTTGGCGTTAGTCAGATCTAGCGACCTGATAGCCTACGAGGATTTGAGGATTCAAAACATGGTGAAAAATCACCACTTAGCTAAATCAATCTACGATGCTTCTTGGTATCAATTCACCCAATGGCTGAAATACTTTGCCAAAATTTATGGTGTTGTAGTTATAGCAGTACCACCACATAACACAACGGTTGATTGTTCTTGTTGTGGAGCTAAAGTTAAAAAAACTCTTAGCACTAGAACTCACAAATGTAATCATTGTGGTACTGTTTTAGACCGAGATCATAACGCCGCGAAAAATATTTTAGCCAAAGGGTTTAAGCTGTTAGCTGAATATATAAACAGTACGGTAGGGCATACCGAATCTGACCCCAAAAAGGTAAAAGCTCAGGGAGAAAATGACCTCTGGCTACTGAACAGTGATGCTCAGTTTCTAAGTCGTCTCTGTGAACTGAGAATCAACAATGATGTTGAGAATCCCCCGCTACACTCGCAGAGTTAGCGGTGGGAGTATGTCAATCGCTTTTCTTGATTTATTTACCGTAAATCACCCTTAATATATCGACTGATTTACATTTATCAAACAACTTCAAGATTTTTTCCTAAAAATCTTAATATATATTGAGCAATATGTTATAATAAAAGGTAGTACTGATTTTATTTATAGCATCAGATATAATTTACTATGCTAGTTAAGCATTGATATTATAGGAGCTTTTAGTATTCTGTGCCTCTAGATAGCTTGTTTTCCACTCAAGGCATTATGGTGATGTTACTAGCAGCCTACGCGGTTGCTATGTGGATGTTCCTCACCAGTGCGCCAAAAGTTCACACTATTATGGTGTCTGATTTAGAAATAGCTCGGCAGTTCTACGAAGGCTTACTAAATTTGCCTGTAGCAGACGTGCCACTGCACTATTACTACAATTATGAACAAACTCTAGGGGTTCCCAGTATCGACCCCCTGTATCTGTCAGCACCAATAGCAACTTCCCCTGTTAGAGGGGGAAATGGTTCTGAAGGATTGTGGTATCAACTCAAGAAAAATACTCAACTACACATCATTTCTGGTGCTAGCTTAGGGCAGAAAAACCGTCACCGTCATGTTTCCTTTGATCACGACTGTCTAGAGCAAGTACTAATGCGGGTGCAGTTACGTGGTATTAAGCATAAAATTCGTAGCGATAAACCATTGAGTTTTTTAGTTAAAGACGAAGACGGTCATGTGATTGAAATGAGCGAAGTTTCTAATTAGGCATCTCCAGAAATTAAAGGTGCGTTACATAGAACCCTTGTAGAGACGAGCCACGGCGCGTCTCTACTCCCCACTAACTCATCTGAGTTAGTGGGGTTTTCATAGTTTCAGAATTGACCCACCGAAAGCCTGAAACCTTGATCCCCCCTACCCCCCTTAAAAAGGGGGGGAAATTCAAAGTCCCCCTTATTAAGGGGGATTTAGGGGGATTTCTGCGTAAGTCCTGTGATTGTCAAATCATAAAGAAATGTAACAATAATGCCGTCATACTGGCTTAACGTCTTGACAGCCTAAGATTAACTGGTTAATGTATAAACAACATACCTGGGTAGAACGATTAAAAGAAAAGTTATATGCAAGATAAGCAAAAGGTTACATTATATATTCCGCCAGGGCTGCATCGACAGATAAAAATTCAAGCTGCTGTTGACTCTGAATCAATGTCTACTATTGTCGAACGAGCAATCGTTTTTTATCTGGATCACCCAGAAGTAGTTGATGAAGTAGAGTCCTCCTACGGACAAACTCATCAAATCTATGCCTGTCCGAAGTGTGCTAACCCCGTAGTACTTCGAGATGGTGAAATGGTTGCCTTGGGTAATCAACCGGGACTGGTAGGAGAGGAACTCGCCAACCTGGAAGTGCGCGAAGAAGTAAGTTCTCGCAATGACTCTCAGGGAGAGCAAAAATTAGTTCCTTGTTAAAAAGGTGGCGCTGATTGCGAATTTAGTGCCGATGATGATTTGGCAGTGTTTACACCGTCTCTAGTTAGGTCGATCGTCATGCAAGAAGAGCTCAATATTCTAATCCAAGCTCAATATCCTCTGATCTACCTCGTGACATCCGAGGAAGAGCGGGCAGAAAAAACAATTGCTGCGATCGCTCAGATGAAACCCCAACCAAGGCGTGTCTTTATTTGGACTGTCACCCATGGCATCATCGAGTACGGTCAACCCCGCCACCTGACCCAACACAATACCGTTTCTCCAGAAGCTGCGGTTGAATGGGTAATCAGGCAGAAAGAACCAGGCATTTTTATATTTAAAGATTTACATCCATTTATAGATTCACCAGCTACAACTCGATGGTTGCGAGATGCGATCGCCGGATTTAAAGGCACGCAAAAAGTTATTATTTTAATGTCGCCAGTACAGCATATTCCGATTGAACTGGAAAAAGAAGTAGTGGTAATGGACTACCCTTTACCAGACCTGGCAGAACTAAATCAAGTACTTTCTAATCAGTTAGAGCAATCTCGCACTCGTAAAACTTCTACTGAAACCAGAGAAAAACTTCTCAAGGCTGCCCTTGGTTTAACTAAAGATGAAGCTGAAAAAGTTTATCGTAAAGCATACGTTAAAACTGGACGGCTGACAGAAGAAGAAGTAGATATTGTTCTTTCTGAGAAAAAGCAACTAATCCGTCGCAACGGCATATTGGAATACATAGAAGAAGATGAAACAATTGATGCCGTTGGTGGTTTAGACGAGTTAAAGCGTTGGTTGAGACAGCGTTCAAATGCTTTTACTGAAAGAGCAAGAGAATATGGCTTACCTCAACCGAAGGGGATGTTAATCCTGGGTGTACCTGGTTGTGGTAAATCCCTGATTGCTAAAACAACTGCCCGTCTGTGGAGTTTACCTCTACTACGTCTAGATATGGGGCGTGTTTACGACGGCTCTATGGTAGGACGTTCTGAGGCTAACTTACGGAATGCCCTAAAAACAGCAGAATCAATTTCTCCAGCTATTTTATTTATTGATGAGTTGGATAAAGCTTTTGCTGGTAGTAGTGGTTCTGCGGATTCTGATGGTGGTACTTCCAGCCGGATATTTGGTTCTTTTCTTACCTGGATGCAGGAAAAAACTTCTCCAGTATTTGTAATGGCAACCGCTAACCGTGTGGAACGTTTGCCTGGAGAGTTTCTACGCAAGGGTAGGTTTGATGAGATTTTCTTTGTTGATTTACCAACACCAGAAGAGCGCCAAGAAATATTTAAGATTCATCTGATTAAGCGGCATAGAGATACAGAACGCTTTGATATCGAACAACTGGCTAAAGTAGCTGATGGTTTTTCCGGTGCAGAAATTGAGCAAGCATTAATTGCTGCGATGTATGACGCTTTTGCTCAAGATCGGGAATTCTCTCAACTAGATATTATTGCAGCCATCAAAGCGACTATGCCACTTTCTCGGACAATGACAGAGCAGGTTACAGCCCTACGGGACTGGGCTAGACAGCGCGCGCGACCTGCTGCGTCCTCCGTCGCGGAATATCAGCGATTGGAGTTTTAACAGGCTTTCTCCTGCTCCCAACAGGAGTAAAGGCTAGCAGATAGCTAGCAGTTTTACATACATACCGCGATCGCGGTGATTCAAAAGCAAAATGTTGTCGTTTATTTAACTCTCTACTGGAGGAAACCCAAATGTCACACTTTAGCACTCTACGCACCAAAGTCGCTGATGCTGAAATTTTGAAAGCTTCTCTGCGTGATTTAGGCATCACCGTTAAGTCAGAAGCTGATGTTCGTGGATACAACGGACAGCGCGTTCGTGCCGACCTAGTTGCCGTTTTGGAAGGCGAATACGATTTAGGTTGGTCTCGCAATAGCGACGGCTCTTTCGACTTGATCGCTGACTTGTGGGGCGTTGCTAAAAAGCACAATCAAACTGAACTGATTAACTCAATCAATCAAAAATACGCTGTTAACAAAACTTTGGCTGAAGTTAAGAATCGCACAGGTCTGAAAGATGCCAACGTTAAGTTGGTTCTGCAATAGTCTTGTTTTGTTCTGCGTGTTCCCAAAAAGCGGGTTAATCGAAATCTAGATTAACCCATTTTTTTTATCAATAGCAAAACCCAGCTTACAATCGTAGGCTGGGAATATTTTTTTATTCACAGGACTTACGCAGAAATCCCCCTAAATCCCCCTTAAAAAGGGGGACTTTGAAAGATAGCCTTTAAGACCATGACCATCCCAGGTTGTGACCAACGACCTACTGCTTTGCCAATTACTGAAAGTTCTCGGACTAAAAAATAACTAAGGATGACTGGTAGAACGTCATCCTTTGATTTACTAATGGTTTTGTAAGTTATTTAGCCATCTGTTTTGGCGCGGAGTGCTTAGTCTTCAGTATTAACTGTTGATTTTGATCGCCATGCTGCTGTCATCCGCCCCAAGTTAGTTGTGAACTCGTTCCAACCTAATAAGTTTCCGGTTCTCTCTTCATCCCAGGAAGCAGATAAAACTCCATAACTCAGCCCCAAGACTCCCAAGCCAAAGAAGCTAATACTTATGATCACTACAGCGACGTTGGGTAAGTTGAACCATTGTTTGCTGACGATCAAATAACTGATAATGAAAGTCAGCATTCCCATAGCTGTAGGTAAACCAGAGAAGAAAGCCACGCGGCGAATCATTCTGTTACTAACAACAGTTGGTACTGCCGCCGAGTTTGAAGCTTGCTTGGGCTTTTCAGTGGGATTTTTGGTAATAGCTTGGGATGCTGGCTGGGTTTTTGGGGATTTTTGGCGAGTCTTCTTAGCGGGTTCAAAAGGTAAGGGAACCCTTCCAACATCTTCGCTTTGGCGTTTTTCAGAAGACATATTAATTGTTTAACCCCGAATGCCGAGACGGCGGATTAAATTTTGGTAGTTTTGCAGGTCTTTCTTTTGGATATAGGCTAATAAACGCTTCCTTTGACCAATAATCGTCAACAATCCCCGCCTAGAAGCATGATCTTTTTGATTTACTTTTAGGTGAGCGCTGAGTCGATTAATGCGTTCTGTCATCATGGCAACTTGGAGTTCCGCAGACCCAGTATCCGTTTCGTGAACTTGATACTCAGTCATTATTTCTTGTTTGCGCTGTTGCGTCAGGGACATGGATACCCTCTTATTCTCAAATACAGTAGTTTTTCATATTATCACTTTAATCATTGTGAGCGAAATTAACTTGCTTGTGGCGGATGGCGTTGAAAAAATCTCAGATTCAGGATTTACGCACCGATAGCCTGAAACCTAAATCCCCCCTACCCCCCTTAAAAAGGGGGGGGAAATTCAAAGTCCCCCTTAAAAAGGGGGATGCGCGGGGGATCTAGAAGTAAGTCCTGAGATTGTTAAATTTACGTTTTTTGCGAGTCTGCTGATTGTAAATCGCAAATTCAAAATCGGTTAAGTTATGTAGCAACAGTTGAATTTTATAAGGATCTGCCATACATGGGAAAAAAGCATCTTCCGTATATGCTGTGGCAACGACTCAACAGCAAGGGAGCAAGTGCTGTGATGCGTATAGGTGTACCTAAGTTCACTTGGGCAGATCTTTACCATTCCCTGGTGACAATTTCCTGGCTTAACTTCTTGGGACTGGTAGGCTCATTGTATATAGCCTCGAATACCTTGTTTGCTTTGGCTTACTTAGCAGGGGGAGATTGTATCACGAATGCCCGACCTGGTTTTTTCTTTGATGCTTTCTTCTTTAGCGTTCAAACTATGGCAACTATCGGTTATGGTGGGATGTTTCCGCGCACACCCTATGCCAATGTGGTTGTCACAGTGGAGGCGCTGTTAGGTTTGGTAGGGGTGGCGATGGTGACAGGGTTGGCGTTTGCGAGATTTTCTTTACCGACAGCGCGAGTATTATTTAGTAAAGTTGCTGTGATTGCTCCCTATAACCGCGTTCCTACTTTGATGTTTCGGACAGCTAACGCGCGTGGCAACCTGATTATGGAATCAAAAATTCGGGTTACTTTGGTTCGCAATGAGGTTAGCTTGGAAGGAGAATATATGCGTCGCTTACATGATCTTAGGCTGGTGCGTAGAGAGACTCCGATTTTTGCGCTCTCTTGGACGGTTATGCATCAAATTGACGAGAAAAGCCCTTTGTATGGATGTACTGCTGAAACGCTAATAGAGGATGGGGTGGAAATTGTGGTGACGCTTACCGGAATTGATCAAACAGTTGCCCAAACTATACATAGCCATCATGTGTTTACTGCACGGGATATTTTGTGGAATATGAAGTTTGTGGATATTTTTCACCGGACTCCAGATGGCAAACCCTGGATAGACTATACTCGCTTCAATGATGTTACCCGTGGTTAAGCTGTTGTGCTTCTTTGATTTTATGTTTGAGGGGGAGAGGAGGGAGGAGGGAGGAGAGAGGGGAACAGAGTTTGATAACTTTTCTTCTTTATTCCAAATGTACAAACTTATTTGCGCCTTAGCTTAGTTAAAAAAATTAGCGGCAGAGAAATTATATCCCAGTTGATGTTGTTAGCTTTTGTACCGCGATCAAATTGTGGGAATCTGGGGAAGTTTCTGAGATAGGCAACAATAAGGTTTGCAGAATTGCTGTGCGGAGGTGGGGACTTACTTGACAGTTGCTATTTAAACACTCCAGCAAAAATTGATTGGCTTGATAGTATTGCTGTAGTGTTTGCTGTTGGTGTGGACTAAAATGCCAATTCTGCCCGATATTACGGTGGCGAATCATTGCTGTTCTTAATTCTTCTGTCCAGGTTGAACCATTAGCTTGCCACCAGGATGCCAGATTTTCAGCGTCATCAAGTTGGGTGAGTTGTATTTTCAGGTTGTGCAATGCGGATTGTAGGGGCGATCGCACTACAATACAATCAATATCACCCTGAATGGGTAAGGCAAACCCCAGGTCAAGCACACGGTCAATGGTGGGATTTTCAGGTAAACTCAAACTCAACCTTAATACTCGATCCAAGGCTAAATCTAGTTTTAACTCTGGTGCAAGATTACCAGCTAATGCTAAATCTAGGGCGATCGCTAAGTTGAGGTTGGGTGGTGTATGAGAATTTTGCGCTAAAGCCAATGTCATGTAAAAAGCACGGATGGCTGCGGGTTGATAATTAACTTTTAGACTTTCAGATTTCTGATTTAACCAATTAAGGAATTGCTGTAATTGTTCATCTTCAGCCAGCATTTGATCGAGTTTTTGCTTCATAAGCTGGAACAGTTGGTCAGCGTTTCCTAACAATCCTGCTGTTAGTAGAAAGACTTCGCGCCAACGTGGTTCGGTGATCTGGTTTACTAACTTATTAAGATTTTGGGTTAAATTTTCTGGCTCTAAGTTAGCAACAATATTTCTGGCGGTTAAATACTCTTGAAAAGTTAAATGAGAAAAAGAGTAAATTTCTCTGGATCTTTCTACAATTAACCCATGTTGCACTTCAATTGATTTTAATACTGCTGCACTATTTAACTGCAATTCTTCCTCATCTAATCTAGGAGCAAATATGCTTTTTAGATAGTTAGCAATATGTTTTTCAAGAGTCTTTTGCTCAATAAAGTAATCATGTTGTTCAAAGGTAATAGCCGCAATTTGACTCAACAGTTTTAGCTTTTGTAATAATGATAAATGATAATAAATTTTATCCCGTTTAATGCCTCTAGATTCATCCCAACGAGTTAGAAGAAGATCTAATCCTTGCTTGTATAAATCCGAGTGTCTAGCCGGAAAATCGGCTTTAGCTTGAAATACCGAGCAAGTAAGATTCAGTAGCAATGGGGTAGTTGCTAGTTCTTTAATTTGCAGATTTTGAGGTAATTCGAGTTTTTCAATAAACTGATTAGCTTTAGCTAACCCTACTTCGATATTTTTGCCAACTGCTACAAACCATTTTTTAGCAAATGCTTCTATCTGTGAAAAGTCAAAATCCGCTATTTCAATATCAGTGAATCCTTCAAACTGATATTGTTTAGCAGCGATTCTACAACTGATAATAAATTGATTTTTGTAGTAATGATTGCAGAATTTGCGAATTTGTTGTATTACTTCATTGCTTTCTGTGGTGGGGACTTCATCCAAGCCATCCAGCAGAATGATAGCTTTACCATGCTCAAGTAAAGTTTCTAGTTCTGAGCGTTCAAGGTTGTTACTACTAATTTCTTGATAAATATAATCTAGTAAATTTGCAGATTTAACTAGCTCTATATCAGCAGCAAAATTGCGTAATCTAATAAAAATTGGTACTAAATTAGGTTGGAATTCTCCTTGGTTACATAAAAGAGCAATTTTTTGTAAAAAGGTAGTTTTTCCGGCTCCAGGCTTGCCAAGTACCATCACTTTACTAGAGTTAGCGATCGCTTCCAACCCTGGAATTCTTTGTTGATATTGATTTAAACCCAAGCGATTAAATTTTTCTGGGCTAAAATTATGTAAGTCGGAAACCTCTAACCACTGTTGACCGGATAAAAATTCTAAGATATTGACATTAACATATATGTCGTTTAAGTGGAGTGGTTGAGCAACATCTAACAATCGCATGGTGCTACACTGGTGAGCGATTTTGTCATAACAGTGCGATCGCAGTTTTTGTACTAAACTTTCTATGTATAACCCTTGATCCTGCTTGGGTGGCGAAATTGCTACTTCGGTATTTTTAGGTAAATCAGCAATTTCTTGCCAATCTAAATTCATGTGAAAACAGATCTCTATAAATATCTGTCGCTCAACCGATTTCCCTGAGAAAAATTTCCAAATTGATTGCCGAGTAGTAAGACCTGCTTGAAGTGCGAGGTGATCTTGTGTCCATCCAGTGCATTTAAAAACGTTTTTAGCTTTTTCAATCCCAGATGGTGATGCCTTGAGAGAGCGTTTTGCCATAATTAATAATAACTGTCTAGTGTTATTAGTGATGCTTATTTTAAAAAAAGGTTAATATCTCGCTTTGCTGATGTAATTTTACTAATTTTTATGTGTATCGAGCTATACACCCTAGAAATAATTCACCCTACCATTTATTGATTGCGGAGACGAAAAAATATGGTAAATGTATCAACAAGCTTCATTAGCAGCGTGATCGGGACACTGGGAAAGATGGAAATGGCGCTTGGCGCGATTGATGAGGCGATCGCACAAACTAACGATCAAGGCTACATTCATTGGTCTAATCAGGCTTTTGATAGTTTAATTAATCGATCACATTTCGATGTCCTTGGCACAAAACTGATTGATCTGTTGCCCTTAGAACAGCAAGGGCAACAAGTACTAGAGGCACTACACCCAGCTAGTTTTGTATTACACAATACATATAACAATGCTCACGATGCCCACCCTGGGAAGCAAAAAGCACAGATAAGTAATATTTATTCATCCCAGGAGCAGCCGCCGAATAGGGGAATTTATGAATTCCAAAAAGCTGGTAGAAAATTAGTATTAGAAATTACTTGGACAAAAATTCAACTAGAACAACAAGCTAATGTTATTTTTGTGATCCGAGATATAACGGCTCAATATCAGCAGCAACAACAGTTACAAATAGAAATAGAAAAGCGCCACCAATTAGAAATATCTATCCATCGAGATATCACTGCACGTAAGCAGATGGAAGCAGAAATTGAGCGAGAGCGATCGCTCCTACAAGCAACTCTTGACTCGACTAATGAGGGGATTTTTGCTGTTGACCGCACTGGCAAGATTACCTGTTGTAATCAAAAGTATAAAGAAATGTGGTCAATGCCTGATGAGTTGATAGAAACAACAGACTACCAGCGCTGTCTTAAATTTGTGTTTAAAAAACTCAAATATCCCGAAGAATGGCGCAGAATAATGAGTGAAGTATGTCAGCAGCCAGAAATTTCTATAACTCATAATTTGGAATTAACAGATAGTCGCATATTTGAGTGCAATATACAACCTTATAAGCTAGGTTCACAAATCATTGGCAATGTTGTGAGTTTTCGGGATATTACAGCAAGTTCGCTTGCCGAGGTAGAACTGCAACGAGCAAAAGCTCAACTTCAAGCCGTTTTGGATGCAGTCCCTGGAGGTATAGGTTGGATCGACTCTAATTTAAAGTTATTAGGTGTCAACCGTTATTTAGCTAAAATATTGGGCTGGCAACGGGAAGATTTTGGGGAAAAACACCTTAATTATCTCCCATCACCTCCTGCGGAAATTAATTACTTTTTGCAGCAATTTTTTAGCAGTTCCGATCAACAAACTTCTCTAGAGGTTGACTGGAACGTTGATGGTAAACGGGTAAGTTATTTAATAGCTGGTCAAAAATACCTGCAAGGTCAAGCTGCTGCGTTTGCGGGAATTGAAATTACCAAGCGCAAGCACACCGAAGAACTATTACAACAGCAAGCAGCTATTATGAAGGCAGCGATGGATCGCGCTTTATTGCTTAAACAAATTACTCAGCAGATTCGTCAAAGCTTGGATTCACCAAAGATTCTACAGACTGCTAGTACTTTGATTGGTGAAAATTTTAAAATTAATCGTTGTGTAATTCATATTATTATTACTGAACCGAAGTTAGCTTGTCCTTGTGTGGCGGAGTATGTGCAACCTGGCTATGTAAGTTTAATGAATAGCGAAATTCCGATTGATGGGAACCCATTTGCTGAGGCATTAATAGCTGAAGATCGGGCGATCGCTGTTAATAATGTTTATCAGGAGCCACTATTAGCAGCAGCTATACCGCTCCTAGAATGCGCTCAGTTAAAATCCATGTTAGCGGTGCGTACTTCCTATCAGGGAGAAGTTAATGGATTATTTGGGCTGCATCATTGCGATGAATTTCATAACTGGACTAAAGATGAAATTGAGTTACTAGAAGCAGTTGCGGCTGAAGTAGGAATTGCCTTAGCTCACGCTCGCTTATTAGAGCAAGAAACTCGTCAACGCCAACAATTATCCGAGCAAAATTTAGACCTAGAAAAAGCCAAACAAGCAGCAGTTGCAGCTAACGAAACCAAAAGTGATTTTTTGGCAATGATGAGCCATGAAATTCGTACACCGATGAATGCTGTTATGGGAATGTCGAGCTTGCTGTTAAATACAGAATTAAAACCTCCGCAACAAAGCTTTGTTAAAACTATTTGTAATAGCAGCGAAGCATTACTGACTATTCTTAACGATATTCTCGACTTTTCTAAACTAGAATTTGGCAAGCTAGAGCTAGAAAAACAACCGTTCAACTTGCAAAAGTGTGTAGAGGGGTCAGTCAGTATGCTGGCTCCTAAAGCAGCAGAGAAAGGTTTGCAGTTGTTATCTGAGATTGAGCCAAAAACACCAGTGTCAATTATGGGAGATGCCACCCGTTTGCGACAAATATTAGTTAATTTGCTCAGTAATGCGATTAAATTTACCAATACTGGAAAAGTTAGTATTTTAGTAACTGCGAAACAGTGGGAACTTGATCGGGACTCTCCCCTTACTCATAACCCTATTTACCAAATTAAGTTTGCGGTTAAAGATACAGGCATTGGTATTGCTCATAACCGCAGGGAAAAGCTGTTTAAGCGTTTTAGCCAAGTTGATTCTTCTATTAGCCGTCGCTATGGTGGAACTGGGTTAGGATTGGCTATTTCTAAAGAGTTAACACAATTGATGGGAGGGAATATTTGGGTTGAGAGTGAAGTTGATCAAGGTTCTACTTTTTATTTCACAATGCTTGCGGAAGCTTGTAATTTAGCGCAGGATAAGAATTCAGTAGATGCGCTCTTAACAATTCCCCGAATAGCAGAAAAGTTACCTTTAAAAATTTTGTTAGCAGAAGATAATCTGGTAAACCAGCAGGTAGCAATGCTTATTTTAGAGGCACTCGGCTATCAAGTTGATGTAGTAAGTAATGGACTAGAAGCACTGCAAGCAGTACAGCGTCAAATGTATGATGTTGTGTTAATGGATGTGCAAATGCCAGAAATGGATGGCTTAACTGCTACTGATTGTATCCGTCAAGCATGGTTAAACAAAGAATTAGTAGTAGATCAGTGTAATGGATCGAACATAATTAGTTCTTGTCCTCGGATTATTGCGATGACAGCTTATGCCACAAAGGGCGATCGCGAACGTTGTCTCGAAGCAGGTATGGATGATTATATTACCAAACCGATCAATATACCGGAACTAATTGAGGCACTCTATCGCTGTCAGCCACAAAATTTGGCAAGGCAATCTACACCTACACTTGTCGAGCAAAAAAGCGATCGCACTCAGTATTTAGAAGCCGAAGTACTTCTGGCTGAGGATAAGCGTACAATCCCTAATTTACTCCCCCAAATTCAAAATCCGATTGATCCTAAAGTTCTGCAATCATTACGCCAGATGGCAGGGTCAAAAGCTAACGAATTTTTAGCAAAAATCATTGATAATTATTTTGAAGAAACTCCGCAACTGTTAAGCGCGATGCAGGACGCTGTTAGTACAAACGATCCAGCCGCCCTTTCCTATGCTGCTCACAAATTGAGGTCTACAAGTGCCAATCTTGGTGCTACAAATTTATCCCTGCTTTGCAAAGATTTGGAAGCAATGGGACGTGCAGGTAGTACATTAGGAGGATTATCCCAAATCTCACAAATTGAGACTGTATACGAAGCAGTCAAGTTGGCTTTAAGGCAGGAAATTCACGCATGAGTAAAGATTCAGATTCAGTGCTAAAAGACTCACCTGTAGTGCTGGTAGTCGATGATGACAAGTCGATGCGGATGCTATTACGCTTGGCGCTAGAACAAGAAGGATACCAAGTTGTAGAAGCACAGGATGGTGAGGCGTGTTTATCTGGATATAAACAACACCAACCTGATTTAATTTTGTTAGATGCTGTGATGCCAGTGATGGATGGCTTTAACTGTTGTACTCAATTGCGAAGTTTATCTGGCACTAATTATCCTAATCTGGATGGATTAGATACAGGAATGCCGATATTGATGATCACGGCACTTGATGATTCTGACTCTGTGAATCGAGCTTTTGAGGTGGGTACAACTGATTATATTACTAAACCTATCCAGTGGTCGGTATTGCGTTATCGCGTGCGCCGTTTGATTCAACAATATTTGCAAGCGCGACGTATGGATTCTCTAATGGAACAATTAAAACAAGCAAATCTTGAGGTGAAACGTCTAACTAAGATTGTTGAGAGTGATGAAAGGGATAAATCCTGAAGTTATACACTAAGTTATACATTACACAGACGCGATCGCAAACACGCAGTTGCCATACTAATTACATCAAGGGTGTAACACTTTGAAAGCAGATCATATCAAGATCAGTACTTACGCAAAGCCTAAGTATTGTAGGGTGCGTTAGCGAAGCGTAACGCACCCTACCCAATAAACCTTTTTGGCTACTGCTATAAGTACTATTTTGATATAAATCTAGTTATTTTAAGTGAATTAACACCATTAATATGCAATTAGATAGATGCCTTTTTATTAAAAAAATGGTTTTTCTACCTGTTGTGTATAAAGTAATCGAGCAAGTAAGCATCTATGGAAAATCAACCAAGTTCGTCTAATCAGGAAGAATCGGAAACTGATAGTAATGCAATCAAAACGTCTGAAAACATAAAACTTAGCTATAATCCCATATCCTGCCCACAAAATTCTCCCTTAACCAAATTACGAGCAGCACAGATTAGTAAAGAAAAGAAATGTCATAATCATTGGATTTTAGAAAAAATCAAAGTTGTTCCCTACCCGCAACCGGATTTTCAAATGAATAATGAAAATCTACATAGCGACATTTGATCGAGATATAAAAGCTGAAGTTTAGGTGCGATCGCTTCTTAATCCGCTAAAATTTGTGCAACTGTCAAATTCAGTTCAAGAAAAGTTCTAGAGATAATCCTATCTGTACCTTGATAGCGGTTAGATTGATATATACCATTCTCATCAAGTAAATAAACAAAAACGCTTGGTTCTTTAGGATTACCTAACAAGTTTCGGCTACCCATAGCTAAATAATCAACTCATAATTTCCCCATTGATAAGTTCATAGCGCCCTTCTTCATCAGGTAGTTGCTTGAGAAATTGCTCAAAGGTAAGTTGTTGCTGAGATTGGACTACGATCATATCTATTCCTCATAAAATAGCTACGCCATGATGTTAAACAAAAAATTGTTCGACAGGTATCTCAATATCTGGAAAAGCTAATGGTGCGATCGCTCCTTGATCGATCACCTGTTGTATCGCGTACCGATTACGTTGAGGTTGGCGAAACACAATTATACGTTTGGCAGATAAATCTAATACCCAATACTCTTGAATCTTAGCAACCGCATAAATAGATGCTTTGATTTCTAAGTCTTTTTTCAAACTAGATTTAGCAACTTCGATCAACCAAAATATATCCCCAGCTTCAGGATGACGCTCGTTGTAGGCAGAATTTGGTAATCTAACGATCGCAATATCTGGTTCTGGTTCAGAGTCAGCTAGTGTAATGGGACCATTAAAACGAATCTCCGCCCTTCCTGCCAGTAACTTCTCTAGATATCTTGCGCCTCGCTTTGCTGTATTATAGTGAATTGGTGTTTCTGGACTCATTTCAATAATTTCGCCTGCTAATAACTCCAGATGGCGATCGCTCAAAATCCCAAATTCGATCATGCGATGATAGTCATCTACAGACCATTTTGCTAGTGTTTTTAGATCATTCATTTTTCATCAAATCAAAATAAATATAGAGACGTACCATGGTACGTCTCTATATTCTATTTTCGCCTGTGTTTAGTTGTTAAAAAAAGGTGCTAGTGCAGACTTTTTAGTAACGGCTGGCAGTTGGCTTGTGAACGATGAAGCTGAGAACTTGGCACTGCTTCACGTTATCAAAACCTACAACACGGATGAAGTTGCTGGAATATTCAGAGCGGCAAGCTTTGACTTCATTTAGCACTTCGTTAACAGTGTTGGCGTTGAATAAAGGCAACTTCCACAATGTCCAGTAGTGTTGCTTTGGATCAGAACTTTCGCTGAATTCCACCCCAGGAATAAATCCTTGGTCAATCATGTATTGGATTTGTTTAGCGATTTGTGCATCGCTGAGGGGAGGCAAGTAGGAAAGAGTTTCGTAACGACGCTCTTTAGGTAGAGTTTGCATAGTTTTGTAAAGGTAATGCTGGTAAGAATGTTGTCAGATGTTCTGGCTAATCTGAAATATTATCCAAATTAGGCTCAGAATCAATTGGCTGTTCAGGATAAGTGCTGGGGTTATTGGAGGTAAGTTGCGTAAGTCGCTCTAGATGCTGGCGGCGATAGTCCATATTTGCCTGCTGAATACCAGTGCGAACTATCTCCGGCAAAAAATCCGTCACTTCGTCTGCTAAATTCTGCCGTACAGTCATTACTCTAAACGCCAGTTCTTGTTTCTCGCTGAGTAACTCTTTAAGATAAGCTTCTCCATCTTGGATTTTTTCTTTTCCTGAAAAATTACTCAGCCAGTACGCCAGAGGAGGATTTGTCTCAACTAACTGAGCCAAGATAATCTGCACGGCTTGATAGGTCAAATAGCTACTCAGTACCTTTGCTGTATCTTTAGCAACTTGTTTTAAGTCCATTCCTTGACCCCAGCTTTATAGCTATTAGCTGTTAGCTTTTAGCAATTAGCTTTTAAGTTTTGAGCAATAAATACTGTATTGATATTTACAGTTCAACTTTCACCACTCCAGAGCTAATCGCTAATTGCTAATCACTAATTGCTTACAGTGTATCCATTGCTTCAAACTCGAACTTGATTTCTTTCCAAAGTTCGCAAGCAACAGCCAATTCAGGAGACCATTTGCAAGCTTCACGGATTACGTCGCCGCCTTCGCGCATCAGGTTACGACCTTCGTTACGAGCTTGAACGCAAGCTTCTAAGGCAACGCGGTTAGCAGTTGCACCAGGAGCATTACCCCAAGGGTGTCCGAGAGTACCACCACCGAACTGCAAGCAGGAATCATCACCGAAGATTTCTACTAGAGCAGGCATATGCCATACGTGGATACCACCAGAAGCTACGGGCATTACACCAGGCATAGAAGCCCAATCTTGGGTGAAAAAGATACCGCGATCGCGGTCTTGTTCAACGTAGTTTTCGCGCATCAGGTCAACGAAGCCCATTGTGATGCCTTTTTCGCCTTCTAGTTTACCTACGACGGTACCAGAGTGCAGGTGGTCACCACCAGACATCCGCAAGCACTTAGCTAATACACGGAAGTGGATACCGTGATTCTTTTGACGGTCGATAACTGCGTGCATAGCGCGGTGGATGTGCAGCAGAACGCCGTTGCGACGACACCATTTAGCTAAGGTGGTGTTAGCTGTGAAACCACCAGTTAGGTAGTCGTGCATGATGATTGGAGTGCCGATTTCTTTAGCGAATTCTGCACGCTCCATCATTTCTTCGCAGGTGGGAGCAGTTACGTTGAGGTAGTGTCCCTTGATTTCGCCTGTTTCAGCTTGAGCTTTTTCGATCGCTTCTTGTACGAATAGGAAGCGATCGCGCCAACGCATGAATGGCTGAGAGTTAATGTTTTCGTCGTCTTTTGTGAAATCTAGACCGCCGCGTAAGACTTCATATACTGCACGACCATAGTTCTTAGCAGACAAACCTAATTTAGGCTTAATCGTACAACCCAGTAGAGGACGACCATACTTGTTCAGTTTGTCGCGCTCAACTTGAATTCCGTGAGGAGGTCCTTGGAATGTCTTGAGGTAAGCAACGGGGATACGAAGATCTTCCAAACGCAGAGCGCGGAGAGCTTTGAAACCGAATACGTTACCAACCAATGAGGTCAGCAAGTTGGTTACAGAACCTTCCTCAAACAAATCGAGAGGATAGGCGATGTATGCGAAAATTGGTTCTCTTCACCTGGAACTGGCTCAATGTCGTAGCAACGACCTTTGTAGCGATCGAGGTCGGTTAACAAATCAGTCCAAACTGTTGTCCATGTACCAGTTGAAGACTCAGCAGCTACAGCAGCACCTGCTTCCTCAGAAGGAACTCCAGGCTGAGGCGTAACACGGAAAGCTGCTAATACGTCTGTATCCTTTGGCGTATAGTCAGGTGTGTAATATGTGAGGCGATAATCTTGTACTCCAGCTTTATACCCAGTTTTTGACTGAGTTTTCGTTTGAGAATAAGCCATGTCTTCCTTCCTGAGGAAATTTAATGTTCCTTTATGTTTGTATAACTATACCAGGAAGGCAATAAGTTATACTTTTAACATTTTTT
>CAVQDG010000082.1:0-15295 GCA_963711165.1 uncultured cyanobacterium | reverse complement strand
CAAGCGCGGAATAATCGCCTCAAAAGTTCCTTCTTGGGTGAAAGTGCCAACGTGCAATTCATAGATAATCATTTCCTCCAGAGGCACACCAGACCATTGATCATCAGTCCATTTAATAGTACTGTGATCAATTACTTGTGAAGCGCCATGTACACCCTCTGGTTGAAAATGTGATGCAGGATCAGGTCTTTCCGTATCGCCTTCCAATTGATAAAAATAATGCGTTCCTGGGTTAATACCTTCAGCAGTAACTTTCCAGTAACCTACCTGATCTTTTTGCATGGGTAACAGACGCTTTTCAGGAGCAGTAATTTTTACAGCTACCTCTTTTAACTCAGTCGCCCAAACGGTAAATTCACAGCGATTGTTACCGAGATAATTAGAGCCGATTTTTATATTTGATAGAGCTTGATCCTGTGCCATATTTTTGTGTTTATCCCCTGTTTAAATCATTAGTAATTAATTTATTGCCAACATCCCAAAATGCTTATTTGCTTTGCTCAAGGAGCAGTGTAACTATAAGAATTATTTTTTTCTTCTACCTAAAGGATGGCTTTGTTGATTTATGTACTAGACTTCGTAGCATTAGCCAAGTTTGAGAGAATTTACCACAGCTGTCATAAAAATAGATGCGATCGCTGATTTTTCCCAGTATTATAATAAGTCTCTTCCCTAATTCAATAAACTTATAAAAAAGTTATATTGTCATCATCCAATATTCAAATCTTCACTCATTTGTTGTGTAAATGTCTAATTTTTATTTTGCCTGTTCAAATAATTTGCAACATATATTTAAATAAATATACAAAGACCTCCAAGATAGATAGTTAGAGGTCTCTTTATATAGTTTATGTATAAGATGTAATTAGTTATTAATTTATCTTTTTCTATAAGATAGCATTGGGCAAATCAAATTTAGGTCTATCTGGCGTTGTCATCAATCTCTGCATCAAGGAATATATTAGTAATGGTTGGAGGTGAAGCTATAGTTAGATTCTTATGATTTATCCTAAAATATTTGGTTCCGTACCCCTCAGAATCGCCATTGTAGTACCCTTCCTGCTCCAAATTACCGCAGTGGTAGGGATAACGGGATGGCTTTCATTTCGTACCGGACAGAGATCTGTTAATATTCTGACCAACAACTTAAGCAGTCAAATCAGCGATAACATTGCCCAGCAGGTTGAAAAATATTTAAACCCACCACAATTAATCGAGCAGGTTACTACCTCTGCTATCCGCACTGGAAATTTAGATATAGAAGACTTTTCCAAGGTAGAACGTTTCTTCTGGAGCCAAGTAAAACAACAACCCCCTGGAATAACTTTTCAATTTGGTAACGAAAGGGGGGAATTTATTGGCGTGAGAAAGGAACAGAATGGGCTGACTTTGCTTGTAGTTGATAAGTCTAAAAATGCTCAGAGAGAAACGTATACTCTCGATAATCAGGGAAAGCGATCGCGCTTAATCAAGAGAGAAAAATATGATCCTCGCACTCGTCCTTGGTACAAAACTGCTGTATTGGCGGGGAAACCTACATGGACTCCGCTTTATCCTGCTTTTTCTGAACGCGCCCTGCTAATGGCGGCGGTTACTCCCATCTACAATGATGCTGGTATTCAGGGGGTTTTGAGTTTTGAACTAGCTCTTGATCAAATTAGTCAATTCCTGCAAACCCTTTCAATCAGTAAATCTGGAGAAGCATTTATAGTAGAAAGATCTGGGGAAGTGGTAGCTAGTTCAGCCACTCAAATTCCCATTATCACCCAGGGGAAGTTACAAAAACGCATACAAGCAATCCAGAGCCGTAATCCCTTAATTCAATCGACAGCGCAGCATTTATTAAATAAGTTTGGTAACTTAAAAAAAATTGATATTAAAGATCATCTTAATTTTTCTTTTGTGGCAAATAATAATATACAGCTAGTTCACGTTGCTCCGATACAAGATAGTAGGGGGATGGATTGGCTAGTTGTAGTTGTGATTCCACAAGCAGATTTTATGGAACACATTATAGCCAATAGGCGCACAACCGCTTTACTGTGTTTAGCATCTTTGATTTTGGCAATTTTGTTTGGCTTACAAACATCAAAATGGATCGTTAAACCGATTTTGAGGCTGAATACAGCCGCAAAAAAACTATCTGAAGGACAATGGGAGCAAAAGTTACCCGTTGAGCGTTCTGATGAAATTGGGCAGTTAGCTCTTTCTTTTAATAGCATGACTAAGCAGTTAAAAGAATCATTTGAAACGTTGGAAGAGAAAGTTCAAATTCGTACTGCTGAACTTGCTTTAGCTAACGAAGATTTAGAAATAAAGAATGCCCTAATTCGTAAGGTATTTGGACGATATCTGACTAATGAAGTTGTTGCTAATTTGTTAGAAAACCCTGAAGCTTTAAAATTAGGTGGTGAGAGGCGAAAAATTACCATTTTGACCTCAGATTTAAGAGGATTCACGGCTATATCAGAACAATTGCCACCTGAAGAAGTTGTGAAAATACTTAACGTATATTTGCACAATATGGCAGACGTGATTGGCAAGTATTACGGAACTATTGATGAGTTTATGGGTGATGGCATTTTAGTTCTTTTTGGCGCACCTACTGTGAGAGAAGATGATGCCGTTAGAGCCGTTGCTTGTGCAGTTGATATGCAGTTAGCAATGAGTAATGTTAATGCCAAAATGCAAGAATGGGGCTTACCACTATTAGAAATGGGTATTGCCATCAATACAGGTGAAGTTGTAGTTGGAAACATTGGCTCAGAAACACGCACTAAATATGGGATCGTGGGCAGTCATGTAAATTTAACTTACCGTATTGAATCTTATACGGTAGGCGGTCAAATTTTTATCTCTGAATCTACTTTTCAAGAGGCAGGATTTATTGTAAAAATTGATGACCAAAAACAAATAAAACCGAAAGGAGTTAACGAACCACTTACAATCTATGAAGTCGGCGGAATTAGAGGGAACTACAACCTGTTTTTAACCAAAGAAGAAGAGATATATTTACCGTTAATTGAAGAAATCCCCATTGAATACACCGTTTTGGAGGGTAAACATATTGGTGAGACGATGTTAAAGGGAAGTTTAATTGAGCTTTCAGCAAAGGGAGCGAAAGTTAAACCATATAATCGTAGGAGTCACCGAATTATATCGGAACTGAGCAATATTAAGATGAATTTATTAATCCCTCTCAATTCTACAGAAAAAAACGTTGATATATATGCAAAAGTTATGGAAGAACCAGGAGCAGATGGCAGTTTTTATATTCATTTCACTGCTAAACCTCCAGATGTAACAGTGCAACTTGAGGCTATTTATAAATCTTTAACATCATCTCTGGCGGATGAGTTATGATTTGTAGGTTGGGTTACTTAAAATCTTAATTACAGATAAAAATATGACTTACTCAAACTCGGAAATATTGCCAACACCAGATAATATAGACAGTAGCGAACAAGAAACTCAGTATATCTTAAATAATCCTGCGCTCATGGGACAAGTGAATCAAGTCAAAAGAAGCCGTAAAGCAACAAGTCTTAATGCTTTGCAAGAGATACTTGATGTGGAATATATTTTAAGTAATCCTGACTTGATAGAGCAAATTCAATTGCTAGTAGAAACATCTAAGAGAAAAAAGTATGAGAGCGATAGTGTTTCAGGAAGATACACTGCAAGCCTATGAGAATTTGAGAGAAACTAATAAATCACTGCATAAAAAACTATTTAATATTCTTAAGGAGATGCAAAAAAATGATCCTACACAAGGAACAGGTAAGCCTGAAGCCCTTAAACATGAGCTTTCAGGATATTATTCCCGTCGTTTGTCTGATAAAGATAGATTAATTTATAGCTTTGATGAAGACTCAATCTATGTTGTTGCTATTGGTGGGCATTACGAATCATAATTCACGATTCCACCTGATTCACTACCTCTAAAGGTAACTTTAACGCTTCTGCAATTTGATCGTCGCTTAAGCCAAATTCTCTTAATTTATTAATTGCTTCAATTTGAATTTTCTTCTTATTATCTTTGTTAAATTTCGGCGTAGCAGGCTGATTTTGATCGCAGGTAGTATTCAGTTGTTCTGAACCAAAATTTAAACAATTAATTGGACGATTATTAAAGCTATTAATACTTTTATTATCAATAGAAATATGGAGATTACCTTGCCGTTCTAATACTGATTTCAGATTACCTTTATTAACTGGTTCATCAAATACATCAGATAACATTTGCAAAAGCTTGTAACCTACATCCTTAGCATAACGTTCTGTGCGATTGTAAGCTTTAGCAATGTCAGAATACTTTTGATACTTTAGCGTTCCCTCAATAAGCCCGCGCTGGAAATCATTGAGACGTTTACCAGTCTTTTGAGAAACAACTTCATCCACAAATTGCAGTGTTTCTTGAATTTGCATGATGAGGAAGCTAAATGAATGCTGAGAATTATAGCATACTTTATACGTCTTTTTCAGTCCTTATCAGTCTTTTTCTAAATTTTTTTTACAATCAGCCATTTTTCCCTTTGCATTTTTAAGCGATCGGGCTATCTTAAACGAAGGCTAAGATTTCTATCCCTATCCACTCATTTCTATAACTGAGGATATTTGTCATCCTCTTTAGTTAAAGGGAATTAGGAGTTTCAGTAGCAATCTAGCTTAAGTCTTCACCGTCGAACTGTAAAATTTGGGTTGAACCCGTTAAATATTATGCTTGAATTAAATAAGTTATTGCAAAACATCTTAATAGCTATTATTAATTTTTATCAAAAATATATTTCTCATCATAAGGGATATCGTTGCGCTCACAAAGTTTTATATAAAGGTGATTCATGTTCTGAATATATTAAAAAAAGCTTGTTAGAACAAGACTTAATGAAAGTTGTAAACTTATCTAAACAGCGTTTTTGTGATTGCGGTGAAGCAGCCAAAATATTAGACGGACACAGAATAAATAGTAATCAAAATAGTCTATCTCCAGTAGCTGTAACTAAAGAACACAAAACATTGCCTTTATTGAAGCGAAGGACGTTTATCTATTTAATTCTTCCCGCAGCCTTTACTTTAGGATTAGCTACACCAGTGCTAGCTGCTAAGGGAAGAGGATACGCTAAATGTTTATCAATAGGTAGTAGAGAAGCAGTAAGAGAGGATCAGAGAGATGGAAAATGTGGCAATCAACCAGAGCTTTATTACGGTTTATGTTGTCTCGGTACATTGGGGGCAATTTTCGGAGCTAATGAGAATAAGTGATCGGGAAATAGTAAATAGTAATAGTAAGGTGCGTTTTCGGGCGAAGGCGCAACGCACCACAATTTAAAAGATATCAAAAGATTTAAGCGCGATCGCCTCATTTCATTAGGGCGATAAACTCATCAACAGTCAAGTCTACTTGTCGGATGATTGCACGCAAAGTACCCCGATCTATCTCATCATGGTTGGGTACGCTAACTGTTGTTTTAGGCTCTTCACGAACTAAAATAATGTGACTTCCACGCTGTCGCACAACGACAAAGCCAATTTTTTCTAAAGTTTTGGTACATTCTGCACCAGAAATAACAGGTAGTTTACTCACACTAACACGATTTCAATTCTATCATCTGGAATAGGTTCTCCCCGATCCTGTAAAACCTCAATGTAGAGAGAAACGGCTTCTTCAATGTTTGCCAAAGCCTCCTCTCGTGATTTACCTTGACTAATACAACCTGGTAAACTAGGCACTTCAACAACAAAATACCCATCTTCACCAGGGTAAAGCAGCACTTTACGTTTAGAGTTGATTTGAGGTTGTGCCATATTTATTTGCAGCTAAGTTTTAAATTTCTACGTTACTATATACAACACCTTACAATCTCAAACATACCAAATATTTGATGTATGTGCGATCGCGTTACTCTACTATTGTGCGATCGCACATATCATAATAAATATATTTAATGTGGAAGAGACAATGAGAAAAGACTAAGAGGAGAGTTTTATGGTGATAAATACATTAGACCGTATTACTGTTAATCCAAGTATCTGTCTTGGACAGCCTACAATTCGTGGAATGCGTATCACCGTAGGATTTGTGTTAAAGCTACTAGCTAGTAATCTTTCTATTGCCGAAGTTTTAGAGGCTTACCCAGAATTAGAGGCGGAGGATATCCGACAAGCTCTTAATTATGCTGCTTGGGCGGTTTCAGATCGCTTTGTAGACATTCATTCTGCATGAATAATCTTCGCTTAGCAATAGCGCGATCGCAATAATATATATAGTGATGCGATCGCGCCAGCGCACTCAAGGTCAGTTCGCAATTGCTTGTTGTTTTATGCCTTCAAACTGTTGATGGACTTGATATTACTTTTGCCTACTACACTATAGCTCCTACCATTTTTTTCTTAGCCAGTGAATCACCTGTTTCGTGGTCATACCAATGAATACTCTCTGCTGGTATAGCTAATGTAATTCGCTCATTACTCCAAGGTTGATCTAATGGTACTAAAGCACGTACAGTCGGTGAATTTCCTTGAGAATCTTCAACGCGCACACTAATTAAATAGTGCATTCCTAAGTTTTCTACCAAAAATACTTTACCTGTAACAGTTTCTGTGTCTTCTGATTGGGCAATACGGACATTTTCGGGGCGAATTCCTAACACTACATTAGGTGGTACACTGTCTACAAATCCTGGTAATGCTATACCAAAATCACCTAGCATGGCGTTACGTCCTTCACAACGCAGAGTTAATAAATTCATCTGCGGACTACCTACAAATCCCGCAACAAATTGAGTAGCGGGATGGCTATAAATACGTTCTGGTGAATCTAGTTGCTGGACGTATCCTTGATCTAATACCGCTACTTTTGTAGAAAGCGTCATAGCTTCTGTTTGATCGTGGGTAACGTATACTACAGGAACACCTTGAGCAGCAAATAATTCTTTAATATCTGCTCTAACTTTTTCACGTAGCAGCGCGTCTAAGTTACTTAAAGGTTCATCTAATAAAAATACATGGGGACTGCGTACTAAAGCACGACCAACAGCCACCCGTTGTCTTTGTCCTCCAGAAAGTTGACCAGGTTTGCGACTCATTAAACTTTCATCTAAACCTAAAACTCTAGCTGCTTCTGTTACTCGTCTTTTAATTTCTTCACTAGCAACTTTTTTAAGTTTTAATCCTGAACAAAGATTTTCATAAACAGTCATGTGAGGATAAAGAGCATAACTTTGGAATACCATTGCAATATTGCGATCGCCTGGTCGTTTATTAGTAACATCCTCATCCCCAATCCTGATTTGACCGTGTGTTACTTCTTCTAAACCTGCAATTAAGCGTAATGTTGTAGATTTACCGCAGCCAGAAGGGCCTAATAAGGTCAGGAATTCATTATTATCGACGGTTAAGCTGATATCTTTTACTGGGATTACTTTGGGAGAATATGTTTTATTTAAGTTGATTAGTTCTAGTCTTGCCATGATTTTTATTGGTGAGTAATCAGAATGTTAATAGTTTTGTTACGGAAGTTTTTTTAACGCAAAGTACGCTAAGGGAAACGCAAAGAACGCAAAGGAATTTTTCGGATTTATCTCTTGCACATTATCCTTTAACAGCACCAGCCGTTAAACCTTGTACTATCTTGCGTTGGAAGAATAGCACCAGTAAAACTAAGGGTAATGTACCTAAAACTGTTGCTGCGGCAATTGGACCATAGGGAATTTCAAATACTGATGCACCGCCTAGTTGGGCAGCAGCTACTGGAATTGTTTTCATTTCTTCACGGGTAATAAATGTGAGGGCAAAGATAAATTCATTCCAGGCAAAGATAAAGGTGAGAATTCCAGTAGTTACCAAAGCTGGTACTGTCATTGGCAATAAGATTTGGGTGAACATTTGCCAAGTGTTATAGCCGTCAACTTTGGCAGCATCTTCTAAATCTTTGGGTAGTTGTTCAAAAAAGCTGCGTAGTACCAAAATTGTTAATGGTAAATTAATTGCAGTGTAGGGGATAATTAGAGCTAGATAGTTATTTGCTAACTTGAGAACTTGGATAATTTCTAGCAATCCCAAGAACAACAAAATACCAGGAAATAAAGTAATAATTAAGATGCCTGCAAGGATAGCTTTGTCACCCCAAGGGCGTAACCGTGCTAAGGCATAAGCAGCAGGCGCACCTAAAGCTAAAGATACGGCTGTGGAAGTGATTGAGACAAAAGCACTGTTTAGGATATAGCGCCAGAATGGGCGACGCACGAATAACTCAATGTAGTGATTGAGGGTAAATCGTGTGGGGAAATAAACAGTCGGTAGCGCCGAAATATCCTCATTTACCTTAAAAGAAGTTAGTACTTGCCACAAAACTGGCGCTAGGCAGAAAACAACTACTAACACTACTACTATCGGTAGTAAGATCGATTTTATGGAGAAATTTATTTTTCTTGGTGGAGTAGGAGTTGATGCTATTGGTTCAGTAATTGTAGTCATGGCGCTCTGAAATTATTTAGGTATTTAATCAACTAATCAAATCAAAACGGTTAAACACTTTTGGTATTGTGATGACGATTTTTGTTTAGTAAAAAACTGGCGATCGCCACAGCTAAAATCAACAACAAGAATGTCACTACTACTAACGCCGCGCCATAACCAAAATCTAAGTAGCGCATCACAGTAGAGTAAATATATAGTGATACAACTTCCGTTGCACCACCAGGGCCACCACCAGTCATCACAGCAACTAAGTCAAAAATACCAAATGCCTGAGCAAACCTAAATAAGACTGAAATTAAAACTTGTGGCATCAATAAAGGCAGTGTAATTTGACGAAAACTTTGCCAAGGAGTTGCCCCATCAATTGCATGGGCTTCATATAAATCTGATGAAATTGATTGCAACCCAGCTAATAGCAAAATACTAATAAATGGCGTAGTTTTCCAGACATCAGCAAAAATTAGAGCCAACATTGCTAACGTCGGATCTCCTAACCAGTTAATTCCAGTTTTAATTAAACCCAAACGTAGCAAAAGATCGTTTACTACCCCAAATTGGTCATTAAAAATCCATGCCCAAGCTAAACCGATCAAAGCAGTAGGTAAAGCCCAAGGTAAGATAGCAATTGTACGAACTAAACTGCGCCCTGGAAATGATTGATTTAAAACTAAAGCAATTCCCATGCCCAGGAATAACTCTATAACTACGGATGCTGTAGTGAATATTGCTGATGTCGTAAAACTTTGCCAGAAACGCCCATCACCTGCCATCCGCGCATAATTTTCTAAACCAGAAAAAACTGGTTGTAATTCTGTACCTAAGTTTTTAGTAAATAAACTTAACCAGAATGCCCGTCCAATTGGGTAAGCAAAGACAAATGCAAGTAGCAGTAATGCTGGAATTAGTAATATCCAAGCTGTTCGCTGTTCTCTTGCTCTAATTGTATCCGTGTGCGCCATAAAATTAGGAATTTTAAATTGGGAATTAGGGATTGGTGACTGGGGAAATTCTTACCAGATAAAATCTTGGCGACATCTGCGTTTATCTGCGTTTATCTGCGGTTAATTAACAACCAAGTATTTAAACAAGCGGGTATAAATTTCCCAGCAACCAATCAAAAGCGATCGCCAAATACCTAAACACAACTTGTATAAAACTGCAGATTAACCCAAATTAAGCCAAATAATTGCTTCCCGACACAGAAATTTACGCATCATTTAGCTATTTCTAGCTTGACCTGCTGCAAGTAGTCGCCGTGTTTCGTCAGCCGCAGATTTCATTGCTCTTTCTGGAGTCATCCGATTAGTTAGTGCGGCGCTGAGATAGCGTTGTAAAATATCGGATGCTTGGGAATATTGGGCAATTGGTGGACGCAAAACAGCACTATCCACTACCTCTAAAAGTTTGGGATAGTGACCGTATTTAGCAACAATTTCTGGATTTTTAAACAAGTCCCTACGACTAGGAACATAACCCGCGCTTAAAATGAATTGTTTTTGCGCTTCCTCACTTGTGAAATATTGAATTGCTTTCCAAGCTTCTTCTGGATGTTTAGATGATTTAGCAATTCCTAAACCCCAGCCACCTAAGCAAGCACCGGATTGTTCACCTGGGGCGTGTACCATTGTGGTGATACCAACTTTTCCTTTAATTGGTGAATCAGGTTGATTAGCTAAAGGCCAAACATAAGGCCAACTTCTCAAAAATGCGGATTTACCACTTTGAAAGAAGCGACGAGTTTCTTCTTCTTGGTAAGTAGTCACACCAGGAGGGGAAACGCCTTTAGATATGGTATTTTTCAGAAATGCGATCGCATTTATTGTCTCTGGTTTATCCAATCCTACTTCTAAATTCTGCGGATTAACCCAAAATCCCCCATATCCTTGCATAACTTCGATAAACATCGCCACCAATCCCTCATATTGGCGACCTTGCCAGACGTAACCCCAATCAATTTTTTTATCCTTCTGCAAAGCTTGGGAAATTTCCATTAACTGCTGAAACGTTTCTGGTGGCTTATAACCTGCTGCATCGAGTAAGTCTTTCCGGTAATAAAGCATTGCAGCATCGGAACGAATTGGCATCCGGTACAACTTACCTTCATAACGTCCCCCTTCCACATCTTTAGGTGAAAATGCTGCCAACTCTTTTGGAGTGACTTTGTTAGTTAAATCTAGTAACCACCCAGCCGCCGCAAATTTCGGTGTCCAGATGACATCCATATTTACTAGGTCGTAAGGAGAGTCACCCAGCAAAAAAGAGGAACTATAAAGGTCTTCTAGTAAATTTGTCGCATTCGGGCCTTCAATTATATTGATCCGAATGCCAGGATTTTTTTGTTGGAAATCTTTTACCAGTCCCTGTTGCCAAGGTTGAGCATCAGGCGCGGTCATTAATAAATTTAAAGTAACAGGCTGTTGCGTTAGGGCTGGCAAGATAAATACTAACCCTAAGAACAGTAACACTAATGCACCCAGGCGGTGTATTAATGTCAGTTTTCTCAATAATTTTTTGGCTTTATTAACCAGCTTAGGAAGCAACATGGATCATGCAGGTATTAGGAATAAAAAACAAATTCAACACAATAACGCATCATTAACTAAATTCAACACATGACGAACTAGGGGTTACACCCCTAGCCGTTGATCCAAAATCAAAAATAAAAATCTATTTCAATCCTGAAAGTTAGCTGCTATTTAGGAATTATCTATCAGCAGCAATTCAGCCTTTGACTAGCCAAAACTTAGCTTTCAAAATTCAAGCTTATTCTTTAATTTTTTAAACTTACCACTTCCTAAAGATATAAACAGCTTTTATTAAAAGACTTCTTGTGTCTGAATAAGTATTAATCATAACAATAGGGACATGATCAGATTATTTATTATTTTTTATCAATTTGTTACAAAAAATAATAAACCGTTGGCGATCGCTCTGCCCCTCGTTTCGTCCTCGTTCTCAGGTTCAACCTGGGAATAAATTAATCAAGGCTCTACCTTTTTAAAACAATTTGCTATACTTAAAATAAGTAAATACATAAATTAGCTATGGCTAGACAACTTAAACGTTGGGAATCTCCCCGCAAAGAGGGAAGAAACGACAAAGGAAAAGGCGGTTCTGCACGGCAACGACAACTCAAAAAGCAAGCTCAGATGTTGCGTAAAAAGCTCAAAGGTGAGAATAACGCAGAAAATAACAAAGATGCAAAGAGAGGGAAGGTTAACTTCCCTCTCTTTTTTTTACTAGAGGCATCATAATTAAAACATTGTGACAGAAAAGGTGAATCAAGATGTATAAGCACCTTCACACTTTGGAAAAACACCCAGAGTACTTAATATGCTTCACTATCAGCCCAGATGGAAAAGCTCTTATAAGTAGTTGTTATGATATCATCAAAGTTTGGGATTTAGAGGAAGGAAGTTTAATTTGTTCTCATCAATTGAATAAGGGCAGAACTCCTCTACATTTTTCCTTAGTCGTCAATTCAGATTGGACAAAATTTATTACGAACTATGATTATCTTATTAGAATCTATGATTTGTTAGAAGGTTCACTAATTTCCCATTTCTCTACTAATGCAAGCGGCTCCATTGCCATCCATCCAGATGGAAAAACAATAATTGTGGGTCACTGTAAAATGAGTAGGGGAGAATCATTTGCTCCAATTGAACTATTTGATTTACCAACCGGAAAACTTGTTCAGACATTACAGGGACATGAACATACAGTTTCATCACTTATCATTAGTCCAGATGGTAAAACATTAGTTAGTCAAAGTTATCACCTTTCCGTTAAGGTTTGGGATTTGTTAACAGGGAAAGAGTTATGCAGTTTTTATAAACCTCCCCGCCGTTGGATTGATACAGTTGCGTTCGTCAATCTAACAGAATTAATTGTTAGCGGTTGTAGGTTCAGTGGCAATGAAAATAGAGGTAATGATTGGAAGGATTTACATACAGAAGTATGGAATATTCTGACAGATGAGGTTATTTATACTTTTCCGAAAAGTCCTCGTAGATATTCTCCCCATCCACCAGGGGAGCCTCGTAGTGTTATGATGCCAGATGGCAAAATTCTTGTCACTGGAAGTGATAGAGATATTGTCGTATGGGACTTGCAACAAGGTGAAAAGCTTTGCACCCTTCAAGGACATAATAGTAAAGTTGAAAACCTCGCTATTGCACCCAATGGACAAACGATCGCTAGTTACGCAGAAGATGGTATCTGCATCTGGAAGCGGCAATAATTAGCTAGAAAGGTTTAGGATACAACATCAAGTAAACATTGGTAGCCGTCGTCTTTGAATGATTCAAGATAAAAATAAAGACAAAGCGTGTTAGTTGATTTAATTTGCCTTAAACAAGCTCGGATCTACATGAAAAAAATCTGCAATTTTTTGAGATTGTTCAACAGTAATCTTTTCTTGACCTTGCAAAATATCATCAACCGCACTTTTTGAGCCTAAACAAGCTTGTAAATCAGTTATATTCTTACCTGATTCTTCTAAAAGAAATAAAATCATAGATTGAGGGTTACTTGGCTGATTAATTTGATAATACTCTTGCTCAAACTTTTCAATCAAAGTAATTAAAAGATGATATAATTCATTTTCTTCAGGAGTGCGGTTACGGTGCATCAACTCCTCTACAATTGCCAACGCTTCTAGATTTTCAGCTTCAGTTCTGATGAGCTTTGGTAAATAAGTTGTTAAAAGTTCTTTATATTTTTCAGGATTAAAAGTAAGGGTCATTTTTCCATTTGTCCTCATCATATTCAGCATGAGTCAGGACATAATCTTTTAGAAAATTGCCTACATCATTAAGCTACTCTTTAATAGCCTCTGTTGCTGCTTGACGTTTAGCTTTACCCTGAAGCCTAACCAGACGTTGCTCCCGCAAACCAGCTTCTACCATCGCAATTAATTCGTCAAGCTGAAGCGTTACTAAGTCAATCTGTTGGTTAACTTCGCGCCACCTAGCTACACTCCTTGCTCTGGTTTCTGGATCGGGTATTGTGGATTGTTGATTCATGGTAGATTCCAATTTCTTTTAGTTTCAGAAATACTTGCCTCTACAGCAATAACTAATACCTCAGTCTGCTCAATAGTTTGAGCCAATAAGTTCAGCATAGCATCAGGAGCAATCGGCTGGTATTCAGCTATTCCTAACGCCAAGGTATGAAGACGTGAGTAAGGCATTCTCAGTCTCTCAACACTACTTTGCATTTGGTCTAGTTCGGGTAGGGTTGCTTCGTTTTCACCAAACTGTTCAAATAGCTGAAACTCAGTAGCTTTAGCTTCATTAATTAGTTCTACTAACCGTCGCTGCAAATAAAAGATACTAGCTAAAGATTGGTCTGGTAATTTTGCCATTATTTTATTGCTACTTAGAAGCTTTTGGCAAAGTCATCAATCCATCGTATCGCCAAACATTAATTAACTGATCTAAGCCACCAGTCGCCAACATTTTGCCATCAGGACTAAAAGCAACAGAACTTACCCAGTCTGAATGCTGAGTTAACCTAGTTATCAAAGTACCGCTTCTCAAGTCCCAAAGTCTCACACCATCTCGACTAGAACTTGCAAGAGTTTGTCCATCTGGACTAATAGCTAAACCCCGAATAGTATCTGTATGTCCAAATAAAGAAAATACTGGCTGGTTAGTTTTTAGGTTCCAAACTTTAATTGTGCGATCGCTACTACCACTAACTAAATATTTTCCATCAGGCGTAAACTTAAGTGCAGTAATTTCACCACCATTTCCTGAAATAGCAGTAATGAATTTGCCTGTTTTCAGATTCCATAATTTAATATTTGTATCTCTCCCGCCACTTGCCAAAGTTTGATTATCAGCCCTTACCGCAACGGTATATGTGGAATTATTAAACAGTGCCAAATTATACAGGGGACGCGCTGCTTGCAAATCCCAAACTTTTATTCCATCTAAACCACCAGAAACTAAAATTCTGCTATCTGGGCTAATCGCAACTGAGAGAACATTACTAGAATGCTCTGTAAAAGTGCGAGTATACTTTTTGGTTTCCCAGTTCCATAAGTTTACAGCGCCATCCTCACCACAACTAACAAGAATTTTGCCATCAGGACTCATCGCTAAGTCACTAATGCCGATGCGCTGCGCCCGTAACGTCTCAATTTCTTTACTTGTTTGCAGCAACCAAAATTTGAGATTAGCATCATTATCACCACCGCCACTAATCAGAATTTTGTTATCTGGGCTGAAAGCGATCGCATCAATTGTCCCAGAATGACCTTGAAGTGTACGCACAACTTGAACATTCTTCCAAGGATTATCTGTGAGGGCGCTTGGAGAAGTTTCAAATGGTGCAGCAGGGTTAACCCCAGAGGGGAATGGGTTTTGAAATGGTGGTAACGGTTGAGCAACTGATGGTTGAATCAACTCGCCTTGAGTCATATCTAAAACTAAGCTACTGACACTAGCGACAACAGCTATCGAAAACGTCAAACGCTGCTTCCAGCAAGTGTAAGGGGCGGTAGGTTTCATATATTAAGTTTGAATATTTGGGCAGATAGTGTGGGCAATTAGATGATCTGGCGGTTGTTCTTCCCAACCAGAAAGTAATCCTTGCAGATCTGCCTGGAAAATTTCTAAAGATTCAATTTGAAGAGCGATCGCTTCTAACTTAGCTTCTAAATGCTCTTTTACTGCACCACAAGGCAATTGACCTGAATCGTGGATGTTTAAAATTTCCTGAATTTCAGTCAAGCTGAGTCCTAAAGATTGAGCGCGTTTAATAAATGCCAATCTATTCAGGACATGGTTACTAAATAAACGGTAGCCCG
>CAVQDG010000081.1:0-20576 GCA_963711165.1 uncultured cyanobacterium | reverse complement strand
TCGCCACTTTATGCTTCCAATTGTAGTGATAAAAACCAAATCTGTTTTTAGCAGCTAACGCTGCCGTTTTTAAGAGTTAAATTAGTTGTTTTTAGGAAAAGAAAAGATGGTAGCCTCAACAACCAAAAATGGTACTGCTAAAGCTGCTGCAACGGATCTTGATGCAGAAGCAAGGGCAGCCAAAGCTGCAAAAATAGCAGCTAGAAAAAGAGCAGAAGCTCTTGCTGCGGCGGCAGAAGCAGAAGAAGCAGAAGAACCAGCGCCAGCAAAAGCCAAAAAGGTAAAAACTGACGAAACTGCTGCTAAACCTGCTGCAAAAACTGGCGAAATAGATACAAAGGCTGAAGCACAAGTCTTAGCGAAACAGATTCGGTCAGTAGTGTACAAACACTTTAAAGTGCTATTGCCCACAAGGGAAGAACAACAGCTAAAATCCCTAGCTTACGGAGCTAAAGATAAGCTCGGAAGGGCGATCGCCAGGATGGTTGCCAAGAAAAATGGCACAATGAACTGGAAACTTTGGAATGAGAAAATTTTCCCTGGCCACTTTATGCTTCCAATTGTAGTGATAAAAACCAAATTTTTTTAGCAGCTAACGCTGCCGTTTTTAAGAGTTAAATTAGTTGTTTTTAGGAAAAGAAAAGATGGTAGCCTCAACAACCAAAAATGGTACTGCTAAAGCTGCTGCAACGGATCTTGATGCAGAAGCAAGGGCAGCCAAAGCTGCAAAAATAGCAGCTAGAAAAAGAGCAGAAGCTCTTGCTGCGGCGGCAGAAGCAGAAGAAGCAGAAGAACCAGCGCCAGCAAAAACCAAAAAGGTAAAAACTGACGAAACTGCTGCTAAACCTGCTGCAAAAACTGGCGAAATAGATACAAAGGCTGAAGCACAAGTCTTAGCGAAACAGATTCGGTCAGTAGTGTACAAACACTTTAAAGTGCTATTGCCCACAAGGGAAGAACAACAGCTAAAGTCTTTAGCATACGGAGCTAAAGATAAATTGGGGCGAGCGATTGCCAGGATGGTTGCCAAGAAAAATGGCACAATGAACTGGAAGTTGTGGAATGAGAAAATTTTCCCTGCTTTATTTGGTGATCTCTCAAAGAACGAAATCAAACTAAAGCATAGTGCCGAAGTTATCGCTCTAGCAATAGCACGATTATTCGACGGGATTAGCGAAGAAGCTGAGGAAGCAATTAAACATCTGATTGCCTACAATCAGGAATCGTTCAACTCAAGGCAAAAGCCTGAAACCGACGACGAAGAGTTGGAAGAGATCGATCTAGATCTAGATGAGGATGATGATGAGGATACCTTAGACTCAGACGACGATGATCTAGATGACGACGAATAATAACACTAACTCTTAAATAATTGATATAGCCTTGCCCTAATTGGCAGGGCTATATTTTTTTATAGAATAACATAAACGTGCCTCCCGATTGCGCGACTGCACGCTTCGCGATCGCACTATTCTAACTACTACGAAGTCGCAGAGCGCGAACTGACAAATCAGCGCAAGAAAAACGCACTCTTATAAAACAAAATAATAAAAGCGAAAAAACACTAATTAATAATTAAATTAAGACAGCTATCGCAGTAGTAAAAGTAAAAATTAGTTGTTAAATAAAAACATTATTTAATGATTAATTAAGAACTGCTATCGCAGTAGTAAAAATGAAAATTAGTTATTAAGTAAAAAAACATTACTTGATAATTAATTAAGAACTGCTATCGCAGTAGTAAAAATGAAAATTAGTTAATTAATTGGAGTAAAACATCATGGCTAAGAAAAGATTTGAAACAACTGCTACTCAAGTTGAAACTGTTGTAGCTCCTGTTGAAACTGTTGAAGTTCCTCAAGCTGAAGTTGTTAAAACTAAAGTTGTTGAACGTAAAAAGTGCTTGGAACTCTGTTTACCATATTCTGAAAAGGTAAGACTGATGGTGATGGAGGTTCTCAGACAGGAATCTGCCTACGAATTCTCAAGAAAAGCACGTCATGCTGGTGAGGAATTTGATTGGTCGAAATACAATGCCCAATTCCGCGCAGACTACGGCGATTGTGAGTTACGCGAATTACTCAAATTGGCGGCGAAATTCTTCGGTCTGAAATCATTGGATGAAGTTCGTGAGCGCCGCGTTGAACATAAAAAGCGACGCACAGAAATGAGTAATGCTAAATTCGGAAATGCCAATCTTAATAATGAAGACAACGAAATTATTGAAGATGAAATTAGTGACATTGACGATCTAATTTAGAGCTAAAAAACAATAACCTCACTCCGAAGTGAGGTTATTGTTTTTATTTAAATAATACTAACTACGAAAATAAAAATCATTAAACTTAGGCAGCTATCGCTCGCTGTGATTTTGAGTTCTAAATTAAAATTAAGTTTACATTAACTTAATGATTAATTAAGAACTGCTATCGCAGTAGTAAAAGTGAAAAGTCAGTTTTTAATAGTTGAGAAAAATCATGACACAGCAATACAAAAAAGCTCTTGACAACAGTTTATCATACGATGAAAAAGTTAGACTTATGACTCTAACTGTACTCCGAGAGGAGTCCGGTCGTGAGACAAAAAAGAGAGCTTATTATAACGATAAAGACTCAAAGTTTGACTGGAAAGAGTACAATGAACGATTCAATGAAGACTACGGAAACTGTAGCATCAATGAGTTATTGAAGTTGTGCAAAGAGTACTACGGATTGAACAATTTGGATGAAGTCCGCAAAAAACGGCAACAACACAAAGAACAGTATGCTCGCGTAAGCGAAAGATACCAAGTTGCGTAAAATAATAATACCCAAACACCGATGTTTGGGTATTGTTATTTTATATATTATTTAAATAATAAGAAATAACTGATAAAAAATCAAAAAACTAAAACAAACCACCAAAAATTAAGACTGCTATCGCAGTAATAAAAGTGAAGATTCTTAATAGTTAATGACAAGAAAATGACACAATACAAAAATGCTTTGACACTCTGCTTACCATATAACGAAAAACTACGCTTGTTGGCATTATCAGTCTTGCGCGAAGAGTGCGGAAGGGAATTGAGCCGCCAAGCTCATTACAATGGGGAAAAGTTTAGTTGGCGAGAATTCAATCAACAGTTTAATAGGGATTACGGCGATCTAATATTAGATGAACTGGTAAAAACTATTGAGTATCTATTCGGGTTGGATACTATGGAAAAAATAGCCAAAAGAAAAACACAACATATAGAACAAGCGCAAGCACGAACCATAAAATAAAGATTTGTTACCCAAGCAGTAATGTTTGGGTAATTAGTTTCTTTTACGATTTAAATAGTTAAAAATCTACAACAAAAAACTAATATAGAATTAAAAATTATAATTAACGTTCATAAAATCATGGTACGAATGGCACTCATAGGGTTAAGAAAAACCAGTTTTGCTATCTTTTGGTTTATAATTTTTTGGGCAGTTGGATTAATTGGAATTAGTCTTTTTCTTAATATTAATAGTACATCAGATACTAGCTCAAAAAACTCTTATCAGCAAGGTTATCTAAAAGGACAGGAAGCTGGAAAAAAAGTTCGCGTACCGCTAACAGTAATAACAGGCTTGCTAGCAATTACAGGAAGTGTTACAGGTATACTACCAGGAACGAAAACTAGCAAAAAGATTAAGGAAATTGAACCAGTACCAGAAATTTTATCACCAGAAGTTGATGAAAAATAACTATAATTCCGCGTCAGATTTATCAATATTACGCTGCTGAGATGGTTCCCTCAGTTCAGTTTCTAACTGTTCATTTATTGCTTGCCAACGCTCAACATCTTGTTGAGTTAAGTTTTTGGCACTAATTATCTCACCATTACGATCGACTTCAATAAGCTCTCCACGACCATCTGGTTCTACTACCAAGTGCAATGAGACACCTTGTTGCTTCCTAGAAACTAATTCATATTCGTAGACACGTGAACGCACCTCATGCCCTTCAAGAATACCTTCAATAACCTCTGGATTTAACTGAAGTTTAGCTGCGATCGGTAAAATTTGTTCGGCAAAAACCTTTTGCTCTTCATCAATTACATCTACACTATCTACAATAATTTCCTCAAACTCTTCATATAGATCCCGATCGACCGGAGTAACAATAATTTCCTCAGTTATCGTAGACTCATTCTTGACAGCCCCTACATTGTCATCTTCAGAATCAGAACTGCTATCAACCTTGATATCAGAATTGATATCAGAATCATCCTCCTCTAAGAGAGCTTGCACTAAAGAAGAATCGACCTCTTGCTCCTGCTCATCGTCTACCTGATTTAACTGTTCTAGTCGCTCTAACTGAGTATTTAACTCAACTGCATCAGGATAAGACAAACTGCTAATAATTTCTCCCTCAAATGTCATGTTAAAAACATTACGATCGTCAGTACTGTCCAGTACCTTAATTTCATCATCCTCTAGAAAAATCATCCAATCGGGAACTACGTTGAATTTATACGGAAAATCTTCCGGTGACAACGAATAGCTAATATCTTGCAACAACGATTCAACTAGCAAGTTCTGCATCCTTTTAACAAGCTCCGCCGCTACCCACTCTTGTTCGAGCAAAACCTCAGCATCAAGATCGTTCAGGGCTGCCCAGTCAATTTCTTCCTCACCTTCTTCCTCTACCAAATCAATATCTTCTGCCTCAAACCCCTCATCGTCCAGCCCTGCTAGATCAATCGCCTCTGCACGTGAGATTTCATCTCGACTTTCCTCTTCTAATATCCGAGCTTCATTAGTCGCAATCTGCTGTCTACGGATTATTTCAAATTCATCTCCTAAGCCCGCAGCTTCAACCTCAACAGAAGAAAGTGTGGCGTACAGCTTTTTCTTACGTCGATCTGATGTAAAAAATTGCACATCATCGACCCTGCCCCCCAGGTGCTGCACGCGATCCATAAAATCAGTGGCAGCGTCCGGTATTGAAAGATGCTCGATCAAATTTAACTCGGAAGTAGGATCGGCTTCACTGTAGGAATAAACCGTAAACGGTAAGTTATCACCACCGTCTAACGCATCCCAATCCGTAAAACGAGCAATAACACCCGCACCTGTTGGCGACTCATACCTAATAAAGCCAGAGTCTACCGACTCTGTTGAGTATTTAGAAATGTTTTTGAGATATTCCTCAGCCGTTAGATTTTCCAAGGGGGGCAAGGGGGTAAATTCTTTTTCTAGCTCAACATAACCAGCTAGATTGATGCCCATCAGTCCGATAGCTACAAAAGCTAGTTTTTCATGGCAGATATCCTTAGCAAAATTTACAGCGGTAAGACAGCCATGATAAAAATCTTGAGATTCACTCCTTACAATTAAATTTTCAACAACTTGATAATCGCGCTTATCCTGACTATGTTGCTTCAGTTGCTCAATAAAATTTGTATCTAGGCGCGATAGAACAGGCATAACAGAATCAGTTATATCGTTTTGAATAAGGTTCTGCGTTGGCGTAGAGATAGGTGTTGAAGCTATCTGATCATTATTCGGATCAATTAATGTAGCTAATTTAATTTCTAAGGAATTAAGTGCGGCAAAAGTTTCTTGTTCTGGCAGCGCCTTGATTAATCTCATTGCACCATGAAATCCGGCTAACAATCCCTGATAAAAATCTTGGGTTTCACCTACTAAAGATTTATCAGCCGCTATTTTAGGATAAAAATCAATTCCAATTTCCTTAGTCCTTGCTATGTAGCTAGAATCTAATCGCTGCATCGTAATAAACCAGATCTTTATTATTCCTACAACTAAGTATAAATCAGGCTGCTATCGCTGCTATAGGGAGGGAATTTAACAGGTTCAAATATGAAAGAAATAACAACAGGGAGAATTTTGGGCGTGACTGGACATCGCCCCAAAAAACTAAAAGTAACAAATCCCTATTCAGACGAGGTGCTAAAGGCATTAATGAATGTCGCACTTAAGCACTTGCGGGAATTAGAACCCTGCCAAGTGATCACAGGGATGGCGCTTGCCTGGGATACCGCTTGTGCGATAGCGCAAGCGCGCTCGCAGAGCTTCGCAGCACTGCATTTAGAAATTCCAGTAGTCGCAGCAGTACCGTTTGAAGGACAAGAACTATCATGGCCCAAACCATCACAGATCAGATACCACAAATTATTAAGGAAAATTGAGAAAAATGGCGGTGAGATTGTTATCGTTTGCCCTGGATCATACTCCGGTGCAAAGATGCTCAAGCGTGATGAATACATCGTGGAACAATCTGATCTCATCCTCGCTCTTTGGGACAGACATCCTAGTGGGGGAACATACCACACTGTAAAATACGCCAAAAAGAAAAAGCTAGATATCATTAACGCCTGGTCTGATTGGACGAGCAGGTAGACGATCGCCACATAATCAACGCACAAGCTTCGCACAACCCATCATATTTAATTGATGGGTTAATTTTTTAACATACTGAATGCAATTGCGATTCGTTAATAACCAAACACATCTAACTATGAGATCTAAATCCTTCTACTGCTTCTTGCCTAATTCTAATCAAGCGCGAGGATTCTAAAGCTCCAAGTTCAAGGTGCTTGATAGTAAGAGTGTGAGCTTCTTCACTTAGAGCTATTACTAGGGACTTAACCAACCAATTCTTTAAAATACCTACACAACCAACCGAGCCATGAAAAAGATACTGGTAATGCTGTACTAAATCTGGTTCTTGTAATAAAGGAAGGTTTAATTGAAAATTTTTAATTACTTTAATAAGTTCAACAGTATCTCCCGGATTATCGACTTGATAAGGCAATAAATGTATGTCTTCGCTTAATCGCGCCGCCTGTGCGCGTAACAGAAAACAGCTAGGCAACTTATAATCCCCAAATAAAATATGCCTTGTTTCTGTCGTCTTAGCTAATGATTGAATCCAGTCAATTTGATTGAACAGTTGTCGTGCGCTTGCCAGCATAAATAAATACTCAGCCTGATCGACAGTAAAAGCTTTAAGCTGACAATGGCAGAATATCTTTTCCATTAAACGACGTAAGCTCGTAGAATCTTTATTGTCAAATTTTGAGAGTTGTTTTCTAAGAAAATTAGATTCTACTAAATCATAATTAATTTTGTATTCAACCAATACTTTCTTCAGCGATTCTAAGACACGAATATAATAATCCTTATAACTAAATCTTCCCCACGGAATTGGGATAGCTTCTATCCCAGATACAGCAATTTGATCGGGATTTTGGTGTAATAAAGGAAGAAATTTTTCTAGGATACGTCTTTCAAGACTGAAGCGTAATGTAGTTTTTCCTACTCCAGTTACACCAAACACTAAAATTATTGGACAATCAGACGGTTCAAAAATGTTCGCTCTTCAAAGCTTCTATTGCTGACTCAATATTTCTATGCGAAACAATGACATTTTTAAAATAATTAAGCTTTGTTTGATAGGACTCTAACAAGAGTGATTCTGGAAAAGGTCGAGATATATCGGATTCCATAACAGCTAAAATTCTCAACTCGCTCTTTACAACAAATCTAGGCTTATATCTAAATAACAGCCGCGTTACTAAACAAATTTTGACAATTTTTGGGTTCACATACTTGCAAAACTATAGTTAAAAGCAAACACCATCTCTGATAATTTTTTTAATACTAAGAATATACTGCGTAGGCGTAGCCCGTCGTAGACATCGCTCCTTCGTAACAACACGCAAGAAAAGCAGATTCTCCCTGTTCTGTAATTTCAAAAAGCTGTGTGCGCCCATACTTAGCAGTGACTTCGACCCAATTACGCCGCTGCTGTAATACCAAGACTGCAAGGGCAGCATGATTCACGTCCTAAATCTCGCTCCAGCTTCAAAAAATTAATAATCTGCAAAGGTTAACAAACCAAGGAAGTTCAGAATATTTCTATAAAATAATTAAATATTTAGGACTGTTCTAATAAACTCGTATTCGATATACAGTGCAAGTACAGAATTTTTTGCAAAAAGGTGAGTTTATGGCTAAAGAGAAAGTCATCGCATTATTTAACCAGGCGGGGGGGGTCGGTAAAACTACTATCGCGCTCAACGTGGGCTACCAGCTTTCTAGACGCGGCAACAAAGTTCTTTTAATAGATATAGACCCTCAAGCCTCTCTAACACTATTTATGGGGATTGAATCCCATACTTTAGAAAGCACCCTTTTTGATGCCATTATCAATGAGGAACCGCTATCAATTCATACTGGCATTCACGGTATGGATATTGCGCCAACAAACATTAACTTGAGTGCTGCTGAACTTCAATTAGTGAATATGGATTTTCGGGAAGTTCGCCTAAAAGACGCGATCGCGCCTATAAAAGACAACTACGACTTTATTTTAATTGATTGCCCGCCGAGCTTAGGTCTATTAAGCTATATCAGTCTCATAGCTGCCACTCATGTCCTAGTACCTATTGAAACTCACTACAAAGCTTTTGAAGGAACCAATCTTCTACTTCAAACTGTTGGCAGGGTAAGAAAGAAAGGCAACCGTTCCTTACAGATAGCTGGATTTGTTCCATCTCGATACGCAGCTACCAATTCTCAAGATCAGCGTACTCTTAAAGCAATTCAAGAACAATTTTCTGCAATTGGCAGTGTTTATGATCCTATTCCACGCTTAACGGCTTTTGCCGATGCTTCAGAAAAACAAGTACCACTAGCTGTTTATGATCCCAAAAGTTCGGCGGTAAAAATCTTAGATCAATTAGCGGCAAAAATGGAGGAACTAAATTAAATGGTAAACAAAAGCGAACAACCTTATAAAGCCAAAGCAAATTTAAGCGTTTTATTTGGGGATGACGAAGATACTCCCAAGAACTTTATTCCGCTTGAAGCCATATCCTTGCCCGCTAAACAGCCGCGAAGATATTTTGACGATCGCTCAATGCAGTCATTAGTTGACTCAATAAAGATTAACGGAGTTCTCCAACCAATTTTAGTCCGTCCTCTAGGAGAAGATAAGTACGAATTAGTAGCTGGGGAAAGACGTTATCGAGGAGCAAAAATAGTTGGATTAAAAGAAATTCCAGTTGTTATTCGCGAATTAACAGAGGAGCAAGCTTTCAAAATAGCTTTAGTTGAAAATTTACAACGAGAAGATCTTAACCCCATCGAAGAAACTGAAGGAACTCTAGAACTATTAGCTATACAATTGTCATCTTCTACTGATGCAGTAACCAAGCTGCTTTACAGTATGAAAAATGATGTTGCCAGAAAGAAGGATAACGTTATCCTTCAACCAGAAGCAGAGACAATCGTTAAGGCGTTCGATGAATTAAGCAGTATGGGATGGGAGTCATTTGCAACTAATAGGCTGCCACTGCTCAAACTGCCGGAGGAAATACTAGAAGCTCTACGACAAGGACGGATTGAATATACAAAAGCCAGAGCGATCGCCAAAATCAAAGATCCCGAAGCTCGTAATGAATTACTAGAAATTGCGATCGCTGAAGGATTATCCCTCAAAGAAATTAAAAAAAGGGTTGCCGAAATTAAAAAAGCAACCGAAGCTGAAATTGATCCAGATGCCGAAAATGAGGATGAAGAGACAGATGAAGCTGGAGAAAAACCTGATAAACCTGACAAACCTGAAAGTCTCAAAAGCGAGATGAACAAGGTCTACAATGCCCTCAAAAAATCTAAAGTTTGGAAAAATAAAGAAAAACTTGACCAGCTTCAAAAAATTTTAGAGGATATGGAATCACTACTTCTTGATGAATAAAAATAACAAACCGTCAGCTAACGCTGACCGCAATCAAAATATTAGCAATTAACCTTGACAATGCCATCAGTTTCAATGCCTACATTCAGCGATTACGATAGGGAGAATGTCAACGCTTTACTCGGTTGGGTGTCTAAAAATTACAAGGAGTTGCCTGATGACAGATTCGTTCTCTTTAACGGTGACTCTACAGAATTATCGTACAAAGAGTTAATCACTCGTGCCGCAATTGAAGGAGTTGTAGCGAGACAATGGGCAACTTTAGAAATCTCTAGAGTTAGTTTACTCGGCAAAAATCTGTAAATATAACTTGACCCATAAAGTGGCAACGTGGCAACTTGTGTCGGCGTAATGTGGCGAATCCACCAAGTTATGGCAAAAATCATAACTGTTCAAAAAATTACTACTGCTAAATAATCCAGCTATCGCTGCATTGGTTGTGAAAATCAATCAAGGATGCAGTAGTTATGAGCGCATTAGAAATTATCAAAGTTATCAAAGCTGGATCTGAAACTGAAACTGAAACTGACACCACCACCAAATCGAAAAGTTGGTGGCAAGAAGATTTCGTAACTGTCGAAGCAGAGGAAGACACAGACGAGGTGATCTTAACAGTTTCAATGTCAAAAGCTCTAATCGGAAAAATCAATGAGAAAGCGATTAAACAACTAAACTTTGGAGGCTACTCTGTCTTAAGGGTCAGCGGTGAATTAAGAGAGTACCCAACTCTATATATTCCCCTCAGCCTTGATAACCAATGGCAAGGGGTAAAAACAATATTAGAAAACTGTGGCTACAAAATCACAGTTCTAGCAGGTTAAATAAAAAAGTAAATAGTAAACCACTAGCAATTCTTAGCTAGTGGTTAATTTTTTCAGACTTTATTACTTAATTATTTAGTTTTAGCCTGGACAAACTTACGGCTCTTAGAAGGCTCAGTCCACAACACACAGAAGCCATTAGATGCCTTCCTGCCTTGAATCTCAAGGGTAACGCCCATCCGTTTCGCTTCCTGCTCACAATCGCGATTGCCAGGGCTGCCTTCAAGAAGCGAAGCATTCCATTTCATCAAATCTTTAGCGTACTGTCCATCTTTACTCTCAGCCCATTTCAAAGCCTCAAACTGTTTCTGTGTTAGTTTAACTGTTCCAGCATAACCACCTTGAAGATACGTGGGAACGGTTAAACCCAATAAATAACCTATACCTACAGCGCACAAGAAGAACAGACCGTTTGGGACAGATTTAAGCAACCCACCTAAATCAAATCCACGACCGCTAGATTTTTCCTCCTCATCAAATTCTTCAAATGGTTGTTCCTGCCGAATCTCCCTCTGTACGACTACTGATTTTTGAACCAAGGAACTAACAGCTTGTGATATAGCAGAGGTTTGTGATTTTACAGCAGCCTTCTCATAACCAGCCAATGTGTCTTGCAACAGAGTGACATTGGTATTAAAGTGCGAATCAATTTCGTTAGGCGCTCGCTTCAACATCAATTCCAACTGATTAGTCGATAGTAAAACGAGGAACAAAGGATTGTCTGGTGGAACTTTGGCTTTGTATGCAAGGGCTAAAACTTTTGATTTGAACTCATCTGACTGACCCTCTAAAGCATAATCAATCAATTGCTCAGAAAATGCCTCTGTTTCTTCAGATTTACCTGCCATCTTTCCCCCCTGTAAAAACCTCCACTATAGTCAGTAGTTAAACGATTCGGCGGGTAATTTAAGGCACTAATTTCAATCGCTCAATACCTTCGTAAGTAGTGTTCAAGAATTTTTTAATCCTTTGCTTGCCCAAAATAGTAAAACCAGAATCATCAGCCAAAGCTTTAGAAAAAGTTAATCGGTTTTTATCAAGTCTATTTCTCTCTCCAAAACTAAATTGAGGAAAATCCATCTGAAAAACGTTTTCCCTCTTCAGTATCTCGGTTAGATCTTCATCTTCATTTAAAAACTCCCAATTATCAAAAATCACTTGATTGCGAACAAAGATATGCGTGATGTCTTGAATTTTCGGATCGTTAACAGAATCCTTGAACTTCTCAAGGCTGGCATCACCACCGTTACAAACAAACCACTTAATAATTTGGATATTCTTCTCTTTGGCTAAAGCGAATATATCGTTACGTTCAAACCAAGCTGTAACTGAAGAATATATATTAGAAGGCAAATTGACAATTACACTTTTTTTAGTAGCTAACTCTAAAACAACGTCAGCACTAGAATCCTTCTTATCTTCGCTAGTAAACTCAGCTTCAGTATAGGTTTTTTTCCCTTCTTCATCAGTAAAATAAATTCTGCCGACATCAGGGTTTGATACATCTGATTCTACAAAGTGAATGCGATCCAGATACCCCCTACTATTACAATATTCCAGTAGCACTCTGCAAAATAAGCTCTTACCAACGCCACCTTTTTCACCGTCTACAAAGTGAATTCTCTTAATCGCTTTAACTTTTGCGTCTGTAGACTGTTGTTGAACCACTGTATTTTCCATTACTGCATCTTCCACTACTATATTTTCTAGAATTTCAGTATCTTTGCCGTCATGGTTACTATCATCGTTCAAGGTAGATAAGCCCTCTGTCACCTCCAATCCATCACTATTTTCATAATCAAGCAAATTACTAGAGTCGTCTTGGTTAAGCACGTCTTCATCGCCAACCTCATCTTCTAGTAAATTGACAGGCTCAACCTCTACTAAATTAACAGGCTCATCCTCTGTTAAATCACTAACATCATCCTTTGTTAAATTGATAGGCTCATCTTCTGTTGAATTAACAAGCTCGCTTTGGTTAACTTCCTCTTGATCGCTAACCTCGTTCTCTGGCAGATTAACAGGCTCACTTTGGTTAACTTGCTGATTCCTTTTCTTAATTCCAGTTCCAGTACTTTTAGGTCTTGGCATAAAATTTTTATCGGAAATCCATTGTGAAAAAAGAACTACCAACAGCAGAAAAAAAAAGATCTCTAGTAGACCATAGAAAATGTTTACCTGAATAAGCACAAGAAAACTTCTACCTAACGTAAGAACATCACACCTTGACAAAAGTTACATATCCTCATCATCCCCAAAGACAGCCTGAATATCTTTAACCTTAACCGCACCTATTCCTAGTTGTAATTCCTTATGTGAAGATTGCGATTGTTCAGGTTTTGATTCAGGCGTTGGTAATGGTTGTGACTGTGGAGAAATAGAGTTTTGACCGTTCATTATAAAAGGCACAATCGGCTTTTCTAAACAGAATACCTGACGAATATAACTAGCGCGGCTCTCTAAAACATTGCAAGCTTCTAAAGCCATTACCCTTAATTCCTCCTCAGTTAGATTACCTTTTTGTTTATAGACTAATGGCAAGTCCCATACTCGCAAAACGTGCAAAATTAAGCTTTTATACCCAAGTGAACCCAAAGAAATTAAATGAGATAACAATACACCGTCATGAGTATCTTCTAAGGCTTGAAACCTCAATTTAAAATCAATAGATTTCTTACGCTTTGGCTGATCGTTATCATTCATTACACTGTTGCCTTAGCTTTAAAGTAAGTAAACAAGCCAAAAATATCAATCAACCGGAAAGCTAACGCTTCCTCTTGATGACGCTCAGTTTTTAACCTGTCAAAAGCTTTCTCAACTTCGGAAGTCATATCAGCACCCCAACAAACAGGAACTATTGGTCTATCCCCAGGTTGTGGCGCTCGATTCATTGCATACTTTTCAGGCACACCAAAATACTTATTCAACTCAGGCTTTAAATAAACTCCTGCACCACCACAAATAATTACTTCATCCAGTCGTCTCGGTAAACACCTATCCAACCACCTCTCTAACTCTTTCCAATATTCGGCACGGGCAGAAGTAATTGCTTCAGTAATGTTTTTGATTTCTGATGAACGAAACTCTAGATCTCTACTTCTAGCTAAACCTTTAATTGCAGCAGTGTTTTCAAGTTCTATTGATAAAAAATCATCCTCACGACTCGTAATAAAATGATTAGCTTGGAAAATTGCTTGAGATAACTCAAATGGTTTTTGACCACTGGTACGTTCTAATACCTTATTCTCCAACTTCATAAAACCTAATTCTGGACTTTCACCCTTGACCATTCGACCACCACTAAACTGCAAAGCCGTCACGTTACGATGCCCAAACATCAAAATAGCTAGTGTGCGATCGCGAAACCAATCTATTCCTTTCTGATTAATTCGTACCATTGCCAAACCACTTCCTTCTGGTCGGCATAAAAAATTAGTCAATTTGACTTTTAATGGTTGACCTCTAAAACTATAATCAGCCAAGATTTTAGTTAACCTATCTTTAAACTTTTTACGATCTTCATACTCATTCCAAGGCAATAAGACCACCAGTTCCAACGTTATATTATTGAGATTTCGCTTAGTAGAACTGGAACTGACTTTATCTATAATCACGCCTACCACTGCTGCCGTCTTATAAATTGCTCTTTCATATTTCAATTCTTCTATTCCTGCATCACCAGAAAAGTCACGAGAGAAAGAACCTACTAAATAAATATGACCATCCCATTCAACCCACGCTTCATCTTCTGGTCTGGCGCTACCTAATTGTCCTTTCCCCGATCTGTAATCAGCTAAAGTTTCTCTGGAAACCTCCGATATTTCCGGTGACATTGTTACAAAAAAAATCTCTTTTTCACCCTCAACATCGGCAATAACTTTCGTAAGTGATGCGCCTGGATCAATTCCAACTGTTATTTTCACCTAATACCTTCCTCACTATCCCCCAGTTTTTACAATTCTCCTACCAAACGCTTCAACCACAATCTTCCCAAAGTGATGCTTATTACGAGCGTAAAATGCCGAAATTAGATCAGGAAACTTTAGGAACATGACGGAACATTCAGGAAAATTTAGGACACTTTAGGATAACTGCCCACTTTCCCACCCTAAATACTACATAAAATGATATTTCCTCTCTAAAATAATTTCCTAAACTTCCCTAAACTTTCCTAAACTTTCCTAAGCTTTCCTGATCTGCCACAACCCAACAGTTATCTACCCTCAACTAACTTGACACGACGATGATGAGCTAAAAAAGCAAGGAATACCCAACGTCATACAATATTCCATCAGAGAATATTACCCCATTTTCCAGGGTTTTAGCCGAGTTCTCAACCCGTGTCACACATTTATACTACACGGAGAGGGGCGATCCACTCCCCTGCAAAACACTACTTTTTGTGTGACAAACATAGTACAGTGAATGCGATCGCACGTTAAAGCAAAGGTATTTTTGCAGTAGAAGTTGTACAAGTACTGTATAAAATATATCTAAAGATTCTACCGACTAAGGGATAACTAACTATATAAATAAAAAATGTAACAACTAAAATAATTTTAGCATAGTAGGTTAAAAGCAATGAAAATTATTAACTTTAAAGGGGCAATAAAATTAGAGTATGGATCACAATTAATGCGTGCTGTATACAACTCAAGCTATCCAGATAAACCATTTTGGCTAAATATGGATGTATGTGAATTACTCAATATTAAGGAAAATAGGCTCACTTCCAAGAGTTTTCCTAAGAAGTATAAAGTTGTAATTAGAGGAATAACTATTTCAAAAGAACTAATAAATTTTGGGTGTATAACTACTGATGGATTACTTAACCTAATTAATAAACGAACTAGAACACCAAAACTTGAGGACTTTTTAAACTGGTTAGAATCCACCGCTTTACCAGAAATTAAGCAACAAGGGGACAAAATAGTTAATGATTTTGTCACAATAGCTGCCAATGAAAAAGTTACTCAAATAGAAGTAAATACAACTGTTCCAACAATCAATACAACTACAGTTGAGAGTAATTCAGAGATTACCTTCTCCAACCAGCAAGAACAATTAACAAAAATCCTACTTGAAAAAGAACATCTAATTCAAGAAAATTTATATCTCAGATCGCAACTAGAAGATTATATAAGCAGATTGTATGACACAGGAATGCGCCTTGATGAAGTACTTAGAACCAACAATCAATTGAGCGAGTTGGCTAATAAGATTATTAACTAATCTGCAACAAATTAACTATTACCCCACACTTAAATAGCTCTACAATTTGCTTGTAGCAACAATTACATAGAATGCTACCGCATTCCGATTGAGGCGTATTGTTCGCAACAACAAACCCCAAACAATCTAATTAATTATTGCTAACTTGTTAATTGCGATAAATGTTAATGATAATTAATTATACTATTCAACCAAAACAACCTTACATCAAACTGTTACTATGGATGAAATAAAGATAATCTTTTCCAACCATGAATCAGAAAGCATAAACAACTCAAATGTTAGATGCTATGCTGAAACATTCATCAAAGAATTAAGAAATGGTGCAAAAGCTGGGTACAGGCTCATCAGCAGTAAAAGAGCGCAAATAATGAGCATAAATTAATACTGGAAAAAGCTGGTGACTTCCACCAATGGCTGACTGAAACTATGTACCAAGATTTAGTTATTGCCGCAAAGTATTATTAGTTACTGCCTAAAAGTATTAACGCGCGAACTGACTACAGTATCAGGCAAGTTGCTCTTACTTGTTACAAGGTTTAAACCAAAACTTACAGCCCCGCCGTAGGCAATCGCACACCCACGCGCAAACGCATCGCACATCACAATTGCACATCTACAATACTGCGAAGCTCTGCAAGCGCACGCACTCGTGTTCGCATCACAACATCACAGCATTACACTACACCGCACAACAGGAGCCAATCTTAGGTGAACAACAGTTATATTGCTCAACAAATCCATAGCCGCTCTTTACCAATAACTGATACACGACAAGCTGATGGCTGTTAGGAAACTGCTTTACCAACCTCTGGAACGTAGAGCAGTTTTCCACTTTTAACAAGTATGCGTCTGCGGGACGTGCAATGACTGCGATGCCAACGGCTGGCGATTGCCTACGCACATCAAGTACAAGTCATGCGATCGCGCGACTGTACGCTCCCCCTACGCACTATAATGACCGCTAACAATTACAGTAGTTATGAATCAACAGTAAGCAATACAAATATTCATCAATTTCTAGGTTGCTATAACAAACTGAAAGGTCTGTAACAAGTAGATTGATTTATCATACTAAGTAAAACTAACTCTAATTAAACCGTTTATAAAAGTGATAAAATTAAAACTGGAATGTTAAAGCTAGATAATGTAGGCAATACAAGCAATTTGACTGATAGTTATAAGTAAGTATTAATTTTAAAGTTGATTCAATTTTGAGCAAAATTGACTCATGCCAAACGGTTTAACTAATAATAGAAGTGTCATCAAGTGAGCTAAATATCTACCAATTTGGATTCAACAAGGGATTACTAGGCAGGTGAGAACTGTAAACTACAGACCAAAACGACATTGCGCTGCCCGTACACAATTGGGAAGTAATAAAGGGTTAAGACTGTTAAAATTGCTTGAACTACTAAACCTATTAAAACTATAAAAGTTCTTGAAGCTGTAAAAACTATTAAAACTGTAAAAACTGCAAAATAAAAGATTTTATGCCCTTATCTACACTGCGATAGCAGTTTTACTCTATTGACAGTGAGCCGCTAGGCTACCTTTACAATTAAGTGAGTACATAATGCGTTAATCACTTGCTAGCAATTGCCCGTTCACAAAGTGCGTACAGTCGCGCGATCGCAGTTAACTCCCCTTGCATACTACACCTTGATTACGGCTGTAATAATTTCTAGGGAATTAAACTTTTAATTCCGCGAGATTAATCTAGAATAACCTGAAATAACGGTGACTAGCGGTTTGCCTACTGTACTAATGCGCGATTGCGAATGAAGGAGCCTGCCTTTATAGTGCATAGCGTTTTCGTAGGCATCGCTCATTTAAACCCAAAGCAATCGGACAAATGGAAAAAAGTTCTAGTGGATTAAATGGGTTAGAACTGAGTAAGGAAAAGTTATAACAGATTTAATCCCATAGAACTAAATGGGGAAAAGTTATAACAGATTTAATGGCGTAGAACTGAGCAATGACAAGGGTTTTAACGAATTAAACCCAATAGTAATAAACTTGCAAAACACTACAACCGCCCACTAAAAAATGCCCCAAACTGTTGTACTGTTATACGATATTGTTGTACAGTCCAAGGCAATTGTTAACTGTACTGCTGCACTCGTACTCACGCACCACACAAACCCGCGCCGTTGTGCAAGCTTATGGTTCCACTTGAAGAGTACATTCAGAAATTGAGGGAGCGAACGCGAGTGCGTGCGAATACGTGCAATCGCAATCCCAATGCACTATGTACGGCGGGTTGTTAAAACTATTAAAACTATTAAAGCTGTAAAAACTATTCAAGGTTAAAACTGTTCAAGCAATAAATAAGAGCGCCTTATTACACTGCGGTAGCATATTATTATAATCCTGCATAAAGCACCCCAATCGGGGTGCAAAGCGCGAGAAGTAAGTTCACTTTCTTACAAAGAATATATGGCTAAAGATCTCTTTCATCAAGCGGTAAAAACAGCTTTAATAAAAGATGGGTGGAATATCACCAATGACCCTCTTACTATTCGGATTGATCGCATTAGACTAGAAATAGATCTAGCGGCTGAAAAAGTATTTGCAGCCGAGAAAGACGGACAAAAAATTGCTGTGGAAGTAAAAGGCTTTCTCAATCCTTCCGTCATTAACGACTTTCATGCGGCGTTGGGACAGTTCTTGAACTATCGTCTTGCTCTGCAAATGACCGACCCAGATCGCATTATATATTTAGCTGTTCCAACTGATATTTTTAACGTCTTTTTTCAAGAACATTTTATCCAAGCAGCAATCGATCAATATGAACTAAGAATCATAGTCTATGACCCTAAGTTAGAGGAAATTTTGCAATGGAAAAACTAGAAAAGTACCGCCAAATTATTCGAGACTTACTTGCTACCCATGCCAGAACAACTGAAGAGGAAATTGAATGTCAAATCATTTACGATACAGAACACGATCATTATCAACTTGTAGATGTTGGTTGGCAAGGTATGAATCGGATCTATGCTTGCTATATCCATCTAGATATTAAAAATGACAAAATTTGGATTCAGCATAATATGACTGAAATTGATTTAGGTCAAGAATTAGTCGATCAAGGTGTTCCTGCTGCTGACATTATTCTAGGTTTACATCCTCCCTATAAGCGTCCTTATACAAATTATGGTGTTGGTGACTCTCAAAAACAATTACTTAACCAAATAGAATAAAAACAGAAGATCGCAGCGTTAAAAAGGGAGAAGTTAATTAGTTAAGTGTCGAGGTAAGTTATGACTGTTTCTCAACCTGAACAAGATTATTTCCAAACTTTCATTAATGCTGAAATTAGTGAATCGGATGCCGTTAAAGCTGCACAAAGGCTGCTAGAAATAGACGAAGGTAAGAAACGAACAACAACTAGAGAAAAGCAAATTTTCCTACAAGGAATATTCTACCAAATTAATACGCTCTGCGATCGCGTGACCACACAAACCCGCGCCGTTGTGCAAGCTTATGGTTCCACTTGAAGAGTACATTCAGAAATTGAGGGAGCGAACGCGAGTGCGTGCGAATACGTGCAATCGCAATCCCAATGCACTATGTACGGCGGGTTGTTAAAACTATTAAAACTATTAAAGCTGTAAAAACTATTCAAGGTTAAAACTGTTCAAGCAATAAATAAGAGCGCCTTATTACACTGCGGTAGCATATTATTATAATCCTGCATAAAGCACCCCAATCGGGGTGCAAAGCGCGAGAAGTAAGTTCACTTTCTTACAAAGAATATATGGCTAAAGATCTCTTTCATCAAGCGGTAAAAACAGCTTTAATAAAAGATGGGTGGAATATCACCAATGACCCTCTTACTATTCGGATTGATCGCATTAGACTAGAAATAGATCTAGCGGCTGAAAAAGTATTTGCAGCCGAGAAAGACGGACAAAAAATTGCTGTGGAAGTAAAAGGCTTTCTCAATCCTTCCGTCATTAACGACTTTCATGCGGCGTTGGGACAGTTCTTGAACTATCGTCTTGCTCTGCAAATGACCGACCCAGATCGCATTATATATTTAGCTGTTCCAACTGATATTTTTAACGTCTTTTTTCAAGAACATTTTATCCAAGCAGCAATCGATGGATCTGAACTAAGAATCATAGTCTATGACCCTAAGTTAGAGGAAATTTTGCAATGGAAAAACTAGAAAAGTACCGCCAAATTATTCGAGACTTACTTGCTACCCATGCCAGAACAACTGAAGAGGAAATTGAATGTCAAATCATTTACGATACAGAACACAATCATTATCAACTTGTAGATGTTGGTTGGCAAGGTATGAATCGGATCTATGCTTGCTATATCCATCTAGATATTAAAAATGACAAAATTTGGATTCAGCATAATATGACTGAAATTGATTTAGGTCAAGAATTAGTCGATCAAGGTGTTCCTGCTGCTGACATTATTCTAGGTTTACATCCTCCCTATAAGCGTCCTTATACAAATTATGGTGTTGGTGACTCTCAAAAACAATTACTTAACCAAATAGAATAAAAACAGAAATTGCAGCGTTAAAAAGGGAGAAGTTAATTAGTTAAGTGTCGAGGTAAGTTATGACTGTTTCTCAACCTGAACAAGATTATTTCCAAACTTTCATTAATGCTGAAATTAGTGAATCGGATGCCGTTAAAGCTGCACAAAGGCTGCTAGAAATAGACGAAGGTAAGAAACGAACAACAACTAGAGAAAAGCAAATTTTCCTACAAGGAATATTCTACCAAATTAATACGCTCTGCGATCGCGTGCATTGCCGGAGGC
>CAVQDG010000080.1:0-25261 GCA_963711165.1 uncultured cyanobacterium | reverse complement strand
CTTTTACAGTGAGCAGTTACCAGTTACCAGTTTCCAGTTTCCATAGTGGGAGGATTCTGACCCCAATCATTGATTGTAGGTTTAACACGGAGCGATCGCGCATCCCCATGCGTGTTACCTGGTCACTGTTCACTGTTCACTGGTCACTGTTTTAAACTTCATAAGTTCTTCGTTTCAAAAGTCCCCCCCTCCTGCTATGTTGAAAAATTTACTAGGCAATCCTAACGCTCGCAAGCTTAAAAAATACCAGCCTTTTGTGGCAGACGTTAACGTTTTGGAAGAAGAAATCCAAGCACTGTCTGACGAACAACTCAAAGGCAAAACCGCAGAATTTAAACAGCGACTCCAAAAAGCGAAGACACTGCGCCAAGAAGAGGAACTGTTAGATGAAATTTTGCCAGAAGCTTTTGCTGTTGTGCGAGAAGCCGGACGGCGGGTTTTAGGTATGCGCCACTTTGATGTGCAGTTATTAGGTGGAATTGTACTGCACAAAGGTCAGATAGCGGAGATGAAAACAGGGGAGGGAAAAACTCTTGTTTCCACCCTACCCGCTTACCTTAACGCCATAAGTGGTAAAGGTGTTCACGTTGTAACGGTAAACGACTACTTAGCCCGTCGTGACGCAGAATGGATGGGGCAAGTACATCGCTTCTTAGGGTTAACTGTAGGGTTGATCCAGAGTAGTATGGGACCTAATGAGCGTAAGAAGAACTATGGGTGTGATGTTACTTACGCCACTAACAGTGAGTTAGGATTCGACTATCTGCGTGACAACATGGCAACCTCGATGGCTGATGTTGTCCAACGTCCCTTTAATTTCTGCATCATCGACGAAGTAGACTCGGTATTAATTGATGAAGCAAGAACGCCTCTGATTATATCGGGGCAGGTAGAGCGCCCAACTGAAAAGTACCTTAAGGCTTCAGAAATTGCTCAACAACTGAAAAAAGAAGAGCATTATGAAGTTGATGAAAAAGCTCGTAACGTTCTGATGACCGATGAGGGATTTGCCCAAGCAGAGCAGTTATTTGGGGTTACTGACTTATATGACCCCAATGACCCTTGGGCGCACTATATATTCAACGCGATTAAAGCTAAAGAACTGTTTCTCCTCGATGTCAACTATATTGTCCGCAATGATGAAGTTGTAATTGTGGATGAATTTACAGGTCGGGTACTACCTGGACGACGCTGGAGTGATGGCTTACACCAAGCTATTGAAGCCAAGGAAAATGTAGAAATTCAGAATGAAACCCAGACTTTAGCAACAATTACCTATCAAAACTTTTTCTTGCTGTACCCTAAGTTATCTGGGATGACAGGAACAGCTAAGACTGAAGAAGCAGAACTAGAAAAAATCTACAAGCTGCAAGTAACAATCATTCCAACTAACCGCAATTCCCAGCGTGTAGATGTCGCGGATGTGGTTTACAAGAGTGAGATAGCGAAGTGGCGAGCAGTGGCGCAAGAGTGCGCTGAAATGAATCAGATGGGTCGTCCGGTATTAGTCGGAACAACCAGTGTAGAAAAGTCGGAAGTCCTCTCGCAGTTGTTAAATCAGTTAGAAGTTCCCCATAATCTGCTCAACGCCAAGCCAGAGAATGTGGAACGGGAGTCGGAAATTATCGCCCAAGCTGGACGTAAAAATGCAGTAACAATCTCTACGAATATGGCGGGTAGAGGTACAGACATTATTTTGGGTGGTAATGCTGACTATATGGCACGTCTGAAGATCAGAGAGTATTTCATGCCTCGCGTTGTCCAACCTGAAGAAGAGGATGCGTTTGCAGCAACGCGCGTTCTTGGGGCAGGAGGGGGTCGCGCACCAGCACAAGGCTTTGCTCCTGGTCAAAAGGTTAAAAATTGGAAGGCATCGGCAGAGATTTTCCCCACGAAGTTGTCAAAAGAAACAGAACAACTGCTCAAGCAGGCAGTAGATTCGGCAGTACAGAAATATGGGGAGCGGAGTTTGTCGGAACTGGAGGCAGAGGATGTTATAGCGGTTGCTGCGGAAAATGCTCCAGTAGATGATTTAGCGATTCAACAAATGCGGGCAGCTTATAAGCAAATCCGTAAAGATTATGAACAGTTTACTAAGCGCGAACATGATGAGGTAGTTGATCTCGGCGGATTGCACGTAATTGGTACAGAACGCCATGAATCACGTCGGATTGATAACCAATTGCGCGGTCGTGCAGGTCGCCAAGGTGACCCTGGAAGTGCAAGATTTTTCTTAAGTTTAGACGATAACTTGTTGCGGATTTTCGGTGGCGATCGCGTTGCTGGCTTAATGAATGCTTTCCGAGTAGAGGAAGATATGCCGATTGAATCGGGTATGCTGACTCGCAGTTTAGAAGGAGCGCAGAAAAAAGTCGAAACCTATTACTACGACATCCGTAAACAGGTGTTTGAGTATGACGAGGTGATGAACAATCAACGTCGGGCAATTTATGCGGAACGGCGCAGGGTTTTAGAAGGTTTAGACTTAAAAGAACAGGTGATTGCGTATGCTGAAAAGACGATGGAAGACATCGTTGATGCTTACGTTAACCCTGAACTACCTCCTGAAGAATGGGATATTAACAGCTTGGTAGGGAAAGTAAAAGAATTTGTTTATTTACTGGCAGAGCTTGAACCAGAACATCTGGATGATATGACAGTAGAACAAATCAAAACCTTCATGTCTGAAGAAGTTCGTAAAGCTTACGATTTGAAAGAAGCACAGGTAGATCAGATTCAGCCTGGTTTGATGCGACAAGCCGAACGGTTTTTCATCTTGCAGCAAATTGATACTTTATGGCGAGAACATTTGCAAGGAATGGATTCTCTGCGTGAGTCCGTTGGATTGCGGGGTTATGGTCAAAAAGACCCACTGATTGAGTACAAGCAAGAAGGTTATGAAATGTTCTTGGACATGATGGTTGATATTCGTCGGAATGTAGTTTACTCGCTGTTCCAATTCCAACCGCAAGTACAACCGCAAGCCGTTTAAGAGGAGAGAGGGGAGAGGGGAGAGGAGAGAGGAGAAAAATTAGCCTCGCTCCTCGCCCTCGTTCCCAGGTTTAACGTGGAAACGAATTAAAGCTAATTCAGGACTTACGCAGATACTCTATATATAGCGTAATGAAAGTGGGCGATCGCGCTTGGCACTTAGAATGTATTACACAGGAATAAGGGTTTTTAACTTGAGAAGAGCGCACACTATATATCGCTCTTTTGTCACGATTGTGAATAAATTTTAATAAATATTAAGTTTGTTGTTAAAAAAGTAATAAGTAACAGCTTTATAAAGTATAAGATTGGTTCAAAGGAGAAGACCCCCTTGAGGAAAACCGTTCACACCTGTCGGCAACTCCTCCAGTTTGAACCCGCCTTATGGACTTATGGACGTTTGTTCATACTCCTGGGGTGGAAGCGACGAACAATGCAGCGAAGCAAGCACTTCGACCTGCCGTCATTTGGCGCTAGACAAGCTTTGGCGCTCCGTCTCAGGCTGTCGTCCGCATATTAACCGTTAATGCTTCGCTTAGGGTCGTTCCGTGCTGGAGTTCTTAACTTATTCGTCTCAAGCTTTGTTACTCAAGTTAAAGTAAGTTACTGTGAACAAAATAGCTGATCCTGGTTGTCTTTTTAATTCTACACTACTCGTCGGCATACCTTTAACTGTTCTGATCGCTTACTTTGGTTTAAATTATTCAGGATTTTGTTTTGCCGAAATGCGTTATTTAAGCGATAGAGAAAAATTTAAGTCAGTTTTTAATTATCAGATTGAACACAGACTTCCTGAAAGAATTATTTATCAAAAAGAAAATTTTATTTATACTTATATCGGAACTAAAAATTTTGATGAATATGTCAAAGAAAATCCTGATTGTTGTACAATCAATCCCGGCGGACCTTACGATCTTCCACCGCCCTCATTTTTAAATCGTATAACTGGGTATAATTCTGGTGATGTAGTAGTTATAAATTTTCAAGGACATTATATAGATAAAAACGGTAAGCCAATAATTAAACAATATCAAGCTGAATATTTTTTGCAAAACTGCGGCAAAATAAAAGAATGGTAAGTTTCTCCAAAAAATAATTAATATCCGAGGATAATCATGGCTCAAATAACAGCAAAAGATGTCACAAATCTATATTTGTATGGAAGCACTTCAACTCCTGCAAATCTTGTAGATAATAACTTAATTAGACCTGATACCGTAACAAGTTCTGTTGATGTCCAGGATTTTATGGCAACAGGTGCTGGAAGATTTGCGATTGGAAGTCAGTTCAACATTATCAAAAAGTTTTTTGATCCGGGATTTTTTACACCTCTACTACCTGCGGGAATTTATACAAAACAACAACTTGGCAACATTTTTGATGAAAGTTTTTATGGCTGGAATATGCAGCAATATGACTTTCAAGATAATACAGATGACTATGCAGAACGAGTTTATATTTATAACTCACAGGCATTTCAGATTTCTGACGATGCCCGCTTTATCCTTACACCTAGTGGTGAGACAAGAATAGAGAATTTTGCGATTGAACCTATTCCTGGCGTTCCAGAGAATTTTGATTTTGATACAAATGATCCTATTACAAAAATAGCTAATTCTTATCTTGAAGCACGGATAGATCCTTCTCTGATTGGTCGAAAAGTGGATATTAACTTTATTAACCCTGATTTAGTTCCTAGAGTTACTTACGATGAGACATCTTTTGCTAATGATGTTATTAAAAGAGATTCTTTTGGGGGTTTTGATTCGCTCAAATTAATTAACGATGTAAATCAATTAACAGATGAATTATTCAATAGTGGTGTTACCAAATTTCTTGATGGAAATAAACCAATTCTTTATGGAATACCAGGTGATGATTTTTTGCTTACTGCCGCCCAGCTAAACGATATTATTTTGTATCCAACTTTATATCCGTATAAAGATAATGGTGTGGTTCTCATTGGTGGAACGGGAGACGACAACATTATTGGCTCGTCAAAGGACGATAAGCTACTTGGTGGGTCAGGAGCCGATAGACTTAGAAGCAATGATGGTTCAGATACTTTAGAAGGAGGTGAAGGTAACGATAGCCTAGACGGCGGTCTTGGTGATGATATTTTTATAGGTGGCGCAGGCGACGACATGATGATCGGCGGTTCGTTCCTGTTTGGACTTTTCGAGGGAACCGACACATCCGTTTATCAGGGTTCTTTTACCAACTACGATATTGAGTTTCTGACCGACGGCTCCGTGCGAATCGGTGACAATGTGGGCAACGACGGTTTTGACACGCTTGAGGGAATTGATATCGCACGTTTTTCAGATAAATCGGTCAACCTCGCGCCAGGGCAAGACATCGCCTTCGTCATCGACACAACGGGCAGTATGTACGACGACATGGACGCGGTGAAAGCTAGCTCCACAGACATCATAAACGCGATCTTTGATAGCTCTAGCGGCTTTCTTAATTCTCGGATTGCCGTAGTTGGATACAACGATCCTGATACGAACACCTTTCTCTCCTTCACCGACCACCCCAAGATCGATGATCGAAAGACCGCAGCTATAAACGCTATTGAGAGTATTTCCGTCGGTGGCGGTGGCGACTTTCCTGAAGCGGTAAATGCTGGTCTGCTCCGCGCGCTGACTGGCGGTGCTGGTCAATGGCGTAAAGAAGCCACCTCAAGGCGGATTATCTTGTTCGGTGATGCGCCTCCTAATGATGACTATCTTCGTTCAATAGTGCTTGATTTTGCATCCAATATTGGAGTTTCAATCCCCAATTACGCCATGCCGATGTCGATCGTTGGCGACATCGAAACCAGCACTGTCGCAAGCGGTCTCGCCGTTACGCGCTTTGCTGTAACAACAGTGGATGCAGACGACGCTCCAGTCACCTTTCCTGTTGAAATCTTTACTGTTTTGATTGGCAACGACCCAACTACAGATGTCGATTTTAAAAGCCTCGCAGATGCAACTGGCGGCAAAGCTTTTTATGCGACCGATGCTTCCGAAGTGGTTAAAGCGTTAATTGCAGCCATTCAAACACCGACAGATGAATCGAGCAATGAAGCTCCGATCGCCCAAAATGATACGGCGACCACCCGACAAGAGACAGCGGTGAACTAGCTTTAGCTAACCAATGACAGTGACCCGGATGGCGATACCTTAGCCATTGATAGCTTTACCCAGGGCAGTAATGGAACGGTTACTCTCAATGACAACGGCACATCTGGTGACACCACCGACGATTTCCTTGTCTATGCCCCAGTTCGCCAATTAAATCTTACTGTTGGGTTTATCGACAGCTTTGAATACACTCTATCGGATGCCAACAGCGCGACGACCACCGCAACGGTAACTGTGGCAGTCGGGAAAATTGAAGACGGTGGCAATGGCAATGATTCCCTCACTGGCACCCCCGGCGATGATTTGATATCGGGCGGCAACGGTAAAGATGTCCTTACTGGTATGGACGGTAATGATACCCTCTTGGGTGGCAACGCCAAAGATATCTTAATTGGGGGGTTGGGCAACGACATTCTCACTGGCGGTAACGGGAATGACATCTTTGGTCTAAGCGCCGGGGATGGTAGCGATCTCATCACAGACTTTAAGAAAGGTCAGGATACCCTTGGCTTAATTGGCAACCTAGCCTTTGGCAGCAACGTCTCTACTCAAATTCTTAATGGTGAGACTTTAATCTGGAGCAATGGTGAGGAACTAGCACGTTTGACAGGTACATTTGCCCTCACAGGGGCAGACTTTATGTCATTGGTTTAGATGCTCACCACTAAGCTACGCCGAAAACGATGCCGCCACCGTTCTTGACAGTGCCATCACCCTAAGCGACTTCGACTCAACTAACCTCACAGGTGCCACTGTCAGCATAAACACTGGCTTTGCCTCTGGTGAAAACATTCTTGTCTTCACAAACACCAACTCTATTAGTGGCACTTACAGTTTCTTACGCCTATTACTGAATTTGCACTTTCAGGACTTACGCAAGTACGCTATATAGTGTACCTGCGTAAGTCCTAGCAAAACTGTATTTTATCCGCCATCTGTAGGGGTTCTGCGTAAGTCCTGTAACTGCTAAAAGCTAACCGCTAATTGCTAAATAGCTAACGTTCAATTTTAAAAATTAATCTACTGAGAAAGTGACTATTTTCTAATTGATAAAACTGAGCATCTCCTCCCCAAGAGCGTAAAATTCTTTGGCAAACTTTGAGTTGCCGACTTGGTGGTTGCTCTATTAAAGTAATATTACTGCTAGGAGCATTAGTTGCAGAAAATTCTAGGTGTTCACGGCTAGTTTTATTCGGCTGACTATCAGCAATCAATAATTCTATAAAACCCGCTTCAGCTTTATTTTTAGAGCCTAATCTCCGGCTGGCTTGTTCCCTACTCCATGCTTCTGCATCTAGAGGGCGACACCAAATGTCAATTCTATTTCCCGATTTAGCTTTATAACACGCTGTCAGCAAAATGTCAAATAATATACATTCAAGTTTGAGTTGATTTGCAGATATGCTAGTACTTCCGAGATTTTTTACCATTACAGTTAGCTGACGCTGATTGAATAGAGGATCAACACGACGCAGCAACCGCTTGAATAAACCTCCCAAAAGTACACCACTGATATGGGGATTTGTCTGCCACTGTTCCTCATTAAGTAATGGGCTAAGGGGTGTGAGTGTGCTTTCTAGGTTGTGCAAAATTTGTGTGGCACGCATACGCTTTATAGAGGGATCGCCGTTTGATCCTTGGTCTGAGTATTCAGACAGTAGTTGGCTAACACTGCTAGCGACGGCATGATGCAGCATTTCTAAGCAACGGTGTTTATACCAGTTAAGCTGTTCTAATTCTCTAATTTCATTATTCATTGTATTGCTCAGACGGCGGTACTGACGTAACCAAGTAAACTGCCTGACTAAGGTTTCCAATGATTGAAGTAGCTGTGGCGACCACTGACGCTCACTGGAATCGACTAACAGTAAAATACCAGTGGGTGGAGTTTGGGGACTGCTAAGTAGAGGTATGAGTAATATTTGACCAGTACTATTATGTTTTAGCCAACTGCTAGTTTCGGCTGGTAGGTCGTTAAGTTTGCGAACTAGGAAGCCTCGTGTGCCGATCGCTTCCCGAATTAATGGATCGCTCAAAGGGATAGCAATGTTGGCGACACCAAAACGAGGATCGTTGATAATTACCGATTGTACAACTAAGGATTTTTGCTTGTTTTGATTTGGTTTTTGGGGCATCCACCCTAAAATCCCTACTAAGGGAGATGCCATTAACTTAGCTAGATATTTTATCCAGGCACGTTCAAAAGATGTGGGATCTGCCGAACCACTTAATAGTGTGGTTAATCCTTCTTGGAGTGTTTTATTAGCAATTAATAAATTATCAGTAATATTTTTAAGCTCTAAATTTTTCAATAAAACGCCAATTTGTTGAGCAACTATCCCAACTACTCGACGTTCAGTAGGATTCCAAGTGCGGGAAGTTCCATGTGCAATGACAAGCATTGAGTTATTTTGAATCTTGCCCGTGCGACAGACTAAGAGCGATCGCATTCCCAATTTCAATAAGGTTTCGCGCCATTCTCCAAGTCGCTGATCTTTTTCCCAGTCCTCAATTGCCAGTACTTCTGAGCTTTCGTGTATTAACTGCCAAGAATCGTAAGCAAGTGCCGCTAAAGGAGCGTTAAGAGGCGATCGCTTCGGGGGCTGTTGTTGATACACAACGGCATATTTTACTGTTGAAGCTACTTCCATAGCTTGCAACACTAGAAAACGTTCAACCCCAAAACGATTTAACATCAGTTCAGCAGCTTCCCTGATCCCGATCTCCGGCTCAGGATACTCCGCCATAGAACTAGCAACTTCACCGATTAAGTTAGTATCTTTTTGAGTTTCCTGAAGGATTGCTTCTACATCCTCCTTGCCTGCAATCAAAACAATAATCTGGGCAGCAGCACGGACATAATGAGTTTCCGAATCTTCCCAAATCCGAGCTTCGTTGTCTTCCACCGCCAGAAACCCCACCACTTCCCCTTTTACTAAGACTGGTGCAGCTAGTATAGACCGCGCCCGAAATCGTGTCAGCAAAGTACCTGTCACTTCAGCATTTAATGGGCTTTTGCTAGAACCAATAGCGACTGTCTGACCTGCTGCTAAAGCCAAATAAAACTCACTGACATCTTGGACATTTAACCCAGGGGAACTACTGTCTGGGTCTTTTAATTTACGGGCAGTCTGCCGATTACCCACTTTTTGCCAGAAGTAGCGTTTATCTGGAGAATACCAGTAAAGATTTGTCCGCGTCGGCGCTACAAATTCATGGGTTGTGTTCACCAGCACATCTAAGCGATTAGCTAGGGTTGGCAGGCTTTGTAGCTGCTCTAGCATTTGAAATAATGATTTGTCTGGACGCTTGATAGAGGCGTGGTGCCATTCCACCTCCATTTGGTAGAGCTTAGTGGCTAATCCCCCAAACAGTAATGATAATTGGGCTTTTTCGCTTGTACGGGGAGTAGTTCCCCACAGATGCGATCCCAGCATCACAACGCCAAAACAGCGATCCTTATAGCGCAAAGGAAATACCAGTGTCCCCTGAATCCCAAATTCAGTAGCCGCTCGACCCCATTCCCCAGCCCGCCCTTCTGTTCGCAAATCGGGAATACTTAATGGTCGTAATTGGATTACTACCTGCTCTAATAAGTCCCCTGGATTGAGAGAAAACTTTTGTTTAAGAAATTTCACATCGCCTGTTGGTGTGATGCCTCCTTTGCCCACCAAACGGTGTTCTACACGATCATAAAGACCGAGCCAGATTAAGCGATAGCTAAATTCTCCTTTGAGGTAATCAAGAGTCGCTTCCGTGAGAGTTTCTACGTTTTCCTCTTCACGTATGGTTTGAAGGACGCGCCCCAAGGTAAGCAGTTGTTGATCGTAGGTCGTCTGAATTTCTTGCTGACCCATGTTTTTAAAATGTGATGGCAAAGGGCGATTACGGAAAGGTGTATAGCTTGTATTATCTAGGATGCCCTGACTGAAGATGGTATATTCTGAATTTAAGCCTTTTCATTGTGAAATCCGCAATGCCGGAAAGCTTTTCAATGACCAATTATCAATTATCAATTATCAATGACCAATGACCAGCCTGAATGTTACGTTTATTTTTACTCACATACTTAGTTATCTATAAAGTAATTGTTTTTGGTTTAGAACTTTGGATATTTATCAATTAGCTATTCGTCCGATTTTGTTTTCTGGTTTAAATGCCGATCCTGAATCGTTACATCAGCAAACCCTGGGAGTTTTGAGTTGGTTAGATCAATCTGATAGCTTCCAAGCTAGTTGGATTAAAGCTCAGTTTCAGCAATCTTTTTGTCTACAAGATCCACGTTTGGAACAAATTCTTTGGGGGCTAAAATTTGCAAATCCTGTGGGTTTGGCAGCAGGGTTTGATAAAGATGCTGTTGCAGCCGGAATTTGGAGATTCATGGGTTTTGGTTTTTCAGAATTGGGTACTGTCACATTTCATCCACAGCCTGGAAATCCTGTCCCGCGTTTGTTTCGTTTACCAAATGACCAAGCTGCTTTAAATCGTATGGGATTTAATAACCAAGGTGCAGAGGTAATGGCAAAACGTTTGCAAACTAGGTTTGTAGCTGGGGACTGGGGAGACGCAAGAGGAAGGCAAGAAAACAGCCACTTAGGAGGTAGTACTCAGCGTTGTTTTCCTATTGGGATTAATCTAGGTAAATCTAAAATAACTCCAATAGATGAAGCTGCAAGTGATTACTTAAATAGTTTTAATTTGCTTAAGGATTTGGGAGACTATTTTGTAGTGAATGTTAGTTCGCCTAATACTCCAGGTTTGCGAAGTCTTCAATCTTCTGAGCAATTAGCTGTGATTCTAGACACACTTCAACAAGAAAATCAAGGACAAAAACCTATTTTAGTCAAAATTGCTCCTGATTTAGAATCAGATGCGATCGCAGATGTGTTAACAATTGCCCAAAAATACAATCTCGCTGGTATCATCGCCACTAATACTACTATCAGTCGTGAAAATTTAAACACCCAAGTCCTTAAAGCTACTGGTAACAACATTCGTGAAGAAGCTGGTGGAATTAGTGGTTTACCTCTGCGCGATCGCTCTACCGAAGTGATACGCTTTATTTGGCAACAAACCCAAGGAAAACTACCTATTATTGGTGTTGGCGGCATTTTTACCCCAGAAGATGCTTGGCAGAAAATTACCGCAGGTGCTTCCCTGATTCAATTGTACACTGGCTGGATTTATCAAGGTCCCTGGATGGTACGCCGGATTATCGCAGGACTGTTACAAAAGTTGGAAGAACATAAATTAGCTTCTATATCTGAGGCAATTGGATTAAATGCCAAATTGTAAGCTATTCCAACTCTAATCCATACAAGTTGCTAAAATTTCCGTTTACTTCCCCGGTATCCTCTGCTTATACTTGGCTATTGTGAAAGCCTTCAGTTTGCTGCATCAAGAGGTATTGTATTTTGGGATACTATTTTATTCAGATTTAAAAGATATATTTATCGGATATGCCGTGAAAATTTCCACAAGTCCGTAGCTCGACTTAGAAAGATATCCCACTACTTATCTTATTCAGTAATCCCAGCGATCAACTCCTTCATAGCACAAGAAAGAATTGTTCACTTACCCCTTACTCTTCACCCTGATATGTAAATAGCTCAAGAAAATGCGTAAGTAATAAAAATAAGCTGTTGTATATTTAGATTTAACTGTTAATTATTGTCAAGTGCTTGTAGTGCGAGCGTCTCGCTCGCTAGTGATATTAAATTTAAATGCGTTTTAGCTTATAACTTACCATTGTCAAGATGAATTTAATTAAATAGCCCCTACAACAAATACCATTTTCCCTTTGAGACACTTTTTGAAAATAATTCCACTAACCTTATTTAAATATGGCAACAATTATTCGCAAGCAAGCAACAACTCTGATCGTCTTAATCGGCTTGCTGATGGTATTTATTTTGCCATTTACAGGAGTAGTTTATCAATTAATCTCAGAAATTGATTACCAAATTAACTTTGCCCAGCAAGAATTGTCGGGAGATGCTTATTTACCTCCTCTGTGGAAAATGCTAGAACATATTCCACAACATGAATTATTAGCACATGATTATTTAAATAAAGAAGTAAATACAGCAGAAATCGTTAATATTCAAACTAAAATAGAGCAAGATTTTCAAGATTTAGCCGAAATTGAAGCTAAATTAGGTAAGATATTAAACACTCATACTAAATATGAAGGGCTTAAGCATAATTGGCAAAGTCTTAAAGAACAATTACCTATTTTTCAGAAAAATGCAGTTAATGACTTGTATATGCAAATTTTGCATAATCAGTTAATAGCTGAATTGCGAAATTTTATTACAACTGTAGGTAATAGCTCAAAACTGATCCTAGATCCTGATTTAGATAGTTATTATTTGATGGATACTATTTTGCTCAAACTACCTGATACTCAGGATAAACTGACAAAGATAGCATTTTTAAATCAAGATATTATTGAACGCCATCAAGTTAGTCCTGAAGAGAAAGCTGAGATAATTATTTTATCAGGATTAGTAGCAAGTAATCAAGATGCGATCGCTAAAGGAATCACTATTGCGTTTCAGCATAATATTTCCAAAAATCTCCAGCCACTTTTAGAAAAGCCACTGCAACAATCCGCAGATGCAACAACAGCATTTTTAGAAAACTTAAATCAAAAACTTATTAAAGCCAACAATTTTAATGAGCCGATATTAAGCGATAACTTATTTCCCTCTCAAGCGATTGCAGGTAATTCTCAATTCTGGTATGCCACAATTCAGGAATTAGATGGACTTTTGCAAGCAAGGATAAATAAACTTGCCCGCAAAAAGTACTTAGTTGAAGCTTTTGCTTTGTTTGTACTGTTAATATCTTTCTATGTATTCGTAGCATTTATCCGAAATCTCATTAAACGCAAGCAAACAGAAATAGCCTTACAGGAAGCTGAAAATAAATATCGTAGTATTGTTGAAAATTCACCCGACGGGATATTTCAAACAACACCAGCAGGAACTTATATCAGTGTAAATCCTGCGCTGGTAAGGATTTATGGCTACTCTTCAGAAGAGGAACTTACGGGTAGTATTAGCGACATTCAAAAGCAACTTTACGTTAATCCTAACCGTCGGACAGAATTTAAAAAATTAATGGAAAAGTACGATTTGGTGTCTGAGTTTGAATCTCAAATTTATCGTGCTGACGGCAGTATTGTTTGGATTTCGGAAGATGCGCGGGCTGCTCGTGATGCTCAGGGAAAATTGCTTTATTATGAAGGTACTGTTAAAGATATCACTGAGCGCAAACAATCAGAAGAAGCTTTGCGACAAAGTGAAGAAAGATTTAGATCTTTAATTTCTAATATTCCCAGTGCAGTTTATCGCTATCGCGTCGATTCTGACTGGACAATGGAATTTATTAGCAATGTAGTAACAGAAATTACAGGCTACCCTGCCTCTGACTTTATTGAAAATAAAGTCCGCACCTTTAGCAGTCTAATTTATTATGAAGATCAAAAAATAGTTAAACAGGCTATTCAACAGAGTATAGAAAATAAACAACCTTATGTTGTGGAATACCGTATTTATCGCAGGTTGGATAAAACATTAAGATGGGTGTGCGATAAAGGTCAGGCAATATTTGATGATGACGGCAATGTTTTATGGTTAGATGGGGCAATATTTGATGTGACTGACCGTAAGGAAGAAGAAGCATTACGGCAATCAGAAGCAAGGTTTAGAAAGCAAGCACAGCAGTTAGAACAAGCGTTGTCTAAACTTCAGCAAACTCAAACACAATTGATTCAAACAGAAAAAATGTCTGGTTTGGGTCAAATGGTTGCTGGCGTTGCCCATGAAATTAATAATCCGGTTAATTTTATTCACGGTAATCTCAGCCATGCGAGTCAATACATGGAAGATTTGCTAAATTTAGTTGACCTATATCAGCAACATTATCCTCATCCTGTCCCTGCAATTGCTGATGAAATTGAAGCTATGGACTTGCAATTTTTAGTTAATGATTTACCCAAAATCTTAGCTTCGATGAAAATAGGTACTAACCGCATCCGCGAAATTGTACTTTCTTTGCGGAACTTTTCTAGGTTGGATGAGGCGGAAATGAAATTAGTTAATATCCATGAGGGTATTGATAGTACTTTGTTGATTTTACAGAATCGACTAAAACCAAAGGGAGGACAACCAGCTATTCAATTGATCAAAGAATATGGTGATTTACCTAAAATTGAGTGCTATGCTGGACAGCTTAATCAAGTATTTATGAATATCCTGACTAATGCAATTGATGTATTAGAGGAATGCAACAATCAGCGTTGTGTTGAAGAAATTAAGCAGAAACCTAGCCTTATTACTATTCGTACTAATTTGTGTAACGATGATTTTGTAGTAGTGCGGATTGCCAATAATGGTACAGCCATGCCAGAAGATGTCAAAAAAAGAGTATTTGATCCGTTTTTTACTACTAAAGACGTAGGAAAAGGAACGGGACTAGGGCTATCAATTAGCTATTCTATTGTGGTAGAAAAGCATCGAGGATTAATCTATTGTGAGTCGATACCGGAACAAGGTACGGAGTTTTTTATTCAAATTCCAGTATCGCAAACTAAGGTTTTAGAAACAACAAAAGAGCTTGTAACTGTGGCAATTTAACTTAAACAAAACTTACTTCTAGATCCCCCCTAAATCCCCCTTAAAAAGGGGGACTTTGAATTTCCCCCCCCTTTTTAAGGGGTTGCTCAGGGGGATCTATTTTTCAGGTTTTCGGTGCGTAATTCCTGTTAAAATTAGTCATTGGTCATTGGTAAATTGAATACAATTATGTGTTTTTTAGAGTCAAATATCATCTGCCCTTTTTGCTGTAACTCACTTAATAATCTTGTCATTGTTACTCTAGTGGTGCAGCAAGCGTTGGCAAGATCGTGATGAGTCAGGCGAATACTCAAGCGCGTACCTTGGGATACAGGTTGACCAATTTCCTGTTTTAGTAATTGTAATAGTTGTAGCAAGCGGTCTTTTACTCGTCTGCGTGCCGAAACTGCTAAAAAGGCTTCTGTTTGCTGTAGTCTACGGTTAATTTTGGGTAAAAGTACTTGGGCTAAGGTTGGGTTGTATTCTATATCTATTAAGGGAATGGATACTAATTGAACTTGCGATGACATTGCTGTAGCTTGGTAGGTTTTCATCGAAGTTAAACTAGAACCAAATACCATTAATGGTGTTGCTAACCCCATGATTGCTGCTTCGCCATTATCAAAAATAGTTGTCAGTTTTACTGAGCCTTGATACACTAGCCAAACAGATTTATTATTGAGAGGAATATTTTCCCCTAGTGAATAAAAAGATTTGGGGTAATCTATGCTGGGATCATAGCTATTTGTTTCTAGTGAATTTATCTGTAGTTTGCGTTGGGTGATGTCTCGTAGCAGCCAGTGTAAAGTAAGTAGATTACCCTCGCTGTCGCGGATAGTTTTTAAGGTTAAAGCTACGTCTAAGCTTTCGCCATTACGTGGCTGCATAGACAGATAATATTCCGGCTGGCGATCGCTTTTTTGCAGTGCGACTAGCTCACAACAAAATCCTGAACGTTGTTGATCTAAAATGAAGTTAGCTAATGGTTTTCCTAGTACAAATTTTGGCGCAATCTTCAACAAGTTAGCCGCAGCAGAGTTAGCTTCTAAAATAATCCCTCTATGATCAGTGACTAAGTAAGCCTGGGGTGCTAAATCAAAGATATTTTGGTAACGTTGGCGTTCAAATTCTAAAGTTTGGTAAACATCTAAGATTTCTTCATTTTTTTGCTGTAGTTCCTCTAAGGTAACTTGTAGTTCTTCAGCCGCAGTGGTAAGTTCTTTGAATGCTGCTGGTAAAAGTTCTGAAGAGTTATGTAACCCGCTTTTAGCATATAAGTCATTGATTCGTCGGTATAAGCTATCTAGCTGATCGGCGAACATATACCCATCCCCCCCCCATAAGAAAAACTTATGTTTAATTGAAATTATCTATTTTCTAGATAGATAATTTTATTATGCTGGAAATCTGAGACTGATTTCGCTAAAAAGGCGATATTCTGAGAAAAAGTTACATCAATGTATTAATAGTCACAATGTAGCTTAATGATAACTTTAATTCTTAAGATAGAAGCGAGTGGAGATAGAAGCCGCTATTTTGGGAGATTGAATACAACTTAGTAAAGAGAATTAACCACCCAAATAAATAACTAGCTCTGAAAGCGTTCAATAAAAAATGGTTGGTTTTAATAAGTTTACTTATCTACCATTTTTTTATAATTACTATAAAAAAAATGATTGTTTATTTCTTTATTTATATAGTTTCTACTTAGGACTTACGCACCGCAAGCCTGAAACCTAGATCCCCCCTACCCCCCTTAAAAAGGGGGGAAATTCAAAGTCCCCCAATTTATGGGGGGATTTAGGGGGATCTTTGCGGATACCCTGCACTAAAGTTAAACTGCATGAGGACACTCTTAGATAGCAGCAGCAACGGAAGCAAGAATGACAAGGACTGGCATCGGCATTCGTACAGCATCAAAGCGTCCTGAACGCATGGCTGGTCAAATTCATGTTTACGATGGTGTGGGGAAGGGAAAGTCCCAGGCAGCTTTAGGTGTGGTTTTGCGTTCCATTGGGCTAGGAATTAATACTGATGCTGATACGCGGGTTTTGCTGTTGCGGTTTCTCAAGGGACCAGGAAGGTCTTATGATGAAGATGCAGCAATTGAAGCGTTGAAGTGTGCTTTTCCTCATTTAATCGATCAGGTGCGGACTGGTAGAGCCGAATTTTTTGGGCAGGATGAGATTACCCGTTTTGATCGCTCTGAGGCGGTGAGAGGTTGGGATGTTGCTAAGGGCGCGATCGCATCTGGTTTATATTCTGTTATTGTCTTGGATGAGCTAAACCCTGTATTAGATTTGGGTTTGTTGGCTGTAGAGGAAGTTATTAAGACGCTCAATCATAAGCCTGAAGAATTAGAAGTAATTATTACAGGTCGGGCTGCACCCCAAGCATTATTAGATATTGCAGATTTGCACTCGGAGATGAAACCTCATCATCATCCCATCGCACAGGAACAGGGAATTGAGGGGATTGAAATTTATACTGGTGCTGGCAAGGGTAAGTCTACAAGTGCTTTGGGCAAGGCTTTACAGGCAATTGGACGGGGAATTAGCCAAGATCAATCGCATCGAGTATTGATTATGCAGTGGCTAAAAGGTGGTAGTGGTTATACAGAAGATGCCGCGATCGCAGCTTTACAACAAAGTTATCCGAATTTGGTAGATCATCAGCGTTGTGGTGGTGATGCAATTGTTTGGCGGGGACAGCAAAAAGAATTAGATTATGTAGAAGCAGAAAGAGGATGGGAAATTGCTAGAAGTGCGATCGCATCTGGTCTTTATAAAACTATTATCCTTGATGAGCTTAATCCTACTGTGGATTTAGAATTGTTAGATGAAAGACCAATTGTAGAAGCATTACTGCGTAAGCCTCGTGATACACAAATTATCATCACAGGTCGCTGTTTAAATACTCCGGCTTATTTTAATCTCGCTAGTGTTCATTCTGAGATGGTTTGTCATAAGCATTATGCAGATAAGGGAGTAGATTTGAAGCGCGGCGTGGATTTTTAGAATCAATAGGACTTACGCACCGAAAGTCTGAAACCTTGATCCCCCCTACCCCCCTTAAAAAGGGGGGAAAATTCAAAGTCCCCCAATTTATGGGGGGATTTAGGGGGATCTCTGCCTAAGTCCTGATCAATTATCAATGACCTTCCCCTCCCTCCTCCCTCCTCCCTCCTAAAACAAATCTACCTACCTTTATAGACTCCTATCTTTCAATACCTCACTCATACTTAAAGATGGGGAGTTATTGTAGTTACCCCTGGAGATATTATGCTCACGGCTACCTACGATCTCAGACTGGTTCTGCTTTCAATTGCGATCGCCACTATTGCCTCTTACACAGCACTAGATTTAGCTGGAAGGATTACAGCAGCTATTGGCAAAGGTCGTTGGCTGTGGCTAATTGGCGGTGCGATCGCCATGGGGTTAGGAATTTGGTCGATGCACTTTATCGGTATGCTGGCATACAAGTTACCGATCCAAATGGTATATGATCTGCCGATTGTGATCGCCTCAATGTTGGTAGCTATCATTGCCTCTGGTGCAGCTTTGTTTGTTGCCAGCCGCAAAACAATGGGCTGTCTGCCCTTGTTTTTAGGGGGGACATTTATGGGGTTGGGAATTGCTGCTATGCACTATACAGGCATGGTGGCTATGAACATAGATGCTGTGGTTCACTACAATCCGCAGTTGGTAGCAATAAGTATTTTGATTGCGATCGCGGCATCTGTTACTGCCTTATGGTTAAGTTACAGAATGCGGAGTGAAACCCCTGTAACTGGCATCCTCCAAAAGATAGGTGCAGCAATAATTATGGGTAGTGCGATCGCGGGAATGCACTATACAGCTATGACAGCCGCTAGTTTCCAAGTTATTCCCCAAGCAATTAAACCGTCATCTCCGGTGATCAACTATTCTTTGCTGGCAGTAGGGGTGGCGATCGCTACTACCATCATCCTTACTCTAGCTTTAATCGCTGCCCTCTTAGAACAGTATGTGCGGGTGCAACTTTCTTCTGCCGAAGTATTACGTCATAGCGAACAGCGATTTCGCTCATTAGCACAAAACACTTCAGATATTATTGCTATTCTCACGGCTCATGGCATAGTTACTTATATTAGTTTGTCTGTTACTCCCATCCTTGGCTATGAGTCTCAAGATTGGTTGGGGAAAAAAGCCTTTGATTTTATACATCCAGATGAGTTAGCTAAAGCAGATCGGTTGTTAGCAGATACTCTGGCTGATCCAGCCGCTAACATCACGGCTATCATGCGTTTCAAGCACGCTGATGGTGAGTGGCAAGATTTTGAAGTGATATTTAATAACCTGTTAGATGATCCTAGTGTCGGAGGAATTGTTACTACTTACCGCAACATTACAGAGCGCAAACAAGCAGCTTTAGCCCTAGAAAACCGTATACGTCAACAAGCCAATGTGGCGCAACTAGGGCAGGTGGCGCTAGAAAATACAGACTTAGACACTGTGATCGATAGCGCTGTTAAGCTGATTGTCCAAACTTTAGATATAGAGTTTTCAGCAGTTTTAGAATTACTGTCAGATAATCAAGAATTGAGTTTACGCGCAGGCGTGGGTTGGTTAGCAGGATTAGTAGCAAACATTACCGTCAAAGCAGATAGCACTTCTCAAGCAGGTTATACTCTTTTAGCGAAAAAGCCTGTAATTATCGAAGATCTCCGCACGGAATTTCGGTTTACTGAAGCAACTCTATTGCACAATCATCGCGTTGTCAGTGGTATGAGTGTGATTATCCCAGGTACAGATAATCCTTACGGAGTATTGACAGCATACACAACCCAACGACGCATATTTAATCCAGACGACGTTTATTTTCTCGAATCAGTCGCCAATGTGCTATCTACAGCAATTGAGCGCAAACAAACCGAAACCTTACTAGCAATGTATCGGCTTTTGTCTGAACATACCCAAGACATGATGTTATTTACTCGCATGAACGGAGAGATAATTGAAGCGAATAATGCTGCTCTTAAAGCTTATGGTTATAAAGCTACAGAAATGCGATCGCTCACACTCAAAGATTTAAAAGCTACCCCTAAACACTGCATCATCCCTTCTCAAAGAGAACAAGCTGATTCAATTGGGTTAGTTTATGAAACCCTGCATCGTCGCGCTGATGGCAGGACTTTTCCCGTAGAAATTAGTTCTCGTGGTACTCGACTAGGCGCTGAACGGGTAACATTAAGTATTATTCGTGATGTTACTGAACGTAAGCGGTTTGAACAAGCATTATTTCGTGAAAAAGAATTAGCACAAGTAACACTGCAATCAATTAAAGATGCAGTAATTACCGCAGATGCCTTTGGTCGAATTAAATCACTTAATTCTATTGCAGAAAAACTAACTGGTTGGAGCGCAAAAGAGGCAGAAGGTACGGCTTTAAAAGAAGTATTTCGGATTATCAATGAAAGTACTAATCAACCAGTAGAAAACCCAGTAGATAAACTTTTACGGGGTAAACAAGACGAAGCTTTTGCTAACAATACCCTGTTGATTGCTCGCGATCAACAGCAGTATGCGATCGACCATTCAGCAGCACCTATTCGTTCCCGTGAAGGTGAAGTTATGGGTGTAGTGCTAGTATTTCGTGATGTCACTTCATCTAGACAGATGGCGCGTCAGCTATCTTGGCAAGCTAGTCATGATCCTTTAACTGGGTTAGTAAATCGCCGCGAATTTGAGCATTGCTTGCAACAAGCTGTAACTACCGCCCAACATGAAAATCAACAACACGCTTTGTGTTATTTAGATCTTGATAAATTCAAAATTGTTAATGATACTGCTGGTCACGCCGCCGGAGATGAATTGTTGCGTCAAGTAACTAAATTACTCCAATCTCATGTGCGTAAAAGTGATGTAGTTGCTCGTCTTGGTGGTGATGAATTTGCTATATTACTCTACCAATGTGCCATAGAACAGGCACAGTCACTTGCAGAAATAATCTTGAGACAAGTTCAAGAATTTAGATTTGAATATAACGATCAAATATTTACTATTGGCGTTAGTATAGGCTTAGTTATGATCAATTCAGAGACCCCTAGCATAGATACAACTTTAAGTTTAGCTGATGATGCTTGCTATGCAGCTAAAAGCCAAGGTCGCAATCGTATTTGCATTAATACTGAAAATTATTTGCACTCAATTAATTAAAGGATTTAGCTATAATTAATAACCTGTTTGCATCAGTTTAATAATTAACCACAGATGGAACACAGATTACCACAGATTAACACAGATGTAGTAAATAATTTTTGTAACAAAGCTAAGACAAAGCAGTATTTAGAATTGCTTATTGCTAGTTTTTTCTTAATACTATTAACAAATTGCACTGCTAATACTAAAAAATCTTCAACTATAAATCTCGGACAACAGCCAGTTAATTTAACAGTTTCAGCCGCTATTAGTTTGAGCAATGCTTTACAAGAAATTAAGCAAATATATCAGGCTAAACAGGCGAGTGTAAATATTACTTATAATTTTGGTGCGTCTGGTGCTTTGCAGCAACAAATCTCACAAGGAGCAAATATTGATGTGTTCTTTTCTGCTGCAACTAAACAAATGGATACTTTACAAAAAAATAATTTATTAGTAAATGAAACAATGCGTAACTTATTGACTAATAGCCTAGTTTTAATTACTCCAAAAGGTGGTGTACATTTAACAAACTTTAAACAAATAACTGACGGACAAATTAAACATATAGCAATTGGAGAGCCTAAAAGTGTACCAGTTGGGCAATATTCACAGGAATTATTAACTAAGTTAGGAATTTGGCAGCAAGTCCAACCTAAAGTTGTTTTTGGGAATAATGTTCGTCAGGTTTTAACTTTTGTAGAAACTGGTAATGCTGACGCTGGGATTGTATATACCACCGATGCTAAAGAATCAAATCAAGTAAAGGTTAGAGCGACTGCCCCTGGAAATTTTCACTCGCCAATTATTTACCCAGTTGCAGTAATCAAAGGTAGTCGTAATCAGGAGGCGGCAAAATCCTTTGTACAGTTTCTCACAAGCGGACAGGCGAAAACTGTGTTTAAAAAATATGGTTTTGACGTAGTTCAATAAGTAATGATTATAAAATATTGCAAAATACAATATTTTAATCAGGGCTTACGGATACATCCCCCTAAATCCCCCTTAAGAAGGGGGACTTTGATGAAATTCTCCCCCCTTTCTCAACCCTGCTAGGGGGTGTTTTAAAACTTATCTGTCAGATTTAAATCCCCCTAAATCCCCCTTAAGAAGGGGGACTTTGATGGGATTCTCCCCCCTTTTTAAGGGGGGCAGGGGGGATTTATTTTTCCCGATTGGGTAACTTTAAAACAATCTCACTAAAATTTTATGATGCAACTTGAATTATCACCTTTAATAATATCTTTAAAAACTGCGGGACTAGCCACAATAATTACTTTTTTTCTAGGTATAGCCACAGCTAGGTGGATGCTGGGAACTCAATTTAAAGGTAAAGCAATAATAGAAGGTATATTAATTGCTCCCTTAGTTTTACCACCAACAGTGGTGGGATTTTTATTATTGTTATTATTGGGAAAAAATAGTTTAATAGGTCAATTGTTATTTAAATTTGGGTTAACTATAATTTTTTCTTGGCAAGCAACTGTAATTACTGCAACGGTGGTAGCTTTCCCATTAATGTATAAAACTGCATTAGCAGCATTTGAACAAATTGATGTAAATTTGTTAGGCGTTGCGCGTACTCTTGGTGCATCAGAATGGGCTGTGTTTTGGCGAGTAATGCTACCTTTAGCTTTACCTGGAATTGTTGCTGGGACAATTCTTGCTTTTACTCGCGCGTTGGGAGAATTTGGTGCAACGCTAATGTTAGCGGGTAATATTCCTGGGGAAACCCAAACTATCCCAATGGCAATTTATTTTGCTGTGGAAGCTGGGGATATGCAGCAAGCTTTGATCTGGGTGTTGATCATTTTGGGAATTTCTCTGAGTGTACTAATTGCTGTTAATTTTTGGACTGGATATCAGCGTCGCTTAGTTGCAAGTTCTAGAGATACAATTACACTACCTCAACCTATTATTATTCTCCCACCAGATCGGCTTATTATTCCCACTGTTTCACCTGCGGATAATACAGCAGATTGGAATACCCCACCCGCGCTATCGCGCACCCTCCCCTTGGTAAGGGGAGGGTTGGGGAGGGGTGTACCTGATTTAGATGCAAAGTGCTGTATTAATTTATTCGTAGACATTGAAAAGTCTCTGCCTAACTTTTCCCTGGATATCAGCTTAACTAGCGCCACAGGAGTATTAGGAATTTTGGGCGCTTCTGGATCTGGTAAAAGTATGACTCTGCGCTGTATTGCTGGATTAGAAACGCCACGTAGAGGAAAAATAATTTTAAATGGGCGGGTTTTATATGACTCCCAAAAAGGAATAAATCTGCCTAGTAGAGATCGGCGGGTTGGTTTTTTATTTCAAAATTACGCTTTATTTCCTCATCTGACAGTTGCTCAAAATATTGCTTTTGGCTTGCACAAGCAGAAATCTACTGTAAGTATCAAGCAAGAAATAGAAAGACAACTATCTGCTTTTCAATTACAAGGGTTAGCCAAGCGATATCCTCATCAACTATCAGGAGGTCAGCAGCAACGGGTAGCTATAGCTAGGGCTTTAGCTAGTAAACCTGATGTATTGTTATTAGATGAACCTTTTTCGGCATTAGATACACATTTACGCAGTCAACTAGAACAACAATTAATTGCCAGATTAGCTAATTATCAGGGAGTAACTTTATTTGTTACTCATAATCTTGAGGAAGCGTATCGAGTTTGTGAGGATTTATTGGTACTGGAACAGGGGAAGGCGATCGCCTTTAATCGTAAACAAGATATTTTTGAACATCCAGCTAGTTTCAGTGTTGCCCAATTAACAGGGTGTAAAAACTTTTCTCGCGCTGTAGCCACAGCATCACAACAAATCAAGGCAATTGATTGGGGCTGTATCCTTAATGTAGTTGAACCTATCCCAGATCAACTTAATTATGTAGGCATTCGCGCCCATCAGCTAACCTTCCCTACAGATACTAACCAAGAAAATACTTTTCCTTGCTGGTTAGTAAATACCAGCGAAACACCCCACAGAATGACATTATATTTAAAACTTCATCAACCACCAACTAGCGCCCAAGATTACCATTTGCAAGCAGAAGTTTTTAAAGAAAAATGGGCAGTTATCAAAGACCGCGCGTCTCCTTGGCTAATTCATTTGCATTCTTTACGGCTAATGTTGTTGCAGTAGGTACATTAGACTATTATTAGTCATTGGTCATTGGTGATTGTTAATTGGTAAAGATTGTATGGATGAACCATCAGGCAAACACGCCAAAAATAAAAAAGCTGAGTGCTGATACCTGACAGAGATACCGCTATACAATATGATTTGGCAGTTGAGACAGGTACAGCGAAAAAGTGAAGCTATTTATTTACCACACCCCCGAACTTACCCCTGGATCTGAAGTGCCAGAATGTGCGATCGCTGTTGATGTCCTCCGCGCTACAACTACAATAGCAACGGCACTCAATGCAGGTGCAGAAGCAGTACAAGTCTTCAGTGACCTAGACAAACTGATGCAAGTCAGCGAAGAATGGCAACCAGATAAACGTCTACGCGCTGGAGAAAGAGGCGGAAGCAAAGTTACAGGTTGTGACTTGGGTAACTCTCCCCTCGACTGTACCCCAGAATTTGTTAAAGGCAAACGCTTATTCATTACCACCACCAATGGCACTCGCGCCTTAGAGCGAATACAAGATGCTTCTATCGTCTTAGCAGCAGCATTAATTAATCGCGCCGCCGTTGTCGATTATGTATTATCCCAACAGCCAGAAACAGTTTGGATAGTTGGTTCTGGTTGGGAAGGCAGTTATTCATTAGAAGATACAGTTTGTGCAGGTGCGATCGCTCACAGCTTATTAACACAACTTAACTGTCCATTGAACGAACTCGCGGGAAATGATGAAGTTATCGCTGCGATCGCACTTTATCGTCAATGGCAAGATAACTTACTAGAAATGTTCCACCACGCCAGTCACGGTCAACGCTTACTGCGCCTCAATTGCCATGAAGACTTAAAATATTGCTCTCAAACCGATATTTTAGATGCTTTACCGATCCAAAGAGAACCAGGAGTTTTAATCAAACAGTAAACAGTAAACAGTAAACAGTAAACAGTGAACAGTGAACAGTGAACAGTAAACAGTAAACAGTAAACAGTGAACAGTAAACAGTGAACAGTAAACAGTAAACAGTGAACAGTAAACAGTGAACAGTGAACAGTGAACAGTGAACAGTTAATGGTTAATGGTTAATGGTTAATGGTTAATGGTTAACTGTTATAGCAACCGCCAAGGCAGATAAACTTTGTATTTCATCTGCCTTTATCTGTGGTTAAATTATCTTCTAAAAAAAACTTTTGCGCCACTATTAACTACTCAAATGTTCC
>CAVQDG010000079.1:0-10506 GCA_963711165.1 uncultured cyanobacterium | reverse complement strand
ATGTTGCTATATATTAATACTAGGCATTTAAATTAGCAATTTTTTGAGCGAACCAAATAGCGGCACTACCATTCGCTTCTTCATTCAAACGTGACAAAATTTGATTTAATAAATCAATAGGTAATCCGGCTAATGCTAAAGATTGTTCACATTCTTGGTAAACACCATTTTCTTGCAACTGAAACGCAAACACCCATTGTCCGCGTACATCAATAACCCAATATTCAGGTATTCCTAATTCAGCATATAAATGCTTCTTCTCATCTAAATCTGTGGCTAAAGTTGTATCAGCAATTTCACCAACTAAGTTAGGTACTCGCCATTCATTTAAATTAATATAACGCCGTTCTCCTGGTTGCCAACGTGGGAAGTCTTCACCTAAATAAAGCACTAAATCTGGTGCAGCAGCTTGTTTAGGTGGTTTCTCTAATAAACAACGTCCCAGCGAACTAAATATCTGTTCTGGTTTTTGATTAAACCAGAGGATAAATAACATAGTGAAAAGATCGCAAATAGTAGCGTGGTTAATTCCTTCGGTTCCCATTTCAGCAAAAAGTTTATTTTGATAATAAAATAATCTGAAGATTTCAGCGTGTGGATTGTCCCGATAAGCTAAATAATCTTCCCAAGTAGCGGTTTGCCACTCGGAAAAACTTTTTTCTTGATTTAGACTGATTGTAGAAGTTGATGCCATCATAATACACAAGTTTTTTAAAATTAATTAAATATTGATTAAGCAAATATTTCTGCTACAGAACAGCTAAACCCAGGTAGTAAAAGAGAAGTTAATTCATCCTGAGTAAACAATGTAGCGATGATTTTTAAAATTCCTTGTTCCCTTCGATAAACTTCAATTTGTTGCTTTTGCCAATTAATAATCCAGTATTCTTGCACTCCTCTAGATGAGTAAAGTTTTAATTTAGCTTCTCTGTCGCGCCGTTCATTTTCCACGCCAGGAGATAATACTTCTACAACTAACTCCGGCGCTGTGGTTAAATGTCCTGCATCATCTAATGAATTAGCTAATATTTCGTTACTAACCCAAACGACATCAGGGATAACATTATCTGCGTCAGTAAAAATAACTCCAGGCGCGAATGTTGTTTCTCCTAAATTAGTAGACTGTGACCAGGTATCCAGCGCATATCCAACTCGGACACAGGTTTTTTGATGCTTCCAATGTGGCGATCTTGTCACAAATAATTCTCCATCAATTATTTCATAACGATTACCGTTATCTGGCAATAATTCCAAATCTGCGCTAGTCCAGCGTACTCGTTCTGTAGTAGTCTGGCTCATACAAGCCCTCCTGTGTGATGTCTTTATTCTATTAGGGGCTGGGGATTAGTCACTGGTGATACAGTAACTCATAGCTGGTAAATGATAATTGATAATTGCGAGCTTGATAATTGACTTATGGGGGCAGGTAGCATTTCACCCCTAAAGTCGAGCAGTTGAACAATTAAAAGGTATGCGATCGCTAGAGCTAAAGAAATTGCCCCAGCTATAATAGCTACAATCTTGGATCGATCCATTTTTATTTTCCTCAAATCGATCTTAATCTTACAAAAACCCAGCCATCATGCCCATGTACCTCTAGTTATGCGATCGTCAAAAAAGATTACACTGCCTATTAGACATAATTTATATAGTCTGTTTTATTTTTATTGTTGCTACGGGTGCAAGCTACATAGATATGAAGTCTTTTACAGATTCGCCTTTATATGAACCAGGACGGGGAGCGATAGTCCATGTTGAGCAACCGCCAGTGGTGGAGACTTATCAACTGCGGAAAGTATACCGCACTGGCTTTTGGCTAAATCAAAAAATAGAATCCCTTAAAAGCTGCACTATGACAGTTTATCAGGGTGAAACTTTTGGTTTATTAGGTCCCAATGGTGCAGGTAAAACCACACTTCTGAAGACGCTATTGGGCATTGTACGCCCCACTTCGGGACGTGCAATGCTTTTGGGGTATCCTATAGGCGATCGCGCTGTCAAGCAATCTATTGGCTACCTACCAGAAAACCCTTATTTCTATGATTATCTAACTGGCTGGGAATTTTTAGAGTTTGCTGCGGGATTATTTGAAATTCCAGCCTCGGTACAGCGTCAACGCATCCCCGAACTTTTGGAATTAGTAGGGTTAGCGCAGTCAGCAGCTAAGAAAAAGCAGATGCGCCAGTATTCTAAAGGAATGCTACAACGGGTGGGGATGGCGCAAGCCCTGATTAATAACCCAGAAGTAGTATTTCTAGATGAGCCGATGTCGGGTTTAGATCCAATGGGTCGTCGCCAGATGCGTGAGTTAATTTTATCTTTAAAATATGCTGGAAAAACGGTTTTCTTTAATAGTCACGTTTTAACAGAAGTAGAACAGATATGCGATCGCGTTGCTATTCTTGCTAAAGGAGAGTTAATTTGTGCTGGCTCATTAGAGCAACTTTTGGGTGTCAATCAAAATATCTACCAAGTTAAAGGTATTGGTGGTAATCCAGATATTCTCAAACGTTGGGTGCGTGATTTAACATTTGACGATGAAGGTTGGTATGGTCAACTACAAGGTGAACCCCAAGAATTCTTAGCTACCCTCCGCTTGATCGGCGCACAATTGATTAGTATGCAGCTATCACGCCCCTCTTTAGAAGAATTTTTTATGCAGCAACTTCTAAAGCGGGGAATTACTCAAAGTAGTTAAGTAGCTGGCAAGAGGAGGGAGGAGAGAGGGGAGAGGAGGGAGGAGGGGAAGTTTGATAATTGATCTTCCCTCCTTTGAAAAAGCGATCAGCAGTTAGCTTTTAGCTTAGAAAATGAAGATCGTCTGTAGATAATCAGCGAATAATAATTGATTTATTGCTAATTGCTAATTGCTAAAAGCTAACCCAAGATACACCCACTACGAGGAGACAAACGCAAATCTAGCTGGTGCGATTCTCCTTCTTTATTCCACGAAACTTCAGCAGAACCAAATAACAGTTTACTTGGCTGCGATCGCAAATTACTCACCACAAAGTTACTATGCGCCGCTTTAGTTCCCACATTCACCGCCACAATTATTTCCTCTTCGCCCCAAGTCCGGGCAAATACATAAACCGTCGCCTCAGCAAATAATACTTCATACTTACCTGTGCGGAGGGCAGTATATTCGTGGCGTAAAGCAATTAATTGGCGATGCAAATCTAAAATCTCACGATCCCAATTTGCTTCTAATGGGAAACCTCGGCGGGAATCTGGATCTAAACGACCAGGTAAACCTACCTCATCACCATAATATATACTAGGTGCGCCAGGATAAGTTAACAATAATAATGTTGCTAACTCAACACTAGCGCGATCGCCTCCTGCAATTGATAGCAGTCTCGCAGTATCGTGACTTGCTAATAAATTAAGCTGCGTTAACTGAATTTCCCAAGGATATAGGGCTAAAACATCAGTAATTTTCTGTGCATACTCCCCAGCAAATAATGGTGGGTAGGGATGATAAGAACGATCTTGCACTTGTTCTATATCTACGCGATCGCCTGCGGTAAAAGCAATAGTTGGTGCTGCAAATAAATAATTCATCACCCCATCAAATTGCGTACCATCCAACCACTCACGCGCATCTGTCCAAACTTCCCCGACAATATAAGCATCAGGGTTAATTGCTTTCACGCGCGATCGAAATTCCTGCCAAAAACCAGGGACTTTAATCTCAAACGGTACATCTAAACGCCAACCATCAACCCCAAACTTAATCCAATATTCCGCAATTTCCATGATATATTCCCGCACTTCAGGATTCTCATGGTTAAATACTGGCAACGCCCGATTACCATCCCAACCTTCATAGTTAGCCGGAAAATCGCCATTATATGCAGATAACGGCCAATCGTGAACTTTAAACCAATTTAGCCAAGGTGAATGAGGACCATTTTCTAAAACATCATGGAAAAAGAAGAAACCACGACTAGAGTGGTTAAATACTCCATCTAAAACTACCTTAATATTGCGTTCATGGGCAGCATCCAGCAACTCCCGAAAACCTGCATTTCCCCCCAACATCGGATCAACTGTGTAATAGTCGTGGGTGTGATAGCGGTGATTACTCGCTGACTGGAAAATTGGGGTAAAATAAATCGCATTTATTCCCAAATCTTGCAAATAGTCGAGTTGCTCAATAACGCCCCATAAATCTCCCCCTTTATAACCTTGAAGCGTTGGCATCGCATTCCAATCTTCCCATCTAGCAGTAGTCAAAACCTGCTTGTGGGGATGGTTGCTTCTAGCAAAGCGATCTGGAAAAATCTGGTAGAAAACCGCGTGTTTAACCCAATCTGGTGTCTGAATTTCCATAAAGCACTAATATTTACCTTCTCTGCAAAATTACAGACACAAACAGATTTCGGGTTCTACCCTCTGATATAAGATTAAGTTTAAATATTTTAATTCCTACCATTTAGAGGTGATCAAGAGATATACCCAAGCTTTAATCTTGAAGTGGATAAAAAATAAAGCTAAGAATAATAATTTAAAAAAGCTCAAATCTTTTAAATTTTATTATTTCTTAACTTTTGGGGAATATTTTTATTGAAGGCAAAAATTAAAATTTATCTTAGTTAATTCTGGAGTACTTAGCTCTCAAGATAGATGGATGCTGGTATTAATTATCACTAGACTATAACTGGTCAGTGATATAGTTTACCTATTATTGTATTATGTTGTGTTGTCAGAACTCTACCCTCCGCGTTATGGTGGTTGATGATCACGAGCTAACTCGCTTCAGCCTCAAACTTGCAATGCAAAGTCAGAAGAATATAGAATTGGTCGGTATGGCAAGCAACGGTAAAGAAGCGATTGAATTGGTAGAGCGTTGCCATCCAGATGTAATTATCCTTGACCTACAAATGCCAGTAATGGATGGGTTAAGTGCATCAAATCATATAAAAACCCTTGATCCTAACGTTCAAATCATTGCCTACTCTTCAGTGGAAAATCCACAGGCAGAGGTAAGGAATGCAGCAGCTAGAATAGATGCTTTTTGTAAAAAAGACGCACCTACTCAAGATTTAATTGCTTTAGTAAAAAAGTTAGGGGAAAGTGTCAGGATAGATTAATGAAAAGGTGCGATCGCTAACTAAGTGACCGCACCTAAATATTTTTATATAAAATGCTAATTTCCGTGTAACTAGATCAACTAATTATTCTTCTCTTCGGGAAAAGTACGCTTAAATTCATCTAGCAGATCATCAATTTCTTCCAGAGCTTGATTAACATCAATTCTCAAAGTTCCCAGATTAGGTTGTTCCAACAGGCTAACCAGGGATTCACGTTTGTCTTCAATTAAGGCAATTCGTTCTTTTAGAGTTTGTGCGTCCATCATTTGTTTTTTTGTTATACATTCTTGATTATGATATCGAAACTACCGCAGGAACGGAGGACGATTGGGAACGGAACGCTTAGTTTTAATAACTTCGCTAATAAATCGCTTGAGTGCTTTCTCACGATTGTTCATAAATTCCGACCAGAATCCAGGCTGAAATTCATCCATCGTTTTGGCTAAAGCCCAAACATCGACCGATAGTATATTAGAAAGCGTTTCCTCTCCCCGCTTGAGGGACTCAAGTTCCTGTAGGATAGCACTCTTTTTTTTGGGAATGTGCGGGTGTTCTTCTTTGAGCATACTTAAATATTAATTTATTGAGTTAGCGCTCAATATAGCGGTTAGCAGTTAGCTTTAATGGCTTGCGCTGTCTAGGTTTTAACTCTACAACTTGTCAATCAGCCGCCTTGACGGTTGCTATACATCACCAGTATTGATCCGCTATTTAAAGTCGCTTACACTACATATATTGGCAATTAATTTTTGATAACGCCATCTATACTGCGGGTCATCTTAGCCGCGTGTGAATTTGCGTAAGTCAGGTTGATAAAAGCGGTTATAGATACAATACTTGCGATCATAATTTCTGGCAGTGCGTAGGCGTAGCAGCGTCGTAGACATCGCACTAACGAAGTAAATATGCACCCGTGAACAACAGCTATCAACCATTCAATCTGCCTGCTAGTTTAATTATTTCCAACAATTTATAAAACAAATCACAAACAGCGAATAGTACCCAGAGCAACAGATAATAAATTTAAAGTAATTCCTAGTGGAATCGCCGCCAAACCATGTTACGTCAAATCTCTTTGGGAAAATTAGGTCTAATTGTAGGTGGCATCTTAACCTTAGTTGGATTCGTTGCCTACGCTACCAACAATGCCACATTAAATCTGGCAGGATTCTTTTACGGAATTCCCTTATTGCTAGGAGGACTTGCGCTCAGTGCTGCTGAACTTAAACCAGTACCTTGCCAACAGACATCTCCAGATATCGTAGCTTTAAGAGAGCAACAAGCTACCCCTACACAAAATCAAGTTCGCCTAGATGTTACCCGCTATCGCTACGGTCAAGACGCTCATCTAGATACATCTCTCAAAAGCCTTGGTTTGACCCGTACAAGCGAAGATACACCTGCGCTGAAAGGTTTACAAGAAACCAAGATTGATGATGCTTACGCCCTAATTCTACAATTTGACTCTCCGTTAGTTCCCCTAGAGGTTTGGGAAGAGAAGCGAGAAAAAATGGAAAATTTCTTTGGCCCTGGAGTGCGCGTAACCGTGAATCAACCCTCAGAGGATGAGGTTGATGTAACAGTTATTGCCACCCCCAAAGTATTAAGTTAAACAAAACTTACGCAAAGCCTCTACCAGTAGGGTGCGTTAGCCAAGCGTAACGCACCCTACCCACTAGACCTCTCCAACAATTAATGTAGAGACGCGCCATGGCGCGTCTCTACAAGGGTTTTAGCCAACGCACCTTTAATTTCTGGAGATGTCTACTATATGTGTTTGAAGAGGTCTAATTTTTTATTCCCCCTCTCTCCTCTCTCCTCCCTCCTCACTCTTTTCTAGACGCACAACATACCACTGCAAATACTTTCCCTCACCGACATTTAAATCGCAGGATGTTTCTAGCAGGTAATTAGCTTGTTCATCCACAGAGGTAAATTTAGCTAAATCTGGTGGTAAATCATTTTGTCGTTGCGCCAAAATCGCCTTGAGGAGTTCCAACATCTCTGCGGGTGTGACAATTTGCTCTGGTTGATTAGTTTCTAAAACAACATAGGCATCTTGCCGATACATTAAAGAATCTGGCATTTGGGGTTCCTTGCGAAAGTTAGGAGTGTTAGCGTAGAAAATAGCGAAATTTTTATTGTAATTACTTTACCTGCATCTCTTATGACCTCAACTTCCTCTAATCCCCTCCTTACCCTCAACTACGAACCCGCAATTGAATCATTGGGGGACGATTATTTCGATGAAGTTGAAGCGGATGAATTTCCCCAGCATATCCTACGCTTTCGTAACGACGAGTTGCTAACTCAACTAAGCTTAGACCCCAAACAAGTTGCAGACGAAGATTTTATCGAAGCTTTTGGCAAATTCCAAAATCACCCTCGTCCGTTGTTGGCATTACGCTATCACGGCTATCAATTTGGTCAATATAACCCATATTTAGGGGATGGTAGAGGGTTTCTTTACGGTCAAGTGCGGGGTAATGATGGCGAACTTTATGATTTTGGGACTAAAGGTTCTGGTAAGACTCCTTACTCTCGTACTGCTGATGGCAGACTAACACTTAAAGGTGGGGTGCGGGAAGTACTTGCAGCAGAAGCATTGCATCAAATGGGTGTGCGTACCTCTCGCTGTTTTAGTTTGATTGAAACTGGTGAAGGATTATGGCGAGGAGATGAACCTTCGCCAACTCGTTCCTCTGTGATGGTGCGTTTTAACCGTTCTCATATCCGCTTTGGGACATTTGAGAGGTTACACTATTTTGGTCGCAAGGACTTAATTCAAAAGCTTTTAGATCATGTAATTGAATATTATTATCCACATTTACAGTCTGAAACTGAAAAATATGTCTTATTTTACGCTGAACTGGTGAAACGGGTTGCAGAATTAGCTGCTCAATGGATGGCTGTTGGTTTCTGTCATGCGGTGCTGAATACAGATAATATGTCGATTACTGGGGAAAGTTTTGATTATGGACCTTATGGGTTTATTCCTACTTACAATTTGCAATTTACTGCCGCATACTTTGATTATTACGGGCGTTACAGTTACGGGAATCAACCAGGTATTTGCAGGTTAAATTTAGAAATGCTTCAGCAACCTTTATCAGCAGTAATTCCCCTTGCTGATATGGAAGCTGCGTTAGCTTTGTTTGATGAGCAGTATGTTTTAAATTATCGGCAGTTGATGTTGAGAAAGCTGGGATTTGAGCAATTACAGATGCCAGAGGGAAATGAGTTAGTTCAATTAACTCTTCAACTTTTGCAGGATACTCAAGTTGGTTATCATGGGTTTTTCTCAGAATTAGCGGAAGTTCTTTCTGCTAAATGGCGTTCAGATATTAATTCTATATTGAGTGATTCAGAGTTTTTACCTTCAGTTGCAAACTCTGAACTATTAGGTAATTGGAGGAGTTTATATCACAAGGTATTAAATAATTTGCCTGAAACTGAAATAGAGAATATTGCTCAAAGGTTGGTGCGTTGGAATCCTAAGACGGTTTTACTCCGACCTCAGATAGAAGCTATTTGGGAACCGATTACTCAAGAAGATAATTGGGAGCCATTTTATGATTTGCTTAAGCAAATTAGTAAAAAGCTGTAGAAATATCCTTGCCAAATTTTTTTCTACTACCAGCAAAATACTAGGTTGTGCGCTGATGAACCTACCTCAAGAACATAAGACAATTAAGCAATATTATGAAAATATTGCTTTTAATTACGATCGCTCGCGTTTTGCTAATAGTTATGGACAATATATTGATAGCCAGGAGCGTTTAATTTTAAAGGATTGGTTGCCCAGTCGCGATCGTTCTATCCTAGATTTAGCTTGTGGGACTGGCAGATTTCTCGATTTTGCTACTACTGGGTTAGATGCTAGTAAAAATATGATTACTGTTGCTCAGAGGAAATATCCAGATAAACAATTAATCGAAGCTTCTGCTACATCAATTCCTCTACCGGATGAGAGTTATGATGCAGTTTTTACGCTCCATTTATTCATGCACTTAACGCCAGAAACAATTAATACTATTATTGCTGAGTGCGTAGGCGCAGCCCGCCGCAGGCATCGCATTTTACGACCAGGTGGAATGTTAATTTTTGATATTCCCTCGGCATTAAGACGCAAATTACTTCGTTACAAACCTGAAAATTGGCATGGTGCAACCTCATTTTTTGTTCAAGATATAAAAAACTTGTCCAATTCTCAAAAATGGCAATTTGCAGACTTTAATGGGATAGCATTTTGCCCTGTTCATCGTTTACCTTCTTCTATGCGACCTTTTTTTATACCTATAGATAATTTTTTATGTAGGAGCTTTTGCAAGGTTTTTTCTTCTTATTATATGGTCAAGTTAATTAAACAGTAAAAATTCGCAATTCCAGCATAAATTTAATTATAGTATTGCTGACAATCATATATAATTATTAACTGGCAATATGATGATTACAAATAACAAAGAGAAGTTTTTGTCTTCGATAAAAAAGATTATTCCTGCCGAATTTAAGCGTAGTTTAAAAATAAAATCTAGATACATTGAAGACATTTTGACCGGAAATGCTCAAAGCATGGTTGATTTTATTCCCATGAATGAAATGGAGAAATACCAATTTCACCCGCAGATTAGCATATCTCAAGTAATTAAAGCAACTAGCCATTCAGAAAATAAAAAACATAATTTAGCCTTAGCCATCAATCGTTTAGAAAATATAGTTATCCAACCAGGTAAACTTTTTTCTTTTTGGCATTTAGTCGGTAATCCAAATTATAAAAATGGATATAAAGAAGGCAGAACTATTATTAATAATCAATTACAATCAGATATAGGCGGAGGATTATGTCAATTATCAGGCTTGATTTATTGGTTAATTTTAAAGGCTGGATTAGTGGCAACAGAAAGACATCCCCACACGCATGATATTTATACAGAATCAACAAGATTTGCACCTTTAGGATCAGATGCAACTGTGGTTTATGGATATAAAGATTTACGGTTTATTAATACTTTACCTGTCCCTATTTGCTGGCAGTTTAAACTATTGCCAACAGAAATTATAGCTTCATTATGTTCTACTCAAAAAATTAATCAATTTGAAATAGAGTTTAGAAGAGAAGAAGATAGTAATGAGGAACGAATAGTTCATACAGTGCGTTTGGCGCAAGGAAAAGAAGAAATAATTGATACGAGTTATTATTTAGTATTGAAAAATTAAGTGGCTATTGGAAAAGTTTTTTTAAGAGAATTTAACCGCAGATAAACGCAGATAAACGCAGATGTTTTTTACGGATTATTTAGTTTTAGGATAGGCTTTAAGTGCGATCGCATTTGATTGATAGCAGTCAGCGTAGAGACGCGAAATTTCGCGTCTCTACATTATGTGCTTCCCTGGCTATTGTTATAAATAA
>CAVQDG010000078.1:0-32394 GCA_963711165.1 uncultured cyanobacterium | reverse complement strand
TACATGAACCTTTAATTTTGTAGTTCTCTCCTTGAACAATTAATTTATCTTCATGTAATTCGCCCGTCACAATCATTTCAAAGTTGTTTAACATAATTCAAAAAATCGACAAATGGCTATGAGGACGGGCTATCGCCCTGGTTTTGTAGGGTGGCGGTAAAGGGAATCTATTTTATCATTGTTTTCAGGATTAATTAGCTGACAGTATTTATACAGCTTTTACTATTTTAATAGCTTTCAATATTGATACACCTTTTAATCTTAAAATAGTTAAAACTGCTACAACAGTTAGTAACTAATATTAATAAAATCAATAGAAAAATCTGGTTGTGTCGGTAAACGAAAAATTACTGGCACTACAGCTTTGCTGTCAATCAATTTTCCGTTAATCATTTGACAGTCCGCTCGCTTGCTCCCCCAAAGCTGACAGCAGCATCGTAACCAATCCGCATCGTAAATAATCTGGCATTGGGTTTTTGATGCTTTAACTTTAATGCTGTTTCTACACCAGTTTGATCAATTCCATATTCGCCCGTTTCCGCATCAATGACAATCATCTTGCCAATGTTATCATCACCCTCCACTTGTTGACGAATGCCATTTTCGTAAAAGTGCTTGGCTCTTTGGGCAACTTCTTCTCCAGTCCAAAAAATAGCCTGCATGATCATTACACCTACTTTGTTCTATTTAATCATTTTAGCTACCGTAAAAGAGTGATACCTCACTCTTGAAGACGCAATCACTCAACTTCCTTTTTAGTATCAAACACAAGTACACAATTCATGCTGATACGATGCTTCTTTTTCAACACAAGCATGAAGCAGTTAAATAAATTTAGAGAGTGATGAATCCTTTAATAACACGACCCTTAGCTGTTGTCACAGGTGCTTCTAGTGGCATCGGTTATGAACTAGCTCGCTACTTTGCTCAAAATGGTTTTGATCTTAGAAGTGACAGCAACTGGCTCAAGTATTAATCAAGTAGCTCAAACCCTAGAGGAATTCGGTGCCAGCGTGGAAACAGTTCAGGCAGATCTGGCTACTTACGATGGGGTGGAAGCACTTTACAGTCAAATTAAAGCAATTGGTCGCCCCGTGGAAGCGATCGCCATTAATGCTGGTGTTGGTGTTGGCGGCGAATTTGCTCAGGAAACCGATCTCAAGGACGAACTCAATCTGATTAACCTGAATGTTGTTTCATCAGTTCATCTGGCAAAACGGGTGGTGAAGGATATGGTTGAGCGTGGCCAGGGTCGTATTCTGTTTACTTCATCAATTGCAGCCATCATGCCGGGCCCGTTTGAAGCAGTTTACGCGGCATTCAAAGCCTTCATTCACTCCTTTGCTGAAGCGATTCGTAACGAGTTGAAGGAGAAAGGGGTGAGTGTAACATCACTAATGCCTGGGCCAACAGATACTAACTTTTTCCACCGCGCTCTTGATGGATGATACCAAAGTGGGTGCTAAGAAAAACGATGATCCAGCTGTTGTTGCTAAACAAGGATTTGAAGCATTGATGGCAGGCAAGGATGCAGTAATTGCTGGTTCGGTAATGACTCAAATTCAGGGCAATGTTAGTAAGGTATTGCCAGATACGATAAACGCCAAGCTACATCGTCATCTGACAGAACCAGGCTCCACCAACAAGTAACGTAGAAAAGAAAATACACTCAGGCAAAGTTTACAAAAAGGGTTACGAAAAGTTTTGACCCGAACTAAGGATTGCTTGAGCGTACTGGTTGTATTCGTAGCTTTGCTTGTAGGAACAAGAATTAAGTAGATGGACACTCGTTCCTGTTATTGTCTCCTCCCTTCCTTAGACTTGGTTTGAAACTGAGACGGTTAGGAGAAACGTTTCTCCGTTCATAGCGAGCCTTTATTAATTTTATCAAGGGCGTGGCGATCGCCACGTGGAAACATTGGGAATATATCGAGCGTTCTTTGCAACTGCTAGAAAACCGAGTACAGACTGGCGTTTGAGTAGTATAACTTGTAGGTTGGCTGATATTAGCGAGCTATTTGTATAACAGTATCAAAATATTGGTGGTAAGTTGAGCAATGTTGAGCTAGTATTTCAACCAATGATATTGGAAGTAGCGATTCTTGAGGTTAAACCTGATTTGACTGAAGAGTTTGAAGCGGCATTTTTTGTAGCTTCAACAATTATTGCTTCTATGCAAGGCTACATAAACCATGAGCTTCAACGATGTATTGATGTAAATAATCGTTATATCCTGCTTGTACGTTGGCAGCAATTAGAAGACCATACTGTGGGATTTCGACAATCGCCAGAGTATCAGGAATGGCGCTCCTTACTCCACCATTTCTACGATCCATTTCCTACTGTGGAGCATTATGAAAGCGTTTAGTGCTGGGGAGAAGCTTGTTTGCAGTTTTGGGTGAACATGATTTGCAGTTCGCAACAGTTACTGTGTCAAACCATTTGCCACATCATCTCCTGACCTGCTCGTAAAGGCACAAGTCCGAATTCAGTAAATGGCACTTCATCAGGAACGCGCCAGGTCGTCCGGGTCAACGTAATCTGTTCGGTATTGCGCGGGAGTTGATAAAAATCTGGCCCAGAGAAACTGGCGAAAGTTTCAAGTTGATCGAGTGCATCAACACTTTCAAACGCTTCTGCGTATAACTCCATTGCGTGCAGAGCCGAATAACAACCCGCGCAGCCACAGGAACTTTCTTTACCATTGCGGGGATGGGGAGCGCTATCGGTGCCCAGAAAAAACTTAGAATTGCCGGAGGTTGCCGCTTGCAAAAGTGCTAGGCGATGCTCCTCACGTTTCAAAATGGGCAGGCAATAGAAATGGGGGCGAATGCCACCTTGAAATAAAATATTGCGGTTAAATAACAAATGCTGCGGCGTAATCGTTGCAGCGATATTGTTGGCAGACAGGACATACTGCACAGCATCTGAGGTGGTAACGTGTTCAAGTACCACGCGCAGGTTGGGAAATCGCTGCACCAGAGGGATCAAATGTCGCTCGATAAAAGCTTTCTCGCGGTCGAACATATCAACATCTTGATCGGTCACTTCCCCGTGCAGTAGTAAAGGCATATCTACCTGCTGCATCGCTTCAAAGACGCGATCGCACTTACCAATGTCCGTCACCCCGAAGTCTGAATTAGTCGTTGCCCCTGCTGGGTAGTACTTTACCGCTTTGACAAACTGAGATTCTTTAGCCCGGATAATTTCTTCGGGGCTGGTGTTGTCGGTGAGGTAGAGCGTCATCAATGGTTCAAACTGTTTGCCAGCCGGAATCGCTGCAAGAATGCGATCGCGATAAGCCGCAGCATCAGCTACCGTGCGTACCGGGGGCTTCAAGTTCGGCATGATAATAGCGCGGGCAAACTGCCGCACCGTATGGGGCAGAACCGATGAAAGTGCTGCACCGTCGCGTAGATGCAGATGCCAGTCGTCGGGTCGGGTGATCGTAAGCTTTTGCATCTTTGGCATTCGGGATCTGACCTCAAAAGGGGAAAGCTCAGGGAAAAAGCGACAAGGAGGCTACTGAACAATGATGAGCAGTTTCTAAGTAGTCTCTGTGAACTGAGAATCGACAGCGATGTTGAGAATCCCCCGCTAGATCGCGTTAGCGATTAGTGGTGGGAGTATGTCAATCAGCATTAGCATAACTCTCAGTATTATTTCAAATTGTGAGGATTTTACTAAGTTGAGATAGTTTATGGGCAGCTTAAATAAGCTGAAGTATAACTATCAACTTAAAACTATAAATGTTTAATTTTCATTCTCCCACAAATGAAGAATTTCAGAGTCAAAAATCCTTATCTTCTCAACCTAAAACGAAAAAGTCGCTGGCTCGTCGAATACTCATTCAAATTGCGCTCAGTGTTACGACTGTTATTGTTGGCTCAACAGCACTTAGCTACTTTCAGATTGTTTCTACTCTCAAGTCGCAGACGTTAGACCAGCTTAAGAGTAATGTAATAGAGCGAGGTCAACGAGAACAAAGTGTCTTTTTAATGGCAGAAGATAACCATGCCATCTTCAAGCAAGAGTGGCTACGACGGCTGCAAAGAACTGATAGCAAAGACTTGAAAGCTCGTTTTGAGCAGTTATTTGTGCGTTTCCCCGATGGGGCAACCCGCAATCGCTCCAACAATTTCGATGGCAAACGGCAAGCAGGTGTGTTTATTGACAAGCCTGTTTTAATCAATGATGACATTCGCCGTCGTGTAGTAACCTCCTACGATTTAATCAATGCCTACGGTCCACCCTGGCATAATCGCTTTCCAAATCTTTACCTGAATATGCCAGAAAATATTGCTGTCATTTACTGGCCTGATTATCCAACATGGGCACAGGATGCCCCCGTTGGCTTTGACTTATCCAAGGAAGAATATGTGTGGGTCGGTGATCAGAAGAACAATCGGGCCAGAGAAACGGTTTGGTCGGGGGCACAAATTGATGGGGTTGCTAAAATCTGGATTCTTTCTTGTGTAACGCCTATCTACTCTAATGACAGAATTATCGGTACTCTTGGGCAGGATGTATTACTCAATGATTTATTTAAGCGAACGATCGATGAGCACCTTGAAGGCGGTTATAACCTAATTTTTCGCAAGGATGGTCGCCTGATTACTCATCCGAAATTGATGAAGCAAATTCAGCAACAAAAAGGTGCATTTAATATTCTTGAATCAGGAGACACTCAGCTAAAACGTATTTTTGAAGCGGTCAAAAATAAATCTGCTAATCAAGTCGTGATTGATAATGCCAACGAGAGCGATTACTTAGCTGTCACTACACTACAGGGACCTGATTGGTATTTTGTTACCGTTTTACCCAAATCAATTTTAACCCAAAAAGCGATCGCGCTTGCTCGCTTTACGCTGTTTCTAGGTTTTGCTTCCCTCATTATTGTTGTAGCAATTGTCTTTTGGGTTTTACGTCGGCAGATTGCGACTCCTTTAGAAGAAATCACTGCTGCAACGAATCGAATTGCAAATGGAGATTTTCAGGTAGTCCTTGATGACAGCAGTCCTGATGAGTTAGGTCGGCTAGCACAGGCATTCAATACAATGACCCAAGAGGTCGCTGCTAAAACGACCCAATTACAGAGGAACCTACAGCAGCAGTCAATTTCGATCAATCAGACGACTGCCACAATGGATGAGTTAAATAGCTCTTCAAGGCTTGCGGCTGAACAAGCTGAGGCTGCTGCAACTGGAGCGCGTCAAGTTCTCATGTTGGTTGATGATAGTGAGCAAAAGAACAATTCTGGAAGTGCTTCTAGCTTAAAAGCGAAGGTCGAACAAATTGGAGAACAAATTTTACACTTTAGGGAGCAAACGACTCAAATCAATGCTATTTCTAACTTAGTCAGTGATTTAGCTAACCAAACGAATATGCTGGCACTCAATGCGGCGGTTGAAGCAGTTCGGGCAGGCGAAAATGGTAGGGGCTTTGCTGTTGTGGCTGCTGAGATCCGAAAACTAGCCGATAGAAGCCACAAATCGGCTCAACAGATTAGTGACGTGGTAGTCAGTATTCAGAAAGCGACGAAAGCTACTGTAGCAGTATCTGATGAAGGTCGTAAAACCGTGGCAGAGATCGTAGATGCAGTCAATACGATTACAGTGAATAGTCAACAAATCTCTCTAACTACTAAACAACAGTCGATCGCCATTCAGCAAGTTGTCAGTGCGATGAATGCTTTGAGTCAATCTGCAAACCATCGATAAGTCCCAATTAATCCCAATGGAGTGAGCATTTTTAGGTTAAATCAGTTTTGGATCAGCCAGAAGTTGTTCATACAGAAGAAGAATTAAGTCCTGACATTGTTACCCAGTTTCAGCAGCGTCTTCGTGATGTTTTAAACGCGTAAAGCTTTTGTACAGAAGCTCTTGAAACAAAAACAAACAATAGGTAATGTTCAACCCAAAAAATAGGGTGGAAGCTTGGAAAGTGTGTTACGAGGAAATTAACCCTTCCCACCCTTATTTTTGCGGCAGATTTTTCTAGTCCATGTAACCCGTTGTAAATGTAGTTGATTCAGGATCGTTTGCCGTAACTGGACGATGACCATCTACATCAATAGTATCAATCACTTCCATTTGAAGTGCACTAACTGGACGGTTTTCATCTATATCAATTACCTCTTTAATTTCTATATTGCTAGGGTCGATTGGACGATGACCGTCTATATCAAGGGTATCAATCACTTCCATTTGAAGTGCACTAACTGGACGATGACCATCTACGTTGATAGTTTTATGAACGTCAAAACTGCTCTCGGTAACAGGACGGTTTCCATCTATATCAATTACCTCTTTAATTTGTATATTACTAGGGTCGATTGGACGATGACCATCTATGTCCAATGTTTTTACGGCTGGTTTTTCGTCACCGTCTGATGGAACAGAGCTATTATCTTGATTGTTATTCATGATTTTTAATTTTATGGTTAGTATACTAAGAGTGAAAATCTCACAGATCGTCTTAGTAAATTTAACTCGGTAGCCAGTCAAAAACTATCTATCTAATGAAAGAAATAAACTGTTTATTTGCTCTCTTACTTATGCTTTTTTCAAAATTAATGTAATCTAATATTTCTATTAGAGAAACTTAGTAAAATATAATTATATGGTATCGACTATGTATAAATAAGTCATTTTTAAAGTTCAATATCATCTAACAGTAATAATCCTTCGTCTACGTCGGGAAAATCTTCATCCAATGGTTCAAGGGTAGAAAGTGTTTGCAGGAGAGATTTTTTCTGAATTGGGGATATGATGGCCAAGGGAACACCATTTTGGATGATAGTGAGTTGTTCACCTGTTTGTTGAGCTTGATTAATTAGGTTTTGAACGGTTTCGGGAAGTTCTGTAAGGGTAATTTGTTTCATAGTGACTTTTGGGTTTAGGGGATAGGGACTTGTCGTACATCTATTTTACCTTTGGCTGCGTTGGTGATGAGGGCAGTGCGATATTCTTTTAATAGTTCAATGACTAGCTGAATTTTTGTCTTTTGTTTGTTAATCAGCTGAATAGGTCTGCGATCGCCTAAAACTGCGCCACAACGTATATTTTTTAAGCATTCTTTGCTGTAAATGCTGTATGCTGCTAGTAACCGTTCAAGCTGATAACGAACTATCATTTATTTCTACCTTAATTTTTTTTACAATGTTAGTTAATTTGTAAATAATTCTGCTATTTCATCCCACGTTTCTTTGATAGGTTTTACCGCATCTAACAGCGAAAGTTGTTGAATATTTTCGCTCGTTTTTAAGCAATACTGCCGATGATAAGTTCTCTCATTTTTGTAACCGATTCGGAGTTCAGCCGACGCGCCTACGGGCAGAAGCTCAATGCGGATATGAAAATAGCAATTTTCGCCAATTAACACCCCGTCTCTAGGATCTGAGTCGAGGTCGGAATTAAGTAGAAAATGTTTCCACTTAAGCTGCGGAAATAGCTGTCCCACATATTTTAAAACTTCGCTCTTAGCAATTGTTTTAGGCTTGTTAGGTTTGGTTTTCACTGTTATTTTTTCTTAATAATTATCAAATTCTTTTAGCCACTCGCGATCAGATTCTGTTAGCTCGCCGTATTGTTGGGTAATTATTTGTGACAAGATAGCTTTGAGCTTTTTCTTGTCTGTTTTGTTCATGGTAGTCATACCGCCGCCCCAACCAGCCTTTTTTCCCATGTTCCAGCTAACCGCTATTAGCTCTTCTAAATTGGTTAAAAGATCTTCTTTCTCAATAGTCATTTTCAACTCCTAACTTAATTATTAGAAAACGTTTTTTTGCAGGGATGGCTTTTATATACCTCAATCCCTAAAAGCGTTAGCGATTACTTTAGTTTTTTATACTATATTTGTAGTGGAAGAATGGTCATAAAAATTTAATCCCAATTTCTGCAAATAGCGACACATAGCTGTCCGACCCACCCCAATTTCGGTCTTAATAGCAAATAATTCACTCCAACAGTCTAATCATGCTTCAAGTAAAAATAGATATTCAAACTCAAAAAGAACAATTACGTGAATTAGCTACTCTGCAAGGTTATGATCTTCGTTCACCCATAGCACGGCATCCAAACACGCCGCCCGATGTACTAATTATTTTTGAAGCATTGAATCCTCAAACTCAAAAAGAACAGTTATGTCAATTAGCACAACATCAATATCTGAAAATTCGTTCGATCGTGGCTCAAAATCCCAGTACACCTATAGATGTGCTACTTTACCTAGCAAATGACCCGGAAGCAGAAGTGCGATATGCAGTAGCAGTTCATCGCAATACGCCCAGCAACGTGTTGAGTGTACTAGCAGATGACCAAGAGTGGGTTGTACGCTTCGGAGTCGCTCAAAACCTTAATACTTGCAGTGAGGTATTAGCTAGGTTGGCTATTGATGGCGATCGTGGCAGAGATGCTGTGATTTCTATTAATTCGTTTAGCGGTTGGATAAATTATTTTCTACCTTATGAAATAATCAGACAAATGAGAAATTGCGAATTTTCTTATAAACCTAATACGTATATGGAACGTACTACTGTGCAGTATGCAGTGGCTGCCAATCCTAATACATCAGTTGATACATTAGCTTCTTTCGTAGGGTCTGATGATGTTAATTGCCGTTTAGCCCTTGCTGCTCATCCAAATATAACGAGTAACTTACTCGGTATATTAGCAGATGACAAAGATGAGAGAGTGCGTGGGAAAGTTGCCAGTAATCAAAAAACCCCTGGTGAGATTTTAGTTAAGTTAGCCACGGATAAGACTTTATTGACTGATTGGGTATTGGCATCGGCATTGAGGAGTAATCCTAATACACCTTTCGAGGTCTTGTGCCAGCTATATACAGACGACCGCTTTTTGACTGTGCGAAATCCCAACACGCCTATTAAGGTCTTTATGGAATTATCAGCACATCCCGATCCTGATATTCGCTCATCTGTTGCTAGATCTCCGAACACACCAAGCCAAATTTTGACTAAACTAGCAGACGATCCTAATTGTTTTGTTCGCGATGTTGTTGCTAGTAACCCAAACACACCAACCGATGTATTGGATCGATTAAGTGATGATAAACATATCCCTAGTCGTACTTCCTGTCTTCAAAACCCCAATATATCTGTTAATACATTAGTTAGGCTATCAACTGATAAACATCCTCTCATGCGTTACTGGGTCGCTAACAATTCTAAAACGCCTATTGATGTACTTGCTAAGTTAATTTTTGATGAAAGCGATAGCGTATGCAGTGCTGCTCGTTTTAATCTTGGACAAGAATTTTATTGTAAAATTCCTAATGAAAGGCGTGATGAAATGTCACTATTTTATTAAATTATATAAGTCTCTCCCCTGTATATTTCCATCAATTTGTTGTTGTTTTACCAGTTGTGGGACTAAAGTTTTACTGAGCAAGGATTTAGCTGCTACTTTTAAGAATAGATATTTTTTTAGTTGTCATTTTTTTTATTATATTATTGTATTTAATAACATTAGGAACTGTTGTATTTGTGTAGAAATTGACAGAAATGTAAGCAGGTTTTAACCCGCTTAAATTATCCTAGAAATAGGTGATATTTTTCGCCTTCTCTATTTCTAGTTCCATATACTTTATCCTTTGTTTGTACTCTTCAAAAGTGAGTCTGATCACTTCTGGGTGGGTGGTCGGTGGATCATCATCAGACAAATTGAAGTGGTACGGAGCGATGTATTTAACTCTGTTCAATTCCGTATATAACCAGGCGCGTCCTATTAAGGGGAGGTCAACTTCTAGAACTTTCCCTGCTTTCTCTTGCAGGTGTTCCTCTGCTTCCGAATGAGAGGAGAAATAATGCTCTCCTACGAATAAATGCAATGCATCTTCCGAGAATTGATCCGCAAATGAGGCTCCAAATTGCCCCTCCATCCCGTCCTTAATAAACAACAATGCTTCATCTACTTGAGAAATATGTAGATTGCCAAAGTAGTCGTTTGACGGATCTGTAAAACTATTAACGAATGAACATAGTTGGTCGTTTGTCATTTGTGAAATGTTTTTTTTCTCAATTTCCACGATCTTTATCTAGCAGTGTAAATGTCCATACATAGACTGCGATCGCAGTCTATAGTAGCCAGCAATTTATTAACTATACAAAAAATAAAAACGGGAATTATACCCCGCTTTATTCTACTTTACTTTATCTTTCCCATTCGACATTATCGTAGTCATATTCTTTGTTTGATTCTGTTACAAATACTTCATTGCCTTCGTTATTAATACAGAATTGTACAACTCCTAACTCTTCGTGAGTGTAGAATTTTCCAATGATAAATGCCATTTTCAGTTCTCCATTAGTCCACTTACAATTCTGCGTTAGCAGTCTTTTAATATTATGAATAAAAAGTTACAGTCACCAGCAGGTCAGTTATCGCTTTTTGATAATGAAATTGATCCTCAAAAACATTATTTAGGTAAGTTGTGCTTGCATCAGCATAAATATTGGGGACGTGAGCAATCAGTACGTTACATTAAGTCAAACGCCTGCGTTGAGTGCCAACGATCAAATCAATCAGCAAAATATTTGAGGGGCAGGGTTGCTTTAATTACTCGTGAAGATGTAGGGATAGTGATGGCTAGGGAACTGGTCAAGGACAGGAAACGACAAGGGTAGTTGGTTTCAATGCTGTGTTTGATAAATAAGCCTACACATATCTGAACTAGAGATGCTGTAGGCGCGTTAGTTTTTAGAGAAGGGTTGCATTTTAATCTTTGTCCCCCGGATAAAATACACCGGACTTGCTATCAAGTCCTAAGCCTGCCCCGATAAGTCGCATGAAATTACGCAGCCTGATTTTGGGAATTTCATCATCAACAAGTGCTTTGCTGCTACCTAAAGATTTGTGATTTATTGGTGGCTTTTCTTCTAAGATTGGTGAAAAACTATGGAATTTAATGGTTTCTCCTTCTACCAAAAACTCATAGGCATAAAGAACTTTTTGTCCATAAAAATCTTCTTTGTCTATCCATTCGTCTTCGGTCTTGAAATCCATAGCATATTTAAACTCCTCTCTATAAAAAATAGATTTGAGGCTACTGATTTCAGCTTTAATTAAATATTGTTTATGCCCACGAATCCATTCATCTTTTAGATGGTAAGCAGTTTCGCGATCCCATTTGTCAACATCGTCTCTCTTAATCCAGCGGTTTAAGGTTTGAATTGCCTTAGCTAAGGCTATAGCAGGGCTTGGATAGTTAGCTTTATAACTGTTCCAACCGTCAATACTAATTAGGTGTATATCTCTAATTAATCTTTGTCTAGCTTTTTTACGTGCTTTACCTGCTGATACTTTAGGATTTGTAGGATCGAAAGGAGTCCCTGCTTGCAGCCCTTTGACAATGGCAGTTGTACTTTTACCGTATTTTTTTCTGAATTTTCCTGCTTTTGATTCTAGGAGATTGTATTTTTTTACAGTAGCTAAATGCTCTATTAGCTGCCAATTATTATCAACTACTTCAAAATAATCTATTGATTCGCCATTGATGGCTATCGCCTTAATTTTGTTGGTCATTGTCCTGTATTGGGGCTGGTTTATATTTTTAATAACCTGGTATTTGTACCGACTGCAATTGCGATCGCTATTACAGTCGGCATACAATGTTTTTGGGGTTAGTTTAGTTGTTGGGAAAGTATTACACGATCTTTGAACCTGGATATAGCTTCATACGCTGCGCCATTCCCCTGATTTGCAGCATTAATATATTTGTCAACTAAATCCGCATCAATGTATTTATCAAGCCAGCTTATTAAGGCAACGGTATCTTGGCGCTGTGATTCACTTGGGCCTGTGAACAATTCAAATAGTCCCATCTTCTGCATTTCTTCGACATCGAATATCTCACCAGCCTCAAATGAACCAAATTCAGCTTCAACTTGAAGTTTAAGTTCTTCCAGTTCTTCCGCTGTTAAACTTATCGGTTGGGTTGGGGGATGTTGCGTGTCTAAAAACTCTGCAACTCGCTGATACTCTCCAACGTAAATTTTGTTTTCTTCTCGATCAAATAGAATGTTGTGCGTGGGATATTGGTCGTCAAATCCCAAATCAAACCCACTTAGATCAAGAGCTAAAGCTAAGTGCGATATTAGGGGATTGTATACGCCGTAGTAGTTAAACGTGGCTAAATTTCTCCCATCTGACCAGGTGGCTTTTGAACCGTAATAACAGATTGAAAAGTATCTAGCAGATGACCTTACCCCAACCATTTTCGGCAGCATGGGAGGCATGGGGACATTTAGTAGGTGAAATTGTAGTTGTGACATTTGTTGTTAGTTTTTAAGTGGGCTTGTGTAAGAATAAAATGAAGCGTTAATTTTTACTCTTAACAAATGCGATCGCATTTGTTTTGTTTTAATGCTAAAAATTAGCTAACTTGTTTATTACTTTTTGAACGGTTACTACTTTTTGGTAATACTGGAGGTTCTTCAGCTTGGCTAAGAATCCACTTTTCCCAAACTGGATTTAATTTCTTTAAGGCTGGCTTAATTGGTTGAATTAACACCAAAGTACCCGTAATTTTTGTGTTAGTTGCTTCTTGATGCTCCCAGCATCCACGCGGAATATTCTTTAAGCAATCGTCTGTAATAATATTAGCTTGTACAGCCGAATCTAAAACCGCACCTACCATATTCTCACCATCACCGCGATGCTTGCCAATGAACACTATTAGAATCTCAATGTGTTCCAACGGTTCTTGTTTGTAAGATTTACTTTGGTTGAGAAACTGTCGATACAAGCTACTTATTGCCCAGTTTTTCCATGCCGTGTATCTTGGGCAGTTGTAAACATGAGCTTTAGCTTTTTTAATACTTACGCTGTGGGATTGGTTAATTACAGTGGCGCGAGGTCGTACTTTAGGGGAGCATTTCCCTGGTAGCCAAAACGTTAGTTGTGTATTCACAATTTTTGATCATGTTGTAAATTAATTAATACCTTGAAAAGTAAAATTATGGAATTATTTAGTTGAAATTAAATAATTCCACAAATTTTATTTATTTTATTGATTGGGACTGGGGTTAAGTTTGCTTAGTAAAGCCATTGATGCGCTGCCAACAAACCCAAAAGTGGCTCCTAATTTTGTTTGACTTGGGTACAGTATTCCCAGGCACAAGCCTATGATTGCGCCACCGAAAGTACCAATTAATATTACATCTGCTAAGTTCTTAGCAGCCATACCAAAAATTTTACTTTTGTTTATTTCCTGTTCTAATTTGTTTATTCTCAAGTCTTGGTCAACAACTAAGTTAGTTAAATCATCTACACCTTTTATTAGTTCAGTTAAATCTTTTAACGGAACCATTGTTTCACTCGAATATTCTGCAATTTGGGTGCGTTCGCTTGTTTGCCCTTGACTTTCTTTAAGTTTTGATAGTAAACCTCTAATTTTTTGATCGAATTCTTTGCTACGTGCTAAAGTTTCTGATTGGGTATTTGCTACCTCTAAGACTTTAGCTGTTAATGCTTCAAGATCCAATGATTGAGGTTCTGGCTCGCGCCAGTCTAATTGACTTGCTGCTTTTTCCTCATAATTTGATCGCTCAAGGTCAGGCATTCCTACTCCCAACAAAGGTTGTTTAGCAGCACTCTCCTTTGCGAGTTTAGCTAATCGTTGCTGTAAAGCTGCACCTGTCAATGTTTTCCCGTTTTTATCTTTTAGGAAGATGTCTGACATTGCATTATCGGACGCTTCGTTTAAATATGATTCCGTAAAGTCTGACATTGTTCTATCCTTTTTTCGCTTCAAATGTAACAGTAAAAAACTTATCTTCTCTAGAAACAATTTCTACCTTGTAAGTACTTTTAGTCATCAGGAAAATGGGTTAGAAACCCCGTCTTTTTAGGACGGCTTTATAAATTAATTAGCTACGCGCCACGAGTTGTAAGACAAGAATTTACAATCTTCTGCCCGTGCGTTTTGGCACAATCTCTTGCCAGTATTTAAGTTGTGCAAGCTAATTGTTTTTCTACTGGGGTCTTTTTTTGTTGGTGACTCCTGCCAGCCGCCGACATAACAGAACCCGTATTTAGGATGTTTAACGATTGAGCCACGCTTGAATCCAGCACTAATGGTTCCACCATATCGAGAACGTATGTGTCCAGGTGCGTGTTGCAAGCGATGAAGCTGCCTGCGGTGAAACTCTAAGGGAATGATTTCAATCAGTTGTGTGTTATCTGGTTGAGAATGACCTTCAACGTACCAGTTGGCTAGAACCCACGAGTCTACGCAATGCGAATCAAACTTGTTTGATAGCTTTTGTTGAGATTTTTTGAGTCCTAAGATTTGACGCAGTTCGTAAGTATCGTTTCCTGACTTAGTTTCAAGGTGGGCAATCTTTCTGAGTTCGGAATAGAACCAATGCTTGCCTACTTCTAAAGGGCTAAAGGATACATTCCACTTACGTCCGTTTTTCCAAGTGCGAGCTTTAATATCTTCCACAACAAACGCTGACACTGGGAACATTTTGGTTAACCATAAGGCTATTCTTAGCTTCCATTGCCACCGTGCTTTAGTAGATGGAGGAATGCGATTTTTGTTGACTAATCTATTTGCTCTATTTTGACGACATGGTGTATTGCGTCCTCGTCTTGCCCGACGCATATTGCGTCGAGTTTCAACAGCATCTTTTACCCAATCAACAGCATGAGTTTGTACGTTTAGGTAAGTGTGAACTTTTGACTTGACTGTAAACGCCTCCCTTTTGGAACCGGGATCAATTCCTACTGCTATTGGTTGGCTAAAAGTATTTGATGGTTCTACGTTGAGTCGGACACAAAATACTCCTTTTTTCCAGAATGGGGTTGCTTTACCTGACTTAATCCAGCGTTTGGCGCGACTCGGAGTGGTCGGCATTAGAGGTCTATTTTCAATGTTGACAACGGGTACAAACATTCACGATAAGTCCTATTTCTAGGTTTGTAATTCCCTTCGCCACTGGCACATCAGAGAGGTTAAAAACTAGGGAGGCATTCTTAACGTCTTGCGGGATACCACTCCCAGATGGCTCAGTTTGTCTCAAAGACACAGGCTAGACACTGTTTTAGTCTTGAATTAAGAAGTTGGTGAGTTTTCTTTTTCCAAGCCTCCGAGTTTCAGTCGGAGGTTAGTGACCTGACTTAAGGTAGCTATTCCTTTAGTAGTTTTAGAACTCTGCGTCAAAAGGCGATAGCGCCAGCGCTGACTTGTCAGTTCGCCTTTAATAATTGCTACTCCAGCACCACCACCGTCAATCGTCAGTTTTGCCCCTGATATTCCTGTAATTGAAAATGATTGAATCTTACAGCTAGGGACAGCTATTTTCTTGCTAACTATGCCGTTTAAAAGTGTTAACGAGATGCGAGGAGATTGATAGGTAAACTTTGGGCAAGGTTGGATTACTGGTTTAGTTGCAATTGGTACTAGCGACGGTTTAACTACAGCGTTTTGGAGAGTGCTTTTGGGTGTAAAGCTGGGGATTGGTTGAGCTAGTACTAATGGGCTAGGTGAAATACTAATTACAGGGCTAGGACTAGGGCTAGGCGTAGTTAAAGTTGTAGGATTCGTAGTATTTTCCTGTGGTTTAGTGGGTTGGATGTTAACCCCAGTACCGTCTGGTTTGACGGAAACAGCCCAATCTTTATCACCCGTTTGTTGAGCAGTGACAGTACAGCTTGTTAGTAGTAAGCTTGATAGTAATAAGACAGTCTGAATCTTCATTTTTTCCTTAATATTGGTTGGTAAATTTGTAACTTTACAGTGGTACATCCATGACAGGAAACTTCTTCCAATCAGGTGATTCAAAATGCCACCACTCAGTTGGGATACTTTTAAAACCGCGCTTCTTCATAACAGTTTCAAGCAGTAAGGAATTCTTTTTAGCTTTATCACTGCTGCCTGTGTAATTTCTATGGGCTTTTTCTGTAAAGTCATCGAAAGCACTGGGCATTTCTAATTCTTTGCCGTTGCTATCAATCAGTGTTAAATCTACTGCTGCACCGCGATTATGCTTAGAACCAGTCGCCGGATTAGCAACATAACGCTCGTCGCGTACTAGATCCCACATCAGCTTTTGAATTGATAATGGTCTGTAGCAGTCGTAAACTTTTAAACCTAGCCCAAGCTGTGCTAAATCTTGTTGAACTGCTGATAGTCGTTGAGCAACTGTTGGTTTCAGTAAACATTTGGCTACAGGGTAAACTTGCTTGCCCATAAAGTTGTTGGTGCTGGCATAGCGCATATCAAGGACGATATCTTTATTAACAGATTGGATATCGCTTAATTGAGTATTAGAATTTTTAGCTTTGGGACTGGCAGATTTAATATTGCTGAATTGTTGGGTATTAGCCAGGTTGGAAAGACCAGCAGACTTGCCATAGTTTAGTAGAGTCGCTGCGATCGCATCAGTCCGTCTTTTTTGGTCATAGCCAATACAGCGTTTCATGTATTCCTCAGAGTTGCTATCTAAACCGATCAGACCGACTTGTTGTTGGAGAGAAAATGACCATTTGCTACTACAGACTCTTCTCAAGCCATTAGCATCTAATTGACCGCGCCAGTTACGAAAAGCTTCAACTCTCGCCCATTTAATTGCAGCTAACTCTGACATCCCCTGCTGTAGCGCCTGACTATACTTTGAGGGGAAATTGTCGCTAACTCTGGGACTAGCCTGGTTCCACAAATCAGTGGCATTAATAAAAGCATTGATATGTTGTTGCGGTGGTGTTCCCGCGGCTGTCATGCGTTGAGTAATCCTGTTTAAGCGGCTTTTAACTCGTTCAACGCACTTACTGTCAGCATCAGCATTATCCTTACCGCGCCCCTGGTCAGAACAGAAACCACGATTGAAAACATGATTGGCTGGATCAAAGTGACCACCTTGCAAATACAGATTGCTATGGGTTCCTGATCCATCGGATAAACAATTTCCTTCAGCAGTACAAATTGCAACATTACCAACAGATTTACTGTTATCGAAAAGTTTTTCAATACTTACAGGAGCCTTGGCAGTAGCTATAGCTATTCGTCTAACTACTTGGTTTTTGACAGGCTCACTAACAGCGAATGCGATCGCACCCACTAAAATACCAGCACTCAAGTAATCCCAGTGGACATCATTATTGTTGGAGGTAAACTTTTCGTTGCTTGGTTGTGCTACTTGAAACTGTAATGATTGCTGTTTGCGACTAACAAATATGCACCCAGCGACACCTAAAATACCACCAATAATAAATCCGCTTCTAGCACCTCTCCAAATTGAGGGGACACTTTGTAGCTGACAAACCTGCTCCGCACCTGGCGAAGCTAAATTACATTGCCAAGACGAAACATCCCAAGAAAACTTACCTCCGGCTCCGGCTGTAACAATTGCACTTAAAGTAGAGATCAATAGAATATTTTTAAGTTTCACAGCTTTAATTCCGTTCCTAAAATACAAACAAATCCTTGCCTAAAATGAAGCCGGAGTAAAAGGTATAGTTGTGGTCGTTGACGTAATCAGCATCCAATTCAAGTAGGTTCATAAATTTGGCGTGTCCCTTGCGAGTTCTACCTAAAAGGCAAGCTGCACTAGCATCTTTAATGTCATCTCTTGGGTAGTCATAACCACCATGCTGGTTAATACCGAAGTAGCCAGCGTAGAGACTACCATTGCGTGTAACTGTAACGGTTCCGCCTGTTTGAACTAATGCTGGATGGTTAGGATTACCTTTGTGGAATCCCATTTTCCAAGCCCCATATTGTTTTCCAGAAACAATTGTTGCTGTTCCCTTTGGATTCATGGGATTGTTGATGTAGTGAGTACCAGGGGCATCAGTACCTTCCCATAACCCAACAATACGGGGAGTATTATTGACTATTTCAATAACTACTCTTAAATCGTTAAATTCATTAACTTTGTTGTCATTAAGTGAGCCGTCAGGGTTCATCCCGCGCACGTAGAAAATGTTGTAGCGTCTAGCCCCAGTTCTAATTACCCAATTTTTCTGTTGAGCATAATTAATAACTGCACTGGCTAATTTTTGACTTTTTGGACTATTTCTTTCAGTACGTTCAAATAATTCTGGAATTGTGGGAATTGATTGCAGTACTTCTGGGATAACGTCAGCTAAACCAGTAATTTTTGTAGCCCATTGATTAGCAGTCGGAAGTGAGATTACTGCAATCATCCCCAAATTGATTATGAATAATAGGAAACGACCCCGTGCGATCGCATTATTATATTTTTGCTCGTTAAGTTCTTGCTCTAGCTGTTTCTGCTGTTCGTACTGTTCCCGTTCTTTGAGTTCCTGGTACTGAACATCTATTGGCAATTCAGCTAATAAGTCGATTGACCGATACCCCTGCATATTGGTTCACCTTTGGAATTCTTTTTGTAGCCATCGAGGAGTGTGGCGCAAGGTTTAAGTTCTTTAGTTTGAGTTTTAGATTTAGCTGAAGCGACTGAATTTGATTTCGGTACAGTGATTAAAGATTTGGTTGCATCTTGGCTAAACTTTGTTGCAGTTTGGGAGAAATCTGTTGCAACGTCGAGAATTTGTGGTTTGAGTTCTGGGACTAAAGCAAACTGGCGGTAGCCAGGTTTTGTTAAGTCTAAAATCAGTAAACTTCCGATGGCGGTTGTAATTAGGATTGACCTTTTTGGGAAGATAATGACTCGCATAGGCTTATGGGATTGGGGGACAAGGGGACAAGGAGACAAGGGGATGGGGGGAATGAGAGAAAATACAAACATATTGATGATTTTTTAGATGTCGCACTATTTGTTTTGCAAGAGCGAATGAGGGTGTATTCTCCCCTTGTCCCCTTGTCACCCCCTCCCCCTGCCTCATCTACTGCCCCGCATAATTTGCGATCGGCACAACTGGTACGAAAGTGCTGCTAGAAGGAGTTACATTAGTTGGGGTTACAGTGTTTCTGGTTGGTTCTGCACTTCCTGTTAATTGAACACGCACGCCGCGGTCAACAGTTTGACTAGCGCCAGTAAACACTGCACCAACAACAGGTTTACCAACTGCTATTACGCCATGCCCTAGTCTCATTGCAACAGGCGCATTGGCTGGTAAAGCAGCAGAATTACCCGCAGCCGCAGTACCTCCAACTGCTGCATTCCACGCCCAACCGCCAATTGTGCATAGACCGATCAGCATTGACCAGAAGCCGATCACTTGTGCCAAGCGCCAAGGTTTGGAATTATGAACAAACTGTCCTGCTACATCAATAGCGGCACATGAACCAGATTGCATTGCAGGCCCGATATTCCGTTCCATCTTTCTGAGCCGTTGCTTTGCTTGGTGCAATTCTTGCTGCGCTCGTCGTACAGCTTCCTCATGGCTGTTATTTGGAACGCGGTGGAATTGGATATCAATGTAGTCTTCTTGTCCGGCAAATTCTGCACCTGGATTGCGTACCCTTTGTTGTGGAGCTAAACTTGAATCCATGTTTTATTCATCCTTAAACTATGGTTGAAATTGCTGTTTGACCACAAAATTTTAAAGGTTAAATTGATGCAACTGTGGTCTAGTTGCAATAGCGCAGGTAGGCATCGAACCTACACAAACTGTGCCAGAATTGCATCAGCTTGTATCCAATTGCGCTCTCGTTAAATGTCACCCCATTCATCAGGTGGTTGAAAGTTTTCTAGTAAAATTTTGTGTTCCTGCACAAAATCGTCAAACGTGCTAAATTTTTCTTCTCCTTCTGCCAGATCATCATCATTTTCTAGTTCTCTGTTGATAATGTCGTCGTCAGTTTCTGCACTTTCTGGTTGTGCTGGTAATAGCGGCGTGAAATCATACCAAGTTACACCGTTTGCGGTTTTTTCTGGGTTGGGTGGAACCATTCCTGAAGGAATTGCTACTTTTGTTGATCTTTCTTGATCTTCGTCGTCCAGCCATTCCAACTTTGCGTATCCTGCACAAGTTTTCCCGCCTTCAATGTTAGAATCTGATTTGGAAACGCACCGTAGCATTGTGAATTGACGTTTTAAAACATCAGCTTTTCCATTGCCAGCTTGCCTGCCACCAAAGCAGGTGAGAGTTTTACCGTGTGACGTGAAAACAACTGACATATTTGCTTGTCTCAAAAGCTGGGTGCAAACTTCAATCAAAGCTGTCATAACATCGAGAGGCATTTTTGCTTCCCAATTAGTCATTTCATCGCAAAGTAAGACCCAGTGCGGCTCATTAAATGGGTTGTAATCCGAAGTTCCGCTTAGTCTTAGTCTGCGATTTGCTTCATCGACAAATTGCATGATGCCATCAGCAGCATCTTTGAAATTTATACCTTTTCCGTAAGTTTTTATCCCTTCAAAAAACTTCCACTTAGCTAGAGGATTTACCAGCAGTACTAAGTGACCTAATTTCATATGCTCTGCTGCTAACCAACCTCCTTTACTGGTTTTTCCACTTCCCTGGCTACCATAAATTAACAAGGTAGGTATGCTTAATAAAAGGCTTCTAATTTCTTCAAATCTGTCTACGTTTTGAGCAGGTTGCAATGCTGGTGCATTACCAGAATTACCAGAATTTTTAATATTTCCAGGGTTGTTGGAAGCAGTTGGGTTTGCATCTGCTGGCTTGGCATACCGCAGCGGTAAACGATCTATTGGTGCTTGTGCTGGTGGTACTTGTCGTTGCTGTTGATTGGGTGGTACTTGTCTTTGCTGTTGATTAGGTGGAATTTGTGCGGGTGGTCGTTGTTGTTGATTTGCAGGATTGCGCTGCGGAATTTGTGCAGGTGGTCGGGCAAACCCTTGTCCTGGTTGGGCTTGTTGTTGTGGTTGTTGAGCAGGTAAGCGTCTTAAATTTTGTCCTTGTTGTTGGTTTGCTGGTAGTGCGCGTGTAGATACAGGTTGTTCTGAATAAGGAAGCTGCGGATATGAATTGGCTTGGGTGAAGTTGGTTTGTTGAACGCCGCCAATGCGCCGTTTGTGGTCTTCAATACCTGCAAATATGCCTCCGGCAGTCCCCAAAACTGCGATCGCACTCCCTCCAAACATTAGTAATGATTTAGCTGGTTCTGCTAGGGGTTGGTTAACAATAACTTGCTCAGAACTATAAGGTGTGACTGTTTGTGTGATTTGAGTAGTAGTAAAACTTGCGCCTAATAGTCCTAAACCACTAATTAAAGATATGGGTGCGATCGCCAATTTCGCTATGGTTGTTAGTTGCATTTTTAATTATTCCCCTTGTCCCCAAGTCTCCTTGTCCCCCTCTTCCCCTCTTCTTTTTTCGGGGTTGATACTAGAGGTGTCGGTGTACTGGAATCGGAGTTAAGTGATGGGATAATTTTCTGTCCATACAAATCGTAATTTCTTAGTTGATTTGCTACGTCTACCCAACCTTGAGCGCCTAACAAATTTGCTTGTGCGTCTCTTAAAATGCCTTGATGACCTCTAATTGCAACGGCAATTTCAGGCAGATTGAAAGTTTGAAAATTATTACGTTGGCTCGCTTCGATGATTAGTAATCTTACTAAACCAACTGCTACAGTCTCAGCCGGATCGAGTTGTGAATACGTTGTTTTTCCCGTTGCTGGATCTTCACGAACCATGACAGCGCCACGTCCTGAAGCGCCCATGTCAATGGTTTTCATGACATCAACTCTGGCACGCTGCACTAGAATTTCTTTGGGCTGATCTTTTGTTGCTGGATTAGAACTTGCTTGCAATTGTTGAATTCTAGTTTTGAATCCATCTGCTGATGTAAAAATAGCTCGTTGCAGTAATCCTGGGTTAGTGACTTCGCCTGGATTGTAATCGTATTTAGTAACTGCTACTACTTCGGCACTCCTAGATTGGGTTAGAACATAGTTAGCTTGATTGATGTTAGCTAGAGTATTATCAACAGGAGCAACAGCTTGATTTTTCTGATTAGTAGTAGTGGCTAATACTGTTACTAGCAATGTCGTTAGTATCCCTACAACTCCTGCCATTAGCCAAGAATTTGTTAGATAAGATTCCCAAGGAAAACTTGCGACACTGTTGGGATTGTAAACTGGTACTGGCCCTTCTCCAGGCATCCATACCATTTGTTGATTGCCCGCAGGTTCTTGATCGAAAATCTCGTAGTCAATGTATTCTTGTTGAGGTCTTTCTCCTAAATCCAGCGCATCGGCATAGCGATCGCGCCAGTTATTATTTTGAGTCATAATTTTTTGGTTAGTGGTAGTGCAGTCCCAAAACTAAGATTGATTTGTGATTTGACGGTAGTGCGATCGCAAGATGCAGATGCCTATAGTTACTCCGATTACCGTTCCGCCTATTGCTGCACTTGATACCTGTAAAAAATTAGGTGCAGTTTGAGTAGTAGCTAGAGCCATCGTGGTAGTAACGGCGGGAATTGACACAGACGTACCGATAGCTAAAATTCCCGCATTCGTCATATAAAGGGCAACTTTTTCCGTCGTTAAAGTTATTGCGATTGCTTTTTCTTGTTCTACCCAGTTGGCAATGTTGCTGTTGTTGTCGAGTTGGGAGTGGAAGTACTTGCCTGTGCCAGTAGTTTCGATGGCGCTGCTGTGCGGACTGCTGGTAATTTGTTTTCGACTTCCGTTGAGGTGATATTGACTGTTAATGTTGGTTTCAGGATATTCGTTAGAGATTTGAGCTTCATCACTCCATTCGTCATAGGCTTTCCCAGCAGTGTTGCTAGTTTGTGTTGGCTTCCTTGCTTGATTAAGCCTTCCAAAGCTTTACGAGTATTGGGATTTTCCCAAGCTCTAGCTCGTCCTTGTTGTAATTTCATAACCAAGTCGGCTTCGAGAATTAAACCACCTAAATCACCAAAGGTAGTGTTTTCGTTAGCTTCACGTTGCAGAATAGCTTGTTCGGCAGTATCAATCGCGGAAAGCGTTTCTTCCTTTAGTTCTTCTAGTTCAATTTCGTCCTCTATGGTTGATGCACTTTCTGATATTTCTGACATATCAGTTGCATCGCCATTTTCTGGTGCTTTGTACTCAGCAATAAATGTAGCTACTTCATCAATGGTTTTGCTGAACTCAAGTGCGATCGCAGCTAGTTCCTTGGTGGCTTTATCAGCAGTTATCTCGGTGTTATCAAGAAGTAGTGCGTGTTTGACCGTACCGGACACTACATTTTGCCGTTTTTTACTAGCAATTTGAAATCCTAACGTGCTGAGGGCTGAACGTAGTTCTTGCTCTGTGGATTTGATTGATTCGGCTAAGGTTTTAACTAACAATTCCATGAATTTTTCCTGGTTCTATAAATGAATTGGGCGGGTGGTGGTTAAGCTCAAAGAGCTTCTGTTGTTGCTTCGTTAATTCGGTCGATGGTGTCAAGTACAACTGGATGCTGACTAAATTGACTAGATTTTTTGAGGTAATCAATTAGAGGAATCCTGGTGTACTGAGCAACTAAGTTTTCAAATGAGCCATCCTTGGTGAGAATTACGGCATTTTTAAAATCATCTTGGCTAAACATGAAAACTTTTTGAGCAATCCAGAATTCATCTAAGAGGATGACATCTTGAAGTTTAAAGTATCCATTTTTTGGTGGTGTGGCTATTTCTAGAAAAGTATGCCATTCATAAAAAGTTCTGGGATGTAAACCATATCTAGCTCTGAGGTTACTGCGGTTAGGTAGCTGTTCTACAACAACATGGGTAACGTTTCTTGGTTCCAAAATGCTTACAACATTGGACATTTTACGTGCAGTATGTCATTGGACTGTTATTGGCTAACTTATTGATTGTTACTTGCTTGTGATTTGCAGTCAGTTGGACTACAAACAGATAACTGGTGGAGGTTCAGTTGATATCAATCAGTCAATCATTGGGCTACTAATAGCGGTCAAATGGGTGACTGATTGAACTCTAATAGGCATCAATTAGCTATCAATTGGGGATCAACTAGATAGCAAGTGGTAGTGCTAGTTACTCTCTATTAGAAGCGGGGCAGTATTGCCGATTGATTGCCGATTGACTGCTGATTGATTGCCAGTGGCGATCTACTTGCTACTTCTTAAATATAGGACAGGGCTTTTAAATATGGGGCGATATCCCCCCAATTGGGGGGAATTCTCTTTTTTGACTATGCGCTCCCATAAAAAAAGCCCGCGCATGGCTATAATTTTGGTGTTATTGGTTATTTGAATTTGATTTATTGTTTTGGTTTAAATCCTAATAATTCGGCGCTTTTGCTGGTTGGCTAATTGGGCTGACTCAAGAAATTTTTGGTATCTTCGTTCTCGTTCACAAAGTATTTTACTGGTGATAAAAGAAAGCCTTGTATTCAGCAGTCTTCGGTCGATACGACTTATTCCAGTAATTCAGTATTTCTCGGCGTTAATAAGCAGGTAAAGTCCGCAGTAGTGCGCGAGATTCTTGTCCTATTTTTGCCGCAAAATCGCGCATTCGTTGTAGTATGACAAGTTCTTGAAATTGGAAGTTTAAGTGCCTTTCTATAGCAGTAGCTTCGTGATTCTGCTACCCAGTTGGCTAATAACGGGAATTTGTCGCGATCTGCGCGATTGTGTTCTCTCTGCTGCCTTCAACCGTCTTGTCGTGATGGGGCGCGGTGATTTTTTCGCATTGATGCTTTGCAAATTTCATCTGTTTAATGATTACAATATTTTCTTGCTAAAAAAGCGAACTGATAAGTCAGCTAAGTGCGATCGCGTCCTGTTCTGTTCTATTAGCAATCGGGGAAATTGATAGGAAATCTAAACTGACGGCGCATTAACCAAAGCAGGTGAATAGCTCTCAAGTACATTTTGACAACATGGGGACATTCCCTATCTCCGTATATCCAGTTTTCTACGCTACTTTCGCTGCTTTGTGTAAGTGCAGCTATAGTAGTTTTACAAGCTGCCATATACCCGCGTGGTCTTCTGGTATCTGATTGTGTTGGTGCTGGTATATCAGGGTGAATGATGGGAATCCAGAATTGACACCAATCGTCAATTTCCATCGGCTCAAACATTACTAACGATAAGCGCCTATTATCTGGTTGGCGTTGAATTTCACCCTGAAGGAACTCAACCATTACCTTTGGAATTCTAATTTTGTTCTGATTGGCACTCCTCGTTTGTAGTTGCACGTTTAGGATGCTCCGGTTTTATAAAGTTAAATAATTTAAAATTAATAAAAGTCGCATTCCGTGCATTAAGGGAATGACGACTGTATTTGCAAATAATTAGGTAGGGAGTGCTTATTCCCCTGATGGTGGCCCTGTGTTAACTGCAACATTGCTGCTAACTTCTAGCCAAATTCGTTGTCCAAAATTTTTGGCGTTTTTAGCATTACTAAATTTGCCAACTTCAATTACTACATCTTGTTGATTTCTGCTGCCTCTGAAGTAGGAGGTTTTACAGATTGTTAGAGTCGCCCCAGGCGGCAGAATAGTTTGTACTCCCAGGATTGTCCCAATATCACCGACATGAACAAACCAGCCTTGATGAATTGTTGACTGATTTAACCTGCAAATGGGTATTTGAACAGTTTTAGCTGTAGCTGGGGTCATATTCAGTCCTAGCAGGACTGCTATCAAGGAAAGTTTTAACTTGTAAAACATGGTATTTTTGGTGATTGAATTTTTTAGTTTGTGCAAGCTCCCAATTAGCTTTCTTCGTTGCTCATCCCAACACAAGCTTGGAGTACCTATATGGTGTGGGGATGGTGCTTACGGGTTGTTGGAGGTACGGAAACAACAAATTAATTGACGACTTTACAGATACCTTTTCTTCTTAAAAGGGATTGAACTTTGCTCACATTGACTACCTTATTTTTGACTCCAGGATAGTTTTTTAATTTGACTCCCGTTCCCAAGTTCTGCATTCCAATGACCTGATAGGGTGTACCTTCAAATCGAACCAAGTCAGACGGTGCGTAACGATATCTCATGCGCTTAATCCGACGTTGCCCAGCACTCACTTTTTGACCTCTGTAAACTCGTAGATTCTCACCCGATAAGTTCTTATTACGAGTTCTACGACCCGATGAAAGTTCTGAACCGGACTTGATACTACCGCCCTTGACGTCAAGGTACTTGGCATCATAGAACTGCTCCATCGACCGTTTATTGCGACGGACTTGTTCTAACATCAAAGGCACAGAACGGGCTTGGTGAGTTCCCCCAGCAATGACAAAAGCATCATTGTGATGAGACTTGGGCAGACCTAATAATTCTCTGCTGTACTTGGTGATATAGCCGAAAGTCTCGGTAGCTCCTGTCACCTCAATCAGCCTCCGGTGGATGGTAGACATAAAGGTTTCTGGCTTGAATGATTTAACTTTTGGTTTCCAACCGTGAAGCAGTTTTCCTTTCTTATGGTTGGCTGGTGTATGACACTTGACGCACAGAGTCATCAGGTTTGCTGGCTTATTACTGCGGTCAGGTGGATTTTTCCAAAAGCCAAGATGATGAATTTGCAGTACAACGTTTTGACTCTTATTCTTGCAGTCAGGATTACCGCACTTGTAGTTGTCACGATGCCGAATATAAGCAGTTAAATTTGAGTAGCCAAGTTGCGAACCTTTTTGATAATCAGCACCCTCAATATTGGGATTGTTGATTTTTTGGATGTCAAACTTGGCGGTTTCAATGACAACACTTGTTACTGGCAATCGGGCTTTAATTCTCTCAATTACCTTCAAGTGAGCGTCAAATTTATGCTGAATTGATGGCGCTAACCAGCCTGGTAAACGTCTTCGATTATTAAATCTGGGCGCACGGTGACGAAGGCGATTTCTTCTTGTAACTCGATACTTATGCCGTTCAGTGATTCTCTCAGTTACACCCTTGAGCATACTGAGTTCTCCACCTATTAATTCATCACTGTTTGTTACAGCACTGAATCCAATATGTTCGTAACCTGTGTCTATACCGAGAGTGACAGGCTGAGTGTAACCTCTCGTTCCATAAAGCAATCCAATGGTGAAAGGATTGTATCCAACTATGTTGGCTTTACCTTCCTTAATTAATATTCTCGCTTTTCGGGGAGTGGTTGGCATTAAGGCTCGACCGTGTTGATTGATAATGCAAACTTTTTGTTGATTCATAATTTGAACTAGATAAAGTTCATCAGCTTACGCTGTTGTTTTCTTTGCCAATGTTTGCCCAGGTTTTTAAACTGCAACACTTCTTTTCTGCCAGAGAAGATGTTTAATTACAGTCCGCAGTGTTCAGAACTAGAAAACGGATTGTCAGTCCTATATTCTGAAGTGCCTATATATTCTGAGAAAACGTAGTATTCCTGACATACCGGAATACTTAGGCTAATGACGCGCCTCTTAATTTCTTAAGAAGCCCACACAAGTTCGCGGTATAACGAGCTTGTGTGTGGAGTCGTCACGAATCAGGAACTTGCAATGAAGAGCGTGACTACTGGACAGTGGATCGGGCGATGTTTATGTAAAGCTCACGTCGTCCATTTCCACGATTGGGGGATTTATCTCGCTGTTGGCTATTGCTAACTTGCGGTTGCTCATCAATTTCTGTAGCAGCAGTAGATGGTTGTGCAGCTACAAAACTGAATGACAAACTTAACCCTATTAACGACAGGGTTGCACCAAACTTCGTTACCATTGGGAATGCCTCCTTTTTTTTGGGTAGGACACCTCTAGATCAGCGATCTCCCCTGGTAAGGTAAAAGCTGATCTAGGGGCATCAACTTTTTTTTATGTGACTGATCTGTTATTTGACTATCGAGTATTTAAACGTTGGATCGTGAACTTTTAATGCTCCGTAATCCTCTGTTACCACCCGATGCCAACCTTCAGTCAGTCGGCACACTTCTACTACTTTGCTGTCTACCAAAGTTGTACTTGGACGACCAGCTTGAAATAGCGGAAACTGAATGCGATCGCCAGGCTGAAGGCTGCCCAACATTTTTTGTGTTGGTTTAGTTTGGGTTTGAGTTGTCATAACAATTCAACCTTTGTTAATTGGTTTGATTGTGAGTGCTAGTTACCAGAACTATTTAGAATTCCATAACTAGGTTTTCCTCTAATGGCGCGATCGCGCCTCTGACATCAGTGATGAAGGCTTTAATTGCAGCTAATCCTGTGAAGCGGTTGCCGTTACTGCTGCGGTATCCGCGTGCAGTCCAGCCTGTCCAGCCAGCTTGCTCCCCAACTTCACCGAGTTCTAAAGTTAATGCTTCAACTTCCGGTTCAACAGACTTAGCATTGTTCAACTTCACAACTTCAGCCTGCTTCCGATTAAGTTGCTGTTGCAGTGCTTCTACACTTTGTTTTAGCTGCTTATTTTCATCAACGCTTTGGCGATACTGTTGTAGTTCAAGATTTTGCTGTTCAACTGTTTTGCTCATTTCTTCTAATTTCTCAACCAATGGGGAGTATTTCGACTCCAACTCAGTAGCGATCGCTTTTTCTGCTTCTTGCGAGAAAGTCTTTTCCCAACGACTAGGATTAGCAGCTTCGTCAGCCATGAATTGTTTTAGGCGCTCATTCTCTGCTTTGATAGCTTCCAATTCGCTTTCTAATTTTTCAACCTGTTGGATTTTTGCACTTGTGGTTTCAAGTGTTTTAAGTGCTTGCTGGTATTTGCTGTTTACTTGTTCTGCATGAGTTTTAGCTGCATTTAGTTCATTGGCTACTTCACTTTCGACTTGGGAACGTAGTTCACTCTTGAGTCCGATTAACAGTTCATTGCGAAGTTGTTGCTCCCATTCAGCTTTTAGGGCTTCAATTTCGGCTTGGGTATAAACTTTTTCACTGTCATTGTTGCCATTGATTAAGTTGAAGGAGTTTGATTCACTATCATTACTGGAATCAGAACCACCACCACCAGCACCGCCGAAACCACCAGAATTAGAACCACCACCAGAGTTTTTGGCTTTAAATCCAAAATTGTTTAAAACTGATTTGATGTCATCAACAGTCACAAATGGTTCTTTGCCCTCACCAGTTTTGCTTGCTGCTAGTAGTTGAGCTTGTTCTCGAACACTTTCCTGATTTGACTCTGACAAACTATATAAGGTAGTGATTTCTTCCCAGTCGCTTTCGGTTGCTAAAACTAGGTTTTTGAGTTGGCTAGTTTTGAACAAGTTTTTGGTAACGCTTCCTCTTTCTGCGATTGCATCAAGTTGAACCCACCAACCGCAGCCATTACCTTCTTGTTTGCTCAATACCGTGCCAACATAACCTTCCCAATCTTTGTCCCCTGTAATCGTAACTCTGTCGCCAGCCGCAAGATTAGGAACTTCATCTAACCACTTTTCTAGTTTTTCAGGGGCAAATTTGAATGTTAGTCCTGGGCTAAATTCTAAAGTGATAGTGCCATCATCAGCTACGTCAACAACCTTGCCGATTTCACCTTTCCAGGCATTGCGTTCAACTACAACAGCATAATCATCAATTTTTAAGTTTTTGGAATTGAACGCGCCATTGCAACCTTTACCTGATTGCTTGCCACGAGCTACAAGCGCCATCATAAAGTTTTTCCCAATAGCAGAAGCTACAGGCAATTTGGTAATAGCTTTATGACTCCAACCTTGGATATTATTTGGTAGCCATTCTTGAACGTGCTTAGGCAATGTCATCCACCATTCAGCAAGTAATAGTGCTGATGCTGCCCAACGCTTGCCGAAACCGCCCCAATCGCTACTGTTTAACCATTTTGTGAACTTCTTCTCACCAGATTTCTCACCATGTAATGAGTACATGGAAATTTTGATATCTATTAACTTGCGTCCTTCCTCTACCATTCCAAGGAAACTATTTTTGATAGTTGCGAATGATGAAGTAACAACTGATGCTGCGGCAGCTTCAATTTCAGGATTCTCTAATAAATGCTGGTTACGGATTTTAGGCTGTTTAACTTTACGGGTTGTTGGAGCAACACTGGTAATAACGGTTTCAATTTCAACATTGTTAGCAACTAGATTTTCAGTGGTAACAGCAGTAGTAACAGTCATGGTTCTATCCTCTGTAGTAGTGTTTAGGTTTTTATTAAAAATTGGAGAAATACTATCTGTGGCTCTGCTCCAAAGAGTTTTGCCGTATCTTAAATCTGTAATCGCTACTCCTAAATCTTTGAGTAGATTAGAAGCTTCCTTAAATTCACATTCTGAAAGTTGTGTTTTTTCGCATATATACTTCTCATCAATCAAAAGGTTGTAGTGCAAGCGTTGATAAAGCTTTTCAGCGTTAATCTCAACTGTTGTAAGTGGTGTTAAATCTGATGGCTCCAATCCGTATTCGATGGTGCTATCGTCTGCTTTCCAAGAAAATTTGGATTCAAATTTTAGCCAGCGTGAAACTGTGCCAACTTTGCCTGCAATCCTGTTTAAGCTGGTTCTGGTAGATGTGCAGATTGCGCGAGTACCTACTTTGATGCTGCAATCTAGGTTTGATGAAGCTGCAACTTGAACTATGAACGGTTTGATTGTTTCTGCGAACTGACAAGTCAGCGCTTGCGCTATCGCTTGTGCCATCAAACAAGGAACACCGTTGCCGATCGCGCTACCAGCACTCCAGGCTTCTTCTGGTAGCCAGAACCAATCTGGAACAGAACACAATCTAGCAGCACCGCGTACACCTAAATTTTTCCAACTGCCGTCAGGGAATCTAATGTTGATAGCGTTATTTCGGCTGCAATGCCGCTGGTCTAACCAAATACTTTTCCGAATTGTCCAGCAAGGAGCAACTGGTGATTTAGCATTAGGCAATCCCCAAGGTGCAACTCTTTCTATCAGTATTGGTTCGCTTAGAAAACTAGCGCCCAACCTTTGAATTTTTGCCAGTTGTTTTTCAGTTGGGTAAACGGTTTCAGCATTAACAAGTAGATCGCTTACAGCTTCTAGCCATCCAGTTTTAATACCTGTTGGCGTAGGTAGTGGGATTGCAGGTGCATTTAGGATTGCGATCGCCACAAATCGTCTTCTGTCTTGAGCAACGCCATAATCGGCAGCGTTGATAACTCCTGAAGTGATGTTGTAGCCCAACTGTTCTAAGGTATTCCCGACAATTTTCCAAGACTGTGAGCCTACGTACTCTGGGACATTCTCAACAACAAATACTTGGGGGAGAAAGTGCTGTATAGCTTGGGTAGCGGAAGTAGCTACAGCTATGTCGGCTTCAGTTTCTTTCTGCTTAGGGTTGCTTTTAGAAAGGTTTTTGCATGATTGAGTTAGTACTAGGATGTTTGGAGTTTCTAACCCTGTAAAACCTGATAAAGCAACCTCCTGTAAGGTGTGGCGAATGACTCGCGAGCTAAAGTTGTGATCGTAAATGTCTGCGATCGCATTACTCAACTTAGGATCACTTGGGTCATGATCGATATTCCATAAACTACGAATGCCAGCAGCTTCAAAACCAGCCGACATAATGCCAGCACCACCGCACAGATACCCAGCAGTAGGGGCATCTGGTGGCAGTGTTGGTCTTACTGCGGTTGCCCAAGATGGGGGTTCAAGTGTAAAAACACATCCAGCTACAGAACTCAAAGCCTCATTTTTAGCAGACGGTTTTTCTGCTAAAGGTTGTTTGGCAATGATGGTAGAGGCTAGATGTGTCATTATAAAAGATCGCTTTTTGTTGTTTCCTCGGTTGGTAGCCGAGGTTTTTCTTTAGTTTTAATTATACGCAATTCACGTATAAAAAATTAAGATTTTAGATAATCTGGTAAATTATCTACTTTCACCAAAACTCGAATTTGATTAATGGTGTCCTCCTTGCTAAGCGTGACTAAAACTGAGTCTGGGCGACCTTTAAAATCAGGACCCCAACCTTCGATGGTTCGTTCGGATAGTCCTGTTGCTTCGGCTATGGCTTTTACGCAAGCTTTGTAGTAGCCTCGTTCGTCGGGAGCAATTGACTTAATCCACTTTCGGCAAAAATCACTAGGTTCCAATTGTCGTTTTTTGAGTGCATCGATCATATGATGCACCTTGGATAGATAATGGAAAACTGCTACAGGGTAAGCTATTACGCAGTTTGCGTATTTTGACTGTTGTCGGTAGAGAGGAATTGTACTTGTTACCATAGATGAAGAAAGTCTCCTTGTTTTTTGGAGATATGCCCCTTTCCCAGGCGCTCCGGCAAGATTGCACTGGGAAGGGGGCTTGCCTTTTTAAAGGCATACATTTAAATTATCACCATTTATCACCAGAAAGCACACTTTTCATAAAAATTATACTTTTGGTGAAAATTGCACGAGATAGTATATTTTGCCGTATGCTAGAAAAATGGTAAATAACAAGGATAAAAATAAAGAAAGACTTACGGTTGACCTTAAAGGTCTCAGAGCCAGATTGGAAAGACAAGCTACTGAGCCTGGTCAGCCAATAGGCTCTATTGTCAGAATGGTTTTGCTAAAAGGGCTTGAAGTATTAGAAGCAGAAGAAGTACCTAAAACTCAAGACAAAATAACGGCTCCTAGTATTGCCCAAAGAATTAATGGAAAGTACAT
>CAVQDG010000077.1:0-98276 GCA_963711165.1 uncultured cyanobacterium | reverse complement strand
GGGACCTGCTTATATTAAAATTGGGCAGGCACTTTCGACGCGCCCAGACTTAGTACCGCCTGCTTATTTAGAAGAATTAACTCATCTGCAAGACCAATTACCACCATTTCCCAATGAAATAGCTTACCAATATATTGAAGAAGAATTAGGCGATCGCCCAGAAGAAATTTACGCTGAATTAACTCCCCAACCAGTAGCAGCAGCATCTTTGGGGCAAGTATATAAAGGTAAGTTAAAGACAGGGGAAACAGTAGCGGTAAAAGTACAGCGTCCAGGTTTAGCACAAGCGATCGCATTAGACGTTTACATCTTACGAAACCTTGCTGGTTGGACTCAAAAGAATATCAAGCAAGTACGCAGTGACTTAGTGGCAATTATGGATGAATTTGCCACCCGCATCTTTGAAGAAATGGATTATGTCAACGAAGGACATAACGCCGAGCGGTTTGCTAAACTGTATGGTCACATTCCTGAGATTTATATTCCCCACATTTATTGGGAATACACAGGTACTCGCGTCTTAACAATGGAGTGGATCAACGGTACTAAATTAACCAACATCCCATCACTTCAAGAACAAGGAATAGACGCAGCCCATTTAGTTGAAGTCGGCGTACAGTGTTCTTTACGACAACTATTAGAACATGGTTTTTTCCATGCCGATCCTCATCCTGGTAACTTATTAGCTACTACTGACGGTAAGTTAGCTTATCTCGACTTTGGCATGATGAGTCAGGTTAAACCTTATCAACGTTATGGTTTATTAGAAGCAGTTGTTCACTTAGTAAACCGCGACTTTGAAGGATTAGCTCGTGATTATGTCAAGCTAGAATTTTTAACACCAGAAACAGATTTAACACCAATTATACCCGCATTTGCTGATGTTTTCGGTAACGCATTAGGAGCAAGCGTTGCTGAACTTAACTTCAAAAGTATTACCGATCAATTATCAGCTTTGATGTATGAATATCCTTTCCGAGTACCAGCGTATTACGCCTTAATTATTCGCTCTCTGGTTACTCTAGAAGGAATTGCGATTAATATCGATCCTAACTTCAAAGTTTTAAGTAAAGCTTATCCTTATGTTGCCCGACGTTTATTAACAGATCCATCTCCAGACTTACGAGCATCTCTGCAAGATTTGTTATTTAAAAATGGCAGTTTCAGGTGGAATAGATTAGAGAATTTGTTGAAAAATGCTAGTAATAGTGATGGCTTTGAGATCAACCAAGTTTTAAATCAAACCCTGGAATTTTTACTTTCTGAAAGGGGTGCTTTTATCCGGTATCAACTAGCTGATGAAATTATCAAAGGTGTAGATACATTTGGACAAAGTACTCTTCACAACTTAACTTATTATTTCCAGAAGGGCGTGGGGTTAGCAACTAACGAAAAGCCTTTAGCAGCAGAAAAATCTCAGACGTTAGTACATATAAAACAAATTTGGCAAATTTTGCAAGAAACTCCTGGTTTTGATGCTTTGGCATTCTTACCAAAGATTCCGCAGTTGTTGTTAAAACCAGAAACGCAGAATTTGGGTAAACAAATTGCTGGTGGTTTAGCGCAGCGAGTAGCAGCACGGTTAATTCGGGAAGTATTATTACAAGAAACTTCTGAAACGGTTACTCACAATGGTCACAAGCCATCATCAGTGCGTCAGTTAGCTTTACCGCCTGCTATTCGTTAACAAACTTGTTCCCAGGTTCAACCTGGGAACAATAGTTAGAGGCTCTTTTTCTTTATAGTTAAAAATGATAACTATCTCAGTCAGGACTTACTTCTAATCCCCCTAAATCCCCCTTGTTAAGGGGGACTTTGAATTTCCCCCCCCCTTGTTAAGAGGGGCTTTGAATTTCCCCCCCTTGTTAAGAGGGGCTTTGAATTTCCCCCCCTTGTTAAGAGGGGCTTTGAATTTCCCCCCCTTGTTAAGAGGGGCTTTGAATTTCCCCCCCTTGTTAAGGGGGGTAGGGGGGATTAAGGTTTCAAGCCTTCGGTGCGTAAGCCCTATCAGTTATACATAGTTTTCAAATTTTTCTTCCTTGTTAAATTTAGTCTTAATTTCTTGCTGCATATAGTACAAAGTTTTTAAAATTACTTCTTGAGCCACTGCTTTAACTACATTTATACTGACACTATTACCAAGTTGATAGTAAGCTTTATCATTGTTGGGATGCAAGATAAAATTATCTGGAAAACCTTGTAACCTTGCAGCTTCACGGGGAGTAATCCTTCTTACTCGGTTATTGTGGTAAACTCCTAACCTATTCGCGTCACTAGCAACAAGAGTTACAGAAATTTTGTTTGTATCTAAAAATTTATAGACTTCAAAAGAAAAATTACCAGCCAAAGGTTTGTACTTATCATTAATTTTTTTGAGATATTTTTTTTTACCAGTGAATCCAGAATCTCCTCCAGATGAGGATGCTCAAAAAAACTTCTAATTTGTTCCTGATTTAACAATTTACCGTCTTGCTCATCTCCAAATACTTTATTACGTCTTTTTAAAATAAAAAGATTCATTAATTCAATTTCATCAGCACTACACTCGCCACGTAAACCTAATTCCCATGAATGTATAGAATTTCCGCCACGATAATCAATAAGACGTACACCATTTAATTTACTTAAATCATTATTAACAATTTTTTTTAAAGCATCAACAAAATTTGGTGAACAATCATATTTTCGATCTGGATGATTTTCTAAAATATCTGCAACGGTAATATTTCTTTTTAAAGAAGGAAATAAAGATAACTGCTCAGTATTTGATGAATGCGAGTCTTTCGGTCCTAAATCTGACATTAGACCAAATTGCGGATAAGCATTTAAAATACCGACTATATAAATACGAACACGATTTTGGGGTAAACCAAAATTATAGCTGTTTAGTAAAAAATAATTAAAACTGTAACCTCTGCTTTGAATTTCGTGTTTAATTGTTGCTAAAGTTTTACCTTGATCGTGTGTGTATAAACCTCGAACATTTTCAAAAATAAAAGCTTTTGGTTTAGAACTATCAATCAACCTCATAATTTCAAAAAATAAGGTTCCTCTAGTATCTCCAAAACCCTCTTTTTTACCTGCATACGAGAAAGATTGGCAAGGAAAACCAGCTAACATAAATTCATGTGCTGGTAGCTGATTAATTAACCTGATATCTCCTAAAGGATGTTCGCCAAAATTTTTTTCATAAACTAATTTAGCTTCTAAATCTATTTCGCTACTTAATACACATTCAGTTTCAAACTCTTCATATTGAGCAGCTTGATCAAATGCTAATCGCATTCCACCTATTCCAGCAAATAAGTCAACAAATCTCAGTTTTGACATACCTCGCTTTTAACCCGATTTAAGGAACTGATAGAATAAATCTACTAAGTGTTTAACAAACAAATTAGCTGGAAGGGTACAATTATTTCCTATCTCAAACAAGCTGTTTAAGTTAGGAACATCTACGTTAAGAATAACAATAAATTTTTCTTGTGTGTTTATAATGGTAGGAATTATACTTAAGTCTGCTTCTTGCTGAGATAATTCTGAAGACCAAAACATCGAAGCTAGTTTATTTAATAACACCTGCCTAACAAAATTTTTGGCATCATAAATAATATTATTTACAATGTAGAGTAAGCAATGTCCACCCTACATTGTAATATCTCTGTGCAATTAATCTTAATTTCTGGTGAAAATGCGTACCGACAATTCAAAAACTTAACTGTGTACGCATACTACCAACAAACACCGTCGGATTATCACTAAAGTTATTAATGTTTCCAATTACATACAAGCTAGGAAGTATTGAAACATTACTTGTTAAAGGATAAGAGTAATTGGCTTCAATTTCATACTGCGTACCGCCATTACCACCTCCAGAGGCTAAAAATTGGCGACCATCTTTAACATCAAATGGTATAACAAATGATAACGTACCTAATGCGCCTTGCTTACCCAAATCTGGAAAAGCCAATCCAGCTTGAATACTTTGGGCATTTATATCTCCATTAGGTCTTCCAGGTGTTACTGGATTTATTTGGGTAGTTGAATAGTAATAACGTCCGAACAATCCAAAATTTTTGTTAATTAACCAATCAAAATTAACCCCAAAGGTATCAGCCGTAGCATCATTAACCGGGTCGCCAAATCCATCATCAGCTATACCAATTATCGGCTTACTAGCAATTACACCAAATATTTGATTAAGATAAGAATGTTGATAAAGCAAGCGAATATTAGCAGCTTGGCTAGGCTTGAAGGTCAATTCAGCCGTAATTGTATGAGTACCATCAAATAAGCCTTTATTCGGATCAACTGCAGGACGAGTACCAGGTAAAAACTCATTGCTCTCTGCCAAATATCCAGCATGGAATTCCAATTGCTTATTGATATTCCATTCAACTACTGCCCCAGCACCACGTACAGTTGAGGTTAATAAAGTACCAAGAGTAGAGTTAAAGCTAGATGTCCCATTAAAAGGTAATGTAAAACGATTGAAGTCAAAGAAATAAGCCCAATCAATTTTTGGTCCAACTGTTAATCGTACAGAGTTATTAACTGGGAAACTATAGAACAAGTTGCGAAGCACAACATCACTCTGACCCAAGTTTGGACTAGAAGTTTGATCGAAAAAAGGAACGCCTACTGTATTGAATAAACCTGCTGAAACAAACTCATTTGCCGGAGATTGTGAATTAGCCGCAGCTAGTGTAGTTATTAAAACATCTCTACCTGTAAACGATGTGTTCAGTGTGAGCCATGTTAAACTACCAAAGGTAGTGCTAGTATCGTTAGCTATATTTCTAACAACTGGTTGATTAGTTCCAGGAATGCGGGGTGCAATAGGCAATATAGGGCTGATTCCTTCTGCTTTTATAGAATCTCCAGCCGTCGCGCTCGTCAGGTTGAAAGAGACAAAACCGCTAAGTTTAGTAGTAGTGGAAAATTGATTTGCTTGGAGTGCGGTAGTACGTGCATCTACAGTATCTAAGCGTGTGCGAAGGGAAGCTAATTCAGTAGAAAAATCTGCTTGTAGCTTTTTGATAGTAGCTAAATCTAATTCAGGAACTTGGTTTGCGTTACCTACCCCAATTAATTGCGTTATTTTATCTAAACAACTATTTAAACCAGAGGCAAATTCATAACGGGTTAACGCTTCATTACCACGAAATCTGCCATCACGCGGCACAGAAATACATTGGTAGCGTTCAATTAGCGATCGCAATGCTTGATATGCCCAGTCAGTAGGTTGCACATCAGCTAATTCTGATACAGAATTTATTTGCTCAAGCCCATTGTTATTAGGCAAAACTTCCTCTCTACCCGCCTGAGCTTGATCTGTCAAACTCTCGGCAGAATTTGAATTAATTAATGGCTTTTGATCAGACTTAACATTGTCGGTTGCTTGTACAAAAGATTGATTGGTATCTGAAAATACTTCAATTTTTGGTTCAGCTTCTTGTGCGATCGCTGCTTTTAAGAAAATAGCTGGAAAGATTAAGATAGCTAAACTTAGGCTACCCCACCGTGCGTGTTGCCAAAACCTTTGCATTGCTTTATCGAATTAAATAATATTTAATACTTATCCAATATAGGCTCATCAGGATCATTTGCGCCAATCTCTCCAAGATGGACATAACGTTTTATGAAAAATAATTAAATTAATTTGCTTTTAAGCTTTCCTTACAAAGCATTTATGTTATATAAATGTATTTTTTTTGATTAATTTGTATGTGAGCAAATTATTGTGATTTTTTTGAAAAAAAATGGTTGAAATATAACCAACTATTCCCATAAAAGTAACTTACTCACATAATTATTTACAACTCCGTTCTTATTATTCTCTTGCTACTCCGGCTTTTGTACCAAGATCAGTCCATCGCACTGCCAACATAGTGATGTCATCAAACTGATCTCTATCAGCTATATGCTCCTGCAAACGAGTTTCTATATTTGTGAGCATTTCTGTAGCCGAGCAGGTCAATTCCTCCAACAATGACAGTAGCCGCTTTTCGGTAAAAAAGTCCCCATTAGGGCTACGGGCTTCAGGAACACCATCAGTGTAAGTGAGTAACATATCACCTGGTTCTAGCTGAATTTGCTGTATTTTAAAATTCATGTCAGGCATCATCCCTACAGCAGGTCCAGTGGGAGCCAGACGCTTAATCTCTCGATTTGAACTCAAAATAATTGGAGGTTCATGCCCACCATTAATGTAAGTCAGCAAACCAGTAGCCGGATTAAGTATGCCAAAAAACATTGTGGCAAACATACTCATCTCAAAGTGAGTTTGAGCAATGTAATTATTAGTAAGTTCAATCGCTTTGAGTGCGCTAGATTCCGGCAAGTTGTTAGCTATCTGCTGGTCAATTTTATAGCCTATTTCTTGAGCATTATCCAAAATAGCAAATCCACTTAAGAGGGTTTGACCAGAGAAGACACGAATCAAGCTGCGGAACAGAGCCATAAACAGCGCGGCTCCGACTCCTTTATCGCATACATCAGCAATAACTAGCCCCACATAGTCCCCAGGCAGTAAAAATGCGTCATAGAAATCCCCAGCTACATCACGAGCAGGATAGAAGCTAGCAGCAATTTCCCAATTAGGAATTTCTGGTAAATAATCTGGCAAAAAATTTCTTTGAATTTGTTTGCCTTTATCTAATTCATTGCGGAGGGCTTTTAAATAAGTTTCGGCAACATTTTTAGCTTTTTCTAAGGAATTATTGGATTCATCAAGTTTGGCGTAAAGACCTGCATTTTCTAACACAAGAGCGATTTGATCGGCTGTCACCTGCATCAAATGAGCATGATCATTACTAAAATGACCTGTTTTTGAGTGTAACAGAGTTAGCAGACCCAGTAACTCCTGACCCCTCAGAATAGGAACTGCCAAAGCCGATCGCACAATGTAAGGTTGATTAGGCAGTTCTAACCAACGATCATCCTGTTGGGTGTCAATAATCAATCCGATTTCTCGGTTACGGCTAACCCAACCTGCGAGTCCGTTGTCTAATACAATCCCAATCAGTTGATTACTGTACTCAGCTGTAGCATCTTTGCGCGTCAGAATACTGGCACTAATAGCCCCGCTACTATCATATAAAAATAAACTGCCTCTCTCAGAATCAGTTAGCCTGTTACAAACATCAAGAGTTTTTTTTAAGGTCGCAGTGAGCATCTGCTCTTCTGTTTGCGATCGCGCCATAGCTACCAGATTTTCTAGCAACTCTCTTTGCGCGTCAGCAGCAGCTTTCGATGTTTTGAGTTCATTTACCTCAAAACGCAGTAATTCTAATTGCTCAACTAGCGATTCGGAAGATTGATGATCTTCTGTCATAATTACCTCGGATTCAAGTTGACATTCGCTTCATCACAAATATATTTCGATTGCGATTATCCCCACGCTCATAAAGAAACTTATCTACCCCTTGAATAGCAAGATACACTCCAAGTCCACCGAGCTTACGTTGCTCTAAAGGTAACTTTAACTCTTCTTCTTCCACCTGATCAGTCTCAAAGGGGTTATACTCTACTCCTGTATCTTCAATAAAAATACTTAACGCTTGCTCGTCTAGTTCACCCCACAAGTTGATCAGTCCTTCACGACCAGCTTCTTCATAACCATGAATAATAATATTGGTGGCAACTTCGTCTACAGCTAGACGAAGATTATAGGACGCTTTTTTATTCAAACCTGCCTCTGCGGCGGCTGATATTACATAGTCAGCGATCGGCTTTAAAGAGTCAAGGGTTCCAGGGACGGTTAAAGTTTCCATATTACACGCCAAAAACTTTCAATTAAAACAAAAGAAAAGTCAAAAGAAAGTGTTTTTCCCTTTGACTTTCCCCTCCCTATATTTAGCCTTTGCTAGACATTTTCTATTTGAGTCGCGTCATATTGCTCAAGCACAATCACGCTCTGATCATATCCAGTCTTTTTAAGAGTATCCAACACCGTCTCTTGAGCGCCAACCACATAAATGTCAGCCTTAGCACCCATCTTTTGTTTAGCAAAGATCAGCACTCTTAGTCCGGCGCTAGCCATGTAATCTAAGTCTTCCATTAACAGTACTAAACGCTTGACATTTTCGACCGCCGCTTTTTCAATTTCTGCCTTAAAAATTGGTGCAGTACTTGCATCCAATTCTCCAGCAAGTTTGATTTTACCGATATTGTTAGTTGTTTCCAGGGTTGCAGTGAAAGCCATAGTTATAATTTGCAGTTTTAGATTGTAAATTCAAGAGTATCTGGGAATTATTAGTGCTGAAGTGTTAATTATTAATTAATCAATTAACTCTCAATTCAACACCAAATATTCAAGACTATTTTCCCACCAAGATTACTACTGAGCGATCGCCCAACATAATCCCCTGCTGATTTTCCAGTCGTGGTTCTGTTCCAGGTTGCCAACTATCTTCTGGTGGAGTAGCACCTGTATTGGCAAAGATATGCCATTGCATTCCTGGTGGCAAACCTGGAATTTCAAACCAGAGTGCCTCCCAGTGCATATTCACAGCTACATAGATATAGTTGTCCTCAACAGTACCCGCTTTAGCGTGTTTTCCACAAAGCATAAAAGCCAGAGTACTATTCTGAGACCAATCAGCATTCCATGCCTGAGTTCCATGCCAAGTAATATCCGCATAGCCACTGCCGACATAATCACGGTTTTGGAAATGGTACTGATTTCTTAGTACTGGATGGGCATTACGGAAATTAATACAGTGTTTAAAAAACTGGAAAATATCCTGATTTTTCTCCAACAAACCCCAATCTAGCCAGTTGAGTTCATTGTCATGGCAATAAGTATTGTTATTACCATACTGAGTGCGCCCGATTTCATCTCCCATCAAAAGCAGAGGTACACCCTGGCTCACCATCAACATTGCTACAGCATTTTTTACTTGCCGATGACGCAAGGCATTAATACCTGGATCATCAGTCGCACCTTCCCAACCACAGTTCCAACTTTCATTATCGTTGGCACCGTCATTGTTATTCTCGCCGTTGGCTTCGTTGTGCTTAGAGTTGTACGAAACCATATCCATCAACGTAAAACCATCATGGCAAGTGATGAAATTAATTGATGTCGCTGGCGCACGACCTGCCCAGGCATAGAGGTCTGGAGAGCCTTGCAGCCCTTGTGCCATATCCCCTAGCGAACCATCTCCTTTCAGAAATTTGCGGATGCTATCGCGGTACTTACCATTCCACTCAGCCCAACGACCAAAAGCTGGGAAAGAACCCACCTGATATAATCCACCTGCATCCCAAGCCTCAGCAATGAGTTTGCACTTAGCTAAAATTGGGTCAAATGCTAGAGATTCTAGCAATGGCGGGTTGGCTAGAGGTGCGCCCCAAGGATCGCGCCCTAAAATAGCTGCTAAATCAAAACGGAAACCATCAATGTGATATTCCGATGCCCAATAGCGCAGACAATCAAGTACTATATTGCGGACAATTGGGTTGTTGCAGTTGATCGTATTACCACAACCACTGAAGTTATAGTAGTAACCCTCTGGGGTTAGCATATAATAGATCTTATTGTCAATCCCCCGAAATGATATTGTGGGACCGTACTCATTGCCTTCAGCAGTGTGATTAAAGACAACATCAAGAATTACCTCAATGCCATTTCTGTGCAGTTCCTTTACCAGAGTTTTCAACTCATCAACCTGCATCCCCAAGCGACCTGTAGCTGCATAGCCAGCTTTGGGTGCAAAAAAACCCACAGTACTGTAGCCCCAATAGTTGACTAATAGTTCTCCCGTTTCTGGGTTAAGGCGGGAGTTTTCAAATTCATCAAACTCATATATCGGCATCAGTTCGATGCAGTTAACCCCTAACTCTTTCAAGTAAGGAATCTTTTCTTTAATAGCAGTATAAGTTCCAGGATGCTTGACTCCAGATGACGGATGGCGGGTAAAACTGCGGACATGAGTTTCATAAATAACTTGATCCTCTGGCGGGATTTCCAAAGGACGGTCATCTTCCCAATCAAAATCATCAAAGGAAAGACGACCGCGATGCTGATAAACGTTATCCCAATCAGGCGTTTCTCCCCAAACATCTCTACCACCAATAACCTTGGCGTAGGGGTCCATCAAAATTTTACTTTTGTCAAACCACTGACCTTCTTTAGGGTTGTAAGGACCGTCCATACGGTAGCCGTATTCGATGTTTTCGACATCTAAATCGAAAACAATCATACTAAAGACGTTCCCAATCCTAAACTCTTCTGGAAAAGGAATTTCTGCCAGTGGTTCGGGAGCGTGCTTTTTAAATAGCACTAATATGCAGGATGTGGCATGGCTGGAAAAGATTGAAAAATTAACTCCTCCAGGTACAAGCGTGGCTCCGAAAGGCAAAGGACGACCTGGACGTAGCTTAAAGTCTCCCGATGTATGGGTGGGATTTATATCAATTCTGGCTAGATCCATTTCCGCCTCAACAAATAATTTTATGCAAGGATTCAGGCAGTTTTAATACATCGGGCGATAGATGCGATCGCTACTGACGAGACGTTATAAATAACTTCCTAATCTGTAGTAGCTCTACCGCCCACCTGTATTAACTTAGTTTCCCGCTAGGTATATCAAACTGGAAGTTGGACATTCAGGGTTTCTAAGCCTGATTCCAGGGTGTCACAAGTTGTAAAAAAGTCGAGAAAACCAGTAATAGACATGGTGTCTTTAATTTGTTCGACAAGACCCAATAACACCAACTGCCCCTTTTTAGCACCTACCTGTCGATAGAGCGATAACAGCATCCGCAAACCAGCACTAGACATATATGGAACTTGTGTCATGTCTAGGAGGATTTTGGCACCAGGCTGTGCTAAGGGTAGCACTTGCTGTTGCACTAAAGGTGCGGTACTCGCATCGACATCACCCACCATTTCTATCAAGGTTACTTGTTGGAGGGTATCAATACTGACATCCTCTGAAACTGGAGGTGTGCTGTTAGCGTCCACATTCACAGCAACTAAGAGTGCTGTTACTTGGAGCGTTTTGATATTAATCTCCATGTTGCTTGTTTTACTGCTACTCTGGCTAATTGGGAACAATTTGAACTTTAACTTTTACTTGTTCTTTTGTGTCAGGCAACTTCACAGTTAAACCATCAGCATCAAAATCTTCATACTTCTCATCATCAAGCCAACAAGCACCAATTTTGATGCTCCCTGGAGGAAGAATATCTGGAGAGACGCGCAGAATATTATCCTTGAATGCTCCTGGTTGCGGCTTGAAGTATAAATCCATCGGCTGCTTAGTAATCAGCAGATTAGTGTAAGTTGCTGCTAAATAGCACAACTCCATTGAGTGATAACCACTCATTGAGTGAGAGCCTTTGAAACGCTCTGTACCCATTAAGAAAGGTAGTCCGTTTGCCAAAACGTTGAAGTAAACACCACCGTCGTCATGATCTAGGAAGTGAGCATTGTAGAAGGCTGCTGCTTCACGAGCATGACGCAAGTGTTCAGGCTGTTTGTTAATACCGTGTAAAATTAAGTATGCCAGAATTGCTTGTTCTTGCTGCCACCAAGCTTTGCGATCGTGCCACACAAAACGGTATTGTTCTTCTCCCTCTGCTTTGGTGCGCTCGACAACATCATACCAACCACCACGTTGTTGGTCGCTGCCTGCTTCTGGCATAAGGTCAGCAATTTTTTCAGCCATAGCCACATATTCCTCTTTAGGCTTCAGGCTGTTCATCCGCATTAAGTTCCAGGCAATTTTCAGATTATGCCCAACAACAGCGCGGTTTTGTTGCCATCCCCAAGCTTGATCCTGACTCCAGTCTTCATGGAATTTTTCTTGAACAAATGGGCTATTCTCGTAGTCTTTGAAGTACTTTTCAATAGTATCAAAAGTATACTCCAGCATATCGGCATACTTCTGTTCACCAGTCGCTAACCACAGGTTAATCAGATAAGCCGGAGCATGATCGCCCACTGAGTTCCAATTCTTACGCGCTCTGTTGTGACCTAAAGATTCAGCACGGGGATCGAGAGTAATTGGGTCAAGATGGGAGAAATATCCTTCGTTTTCTTTATCTAAGAAAAACTTGTCGAACAAATCCACCGTCATCTCAGCATCTTTTAAAATGCGTGGATCGCCAGTGATGCGGTAAGTTTGCATTGGACCAGCTAAGGCATAAATTTGTTCATAAGCTGGAATGGCATCAAAGTCGTCTCCAAACTCGGAGGTGAGCAGTTTTTGCTCCCGATTTCCTGTCACCTGAATACCGTGATACCAGTAAATCAAGTCTTCATCAGTGTCATAAAACCGCATATGATCGCGCAGGTACTCAGTACCTTTTTCTGCCCCTTCCAAGAAACGGTCTTCACCTGTCATCAAGTAAGCTGAAGCAAAACCAAATACCAAGCGAGAAACTGTATCGGTTTCTTGCAAATAATCGTCGCGTTTTTTAGTACCACTCAGGTTCAAAAAAGTGCGGTATTCCTGATAATCAACTGGCTTCTCAGGATAGCCAAATTGCCACTTCAGGTAACTGTCAGCAATCGATCGCACTTGATTAACCCACCAATCCGGTTCCTCATGCCTATATGCTTCAGGAGCTTCACCAGGGAAGACAAATGACTTAACGTCAAATCTATGCCCCTCACCATGAGGATAAAAAACGCCATAAGCATATACAAGTTGACCAGGAGTTAGTAGCTCACCAAGACGTTGTGTGCAGTCAGCATAAGGTTCGGCTAAATTTTGAGCAATTCGCCCCCAAGTTGTAGGAGTTAAATATGCCTGAAATTCTCGCCCATCTGACGTTTTAATACCAAAGCTTTTTTCAGTGCGGTTAAAGTTAGTAACATAACCGCCAATAGTATCAGAAAAAGAAAAACTCATGTGATCCATCGGCTTACTTCCATTATGAATTGAATTAAGCTGTAACTATCTAACAGCTAATTTAGCTTATTTATAGCCAACAATAACATTAAATTATTATTAATTTATTAATAATAAAATACTGCTAGACATCAAAAAAAATCCGCTCTTAACCACTTATTGCTTTTGAATTGCATGGTTTATTGAAGAGTGTATAAAGGTTAACATTTTTAATTATTAAAACGAACTATACTCATGGTATTTTTTCGTTTTATATATAACTAAAAAAGCGTTATTTTTATACACCATTTCATTAACCAATAGTAATTATTAATTTGCCGCTCCTACTGGAGTTTTTTCGTGCCTTTCAATTTCTGCAATAAAAGCTTGCATAAATTCTTCCACCACTCCAGGATGTTTTCCTGTAACCAGGTTACCATCTATTACTAAGTCAGCCGTTACGTCGCCCTCAAAAACAACGTCTCCACCTGCATTTTCCACGTCGCAGATAATATTATGAGCGCAAGTAACTTTGCGGTCTTTCAATAAATCTGGATCGGCACAAAATAGCCACAAGCTATGACAAATTGTTCCCAACTTTAGATTTTCTGTATTCATCGCTTTTCTAAGAAAAGCAACAGCAGGAGCTTGGTTTTTCTGACCTTTCTTCACAGAAGTTTGATACCTCAGACGATCCATAGCGTAGGCACCAATACAAATAATACCTTTATAGTCAGATGGATCAATATCATTGACTTCTGTGGTTACAGTAACATGATATTCTATAACATCATTTTCGGGATTAGATCCAAAGCGTAATTCTTTATTTCCCCATAAATGAGAAATATACTCGACTTCATACCCTTGCTCTGGAAAGTACTCATTAAATCTCCGATATTCAGTAGCATCAAAATGCTCTTCAATGATTACGCCGATTTTACCTTTCGATTCAGATGCCATTGCCTTTAAACTCCTTAATATGTTTCTGTTTTTGGGTCAGGAATTATTAGTCAACCCTTATTTAAAACTACAGTTTTTTTGTGATAATTTTTTTAAGGGCTGACTCATCAAGCTTTACAATTCAGCAAAACATCAAAAAACAACTTTATAATTTTGTAGCATGATTTAACAATATTGCTTTTAGATGTTTTACTTATTATAGCTAAATAGCAGTGCTATAGAAGCTGAACAAACTATTTGTTATGTTAGCTTGCTCATGGAATACTTAAAAAATTGCGCTCTCTATAACACTTGCATAACTTCGCCGATCAATTAATTATTCAAATATAGGAGACCCATCAGCATAAACGCGCCATTCATAAACCTTGTTGTCACGTATACGGTAGATATCGCAGCAAGCAATTGTCACTTGCTGGTTGTCTTTAAGACGCAGATAATAAGCATCCATTTCAGCTGCTACTATCCCAGGCTCATCCCAAATTTTGCGTATTTGATGACCTTGAAACCGTGCTGTGGTGCTATATAAATCTGTGAAAAAGCCTACTACCGCCTGTTTACCATGCACAGGTTCCCGTGAACCCACTTTATAAAACACATCATCAGTCAGGTGACGCTGGACTTCTTCCCAATTTGCTTGAACAACTGCCTCGGCAATTTTCCCCACCGTTTTTAGCTGCTCGGAATACTCATCAGTTGCTTGATTCTCTTGTGTTTCAGCTACTTTTTCAGATGTCATTGTCTTTGCTTTAAGCTCCGTAACCTGTTTCTATTCTTAATCACAGAAGGATTGATCGATCTTTCTGTATAATAGCTTTTCAAAATTCTAAGTAACCCGATATTTTGTTAAGATTTTAAACAAAAATTGTCATCAAGTATCAGTATTTTGCAAATCCTCATATTAAGTGATGTAAAGTGGTCATTTTTTTATGTAATTGAGGAATTTTTACAGAAATTAATTTATTTTAATTATTAAGTATAAGTAAGTGTAGATTATGTAGCAAAAGAATAGTGAAAATTTCAGAGCATTACTAATTAAACTGTTTGTCATTTAATTTTAATAGCAACATACAAAGGTTCAGAGGCTATATGATTAAATTTAGATGATTATTAGTTTAAAAGCTAAACGTAGTTCTTAATCCACCAATCACAATGTCTTCATTGTCTTGATCTTGGTTAGGAGCCGTAATCCAAATAACAGAAGGAGTTAGCGAAATATTATTGGTAAGCTGATGTCTATAATAAGCTTCAATATGCAGTGATGTATCATTTTGAAACCCTCCAACAAACTTATCCCCTATTCTCAAACCTGTAAGAGTAGGTTCCATACCTATAACTAACCCGCCTAAATTTCCTGGCTTAAACAAATCAGGAAACGCAGCTTGAACTGAATAAGTCCAAATGTTAGCATCGCCCCTGCCCAGCAACCTAGCATTAACTAAGTCAACCCAACCACCTAGTATGAATTTAGGAGTAATTGAGTAGTAGCCCCCCAAGTGATAACCGTTGCTAGAAACTGAAGATGCCGTAGAAAAGAATACACCTTCATCATCAAATCGGTTAGCTAAGGCACTACCTATAAAACCATTACCTCTAAAAAACTGTGCGTTATTAAATGCAAAATTTCCAATTCCCCCAAAGCCTATGTTACGGGTGCCAAAGTAACCGTGTTGATATAAACCTTGTATAAAAAAGCTACGGCTGGGATTATAATTTAGTTGGGCAGCCGCAACGTAATCACCATTGAACAAGCCGCTTCCTGAATTTGACTCACCAGCAAAAGTTGCTAGGTAAGTCAAGGTTAGTTCAGTATCTTGCATGATTTTGTAGCTTAAGGAAATACCAGAGCCTGCTCCTAATCCATAAATAGGTGGTAATTCAGCAAAAGCTGAAACAGGACCAGTACCAACTTGATAATAAGGTAGAAATCTGGGTAGGGAAACCGGATTAAATCTAAATCTATCACCACCAATTAGAGTAACACTTAATTTATCATTGACAGGAAATTGATAGGATAGGGTGATTGCTCTCAAAATGTTGTCTGTTGAGCCTGGGCTAGCAGTATCACTTGTACCCTCTCTTGTTGAACCTACAAATTTACCAGCATTAGTATTTACTAATGATGGAAGTTCTGCGTTTGTTGATGCCAAACCAGTGATTAATAAATCCCTACCAGTAAAGCTAGAAAGAACACCAAGGAAAACGTTATATTGCAAGTTGGCTTCAGCTTTTCCTTGACCTGAGAAAAAGTCATTATATTGAAACCGTACACTTCCAAATAATCTGCTAGTAGTGGAAAACTGATTTGCTTGCAGTTGCGCTGTACGTGCTTCCAGGGTATTGATGCGGTTTTGTAACGTTGTAAGTTCTGTGGCGAATTCTGTTTTGAGTCGTTCTAGGGTAGCTAAGTCTTCTGTAGTTACTGTATTAGGCGTAGACGTAGTAGTAGTAGTGCCGATCAGTTTCCTCACTTGTTCTAAACAGGCATTTAAACCAGCAGCAAATTCATAGCGTGTCAATGCTGTGTTTCCCCTAAATGTGCCATTAGGATAGCCTGCAAGACAACCATAGCGTTCGACTATAGACTGTAAAGCTTGGAAAGCCCAGTCTGTTGGCTGCACATCAGAAAGTTGAGAAACTGAGGTTACTTGATCTAATTCTAGGTTTTCTGACTCAGAGTTGTTGGAAGAATTTAAATCGTTAGAATCTGGTTCATTGATAGAAATTGTTTGCGGGGAAGGAGCAACAGACGGTGTATTTTCCGTAGGATTGATATTGATCTGCTTATCTTCAACTCGATCTGATTGCTGTTGTTGCTCGTCTAGTCTCGTTGTTTTAATTTCAGTTTTAGTAGTAGCAACTCCTGCATTGGGGTCGCTTGGTGTTTGATTGGATAAGGTTCCGGCTGTAGGTAGTGCTGTTGCTCCAGATGCTATAGTAGCTGCTGAAATTATATAAATTAAAAAATTAAACAAAAAATTAGTGCTTTTTCTCAAAAAAGTCATTAAATTAAAGATTCCCTGAATAATTGTTAAGCTTTTTAGAGCGATTTTTTGGGTAGTAGAGCTAAAAAAAGTTTGTCAGCCCCAATTAAATTTGAATTAAATTTTGTAATTGGGGCTTTTCGCAACGCTAATTATTTTAGTCAGCGAATACTGGTGTAATATCCATATAGATTCGCAGTTCCTGAATTTTGTCACCCTTGAAACGAATGGTGTCGCAGCACGGAAGTGTATGTACCCTACCGTCATGACGGATATAAGTAACATCCATTTCGACGATCGCAGTGTCTTCGTCTACCTCCCAAATAGTTTTAATGTGATGATGTACGCCCTCACACTTTTCTAAAAAACCAGCAGAGGAGTCTTTAATTGCTTGTGGGCCATACACAGCAGGAAAATTACTAAACTGGTAAAGAGCATCATCAGTGTAAAACTGAACGAAATTATTAACATTTACTGACTCACCAGCTAGGAACATTTTTTTAATGATGTCTATTCTTTTTCCAGAAAACTTGGGCCATTTTTTGGTGTGTGGCCACTCCCATGTTTGTTCTGTCATAACTTCATCCTTGTTGGTTAAATTTTCTGCTGTGGTATTTGTTTTATTCGCCGTCTTATCAACCCACTGAAAGTTGGTTTCGTTGGCTTCGTTATATTCCTTTTGGGCGCGTTTAAAATTGTCTTTGGCTGTACGAGTTACTTGGTTAAACTCAAGTTGTTCGCCATTAGGTCCTTTACAGTAAAATAATGACCACCCGTAAAAATCTCCAAAATCTGAATCTGAGTAACCTTCCACAAAATATTCTGGTTCGTTCCAGAATTTGTTGGCAGCATACTTGAGTGCCAGATTTCTTCTTTCCTCGTGGGATTTGACGTGGATAATCCGGTTACAAACAACTTCAGTCAGCCCCCGCGCTTGACATTCTTCTTCCAACATCTTGGCGAACTGATTGAGATCCACATCATCTTTTACGTGAAAAGAGAGGTGGGAGACATTCGCATAACCCACGCTTGAGGGTACTTTTTGGAAAACATTAGGAGCATTTGGGTTTAACTTAGCGTCTCGGAAATGAATCAGTTCTACGGCAGTATTTCCAAAAGAAACAAATCGGACATCGAGTGCCTCGTGCAAACCATCTTCTAAATTAGGAACTCCAAGGCTTCTGATCTCAATAGCTTTTTCTATTGAATCTATTTCTTCTTTTTGAAAAAGAGTATTTTGCAGTACAGAACCAGTAAATCCATTTCCCAGCAGTGCTACTTTTCCGCCTAACACTTCCGTATAAAATTCCATAGCTTTTGCCATGTCATAAACGGTCATCCCGAAGTGTTGTACACCTTGTAGGTAATGACCTAAACCTGACTTACCTTTTTGCTGCCCACTCATCAGAGAAACTACATCCTCTTGCAGTTGATTGGTTGCTCCTATGTCGTTAATTAGTTGAGCCACTTTGGAACTCCTCTGACCTGCTATGGTCATCTTGGCATTGTGAACAAAGGTGTGAACCGTTCGCTCTGGAAATGGTAAAACCTGCTTTACATATTTGGCTTGGTCTTTAACGGCAGTTGCATATTCTGTTGAAGTAAAGAACTTTTCCATTTCTAGATGATTAGCAAAAGCAACTTCAAATGCAGCTTGATAATTCTTTTCTGGAGGTTCAGAATGAGCTACTCCAGAGGCATCGGGTCGTGAATTGTCTACTTCCTCAAATAAATGGAGTCTAAATTTGAGGACAAGTTCGCTCCCAGCAATAACTGGAGCAAAACTATCTGTCATGTATTTGCGGAACTCATCCACACTCACGCCATCGGCTTTTTTAACCATGACGTGGAACTTCACGACATCTAACGCTCCGTTAGGATCGCCTATTTCTAGCCGATCTATATATGTTTTAGAATTACCAAAGCTGGTGTTGTACCCGATTGCTTTGCTAAATACGTTGTGTTCGTCATCCATCAGAATGGCGGCGGCTGTAAACCATGTCTGACGGTCTGCTTCACTTTCAAAAGTGAGTTCCGCTATACCATTAAATTGATCTTCATCTTTACAGGTGTATTCTATGCCTGCTTGATTTGGCCATAAGCCGCCTTCGTTATGAGCTAGGTGAAACTGCCAATATTGATATTGCCCTGGTAGTCTGGCACAGACTGGACCGTGAACGTCTTTCCAGTAGTTATCAAAAAGCTCTAAATTTATTCCTTGCCTTTTCGACAGGAGAACGTAGAAGGCTACTTTTCCTTTGAGATCGCGTGCTGAATAATCGGTGTTGCTCGTTGCTGCTAATACCATTTGGGATTTCCTTTCTCCAAAAGTACTGGGCTGAAAAATTTCATTCAGTGCGCCAAAGCAACCTGCGACTTTATTGAATCCCGCATAAGCACACATGAATAACAGCAGTTCCTCGATTTCTTCGTGGGTAGATCCTTGTTGTCTAGCCATATTCACATGGGCTGGAAAAGCATTACCCGCGCCTCTATGCCCTTGATTGACGACATCAATGGCGATCGCAATTAGAGCTTTCGTCTTTTGGTCAATTAATGGCAGACCCCATGCTTCACCTGCTACACGAGTAACAAAGTCACCAAATTTGGGATTGATACTTTTTAAAGCCTGTTGCAGTTCTTTGTCATCAAGAACTGCATTTTTATAGGCTTGCTCATTTGTCATTTCAAGCAGTAGTGATCAAAGTTAGTAGTTCGTTAGCAGCAAAAACATCGCGGTAGAAAGTTAATTGCTCGGTTTTGAGGTAGCAAGCGCCTCTGTGTCCACGACGAACCCAAGTGACATTTCCCTTGGCTATTGTTTCGTTACTTTCGTCGTCTACACACTTCCACTCAAAGTAGGTATATTCACCATGAAACATTACAATTGGCCAACACATAGTTACACCTGGTTGTGCAATTAATGCCCACCAATGTTTTTCACGCTCTTTTTGCTCGCTTAAACCGAAATAAGGCCCGTCTTGACACAAGTAAACTAAATCGTCGCGGTATTCCCCAGTTAATATATCTCCGCGTCCTTGCCTTAATGCCTCACAATGAGTGGGCCACCAATCTTTGTTTTCTTGCTCAATTTGTTCGATGGTATAATTGCGGTCAATTGCTGGCAGCGTTTTTTCCTTCATTGCGACGATTTTCTCGGCATCCTCAATCAGTTTTTTCGCTACACCCTGTGTAACCAGTCCAGGGCGGGAATAATCAGCAGATAAATCTTCGTAATAATTTCTCCGCTTTTTAGTAGCTGTTGAGGCAGATTGATTAGCAGTTACAGAACCATTTCCTTGAGAAATATTGGTGTTTTGGGCTTGCATGATAGATATCCTGTTTAAGTTAATTATTTGTTCAATGAAAGTGCGATCCTCTTTCAGAGTCGCTCCGCGATCCTCTTTCAGAGTCGCTCCGCGATCCTCTTTCAGAGTCGCTCCGCGATCCTCTTTCAGAGTCGCTCCGCGATCGCACACACCAAGGCAAAACTAAATTTACCTGCCAAAGACATAAAAATGTCTAGCTTTCAACCTAATTGGCTAGGCTCGATCATTTGCCATTTCAAGCCGTAGTGATCAAAGTTAGTAATTCATTAGCAGCAAAAACATCGCGGTAGAAAGTTAATTGCTCGGTTTTGAGATAGCAAGCGCCTCTGTGTCCACGACGAACCCAAGTAACATTTCCCTTGGCAATTGTCTCGTTAGTTTCGTCGTCTACACACTTCCACTCAAAGTAGGTGACTTCACCGTGAAACATCACAATTGGCCAACACATAGTTACACCTGGTTGTGCAATTAATGCCCACCAATGTTTTTCACGCTCTTTTTGCTCATTTAAACCGAAATAAGGACCGTCTTGGCACAAGTAAACTAAATCGTCGCGGTATTCACCTGTTAATATATCTCCGCGTCCTTGCCTTAATGCCTCACAATGAGTGGGCCACCAATCTTTGTTTTCTTGCTCAATTTGTTCGATGGTATAATCAGCAGAAATTTGTGGCAGAGTTCTTTCTTTCATCGCCACATATCTTTCAGCTTCTTCAATCAGGTTTTTAGCTTGGTAGCTGCTAACTAAACCAGGTCGAGAATAATCTGCCGATAAATCTTTATAGAAATTTTGGCGAGTTTTACCCGCTTTTTTCGCTAAATTTCCGTTAGAAGTATTTCCTGAACTATTGGAGGTTGATAGCGTGAGCTTTTGGTTAAGCATCAAGGAAACTATATCTTCTTTTAATTGGTTAGTCGCTCCAATTCTTGTGATTAAATCCGCTACTGTGGAACTACGCTGACCTGCAAGGGTCATCTGACTTTCATAGACGAAGGTATAGGGATCGCGTTCTGGAAAAGGAAACAGCTTACTAACATACTTAGCTTGTTCTTTGACTGCTTGAGCATATTCTTGGGAAGCAAAGAACATTTCCATTTCTAAATTATTGGCGAAAGCAATTTCAAACGCGGCTTGATAACTCTTTTCTGCTGGTTCAGAATGAGCCACTCCAGCAGCATCGGGTCGTGTATTGTCTACTTCTTCAAATAAATGCAATCGCAGTTTCAGCACTGAGTCGCTGGCGGAAACTATGGGAGCAAAAGTTTCTTGCAGGTAGCGACGAAATGCTTCAACACTCACGCCATCAGCTTTGCGAACCATTACATGAAATTTCAGGATCCCCACATTTCCGTTGGGGTCGCCTGTTTCAATGCCGTCTACATAAGTTACTGAATTTCCAGGGCTAGTGTTGTAGCCTATTGCTTTGCTAAATAAGTTATGCTCATCATCCATCAAAATAGCAGCAGCTTGAAACCAAGTTTGACGGTCTGCTTCGGTTTCAAAAGTTAGTTCGGCTATGCCATCAAATTGATCTTCTGCTGCTGTTGTGTAATTGATTCCCGAAATTTCAGGCCACAAACCACCCTCGTTATGAGCTAGGTGGAACTGCCAGTATTGATGCTGACCTGGAAGGCGGGCGCATACTGGGCCATGAACGTCTCTCCAGTAATCATCAAACAATTCTAAGGATATGCCTTTTCTTTTCCAAAGTAGGACATAAAAGACAGCTTTGCCATTTTGGTCGCGGCTTGAATAGTCTGTCTTTCTAATTCCTGATCTTCTGAGAGCTAATACCATTTTGATTTCCTTAAAATCTGAATTATTTATTCAACCACATCGTTAGCAATGTTTTGATAGCGTTGGCGTATGTTTTATAATTTGCTACTTTCCTCAATAAGCAGTAATTTAGCGGACTTTTATCAACTGCTTCTTTTAAATATTGAGGATTTAATCATTAAGCACCTAGAATTTCATTTAATGCGCCAAAACAACCTGCAGCTTTATTAAAGCCTGCATAAACGCACGTAAACAACAATAACTCCTCTATTTCTTCACGAGTAGCGCCTTGCTGAATAGCCATATTTACATGGGCTCCAAAAGGATTTCCTGGACCTACATGATCTTGGTTAACAACATCAATGGCAATCGTTATTAAAGCTTTGGTTTTTTGATCAATTAATGGTAAACCCCAAGCCTCACCTGCTACACGGGTGCAAAAATCGCCAAATTTCGGGTTAATGGCTTTTAAGCCTTCTTGCAGTGCTTGATCATGCAAAACCGCATTTTTATATTCCATGTAATTCTCCTTTTTAATTTAATTTTCTTAATTTTCTGCTGAATGCAATGAAAAGCTTGCCCTACTAAGACATATTGAGCCTACAACGTTATTCACTAAAATTTCGGAAAATTTACAAACTTTTATCTAGGGAGAAATTTAGGGTTCAATATAAAATTTTGTGTTATAATCCCAAGGATTGCTCGATAGAGATTAACCTATGAAACGCTTAAATATAGTATCTGCATATTCATAATTTTGTCGGATAGCTACATTTGTTGTATGCTGGAATGTTAATAGGTGACAGATATCTCTGGCTCCCCAGCAATATTAAATGCCTTTGTCTCTTGAGTGACTATAAAATTCTCAGACACTACAGAGTAGTAATTTTATTCAATATTTATTAATTTTCAGTTTTATTTAAAAATTGCTCAAGTAATTGTGCGCTTAACCAGTAGCAGCAAAGTTATTGTGAATCTATACTACATCATGCTGATTAGCAAAACTATTAATTTAAGCTTTTTTTAAGAAAATTCATTTTTCATTCCCATAAAGTTTAAAAAATGATTAAGATTTGACAGTTTGGAACAATTACAATCCAAACCAAATAAAATAATAATTATGGAAGTAACAGATTACCTAAGTCATCAAAGTCACTTCCAATTATGAAATAATTAACTATTTACGGTATCCAAGCGTGAAGAGGCTAATCTATTCAACCAACCTTCTAAGTAAACTTGGTTAGCTTGCTGTTGAGAGCTATTAGTTGTATTGATGGGATAAGGTGCGAGTCCTAAGATAGCGGCGGTTGTCACGCAAAACATCGACTTTTGGAAACTGATGCAAATTTGCACGCGCAAATCATCTTCTCCTCGAAGAGTAGCACTATAAAATTTGTGCAGATAGTCTGGGAGGTAGTGACGCATATCCTGCATTAATAATGTTGGTGGAATTCCAGCACCACCGATGGGTAAAGGATCGGCATAAAGTGCGCCATATTCAAATCTACTAGGTTCTGGAGAAATTTGTTGAGCCTGAGCGTTGTATGATACTGTGCCTGGGAATGGCGTACCTCTAAAGAAAACTGCTTCTACATAAGGTACGGCTGTATCTTTCAGGAAAGTTAAACCAGCTTCTTCAGGAATGATTTCATATTCCTGGCGGTTAATGTTTACCTGATAAGTAATCGGTACATTGGCAGCAGTAACTAAACCATCTAGAATATGCTGAACCACATCGGGGATAGATGTAATTTCTTGGCGATCGTACCGATCTGATAAGGTAAGAAACATTTCGCTCATGATCTTCCAGAATTGACCCAGGGCGCTGTAATAAGCTTGTTGGCGCACTTGTTCGGGTAAAAACTCTGGAAATAGGCGGTTTAATGCTCTGATGGGGAAGTTGGTTTTAATTTTGGCTCTTATTGCTGGTTGCGATCGCGCTTTAAATTCCTCTGAATCCAAGTAAGTATCCAAACCGCCGCCACCATGCCAAAGCATAGTTTTCATGCAGTATTCAGCATACTCAAAATTGATGCGATCGTGTCCCCAATGGTGTAATAACTTGTCTAAAGTAACTTCGCCATTGAAGTACTTAAAAAAGGGAAAAAGTTCTAAAAATTGATGGTCAGCAATGTAGATGAGATTTTTGTAGTACGCATCTAGCACCACACCATAACTTTTCAAAATACCGACAACCTCGATTAGGTTGTCTGGTGTATCAGGAAGCAGCGCCCCACCAGAGATTAAGTGCTGAATATACTTAGACATTGGGTGAGTGGAAGATTTGAAGCTAGTGCTTGTCATTGCTCATAACACCTTAAGGGAGATTTTCAGGACTGGTAGCTACATCAGAAATATGTGCGCTCGCGGAGCGACTCTCAAAGAGTATCGCACTCGATTTTGCCATCATTGCCGTCATTGTTGGTTCACTCCAACGTAGTAACCAATTCGGCTGTAATCCAAAAATCACTATCAGCGCAGCTAAAATGATTGCAGGTATCCTATCTGACCACTCTACAGGAGGCAAGTTCTCGACTTGTTTAGAAAGTCGCCCAAAAAATGCCCGATTAACCAACAATAAAAAGTAAACTGCGGTTAAACCTGTACCGATCATAGATAGCAGCGTTTGAGTGGGAAAAACTGGATAACTACCCCTAAAAATCAAAAATTCTGAAATAAAACCCACCATTCCAGGGATACCCGCACTAGCCATTACCCCTAAAACCATCAGACTACCAATCATTGGTAAGCCTCGTTCTGGATTGAGTAAACCCTCAAGCGCATCCAAATCACGAGTCTTTGCCTTTTTATATACCACCCCTACCAGCAAAAATAACATTGCTGAGATTAAGCCGTGACTAACCATTTGGAAGACTGCGCCAATAATACTTAAGGGAGTTGCAGCAGCAGCAGCTAACAGAATATAGCCCATATGACCAACAGAGCTATAAGCGACCATTTTTTTGATATCTTTTTGAGCGATCGCATTAAATGCCCCATATAATACACTGACTACCGCCCAACTAGCCAACCAAGGAGCTACAACTGCCCAAGCTTCAGGGAATAACCCTAATCCAAACCTGAGTAAACCATAAGTTCCCAACTTCAATAGCACACCAGCCAACAATACAGAAATTGGCGTTGAAGCTTCAACGTGAGCATCAGGTAGCCACGTATGGAAAGGAACTAAAGGAATTTTTATGCCAAATCCTATTAACAACCCTGAAAGTAGTAATAACTGCGTTGCTAAAGGTAGCGAGGTAGCATATAACTGTTCTAGTTCAAAAGTGCTAGAACCACTAATCAGAACTAAGCCAAAGAAAGAAGCTAAAATCAAAATTCCAGAAATAGCTGTATAAATTAGGAACTTTGTTGCAGCATATCCACGACGTTGACCGCCCCAAATAGCAATTAATAGATAAAGGGGAATTAGTTCCACCTCGTAAAACAGGAAAAACAGCAGCAAATCCTGCGCTACGAAAGCACCTGTGACACTCGCATTCAATACTAACAGTAAAGCGTAATAGAGCCGCGGTCGGTTAATCGACTCCTCTGAACTATAGATGGCAATGCAGGTAAGCAAAGAATTTAACACTACCAACGGCAAAGATAAGCCATCAACACCGAGTTTGTAGGTTAATCCCAGAGATTCAATCCAAGGGATAAATTCAGAAAACTGAAAACCCGCATCTTCTGCTTTAAACTGAAAAGCAATTACTAACGACAAAATCAATAGACCGACAGTAATCCCTAAAGATATTTGACGGATAATTTTCGACGGGATTGTCTGGGGCAAAAAAACCAGAAATACCGCCGATAATAGTGGCAACCAAATCAAGGCACTGAGCATAATTTTTGTCCTTTGTCCGTCCATGTGTTTGAACGTGGCGATCAGGCGATCGCAACGTTCAAACTGTCCCCATGTTTCCCAATTAATTAGCTATAAAAGCCTATCCGAAAAATCTGTTTGAGGCGAATAAACATCTGTATAAATCTCGTGTTTATCTGTCAGGGCTTACGCAGAGATCCCCCTAAATCCCCCTTAAAAAGGGGGACTTTGAATGTTCCCCCCTTTTTAAGGGGCTGCTCAGGGGGATCTAGATTTCAGGCTTGCGTAAGTTTTGTTTGTACCAAAAAACATCTTCCCACAACTTCTCGGATAGGTTTTAAGATCAAAAAGCAAAAGGATCAAATCCTAAAGCTTGTAGAAATGGCCAGCTAAAGATTGCAGTTAGCAGACTAATTCCTAACAGAATAGTCACCATATAAAACTGCGACTGACCAGATCCGATGTATTTCAAGCCTTGTCCACTAAAAATAGTAGCTAGACCGACTAAATTAACCGCTCCATCTACTACATACTGATCTAGCCAAGCATTAAATCTGGACAGTTGTTGAACGACTAAAACGACACTGACGCGGTAAAGTCGATCAATGTAGAAGTCATAAGCCAATAAGTCTTGCACAAATCTGATACTTTTTTGCATAGACCTTGACCAAGTTCTACGCAACTCAATCACTGCACCCAAGACTGTACCAACTAAACCAGATAACATTAACAAGACAACGGCTGATCGATTAATATAATTCCAGTCTGGTAACAGAGATAAACTCTGCAACATTAAGGGAACTAACAGCGTAGTGATAGTTAAAGTCACCATTGGTACAGCCATTGTCCAAGGAACTTCTGGCGCTCTTCTAGTTTTTGGCTGAGGTGTCCCTAAAAAGGCTAAACGAAAGACGCGCGTTAAATTGATTGCCGTCAAACAATTAAACAGCAATATAACTGCAACTATCCAAGATTGGCTAGTCCAAAAAGCATCAAGCCCTCTTTCTAAAGCCCAAAAGCTACCTAGTGGAGTTAGCCCAATTAATCCTGCTGATCCAACTAAAAATGCGATGGTAGTTGCTGGCATTTTTGACCACAAACCACCCATTTCTGTGAGGTTTTGGTTGCTGGTAGTAGCAATTATGGAACCAACGCTCATAAATAGCAGAGCTTTGGCGAACGCATGAGTAAATAGTACTAACAAAGCAAAATCTGTCCATTGCATTCCTACCGCAATGAATACCAACCCCAAAAACGCGCTAGTGGAATGGGATAAAGCTCGCTTAATATCAATTTGTGCGATCGCCACTAACGAAGCACCAATAGCCGTCATCGTACCTATTACTACCAGCGTTGTCAAAGCTAAAGGTGAAATATTCAAAATTGGCTGAAGCTTAATCAGCACATAAGCGCCACAGGACACAACCACAGAGTTACGCAGAATTGATGCTGGGTTTGGTCCCTCCATTGCCTCATCCAACCAAAGATGCAAAGGAAATTGAGCGCACTTCCCAATCGGTCCCGCAATCAAAGCTAACCCCAACAAATTAGCAGTCAGAGGTGGCAAATTCGCTGTTTCAGCCCACTCATACAAATCATTAAAATTCAAGCTACCTGCTAGACTTGCTAGTGCTACCACCCCCATCAACAGCAACACATCTCCTACCCGTTTAGTTAAAAACGCATCTCGCGCTGCTGTCACCACCAACGGTTGAGCATACCAAAAACCAACGAATAAATAGGTAGAAAGGGTAAGTAGTTCTAGCAAACCATAAGTCAAAAACAAAGAGTTACTTATTACCAACCCACTCATTGCCCCTTCAAAAAATCCCATCAGACCAAAGAAGCGGGCTAATGCCCAATCCTTCTCCATGTATCCCAAAGCAAAGATTTGCGCCAACAAACTTAAACCAGTGATCACTTCCATTGCCCCGACAGTCACACTAGAGATGTCTACGGCAAACGATAGGTCTAAATCAGCTACTTGTAACCAATTAAACATCAACTCTTGAGAATCTTGGTTCCATGTCGATCTAAAGACAATTGAGCCATGAATCAACGCCAAGACGGTCATCAACAGATTAAAATATGCTGCTGGTCGGGGACCTGTACGACGGACGATGCCTGTAGACCACGGTAAGGTCAAAATCGCACCAATTAAGCCATACAAAGGAACCCACCAACTTACATGGGTGAGAAATTCTGTCATTGCAGAAAGCCCTTGTTATTTCAACATTAAATTTTTAGCGATTAGCTTTTAGCTGAACCCTAAAATTGCCATCTAGAGCTTGAAATAAGGATACTACGCATTTTTTTCTTTCCATAACTGAAGTTACGGGCAAGTCACCGATTGCCTTGGTGCTAATTGCTAACCGCTAATAGCCAACTAATTATTATTGTTTAGCTTAACCTCTAAAGTGGTATAAATTAACATTGGGTAACTACAAAATTTATTAATGCTCATCTAAACCTCTCCTGATTGATTATTGACTTTGTAGTATCTTTACCTAACAAAACTGAGTGAATAAAACATGATTGCCAGAACTTATGCAATTAAAAAATCCTGCTTATTGCCTTATTTAACTAATTTTAGCAATTTTTATGAATTGATTAAATTTGCTTCACCGTCCAAGCTATAATGTTTACAGCGCATTATTCATCAGGATATTTATACTTTATAAAAAAATTATAAAACACATAATCATTCTTACAGAGAATCAAGCACATCTCTACACCAGATTAGCCATTAAATCTGATTGTTAAGTTTTTTTAAATTTTCTCATTTAAAAATATCATAATAATTTATATTGTCAAGTAAGCCTCGCTTCTTTATGCTTAATGATGCAGGGTCAAGGGATACTTCTTGATCTCAAATAATGGGTATTCCCGTCCGAATTTTGCCCACAATCCAAGTTTGGACTAGGTAGTTCACTCATTTAGTAGGAGATAAATTAATGCCGATTGCAGTTGGAATGATTGAAACCAAAGGGTTTCCGGCGGTTGTAGAAGCTGCTGATGCGATGGTGAAAGCTGCCCGTGTTACGCTGGTAGGCTATGAAAAAATTGGCAGTGCGCGTGTTACCGTAATTGTCCGAGGCGATGTCTCCGAAGTGCAGGCATCGGTATCAGCAGGTGTAGACGCAGCTAAACGGGTGAATGGTGGTGAAGTTCTTTCTACCCACATTATTGCGCGTCCTCATGAAAACCTAGAGTATGTACTGCCTATCCGTTATAGCGAAGAAGTAGAACAGTTCCGAATGTAGGTTTATATAAAGACTAAAATAATCACGTCTTTAAACTCGGAACTTTCAAGTCCCAAGTCTCAAGTTCAAATAATTTATTCAGCGAAGGAACAAAGGAATGGCAATTGCAGTTGGAATGATTGAAACTTTAGGTTTCCCCGCAGTAGTAGAAGCGGCTGATGCGATGGTAAAAGCTGCCCGTGTAACACTGGTAGGCTATGAGAAAATTGGTAGTGGTCGCGTTACCGTAATCGTTCGGGGAGACGTTTCGGAAGTCCAAGCTTCTGTATCAGCAGGAGTTGAATCTGTTAAGCGAGTTAATGGCGGTCAAGTTCTGTCCACTCACATCATTGCTCGTCCTCACGAAAACCTAGAGTATGTACTGCCAATTCGTTACACCGAAGCCGTAGAACAATTCCGTGAAAGTGTCAGTGGTATTCGTCCCTACAACAGACCATAAAACGCTAAGAGGAAAACAGGAAAGATGAAGAATGAAGCATGAAGAGTGGAACGCAGTTCATACTTCATACTTCACACTTCATAACCAGCCAATACAAGATGAAAATTGCCAAAGTTCGTGGCACGGTTGTTAGTACACACAAAGAATCTAGTCTCAGAGGCGTGAAGTTACTGCTGTTGCAATTTCTTGATGAAGAGGGACAGCTATTGCCGGAATATGAAGTAGCTGGCGATCAAGTAGGCGCAGGGTTAGATGAGTGGGTGCTAGTCAGCCGTGGTAGTGCTGCCCGTCAAATTGATGGTAGTGAAAAACGCCCCGTTGACGCGATGGTAGTAGCGATTATTGATACTGTAACGCTGGATAATAGTCTCTTGTATAGCAAGAAAGAACAGTATCGTTAATCAATCAACAATGAACAATGAACAATGCTCAATTACCCTGACAACTTTTGTGCTTGGTTTGAAATAACAAAATTTTTTGATTTCATATAACACATCGGTATTGGGAAAACAGGCTAAAAATTGATAATTGTTAATTGATAATTGTTAATTGATTATTGAGTGATGTTTTAATTAGTGAGGAATTGATTTATGGCTGCCCGCAGAACTGCGGCTCCACCGACACCCTGGTCAAAAAGCTTGGCAGAACCCAAAATTGATGCTTCAGCTTTTGTGCATTCTTTTTCCAACATCATAGGGGATGTCCGAGTTGGCTCTAATGTGATGATTGCCCCTGGAACCTCAATTCGGGCAGATGAAGGCAGTCCTTTCTATATTGGCGCAAGCACCAATATCCAGGATGGAGTGGTCATTCATGGTCTGGAACAAGGCAGGGTACTGGGGGATGATGGTCAGGAATATTCTGTCTGGGTTGGCAAGAATGCTTCTTTGACCCACATGGCTTTAATTCATGGACCTGCTTATGTTGGAGATGATTGCTTTATTGGCTTTCGCTCTACTGTGTTTAATGCACGGGTTGGGAAAGGCTGCATTGTGATGATGCACGCACTAATTAAGGATGTGGAGATTCCTCCAGGGAAGTATGTAGCTTCTGGGTCAATAATTACTAATCAAAAACAAGCTGACCGCCTGCCAGACGTGCAGGCTGAAGATACAGAGTTTAGCCGCCACGTTGTAGGCATTAATGAGGCACTCAGGGCTGGTTATCTCTGTGCTGAAGATGTTGCCTGTGTGACAGAAGTCCGCAACGAGGTAATTCAACCAAAAGAATCAATTAGCCCTAACCCTACAATTTTTGTTGATAACGATATGTCATTAAGCAACACCACCATTGATCAAGTCCGTAGTTTGTTGGCACAAGGTTGCCGTATTGGTTTAGAATATGCCGATGACCGCCGCTTCCGTACAAATGCTTGGACAAGTGGTACATCAATCCAAACCCAAAATGCTTCACAGGCACTGGCAGCTTTAGAAGATTTCTTGTTAGAACATACTGGAGAATATGTCCGTTTAATTGGAATTGACCCTAAAGCTAAACGTCGAGTAGTTGAGCAAATAATTCAAAGACCAGATGATAAGCCAGAACCTGCTTCCGCTCAACACAGCAACGGTAATGGTAGAACAACTGCACCAGCCTCAGCATCCAAGAGTTCTACAAACAACGATTTAGCAGATCAAGTACGGAGTTTGTTGGCGCAGGGTTGCCGTATTGGTATAGAGTATGCCGATGACCGCCGTTTCCGTAGCAATGCTTGGACAAGTGGTACATCAATCCAAACCCAAAACGCATCGCAGGCTCTCAGCGCCCTAGAAGGTTTTATGGGGGAACATCAAGGGGCGTATGTCAGATTGATTGGCATTGATCCTAAAGCCAAGCGTAGAGTAGTTGAGCAAATAATTCAAAGACCAGACGGGGTTGTAGTTGCTGCGCCTGCGAATAAGGCTGGTAGCACTACTACTGCTAATCGCTCAAACATTACTTCTAATCGCTCAAGCAGTACTTCAAGCTACAAGAGTTCTGTCTTAAGCGAAGAAACACTAAAAACCATCAAAGACTTGTTAGCCCAAGGTTATAAAATTGGTTCGGAACACGCTGATGCGCGTCGCTTCCGCGTAGGTTCTTGGCACAGTTGTTCTCCGATTGACTCGAATAAACACTCTGAGGTAATTCCAGCTTTGGAAGCTTGTCTCCAAGAACATAGTGGAGAGTATGTACGCTTGATTGGAATTGACTCCAAAGCCAAGCGCCGTGTTCAAGAGATGATTATTCAAAAGCCGTAAGAGCGATCGCGCAAGCTGCTAAAAACTAGGGAAAATGGAAGCAGAAATACTATAAAAGCAGCAAAAAAAGTATTACTGACTCTCCATTTCCCCTTCTCCTCATGTCCTCTATTCCCAACGCCTCATGCACTTGCCGCTATTGCAGCCAATCAGCAACAATGATATTTACATAACAGGTGATGTGAGCATTGATGCCAGTGCTGCGATCGCACCAGGGGTAATTATAAGAGCAGATCCAGATAGTAAAGTTATCATTGGGGCTGGTGTTTGCATTGGTATGGGGACAATTCTTCATGCTCACAAAGGCACTCTAGAAGTAGAGGCAGGAGCAACTATCGGGGCTGGGGTTTTATTAGTAGGCAATGTCAAAATTGCTACTCATGCTTGTATTGGTTCTTTGACTACCATTTGGAATGAAACTGTTGCGCCTAATCAATTAATCGTACCTGGTTCTCTAATTGGAGATACGGGACGGCAAATTGCTGATGCTAATCCAGAGGTTACTGCTGAAAATGAATCAGCTACAAATACGACAACAGAAGTAAATCAGGAGTCAGCGCCTCTTAGTGCAAAAGAGGCTATTTCCCACACAGTCCAAGAAACTCAGAAGATAGACATTGCTGCTCAAAATCAATCTGAATCACCACAAATTAATGGCGCTGTTCCCATTTATGGGCAAGCTAATCTTAACCGATTGTTACATACGCTGTTTCCTCACAATAAATCCCTGAATAGTTTGCCAGAAAACAATTCAGAGTGATAATATCCAAAATTTACGCAACAAATAAATTAATAATTTTTGCTCTTTAGTTAATAATTACGAATGCTTTTATCTTTCTGTTCCTTGTCTTGTTAATCCCAGCGTTAAAATGCCTAATTTTTGAGGGTTATAAGATTTATCCGAAAATTGGTTTTAAGAGATTTTTAACCACAGATAAACCCAGATGCACACAGATAAATATAGAGGTTTATTCACCTCAAATATATTTTCTTGATAGGATATAATAGTCGATCCGAAAGGTGATTTAAAGATGTTTTAACCGCAGATAAACGCAGATAAACGCAGATGTTTCTTACGAATTAATTATTTTTATGATAGGCTCTAAGTGACACTTTTGGGAGTTGTCGTGCCACGTTAAGCATAATTAATCTTAGGCTATAGGCATACTTAGATTAGAGGCTCCGTATTTTATCACGGAGGTTAGAAGTGGAAATATCATCAAGACTAACCCGTTTTGAACCATCAGAGCAAACAAAAAATTTCCGAGACACTGCTGTTGGTATGGTCTCGACTCGTAGCTTTCCCGCAATTGTTGGCACAGCAGATATGATGCTGAAGTCAGCAGGGGTGACTTTAATCGGATTTGAAAAAATCGGTGGTGGTCACTGTACTGCAATTGTACGCGGGGGAATCTCTGATGTCCGTTTAGCTGTCGAATCGGGTGTACAGACGGCTGAACAGTTTGGTCAGCTTGTTTCATCTATCATAATTCCGCGACCTATGCCTAATTTGGAAATGATTTTTCCTATGGGTAGTCACTTAATGGAATTACTTGATAAGAACGGTTACAGCCGCTTGAGTAATCAAGCGATTGGTTTATTAGAAACACGCGGATTTCCGGCGATGGTGGGGGCAGCAGATGCCATGCTTAAGTCAGCCGATGTTTATCTATCTTCTTATGAAATGATTGGTGATGGTTTGTGTACGGCGATTATTCGGGGTACTGTCGCTAATGTGGCGGTAGCTGTGGAAGCAGGGATGCTAGAAGCGGAGAGGATTGGAGAATTACACGCAGTTATGGTAATTCCAAGACCTTTAGATGATTTAGAGAAAAACTTGCCTGCTGCTAGTTGTTGGATAGAGGAAAAACCTCAACCTATTAACTTACCAATAAGTGTTAAAGAAGTAGAAAAAGAATTTGTAGAGCTACCGGATTTAGCTAAACTACCTATTCATCTTGAAGAATTTGAAGAATAGTTTTTTAATGTTTGAGCAATAATTAATACTATTAAGTAGGTCAACGCAAGTTAAACTTTTACTTAAGGCAGTATTTTTTTTAAAAGAGGCAATATGGATAGGGAAAACACAGAAGATACGACAATTTATAAGGTAGTTGTAAATCAGGAAGGTCAATATTCAATCTGGCAGGCTGACAGAGAAAATGCTTTAGGCTGGCAGGACGCGGGCAAAACGGGTTTAAAAGCTGAATGTTTAGCATACATCAAGGAAGTCTGGACGGATATGAGACCTTTAAGTCTTCAAAAGAAAATGGCTGATGCGTCTCTAAATGAATAAACATGAAAAACTAAATATGAATCAACAATTTTAGCCTAAATTGCCCTGAAAAATATACTTATTTAAATGTTAAATACAAGCAAATCCACTGTTGGCGCTTGGGTAACATTTCCTCAACCAAATCAAGGAGCAAACTTACGTTTATTTTGTTTACCCTACGCTGGTGGCAGCAGTGTAATTTTTCGCACCTGGGCTAATCATTTACCCAAAAGTATTGAAGTTTGCCCAATTGAACTTCCAGGGCGAGGATCTCGTTTTAGGGAAACGCCTTTTACTCGTCTTGATTTACTGGTAGAAGCGATCGCACTTTCAATACTTCCCTACCTAGATAAACCTTTTGCATTTTTTGGTCATAGTATGAGCGCGGTTATTAGCTTTGAACTGACGCGCCTAATCAATAAAAAATACGGTTTACTTCCAGTCCACCTTTTAATAGCAGGTCGCCACGCACCTCAATTGAGCGATCGCCATCCTCCTATTCATACTCTCCCAGAACCAGATTTTATACAAGGACTATGCCGATACAATGGTATGCCTAAGCAAGTATTAGAGAATACTGAATTGATGGAAGTATTCTTGCCTATTCTTAGGGCAGATTTTGCCATTTGTGAAACCTATAAATACCTTGACAAACCCCCACTTTCTTGCCCTATAACTGCTTTTGGTGGCATACTTGATTCTGAAACTAGCGTAGAGGAACTCGAAGCTTGGCGCAACCAAACAAATAATTCTTTTTCATTACATTTACTACCAGGCGATCATTTTTTTATTCAATCAGATCAACTACTTCTACTACAGTTAATTACTCAAATACTGACTTGATTTAGCACTATTGAAAAGCTATAGCCAAAATAAAAAGTTGAGGCGCTTAATTTGCCTCAACTTACTAATTTTTTAATTATTAATACCAAATCCGGGTTATTTGCCCCCTTTTTAAATGAACCGCCAAGACGCCAAGGACGCCAAGGAAGAGAAAGAAGATTATAGGGGTTATCGTAGCGGATTTGTTATGAATCGTTTTAAGAACCTCCAAAAACAGATTTTACTGTTGATGTTAAAGATTCCTTAGCATCCTTAAGGGTTTGACTAATTGGTTGCTGGGTGTGCAGAAAGACACGAGCGCAATTGCGTCCCGGCATACCTGAAATTGAACCACCTGGATGTGTTCCCGCACCTGTGAGGTATAGTCCCTCAATAGGTGTTTTATAATTCGCTAATTCTGGTAGTGGGCGGAAAAACACCATTTGATCTAATGTCATATCAATATGGTAGTGATTTCCTTTCAGGAAGCCTGTACGTTCCGCTAATTCTGGGGGACTTTCTACACGACGTGCGATGATTGAGTTTTTGAGGTTGGGTGCATAATCTGCTATTTTGTCGATAATGCGATCGCCTACTTGTTCTTTCAACTCATTAGTCCAACCTGTACCTTTCATCCCTGTACCATCTTTACCTGCAAGCTGGTAAGGTGCAAAAAACTCGATCCACATCGTATGCTTACCTTCTGGAGCCATTGAAGGGTCAAGCACAGTAGGTACAACCACATATAAAGATGGATCTTCAGGAATCTTACCCACAGTTGGGTCACTATGAGCTACTTCTACCTGATTTACAGAATCAGCAATTAGTACAGAACCAATTAAATACTCGTCTCGATGGTTGTGGTGTTCAAATCGAGGTATTTCAGATAAAGCTAGATCTACTTTAACAACACTCTCATTATTATTAACAATTCGGCGGTCTAAACGTTCCCGTAATTCCGAATCCGCCTTATCTACATCACCTGCATCCACCATATTTAAGAATAGGCGCTTGGCATCAATATTAGAGATTACACCCTTCTTAGCTCGAAATTCCTTACCGCCAGCAACCCGAACGCCTACAGCTTTACCATCATCAACTAAAATCTTTTCTACTGGATGATCGCAAAGAACTACACCACCTTTGCTCTTAACCAATTTAAGTAACGCTTCGGTTAATGCGCCACTACCACCACGTGGTCTTGCCATACCAGGATTATGACGCATTGCCATCATAATGGCACCCACAGAAATAGTTTTTTGAGAAGGAGGCGCACCCAATTCTGAAGCTAACCTGGAAAGGGGGGCTTTGAGAAATTCCGAATCAAACCACTCCTCTAAAACGTCACGAGGACTGGTGAACATTGTCCGAATAAAATCTAATGTTTTATCGGGTCCTCCCAACAGAGAAAATAAATCCTTCAGTTTGGCAAGATCATAATTACCCGCCATATCAATTACAGACTTAGGCGGGGCATTAAATACCGGAATCATCATCCCGATAACTCTTTGCCAAAAGTTAGTAAATTCTGCATACTTCTCAGCATCACGTTGATTGAATTGAGCAATTTCTGCACAAGTTTTTTCAACGGAACCGTGTGCTAAAAAATATTTACCGTCTGGATGTGGGCAAAAGGTTACAGGGTCACAGTATAAATATTCTAATCCATACTTCTCTAGTTCTAATTCTTTGACTACAGGACCAAGATGAATAAATTCATGGTCGATAGAACAAAGGTTGAAACTAAAACCAGGTGCTTCTTCAGGCATTACTTCTTCGGTTGTTGCTCCTCCCCCAGGAATAGAGCGCCTTTCGAGTAGCAGCACGCTGTAACCTTCTTTTAAGAGATAAGCAGCGCAAACTAGCCCATTATGACCTGCGCCAATTATGATTACATCGTATGATTCCATTAATAATGCTCTGTTAAAGGGTGTCTCTCTTAGGTTAAAAACCTTAACAGGTATAAGTGTCTACCAGATGAAATAAATTGCTAAATAGCTGGGTGGAAATAAACGTAACATCAGGGCTAGTCAATGATCATTGATAATTGATCATTGATCAATTATCAATGATAGAGGTATCTGGCGTAATGACTACCGTTACTCAAGCTCAGGGTTTTTGTGAAGGAATTCAATATTTTGGCGAACCGCTACCAGGTTTTGAGACTTACGGTAAGTCTGCTGCCATTGTAGAAGGTAAAATAGCGATCGCAGATCCAACTGACCCTACTGCCGTTTTTCAAACCTTACTAGCGGCAGATGCGCTACGCTACCTAACCCTACAAATCACAGCTAGTAAAGCATCTGGACACCCAGGCGGTTTTGCGAGTTCTGTTGAAGCTTATGCTGCTTTAGTAATGCTGGGGTATAAAAATATCCTTACTGAAGTAGGACATCACGCCCCTGGATTTTATAGTGCTATGTTCTTAGATCGATCGCTCGAAGACATGGGCATAAATACAGTACAACAATTGCGCGATCGCTACCGCGAAAAACACGGACTTCTCGGACACCTCTCCGGTTATATCCCTGGTATTCTCGCTCCTGCTGGTCCACTTGGACAAGGGCAACACTTCGCAATGGCAGCAGCTTTATTACACAAAGATAAACTATTCCCCTTCACATTAGGCGACGGTGGATTAGGCGAACCATATATTATGAGCAGCATGGGGCATTTCCACACTGCTTATCCTAGCGCGACTAACTTTTTACCCGTCTTAGTGTGGAATGGTTTCAGCCAAGAACATCACAGCATGGTTTCCACCAAAACCAATGAAGAAATGATTGCTTATTGGCGCGGTAACGGTTTTGAAGAAGTTGTGCTAATAAATGCCAAAGACTTTGACGACCAAAACCAACCAGGAGATTATATTGATAGCACAGCCTTTTCCTTCAAACAGCGACTTGCATTTACCGAAGCTGTATTAGTAGGAGTTGATCAAGCTGCTCGTTCTGCCTTAAATGGTAAACTGACAGTATTCATTATCAAACAGCTTAAAGGTGCAGGTGTTCACGCCAGAGGTGCAAAATCCCATAACCTTTATCCTAAAGATACTTTAGATAGTCAACACATTTCCGCAGCCTTAAAAACACGCGCCTTATCACCTGCTGCATGGGAACTTGTCCGCACAAACTGCACTCGTGCTGGGGGTGGTTCTGCTGCTAAAACAGCAGTAACCGAATTTGAGTTACCATTGCCAGAATTAGGCGAATTAGGTTTAACAGAATATCCCGTAGGTGGAGAAGCCAAAGTTTCCACTACAGAAATGGGGCGGTTAGTTGGTAAAGTAGGACAATGCGATCGCAATTTTATTGTCACCAACGCTGACGGTAACGAAGCATCGGGTATTGGTAACATCAACCAAGCCTTAAAAATTATCCATCCCACCAGCGACGAACTTTATAACCAAACACCAGACGGACAAGTTTACGAACCTTTAAGTGAAGACGCTTGTGCAGGTTTAGCCGTTGGTTTATGTTTGATGGGTGCTAGAACTTTGTGGTGTTCCTACGAATCATTTGCCATCAACGGTTTACCAATATGGCAAACTGTAACACAAGCAATGGCAGAATTGCGCCGTCAAACTCCTTCAACTATTACCTTATATACAGCAGGCGCATTAGAACAAGGGCGCAACGGTTGGACACATCAACGTCCTGAAATAGAAGCATACTTCGCCGCTATGATGCGGAATGGTAATATTTTCCCCTTGTTTCCACCTGATGCAAATAGCATTCAAGTTTGCTACGACTGGGCATTAACTACTAAGAATAAAGGAATTGTGATTACTGCGAGTAAATCACCATTACCAATTCGGACAACTTTTGCACAAGCGCATCAAGCATTAGCAGATGGTGCAATAGTATTGCATGAAATTCCAGGTAATAGAACAGTTGTATTTGCTGTTATTGGGGATATGACACTATTACCTGTATTTGAAGCAGCAGCATTTTTAGAAACCGAAGGTATTGGAGTGCGGATAGTTTCTATTGTTAACCCCCGTCGTTTATATCGTCCCCATGATGTTGCTTGGGATACCTGTTCTCAACCCGATGGCGACTTTTTAGATGATGCCAAATTTGCACAATTATTTGATGGTAATGCCTTAATTGGTGTTACAGGTGGGGCATCTGCAATGTTAGAACCTGTGATGTTAAGGAGTAATTGTAAGCGCGATACATTTGCATGGAAACGTGGGGAAACTACCGCAAGTGCAGGTGAATTGATGGCGTTTAATGGGTTGACTGCGGAGGCGTTGACGAAACGTGCGATCGCGTTAGTCCATTAAAGTTGGGATAATATGCCCCTACCTGGGTTACAACTGGGTAGGGCATACTTACAAATTATTGAAAACGCCTGAGTTAACCCAGACGCTTGTTTGACTCATAAACCACAATCTGAATAATAAGACTATCCGTTTTGAGAAAATGCACGTCTGCGTCTGAACGCTGTAAACAAACTACCGCAAACCAGCGAACCCCAAATTGTTGAAGGTTCGGGAACAGCTTGCACGACAAAACCGCTACCGGATATCAAATCTAGACCACCGATATTATTTGGAGTGTTTTGAGGAAATACGGCAGCATTTGTCAAGTTAAGCAGGTTAGTCGGATTACCGCCATCATTCACATCTGGAGCAAACAGCGAGTAGCCATAAATTGTGGATGGTGTAGCTGAAAGCTCAGACAGAGGGATTACAATGCCACCAGTCTGCTGCTGGTTGGTGAGGGCATTGGAAAATGCTCCTGAACTGTCGTTAAGAACTGTAAAGGGCAGATTATTATTTGAAGCACCACCTGGTCTGAGGTTGGTTTGTCCCCAACCTGGAGCAATAGAAGTTAGAGAACCATAGCTTGTCGGGTTGCTAGCGCCATCAATACTCAAAATCGGAGCAATCTGGAAACCATCATGTGCAGTGCTAAGACCCCTATCAAACAGAGCAACGGCGAGGTTGGGAGAGGTTTCCACGCCTGTATTGAAGACAAAATCAACCCGCTCAATATCAGTCTGGATACCATTGATATAACCAGCATTGACAAATGTGTTATCAACACCTCCCAAAATATTGTTCTGGCTCAACATTGCTTGAGCCGTTGTCGGTTGAGGAATTCGCACCGTTGAGTCTGGGTCTCCTGGGATTCGCTCACCCCAAACTACTTGCCGATTGTTATAGTTACCGAAGGTGTCGTCTGCTGGAGGAGCATAGCCACCGCGCCTCAAAGTCACGACAGGTTGAAGAAAGCTGCCAAAATTATAGTTGATCGAGTTAGCCGTCAGACCCGTAATCGGCAATGACTGATTTAGATAGGTGATGCCGTTGACCGTATCTGAACCATCGACCAAAGATCCCAGCTTAACAGAGGTGACATCAAATGTTGCAGCCTCAGCAGGGGAGGTCGCTAGATTGCACAGGGCAACTAAGATACCAGTAGAAATGGCAACATTGGTTGCTATAGTCATAACAAATTTTGCTCGTATTTCCACGGCAAAAAACTCATAAAATAATTTGCCTTTAGTATATAGTTTGTTTTGACTTCAAATATGCGTTCCGCTAATTTTTCTTCAACCTTAATCAAATCTTTATTCAATCTTAATGTGAATAAGCCGTAACAAACTTAGAAATACTTACACCATTTTAAAAGCTGGTGTCAAGTTTTACTGTTGCTCTACCAGACCGACAATTTTTCTTAACTTGTGTAAAAAATAGCAGTTCGGATAGTTAATAAGATGATCTTGGGTTTCTTTCGTCAACCCAACCTACGGCTTTTAAATGGAATATTTAGTAGAGACGCAAAATTTCGCACCTCTACCTCCCTTAGATGTAGTGGGACTAGAGTTGGTTAATTCTGATCGTTGCGATCGCATTTTATTTGTGGTATATTAAAAATAATGGAACAAGTCCGCCCATATATACCTCTACAAAAAATGTGGTGCTGAAAAAATTAGAGGCGATCGCACATAAAATGATAGTGAACCCGTAAAATCAGGTGAGATTGTCTAACAAAAATCAACGACGAACGCTATGTTAATTTATAAAATATATTCCTTAGTAGAATGGCTAATAAGCTAAAAGCAATCCACTGTAAAACATATGAGTCATCAAATATTAGTGAATCTTCCAGAAGAAATTTATACTTCATTAATGACCATTTCCCAAAAAGCAGGTAGAACTCCTGAAGAACTGGTAATTGAAGGGATCGAGATTTCAGTAAAAGCTTATAAGCAAGATCCTGTAGAACAATTTATTGGTGCTTTCAACAGTAATGTTAATGATTGGACAGAAAATCACGATCTTTATTTAGGAAATCAGCAACTTTAATCAAGATTGATTATAATGCAATCTTCTAGTTTATTTATAGATACTTCTGGTTGGGGAAATCTTATTGATACCAGTCAACCATATCATCAAATTGCGAAAAAAATTTATCAAGAAGCTAAACAGCAACAACGTAAATTGATTACTACCAATTATATTATTACCGAATTGGTGGCATTGCTAACCAGTCCTTTACGATTGCCTAGAAATCAAACTATCGGCTTTATTCAAAGTATTAAAAATTCACCTTATAAGCTAACGCGCATCTAAATTGTACATTTTATAACTCTTGAGAAAAGTTATCAAACCCTATAACCCTCTCTCCTCCCTCCTCTCTCCTCCCTCCCTAAAATATAAAATTTAGAAACACAACAGCTTATCACGGTTTATCATATAGATGATAATCTCGATCAGCAAGCATGGAAACTATTAATTAGTCGTGAAGATAAGCAATGGAGCTTAGTTGATTGTTCTAGTTTTATTCTTATGCAACAAGAGGGGTTGTTAGAATGTTTAACTAATGATGTTCATTTTGAACAAGCAGGTTTTATTCGTTTATTAAAATAAGATTTGTTTTTATTATAAAAATAGCCGACAAAAATAGTTTTACTTGTAGGTTGGATTTCATAAGTTAACCCAATCTACGACGATAAGCGATCGCACTACGGCTGAAGCTGAAACACAAACAGATAACCCTGTAGTGTACAGAATAGCACTTTGTATATAAAATATTACTGTCCTAAGCTTGGTTTCAAGTGCTATTTGTATAACTGGAAACCAAATTAAAGTTTTTAATTAAGGTATCCTAAAAGAGGAATATAAATATATTGATTTGATCGCCAATTTCTAATCTCAAGTTCTCATTCTTATTGCTATAAGGTATATATGGCTAACTTTTCTGCTTCCACTTCTCCCACAATCTGCCAAAATCCCCAAATCTGGCAAAGTCTTAAAGTTGCGATCGCATCTAGTTCAGGTTTTCAGCGTTGGCAGTTGGAACACGTACTAGATGAGCAACTGCAAGATATTACCCTCGATCATCGCGTGCGCCGCTATTTAAGGGAAACTTTAGAAACCCTAGCTTATTAAAAATGCAGTCATGTATAAGTCAGATCGATGATTTATGACTGGTGCATGGCACGGGGTTAACTTTAAAGAATTTCGGCAATAGACATAATGTGTATTACCTAAAACCATTGTAGAGACGCGCCATGGCGCGTCTCTACATTTCTATGAGATGATATCTGTAATATATATTTCATGGTTCAAAACTTTGGTAAACGTCTTGCTAGTTGGTTAAGTTGGTTGTAGACTTCAACTAGGCGATCGCCCTCTACATGAACCTGTTGGGTAGGGTAATTTTGTAGAGTTTCTATCAACGTAATCTTACCATCAGGTAAAGCAGAGCTAACTAAAGCCGATCGCAAAGATTGTCGGTTGGCTAGATTATCAGGAGTATGAATTACCTGAGAAATTTGATCCAGTAGCACTTCTCCAACAGGAGTATTCAGCACCTGATATAAAAGAAACGGATTTACTTTTATTTCTTCGTTCAAAGGGCGACGCACATCCTGTGTCGCTGTTCCTGTCTTTTTTAGGTAATACCATAACACACCTGAAGCTTCACCTGTTTTGGCAAACTTTGCTAGTTCAGGAACCGATACTGATGTTTGCAGAATGCGATATTTTAGTACTACTCGCTCTGAAGCGTCTGCACGTAACCCAGATAGCAAAATACTCAGACCGACAGCTAAACTTAGGCAACCCTGGATTGACGATACTAAAGAGCGCATAGACAGTTCCCAGACATTATATATATAGTGACGAGATCTAGTTGCGCTAAGTTGCCGTTTTGTGATTTTGTCGAAGTTGACCTGTTTACACCTTTCATAGTCCCGAATGGGAACTAAAAATATTATTACCATGTCATCGCTATAACCAGTAGTGAAAAATTATAAAATTAGGAGAATGCAATACATATTTTATACAGATATATATTCTGAAAAACTTTTTTATTGCATAAAGTTAAATTATAAATTATGTAAATGAGACACCTAAACTTTGCTATTTTGCAATTAATGAAACTGGGTATTTAGACTTATTTGAGATAAACTTTAGAGCTTTAAGTAATAAAAATTTATTGACAAAGTTTTACCCAAGTGAATTATGGGATAAGGTAGCAATGCTGAAATTTTAAATAATATTGCCTCGGCTAGTTGCCTGTTTGTGATCTGCAATGATAAAACTCAAATATTGAATAGTATTCCATATTATTTAATCACTGAAGTTTACAAACTCGACATCAGCTTATTTCAATCAGCTAGTTTTCTAACCTTACACTAATTAACCACAATGACAGACATCAAAATCATCAAACATACCGTTAATCCTTGTAATTCCTCTTTAATTACGCCTACTCATTCTGTCAAACATCATGCTAATAGCTTTAAGCTGGGCGTGTCTTTACTGAGTGCAATATGTTTGTTGTCTAGTGGAGCTTTGAGCGCGATCGCACTTGCTAATCCAGCACCACCAATACTTACGGCTCAAATACCCGCAGGTACAAACGTCATTTATGTCAACCTCGCCACTGGCAAAGATACTGATAGTGCTGGCAGTAGCGAACAGACACCACTACGCACAATCACCGCAGCCCTCCAAAGAGCGCAGGCGGGTACAGTAGTGCAACTAGCAAATGGGTCATATACTGCTAACACAGGCGAAGTCTTCCCAATTCTAGTTCCTAGAGGCGTGACTCTACGTGGTAATCCATCTACCCAAGGTCAAACAGTCGCAATTATTGGCGGTGCTAATTACGTTAGCAGCACAGAAGCCAATCAAAATGTCACACTTCTAGCAGAACAAGACAGTGTTATTACCGGACTTACCATTACCAACCCTAACACTCGTGGCACTGGTTTATGGATTCAATCTACTAACCCTAGTGTAACTAACAATACCTTTTCTAAAAATAGGCGTGAGGGTATTTATGTCACCGGAAATGCTAACCCCAAAATCGAAGGCAACGTCTTTATAAAGAATGATGGTCAAGGTATTTCTGTAGTTAGAACTTCTCAAGGAGAAATCCGCAACAACTTGTTTCAAAATACAGGTTTTGGGATTGCCATTACTGACCAAACATCTCCCTTGATCGTACAAAATCGGATTTTACAAAACGTTGATGGAATTGTTGTCTCTTCTAGTGCTACTCCTGTAATACGAAATAATGTAATTGAGGGCAATCAACGCGATGGGATCGTTGTAATTAGCAACGCTCAACCTAATTTAGGCACAGTAGAAACGGCTGGAGAAAATCGCATTAGCAACAACGGTCGCTACGATATCTACAATGCTACAAGCAACAACACACTGCTTGCTTACGGTAACAATTTTGATCCTCAACGCATTCGTGGTCGTGTCGAGTTTACTAACACAGCACCAGTAGCAAGTCGCTTTTCAGATACCCAAGGACACTGGGCTAATGCTTATATTGAAGCGTTGGCAAATAAAGGTATTATTGCTGGTTTTAATGATAATACCTTCCGCCCCAGTGAACCTGTTACTCGCGCTCAGTTTGCGGCGATTATCAACCAAGCTTTTACGCCTGCGCCTGAAAAGCCTAGTATTAATTTTGTCGATGTCAGTAGCAATTTCTGGGGATATCAAGCAATTCAAACAGCCGCTCGTGGTGGCTTTATTTCTGGTTATCCTGGGAATAAATTTTTACCCAATCAACGTATTCCTCGTGTTCAAGCACTGGTTTCTCTAGCTAGTGGTTTGAAATTGCGTTCCGATGATACGAGTGTGTTGTCAGTTTATCAAGATAGCTCTTTGATTCCTCAATACGCTACAACAGCCGTAGCTGGTGCTACAGCCAAACAGTTAGTTGTTAACTATCCCATTGCAAGTAAGCTTGATCCTAACCGAGAAGCTACTAGAGCGGAAGTTGCAGCTTTTGTTTACCAGGCGCTTGTGAATGCGGGACGCGCTCAACCTATTACCTCAGATTATCTGGTAAAAAACCCTCAAACTACTCAGCGTTAAATCTGTTGCGCCGACTTGATATATAGCTGTTAGCGGTTAGCTATTAGCTATTAGCTTTTTTTAAAGCCAATGTTCCCCAAGGGTTTCAAAATTAGGACTTACGCACAACCTCTCTAGGTAGTAGGGGCGGACAATTGTCCGCCCTACAGGTTGTTTATTAATCTCAAATTTGCGTAAGTCCTTGTGAGTATTAATTAGCTGATCGAAAAAAGTTTAACAGTTCTCGATTGACAGTTTGGGGAACTTCCTGTTGCATCCAGTGACCACAATGTGGTACAAATTTTAGCTGGAAAGGTGCTGAGATCAAATTTTCCATGCCCTGAGTAAGTTTTTGGCTTAACAGGGAATCTTCTTCGCTCCATAAAACTAATGTTGGTACGGTTACAGGCGCTGGTTGGCGATTCCAGTTGTGTAACCAATTTTGAGGAGTAAGCAGTTGGCGATAGTAGCTCACCGCAGCAGCAATTACACCTGGTTTCTCTAAAGCTTCCTGATATATTTGATTATCTTCAGCACTAAAAGCACCTTTGCGAACAGCTAACCCTCGGAATACATCTTTAACAAAATTTTTGATATTTTGCTGAATTACCCATTCTGGTAGACCAGGAATTTGAAATGCTAAAACATACCAGCTACGACGCAGTTGGTCTAAATTATTACTTAACTCATGCAAAAAACGCTGTGGGTGGGGTGCATTTAACACAGCCAAATGATTAATTACACTAGGAAACTTTTGTGCTAAATTCCATGCGATTGCACCACCCCAATCATGCCCAGCTATATGCGCTTTGACATATCCTAAACTTTCAATCAAACCCTGAATATCTGCACTCAAGGTATCTAAGTCATAGCCAGTTTTGGGTTTATCAGAATAATTATATCCACGTAAATCTGGAACTACAACCTTAAAATGACGAGCTAAAGCTGGAATTTGATGTCGCCATGAATACCAAAACTCTGGAAACCCATGCAGGAGTATAACTAAATCTCCTTGCCCTTGAGTAACACAGTGTAAGCGAATATTATTTGTTTCAATAAACTGATGTTGCCAGCCTAAATCCAGAGATGCACTATACGGTTGCATACTTAAAGTTAATAATGAGAGGACTTCTATTGATTCCCTAGTTTTAAGGTTAACATTGTGGGGATCAAATTAAAGTAACCTTTCATTGGCAATAGCTAAACAAGAGCGCAACTCTAGGTCAATTAGGCTTATTGATGATTGAAATTTAGCAGCGCGGTGCCACCGGGGAGAGAACTTCCGAAGGTTTAATGCAATATTTGACTAAATTTGCTAAATCCTGCAACTGACTAATAGCTTCAGCACCTTCTAGCTTCATTAGTTCTCTGTCGTCCCGCATTTCTGTCCAAGTAATCCCATAATCTGATACTAAAAAGCGAATCAGATGGTTATCCCCCAGGCTAGCCATAAACGAAGCACTATTCATTTGGTTACCGCAAGTGTAGCAGGATGCCAAATAGCCTCGCTGTTCTAGCACTGTGGCTAGGGCTTGGAGGTTCATCACCAAATCCTGAACAAATTGACGGTGTTGATCTGCAAGTCGTATAAACACGGTTCTTCTCCAAACACCACACTTAATTGTAGAAATTTTATACTTTCTTAATAATTAACTTAGCAGTTTTAGTATACACCTGAGTTGAGTATTATCCGAGTTTGGGTAAACTGCTAACGCCTGATCATCTATGAATTCGATTATCCCAGCCCCTTAGTAGATTTGAAGCCGTAAATCTAACTTGCTTGCATCCTAATGTCAAGTTATTGGGTTAATGTTCTATCTATGGAATGACTTATTAGCCAGCACCTAAGATTTAAATATAGAAATAAGCTATATCACCCATAATTTTTTTTGACATCTATCTTGAATATATTGTTTTTTGACTTCCAGTATGTTCTTGAAAAACGCTCTAGCGCTGCTGCAATTAAGCAGCGCATCTGTGGATTAACTTATTCGATTTGCCACCAACCGAATGCTGGTCCAACAAATCGGATGACTAGCCAGTAAACAACTAAAAAGCCAATCCCAATCCAAGCACCTTGGGTACTCCAGTGAACAAACTGTTCTCCTTGACCTTTAGTAAATGGCAACCACGGAAAGATTCTTGCTTTTTGACCGTATTTTTCTGCTAATGCTTCTTTACGACGCTTTGCTTCACCCATAGAATTTTTTTGAATTTTGGATTGATCATAACTTTTATTGAGGACTGGATAGGGGAGATGGGGCAGAAAGAGGAGGGAGGAGGGAGGGGAGAGGGGAGAGGGGAGACACCAATATGTAAATTAAAAGTCGAATAGCTGATTAATCTCTAAACCAGGTTTTATCTGGATAGTTAATCCGTGCTAATGGGCTAAGGGCTGTTAAAACTTGCTGTCCATAACTGCGATGGTTGACACGGTTATCGAGAATAGCAACGACACCTTGTGATTCTCTTACTGGGGCGATCGCACGTTGTAATTCTCTGATTGCTGTTGGTAGCAGATATAAGCGAAACCAATCTTGGCTACGTTGCTTATAGTAAGTTACTCGACCCGCCACTAAGGGATCTTCTAAAGATGGGATCGGCAATGTGGCAATAATTAGCATTTGGGGAGAAGGTAAAAGACTTTGATGCTGTCGCCAGAATTCCCAACCACTGATCAGGATACCAGTGCTATCCAGGCTGGTATCCTCAACCTGCACCCGTGAGCCAAACTCAGATGCCAAAATTGTCGCTACCTGTGCTTTAAGAGGTACATCCCCAATTAAGATCACGATGGGTTTTTTAATTTCAGGACTATGGGGATCGAGTAACACAGTTGCCAACAAAATGCAGATTTGTCTGATTAAGGCTTCTTGAAACTGAGGAGTGTTTGGCATCGGCAACTTATCTGGGACGTAAAGTTGAATTAATTCACTTTGGCGATCGGGTGAAAATTTCAAGCAAGTTAAGTCTGGTAAACCTAGCTGTTGCCGATACACAGGTGCTTCTGGCTCTATTTCTAATGCTCCTCCAATTAACACTAATGGTTGCTGTGACCATACTTTACTGAGGGCTGTGGCTACTTCTAACGGACTAGAGTAGAGGGAAAATTGCAAGAGCGATCGCGCAACTGATGCCCACATCAACTGAGTCTCTGTTTGCCAACCTTGCCCAAAATTTTTCCACGACGCAGGTAGGTTTAACTTACTGTTCTCAACCGTAGCAATTTGGAGTTTTTGAGCCAAAGAGCGCAAAATATCTTGCTCAGGTTGCTCAATTAAATAACATTCGTAGGGATTGGCAGGGTGCTGAAAAATAGCTTTTGTTAAGCCGACACGGGCATCTCGAATTGAATCCGCTAGTTTTGGGAATGCTGCCATAAGTTCATCCCAGTCACCAGGTTGGATACAAGTTGTAAGCTGCTCACGCGCCCATCCTTCTAAATCATCAGCACCATCAATAATTGTAGGAATACCCAGGGGAAAGGATTGATCACAGCCAAGTTGATCTGCTAACCAAGATTCGGGTGAAGTGAGCAGCAACCCCTGAAAGTCTCTATCAGGCAAGCGTGAGCCTGTGTGAATAAGTTTGTCTGTCTGAAGCCACTGTTGTAATTGTGGAATTTCTACGTCAATTAACCGTTTCTGTATAGATACTGGTGTAACCAAAATTACTGCTTCTTTCCACATCAGCGCTGGTGCCAAATAACTCAAGCGATAGCGCCCGTAAGCATTACCCGTTGGAACCCCTGTTTGAATTAGTGCAGAACGCCTTAGTCGTAGCGCCCGTGCTACCAGTCGCGCCATTGTTAAATGATGAGGCCAGTCAGTAACCAGCCCAGGTGGTAGCTTCTCAGTATTGCTCTTAGCAAATCGCAGCAAGGCACGCAGGGAAGAATGTACTTCTACCTCAATCACAAGCTCAATTGGCGCAATGCACGCCTCCAGAAATGGACATTAACGTTATGCTGCCCTATTTAGCATTATTGCTACGGGTTGCCATCACGCTTTTTTAATTATGACAATGGCAGATTTGATTCTTGGTGAAGGCAACTAGGTCGGAAATATCTTCTTGATATAGAACTAGCGCCAGGGTGGTTAGTGCATTCTCTTAATCTCAAATCCAGCCACAGTAAGGGCTTGAATTCTGACTCCTGCTATATAGGGAACTGCTGACTGCTATACAGCTACAACTTGACAAAAAATGGTTTCATTAGTTAAGTTATATGTAGTCATAACGAGTATGATTTTTTTAATGCTTAATATTTAAGATTTTAATTAACCTGATTAAGGGAGCAAAATTTATGGTAAAAATTGTTGGTATTGGCGGGAGTTTACGAGCGGAATCCTATAGCCAGCAGGCTTTGAAATTAACGGCTCAACGCTTAGAAGCACGCTTGTGCTGAGGTAGAAATTTTTGATTTACGAACCATGAATTTACCGTTCTGCAATGGCGAGTCTGACTATCCTGACTACCCTGATCTTGAGCGGTTGCGTGAAGCAGTTAAGAATGCAAAGGGTTTAATTTTGGCTACGCCAGAGTATCACGGTAGTGTCAGTGGCGTACTCAAAAATGCCCTAGATTTGATGAGTTTTGAACATTTAAGCAATAAAGTCACAGGGTTAATGAGTGTGTTGGGAGGTCAATCTAATAATAATGCCCTCAACGATCTTAGAATTATTATGCGTTGGGTACACGCTTGGGTAATACCTGAGCAAATTGCTATTGGACAAGCTTGGAAAGCTTTTGGTGCTGATGGCAAGTTGCTAGATAAAAAGCTTTCTGAAAGATTCGATCAGTTTGCTCAAAGTCTTGTAGAAAGTACTCGAAAATTACAAGGTATTAATCATGTCTAGCATCCTGGTAGGTACTGACAGTGGCGTTTTATATTGCACCTGATCCGCAGGTTATAGGCGGTGTTGATATTGGGGTAGAAGAGGGAGTCTCTATGGGCGATCGCACAAGATCAACAGGAGTGGGATCTACAGATGTAAATATGTCTGAGGTTTACGCACTTTTTGAGCAAGGCGATCGCAAGGGCGTTAATGGCAACAGATTTACCGATGGTGCGATCGCTTGTCTTTCTCTAAATCAGTTGCCGAGATTTGATCACTTTTTAGCAGCAGGCTTTGAGGGCTTTTTTTCTGCTTTGACTTTTTCCAAAGCTTGATAAACCCAAGCAGCTATCTCAGCACGGGTAGCACGTTGGTTAGGCTTTAATAATTTCTGATTTGGGTTAGTTCCCACTAAGCCTCCTTGTATTGCTGCTGCTATTGGCTTAATTGCATAGTCAGGAATTTGCTTGGCATCAAGATATTTGTTGACAACTTTCTCTGGTGCAGGTGGGGTTTTTAAATCCAAGCCATTAGCAAGGGCAACTAGCACCTCCACTCTGTCAATGGGTTCCTTTGGTCGAAATATTGGTCCGGGATAGCCGCGCAAGAAGCCTGTTTTGGCAGTTTCCTTAATTGCTGGTAACCCCTTGGTTGTAGGTTGTACGTCTTTATAGTTGGGTATTTTAAAACTGGGTTCTTTCTCAAAAGCTTTTTGCAACTGAGAAGCAAATTCTGCTCTCGTCATTGTGGCGTTAGGTCGAAATGTGCCATTAGAAAAGCCTTTAATAATACCCCTAGCACTTAAAGCTTCTATATAACGACGCGCCCAAAAGTCTTTTGGCACATCTGAAAACTTAACTGCTGACGCTACGGGTGACTTCTTCCCTCGTACAGTTGAGGCTGGTGCAGATTTGGTGGGTTTCTGTGGTGTGGCTGTTGGGTTAACAGGTAGAGGGATAGCAGCAGTAGTGGGTTCAGGACTAGGGGATGGGATTGGAAGCAGCAGTGGCAGAGGAATTGGTGTTTGAGTTCGACTGCTGGAGGCTTTTGGGGGATTGGGAGTTGGTAATTTTTGATCTTCAGAGGTGGGCGAAGGCGACAGACTATTTAAGTTAAAGCTGTGATGTTTGGGACTCAGCGACCAAGCTAAGATTGTGCCGATCGCACTAAAAGCAACGACAATACCGACTAACTCATCAAATCCTAGCCGAGATGAACCTGGATCGGGGGGAGGCGAATTACTCATCTTACAAGCACCTAACTAGCAGCAACAAATTCAAATTAACTAATTAATAGCAGTATTGATTCACTTAATTTCTGGATTGAGTGTATAGCTATGGAGTTGTTCACTTCATCAACACAGATCCAGAATTTTTACCCAATTAAAGTAAAAATACTAATTTACTCATTGCCTCAGTAATAGCAATGTACAAAAATTAACAGTTTGAGCAGCGATGCCAATGCTTCTTGGGTAGTAAATTTGGACACTTATTAGTTTAAATGGCAGTCACAGTACATAAATGCTCTGTGGTGCTAGTTCACAATAAGTTTAATCACAAAAGAGCTAGTGGCTAAGCTAACGCGCATCTAAATTGTACATTTTATAATTGAGAGAAAAGTTGTCAAACACAATACCCCTCTCTCCTCCCTCCTCTCTCCTCCCTCTCTCAAATATAAAATCAAAGAAACACAACAGCTTAAACCTAGTAAAGAAAGGAGCAGATACAACAGGCAGTATTAAATGATGTAATGAGGTGTGTGATGCAAACTTTAAACAAGGGCTTTGAGGAGCGCAATCTCATGGCAAGTTGGGCGGATGAACTGACCCAGAAGTGGCGAGAAAGACTAGCAATAGAGTGTCTTGAACACAACGCAGTAACTAGAGAGAGTATCATTCGCTGGTTAATTGGAGAAGATCAGGAGCGTTTTGATCAGCTTACGCCTGTGCAGTTAAGCATTGCGGAGCAAGCTATGGACTATCGTTACCGCATTTTGCGGCAACGCTATTTGGGAATAGGGCAAGATCGTGCTTATCGAAATCTGATGCAGCGTTTGGGAAGTTTGGCAGTTTTAAGGAATAAAATTAAAACTTGGGTTGCTTTGAGCCGCGATCGCCAGCGTGCTGTGGTGGATGTTTTGCAAGAGGTGATTCAGGAGTTACTTCATAGCGATCGCTATATTCAACAACAAATTAGTTGGATTTCCCAATGTACTACTGATTCTCGTTTGCGTAATGCTTTAATTCTTACTGCCGTTGAAGAGTATTGTCTGCGACCGATTCGCAATCAACCTTTGTTAGTGTATCGCTTTGTTAACTATTTAAGGCGATCGCAACGGGGAGGTATTACCCATGTTCCAGAAGGTGATTTAGTTCGCTTAGTTTCTGAGGAAGTCAGCCCTGACGAGAACGACGCGCCTTTAAGCTTGCTAGATTCACAAGCAGTTGCTCAGTATCAAGAAAATCTGGCTTGGGAAGAGCAACAAACTTTAAGAACTGCTGTTAAGGATGAATTTTCCGCTTATTTAGTGGAAAATGTGGGTAAGGAAGCAGGAGAGTGGCTGAGGCTTTATCTTCAAGGTCAAACTCAAGAAGCGATCGCACTTTCTTTAAATTTGCCGATTAAGCAAGTTTATCGCCTACGGGAAAAAATCAGTTATCATGCCATTCGTGTGTTTGCCCTGAAAAGTCAGCCAGAATTAGTTGCTAGTTGGTTGCAAATCTCCTTACAGGATCATAACTTGGGTCTAACGTCAAGTCAATGGCAACAATTTTTAGCAAATCTGACTTTAGAGCAGCATCAACTAATTGAGAAGTTGCAAGCAGGTATTACTATAGAAGCGATCGCACTTGAGTTAAAACTCAAAACTAATCAGGTGATTGGCGAATGGAGTAAAGTTTATTTAGCGGCTCAAGCTTTACGCAGCGATGTTTAAACAAGTCTTTAGCAGCAAGGCTAAGTTTTTTATAATAAGTTTAAATAACTACATATTGAGGAATTACTTTTAGTGGCGTTAAAAATAGCTAAACAATTGAATTGTTCAACTCCCGCTTCCCAAGAATGGAAGTAAAGACTGATAACTGATGGCTGATAACTAATAAAAGTAACAATAAGGGTAAATTTGGAGGCTTCTGGCAAAATAGAGTTATAGACGATTTTTAGTGCATTAACTGCACAAACTAATTGTTTTTAGGGTGTATACTATCAAGTCTTAAACTACCGATATACTACACTCAACCCATCTCCACTAAAGAAACATAATTTTTAAGAAATTTCATGCAGACTAAAGCTTTTAGTGAGCTTTTCCCCCTGTTTAACAATGCTGACAAAGAGACGCTTGATGGGCTACTGTCAATTGCTGTTGAACACGAATACCCATCAAACAGGGCTGTCTTGATGGAAGATGCTTGGGGCAACGCAGTTTACTTTATAGTATCCGGCTGGGTTAAAGTGCGACGCTTGCACGGGGAAAATGCTGCCACACTCGCAATTTTAGGAAAGGGTGATTTCTTCGGGGAAATGGCAATTCTTGACGAATCTCCTCGCTCTACTGATGTAATTGCCCTGTCTCAAGTAGATTTACTCAGTGTCTCCGCCCAGAAATTCATTCAAACTCTGTTTAAAGATCCGCAGTTGCACCACCGCCTACTGCAACTGATAGTCAGGCGTTTGCGCCAAACTAATGTTCGTTTTCAACGGCGTAATCAACCACCTGCGGTTAAGTTAGCCAATACGCTAGTTTCTCTGGCAGAAAACTACGGCGAAACTACCCCGCAAGGAACAGAAATTTTTAATATCCCTGTCAATGATTTGGCAGATGTCACAGATATTAGTGTTCAAGACACAACAAAAATTATGGATAAGTTAGAAAGTAAAGGTTGGGTCAAAATTGATCGAGAGTGGGAAACGCTCTGCTTAGTTAATCTTAAGCAGTTGACGCAGCTTGCTAGACACGGTTAGTTTTTAAGTAGCTGGATAGAAATAAACTTAACATGGTTATTGGTCATTGGTCATTGGTCATTGGTCATTGATAATTAACATTTAATTACTTCCACCTACTTAATCATCAAAAAACATGACTAAAACAACTGTTACTCACCCTGCTAAACTATCCAAAACATTGCCTACAATCACTTATCAAGTGGCAATGCCACAACCAGAGTCGCACTTATTTGTAGTCACTTTACAAGTAAACAATTGGCAGGCATCAATTCTATATTTAATAATGCCTGTTTGGACTCCTGGTTCTTATTTGGTGCGGGAATACTCTAAGCATTTGCAAAATTTCTCTGCTACTAATCAAAATGGTAAAGATTTAAATTGTTGTAAATTAAGTAAAAATCATTGGCAAGTTGAAACAACTGGCATTAATGAGATTACTGTGCAATACCGCATATTTGCTAATGAATTGTCGGTGCGGACTAATCATTTAGATGCTAGTCATGGTTATTTTAATCCTGCTGCTTTGTGCTTTAGAGTGCCAGAATTTGAGCAGATACCGATTCAGATAACAATTGTGCCACCAAAAGCTGATTGGCAAGTAATTACACCTTTGCCAAGGGTGGATGGAACTAATACTTTTGAGGCTGCGGATTTTGATACTTTGGTAGATAGTCCGTTTGAAATTGGTTGTCATCAATTATATGAGTTTGAAGTATTAGGTAAACCTCATCACTTAGCTATTTGGGGTGAGGGGAACTTTCACGCAGAGTCTCTTATTCAAGATACTAAGAAAATAATTGAGGTTGAAGCTGAACTTTTTGGAGGGCTACCCTATGAAAAATATTTGTTTTTATTGCATTTAACTTCGACTGGTGGCGGCGGTTTAGAACACAAGAATTCGTGTTCTTTACTTTATCCCCGCTTTGGTTTTAGGGCGCTTGATAAATACAATAGGTTTATGCAACTGGTGGCGCATGAGTTTTTTCACCTGTGGAATGTTAAGCGCATCCGACCAAAAGGTTTAGAAGTATTTAATTACGACCAAGAAAATTATACACCTGATCTTTGGTTTAGTGAGGGAACCACAAGTTACTACGATTTAATTATTCCCAAAAGAGCGGGAATATATGATACAAAAACTTATCTGGAAAATTTGAGTAAGGAAATTACTCGTTTTAAAACTACCCCAGGGCGACTGGTACAACCATTAAGTGAATCTAGCTTTGATGCTTGGATTAAACTTTATAGACCAGATGCTAATAGCAACAATTCTCAAATTTCCTATTATTTAAAAGGAGAAATGGTATCGTTGTTGCTAGATTTGTTAATTCGATCGCGTCATCAAAATAAGCGATCGCTCGATCATGTCATGCTGATAATGTGGCAAAAGTTTGGACAATCAGAAATAGGTTTTACTCCTGAAGAATTGCGTCAAGTAATTGAGTCTGTCTCTGAAATTAATTTAAGTGAGTTTTTTAACCGTTATATTGATGGTACTGAGGAGTTACCATTTAATGAGTATCTTGAACCTTTTGGTCTTAAGCTGATTGGTATTAAGGAAGATGAATTTGTTCCTTATTTAGGTATGACGGTTAAAACGGAGAATGGACGCGAATTAATTAAGTTTGTGGAAGCGGGTTCTCCAGCACAAATTGCGGGTATTGATCCTAATGATGAGTTGTTGGCAATTGATGGATTTAAGGTAACATCAGAACAGTTAGGCGATCGCCTGAAAGATTACCAGAGTGGTGATACTATTCATCTCTCTGTTTTTCATCAAGATCAACTGCGTACTTTGGCGGTAAAATTAGCCGATCCTAAACCTAGTCGTTACCAAGTTGTATTTATGGAAAATCCTTCCCAAATTCAACAACAAAACTTTGCTGGTTGGTTAGGATAGTTTCGCTAGAAATATCTGTGTGGCTTACTGCAATTGCACACCTACTGAATTTCTGTGCTGATTAAATCAACGATTGTTAAAGTTGAGATTGCAGTAAAATTAATCTCCCTTGTAAAGAAGACCGCATTTGATAAAAAACACTCCATTCAACAAAGTCTACTGCATCTCCTAATTGACCTGCTTTAAATTGTTGGTAGAACGGTTCAGAAGCTAATTGATATTGTTGTTCAAACGCTTTTATATCAGTTTCTAACTCTTGAATTTGTAAGTTAATAACATTGATTTCCTGAATAATAATTTTTTTCAGTGATAAGGCAAGAGTATCACTATATCCCCCTTGCATAGAAAGGGTTTCTAGAGCTTTTAATTGATTAATTATTTTTTCCTTCGTTGTCATTATTATTATTTTGCCCGAACTCTCGTCATTATTTATTATAAGTGCTTTAGCTTTGATCGTTTGTTATCTTTATTTTTTACGATACCAGCGAGCTAATTGAAGGGGTGAAACTCCCAAAAAGTATCCGATAATCATTAATTGGTTAATCAGTGTAGTTTTGATTACTCCAAGTTTCTGCCATCGTCTTCCTGATGTAATTGCAGGTTGAGGGATAATCTCAATTTTCCCCAATTTTTTTAAGTGGCGGATAAATACAAAGTCTTCCATAATTGGTAAGTCTGGAAAGCCGCCAATTTGGTGAAATACTTTTGACCAGATAAATATACCTTGGTCGCCGTAGGGAAGAGAGAATAAGTGCGATCGCAGATTTACCATTTTTTCAATTAGTCTTATTCCCCGCAAATTGGCATCAATTTTCAGTTCAAAAGCACCAGCAATAGGATTACCTGCTAAAGCTTGGCGAATTAGGATGTCAAAATTAGACGGGATTCTAGTATCAGCGTGGAGAAATAATAAAATGTCACCTGTAGCGACTGTAGCACCAATATTCATTTGAGTAGCACGACCAAGACCAGAAGAGATAACTTGCACACCGCATGATTTCGCTAAAGCTATTGTTTCATCTTTACTGCCACCGTCTACCACAATTATTTCTATATTTGAGGCATTTTTTAGATGAGCTAATGTTGCTGTAATTGTGTTGGCTTCATTTAAAACAGGAATAATAATTGTAATTTTTTCCATTTAAAGATTACATCCAGTAAGCCAATATGATTAAATATAAAGGCGGTTATTTGGTATTCATGGCGATCGCTAAAATTTATTATTTAGCTCAAAGGCTCTGAACATACAGAATTTTCCATGACCCATGACCCATGACCCATGACCCATGCTTACATATCACTCAGAAAGAGCGGATGTTAGTTTTATTTAAAACTAATAAATCTTCTGGGCGATCGACATCAGCGAGGGTAGGAAGATAGGCTATAGTTAAATCTAACTGTTTTCCAATGGTTACAGTTTGTTGTAAAACTGAGGATGTTCCCCAGTTAATACCTGTAAACAGTTCTGGAATGAATCGACGTAATCCAATTAAATAATATCCCCCATCAAGTGCCGGACCAAGCACTAAATCATGTTGAGAAAGCGTTTTAAAAGCATCCTCCATCAGGTTAGGCTTTAAACTAGGACAGTCAGTGCCTATAATTACTACGCTTTTACTTCCCTCCTCAAAAGCGTTGGCAAAAGCTAACGCCATACGGGAACCCAAATCTCCTTCTCCCTGACACTGGTATCTTAAATTAGCTCCTAGCCATTGCTGCATTAACTGAGTGTTGCCACCAGTAAAATATACTGCTATAGCAATTAAGCGCAAACTTTGCAGATTTTTTGCATGATTCAGCGTATATTCCGTCATTTTGCGCCCAATGTTAGCCGCGCATAAAGCACCTATTGCTGGAATTAGCCGAGTTTTTGTCTTGCCTGGTTCTGGATAACGGGTAAAAATAATTAAGCTTTCCGTAGCTGCTTCCCCTTTTTTATAGGTCATTTTCCTTGTAATATAGACAAACTAATTTGTTAAAATTGACATCTATGAGCAAAATTTCATCTGTAACTAAGTTTGTAATAACGGTTTTATTTACGGGATTGGGTGTGCTTAACCTAAGTAGAATTCAAATTTATGTGGCTGGGGATGAGGTGATGGCAGCATCATCAGTGAGCAACTCCAAAAATGATTCTATAATACCAGCATTTAATGCCAATTCAAATTTAAAAATTAATCGACCAGTACAATTTAAGCCGACTCCTATACTGACCGATAATTTAATTTCTGAACCTTGGTGGCAAAAAAGAGTTAAATCTCAGGTTGGTTCCAGTCAAAATAAACAATATAAAGTATGTTTATTTGGAGATTCAATTTCTTCAGCTTTGGGTGATACTTTAGGCGAGGAAAACTTTAATTTTGCTATTGGTGGCATGAGTACAGTTTCTCTCTTAGCGCAGATGAAACTTTTAAACTCTGTGAGTGTTAAATGTCAGACAGGAATTCTTGCTATTGGTACTAATGATGCTGATTATCAAATTCCCAATGAAGCTTTTGTCAAAAACTTGAAAGATACTATTATGTTAGCTAAAAGTATGGGTGCTAATCAAGTATATGTAATTCCGGCTTTTTACTCTACAGTTGAAGCAAGTCGTAACCCAAAAATGGCAGGTTCTATCGAGAGAGTAGAAGAAATAAATGCTTTACTTCGTCAAGTTGCAGCTAGGGAGAAAGCAACACTTTTCGAGGCGGATATTCAACCTTTATATCAAGGTCAATCTTTGAGAAAGAATTTAACAACTGATGGTGTTCATCTTAACCCAGAAGGTATCAAGATTTATCGTCAAGCACTATTAAATATTATTAACTTGCCTAAGCAAGATTGTGGAGTTAGTCAAGAATCAGTCACCAGTAAACAGTCACCAGTAAATAGTCCACAGTCACCAGTTAACAGTAATCAGTCACCAGTAAATAGTCCACAGTCACCAGTTAACAGTAATCAGTTTTAATCTGGGATATTAGTGTTATCCGCTATACGTTGTATAGAGAAGTCAAAACTGATTACTGATAATTGTTAATTGTTAAACGCTCATTTCTAACATTCGCTGAATTGGTCGCAAAGCAGCTACACGAATATGCTCTGGTAAGGTTATTTCAGGGGTGCGATTTTTCATTACTAAAAATAGTTTTTCTAGGGTATTGAGTCGCATATAAGGGCATTCGTTGCAGGCACAATTATTTATTGGTGGCGCTGGAATATAATGTTTATCAGGTGTCTGCTTTTGCATTTGATGAATAATACCTGGCTCAGTTGCTACAATAAAAGACTTGTTCGGACTTTGCTGAGAATACTTTAGTAATGCGCTAGTAGAGCCAATGTAATTGGCATGGCGTAATACTGGGGGTTCACATTCTGGGTGAGCCAGTACTTCTGCTTCGGGATGAGTAATTTTGAGTTGGACAATTTTCTTTTCCGAAAAGTTTTCATGCACCATACAAGCACCTTGCCATAGCAACAAATCTCTCCCAGTTTGTTCCATGACATATCGCCCTAAGTTGCGGTCTGGGGCAAAAATAATTGGCTGGTTTTTGGGAATTTGGTTGACAAGTTTAACGGCGTTGGAACTGGTGCAAATAATATCGCTCATTGCCTTAATTTCGGCGGTGCAGTTAATATAAGAAATTACTAAATGATTAGGATGGGCAGCAATAAATGCGGCAAATTGATCTGGTGGACAACTATCGGCAAGGGAACAACCAGCATTTAAGTCTGGTAAGAGTACGAGTTTATTAGGGTTGAGAATTTTGGCGGTTTCTGCCATGAAGTGAACACCAGCAAAAACGATGACATCTGCGTTGGTGTTGGCTGCTTTGCGCGCCAGTTCTAGAGAATCACCTATATAATCGGCGACATCCTGAATATCAGGATCTTGATAATAATGGGCGAGGATGACAGCGTTTAACTCTTGTTTGAGGACTTGAATTGCCTCAAATAAATCATGGGGGAGTAGGGGGGTTTGGGTCTGGTTTTGAGGTGGAAGGGTAGTAATAAACACGAATATGGGTCTACCTGGAGTAGGAATTTATAGTCTTGTTAATCAATAATTATAGTTGTTTTTACCAAAATTGAAGAGGAAAGTGAGGGGGGAGGAGGGAGGAGAGAGGGGAAGAGGAGGTAGATGTGAACAGCTAATTGCTAAAAGTAACTGAAGATTAATGCAAAAATACGCTGTACTTGCATATCCTGGAAAAGGATCAAGGAAAAAGTAGGTATGGGCAATCAGAGGAATCAAGAAATCAAAATTGCTATAGTTGGCGATGTTCACGATCAATGGGAAGAGGATGATGCGATCGCCATCAAGCAGCTAGGTGTTGACTTGGTGCTGTTTGTAGGGGATTTTGGCAATGAGTCAGTATCGGTGGTGCAGGCTATAGCATCTGTGGACATTCCCAAGGCGGCAGTTTTTGGCAATCACGATGCTTGGTACACTGCTACAGAGTGGGGTAGAAATAAGTGTCCTTACGATAGGCGCAAAGAAGACTGGGTACAGGAACAGATAGATTTGCTGGGGACAGCAGATGTCGGCTACGGTAAGCTAGACTTCCCAGAATTTAAGTTAACCGTTGTGGGAAGTCGTCCTTTTAGTTGGGGTGGTTCTAAATGGAAGTATAAAGATTTTTATCAAGAACGCTTTGGTGTAGCAAGTATTGAAGAGTCTACCAAGCGCATTTTAGGGGCAGCGAAAAGTGCGGCTTATGATACGGTAATCTTTTTAGGTCACAATGGACCTAAAGGTTTAGGCGACCATGCAGAAGATCCTTGTGGGAAAGATTGGGAACCTTTGGGGGGAGATTTTGGAGATCCAGATTTGGAGGAAGCGATCGCCCAAACTCGCACTTTTGGTAAAACTGTTGCTTTAGTTACATTTGGTCATATGCACCATAAACTCAGGCATACCAAGGAACGCTTGCGGACATCTATATATATCAGTCCAGAGGAAACTGTTTACTTAAATGCCGCGCGTGTACCGAGAATTATCGCCACTGAAAATAACCGCTTGCGTAACTTTTCCCTTGTTTCTTTAGAAGGTGGTGTTGTCACAGAAGCATCTTTAGTTTGGGTTGATCAAGAGTTTGCGATCGCGTCTGAGGAAATTCTTTATCGCCGTAGTACTGAAGTTGTCCCATCTATATAACTGGGACTGCTAACAGCTAATTGCTAAAAAAGACTAGTCAGAAACGCTATAAGCTTGGTATGATTAAAAATGCGCCTGGAGAGGTGGCAGAGTGGTCGAATGCGCCTGACTTGAAATCAGGTGAATCCGCAAGGATTCCGTGGGTTCAAATCCCACCCTCTCCGTTGATAAATTTGTTATCCGTTTGTCTGCTGTCCACAATTCGGTTGCCATGTGTTCTAAAGCGTGCAAAATAGTGGGCATTGTAAAAGCGTGTGTAATGGCTTTTTTGTAGAAAAAATGTACTAAATAATTTTATAGTCGTAGACTGTAAAGAGATTAATATGGCTAATATAGCTGTCGCTAGATAGGGCGCGGACATTCAATATTTCTGAAACTCTTAGTCATCAAATTGACGGAAAGCATTTTTTTATAAATAAAATAGCTATGTTTGCTCAATCCCAATTACCTAACCTTACTCTTGACGAATACCTGCAACTAGAACTAAAGTGCGATATCCGCCATGAGTATATAGCAGGTCAAGTTTATGCGATGGCGGGAGCAAGTGAGGCACATGACATCATATCTGGAAATATCTATGTACGACTACGCACACATTTAAGGGGGAGTGGCTGTCGGGTTTTTTCATCAGATATGAAAGTCAAAATTAAACTGCTGGATATCTTTTATTACCCAGATATATCAGTAACTTGTGATTCCCAAGATATAGAAAAATATTTCAAAACCCGTCCCTGTTTAATTGTAGAAGTAATTTCCCCAAGTACAGCCAGGGTAGACCGTAACGAAAAATTACTCAATTATCGGCAATTAGAAAGTCTGCAAGAATATCTGCTAGTTGATCAAGAAAAAATTAAGGTCGAGATTTACCGCAAAGATGATCAAGGTAACTGGAGTGTGAAAACTTTAGGTGAGGGGGATGTGCTGAATTTAGTATCTGTAGGGTTAGAAATGACGATGGCAGAAATTTATGAAGATGTCGAATTGTAAACAAATCTAGACTTTTCTCCCCTGCACCCTCGCGTCCCTGCTCCTAAGTTGCCTATTTGCCAAACAATTAACTTAAAATCAAAAGTTGGATCGCACTTCCACCCACCAGACACACTAAAATAATTCCAACAGCTTAAATATCAGGGGCGTTGGCTTGTGAAGGGTATTTATAAAGTTGACAAACAACAAGAAGGCATCACGCCTACCGATACAAAGCAGAATTTATATACAACAAATTATCCCTTACAACCGATAAATAAACTTTTAGCTGTAGCTGCATCTAAAGGTACTTACTTTGTTAACTCCGAAGGGAAGCAAACACCACCTGGATGTCCCAAAATACCGGATGAGATTCAACTACGAGAATATCAGAAACAAGCGATCGCTAACTGGTTTGCGAATAACGGACGCGGTACGCTGAAAATGGCGACGGGAAGCGGTAAGACTATCACAGCATTGGCGATCGCATCTCAACTTTACCAAAAAATTGGTTTGCAAGTCTTACTCGTTGTTTGTCCTTTTCGTCATCTTGTCACCCAATGGGCGCGTGAATGCGAAAAATTTAACTTACAACCAATTCTCGCTTTTGAAGATGTCCGCAAATGGCAAACGCAACTTTCTACACAACTATATAATTTGCATTCCCGTAATCAACCTTTTATCACTGTTATTACTACCAATGACAGCTTAAGCAGTGAGGGGTTGCAATCTCAGTTAAAGTATTTTCCTGATAAAACTTTAATTGTAGGAGATGAAGCTCATAATTTAGGTGCGAAACGCCGAGAAGAAAGTTTACCACGTAACATCGGCTTGAGGTTAGCACTTTCTGCTACACCAGAAAGATATTTTGATGAAGACGGTACGCAATCTTTATTTGATTATTTTGGTGCGGTTTTAGAACCAGAATTTACCCTTAAAGATGCGATTCAACAAAATGCGCTGGTACATTACCTTTACTACCCCATTTTAGTAGAATTAACGGAAACAGAAAGTCGTACCTATATTAAATTAACTAAAAGTATTGGACGTATATTGCAATATCGCGATCGAGACGCGCAAGCTGTTGGGATAGAAAGCGACGATCAAGATTTGAAGCCGTTATTAATGCAACGGGCGAGATTAATTGGTGCTGCTGCTAACAAATTAACAGCTTTGCATAATTTAATGAAGAGGCGCATGGAAACTAGCCACACTTTATTTTATTGTGGTGATGGTTCAACGGAAAGTACGCGCCAACTCAAAGCGGTAACTAAAATTTTGGGGACTGATTTAGGTTACAGAGTTAACACTTACACGGCGGAAACTCCTTTAGATGAAAGGGAAGAATTACGCCGCCAATTTGAATGTGGGGAGTTGCAGGGTTTAGTTGCAATTCGCTGTTTAGATGAAGGGGTGGATATTCCTGCTATTCAAAATGCTGTTATTTTAGCGAGTAGTGGAAATCCTCGCCAGTTTATTCAGCGTCGCGGTAGGGTTTTACGCCCTCATCCTGGTAAGGAAAGAGCTAATTTATTTGACATGATTGTACTACCGCCAGAGTTGGATCGAGAAACTTTGGAAGTGGAGCGCAATTTGTTACGCAAGGAGTTAAAACGGTTGGTGGAGTTTGCTGATTTAGCTGATAATGCTGGTGAAGCTAGGGTTAAGTTGTTGGCTTTGCAAAAAAGATATGGTTTGTTGGATATTTAGGATGGGGACTGGGGAATAAGAAAAACTCGGAATAAGTTAAGAAGTGTAACGGAGGCTAGAAATATTTTGCCAAATTGCTTATTATATTCATAATGGAAGTGTTTTTATTTTTAGGTATTGCAGCCTAGTTCTTCCTTATCAAGTTTAGTATAGCACAAAAAAAAAGTGATGTCTAGGGGTTAGAAGTAAAAAAATCGCTATTTTTGTTATACATACATGACAAACTTCAGGGGTTATTTTAAAAGTTTTAAGCAGGATAATTAACCACAGATACACACAGATGCACACAGATGAAATATTTCGTTGAGAAGCAAGACGTATAACCAAAAAGCTTAATTTTTGCAGGACTTAGGTATAAATGAGGCAAAAACGCGGTATGATGCTTTACTTAGATCCTATCCGAAAAATAGCTAGTTACAGAAAAATATCTGCGTTTATCTGCGTTTATCTGCGGTTAAATTCTCTTATATAAAACTTACGCATAAACCCTTGAGATTGGGGCGGGTTTATATATAGCAAGGGTTTGGAGACGTACATCTTTAGTGCAACCCGCCCCTACAGAATGATTTTACAGTTGCCTTGCGTAAGTTTTGTTATAACGACTTTTACCGATACACTCTTAAAGCATCCGGTAATTTAGCGCCCGCTTGTGGGTTGGGTAACGCACCCTACATATTAGCTAAAATATAGCCAAGTTTTCAAAAATAAGCTGCAATATGAGTAATGAATCTAATATTAATGATGTGCAACAGCCTATTATAGATGCACCGCCGGAGGTGCGACAAGTTATTGAGCGAGTGTTAGAGGCGGAAAAGGATAAGCTTTATATGAAGTATCCCCGTCATATTAATGATGACATACTAGAAATTATTAAAGAAGTGGTGCAATAGACTTCGTAGCATTAATCATTCAAAGTATCTGTGTGCATCTGTGGATATCTGTGGTTAATTATCCTAACTTTTACTTATGCAAGAGGTCTAATGAAGTTAATTTCTCTTAAACTTTGCAACTTTCGGCAGTTTTATGGTAGAAGTCCGACACTTGAGTTAGCTACTAATATTAGATGCAATACAACTGTAATTCATGGTAATAATGGTGCTGGGAAAACTGGGTTGTTAAATGCGTTTACTTGGGTATTGTATGAAAAGTTTACTGCTGCTTTTGCGTCATCAGAGCAATTAGTAAATAAACGTGCGATCGCAGAATCACAACCAGGGCAACCTGTAGAATGTTGGGCAGAGTTAATTTGGGAACATGACGGGAAACGTTACCGCGCTAAACGTGAATGTCGTGCTTACAAAGGGGAAATTGAACAAACCCCTAGTAAGTTATTTATGCAAATAGCATCTGAGGATGGTAGTTGGGGGCTTCCGCGCGATCATCCAGAGGATATTATTGGTAGAATTTTACCTGAAAGCTTGCATCAGTATTTCTTTTTCGATGGAGAAAGAATTGAGCAAATTGTTCGCTCCGATCAAAGAAGTGAAATTGCTGAGGCGACTAAAAAGCTGTTAGGCGTAGAAATATTAAATCGTTCTATTAATCACCTCAATCAAGCTAAAAAAAGTTTAGAAAAAGATTTAGAGTTTATTGGCGATATTGAAACTAAGAAACTTTTAAAAGAACAGACTAAAATTGAGCAAGACTGTGAAAAAATTCAAACGCGCCAAGGTGAGATTGCTCAAGAGTTGGCACATCAACAAACTTTGAAACAAGAAACCAGTAACCGCTTACGCCAACTTAGTCGTGCAAAAGAGTTAGAGGAAAGACGGCAAGAATTAGAAAGGCAGCAAGCTTTAAATAGAGACAATTTTAAAAAGTGCAAAGAAGCAATAAAAAAAGCTATTTCTGCGCGAGGCTATACAGTTTTATTGCCAGGTATTACTGATGAATTTAGATATATTATAGAAGATTTAAAGCAGCATGGCAAGTTAATGACGGGGATAGATAGGCAGTTTGTTTTTGATTTGCTAACTCAACAACGTTGTCTTTGCGGTGCAGAATTATTTGAAGGAAACTATTTTTATGAAAATGTTAAAGCTTGGCTAGATAAAGCTAGTATTGCTGCTGTGGAAGAAACGGCTATTCGTTTGAGTACTCAGGTAGATGAAATTGAGCAGCAAGCTAATATTTTTAGGGAAGAAATTGATCGAGAACAAGCAAATATCAAGGATTTACGCGAAGTTATTTCTCAGATTGAAACGCAACTAGATGATATTAGGGAACAGTTGCGAAAAGATCCGAGTGAGGAAATTCGAGATTTACAACAACGCCTTGACGAAATTGAAGAAAAAGTGCGTGAGTTAACTTTGGAAGAAGGGGAAAATCAACAAAAAGTTGCTCAAATTAAAGGTGAAATTGAGAAGTTAGGTAAACAAATTGCCAAACAGGAAATGAATGAGGCGAAACAAGCTGTGGCTCAACGTAGAATTGCGGTGACGCAGGATGCAATAATAAGATTAACAGAAGTGCGATCGCGTTTGGATCAACAATTTCGCTTGCAGCTAGAAAAACGTATCCAAGAAATATTTAGTGAAATTTCCTTTACACCTTATATACCCCAATTAAGCGAGAAATATGAGTTAATTTTAGAAGATAATGCGATAGGAAATTCAACAACTGTTGCAGCTTCTACTGGCGAAAATCAAATTCTCAGCTTATCTTTTATTGGGGGAATTATTGACAGGGTGCGAGAATGGAGTGAGAAAGAAGTATTAATGATGCCTAGTAGTAGCACATTTCCCTTAGTAATGGATTCACCGTTTGGTAGTTTAGATCAAACTTATCGGCGACAAATTGCTAAAATAATTCCTAGATTAGCGAATCAATTGATAGTTTTAGTTACAAAAACCCAGTGGCGGGGAGAAGTAGAAGCAGAAATAGCAGATATTTTAGGTAAGCAATATGTATTAACTTATCATTCTTCTAAACCTGACTGCGAACAAGATTTTATTGATTTAGGTGCAAGTCGTTATCCGTTAGTAAAACAAAGTTTAAATGGTTTTGATTATACTGAGATTATAGAGGTGGAATATGATTTCTAGCGCAATCTCAAATTTGCCAGATTTAGAGACAGATACTTGGGTAAAAGCTAGTTTTGATGATTTACTAGCATTAGCTAAAGATGCTTAACTCCTAGTTTAGTGAGTCTGAGATACATGGAATATCATTTTTATTGACGGCAGATTATGGTTTTTAAACTAGATATAAACCTTTAATAAATCAAGATTTGTTTATTTTTAACCATATTCTGCTGGCGGAATGATTGAATGATTAAATTATTTTACGAGTGCATACATAGTTAACTGCTGCTTTGTCTCCGATTAAGCTTAATTGTAGCACTTCGCCGCGAGGATTTGCCACATTATTCCTCTTAATGAGGTTGTCATTTTTATCAAACCAAGCCGTTTTATATACTCGGTAGTCACTTTTTTTATTGCAATTAATGGATCTAAAAGAAATAGCTTTGTAAGCTAAAACAGATTGATTACCACGTTTCATAGGTACAGGTTTATCAAATTGCAAACTTGCCCAAAAATAACGTAATGGTTTACCGCTTATTACAGAGGACTCATTAACAAAATATACGCCAGAAGCACCATCTTTAGCATTTGCAACTGTTAGTACTCTTATCCAAAGCGTAGGGACTTTAGCTAAAACGCTACTAGTATCGAATAAAGATGTCGCTGTGATTAGCCCAACAGTTAAACTGATAAACTTGTGCATTTAGCATCCCTGATTTTTGTTTTTCACAGAAAGATTATAAGCATGAAAATGTGCTGGTATGCAAGAGAAGAAGTAATTTTAATATTTTAGTAAGTGAGGATATTTATATCTATAAGTTGGGTAAGTGCGATCGCCAATTTATTGCCTTAGTCATAGGCTGTACTTACTATAGCTGTGCCAGTATGGTCAATACCAGTAAAAAATTAAGGGATAAAGGGCAAAAGCTACTAAAAATGGTGATTTCAGCAGTTAATCCTTATCGAGAAGGGAATTTTGCTCCAGTCAGCAAAGAAATCACAGCAGATATTAAAGTAATTGGTGAACTACCCAGGGAATTATCGGGGATGTTTGTCCGCAATGGCTCTAATCCTCAGTTTCCCCCGATTGGTAAGTACCATTGGTTTGATGGGGATGGAATGTTGCATGGGGTGCGTATTAGCAATGGTAAAGCTTCTTACTGTAACCGCTTTGTACGCACCAAGGGATATCAGATTGAACATGATGCAGGTCATGCAATTTGGTCGGGAATGTTAGAACCACCGCAACCGAATAATCCTCATGGTGCTTTCAAGAATGTTGCTAATACTGCTTTAGTATGGCACGCGGGACAGATGATGGCACTATGGGAAGGGGGGGAACCTCACGCGATTAAGTTGCCTAATTTAGATACAATTGGCGGTTATACATATAACGGTCAGCTAAAATCTGCTTTTACTGCACATCCCAAGGTAGACCCTGTTACTGGGGAAATGATGTTTTTTGGCTATTCGTTTTTTGCGCCACCGTTTGTTAAATATAGTGTGGTGTCAGCAGAGGGTGATTTGTTGCAGACAGTACCAATTGATTTACCAGTGGGGGTGATGATGCACGATTTTGCTATCACTGAGCATTACAGCATCTTTTTGGATCTGCCGTTGACTTTTCGCCCAGAAAGAATGCAACGAGGACAGCCAGCTTTTATGTTTGAAAGCGATCGCCCTAGTCGTTTTGGTATTGTCCCACGTCACGGCGATAATAGCAGTATCAGGTGGTTTGAAAGCAATCCTTGTTATATTTTCCATACCCTCAATGCCTATGAGGAAGGGGATGAAGTCGTACTGCTTGCTTGTCGCTTAGGTTCTACTACTGTCTTAATGTCGGATATTAATCCTGGTGAAACTGAGGGAGAAAGTTCCCGTTTATACAGATGGCGGTTTAATCTCAAAACTGGTGCAGTACGGGAAGAAATGCTGGATGATGCGACTTCAGATTTTCCCCGTGTGAATGAAAACTTATTAGGGCGCAAAACACGCTACGGTTATACAGCTAGGTTGACAGCTAGTGCAATTCCCTTATTTGATGGGGTAATTAAGTATGACTTTAGCAGTGGTAAGTCTGAAACTCACACATTTGGACAAGGGCGTTATGGTGGTGAGGCGGTATTTGCACCTCGTCCTAATGCTACTAATGAAGATGATGGTTGGTTGATTACTTTCGTTTATGATCAGGAGTCAAATACTTCGGAATTAGTGGTAATTGATGCCGAAGATATGAAGGGTGAACCTGTGGCGCGTGTGATTATTCCTCAGCGTGTTCCTTATGGTTTTCATGGAATTTGGATTAGTGAGGAACAGTTGGCTGCTGCTGTTTAATTATTTGGGAAACCCCTCCCCCCTGCCCCCCTCCCCGTTTACAGGGAGGGGGGATAATGAAGATGATGGGAAGTGCGATCGCTTAATTTACTAAAATTCTTATCAAAGCCAATTTTTAGAAAATTAACCGCAGATGTTGGCGAAGCCTGCGCGTTGGCGATAGCCTCGCGAAGCGATAGCGCATACGCAGATAAACGCAGATGGAAGAACTGATTTTTGCACTAAGTTTAATATTTAATTAAGTTATTCTCGCAACTATTAAGTTATGACTACTACAGATGTACGCTTGTGGACTGTGGATGAGTATCATCGGATGATTGAAACTGAAATTTTGACGACTGATGATCGTGTTCAACTTATTGCAGGGCAAATTATCCAAATGAGTCCCCAACTACCACCCCACGCAGCAACTACCCAATGTTCATCTAAATATCTCGGTCGCCTACTTGTTGATCAAGCAGACTTGCGGATACAACTACCTATTACTTTACGTCCTAACTCAGAACCGGAACCTGATATTGCTGTAGTTCGGATTGATGCCCGTGACTACTTCGATCATCATCCTACAGCCGATGATATTTTTCTACTAATTGAAGTAGCAGGTTCTACACTAAATAGCGATCGCAATTTGAAATCACGCATTTATGCTCAAGCGAATATCTCTGATTATTGGGTATTAGATGTAAACAATAGACAGGTTTATGTCTTTCGTCAACCTCAAGATGCGAATTATCAGCAAGAAATTATCTTAAAGGAGAATGACACAATTGCACTGTGGGCTTTTCCAGAAATTACAGTCCAAGTTGCTCAACTTTTCCCGTAATATTTAGGAAATTATAGATAATCAAAATTAACAAATTTAGAACTAATGGCTGAAAGTCGCATTAAAATTGCTAAGGATAAAGCTGATTTAGTACAAGAATTAACTGTCGCGCCTGGAACAACGGGACCATTTCAAACTTATGCTGATGCGATCGCATTTTCCGCAGTCTTAGGCGCAAAGCACAAAAAGCGTGTACCGCTAGGGGAAATATCTCGCAAAGAGCCTGGACCAATTAGCATAGATATTTTTATTTCTAGGGGCTATGATCTGGTGATTAAGTTATTAGCGATCGCAGAAACTAAGGATATTAATATTCTCTCACCTAATGATGTAGAAGTTGAGAGCGATCGCATCCATATATTTGAAGAATATGCTAACGGCGGTTTGGAAATCTTGCGAGAAGAATTAAGAGGCGCGGTAGATTATACGGAAAGACTGTTATTAATGCTGAGTTTACAGCGTGGTCAGCAAGAGCGATCGCCAGGTGAGTTTGATTTAAGTAGGTTTTTAAGTTGAATATTAGAGATTAATGGCAAAAAATGACATAACCCGCCATAATTAAGAGTGGGAAATTGGGTAAGTGACCAGCATGAAAAGTATGAATATTTCTCTACCTGACTCAATGCGGGTTTATATTGAGGAACAGGTAGCAGAAGGCAATTACAGCACAGTTAGCGAGTATTTCCGTGAGTTGGTACGCCAAGACCAAAAGCGCAAGGCTCAAGAACGTCTGGAAACCTTATTAATAGAAGGTTTAGAATCTGGTAATGCCACAGCTATGACTGATGAGGATTGGCAAAATATCCGTCAAGCTGTGCGTGAAAGAATTACTAAGCGTACTGCTTCAACAGACGAATTTAGTTAACTAAGAACCGACGGCAATCCTACTTTTCTCGGTTCTACAAACTTACCATTAAATCCCATCGCCTGATTTTCAATTGTCCTCGCATCTGCTACTGCCCTTCTAATTTCTGCCCTCTCCATATCATCATCAACTCCACCTAATAAATAAACAATTAATCTCGCTGCTAAATCTTTTCCTGCAACTGACACCCGCTTTTTATTTGGGTCATATAACACCCCATACCAAATAGATTCGGGAAACTCCATCCCACTAAATCCACCGTCGGCATCGTATTTCTGTAATTTGTCGAAAATATCTTTTACAGATAACTTCTTTTTAAATACCAAAATTCCTAATGCTTGGGCTAAAGCTACTTGTCCAACTGGACGGAAAAGAATATTACCATCTCCGCCGCCTTTTTCAAAACTAAAACGGCGTAACTCTGGCGTTTCTTCCCCTCGTTCTAATCTTTGATAACTAAATAAATCGGCTAATTTATCAAAAAGTAATTTAAATTCTTTAATCCCCGCTTCTAATTCCTCATCTTCGGGACGCATGGGAATTAAACCTTTTTTCTCTAATTTCCAGTGGGGGAATTTATGCTGCAAGTAGCGTTCAGACATTTCTTTTAAAGCTTGCAGTGTAGTTAAAACTGTAGATTTAGCTGCAACAGTCGCACTATCCCAATTAACACGCGGATTTCTACCTGATATATCTTTTAGTAAGGGATGGGTAACGGCAACTTTTCGGGCAACAATCGAAAAGCCATCATCTTCATCTAATTGTGCTAGTTGACCTTTACTTAAAGGTACTGCCATTAAGTTAACGTGGACAAAAATAGACCGCACTCTGCGTCTTGCTTCTTCGTAATTTTCCCCAGGAACGACGGCAGAAATAAATTCAATTCCTATCTTTTCTTTAGCTAAGTTTTGCAGATAACTAGCTTCTATTTGATATTCTTGTCTGAGGTCATCAATGGTAATTACTGCACCTGAAGGTTTTTTATCTTTTTTGTAGCGGGGGAGTTTACCTGTTTGAATTAACTCCATTAATCCTTGCACACCCATTAATCGGTGTTGTCCGTCTAAGGCAAATATTGTTACATCTGCGGACACATCTAATAAACCGACATTGCCATCTTTATCTAATGGGGTAAATTCCGTAGCAGGTTGTAATGCGCGTTGGTTAGCGTCCCACTGGTTAGCTTTGGGGTTGTCTACCCAAGGTTGGTTAATTACAACCAGTACGGGTGGGAATTTATGATTTTTACGCGCTGCTAAATATTGCGCTAAGGATGCTTGGCGCGACCAATCTAAGGGGCGTTGTTGAATTTCTTCAATACTTTCGGCATCAATTTCTACATTTTTTGTGTCGGGATTAAATTTTTGCCGTAATAAGGGTAGTTGGGAGGCATAGCGCACACGACGGGCAAACCATTCTAAGGTTGCGGAACCAATATATGCCTCGCTTCCCCCCATTTCAATTTTTTGCACTAATATTTGGTCGTTTCTGGCTAAATATCTATCTAATAGTAGGGCTAACGCCTGTTTTTCTTGGTTTTCTCGTTCTAAGATTTGGCTGGCGATGTCTGATGCGGGGTTGTTCATGGGTGGTTGTTGCTGATAGTTATGGTGATTTTATCAAAATATCAATTATTTTTTTGAAAGTATGTTAGTTTTTAAAAACTTAATGTGTATACTGGAGGTATGGGTCTAGTTTAATTTGCATATCATATAAAATTAGATTTGTCAATGAAGATGTATTTAACCGCAGATAAACGCAGATAAACGCAGATGAAATACTAAATTTATCGACTTATGCTATAGGTCTGTTTCATTGTTTGGGAGTTGATGAGGAATATTAGTCGGGCAAAGAATTTATGCTTAGTACGTCTTTTGAGTATGTTTTACCTGTGATTCGGGGTATCCAGGCGGGACGAGAATATTATGTTTCTATGTGTCCGGTGCGACTGTTGCCGAAATTGTTGCCGTTGGATGATAGGGAAGTTCCGGCAGAATTGAGGACGCATCGTTTAGTTAACCGCAACCGCATTCCAGAAATTACTGCATATATTTTAAATAATCCCAAAAGTTATACTTTCTCAGCTATTACAGCATCTATTGATGCAGATATTAAGTTTGAACCGATTGGCACAGAGGCGGAAGGGCGGAAAATTGGGCGTTTGCGTGTGCCGATGGATGCTAAGTTTACGATTAATGATGGCAATCATCGACGCGCTGCGTTTGAGTTGGCGTTGAAGGAAAATCCAGATTTAGGTTTTGAAACGATCGCACTGATATTATTTTTAGATATCGGTCTTGAGCATTCACAACAAATCTTTACTGATCTTAACCGTTATTCAGTTTATCCTGATTCGTCGCTGAATATTCTTTACGATCATCGGGATAAAGCAGCAAATTTTGTGAGGGCAGTGATTAAAAAAGTCCCTGTTTTTAGAAACCTTACCGATACTGAACGTAGTACGCTGTCAAGTCGGTCTGGTAAGCTATTCACTCTCAGCAGTATCTATAATGCTACTTCTGCGCTGTTAGCTAATTGTCAGGAGATTGAATTACAGCAGCAAGTTGAGTTAGCTGTCAGTTATTGGAATGCAGTTAGCAGTTATATTCCAGACTGGGAGTTAGTGTTGCAAAAACAAGTGAGTGCCAGTGAGATTCGGCAAGATTATCTGCATTGTCATAGTGTGACGCTGGCAGCTTTAGGGGAAGTTGGGGGGAAATTGCGATCGCATTATCCTGATAATTGGCAGTTACGGTTAGCAGGTTTGCGACAAATTGATTGGTCGAGGTCTAATCCTGATTGGCAGGGGCATATTTTATCTAGTGGTGGGATTTCTAAGTCTCGTAGTAGTGTGAGTTGGATGTGTGGGTATATTAAAAGGTTTGTGGATTTGCCACTGATATCGAAGGAGGATTCTGTAGTAGGGAGGGGGAGATGAGTACAGAACAACAGTCAGACAATAAAAACTTAGCTTATTACTGTAAACGTTTTTCAGAGCTTAATGTCAGTAGTAGCCGTCAGCGTGGCGAAGCGCACTATAAGCCTATCTTGCTATTAGTTGTAATTGACTTAATTACACAACGTTTAATTACTGAAAATCAAGTTTTAGTTTCAGACAATTTAATTCAAACTTTTAATAATTATTGGAATGTACTAGGATCTAGTTCCTATAAAGGAGGGTTATATTATCCTTTTATCCATTTAGAAAGTGAAGGATTTTGGAGAGTAGAATATAAAGTTGGTTTTATTGGCTCAAAGCCTAAAACACATAATAAATTGAAAGAAGCTGTTGAATATGCTAGTTTGGATGATGAACTATTTAATTATTTGCTAGATCCCATTAGTAGGAATGAGTTAATTGATGTATTAATTTCTGTGTGGTTTTCTTCTAATAAAAAGAAAATAGAAGAAATTTTAAAGGTTAATCAAAATTTTCAAGACATTACCCAGGAAGACGTAGAAAACTTAAGTGATATAGAGAACTTTGACAAGCAACCCAAAATAGTTTTAAGAAAATCAGTTGTTAGAAATGCTTTTTTCCGCAAAGCAGTTATACACATTTATGATTATAAATGTGCATTTTGCCATCTAAGAGTTATGAGAACACTAACTCAAAGTATTGTGGATGGCGCACATATTAAACCATTCTCACCATTTTATGATAGCCGCATTAATAATGGAATCTCATTGTGTAAAAATCACCACTGGGCTTTTGATCAAGGTTGGTTTGGCATAGATGAGAAATACAAGATTATAGTTGCTGGTGATTTAGAAGAAATTTCACCAAATGCTAAACGAATGCAGGATTTTCGAGGTGAAACCATCCTATTACCAAATTCTGAACAACACTATCCAAGGCTTGATGCGTTAGAGTGGCATCGGCTCAATGTGTTTAGACCTTAATAAAAATTGCGTGTAAAGTTATGATAGAAACACAGCAGATGTCGTTATTCCCACCGCGTACAGTTGCGGAGTTGGTAGAAGATATCGAAGAACTTAACAAAGAAATTCAAGCTTTATATTGTTTAGATGAAATACCCTGGATTATAGGTTATTCGGGTGGAAAAGATAGCGGGGCAGTATTGCAGCTTGTTTGGTATGCAATTGCTGCATTACCTCCAGAAAAGCGGACAAAAAAAATCTATGTAATCACAACAGATACATTAGTAGAAAATCCGATAGTTTCTGCTTGGGTGCGTAAATCATTAGCGCACCTGAAATTAGCTGCTGAAGCTCAAGGACTACCAATAGAGCCACATTTACTTTATCCAGAAATTAAAGATACTTTTTGGGTAAATTTAATTGGCAAAGGCTATCCCTCACCGCGTAACAGATTTCGCTGGTGTACAGAACGCTTAAAAATTCAGCCTTCTAACCGTTTTATTCGTGATGTAGTAAGAGCAAATGGTGAAGTAATTCTTGTCTTAGGTACTCGCAAAGCAGAAAGTATTAGACGCTCTACTTCAATGAAAAAACATGAAGGAGGTTTAGTTAGCGATCGCACTAATAATGTAAGCTCTTTAAAGTCGATACTTTACCAAAGTCCTAGCCTTCCTAACTCTTTTATTTATAGTCCTATCCAAGACTGGCAAACTCAAGAAGTATGGATTTATCTGAATCAATGGCAAAATCCTTGGGGACATAGCAATAAAGACTTGTTTACGATGTATCGAGGTGCAACAGCAGATAATGAATGCCCCTTAGTTGTTGATACTTCAACCCCTAGCTGTGGCAGTTCCAGATTTGGATGTTGGGTTTGCACAATGGTTAGCCAAGATAAATCAATGGAGGCAATGATTCAAAATGATGAAGAGAAAGAATGGATGCAGCCTCTATTAGATATTCGTAATGAATTAGATATTCAGAATGATAGAGATAGAAGAGACTTCCGCCGTATTTATGGAAAAGTTGAACTTTTTGTACGTGATGTTGATGGCGAAAGTTTAGTTGCACCAATTCATGGTCCTTATTTAAAAGAATGGCGGGAACATTGGCTGAGAAAAGTCTTAGAAGCGCAAACCGAAGCCCGTCAGACTGCACCCGTAGAGATGCGGGATATTACCCTAATTACTAATGAAGAACTAAGTGAAATTAGACGCATCTGGTTAGAAGAAAAACACGAATTTGACGATAGCTTACCCCGTATTTACAAAGAAGCTACAGGCGAAGAATTCCAAGACCCCCGCTTAGGTGCAGATAGAAAACTAATAGGTACTGATGAGTGGGAAGTTTTAGAAGAAATTTGCTGCGACGATGTAATGCACTTAGAACTAATGGCAAGATTGTTAGATACAGAACGCCAGCATATCAAAACTCGGCGCGGTATCTACGAGAACTTAGTAAAATGTTTTGAAACCAGTTCTAGAAATAGAGAAGAAGCAATTCAAAACGCCCATGATAAACGTGATTTAAAAGGTGCTGTTGCTGAAGGTGATGTTGATAAAGTGAAGCAACTAACTTGGGGAAGCATTAAATTTGGTGAGTCAAATGCAGAGAACTCGGCAACGGATTTTTAACGGATGTAACGGATGGTTTATTGGCTGTGTAAAAATAATTTTGTAAGGTGTAATGCCAGCCATATATCTACGATTATCTACGATATCCAACAAATGTTGGCCACCCACCAATAACCCATCCGCTATATCCGTTACAAAATCCGTTGCCAAATTTGTTACCATTATGACCCCTTCAAATATTCCTAATCAGGACATCACTTACCGCATCATTGGTTGTGCCATGCAAGTCCACCGCCGAATGCCGCGTGGACTAAGAGAAATACACTATCAAAGAGCATTAACCGCAGAGATGATTAAGTCTGGTTTAATTGTCCAAGAAGAGTATCATCTTGAAGTTTATGATGGAGAAGTATGGGTAGGAAGACTATATTTAGATCACTGGGTTAACGACTGCATTGTTGTAGAAGATAAAGCCGTAACTCATGGAATGGGAGATGATGATATTGCCCAAATAGTCGCGTATCTAGCAGCAACAAAAGCAAAAGTAGGATTATACCTAAACTTTGGTCGCCAGCGATTAGAATATCATCGCATCTTACCGCCCAAAACAATGCAAGATTGGCAGACACATATTAAAAAATACCTTTGGCAACCCAAAGAAAAAAGCGACGATTGGGAACAACCCTCATCAAACACCTTGCCACCCACCAATAACCCACCATCAGACTTATAGCAAAAATCAACCTGTTTTTTATTTTTTCCAATAAAAAAACCTAGCCCCCCACCCACAAACCATCCGTTACATCCGTTAAAAAATCCGTTGCCAGCTATGATTTTTCTCCAACTCGTCCTACAAAATTTCGGACCATACCAGGGTCGCCAAGAAATCAACCTGCGTCCCGAAACAAACAACGAAACACGCCCAATAATTCTCTTTGGCGGAATGAATGGCGGTGGTAAAACAACCTTAATGGATGCTATTCGCCTTGCACTTTATGGACAACGCGCCCAATGTTCCACACGGGGTAATTTAAGCTACCCCGACTTCCTCACCCAATGCGTCAACCGCAACACACCCCCCACAGAAAAAGCCCGAATAGAATTAGCTTTTGAAATTATTGAAGATGGCAAACCCAAAATATTAAGAATAGTTAGATATTGGACACCAGACCCTAAAGATGGTAAAGATACATTAGGTATCCTAGAAAATGACGAATGGAAAGATGACGCTTTAACAAATACCTGGGATCAGTACATTGAAAACTTACTGCCTATAGGAATTTCTAGCTTATTTCTCTTTGACGGCGAACAAGTAAAAGAACTCGCCGAAATGGAAACTCCTCCCCCCGTTGTTGTCGAAGCAATTCAATCATTATTAGGATTAGAATTATCGGAACGCTTATCAGCAGACTTGGATATTCTTGCTAGTCGCAAACGGAAAGAATTAGCAACTACTAAAGAGTTAGCTACATTAGAAGAAATTGAACAAAAACTTAAGCAGCAAAATGAAGAATTAGATGGTGCTAAACAAGAATTAGGATCGTTAAATGGTAAACTAGAACGGGCTGAGAACAAACAGCGAGAAGCACAAGATAAATTTTTATATGAAGGTGGTAAAATTGCAAGCGATCGCAGTCGTTTAGAAAAACAACAAAATTATTTTATTGAACAAAGAGAAAATGTCCGAGAAGTGATGCGAGAATTAGCTGCTGGTGCTTTACCTTTAGCTTTAATTTCGCCTATTCTTACCCAAGCTCAATTTCAAGCTGAAAAAGAAAGTCGCCAACAACAAGCAAAAATCGCCCAGAATATTTTAAAAGAGCGAGATAATAAGTTATTAGATTATATCACTAAATTATCTTTAGATAATCTAGAACTTGACAAAATAAAAAACTTTATTGCTTTAGAAAATCAACAGCTTGAGGAAGAGATAGCGGTAGATACTCAACCCTGGTTATTAGCAGATCAAGCAGAAGTTAACCAATTAAATAACGTTTTATATGCAATTAACACGGCTGAATTTAGAGCTAGTGAAAAACAAGCAGAACTAGAAAAACTGGAAATTGAAATAGAGGCTTTAGAAAGACAAATAAATTCTGCTGCTTCTCCCGAAGCTTATCAACAGTTAAAAGATGCGGTAATTACAACCCAAAACGAAGCGGCAAAAGTGAAAGCTGCACACGAAGCAGTTAACCGTCGTTGTGAGGAATTAAAAAGAGCGATCGCACAAATTAAAAAAGAGTTAGAAAGTTATGCAGATGAAAGCCTAAAATCGGCAAACAACCAACATATAATTAATTCTATAGCGAAAGTTAAAGACACACTCAAGCTATTTAAAGAAAAATTAACCCTTAAGAAACTTAATAAATTAGAAATGGAAGTAACAGAATGCTTCCGCTACTTATTGCACAAATCCGACTTAGTACATCGCGTTGCTATTGATACGAAAACATTTGCACTTTCTATTTACGATCCACAAGGTCAACCAGTACCCAAACATCGCTTATCTGCGGGAGAAAAACAACTCTTAGCGATTGCCTTTTTATGGGGTTTGGCACGGGTATCTGGGCGACATTTACCAGTAGCAATAGATACACCATTAGGGCGGTTAGATTCATCGCATCGGCAGAATTTAGTAGAGCGATATTTTCCTACTGCCAGTCATCAAGTGATTTTATTATCTACGGATACGGAAATAGGAAAAGTTGAGGTGGAACAGTTAAGAGAAAATAGTGCGATCGCGCGGGAGTATTTGTTGAAGTATGATTCAGTGGGAAGACAGACGGTGGTAGAATTAGGTTACTTTTGGTGAAGCAATAGATTTTTTTTATCGCAGATGAGAGCAGATGGACGCAGATTACGCAGATGAATTGAATGAGATTACTAGGATGGTTATTGGTTGTGCGTTTAAGGTGTCGAATAATTTGGGATGTGGTTTTTTAGAGAAAGTTTATGAGAATGCTTTAGCACATGAATTGCGTAAAGCTGGATTAGGTGTCAAACAACAATACCAAATTAAGGTTTACTATGATGGGATTGTTGTAGGTAACTATGAAGCTGATTTATTAGTTGAAGATTCCGTAATATTAGAACTAAAAGCTGTTAAAAACCTGACAGATAGAGACGAAGCACAGTGCGTCAGCTACCTCAAAGCTAGCAAACTCAAAATCGGCTTACTCATCAACTTCGGCAACCCCAAAGCAGAAATCAAACGCATCGTCAACAGATTCTAAATCCTACCCAAAATCTTAATCTTCCATCTGCGTAATCTGCGTCCATCTGCTCTCATCTGCGATAAAAAAAACCTATGGAACCCCCAATCAACACCATTAAACTGTCCCAAACCGCCAAAGACCAACTATCCAAACTAAAACGCTTCACTAAAATCGACCAATGGAACATCCTTTGCCGTTGGGCATTTTGCCGTTCCCTCGCCGAACCCACCATCCCCTCCCCAGTCCCTATAATTACCGATAGCAACGTCGAAATGACCTGGCGCGTATTTGGCGGAGAATTAGCCGATATCCTAATCATCGCCCTCAAACAACGCTGTCACAACGACAACTTAGGCACAGATAAAGAAACCCTCGCCACTCAATTTCGCCTCCACCTGCATCGCGGTATTGGCTACCTCGCTGGAGATCAAACTATTAAGAAAATTGAAGACTTAACCGACCTAGCCATCCATCCTCAACGTTGAAACATTAAAAAAATATTATTTTATTTAGAGTTAGGCATTTTTAACCTTAAAATATTACTATTGGTTAAAATGCCACCTAATTATGGTTGCTTCACTGCCACAACCGCCAGAAATCGAACGTCATCGAGCAGCCATTGTTCGTACAGACATCTCGCGTCCCGTGCGGATGGCTATAGAAACCGAAATATTAACAGCAGATAAAACCTTTTTTGACTACGGCTGCGGTCACGGTGGCGATATTGAACGCACCACCGACAGAGGTTATACTAGCGCAGGTTGGGACCCTTACTATCGTCCTAACTCTCCCCTAATTCCTTCAGATATAGTTAATCTCGGCTTTGTACTCAACGTTATTGAAGATCTAGAAGAACGACGAGAGAGTTTGTGCAAAGCGTGGGAATTAACACAGCAAGTATTAATAGTTGCTACCCAAGTTGCAGTACACGATCGCAATATCACACACACACCTTACAACGATGGTATTATTACCTGTCGCAATACCTTCCAGAAATATTACGACCAACAAGAACTTAAACTATATATAGACGATGCTCTCGGCGTTGATGCAGTACCAGCCGCCCTGGGTGTATATTTTGTTTTCCGAGATGAACAAGCTAAAGAAAGTTACCGCGCCTCGCGTTTCCGTTCCCGCCTTTATACCCCCAGAGTGCGTAGACCTGTTAAGCGGTTTGAAGAGTGTGAAGAACAACTGCAACCCCTAATGGAATTTGTGAGCGATCACGGACGCTTACCTGTTAAAAATGAACTCCCCGCCGAACCCGAATTAGTTGAGGAATTTGGTAGTGTCAAGAGCGCATTTAAAGTAGTTTTGCAAGCAACTGACGAAGAAGAATGGGATGCGATCGCATATCGTCGTTCTCTAGATATCCAAGTTTATCTCGCCCTGACTCAATTTACTAAACGCCCCACCTTCAAACAACTAGCACCGGAACTACAACAGGATATTAAAGCCTTTTTCGGCAACTATGATGAAGCCTGTGAAGTCGCGGATCAAAAGCTATTCAGCTTAGGCAAACCGGAAGTAATCAAAACAGCTTGCCAAAAAAGTAAAATTGGCAAACACTTACCCACCGCTTTATATATCCATGTTTCCGCCTTAGCAGAACTCGATCCACTCCTGAGAACTTACGAAGGTTGCGCCAGTCGTACTATTGGACGGATGGATGGTGCAACTCTAATTAAATTCCATACAAATAAGCCGAAAATTTCCTATCTGTTTTATCCCGATTTTGATACTGATCCGCATCCAGCATTACAGACCAGTATGCAAATTGACTTGCAGGATTTAAAGGTGAGATATCGAGATTATAGTAAATCTGAAAATCCGCCAATATTGCATCGTAAAGAAACCTTCGTTACTCCTAATTATCCTCTTTACGAAGAATTTGCTCAACTAACTATTGAGGAAGAAGCAGCAGGACTATTAGAAAATACTAGCGACATCGGCACTCGTGAAGGTTGGCAAAATAGATTAACCCAATATCAAGTGGAAATTAGAAGCCATCATGTTTGTAAAAAAAGGGAATAGGAAATAGGGCGATCGCACTATTCCAAACTCAAGAATAAACTTATTGCTATCAATCAGTTATACCATCTGTGTTCATCTGTGTTCATCTGTGGTAAATTATCTAGAATCTGGCTTCTATAATAAATTTAATTAAAAATACAAACTTAATCTCTCTTGATTAATTCAAAATTAGAGCAATTAGGAGTATTAACCCTACCAACAATCTTTTTTCCTGCATCTATTATAGTTCCCAACAGATCAACAGTTTCATATCCATTAGGTCGTTCTAGCCAACTTGTAGCTTTTAGCTCTAATAAATTATATGCTTCAGGCACATCAAATAGTTGATAAGTTCCTTTCATCCTAAAGCTACCACTAGGAACTGATGGGTTACTATCATGGGCAGAAAAATTAAAAATTGCATTAACCTTATGATCGTTCTCTGCCTGTAAAATCAGCTTAAGTTTGGTCAAGCCTTGACCGCATACATAAGTTCCTTCCCAATTACCATTTAAAATTTTCGCGGGGCTGGTATCAGCATCACCTACTACTGAATTAGCTTTGATAGAAATCTGACTAAATGGCATAGCATTAATAGATGCTATATTAAAGCTTTCAATTAATAAGCTAGCTAATGTTATTGAAAATAAATATTTTTTCATCGCTATAGTTAAATTTATACATGATTCAAAATTATATCTTGTTTGCAGCCATGCTCGATAAACCCATTGCCAAAGTCCATGCTCTTCCTTTGCGCCCTTTGCGCCAACCTTTGCGCCCTTTGCGTTAAAAAATCCAACTCTGATCAAAACCACGAGGTCTAATAACCAAACCTATAAAATTTCTACAATTCCTGTCGCACCATCAATCCTAACTCGCTGACCATCATGTAAAAACTGAGTAGCATTGTGGATATCCATCACCGCAGGAATACCATACTCCCGCGCCACGATCGCACCATGAGAAAGTCTTCCACCCACCTCCGCAATTAACCCACCCGCACGAGCAAGTACTACAGCCCAACCAGAATCAGTGTAAGGTACTACTATAATTGTTTCTCGGTCAATGTCTGCAACTACTTGGAAATTTTGCAGCACCTTAATTTTACCTTCTACCTGCCCAGGACTTGCACCAATTCCTTGCAGTTTATTTCTAGCTTGCTGATTGCTGGTATTAAAAGCAGCAACTGATGGCGTATTACCATAAATTAAGGCAGGTATATTAGTTATTTTACCATCCTGTTCTAATTGCGATCGCCTGCGTCTTACCAACTCAGATATCCCATCGGCTAACTCTAAATCTGCACCCGCAATCAACAAACTTATTTCAGCTAACTTTAAGAAAAAGATATCTCCTTCCTCAAACAATAAAGCTGACTCTAACCATAATTTCTCCAACGCCAAAAAACACCAACGCAACTCAGCTAATAAATGACTATAAACCTCAGTAACTTTTCCCTTGAGGCTAAACCGCTTTTGTACTAACTGAAATTTCCCATCCTGGCGTTTTCTATCTTTTGGCGGTTCCTTTTCTGCTATTTTACCTGTAGCAAGAAACTGGGCAAATAATTCTCGCATAGGTCTAGGATCTTCTTTCCATGTAGGAACTGCAATATCAGTACCTACCTCACTCAGATATCCATACTGATTTAACCATTGATCGAAGCGTTCTAAAATAGACTCACCATCAGGTATTTCCGCAAGCGTGGCAAATAAAATTGAACCTTCGGAAGTACGTTCACGAGTAGGTAATAAATGACGCGCATCATTAGCTAATTCTAAAAGCGATCGCATTGATGCAACTTCCGGCGTTTGGCTATGATCCAACTCCTCATCTTTAACCTTCCACACCGCTTGCCGTAATGCAGCACTCAAAGGAGCCATAATACTATAATAAGTACCACGTTTCAGCACCTCCAAAATCATCTCTATTCTTTCTAATAACACTGGCGGAGATAACTCTGATGCGGGTTGATTGCTTAACTGACTTAAAGTTGGGGCAAAATAACGTTCATAATCTCGCTGAAAATCTGTCTCTAACTTTAGTTCCCGACGCAATAAACGAATTAATCCTGGTGTGCTTTTTAAAGTAGCACTTATTGGTGGTTTACTAAACCTTGCACCTCTAGTCAGAAACTCTAAACTCTCCGGTGGCAAACCCATCCGTAAAAATATCTGCCCTAAGAGAGAAGCATTAAAATAAGCGCGGGAATAATGCAACGTAGCTGTTTGATTAAAATCTAACTTATCGGCACGGTTATTTAAAACTAAAGTAAAAATCTCTCCCCAAACCCCACAAGTAAGTGGACGATTAATTGACCAAGTAAGCGGACTAATTAACCCAGGAATTACTTCTGCGGCAATTTTACGAGTCCAAATTGGTTGCAAAGTCGTAATTGGGCGCGATTGCAACAACCATAAAGTTTGACCGTCATAACTCCATTCAATATCTTGGGGTGTACCGTGATAACGTGCTTCTAATTGACGTGCTAGATAAGCAACTTGTTGAATTAATCTCGGTGGTACATCTCCATCACCCTCAACTGGTAGTGCTAAATCATCTGGTATTACCCAAGAAGGATAATCAGAATTGCCATTAGTTTCTAAATCTGCTGGTATAATAATTACGCGATAATGTTCTGGTGTAACTTGTCCAGAAACAATCCGACTAGCTTCCCCTGGTAATGCTTCAATAACTACCGCATCACCATGTTGTAAAATCGGGTCACGACTAAAAGCAACTCCAGAAAATACCCCTGGAACTTGTTGTTGAATTAGTAATGACATTGAAGCATCTGGAATACCCCTGTCGCGTCGATATTGCACAGCAGTAGGTTCATCATAAGAAGTAATGCAACGAGCGATCGCAACTTGCAATGCTTTTGTGGTAGTAACATTTAAAATAGTTTCATATTGTCCCGCAGCAGAAGCATATACATCATCTTCTCCCACAGCCGAAGAACGTACAACCAAAGGTTTTTCGATAGAAGGTTGCAAGTATTCAATTAAAGGTTGTGGATCATCTCCCGCAGGAAGTACCCATCCCATCGGTACAGGATAACCCCAGCGTTTTAACTGAGATAAAGTAGCAGCTTTTTGCCCAAATTTATTTGGGTCAAGTAGTTTATCTAAAAAAACTATAGCGCGATCGCTTCTAAAAAAACGAAACACAGTTTGTGACTCTGACTTTGCTTCTTGAGGACGGAGATCTAAATCATCGGGGATTTTCTGATATATCACCCCGATTAAACCAGCAAGGATCACTGCAAAAGCAATTCTAGCACCATCATGGGGGTGTAATAATGCCAAGATTAACGGAAATAAGATTAAAAAACCATAGCGTCCCGAAGTTTTGTCTCGAAAAATAATAAAACTTATTCCACCAATTATAAATATAAGTAACGACGCTTGAGGGTCATGGACAAACATCCCCCAAGTAACATTAGTTGTCCCTGCGCCCTTACCCATCCAGTAACGCCCCATCACTAAGGCAATTAAGGCAACTAACTCCCAAGTTGAGTCAGATGGGAAAAAATAACGCGCAATTAAGACAGCAGCAATTCCTTTAAATGCCTCGGATAATACTGCCAGAATACCAGCAAGCTTACCCCCGTGATAAAAAGCAGCCGAAACTGAGACATTACCAGTACCAATTCTGGCTAAATTGCGACCTGTAAGCACATAAGTAACCCAGCTTACCAAAGGTAAACCGCCCAAGAGTGGGCAAACTATGAAAATTACCAGACATCCCCAAACTTGTATTAGCATCATGGGACGACTCAACTTAGTGATTTTTTAATCCTAAACTGGTAGGTTGCAGGTTTGCTTAAATTTTTAAGAGTTGTTGGTTGTGAGGATAGGATTTTTTTAACGCAGAGGTCGCATTAGCCGTTAGCGTTGGCGTAGCCTGCGCGTAGCGCATAGCTGCGCGTTAGCGCTAGGCTTCCCGCAGGGTAGGAAGACGCAAACGTACGCAAAGGTAAGAATCTAGTTTTTTTTTGTTATAGCAAATTGCGATCGCACTAATGGTGTAATAACTTCATTATTTTGTATTCCTTTTAGTAGATGATTACTAGATAAATTATCTTCAAAACGAATAAATTAAATATACCTCCTAACTCAGATGTTTAGGTTGATTATTTGCCATTAAAGTAAATAAGCGCCAAATTTGGAGAAAAAACAGTTAAGGAGGAAGATTTTTTGTGATTGTTAACCAACACGATCAAGGTTGGGAAGTGATTTACCACCGCGCCCATGCTTTACTAGCTGCTCAAATTGCCGGACATTGGCATAAACAAGACCGTCCCCAAAGAATCATAGAAACCGTAGCAGCAATTTCCCACCATGATGATTTAGAAAAGGAATGGGAAGGCGATCACTTAACAAAAGCTGGCGCACCAATGGACTTTACAATTGGTGGTGAAACTTCAGTGCCAAAATTAAGAGGACTGACAACAAATGCCCGCTATCGAGGGCGATGGGTAGCGATGTTAATTTCTATGCACATGAGTTTTTTAAATGAAGGCAAACGTGGGGAATCAAAGGAATTAGATGAATTTTTAGATGAACAATTAGAAAATCAAAAGAAATGGCGACAAGAATTAGGTCTTAGTAAGGAAGAAACTGAGAAAGCTTATGCCTTTTTTCAGTGGTGCGATCGCTTTTCTCTCATTCTCTGTAGTCAGGAGTTACCTGATGGAGAACGACAGTTAGAAATTAGTCAAGGTCCAGACGGTAAACGCTATGATGTTATGAAAAATGCCGATAATCATGTAGTCGTTACACCTTGGCCGTTTGCAGAAGATAAGTTTAATGTTAAGGTTGAAGCTTCTTATCTATCTCAAGTCAAATTCGAGAGTAACGAAGAACTCACAGAAGCTTTGCAAAATGCCCCAATTAAAGAGTTGGAATGGACATTAATCAAGGCTTAAAATCAGTAACTTAATTTCCTGTTTTGATGTGGATGGGCATCACAAATAAACATCGACACAAAATCAAAGGTGCGTAACCTAGAATTCATGTAGAGACGTTGTATACAACGTTTCTACACTGATCTTAATTATAAATCAATTTGACATAAAAATACTAACTTTGATATATTGACTTATTTATGTCATAATGTGAAAGAAGTTAAAAATGGGTCAGTAGGATGTATCAGCACATTCTCCCTATCTGACTCGGACAAAATGGGCTAATTTTTTGCTCAGAAGGATAAAATTTTATGAAAATTCAAGCATTAGACATTCAGATTGGACATCGCATCATTGCCTACTGTAATAGCAGGATGCAAACCTGCACAGTAAGAGAAATATTATACCCTGATCAAAAGAACGTTACCTTAAAAGTCTTCACCTCTGGGCATTATCGGCACTCCGCCTCCTCGGTGGTGCAATTCAACCGAGATGCTTTTGTCGATTTTGTAGGCTAGTTGTGACTACTTAATTAATATTTCAATTATTAAGACTAACTTGCAGTGATTGAATTTGTAGCAATAAGTTAGACAAAGTGCTTTGCCACTAAATTTGCTTTCAAATTATCAGAGTGAGCATCAGCAATGCCTGATTTTTAAACATCGCTGCTGTACATCACACTGGGTAGCATATCTATGATGCTACCCAGTGATACTTTTATAAATAAGCTGTTGTGTTTCTTTGATTTTATATTTTAGAGAGGGAGGAGAGAGGGTTATAGGGTTTGATAACTTTTAGATCAATTATCAAATGTACAATTTAGATGCGCGTTAGCTTACTGCCAGAAATTTGATTATTATTAATAACTATGAAAAAATCATTTTCCTACTTCACCATCGCTGGTTTAGAATTAATCCTGCTGGTAGGTAGCTGTGCTGCTACTCCTAAAACAGAGCAATTAGCACAACAAAGGCAAGTAACGCCTAGTGTCCAAAATTCCGTTAAAAAATCTCCCCAAACTGAGCCTAAACTTAGAGGTATTCCTTTAGCGTGTTACGTGGGTGTTGGCCCACTGGGGTTTTTACCGTCATCAGTTTCTAGTTCATTCAGTATGCTGGCAAATGAGCAATCGACAGAGTTGGCTGAAATAGCACTAGCTTATGCTCAAGCTAAACAATTTGAGAATGCGATCGCTATTACTAAAAAAATGGATGATAATTTAATTCAAGCTGTAACTTTAGTAGATATAGCAGGGATGTATGCTGAGAAAGGTCAATACACTCAAGCTAAACAGTTAGTAAACAACATTCAGGGTTACGATACATTTAAATCCCAACTACTAGCTAGAATTGCCTCGAAGTATGCCTTATCAGGTAAACCTCAGCAAGCATCACAAACATTTATGCAAGCTTTACGACTTACTAAAACTCTTGACGCTAAGTTAATGAGAGACGGCGCAATAGCCGCAATTGCGGTTGAGTATGCCTCCGCAGGTCAATATAAACAAGCGTTGCAACTAACTAAAACTATTAAGGATCAATCTGAAAAACCCCAGGCGTTAGCAGGTATAGTTACTCAATATGCTCTTACGGGTCAATTTGACCAAGCCCTAAATTTAGCTAAAACAATTGGGGATAACTATTATAAAAGCACAGCCTTACAATCAATTACTAAGTCTGCTACAGTTAGCCAACTCGCTCAACTTACACAGGTAAGTCAAACAATTAAAGATGATACCTACAAAGTTGTATCTTTAGCTAAAATTGCTAGTCGATATATAGCTGTTGGTAACTTTGACCAAGCTGCAAAACTCACTCAAATGGTGAATGCAATTAATCCAGATGGTGATTTGTTGCCCGATATTATTGCGGAGTATGCAACTGCTGGTAAATTTGATCAAGCTTTACAGCTTGCTAACAGTATCAAGAATGAATATTGGCAAGGTGAGGCGATGGTTAAGATTGCAGGTAAATATGCTGCTGCTGGGAAATTTGAGGAAGCGGTAAAATTTGCAGATACAATTAATTCTGGAGAAAATAAGACTAAGGCGTTAAATGCGATCGCTTCTGAATATGCTAAAATTGGACAGTACGATCGCGCACTAGCACTTGTAGGAACTATCCCACCTGCTGCTAACATTGCTTACGAAGCGATTCAAGCACAGTTTATTCCTTTACTCAAGTGCGCTCAAGCACAATAAATCAGTATAATTGTGGCAAAAATGATTTTTTGGGGTTAAAAATTTAATTTAACCGCAGATAAAGGCAGATAAAATCATAAATTTATCCACATTTGCGATCGCCACAACATCTATCATCAATCAGCCACTCGTTTTTTTTTAATTCTACGTTGCATTACTTTTTTGAGGAACTCTTCTTAGTCCAGCTAGAAAATTGCACATTCAAGAGGCATTTTATGGAATTGATAGCACAAAACTGTATCCCCTGCACTGGCTCTGAACCACATCTTACAGTAGAAGAAATTGCTCAACTCCAGCCTGAGATTCCAGATTGGCAAATTATAGAGGTTAATGGAGAGTCGCGCCTAGAACGGATCTATAAATTTCCCGATTTCCAGACAGCCTTAGCTTTTACGAATAAAGTGGGTGAAGCAGCCGAAAACCAAGAACATCACCCCGCCTTACTAACAGAGTGGGGCAAAGTTACAGTAACTTGGTGGACTCATGCAATTTCTGGGCTGCACCAGAATGATTTTATTATGGCAGCAAAGACAAATCAGCTAATGTAGAGACGCGAAATTATGCGCGAAGCGCACGCTACGCGAACGCGTCTCTACAAGGGTTTTATGTAACAACGCACCTTATCTATTTGGTGTAGATGTCTATTACGGTTATGTCAAGAGCCTTCCCAACAGCTTAAGATCAACCTGAAGAAATTTATTTACCTGCATAATCCATTATGACGATTCATCCTTCTGTTCAACAAGCATTTGCACAAGGTAGCGTACTCAAAGTAATTAGCGGCTTGAATAACTTTGACCACCAAAACGTTGCTGCTATAATTAAAGCTGCTTCTTCAGGTGGCGCTACATTCGTAGATATTGCTGCTGATCCAGACTTAGTGCGTATGGCTCGCCAACTCCAATGCCTACCTATTTGTGTTTCTGCTGTAGAACCAGAAAAATTGAAGCGTGCTGTAGAAGCTGGTGCTGATTTAATTGAAATCGGTAACTTTGATAGCTTTTATGCCCAAGGTCGTCGTTTTGAAGCAGAAGAAGTTTTGGCGCTGACCCAAGAAACGCGATCGCTCCTACCTAACATTACCTTATCTGTAACTGTTCCCCATATCTTAGAGTTGGATCAGCAAGTAGAATTGGCAATTGAATTAGTCAAAGCTGGCGCTGATATTATCCAAACTGAAGGTGGAACTAGCAGCACTCCGGTTCATCCTGGTACATTGGGATTGATTGAAAAAGCAGCACCTACTCTAGCTGCGGCTTACTCTATTAGTCGCGCAGTAGACGTTCCCGTACTGTGTGCTTCCGGCTTATCAAGTGTAACAGTACCAATGGCGATCGCGGCTGGTGCTGCTGGTGTCGGCGTTGGTTCCGCCATCAACAAACTCGATAACGAAGTAGCAATGGTAGCAGTTGTCCGCAGTTTAGTTGAAGCTTTAGCAACTGTCAGCCGTCCACAGATTTACGCTTAATTAGCTGTCAGCTATCAGCTATCAATTAGTAGATAGACATCGACACGAAATTAAAGCTGCTAACCCTTGAACCCTTGTAGAGACGCGTTCGCGTAGCGTGCGCTTCGCGCATAATTTCGCGTCTCTACATTCTGACTGCTAACTGCTAATCCAAGCAATCTTTCAAAGCATAAACTACCTGCTCTTGCTCCTCAAAAGTAAGTTCTGGGAACATTGGTAGAGACAACACCTCATGGCAAATTTGCTCTGAAGTAGGCAACTGACCGACTTGGTAGCCTAAATCTTGATAAACTGGCTGCAAATGCAGAGGGAGTGGATAATAAATCATCGAACTAACTCCGGCTTGCTGTAAAGAGTTACGCACAGCATCACGTTTAGCAGCTAAAGAGTCGGCTTCAGGGTGTTGACTTATAATCCTAATTGTGTATTGATTCCAAACACTCCCCCCCCCATTAATTTCTTGAGGTGTCACTATTCCTGATAGTGGTTTGAGTAATCGGTGATAATGTTCTGCAACTTCTCGGCGTTGCTCATTCCAAGTATCGAGATGAGTTAACTTAATTTGCAAAATAGCAGCTTGCAACGCATCTAAACGACTATTAATCCCAATTTCTTCATGGATATAGCGACGGCGACTGCCATGTTCTTTAAGCATTCGCATAGATGCTGCGATCGCACTATCTGATGTAGTACAAGCGCCCCCATCTCCAAAACCGCCTAAATTCTTGGTAGGAAAGAAACTAAAGCAACCGATATGTCCAAAGCTACCTACCCGTTTTTCTCCCCATGTAGCACCAGTTGCTTGAGCGCAGTCTTCAATTACAAATAAATTATAAGACTGTGCGATCGCCATTACTGCCGTCATCTCCATTGGCTGTCCAAACAAATGCACAGGCATAATCGCTTTAGTACGCTCTGTAATCGCTGATGTAATTTGATTAACATCTAAATTAAACGTTTCGGGGTCAATATCAACAAAAACAGGCTTTGCCCCTACCGCAGAAATTACCTCAGATGTCGCAAAAAAGGTAAAGGGTGTAGTAATGACTTCATCCCCCGTTCCAATGTGTAACGCCCGCAGTGCCAGATAAAGTGCATCAGTTCCAGAATTACACCCGACACATTCTTTTACTCCCACATAAGCTGCAAACAGAGTCTCAAAGCTTTCAACTACAGCACCGCCGATGTAACGCCCAGAAGCTAAAATATCTTCAACAGCAACACTCACATCTGACTCAATTAGTTTGTACTGCCGCGCCAAGTCAAGGGGGGGAATGTTACTCACTCGTTTGTACCCAAAGTTTTACTTAATATTTAATCAAATTGTCCTATTGAAGGGAAAACTATGGTGTTTTCCCTGATTTAATCACAATGACTATACCCGCCTGATAATTGTTCATTGATAATTGATCATTGATTCAAGGTGTATGTACCTGAATTTCTGCACCATTTGGTCCATAAACTTCAAGTGGCAAACGGGCATTATCACTAATCGCTTCTAGTGCTTCTCCCACAGTTAATACATGATTAACTACTTTAATCTGAGCGTTATAGTCACCTTTAGCTTTAGCGAACATAGCTGTTTGCTTCAAAGTATTAGCATAAGCAGGTGTCACTCGTACTTTAATGCCATTACTTGTGAGCGTGTAGTTGCAAATTTGAGGTGTCCCGGAGCAAGTGCGATTCAAATCTTGACTTGTTTGCTGCATCCTCATTGCTAACTGAAATCTATCTTGTGCTTGTTGCAGAGCGACTGTATAGGAATTAATTAGCGGTTGTGCTTTGCCATGATGAAATGTCCCGCTAGGAATACGCTTTAAAGAAGCGATCGCATTACGCCAGTTAGAAACAGCTTGTGACCATTGATTAATTCCTTGAAAATTTTGGGCTTGTTGAGCTAATAGTAAACTTTGCTGATAGATATTAGCAGCAAATTGTTCTTCAAAAGAGCGATCGCGCACTGCAATTAACTGTGGTTGAGATGATTTCAATAATTGTTGTGCTGGTTGATATGCTGTGGTTCCTGGTGGAATCTGGTTGAGACTAGAAAACGCTGTTTGCCAAGTCGAGCGTACTGATTGCAAATCATCCAAGGACTGAGCCACACCCTGACGTGCTTTCGCTATATTAACAGTTTCTTTAGCAGTTGCTAACAGATTATTTCCCTTTTGTTCACTAGCTACTCGCTGATTAACCATCGCTAAATTTAGCTGATAATCTGACAATTTTCGTTGAGCTAACTGATAAACATTGCTACTTTCAGGAACTTGTTTAAAAACTGCGATCGCTTCATTCCAAAGCTTCTGCATTTCCACCCACTCTGACAACTCGTGAGGTGGATCTTGGCTTTTAATAGCTGCTAAATTTGCCTTCTCCAAACCCTGAGTTACTTGATTTAAGCGATCGCTATCTGCTTGATAAGCTACAATTAATTTCTGCGCGTTTTCATGTTCACTAGACCACCAAGGAATAACTGCCAGAATATTTTGAGCCTCTATCAACTGCTGTTTTGCCAGCAAAACTTCTTGCTGAGTTTTAGCCTGATCCAAAGTTGTAGCTGAGTCTTGATTTAATCTTTGAGCCGCAGTAATTTCTCCACAAGCACCAACTACACATGGACGAGTCAGTGCATAGAAGCTACCCAAAAACACCGCCATACTGACGCTCACTCCTCCCACTACCAGAGGTAACGATGGTCGCCAACTTTTCACCTGCACCGACGGTGTTTCATCAGATAAATCATCCGTTTCCCCAGGCTCATAAATTTGCTGTTCCTCAGAGTTGGCTTTAGCATCAGCATTTAACCTCTGCCCAAACACCCATTCCTCATCACTACTATCGTCTGCCATAGATTCAGACGATTGCGCTAACATCTCTGTCCAACTATTGTGTATATCTGGATCTTCACCCAAAGCAAATGGGTTTTCAAAATCAGTATCTTCATTTCCTGCTGAACCCGTAGCCATACCTGTAGGCATTGAAACAACGGCTGGTTCTAGCATGAATGAATGCCAATTGTAAGGCTGCTGACTGCCTTGTAACCTCAAATAGAGCCTTACTGGCAGCGTATATTCCGTTAAATCCCCTTGCAATGCCTGTTGCAAAACCCTAAATGTTTGCTGTGGGTCTGGCACAACATCTATCGGGTGTTGTGTCAAAATCACCAGCGTTCCCTCCTTAAATACACACCGCACTTTAAACGGAACCATTTGCTGGAATTCCGACTGAAGTTGCTGTTGTAAAATTTGCCCTAAAGTCTGTAAATCATTTAGTTCTATTGATGTCATAGTGCTACACCCCTTTCTCTGGTAGTTTTTAATGTTATATATTCTGTGTTTAATTTTCAGGCAAGATAGTTGATCGAAAAGATACTCAAGATACTACTTAATATCGAGTTAGACTCAGCACCAACTTTCTATAAGCTACTTTTATAACTCTTAATCGCTTTTTATCCTCTGGGGTAGACGCATAATAGCAGTTAAAGCCGGAATCATTATAAAGGTAAAAGGAAATTTTATTCTTGGCTGCCCTCAACCACAGTGAGGAGCAACACAAGCACTGATAGCTTTGATTAATGTCGCTACTAAAAATCCTCATTACTTATGACTTATTCTCCTGCTTTGTCTGAACAAGTAATCCTAATTACAGGTGCATCCACAGGTATTGGTGCAGCATTGGCAAAAGTACTAGCAGCAAAAGCTTTGGGCATCCGCTTAGTACTTGCCTCGCGTAGTCAAGAAAAACTGGAACAGGTAGCCGACCTTTGCAGCAAAGCTGGTGCTGATGTTTTTGTAGTTCCTACAGACTTAACTCAAATTGAGCAAGTTCAAGCCCTAGCTAATTCAGTAATTGAGCGTTTTGGTCGAGTTGATGTGTTAGTCAACAATGCTGGTTATGGACAAATGGGACCAATAGAATTAATCCCGATTAGTTCTGCACAAAAGCAGTTTAATGTCAACTTATTAGGACCATTAGCTTTAACTCAAGCATTAATCCCTGTGATGCGCGACCAAGGCGGGGGCAGAATTATAAATATTAGTTCACTAGGAGGACGGCTTGCCTTCCCATTTGGTGGTATGTATAGTAGTTCTAAATTTGCTTTAGAAGGCATCAGCGACGCGCTTAGAATGGAACTAGCTGCCTTTAATATTAAAGTCAGCGTAATTGAACCTGGACCAGTCAGTACAGAATTTTTTGATGTCGCTGGTCAAATGGTGGAACAAGCTGTCACCAATCCTGAAAATACCCCCTACAGGTCGGCATTTGAAAAGTTAAAAAACTTAGAAAAAAACACCAGTAGTCGCGCTTGGACATCTGAAAGAGTCGCCGAGGTAATCGTCAAAGCCATTACAACTCCCAATCCTCGCGCCCGTTATGTTGCTGCTACAGGGGGAGATTTCTTGCTCTTTGTAATGAATAAGCTATTGCCTACTTGGGCTGTAGATACATTCTGGAAAAAGTTCTATGGTATTGATGAAGTTGCTAAAGATTGGCAAAATCGTCAAAAGTAGAAGCATTTACAGCGATATTATCTAGATTTTAAAATAACTTACGTGATTATTTTAAAATCACATTTTGAGAAACAGGCAGGATAAAAATGTATCGAGTGACTCGGATTTCACGCCTGTTACAAGCATCCCGTATTGCTGCTACCTTCCGGTTCTGACAAAGTTTGGGCGTTGCGACCGCATGAGTCCGAGTCAAAACTAATATAACACTATTTTCTCAATTTGACACTACCTGCTCTAAAAAGACGAGAATTTTTCAAGCGGTTCTGCTATATCCCTGTGATATCGGGCTGTTAAATAGACCAATGAGCATAAATCCGAACAACCCCTCCCCAGCCCTCCCCGAAGCGGAGAGGGAGCAAGATTTCTTCCCCCCGAAGCGGGGGGTCAATTTGATTTTTGCTCATTAATCTAATGATTGCTTATCTCTAAGTTTTCCGTTGATTTAGTGACTATGGACAACAAAAAACGCTTATTTTTTATTGCTTTGTTACCGCCGCAGGATATTCAAGATTATGTTACTGGTATTAAGCAACACTTTGCTGATACCTATAATAGTAAGGCGGCGTTAAAATCTCCTCCCCATATTACTTTGCAGCCTCCGTTTGAATGGGAGGTTGAAAATCTCCCAGCTTTGGAAGAATGTTTGATAGATTTTGCCAGTGAACACTCGTCTATTCTGGTAATTTTATCTGGGTTTGCTGCATTTGTACCGCGTGTTATCTATGTTGATGTGCTTAAAACACCGGAATTGCTAAGTTTACAAAAAGATTTAATGGATTGTGTGGAAGCATCATTAGGAATTGTAGATTTAGTTTCTAAGAAGCGTCCGTTTGCACCACACATGACGGTTGGTTTTAAAGATTTAAGTAAGCAGAATTTTAAGGCTGCATGGTCGGAGTTTGAAAATCAAGAGTTGCATTTTGAGTTTACAGCAACATATCTCACGTTGTTAATCCATGATGGTAAAAGATGGCAGATTAATTCTGAGTTTTCACTATTAAATAGTGAGGGATAGTTTAGTGCGATCGCATTGCATAATATAAACTTAAGCCAAAACAATCATTAACTTAAAACTTTGATTCAACAGTGAAAACTGACACTATATTTTATCGTCTTTTCCAAAGCTTCCCTAGCCTTCTGTTTGAATTGATAGATCAACCTCCAGAGCAAGCAACCGCCTATCAATTTGGTTCTGTGGAAGTTAAACAACTCGCCTTCCGTATTGATGGAGTATTTCTACCTGTTAGGGATGCTGTATCACCTATCTACTTTGTGGAAGTTCAGTTTCAACCCGATAAAAAGTTTTATTCTCGCTTTTTTGCAGAGATATTTCTTTATCTAGATAAAACTGAACTGACAAAGAATTGGCGTGGTGTGGTTTTGTTCCCCAGTAGGAGTATAGATACGGGTGAAACAGAGCCGTATATTGAATTACTCAATAGTCAGCGCGTTAGGCGTGTGTATCTCGATGAATTAATTTCAACACCACAGCAGTCTATTAGGATTGAAACAGTTAAATTAGTAATAGAGCCAGAAAAAAGTGCAGAAACAAAAGCTCAGGAGTTGATTAACTTTGCTAAACAAGAAATAACCGATGATGTAGAGCAAAGAGAACTCCTAGAATTAATCGAGTCAATCTTAGCCTATAAGTTCCCTAATAAAAGTTGGAAGGAGATTAGAAAGATGTTTGGATTAAGTGATTTAAAGAAAACTCGCACTTTTCAAGAAGCTTATGATCTAGCGCTTCAGCAAGTTTATCAGGAAGTCTTGGAAGAAGGAAAATTACAAGCAGTACCCGCAATGTCAAAAGCAGGTATGGCTGTAGAGCAAATAGCAGAAGCTTTACAGTTAGATGTAGAAAAAGTTAGACAGGTTGTTGATAACACTTTGTCTAATTCAGCTAAAACTGAAGATTCTGGTAATAAGTAGATAAGTGCGATCGCACTTGCTCAAAATGAGGGGAATGTGCGATCGCATTGCATAATATAAAAGTAAGCCAAAACAATCATTAACTCAAAACTTTGACTCAACAGTGAAAACTGACACTATATTTTATCGTCTTTTCCAAAGCTTCCCTAGCCTTCTATTTGAATTGATAGATCAACCTCCAGAGCAAGCCAACGCATATCAATTCGGTTCTGTGGAAGTTAAACAACTCGCCTTCCGTATTGATGGAGTATTTCTACCTGTTAGGGATGCTGTATCGCCTATCTATTTTGTGGAAGTTCAGTTTCAACCCGATAAAAAGTTTTATTCTCGCTTTTTTACCGAGATATTTCTTTATCTAGATAAAACTGAACTAACTAATAATTGGCGCGGTGTGGTTGTGTTTCCCAGTAGGAGTGTAGATACAGGAGCAACAGAGCGGTATATTGAATTACTGAATAGTCAGCGAGTTAGGCGTGTGTATCTGGATGAATTAAGATCAACACCACAGGAGTCTATTGGTATTGAAACAGTTAAATTAGTAATAGAGCCAGAAAAAAGTGCAGGTGCAAAAGCTAGGGAGTTGATTGACTTTGCTAGACGAGAAATAGCTGATCAAGTCGAGCAAAGAAAACTCCTTGAGTTAGTAAAAACAATCATGATTTATAAGTTTCCTAATACAACTTGGGAGGATATACAGGCGATGTTTGGATTAAGTGATTTAAAGGCAACTAGGGTATATCAGCAAGGGGTAGAAGAAGGTAAATTACAAGCAATACCCGCAATGTTAAGATTAGGGGCAACTGTAGAGCAAATAGCAGAAGCTTTACAGTTAGATGTAGAAAAGGTTAGGCAGGTTGCTGATAAGTAAATTTACTCAAATTTGACATCCATAATCGCCAGCACCCTTCAGGGTGTGGGCGGTTGTTTTTTGCTCTTAATCAAAGCTTTCTCTAAAAATATCAGTTTTGGTTGGTGAATAATCTTGTAATCTTACAAATATAAATTTATAATATAACCTTGATAACTTTAGCTAAGTAGTAAAGATTACTATGAATATGATTAAGCCTGTTCAAGCAATTACAGCAATGGCTATAGCTGCATCTTTTTTGAGCTTTACTCCTCAAGTAAGATCCGTAGTAAATTATACTAATTTCAAACTTGAGTGTAATGAAAGTACAATACTTTCTGGTTTTAAGTTTACATTGACAAAGTGTAACGAAGATTTAGGAAAAATTACTATTTATAATACATATAATAATGCTAAAAAGCTAGGTATACAAGGCAATGTCATTAGATCCAATGGTAGCTTGTATTTGACTTTGAATAAATACGACGGTGACAGTATAATTGATTTTCCTGCTAGAGCAAGTTTGTCATTCAATCTCTATATATATGATCGGAAACGCAGTTACTTATATATATCTCCGGCTAATAGTAACTTCAAACTAATCAAAACAGTTTTAATCACCTGTAATGATGGTACGCAAAACATAGTAGGATTAGCTTTTGTGTCTACCTGTAGTAATCGAGATGCAAAATTTATTGTAGAAAATAATACTAATAACAAAAAAATAGTAGTTACGTATGAAAAAATAGGTAATTTTAAATTTAGTAACTTTACAAGTATAGCTCCTAAAACTCAGCAAAAAATTGACCTCTCAGCATTTTCTAATGGAAAAGACTTTGCTTCACAAAAACACAAGTTAGAAATTAGATCTTCCAATTAGATTTAATTTTTTATCAAAGATATATGTTGGGTTTCCTGCGTCAACCCAACCTACAAGAAAATCGCAGGTGAACAGGGTTTTTATACTTATCAAAACTCTATTAAAAATAGGCGATCGCATCAAACCTAAACAAGCGTGCGATCGCCCCATTCAAACCAGCAACACAAATCTATCTTTGCGTACCTTTGCGCGTACCTTTGCGTACCTTTGCGTTCCCA
>CAVQDG010000076.1:0-5523 GCA_963711165.1 uncultured cyanobacterium | reverse complement strand
GGGCAAGAACATGATGAACATCCTTGCGATCGCAAATAATACACCAATGCTATCCCAGCACGGATAAATAATCCTAGCTATTATTATTTATAGTAGTTTTCAGGCTTTATGAGGTACAGGAGTGCGAGCATCTTGCTCGCTATAGATTTCTAGCGAGCAAGATGCTCGCACTACAATATATTTTAAACTTCTTTACCTCACTTGAGTGAAAATTGCTATATAACCGTGCTGAAATGTAAAGTATATTGCAAGTATTACGAAACTACCTGGATTTTAAGAATTATTTAGGCTTTTGACTTTTAGGCTTATTCAACTCTTGACACTTAGCTTCTGCTTGTAAATAAGCATTTTGATACTCCCTACCTCCTAACATCAAATCGCCATAATACTCATAAGGCGCATCACCATAAACAGGTAGTGGCTCATCTTCAGGATAATCTTCTTGTGCTTCCTCTAAGGCTGCTTTTAGTTGCTTCACCGTCAGACGTTGCGCTGGAAAATAGCAAATTTCTTCAGGATTCTTCTCTAAATGTGGCAAAGTAGGATCAGCAATTCGATCTTTAAGCTCTAGCCAACTATGCTCAACAGGTTTGTAGGGTGCGCCAGCAAAGGCGATAAATCCTTGTACGTAAATTGCTCCCTCAATCAATAAGACTGCTTTATGAGCATTTTTATAAGGAGATTTTGCCTTACTTTTGATTTGTTGAGAAATTTCTAGGGAAATAGTAGGATCTAACGGTTTTTCCATCATATCTATCAACTTGGCTGCAATGCAGTATTTATACACAGGACTTACGCATTCCGAGTCAGTGAGCGAGACGCTCACACTACATATAGCGCAACACGACTTAATTTACCCGATATGTAGTGCGAGCATCCTGCTCGCGTGTAAGCTTTGCGTAAGTCCTGATACAAAAATTATGCTGTTCTCAATTGGTATGTTAGCAAAAATAATCATCTTCAATAATTACTGCAATTAATTCAATAAATTCCGAATATATCCCCACTTACCACCGCTAAAATACGAAGTTTTTTTATCTTGGCTTTGCTGCCACTCACCACCAACATTAACCACTGCCATACCTTCAGAAAAAGATTTAGCAAAATCAAATTCTGGGTTAATAATAAAATTACCAGATTTATTAATATATCCCCACTTTCCGCCCATCTTGACAGCAGCTAAATTTTCTGAAAAAGAATCAGCTTCATAAAATTGTGGTGCTATAACAATTTTTCCAGTTAGATCTATAAAACCTAATTTATTACCAATTTTGATTAATGCTAAACCATCAGAAAATGGCATAGCATCACTAAACTGGGGTTGAATTACTATTTTACCAGTTTTATCAATATAACCCCATTTATCATTAATCTTAACTGCTGCTATCCCTTGCGTAAAAGATTTAGCATCATTAAATTGCAACGGTATTACTAACTTAGTTGTAAGATTAATATATCCCCACTTGTCAACAACTTTTACCGCAGCCATACTTTCAGAAAAAGATTTAGCATCATCAAACTGTAGTGCAGTTATTAGTTTTCCTGTCTTATCTATATATCCATACTTTTGCTTAATTCCTACCAAAGCGAACCCTTGTAAAAAAGGCTCAGACTTATCAAACTGTAGTTTAGTAACAAGTTTACCTGTATTATCAATGTATCCCCATTTATAACCCATTTTTACTTGCGCCATTCCTTCGGCAAAAGGCTCAAGTTCATCAAATTTTGTTTGAAGAGTAACTTGTTTAGACTTATTTATGTAAATATAATTACTGCCAATTCTTTTAGAAGTAAAGCCATATTTTTTAATTGCTTCAACGTCAAATTTACCAGGAGATTGCGAGTAAATCCCAGAACTTAAAATTTTAGCTAAAGCATCATTGTCTTCTCGCAAAGCTTCATAGAAGAATGATATTTCTCCTTGTATGCCAAGAGAACGATTATATGCGATCGCCTGAACTAAATCATCTGGATTAATTCGATATACTGCTTCTTTCAATAAAAGACCAGGAATTAGTTGTGGTAATTGTTGGCTGGTAAATTGATTAGAAACAACTCGATCTATATCTTTTTTATAACCATCAAAATTATAGCGATACAATTGGGGATGAATCAGATCAACTAACCCCATATCTACCCAAGTCTGAGAATCTTGGAGATAATTTTGCAAGCCCCAAGGATACGCACTCGGAGCCATTGAAACTATTAAATTAGGATTGATATTAATAACTTCTTTGTACAAACGAGTTAAAAAATTAGAAAGAATATCAGCCCGCCATTGTAACCATTGTGGATCTTTAGAATCTTGGGGAGGAAGTTGCTTAAATTCTTGACGATAGCGTTCAACTGTTTTAAGATCATAACCGCCTTCACTTGGTAAAGCGGGAAAGCGATCGTCTCCTTGAATACCCGCAATTTCATAATTTTTAACAACTTCTAAAAATAAATTTAATAAGAAATCTTGAACTTCAATATCAAAAGCATTGAGCCACTCAAAGCCATTTTTAGTTAATAAATTACCTGCATAATCACGGGCTGCCCATTCTGGTTTTTTGGCAATGATTTCGCCACCATTGCGATTATAAGAACTGGCAAAACCATATTCAAACCAAGGAATAACTGCAAGCCCAACCCGACGCGCTTCAACGATTAATTCTGCTAAAGGATCTCTACCTTTGAATCGTGGGTTAATTTCGATTCCAAAAGTTTCGCGCATGACTCGGCTGGGATAAGTTGTTACTCCATTATTCCAAACAACCGGAAATACTACATTAAATCCTGTTTGGGCAAGAAAATCCATTGCTGAGGCAATGTTTTGTTTTGAGTTAAGGACTTGACTAGCTGTAGTAGTAAGCCAAATACCGCGAATTTCCATTAGGATTCTCCATAAATTAATCAGTAAACAGTAAACAGTAAACAGTAAACAGTTAATAGTTAATAGTTAATAGTTAATAGTTAATAGTTAATAGTAAACAGTGAGTGTTTTTATCCTTGGGTTTAAGACCCCAACTTTATTTTAAATCTTTGTGGAGCGCGCACTAAGAGTGCGGGTTTGGATAGAACACCATACGCATGATTACTGTTTACTGTTTACTGTTTACTGTTTCAAGTAGGTTTAATTGTAGATTTTACCAGCGCCAAACCTGCTGAAAAAGCATTAGCTTCATCAAATTGGGGTGGAATAACTAACTTGCCAGTTTTGTCAATATATCCCCATTTATTACCAATTTTTACTTGTGCCAACCCTTCAGAAAAGCTATCTGCTGCATCAAATTGTGGCTGAATAACAACAAATTCCATACCAGGAATATATTTGTATGGCACAGCCGGAATTTGTAAAACTCGACAAATAAATGCTGCTATTTCCCCTCTAGTGGCGTTTTTAGTAGGCTGTAAGCGTTTGATATTGGGGTAGTTAACAACTATTCGCCTTTCAGTAGCGGCTGCGATCGCTCGAACAGCATAACTCGGAATTTGGTCTAAATCATCAAAATATTTCTTTAATGTATCACTGGGATTAATGCTGACTCCATACTTTAGCCCTGAAGCTAACGCGGCTATTACTTGCACACGGGGTATGGGTTGGTTAGGTCTGAATAAACGCTTAGGATAGCCTGAAAGAAAATTTGCCTGATATACTGCTTGAATTGCTTTTGCAGCCCAATGATTGCTAAGTACATCTATAAAGATTGTGCTAGGGCGTAGTTTCTCCAGTTTAGGTAAAGCTGTATATAAAATTCCAGCAAATTCAGCCCGACTTACAGGTGCATCAGGGCGAAATGTACCATCTGGGTAGCCTCGAAATATATTGCGCGTGGTAGCAGCGACAATACAATCTCTTGCCCAATGGTTTTGAATATCACTAAAACTGACATGATTTGTCATAAATATCCCAAGAATGTGCGCGATCGCTTATTCTGTAGAGACGGGAAATTATGCGCTGCGCGCAGGCTACGCCAACGCGTCTCTACAGAGGTGTGTAGGGTATTGCCCTTACCACTAGCATAATTATGGTAAATATTAACCACAGATGCAGATATTGTAGAAACTGGAATTATATACTATGAACGCACTTTTGAATGAATTTCTCGAAGCTTGCGAAAACCTTGGCACTCTGCGCTTAATTGTAACTAGCAGTGCTGCTGTTTTAGAAGTACGCAGTTCAATTCGTAAGCTATTTTACGCAGAACTCCCTAAAGGAAAGTACGCTAATATGCACACCGATGATTTTGAATTTCACCTCAATATGGATGCAATTAAGCAGGTTAAATTTGAGACAGGTGAAGCCAAACGCGGTAATTTTACTACCTATGCAATTCGCTTTTTAGATGAAGAAGAAAAACCAGCTTTGAGTGCGTTTCTACAGTGGGGTAAGCCAGGAGAATACGAACCAGGGCAAGTAGAAGCATGGCAGGCATTAAAAGAACAATATGAGGGACAATTAACAATTAGCAATTAACAATTAACAATTAACAATTAGCAAGAAATAATGACTATCTAAAATGTTGAGAATTTTTTATAATTTCTGCTTGATTTTAGTTCTCCTTTTTTGGAGTAGTGTAGCGCAAGCAGGACAACTAACTCAACGTTTAGCACAGTTTCCTCACTGGGAAAGTAAACCACCTGTAAGTGCAGCTTCGGGAGATTTAATATATCCAGATTGGATGGAAGGAACTTGGAATGTTACCAGTACTTTAGTAGATTTGGCTGCGCCTTTAGCACCAGAATTAGTTACGCCTGGGTTTGAAAGTAACCGTCAGTATCTTAATCAGCCTGTAAGTTTTACAGTAAGATTTGTTAAGTCATCATCCACAAATCAGACTGGGATAATATTACCTCTACAAACTAAGACTCAGGTAATTGCAGATCGTGCTTTTAATGGTTTAAATATTGGACGTGCTTATTTAGGCGATCGCGCCATTCAATCTGTTAAAGTTGATCCTAATTCTCCTAATCGTCAGATTACCTTATTAAGGGGCGATCGCCAATTAATCTCTATTGTTACAGCTAGAGGTAGCGAAAAACCTAACTCTGATCAATTTGTAGCTACAGAAGTTTCTCAGCAGATTTTTGGAGGTAAACCCCAACTTTATTTTAACACAGTAGAAACTACAACAGCTTACACATTTATACAGTCAAAAATTCCACAAATTGAAGCCGATCAAATTACAGCAGTTTATCTCTCACCCCAAGATCCAGATTATTTTAAAGCTATTGATAAACCAGTTGCTCTTTATCGTTATCGCTTGCAATTATTACCAATAGAATAACCATAGTTGCGCCTACTTAAAACTTCTCCGAGAGGTGGTTTGAATAGGACTTACGCACCGACAGTCTGAAACCTTGATCCCCCCTACCCCCCTTAAAAAGGGGGGGGAATTCAAAGTCCCCCTTTTTAAGGGGGATGCGCGGGGGATCTAGAAGTAAGTCCTTTTTAAGAGATTTTTAACCACAGATAAACACAGATAAACACAGATAAATATAGAGGTTTATTCACATCAAATAAATTTTTTTGATAGCCTG
>CAVQDG010000075.1:0-33003 GCA_963711165.1 uncultured cyanobacterium | reverse complement strand
GGTTAGGCAAAATGCAAGGTGCGATTCCAGAAGTAGCACTGGTGTAGAGACGAACGGCGCTGTGATGGTGTAGGGGCGAACGACCGTTCGCCCCTACAACTTTTCTGCCTATGCCTTCCGCGCAGGCTCCACCAACGCCTCTACAAATCTTATGGGTAATTAGGCGAATATGATATTATTTGGTTGTTAACAAAAATCAGCAACATCATATCTCACTCATTTCCTGTGAAATACGATCCTAACAAACATCACCGTCGCTCCATTCGTTTAAAAGGATACGATTATTCATCTGCTGGTGCGTATTTCATCACCATTTGTGCATATCAAAGAGCGTGTTTGTTTGGTGAGATAGTTGATGGAATGATGCAGTTAAATGAATTTGGGCAAATTGTGGCAGATGAATGGTTGAAATCATCAGAAATTAGGCGAGAAATTGCTTTGGATGAATGGGTTGTGATGCCTAACCACATTCATGGAATTGTTTTTATTCAACCTGTAGAATCTCACAATCCTGTAGGGGTCAATGATAATGGTGTAGGGGCGAACGGCCGTTCGCCCCTCGTATACTCTATCATTATTTAGTCTTTTTACCTGCTTTAATCGGCTTTATTTCTCCAAACTTAGGCGACCACCAGTTACCAGTCTTACTCTCAAAAAATGCTACTTCTTTACATTTAGCTTGCCGATTTTTAGAATTAGAACAACGCAGCATGGTTTTATTCTGTCCATTCTTGCTATACTCGTAACGCTCTAAAGATGAACTGCAAACCGGACAAGTATACTCGGTCAACGATTCTGTTTTAGGTGCAACCTTCCGCTCAGAATAAGGTAACTCATAACTCCCACTTTTGACATTTAAAAACATTACGCAGCCACATCCAGAATTACGCTTGTCGCAACTCAAAAAATGGTCTGCTTTCATCTTCTGAGATTTAGAAGCAACTTTTGTCATTTGTTGTCCGCATTTGGGACATTGAATATTGATTGATTTTGATGTTTTGCTTTTAGCGTTAGTTTTATTAGTTGGCGGACTGGTTTGTTTGAAATTTTTAATTTCACTAATCGCTTTAGTCAAAGCTGGTGTAAAATATTCCTGATTCCAACTGGTTAAATAAGATTCCCAGTTTAAAGAACCAGATGCGATCGCATCTAATTTTAACTCCATTTGCGCTGTAAACTCAGCCTTAATTAAATCAGGTAAAACTTGATCTAAAAAAGCATCTAACTCCATCCCCAGTTGCGTTGGTTGCAACTTTCCCTTAGTTAGTTGCACATACTCACGCTCTTTCAAAGTCTTAATTGTCGGAGAATAAGTACTAGGTCTTCCTATCCCCTTACGTTCCATTAATTGTACTAACTTTGGTTCTGTATAACGTGGGGGTGGTTGAGTTTGCTTTTTATCCGCACGCGCTTGTTTAAGAGTAAGCGGTTGTCCTTCCTTAACTTTTGGCAGTTGCGAATCATCGCTGATATTGTTCCAATATTTTGTATAACCTGGAAATACTAAAACTTGTCCCCGCGCTTCCCAATACACGGATTCTGACTGGGTAGTAATGCGAGTTTTTGCCAATTTAGCCGCAGCGCATTGAGAAGCAACAGCGCGATTCCAAATTAATTCATAAAGTTGAGCTTGATCGTTAACTACTTGACTTCGCAACCGTTCAGGAGTTAAATTAACATCTGTAGGACGTATCGCTTCATGTGCTTCTTGAGCATTTTTAGCTGCACGATGTTTAGCTAACTTAGTTGGTACATTCTCAGGGTCGTGTTGTTGCAAATATTCCCGCACATCAGCACAAAATTGATCGGACAGTGCAACTGAATCTGTCCGCATATAAGTTATATAACCTGCTTCGTATAAAGACTGAGCAACTTTCATCGTTGCTTCTGGACTAAATCGCAACTTAGCACCAGCAGCTTGTTGCAATGTGGAGGTAATAAAAGCAGCAGGTGGAGATTGAGAAGTGGTTTTGTTTTCTACTTTAATTATATGGTGAGGATTGTTTTTTGCGATCGCAACTAATCTATCAGCCTCCTCTTGAGATGTCACTCTGTCAGACTCAGCAGTTTTAGTTTCACTACCAGCATCATCAGCTTCCTCCGCCTTTTCCTTAGTTTGTCCCTGCAAACTGCGACGATAGAAAGCTTTAAATCCTTCTGCATATTCTACCCATACTGACCAATAATCTTGTTGAACAAACGTAAGAATTTCTGTTTCTCGCTGTACTAATAGATGTAAAGTCGCACTTTGCACCCTTCCCATTGATTTTGCACCATTATTCAGCGCCCAAACTAAATGTTTACTTCCCTTATAACCAACTAATTTATCTAAACAATCCCTAGCGCGACCTGCGGCGATTAAATTTTGGTCTAAAATTTTAGGATGAGCAATTGCTGTGGTGACAGCAGGTTTAGTAATTTCTGAATAAGTAACGCGCTTAGGTTGCTTTAATCTTAATTCTTGCGCTAAATGCCAACCAATTGTTTCCCCTTCTCTATCAGGGTCAGTTGCAATGTAAACTTCGCTGACTTGCTTAACAGCTTGTTTTAATTCTGAGATAACTTTCCTAGCGCGTTCATTTCTCGCTTCATAACGACAGCGCACCTGTTCCCCATCTAAATCAAATCCTAAAGCATCTTCCCCATCATTTGCTAACTCTCGGATATGTCCCATACTAGCTTTAACAATCCAACCAGATCCCAAAATTTGGCTTAACTTTTTAAGTTTTCCAGGGGATTCGATTAATAAAAGTTTTGTCATAACAATTATCAATTATCAATTCAATAATATTGCATCTAGCCGTTCACATAAAAAAACTTAAAAAATCTTTTTTATGTGAAGTCCTAACTTCAGTTTGGGAGTAAGTAGATAGACATAAATAAAAGTATAGTTGTTTTCCCAGTCACCATTCACCAGTCCACAATCCCACTAATCGCTGTTTAACGTTGAATTTTACCCACAGACTTAATTGCTATGTAAAGCCCCAACCTCATTTTTGGGATAATTGTTAATTGTTAATTGATAATTGTTCATTGATTGTGGCATAGTCAAAAGGCAACAATTAAGGTACATAATGAGCAATACACCTAAAATTCTGGCATTTTCTGGCAGCACTCGTACTGGTTCACTTAACAAACAGCTAGTAAAAATAGCAGCTAATGCGGCTAGGAATGCTGGCGCTGAAGTGACATATATAGATTTGCGTGATTTTCCATTACCATTATATGACGGCGACTTAGAAGCTGCTGAGGGTATGCCAGAGAATGCCCGTAAATTAAAACAAATCATGTTAGAACATCAAGGACTGCTAATAGCTTCACCTGAATATAACAGTTCTCTCTCTGGTGTACTTAAAAATATGATTGATTGGGTTTCACGCCCAGAAGCTAATGAACCACCGTTAGTGGCTTTTGCTGATAAAGTAGCAGTAATTATGAGTACCTCACCAGGCGGTTTGGGTGGAATACGTGGTTTAGTGCATTTGCGTTCAATTTTGGGAAATATCAGAGTTATAGTACTACCAGATCAGTATGCTTTGCCCAACGCATTCCAAGCATTTAATGAAGATGGCACATTAAAAGATCTTAAACAACAACAGACTGTTGAGCAACTTGGTAGCAAACTAGCTACAGTACTAGCAAAATTAGTAGCTTAAATTTAACACTAGCTAGGAGTAAACAATGACACAATCACCTAACATCAGCATCTTAGTCAAATTGGTTTTGCTCCTAGCTAGTAGCATGACTGTCATGGCTGGGGCAACCATTTCGCCTGCGTTACCGAGTATGGCAAAGGCATTTAGCACTACACAAAATGTATCGCTTTTAATACCCCTTGTGCTAACTATGCCTGCTCTATTTATTGCTTTATGCGGAACAGCATCAGGTTTTGTAATTGATAAGTGGGGGCGCAAAAAACTTTTATTGTTATCTCTGGCGTTATACGGCGTAGCTGGCACTTCAGGATTTTTCCTGAGTTCACTATCTGCTATTTTAATAGGTCGGGCAGTTTTAGGAGTTGCAGTAGCAGGGATTATGACTACCTGCACAACTTTAATTGCTGACTATTTCGTGGGAGAACAACGCTATCAGTTTATGGGTATCCAAGCGTCATTTATGTCATTTGGTGGGGTTTTGTTTTTAACTTTAGGCGGTTTTTTGGCACAAGCTAATTGGCGATCGCCTTTTTTGATCTATCTATTTGCTTTTATTGTCCTGCCTTTGGCTGCTTATGCAATTTATGAACCTCAAAAAGCTGAGGTTCAAGTTAACAATTCTATCAATGAAGAGAATGTTAATTGGCCATTGAAGCAATTGGCACTAATTTATGGTTTAGCTTTAGGAGGAATGATTATTTTTTATATGATTCCTGTGAAGTTACCCTTCCTCTTATCAGACCTTAAATTAGGTAATGCTGCACAAGCAGGAATGGCGATCGCTTGCAGTACATTAGCTAGTGGAATTACATCAACACAATTTCTTCATGTGAGGGCAAAATTTAATTTTTCCGCTATTACATCTTTTGTATTTCTCTTAATGGGCATTGGTTATTCAGTAATTGCCATGTCTACTACTTATCTCCAAATATTGCTAGGATTAATCATCAGTGGCTTGGGAATGGGCTTGTTGATACCTAATCTTAATGTTGGCTTAGTAGAAATCATTCCCTTAAAGTTGCGCGGTCGTGCTGTCGGAGGACTAACAACGGCAATATTTTTGGGTCAGTTTTTCTCGCCGTTAGTAAGCCAACCAATCAGTAATGCCACCAGTTTAAGCTTCTCTTACCTAATCATGGGTATTTTTATGCTATTAGTGGCGCTAGGTTTTGGCTGGACTCAATTTAAACCAAAACCCAAGTTATCCTAAGCAATCTTAACAACACATAAATTTCATATATAGCAATTTTCAGTCAAGTGAGGTACAAAGGTGGAAAAAATATTGTAGTGCGAATATCTTGCTCGCTATAAATCTATAGCGAGCAAGATGCTCGCACTCCTGTACCTCATTAGTATTGGGGTTGATGTTACAGAACGTACTCTAGCTCAACTTGAGCTACTTGAGTACAAGCAAAATCTGGAAGAACTTGTATTTAAAAGAACTACAGAACTAATTCAGGTCAATCATAAACTTAAACAAGAAATTGCTGTTCGTCAGCAGGTCGAAATCGAACTGCGGCAACAATATCAACGGGAACGGTTAATCGGATTAATTACAGGGCGTATATTAGGGTGTCTCAGCTTAGACAAAATTCTCCAAACAGCAGTTGACGAGGTGCGTAGTTTTCTGAATGTCGAACGAGTAACAATTTATCAAATTGAGCCAGAACAAAATGGTAAATTTGTTGTCGAATCTGTTGCACCTTCTATTTCACCAATTGTAGGGTTAGATATACACGACCCTTGTTTTGATCGTAATTACGTCTTAGACTACCAGAACGGTCGCTTATCTGCTATAGATGACATCTGGTCAGCTACTCTGCATCCTTGTTACATAAATTTTCTTAACAGACTGGGAATTAGAGCAAATTTAGTTGTGCCACTTGTGGCTAACAATAAATTATGGGCATTGCTTTGCGCTCATCAATGTTCTGCACCTCGACACTGGCAATCTTGGGAAATCAATTTATTAGGAGCATTATCAACCCAACTAGCAATTGCCATTCAACAAGCACACCTTTATCAACAGTTAGAGTCAGCAAACATAGAGTTGCAACGTCTGGCAAATTTAGATGGTCTGACTCAAGTAGCTAACCGTCGTTATTTTGACGAATATCTTAATTTTGAGTGGAAGCGTCTAGCACGGGAAGAAGCCCCGTTATCTTTAATACTGTGCGATATTGATTTCTTTAAGATCTATAACGATACTTATGGGCATCTGGCGGGTGACAAATGCTTGATTGAAGTAGCAAATGCCATTACTACCGCCACGAAGCGTCCGGCTGATTTAGTGGCTCGTTATGGAGGAGAAGAATTTGCTGTAATATTGCCTAATACTGACGTAAGCGGAGCTATGCACCTTGCCGAGTTAATCCGCAAGCGTGTCAAAACACTGAGAATTCCCCATATTAATTCCTCCAAAACTTTAGGTGTTACCTTGAGTTTAGGAGTTGCTAGTACTATTCCAGATCATAAATCAGAACCAGTAGAGTTAATTCGTGATGCCGACATAGCACTATACCAAGCTAAAGAGTCAGGGCGCGATCGCATTTGTTCCTATTTGCCTTTGGACACTCCGCGCTATCCAGAAACTATGAATGCCACTTGCTATCAGTCCTCACTCCTCACTTAAATCAATAAGTTCACATTCACCTACAGGTATAATTTCAGCTATACGACCTGACTGCTGGTGGTAAGTAAGATAAATATGCAGATAATTTAAGGGTTTTTCAGGCAAACGTTCAGCCCATTCTATTGCTACAATCCCCTCTTGTACTTCGATGCCTTCCCAGTAACTTTCTATATGCAATTGGGCAACATCTTCTTGTTCTAAACGGTACAAATCTAGATGATATAAAGGTATTCTTCCGGCTGTGTATTCATTAATGAGAGTAAATGTAGGACTGACAATTAATTCTTTTATTCCTAATCCTTCCCCTATACCTTGAACTAAGGTTGTTTTACCGCTACCTAGATCTCCTTGTAATAAAATTACACTTCCAGTGGGCAAAGATTGTCCTAGATCAACTCCTAATTTATGTGTAGCTGTTTGATCTTTAAGAGAAAATTTAAAAGAGTTTTTTCCCATTAAGTTAATATCCTAATTTTCCACCATAAATAATATTAAGCTAACGCGCAAATAAACTTGTACATTTTTAATTTAGATAAAAATTATCAAACCCTATAACCCTCTCTCCTCCCTCCTCCCTCCTCTCTTTCTAAAATATAAAATGCACGAAACACAACAGCTTAACTATGGGTGCGACTATACCAACGTAGCAACACTTTTGCTAATCTGCGAGAATTGTGTCGCACATAGCCTGTTTCCTGGTCTTCGTCCATCACATTTGCCAGAACAATCCGCCGCCCTAATTGCCCCACAGCTTCGCGATCTAAAAAAACCGGATTAGAATTTTCTTGAGCGTAGCGAACAAGAGACTGAGGGGAAGGCGGTTTTTTATGTACGAGTACTGCATTAAACAACGGTTGACCACAAGCATGATCAATTGCCAAGATATGGTCTGATACACTGTAACCCTGTGTTTCCCCAGGTTGGGTCATAATATTACAGACATAGATGCGAGGAACTAGACGAGATGCGATCGCTTCTTTGATTTCTGGAACCAACAAATTAGGAATTACACTCGTATAAAGACTTCCAGGTCCGATAATAATGTAATCTGCTTCCTGAATCGCTTTGATAGCTGCTGGTAATCCAGGTGGATTAGCAGGAATGCAGCCAATTTTAATAATTTGACCTCCAGCTTCCGTAATGCTAGATTCTCCCTGAATTGTCCGTCCATCTGCTAACTCAGCCCACAAGCGCACATCAGACAAAGTTGCAGGTAGCACACGCCCCCGCACTGCTAAGACTTTGGAACTAGCTGCTATAGCCTGCTCCAAATCCCCTGTAATCTCACTCATTGCTGTCAAAAATAAGTTGCCAAAACTATGACCAACCAAACCATCCCCAGCGCGGAACCTGTATTGAAATAACTCTGTTAATAACTTTTCTTCATCTGCCAACGCCGCCAAACAATTACGGATATCTCCAGGCGGTAACACCCCTATTTCCCGCCGTAAGCGACCAGAAGACCCGCCATCATCCGCCACAGTGACAATCGCAGTAATATTAGCACTGAACTCCTTCAGCCCTCTTAATAACGTAGAAAGTCCAGTTCCACCTCCAATCACCACAATTTTCGGTCCTCGGTTTAACCGACGATGGGCAAGTAACACATCAATTAGTTGTTCATCCCCGTCTGGTCTTAATACCTCTGTAATTGCTCCTAGAGAACGAGTTTGTCCCCAAAATATTAAGAACAAACCACTCAGTAACGCAATTGGACCTGATACATAACTAGGGACAATCGTAGCAGCTTGCTCTAAAACGGTTCCAACCAACTGAATGAACCAGGCAATTGGCGTTAACTTGACCCAAATTGCCACACCCAAGCTTGTCAGCAGAACGCCACCAGCGCTTAAGAGTAACCAGCGTTTTACCAAAAGTCCAGGAGATAACCACTTAAACCATCTGTGGACGCGCTGGGGTGTTCTGGGTTTAAACTCCCAATTAATCCGCGACTCGTGTTGAATAGAGCGTAGGGCTTGTTTAAATATACCAATTGACATTACCAATTCCTGGAGAACAAAAAGGTGGGAATAACTCAAGATGCGCCTAATCCCCCTAAATCCCCCTTGTTAAGGGGGACTTTGAATTTCCCCCCCTTTTTAAGGGGGGTAGGGGGGATCAAGGTTTCAAGCTTTCGGTGCGTAAGTCCTATAAGTATTACAAGAGAGCAACATTTTCCTATAGTAATGTGTATGGAAAAGCGCATTTTAGGATTAGACCCAGGACTGGCAATTTTAGGATTTGGAGCTATTATCTGCCCAACATCTTCACAACTACCTGTTACCCCCTCCATCAGTGCCAAACTTTCCGCCAATGTAGTATCCAATCCAGTAACGCTATTAGATTTTGGCGTTATTCAAACGCCAGCCAAGACAGATATGGGGGTGAGACTTGGCACTATATACGATGATCTCCACACATTAATGGAGCAATTGCAACCGGATTTAGTAGCAATTGAAAAACTCTTCTTCTACCGCATGGGTAACACAATTGCAGTAGCACAAGCGCGTGGGGTAATGATCTTAGTCTTGGCTCAACACAAAGTTCCATTTGTAGAATTTACTCCCGCTCAAATTAAACAAGCGCTTACTGGCAGGGGAAATGCTGATAAATACGAGGTACAAGAAGCCGTTGCACGGGAGTTGAATTTAGAGCAAATCCCTAAGCCAGATGATGCTGCTGATGCTTTGGCTGTAGCAATAACCGCTTGGTATCAAATTTAACAAAACTGATATAGCTATCAGCTATCAACTATGTGTAGAGACGCACCATGGTACGTCTCTACATCAAATATTTATCCAAACTCATCAGAAAAATGGGTATGGGGAAGTAGCTCATTTATGTACAACTACTTTTGTGCCTACTTTAGCTAAACTGAATAATCTTCGCGCAGTACCAACTGGTACATTAACGCAGCCGTGACTAATTGGTGTGCCAAATTTATTATGCCAGTAAGCTCCATGAATGGCATAACCTCCAGAATAGAACATAGCGTAAGGTACATTTGGAACGTCGTAGTTTTCACCCCGCATACGTTTAGTACGGTATTTAGATTGAACCCGAAAAGTTCCGGTGAGTGTGGGTGTAGAGCGCTTACCACTGGATACCGCTACAGAATAAAGACGTTTCTTACCTTTTAAGACAGTTAATCGTTGAGATGATAGATCAACATCGATCCAGGGCTTGGCGCTATTACCGCTACCTGTCTTAATCACCTTACTCGACTTCGATGCTGCTATAGCTGGTGTAGACCAAGAAAATAATGCCACAACCAGCAGGGTGACACTTGCCCAAATAGTTCCCTTTTGACGTAACCAAAAACAGCGAATTAAATTGTCCATGAGTTAATAAGCTAACGCGCATCTAAATTGTACATTTTATAATTGAAAGAAAAGTTATCAAACCGTCTTCCCCTCTCTCCTCCCTCCTCTCTCCTCCCTCCCTAAAATATAAAATCAAAGAAACACAACAGCTTACCTCCCGTCCGAGTATTCAAATTCCTGAGATTGAGGAAATTATTTCTATTAAACAATAGATATTTATTGAAAGAAAATTTAACACTTCCTTGTTTTTACTTACTTGATGATCACTGGTGTACCCACTGAAGCCCATTTGAATAACCATTTGGCATGATTGACTGCTAGATTGGTGCAACCATGACTCACTGGAGTTCCAAAGCGACGATGCCAGTATGCACCATGAATCGCATAGTTAGCGTTGTAAAACATCACATAAGGGACATCGGATACATCATAATCATTGCCTTTCATTCTTGCCTTACTTGCCTTATATTGAATAGCAAAAGTACCTGGGACAGTTGGGGTTAATTTCTTGCCAGTAGAAATAACAAGAGCGTAAACAGGTTTGCTGCCCTCCCAAGCAATCAAGCGTTGCTTTGAAAGGTTTATTTGAATCCATTTTTGATGAGATTGTTGCATTGACTGTATTTTAGAAGGCACAGCACGCGGCTTGGGCTTGCTTTTTGCCAAAGAGGGATTAGGCAAAGCAGAGAAAGCTGTAAATATCAGTACTGTACCTGCCAAAAAAATTTGTGGGCGACGTAGCCAATTGAATGAGATCAGGCTGTTCATGGAAGTTTTAATTTTTCTACTATAGTTATGCGCTATTTTTTTGTAACATAGCCTAGCTGATTTTCATCATTCACGATCTGGGTAAGAGTTCGCGCCCGTTGTGCGATCGCATCCCAATCTTGATCCGCAACTAATTGAAACGGAAATAAATCACTGGCAACTCCAACAGCGATCGCACCAGCATCGAGAAATTCTTGAGCATTGTCAAGCGTTACCCCCCCAGTTGGAATTAAAGGAATTTTACCCAACGGTGCTTGTAAGCTTTTGATATAGTTAGCACCACCCACCGCTTGAACTGGAAACACCTTCACACAACTAGCACCAGCATTCCAAGCCCTCACAATTTCTGTCGGAGTCAGTGCGCCAGGAATGATTGGCACTCCTGCATCTACCGCCGTCTTGATCATGGCTATGTCTACATGAGGAGTAAACAGGAATTGTGCGCTTGATGCGATCGCATTTTGCAGTTGTGCCATATTTAACAATGTCCCAGTACCAATTACCAATTCTGGGAATTCTGAGCGCAACTGTTTAATTACTTCAACAGATTTTTTAGTATTCCAGGTAATTTCAATCAACTGCATACCCCCTGCTGCCACAGAGAGAGCCATTTTGTAGGCTATTTCCGGTTGATTTGCCCGAATAACCGCGATCGCACGATTTCGCTCTACCCTGCACAACCAAGCTTGATGAAACATATTTTTTAGTACACCCTTAGTGGTAGGCGTTAGTCTTTATCAGATCTTCTAATAGAAAGATGGATTTATCAACGATAATTTCATAGGATGTAGCTATAAAAACAAATGAGGAATAATAATATGACCCTAGCCAAACTCACAGAACTTGATAATAATTATCGTGACATCGCTGGTGGTGAAGATATCACTAACTTTGATGTTTATAGCGATATTAACAATGACAAAGTTGGTTCAATCAAAGATATCCTAGTAGACGAAGAAGGTCATTTTCGTTATTTGATTGTTGATCTAGGATTTCTGATTTTCGGTAAAAAAGTTTTGCTACCCATTGGTCGTTCGCGGATTAGCTATAGCGAAAGACGTGTTTATGCGATCGGCATGACTCGCGAACAAGCAGAAAAACTACCTGAATTCAAGGAAGATCAAAAAGTTGATTATGATTACGAAGAAAGCGTAAGAGGCTTATATCGTCCTCAAGCTATGGACACAACAGCCACCTCTGCTCAACCAATCGCTGCAACTTTTGATCGCAACACCTATAATTACCAGCAAGAGCAGTCATTATACGGACTCAATGAGCAAAATCATCAAAACCTCCGACTGTACGAAGAACGGTTAATTGCCAGCAAAAAACGCATGAAGACTGGTGAAGTCACAGTTGGCAAGCACGTAGAAACAGAAACCCGCAGCGTTTCTGTACCGATTGAAAAAGAACGAGTTGTAATTGAACGCACTACTCCAGTAGACGGTAATACTGTAGTTACTACAGGCGAAGGAAGCTTCACTGAAGGAGAAGTTGCACGGATCGAAGTATACGAAGAAACTCCTGATATTCATAAAGAAGCTTTTGTACGCGAAGAAGTTCGAGTCAGAAAAGAAGTTGATCGCGATACAGTTAATGCTGAAGAAACAATTCGCCGCGAAGAATTAGATGTTACTACTCAGGGAACTCCAGTTTTAGATAACCGTCCTAATGTTAGTTGATCTGACATCATCTCAACAGATTGGCTAACCCAATTGCTCAATCCCATCACTCATACCCAGTTGTTAGTAAACAATCAGCTTGTCACTTTAAACGTTTTTAATTATTACTAAGTAACAAGTTAACCAGTCTGGGTATGAATGCTTAAAAATAGTGCAGGTGGGGCAAATATTAAGCTCTACCTGCACTATCCCATAAAATTGAATACCTTTAGTTTAAAAAAAATTTAACAGAACTCAAAATGAATAGCCAAATTTCTCCCAACAAAGTCGAACCTGGAAAACATAATCTACGGATTAAAGTTTTATTAGACAAGCTGAGAAACAAACTCAATAATTTCGCTGTTCTAGGCAAAGGTGGCTCCTATCTTGGCGAAGTAAAAGATGTCAAGCTGGATCGAGAACGTCAACTCAACTTAGTTATTGGTCAAACTGATACTGAAAGCAAGTTACGGTGGTTTTTATTAAGAAGTAAACACATACAGCAAGTAGACTCTGGAACTAAAATGCTGTTTGTAGATGTTACCAAAGCTGAAGTAGATCAGTTGCCTGAATATACCCTGCCCAAAACTAGCGTAGAGCTAGGGATAGTTAACTTAACTAGCCCACAAACTACCATACCCCAAGTAATTGATCAAAACGTGATTCCACCTAACGATACTAGCTCTTCCAATCTCTTGGATGTTAAAGCAGATGTTGTACCAGAAAGCCCTGTTCATGCGCCTGACACAGACAACGTAACTGCACAAGAATATCACCAAGAGGAACATGATATGAGTATTGAAGAATCTTTGTTATCTCATGAAACTGAGGTTGTTGAAGAAGAAGTCATTCGTTTACTTGAAGAACGATTAATTGTTGACCGCAACAAGCGCAAAGTTGGGGAAGTTATTGTTCGTAAAGTTATTGAAACCAGAATGGTTCAAGTGCCAGTCCGGTACGAAAAATTAATTGTTGAACAAGTTAGCCCTGAACATAAACAACTCGCAGAAATTGTTTTAAATGGTGAAAATTTAAATGATATTGAGATAAGTGAGTTCACTTCTGGCAACGGCAACGGAACTTCAACAACTGAAGGTACTGTTAGTGGAGAGTTTAAGTCTCCTAAAAGTGCTAGTTTGTTTTTAAATGCGATCGCACTACAACGTCATCATGGCTGCGCTAAGGTGCGCGTTGAATTAGTATTAGAAGATCCGCAATTAGAAAAAACTTACGAACAATGGTTTGAACGTTGCACAGGTAGTTAACTCGCGTTTGCTTTATTTAATAGGACTTACGCAAAGTCTATATCTGTAGGGTGCGTTACGCTGCGAAGATCGCACCCTACCCACTGAACCGTATTGACTGATAATTGATAATTGACTTATTGTTGGACTTTAACGGGTGTACCTATATCCACCTGCTCAAATAAAGCTGTAACATCCTTGTTACGCATCCTTACACAACCGTGAGAAACTGCCTGCCCTACTAAATTTTCCTGCGGAGTGCCATGAAATCCAATTTGATTGCGTCCATCAGTCCAGAAACCAATCCAAGCAACCCCTAAAGGATTATCTGCCCCTGGAGGAATAACCTTACCTGTAAACGGATGTTCCCAAGCTGGATTGCGTTCCTTTTGCGAAACTTTATAATTACCTGTAGGAGTTTCCCAACCTGCTTTACCAATAGCAATGGGATATTGAGCGAGAACTTGATTCTTTTGATAAACATAAACTCGGCGTTCTCTTAGCTTAATCACTAACTGAGTAGCCAACTTGGGGTTAACAGATGACGCTTTTTGCTCAACATTAACAGATGATGGTTCTTTATAAGGTAGAAGTAGCCCTGGCTCCTCAATAGGAGGCAAATTCAACAAAGGTTTTGTTTGTTGATTAGTTGTCGTTGTAGTTGTTGGGGTAGCAGTAACTTGTTGCTGAACCGAGCCAAGTAATATTGCTGCACTTAAGCCTAACAATAAGCAGCTTTTAAATCCCAGTTTACTTTGAATCATTACTGTTAAATTTATTACTTACTAAAATAATTTTTACTTTTCCATGATGGCAAGTTAAATATATATAAGGTCTAGGGTTTTCACATCCTTCTTTTTATAGATATGATTGATGACTTAACGGTTGGTTTACGCCGCTTAATTTTTAAATGTTTTGCATAATTAAAGCCTCCAATTTTCACTATAGCTATACTACTAATGACTAATGCCTCTAGGCAGAGAGATTTTTTAATCACTATGCTTATTATCGGTAGTTAATTGAGTCTAGACGATGCGTTGGTACTGAAAGACTCAATTGACCGATTTATCTATAAAAAAACTTTTTCTTTGGTGAGGTTGCCATGAATTTTCAAAAAATAAAGATAGTCAGTGGTACAAGTCTGTCATTATTGCTGTTTGCCATCTCTGGCTATCCAGCTATGGCTCAAACTTCTAACCCGATGAGTCAGACAGGTACTACTACGGTTAATATGACAGCCGGACAACCAGTTATGGGGACTGTCGTTAGTATAGTTGGTGATACCATCAGGATGCGTCTAGCTAGTGGTGAACTCACAGATATCACCATTTCTAGAGCAGATTCCCAAAAATTGAACTTGCAACCTGGAATGCAAATAGTTGCCACAACGGGCAATGACGGCAAGACAACCGTCGCCCTAGCCAGTAGTATGAATAACACTGCCATGGCAGTTAATACTGGCATGAATATGATGTCTCAGCCAGGAATGACAGGTGTCATCAGAAATATTGTTGGCGATGTTGTCACCTTGGAATTACCTAACGGTGAAACCCGTTCAGTCACAGTTAGCAAAGAGCAAAGAACACAGCTTAAACTAAACTCAGGAATGATGATTTCTGTCATGCCGATGAGTAGCGGCGATAATGGCGATGTCGTTGTCAAACTGGTGAGTAATGCTATGGCTTCTCCAGGAATGACGACAGGTACGATCAGAAGTATTGTTGGTGATGTGGTAACTATCACCATGCCCGACGGCTCAAGCAGAGATGTAACAATTAGTCAGGCGGATATAGACCGCATGAATCTAATTCCTGGGATGGAAGTTTCTGTAATGATGAATGGTGGAAGTACAACTGTTTCATTAGTAAATGATACACAGCGATCTACCATGATGACTAACAATAGTAGAATGGATACTATGAGTCAGCCAGAGATGATGAGTCCAAATAGCGACTCACCTGTAGTAGAAAGCCGTACTTCTATTTCTCAATCTACTACTGTATCGCCTACAACCACTCAGCCGTCTAATACTATGGTAAATACCACTCGCACAGTAAAGGCTCGCCCTGTTAGAGCTTTGTGGTAAATTCAGCATTTTTAATTAAATCCTAAAAAAAAGTGACACTGCTTTTTACCTTGGCAGTGTCACTTTTTTTAGTATAAATAGGACTTACGCAGAAATCCCCCTAAATCCCCCTTAAAAAGGGGGACTTTGAATTTCCCCCCTTTTTATAGGCGTTGGCGTAGCCTGCGCGTAAGCGCATAGCCTTCCCGTTGGCGTAGCCTGCGCGAAGCGCATAGGGTAGGGGGGCTAGTTCTGATCTAGGTTTCAGACTTTCGGTGGGTAAGTCCTAATAAATACAAAAAATTACTTTTACAGGACTTACGCAAAGCCTAAGTAATCTAGGGTGCGTTACGCTTCGCTAACGCACCCTACCCACTATATGTGGGTTATATTTAACTTAGTAATTATGCTCAATGGTAGATATCTGGTACAGTCAGGTATGGTCTGATTTGCCCCAGTCTTTGATTGGAATCATCGCGATCGCAGCGATTGAGCCAATATCAAAGATTTTATCACTTGGCAATGTTAGAAATATTAAGGCACGGTTTCACTGCTGGGTGTTGGGATAGTTAAGGATGTAGGTGTGGGAATTAAACTGATAGACAGAGTGCAGCTAAGTCTCGCAGTATTTGCTGCAAAAACGATTACATCTGCGATTAGATTATTACGTTTGGGAGCAGCGAGTGTTCTCCCAGGTACGATCGCAGTACGCATTCAGCCTCAAGTACTGTCGCTGCTATGTCGTCAAGTTAAATATGGTGTAATTATTATTGCTGGGACGAATGGGAAAACTACAACATCCCTGTTATTGCGTACACTGTTAGAGCGTGCGGGCTGGCGTGTTACCCATAATTCTACAGGCGCTAATCTCCAAAATGGGTTAATTACAGCGTTGCTGGATGATACTAATCTTACAGGTAAGCTAAAGGCTGACTATGCGATTTTAGAGGTAGATGAAAATGCTTTACCCAAGGTAGTATTACAAATTCAGCCTAAGTATATTTTATGTTTGAATTTGTTCCGCGATCAATTAGATAGATACGGCGAAGTAGATTTGATTAGTCAGCGTTGGCAAAAAGTCATCGCACAGTTACCGCCTGAAACTACGGTAATTTTAAATGGTGATGATCCAACGTTATCTTATTTAGGTCAGCAGTTACCACAAAATATTTTATCTTTTGGTTTGAGTGAACCAGAGGAATATTTAGAAGAAATCCCCCATGCGGTAGATTCAATTTATTGTCCTAGTTGTGGCGATCGCCTAGATTATCAGGGTGTTTATTTATCTCATTTGGGTGATTTTAAATGTCCTAGTTGTAGCTTTAAGAAAAGCAAGTTAGCAATTGATAGTCGAGAATATCCCCAAATTTTAATTGGAATTTATAACAAGTACAATACTCTGGCGGCAGTGTTGGCAGCGCAAAAAATTGGAGTTGCCAAAGAGGTTATTTTAGATACAATTAAAAACTTTCAAGCGGCTTTTGGACGTGCTGAGGAGTTAGAGTATCACGGCAAGAAAGTCAGGATTTTGTTATCTAAAAATCCTGTAGGGTTGAATGAAACTATCCGCGCTGTTAATCAAATTAAGGCAGCAGGTAAGGCATCTACAACTTTGATGGTGTTGAATGATAGAACTCCAGATGGTACAGATGTATCTTGGATTTGGGATGTCGATACAGAGAAGTTAGTGGAGTTAGGGGGAACGATTGTTGTCAGTGGCGATCGCGTCTATGATATGGCTTTGCGTCTACGTTATAGCCAAAAGAATTTAGATAGTAACTTGAAATTAATTGTAAAAGAAGATTTAAATGAAGCGATCGCCACTGCTTTAGAACACACTTCAGCAGATGAAACCCTTCATATCGTGCCTACTTATTCGGCAATGTTGGAAGTCCGAGAAATATTAACTGGGCGTAAGATTCTTTAAAAATTTGCTGGAGGTTGGATGAATACTGAGCAGTTTGAACTAACAATTGGTTGGCTGTACCCTAATTTAATGAGTACTTATGGCGATCGCGGTAATGTGATTTGCATACAACAACGCGCACAATGGCGAGGTTACAATGTGCAAGTTTTACCCTTAGATCAAAACGCATCTGTAGAAGATATACATAAAGTAGATGTGATCGTTGGTGGTGGCGCACAAGATAGGCAGCAAGAAATTGTCATGCGTGATTTAAGTGGAGTCAAAGCAGATGCGATGCGGGGGAAACTGGAAGCGGGTACGCCTGGGGTGTTTACTTGTGGATCACCTCAATTATTAGGACACTATTATGAACCTGCTTTGGGTGAGCGCATTGATGGGCTTGGTTTATTAGATTTGGTGACTAAGCATCCTGGGGCAGATGCCAAGCGGTGTATTGGTAATGTGGTGATTGAGGTGAGTGCATCTCGGTTAGCACAAGATTTAGAAAAAATGTTAGGTAGTGTGCCGCTAATTATTGGTTTTGAAAATCATGGCGGTAGAACTTATTTAGGGAAAGTGGAAGCGTTGGGACGGGTGGTTAAAGGGTATGGTAATAATGGGGAAGATGGGATGGAAGGAGCATTTTATCGTAATGCGATCGCCACTTATTCTCATGGTCCTTTATTACCCAAAAATCCCTTTCTCGCAGATTGGTTAATTCAGACAGCATTTAAGCAAAAGTATCAAACTGAAATATCACTTTCATCGTTAGATGATACTTTGGCAAATCATGCAAGGGAAGCTATGTTTAAACGTTTAGGAGTTAATACGCCCGCAGTTATGCAGAGGTAGAATATTTGTAATCTATTCGACAAGTAGTTAAAAGAGATTTTTAACCACTAATAAGCTGTTAAACCTAAAGGTTTGCAGCTAATATTTTTTTTACAATAATTAATTTATATGGAATTAGTCACTTTTTTGACTCTGAGTTTAGAAGAGCGTGAGAGAGAAATTAGAAAAATTGCTGTTCATCTTGCAGATAAATTTGATTTAATCGCTTTATCAGATCAAAACAACTTGCTCCCAACTTTTGTTCATCGTCAGAGCAATATAGAATTTAAGTACATTCCATCGGGAAATTTTAATATGGGGTTGAGTAAAAGAGAAGAGTTATCTGCAAAAAAAATATTTGATCCTGTTCCTGCAAACTTCACTGAGATGCGTCCAGTAAGAAAGGTAGAAGTAAATGAATTTTTAATATCATCCTTGCCTGTCTTAAATAAAGTTGCTGAGAGATTTATTAAAAATAATAACTCTCAAAAATATCCAAATTCCCCCAGTTTTTTAACTAGGTCTGAAGCAGAGTCACTAGCAAATCAGCTTGGATGTAGGATTCCACAAGAAAAAGAATGGGAATATATATGTAGGGCAACAACACAAACCTTATTTGTATTTGGGGATAAGCTACCCGAAGAAAATGAACTTTCACAATGGTTGTCTTGGGATTTTTCAGATCTCGATAAAGTAAAGTCAAATCTTTTTGGTATCTATGGGTTATTTACAGGAGAATGGTGTCAAGATAAATATAGAGCAAGTTATGATAACAATGAAAAAATTGATGATACTGCTTATGTGATTCGAGGCGGAGGCGCACTTTTTTTCCCTTGGCAAGATCAAGAGTGGGTTTGGTGTATGTCTGCGATGAGAACATCTTCACATGACATTATAGATGGTAAATGTGGGCTAAGGCTGGCGTATGATGTTCCCAAAACTGTTAACAGTAAAAACAATTAAAAAGTTTAATTAATCTTCAAACAAGTAGTTGACCTAATTTAAAAAAATAAAATTAATATATAGCTGTTTTTTGTCGTAAAATTTGAATGACAGCATCGTGGTTAGCGGGTGTAATTACAGCTTTAATCCACTCACCAAAATCAACCACAATCAAGCGGTTTTTATTTGGGCGTTGTATATCCAAATGAAACCAATAGGGTGCTAAACCCATGCCCCAAAGTCTTAAACCTCCCATTAACAAATCCATTGGTTCTTCTTCAATGTGTTGGATAGTTGTATAGGGAATGCGCTTACTCCCGAAAGGAAAGTAGTACTGATGGATGGCGATCGCATCCTCATCACAGGTAACATATTCATCTTTGTAAAGTATTGCCAAGAAATTACTCCTAATCGTAATTACAGCAGTTTTCAATAAACCAATGAGCAAGATTACAAAGAGGTTTTTTTAACCGCAGATAAACGCAGATATAGCGCGTCAGCGCTTCCCGCAGGGTACGCAGATGTAACCAAGATTTTATCTCTTTATTCAAGAGTAATGTAGAGACGCGAAATTTCGCGTCTTCTATAAATAGCGTATCAATCCTTTAGACAATTTTAATTTACCTGTGCGATTACCGTGCGGTGGCGTGGGCTATTACAGGTAACAATAGGTTTGTTAAAACCAGCATCTATTAACGCTTGTTCAATATCCAAAGAAAAATACTCATCCAAGTAGGGTTCGGTACTTTTAAGCAAAGTTAGGATGTAAGGCGGCATTTTAGAATAAATTTCAGATTTGGGATTCATATCCATGATGGATATATACCCATTAGGGCGCAGTAAACGTCGCACTTCACGGAAAATCTCTTTGCTGGCAAACTGGGGCAGTTCGTGATGCACTAAAAATGTAGAAACTAAATCAAATGAAGCTTTTGGTAAATTAGTATTTTCCGCAGCAGCATTAACCCACTTAATATTGGCATGGCGCTGTTGTGAATTGTATTGTGCGACAGCTAAAAAGTAAGGGGATAAATCTAAACCTGTAATATTTGCTTCAGGATAAAGCTCTTGCAAAGCAAAAGTACTCATCCCCACGCTACAACCTAAATCTAAAATATCTCTCGGTGCGTCAGTGAGTGAGCTTTTCAGCACTTCATGGTAACTTTCCCTGAGCTTGGCATCACCTTCTGCACCAGCACCTTGCCAAATTCCAGCATGAACAGCACGGGCTGCAACTGATACTTCTAATGCGGGGAACCAGCCTAAATTACCTTCATCATAAGCATGGAATGTCCGCAGGTAGTATTCAGGATAAGTGAGATCGGGGTTTTTGACTTGGGCTAAATATTTATCCCAGTCAAGTTTTTGTAACTCTTCTACTTCTTGCCGCCAATATACCCCGATTTTTTCTGCTCGCTTAATCATCATTGTACGAGCTTGCTGCTTGGCTAAATTTGCTAATGGTTTGATAGATAGTAAGCCATTGACGAGTTGGGAAGCGAATTTTATATCAGTTTTGACAGCAGTGGTCATAGTCAAAGCTTTAAGACGGCAATTTAAATATTAGACTGTATTTTGTTTGCGCGTGAGTGGAATTGCGCTTAAAGGTAAAGTAGTTGCAAGGCAACTCGGTATGATAACTTCAGGGTCTTCTATTAGAACAGTTAAGTTTTGATACTAAGATTACATCGTAACAGCCAGTTTACCGAGCCATCGGCATCTTGAGAAATGTCCCCAACTATCGAAATTTTAATAATTCTTCTTTTGACCATCGTGAGTGCCATTTTTGTCATGTCAGAGATGGCTATTGTCTCGTCGCGGAAGGTGCGACTCCAAAATATGGCTAACCAGGGAGATGCTAAAGCTAATGTGGCATTGAAACTGGCTAACGATCCTAATCAGTTTCTGGCTACTGTTCAGGTGGGGATAACACTGATTATTATCGTATCTGGTGCTTTCGGTGAAGGGACGATATCTAAGAGGCTATTGCCTTTTATAAATAATGTTCCTTTACTAGCGCCTTATAGTGAAGCGATCGCTTCTACAATAGCAATTCTGTTAATCACCTATCTAACGCTAGTAATTGGCGAATTGGTTCCTAAACGCTTGGCGTTAAACAACCCAGAACGCATCGCTGCTGCTGTCGCCGTCCCCATGCGGATGTTTGCTAACGTTGCCTCTCCCGTCGTTCAGATCTTAAGTGCTTCAACTGATACAGTAGTACGTTTGATTGGCATCCAAGCATCAACAGACCCCCAAGTAACTGAAGAAGAAATCAAAGTTTTGATAGAGCAAGGTACTGAAGCGGGGACATTTGAGGAAGCAGAACAAGATATGGTAGAACGGGTGTTTCGCTTGGGCGATCGCCGGATTGGTGCTTTAATGACACCAAGACCTGATATAATCTGGCTTGATTTAGAAGATTCTTCTGAAGTCAGCCGCCTAAAAATGCTCAATAGCGGTCATTCTCGGTTTCCAGTTTGCCAAGGCGACCTCGATCACGCTTTAGGTGTAATTCATGTCACTGATTTGTTATCTCGCTGTCTCGCCAGCCAATCACTTGATCTAACTGTATCTTTGCGACAACCATTATATGTCCCAGAAAGTACTCGTGGCTTGAAAGTTTTAGAGTTATTCAAGCAAAGTGGAACTCATATTGCCTTAGTAGTAGACGAATACGGCGTTATTCAAGGATTGGTTACTCTCAATGATATTTTAGAAGAAATAGTCGGTGATCTTCCTTCAATTGAACAGCACGAAGAGCCACTAATTGTGCAACGAGAGGATGGTTCCTGGTTGCTGGATGGGATGTTGTCAGTTGAAGAGTTTGTCGAACTGTTTGAGGCTAAGGAGATATCTGCCGAGCAAAGAGGTAACTATCATACATTGGGTGGCTTTGTAATTATGCAACTCGGTCGTATTCCCACTGCTGCGGATCATTTTGAGTGGAATGGTTTACGTTTGGAAGTGATGGATATGGATGGCAATCGAGTTGATAAAGTGTTGGTGATGCCCATAACAGATGCACCGTCTGATTCAACAAATAAAGATTAAAAGCTAGCAATGTACTTGCTTTGCAGAGGAGGCAGGGGGAGAGAAGAAGTAAATTTGAATGGCATTCTTGATTCGCTCAATTAACGCGGAAACTGCTGATGAGATTAGGGAAGACTAGAATTAATATACCCTCAATCTCTACTAGGATGGCGAGACAAGAGCGATGCCAGCCTTTGGCTTCGCTAACGCTTTCCGAGTTTTGAACATCAGGAGTTAAGCTGTGAACGTGCAAAACTTCGACCATAAAATAGAAAATATCCAACAGCGTTTGAGTGATTGTCAGCAACTTATCAGCCAAACACATTCACAGCTAATAGAATCAGAAGTAACCGCCGTTGATCTGGCAACAATTTTAACTGAATTACAGACAATTACAGCCGAACTGCAACAGCAGCATCAGCAATTAGCCATCGCGCATCCCACCTTAACAGCAAACCAAAATCAACCAGAAAATATCAACCAAGTTAAAAATTACCATCAACAAATAGAAATAGAATTGTTACAACGGGAAAATTATTTAGCTGTAGTTGTAGAGGTTCAGCGCCTATTGTTAATATATCCTGACTGCAAAGATTGCTATTCCCAAATTTTGGAATTTTTAGGGAAAATAGCAGGGGCTTGTCGCACTTATTTATTTGAAAATCATTGGGATACTGCGGATAATCTCTTAATGAGTCAACGAGCAGAGTGGTGTGCAGAAGGCATTCTACCAGAAATTGATAACCCAGATTTACAAAATTTATCTTATGAAGAATTTTTTCCTCGCTGGGCAGAAATATTAACACAAGGTAAAATTATTGCTGGAATTGTTACAGAATTTCCAGCTTCAGAACGTTTGATTTTAGAGCCTCAAGGTATCTTATCAATTTTAATTTTACCTTTGATAGTTAAGGGCAAATTTTTCGGTTTTATTGGCTTTGATAATTGCTTAGAAGCCCGAACCTGGAAAGCATCAGAAGTAGATTTATTACAAGCAGCAGCAGCAGCAATTTCTTTAACTCAAGAGCGCCAGCAGATAGAGCAAGCTTGGCGCGAAAGTGAAATTAGATTTAGAGCTACTTTTGAGCAAGCTGCTGTTGGTATTGCTCATATAGGAATTAATGGTAAATGGTTACGAGTTAATCAAAAGCTTTGTGAGATTGTTGGTTATACATATCAAGAGTTGATTGGTGGAAGTTTTCAAGATCTTACATATCCCGACGACCGAGATATTGATCTAGAATATGTTCGCCAGATGTTGGCAAATGAAATTAAAACTTATTCAATTGAGAAGCGTTATATTTGCAAAGATAATTCGATTGTTTGGACTAACTTAACAGTTTCACTGGTGCGATCGCCATCGGGTGATCCTGAGTATTTTATTAGTGTAATTGAAGATATTAGCGATGTCTACGACGAGCTTCGCTTACGCCGCCAAACAGAAGAGGCACTAAAACTCTCTCAACAGCGTTTGCAGTTGATTATGAACAGTATTCCGCAAGGGATATTTTGGAAAGATAAAAACTCGGTTTATTTAGGTTGTAATTATAACTTTGCTATTGATGTTGGCTTAATAGCGCCTGAAGAAATAGTTGGTAAAACTGATGATGAATTGTGTTTCATCCCAGAAGAAGCAGAATTTTCTCGCCAAATTGATCGCAAGGTGATCGAAACAAAAAGACCACAATATCGTATTATCAAAACTCAAATACAAGTAGATGGCAAACATAGTTGGATCGAGACTAATAAAATTCCCCTCCACGATCCTGAAGGGAATGTCATCGGAGTTTTAGGTACTTACGAAGATATTACACAGCGTAAGCAAGTTGAGGAAGCATTACGCCAAAGCGAACAATGCTATCGGCAAATGTTTGAAAATAACCGTGCCATCAAATTGTTGATCGATCCTGAATCTGCAAAAATTGTAGACGCTAACCCATCAGCAGCTAATTTCTACGGCTACCAACTGGAAGATCTTAAACAACTAAAAATAACAGATATCAATATATTGTTGGAAGAACAAGTAGTTGTAGAAATGCAAAACGCACTTTCAGAGCAGCGTTCATATTTTTTATTCCGCCACCAGCTTGCTGATGGAGAAGTTAGAGATGTAGAAGTTTATAGCAGTCCCATCTATATTCAGGGAAAAATATTCCTCTATTCAATTATTCATGATATTACAGAGCGTAGACGTGCCGAAACCGCACTCCAACAAGCTAAAAATGAGCTAGAAATTAGAGTAGTAGAGCGTACTGCTGAATTAAGGGAAAGTATTGTTCAACTTTCTCAAGAAATTGCCGAACGTGAGAAAGTTGAGGCAGCATTAAGAGAAAGTGAAGCACGGTTTCGGCTGTTAGCTGAAAACTCTACTGATATGATTTCACGCCATACGCCAGATGGAACTTATCTGTATGTTTCACCAGCTTGCTATACATTAATTGGATATCAGCCGGAAGAACTTGTAGGTGTTATGTCTTATGATTTATTCCATCCAGATGATTTAGCTGCGATCGCACAAATCCATCAATACACTTTACAGCAACCAGATATTTACACAATTAGTTATCGCATCCGTCATCAAAATGGTAACTATATTTGGTTTGAATCAACTGCTCGTAGTGTATGGGATGAAACAGGTAAAGTTATAGAAATTCACGTTGCTTCACGGGATATTACTCAACGTCAGCAAGCCCAAGAAACAAGTAATATGTTAGCTACTGCGGTAGAACAAGCCGCAGATGCGATTGAAATTACTGATGCTCAATTAAAGTTGCAGTACGTGAATCCAGCATTTGAAAAATTGACAGGATATACATTAGCAGAAGTGCAACAAAAAACTCCTGCTGCTTTATTAAGAGGAGAAGATAATGATGCTTTCTATCAAATGATCTGGGATACGGTTTCTAGTGGTCAAGTATGGACTGGAACTATGATTGGAAAACGTAAGGACGGCTCAGTTTACGACCAAGAAGCAACTATCTCTCCTGTACATAGTTCCACAGGCGAAATTATTAACTATGTAGCGGTCAAACGCGATATTACTGAGCGCAAACGGGTAGAAGTTCAGATGCAGAAAGCTCTAGAACAAGCTAGAGAACTTAGTGAACTCAAGTCTCGCTTTGTCTCTATGACTTCCCACGAGTTCCGCACTCCGCTTACTATCATGCTTTCCTCAGCCGATCTGTTGGAACTGTACGGACATAAGTGGACTGAAGACAAAAAACGGATTCATTTTCAACGCATTCAAGTTGCTGGACAACGCATGACGGATTTACTCAATGATATTTTGCTTTTGGGAAAAGCAGATGCAGATAAACTTGAGTGTCACCCACACCCAATTAATTTAGTAGAATTTTGCTCAGAAATCATTGCAGATTTGGAACTGACTGATAACGGTCAACATCAGATTACGTTTATTAGTCCTAATACTGATGCTAATGCCTGCATGGATCAAAACCTAATCCAGCGCATTTTGAGTAATTTGCTCTCAAATGCGCTTAAATATTCTCCTGTTGGTAGTAAAGTACTATTTCAGCTAAGTTATGAACATAAAACCGCCGTTTTTCAGGTGCAAGACTACGGTATTGGTATTCCTGCTTCAGATCAACAAGGACTTTTTGAATCTTTTCAACGCGCTAATAATGTTGGAACAATCCCTGGAAGTGGTTTGGGACTGGCGATTGTTAAAAAGTGTGTGGAGTTACAGGGGGGGGAGATTGCTATTAGTAGTGAAATTGGAGTAGGTACGCTGATCACAGTCATTCTACCCTTATTGCAATAAAATCAGGCAGGGGAGGCAGGGGAGGCAGAGGAGGCAGAGGAGTAAGAATGAAGGAATTTCCTGGTTTCAAGGTAAAAACTATAGTAAAAAACAGATCATCTGATTAATGAGTTGAATCAAATAATAGGTTAAAGGTTTTATGAACAAAATTTTAGTAATTGAAGACGAACAATTAGTCAGGGAAAACATTTTAGAGTTACTAGATGCAGAAGGTTTTGATACTATCAATGCTTCTAATGGTACTAGCGGTGTCGAGCTTGCTAAGAAACAAAAACCAGACTTAATTATTTGTGATGTAATGATGCCAGATCTTGACGGTTATGGTGTCTTAAATATCCTCCGTCAAAATTTAGAAACTGCAACAATTCCTTTTATTTTCTTGACGGCAAAAGCCGATAAATCTGACTTTCGCCAAGGAATGAATTTGGGTGCTGATGATTATCTTACTAAACCATATCAACCTGATGAACTGCTAGGAATTATCCTTACTAGGCTGAAAAAAAAGCAAGCGATCGCACTAGAATACAAACGTCCAGTAAAATCTCACTTACCCAATAATTCTAATCAAGCAAAATTGGAATCTAGTTTGCGCCTTGCCTTAGAACGGCAAGAGTTTGAGATTTATTACCAACCTCAAGTTAGTCTTCAGACTGGCAAAATAATTGGTGCAGAAGCTCTATTACGTTGGAATCACCCAGAACAAGGTTTAATTTCTCCCGTAGAATTTATCCCAATAGCAGAAAGAACTAATTTAATTATTCCTATTGGTGAATGGGTCTTAAGAACTGCTTGTGAGCAAATAAAAAAATGGCAAAAGTTATTTCCCAATTTTTTTAATTTTAAAATCGCCGTGAATGTTTCAGCAGTTCAGTTTAATCAAAAAAATTTTACAGCTATAATTGTTGATACATTGTCAACTACAAATATTGATGCTACTTGTTTAGAACTAGAATTAACTGAAACTACTATTATGAAAAATGTTAAGTCAGCTATCAAAATTATGAATAATTTTAAATTATTAGGAATTGGCATCTCTATTGATGATTTTGGAATTGGATATTCTTCTTTAAGCTATGTACAAGAGTTTAATTTTGATACATTAAAAATTGACAGAGCTTTTGTTAAAGATGTGACAAGTAATCCCAAGACTGCTGCATTAACTCAAGCTCTAATTGGAATGGCACGGAGCTTAAATTTAAATGTGATTGCTGAAGGGGTAGAAACTGAAGAAGAATTAAAATTTTTGTTAGAACAAGGTTGTGATGCTATGCAAGGTTATTTATTTAGCCGTCCTATACCAGCTAGAGATTTTGAAGAATTATTGCAGGTTAACCAATTATTGCCAATTTCAACTTAAAAATTTTAAACTCATCCAGATTTAAATTGCTACTATAGACAACTTGTGGTCATTGATAATTGATAATTGATAATTGATAATTGATAATTGTTTGCATGGCGATCGCAATTGATTTTGGCACTAGCAACACCGTAATTACTCGCTGGAACCCTGTCACCCAGCAACCAGAAACCCTCAGTTTACCTGGATTATCAGTAATTTCTGGACAAAATCCCCCGTTAATTCCCAGTTTGGTATATGTCGAAGATGCTATCACAGGGGAGGTTATAGTAGGGCAGAGTGTGCGCGATCGCGGTTTGGATCTCAAAACTGACCCCCGATTCTTCCGCAGCTTTAAACGAGGTATTGGCGCTGATATTCAAGGGTTTTTGCCAGAAATTGATGGTAGAGTAGTTACCTTTGAACAAGTTGGGCAATGGTTCCTGACTGATTTAATCAAAAACGTCAAAACTAGCTTGCCTGATATTGGGCAGTCTTTAGTATTAACGGTTCCGGTAGATAGTTTTGAAGCTTATCGTCATTGGTTAGGTGGCGTATGCCAATCTTTACCAGTTGAACAAGTGCGGATGTTAGATGAACCGACAGCAGCCGCGCTGGGTTATGGTACAACTGAGGCAGATGTGCTGTTGGTGGTAGATTTTGGAGGCGGTACGCTGGATTTATCTTTAGTGCAATTATCTAAAGATATCCAAGCAGGGAAAAAACCTTTAGGGTTTATCCTCAAATGGGGTCAAAAGTCATTAGCAGAAAATTCAGCACAAAGACCTAAAACTGCGCGTGTACTAGCGAAAGCAGGACAAAATTTAGGTGGGACAGATATTGATAACTGGTTAGTAGATTATTTTGCGACAACACAAGGATTAACAGCCACACCTTTAACTACTCGATTAGCAGAAAGATTGAAAATTCAGTTATCTTTGCAAACTTCGGCAAGTGAAGTTTATTTTAATGATGAAACTTTGGAAAGTTATGAGTTAGAACTAAGTCGCGATCGCTTTGAAACTATCTTAAAAGAACATCAATTCTTTGATAATCTAGATGAAGCAATGACTCAAGTATTGCAGCAAGGACGTAGACAGGGTATTGAAGCAACAGATATTGATGCTGTTTTATTAGTTGGCGGTAGTGTGCAAATACCAGCAGTGCAAACATGGGTACAGCAGTATTTTGATAGTAGCAAAATTCGTCAATCGAAACCATTTGAAGCGATCGCTCAAGGTGCATTGCAACTAACTCAAGGCGTTGAACTCAAAGACTTTCTCTATCACAGCTATGGTATTCGCTACTGGGATAGAAGGAATAATTGCCATAATTGGCATCCGATTATTAAAGCTGGACAATCTTACCCGATGAGTGATGCCATAGAAATCATGCTAGGCGCATCAGTAGAAAATCAACCCAGTGTTGAAGTAATTATCGGGGAATTAGGCGCAGAAACAGGTGGTACTGAAGTATACTTTGATGGCGATCGCTTAATTACTCGTAACTTGAGGAGTGGTCAAACATCAGTACAATCACTAAATGATCGCGAAGGCGCACGTAGTATTGCTAAACTAATACCACCAGGATATCCAGGAAGCGATCGTATTAAAGTGCAATTTCAAGTAGATACACAACGTTCTTTACGCATTACTGTTGAAGACTTATTAACTCATCAAACACTACTGGAAAATCAGCTAGTTGCTCAACTCAATTAACAATTATCAATAAGCAATGACGTATTTATCTGTGTTCATCTGTGGTTAAAAATCCCTATCATTAGGACTAAAGCTACGCTTGAAACGTAGATCCCCCCTAGTGCGTGTTTTCAAACCCTTCGATCCCCCCCTGCCCCCCTTAAAAAGGGGGGAGAAGTTTATCAAAGTCCCCCTTTTTAAGGGGGATTTAGGGGGATCTCTTCGTAAGCTGCGATCGTACAAAATCCCTCGTATACCACCTTTATTATTTAAAAATGCCAGCTATTCCTACTACTGTTACCGTCACTGTCCCCGCCACAACTGCAAATCTTGGCGCTGGTTTTGATTGCATCGGAGCAGCTTTAACGCTGTATAATCAGTTTAAATTTTCTCTCCTTCCTGAGCAAGCAACAGTTGAAATTATTGTCAGTGGTGTAGAAGCTGACAGAGTTAATACCGGATGTGATAATCTGGCTTATCAATCTTTTCTCAAGTTATATCAGCATTTAGGTAAAACTCCCCCGCCTGTAAAGATTGAAATTGAGTTGGGTGTACCTCTTGCAAGAGGTTTGGGTAGTTCCGCTACAGCTATTGTCGGTGGGTTAGTTGGTGCTAATGTGTTAGCTGGATCACCATTAAGTCAGGATGAAGTCATGCAATGTGCGATCGCACTTGAAGGACATCCTGATAATGTTGTCCCTGCATTGCTGGGTGGGTGTCGTTTAGCAGCTACAGGTTTAAACCAACAGTCAAAACCCGAAGCCGAAAACTTAACTAATTGGGAAATTTGTGATATTCCCTGGCATAGTGAAATTGTGCCAGTTGTAGCTATTCCAGATTTTGAACTTTCAACCGCAGAAGCGCGGCGAGTATTACCAAGTGAGTATAGTCGTGCTGATGCTATTTTTAATACCGCGCATCTAGGTTTATTATTACGCGCTTTAGAAAGTGGGCGCAAAAATTGGTTGCAAGCTGCACTGCAAGACCGGATTCATCAACCTTACCGTCAAGCATTGATTCCAGGTTATGATGCAGTATATTCTGCTGCGATCGCAACTGGTGCTTATGGCATGGTAATTAGTGGTGCAGGACCAACTTTATTAGCTTTAGTAGATAAATCTCTTGCCCCAGCAGTTGTTATAGCAATGACAGATACGTGGCAACAACATGGCATCAAAGCTGAAGTCAAAGCATTGCAAATTGATACAAAAGGCGCTGCTATCAGCAGTTAATCTTTAGTGCGGGCATCTTGCCCGCGTTTTACCTTGCATCATTCATAATATTTTTAGTTAACAAATTAAATTAAAATTATTTATGAATAACCAGCATATTTTAGGAGCATTAAAAGATGTCTTAAGCCAATCAGTAGATTTGGAATCTGCTATTGAATTTTTGAGAAATAGTGGTTTGACAAAATTGTACTCAATTGAAATGCTAAGAAAAGTTCTCAGTCTTTCTTACGACGAAGCATATTTTATAGTTCACAACAGTAAAACTTGGAGTGACGTAAAAGAGTTTGACGAGAAGCTAATGAACGATTTCTTGGACGTATTAGAGGAATTAGGAGATAGTGACTAACCCTTTTATATCAAACTAGGGTGAAACATTTAGCGCACAATGATGATTTAAAAATTGCTGGATTGATCTACCATAATTTTAATTTGAGACTTATAACACACTGGTTATAGTTTCAATCACAACAACATTAATAAATTATAAAGTAAATCCTACCTTCTAAGTAATTGTCTGACAGTTCCCAATAATTCTTTAGGATGAAAAGGTTTTGAAATGTAGGCATCTGCACCTTGTTTCATACCCCAGTACCGATCAAACTCTTCTCCCTTAGCAGAACACATAACTACAGGTACTTTCTGGGTTTGAGGATCAGATTTAATTCTACGGCAGAATTCATAGCCGTTCATCCGAGGCATTACAATGTCCAGAAGTACTAAATCAGGGTTATTTCCCTGCATTTGTTCTAGGGCTTCGACTCCATCTTTGGCAACTGTAACAGTGAGTCCTTTCTCTTTAAGAAGCTCTGTAATCATTGCCCTTTGTGTTGCGCTGTCTTCTACAACTAAAACTGTACTCATAAATACCATCCTTAAGACGTGATAATTAACAGGGCAGGAAAAGGGTATTGAGAAAAATTTATTTTATGTGTATTTAATCTACCCTATTTTCCTGATTTTATTATCACTCTCAGGAAGATTTACGCAATATATCGGTTGACATCCATATTATTTTTTGCTAAGAGGGCTAAGTGTAATCCAAGAGACTCCTGATAATTCTGACTTTTGATCAGAATTAACCGCCACTGATTTTAGCTTTGTAACCTAAGCTAATTAAAAATTGGGCAATTTTTTGAGTATGATCGCCCTGAATTTCAATTTCATTGTCTTTAATCGTGCCACCAGCACCGCATTGAGATTTTAGCTGCTTTAGTAAGGCTTCGAGATTTTCTTCTTTTAGCTGCAAGTTGGTAATAACTGTAACTGTTTTCCCTTTGCGTCCTTTGCGTGATGCTTGCACTCTAGGATTTTGTTGTGCAGGGGGTAGTTCTATATTTGGTCTTTCTACAGCAGAAGAGTTATCATTGCTGCCAAATTCACGATAAATCATCCGATTTGAAGCAGATGATTGGGAGTCAGAGGACTTTCGCTTTGAAGAAGACATATAAGGTATTTGGCGATCGCATACAGACTTCTTTTCTACCATATCCCCATAATTGCAGCGTATTCGGGTTAATATTTAAACTTTCCTGAAAAACTAGCTTTGTTGATTTAGCTGCACCCTGAATGGCTAAATCCTCAATTCTGACTTCTGAATTCTTCTCTATAATTAAGGCTAATCAGTCATAAAGAGCGATCGCAGTGACCACGACTCCCATTTATCCTACTTCCCAACCAAATACCGACACATCTACCCAGCAACCTGACTCTCTCGGAAGGTTTGGACGCTTTGGCGGTAAGTATGTCCCAGAAACATTAATGCCTGCTCTTAGTGAGCTAGAAACCGCGTTTCACCAATACCGCAAAGATCCCGATTTTCAACAAGAATTACAACAACTATTGCGGGATTATGTCGGCAGACCTAGCCCTTTATACTTCGCTGAACGTCTGACGACTCATTATGCTAGACCAGACGGTACTGGAGCGCAAATATACTTAAAACGAGAAGACCTTAATCATACAGGCGCTCATAAAATTAATAACGCTTTGGCGCAAGTATTGTTAGCAAAGCGGATGGGTAAAAAACGTATTATTGCTGAAACTGGTGCAGGTCAGCATGGTGTAGCTACCGCAACCGTATGTGCAAGGTTTGGACTACAGTGCGTCATTTATATGGGCGTACATGATATGGAACGTCAAGCGCTGAATGTATTTCGGATGCGGTTGATGGGCGCTGAAGTGCGGGGAGTAGCAGCAGGTACAGGAACATTAAAAGATGCTACTTCTGAAGCTATTCGAGATTGGGTAACAAATGTAGAAAGTACTCACTACATTCTAGGTTCTGTTGCTGGCCCTCACCCTTACCCAATGTTAGTACGTGATTTTCATAGGATTATTGGTGAGGAAACTCGCGCTCAAGCACAAGAAAAATGGGGCGGTTTACCGGATATTCTCTTAGCTTGTGTGGGCGGTGGCTCAAATGCGATGGGATTGTTCTATGAGTTTGTAAAGGAACCAACTGTACGACTAATTGGTATTGAAGCTGCTGGCGAAGGTGTTGATACAGACAAACACGCGGCAACTTTAACTAAGGGAAGAGTTGGTGTATTGCATGGCGCAATGAGTTATTTATTGCAAGATGATGATGGTCAGGTAATCGAGCCACATTCTATTAGTGCTGGGTTAGATTATCCTGGTGTTGGTCCTGAACATAGTTATTTAAAAGATATTGCTAGGGCTGAGTATTATAGTGTGACAGATAAGGACGCTGTAGCAGCATTTCAAAGGCTTTCCCAGTTAGAGGGAATCATACCAGCACTAGAAACATCTCATGCGATCGCATATCTAGAAACTCTCTGTCCGACTCTTACAGGTAGCCCCCGCATTGTGATCAATTGTTCTGGACGTGGGGATAAGGATGTGCATACAGTGGCTAAGTTATTAGGACAATAAACAG
>CAVQDG010000074.1:0-22449 GCA_963711165.1 uncultured cyanobacterium | reverse complement strand
TGGTAGCTTTGGGTAAGAGGTAAGGGCGAGCAAAAAATAGCAATCAGTTTCTAACTTTACGGAGAAATATTGTTGCTATTAGTGCAACTGCGATCGCTAACATCAAGGCTATAACATTGTGCAACAGTTGGGATATCAAAATAGTTACAATTGACATCACCAAAGCGAACAAAAAAGCCGAAGTTACACTCACGCCTCTACTAATAGATCCCAAGAAGGGTAAGAAATCTAGAACTACGCTAATTGGTTCCAAACCAATGCTTAAACCCATCCACATCATCATAAATCCCACAAGTCTCATAATCCATGTAAGGATTGTATATTCTGTTTTTAGCGTAGATATTGCTTCCTGTCTGCTACCTGAAAATACTCTGTATAATCGCTCATTATTTTCATGTATATAAGCAGTAATTCGATTGTTACTATCTAGCATTCCAAATACAGTAACATTTGTACTAATTGGCAAGACCCTGTATTGAAGACGTAAATCACCTACCTGCGGATTTTGTAGTGATCCAGTTCCTTTATATAAGTAATCTTCACCTAAAGTAATGTTATTAGTTAATTTAGTATTTTGATCATTAAGCTTAACTTGATTAGGCGTGGGAATCTCAATATTGGACATATCTAGATTATAAACACCAACCTTCGCCTGTAAAACTTTGTTTGTAAAGTTGGCAATTGCTTTCTCAGGATTATAATGTGTCTGCGAATATTTAAAAGAACTAGATTTTTCAGGATTCTCTGCCCAGGTTTTGTTGTATTTATAAGTGGTAGTTTTTGTTTCAGATCCTCCTACATTCTTTTTCGTTTCTGTGCGTTTTTCCTCGCGCCAAGCATACATTTCAACTTTTCTTTGAACGACAATATATTTCCCTGGATTAAGGAATAAATTATCTCCAATTAGCTCATCAGAAGTAATAACTCCGCTCGTTGAAACAAGTTGACCGATAGCAGAACTATTAGGGGAGGTAGCAGAGATCTCTACCGCAGTCTTAGCTACTTGTGAAAAATCTACTCTTCCTTCATTCCAATATAAAAGAAAAAAGGAACTGAAAAATAGGATAATACCTATAATCAGCCCCAGACAGGAATTACCTATTCTACTGCTCCAACCGACTGTTTCTACTTCGGTGTATTCGTCTGACATAAATTTTGCTTTACCTTTGCCTAGTTTATTAAACAATTTAAATTTAATATCGCGCTTCGAGCGAGACGCTCGCACTAAGCTGTTGTGTTTCTAAATTTTATGTTTTGGTGGGAGAGGAGGGAGGAGGGAGGAGAGAGGGGAAAAGGGTTTGATAACTTTTATCTAAATTAAAAATGTACAAGTTTATTTGCGCGTTAGCTTACAAGCACTTGGCAATAATTAACAGTTCAATTTAAATACACAACAGCTTACCTATGTTGTACTCAAGAACGCCGCCGTTATAGCCAGCTTCCATTTGAAAAGCGTGCTTAAAGTGTAACCTCCTGATGTATGGATGATCAAATAAGTTAATTTTTTGTAAAATAAATTATTATGAATCTAACCGCAGAAATTCTATCGCAACTACCAGGGGATGTATTAGGAGGGCTACGCCGCGCTGACAACCTTTGGCAAGCAATCAAAGATAATACTTTACCAATTCCTGCCATAGTTAAAGAAAGCCAGCTACCCCTAGAAACTGTAGATTTAGATATTGTTATTTGCGGTGGCACACTGGGAATTTTAGTTGCTGCTGCTTTACAAGTGCAGGGCTACCGCGTTGCTGTAATTGAGCGTGGTATTTTACGTGGTAGAGATCAAGAGTGGAATATATCCCGCAAAGAACTAGAAACGTTTCTGGAATTAGGGTTACTTTCTTTATCAGAATTAGAGAGTGCGATCGCTACCCAATATAACCCTGCTAGAATTGCCTTTCCTAATACTCCTGATATTTGGGTGCGAGATATTCTTAACATTGGTGTTGATCCAGTTTTTCTATTAGAAACTATTAAGTTAAAATTCTTAGCTGCTGGTGGTCAATTATTTGAACAAACACCTTTTGATGCAGCAATTGTTCACACCAATGGTGTAAGAGTAGAAGCAGGTGAAAAAGTTTTTAATACGCGCTTATTAATAGATGCAATGGGGCATTTTTCTCCCATAGCGCAACAGGCGCGACAAGGACAAAAACCTGAAGGAGTGTGCTTAGTAGTAGGTAGCTGCGCTCAAGGATTTCCAGAAAACGATACTGGTGATTTATTTGTTTCTTTTACACCCATGCAGCATCAATGCCAATACTTTTGGGAAGCATTTCCAGCAAGAGATGGCAGAACTACTTATTTATTTACCTATATGGATGCTCACCCAAAACGTCCTAGCTTAGAGTTTTTCTTTGAAGAATACTTACGTTTGTTACCAGAGTATCAAAATATAGAACTTTCTCAATTACAGTTTCAAAGGGCATTATTTGGCTTTTTTCCTTCCTACAAACAAAGTCCATTAAGAACACCTTGGAATCGGATATTGCTTGTGGGAGATAGTAGCGGTAGCCAATCACCTGTCAGCTTTGGAGGTTTCGGGGCAATAGTAAGACATCTGAAGCGTTTAACAACAGGGATTCACGAAGCTTTACAAAGTAATGCAATAAGTCAGAATGCTTTAGCACTGCTGCAACCTTATCAACCTAATATTGCTGCAACTTGGATGTTCCAAAGAGCGATGAGTGCTGGTATTGAGCAACAACTTAACGCCGATCAAATTAACCAGTTGCTTGCAGGGGTGTTTCAGTCGATGGCGCAGTTAGGAGACGATGTTCTTAGACCATTTTTGCAAGACGTTGTACAATTTTCAGGTTTATCAAAAACGTTATTAAAAACAGCAATAACTCAGCCTGCGATCGTATTACCAGTCATTCCTCATGTTGGATTAGAAACGCTACTAGCTTGGATAGTGCATTATCTTACTTTAGGAGGATATACCGCGCTATATCCTTTAGGAAAAATGATGATGCCCCTAGAAAAAATGTTGCCGCCTGTACAGCAATACTATTATCACCGATTGCTTGAGGCTTGGCGATATGGATCTGGAGCAGATTACCATTAGATTTATTGCCTAAATCGAGCAAGTTATAGGAATTTTAAAAGCAAAAACAAGATTTGTTACTAAATAATTTTTAATCATAATATTATGAATTTTAATTTAGCGCGACAATACTTTTATCAAGAAATTCAACAGCCTGACCAACAAATTGATTTAGCCAAGGCAGCGCTATACATTGCCAAAGAAGAATATCCTCATCTCGATCCAGGGGAATATCTTAATGCCATTGATACTATGGTAACTGAGATCCAAGAGCGTTTGCCAGAACAACACTATCCATTGCGGATACTTCAAACTATTAACAAATATCTTTATGATGACTTAGGTTTTACCGGAAATAAAAAAGATTATTATGATCCGCGCAACAGCTTTTTAAATGATGTAATTGAACGTCGTAGTGGTATCCCAATTACCCTATCGTTACTTTACTTAGAAATTGCCCGAAGGCTGGAGTTTCCCATGGTAGGAATTGGAATGCCTGGGCATTTTATGATTCGCCCAGAATTTGAAGATGTTGGCATTTTTGTTGATGCTTTTAATCGGGGCGAAATTATGTTTGATGCAGATTGCGAGGAAAGATTGAGCCAAATTTATCAAGAACCAATATCATCAATCCCCGCAGAATTGCTGCAACCTGTAAGTAATCGCCAATTTTTAGCACGAATGCTAACAAATTTAAAGATGATTTATTTAAGTCGGCGTAATTTTAGCAAATCTGTAGCTGCAGTTGAGCGGATTTTGTTGCTATTTCCTGATGCTGTAATGGAATTACGCGATCGCGGTCTACTTTACTACGAATTAGAAAGATGGCAAGAAGCTTCTGAGGATTTAACAACATACCTCACTCGGCTTCCTGATGCTGAAGATGCTGATGTGATTCGACAAATGCTTAGACAATTATCAATTAACAATGATCAATTACCATAAAATTAAAGTTGTGTGCTAGGAATAACGAAGAATATTTTGATTGTAAATAAATCAAGCCACAAACCAAACAGGCTCTTTGATTGTTAATTGTTAATTGTTAATTGTTAATTGTTAATTGTTAATTGTTAATTGTTAATTGTTAATTGTTAATTGTTAATTGTACTCTGCTACTCGTTTGAGACGCTGTAACTGTGCTTGCATATCCTGTTGTGTCAACTTAGCTGCAAAAGTATTGAACCCCCAACTAATTAGAGGATTGGGAATTTCAAATTCAAAGCGATTGAGTAAAAGCGTTCCTTGAGCATTGGGTTGACATTCCCAGCAATCGCATCCCTGAAAAAATCCCTCAAACCCCCAAACTACTAACCCTGGCTCCCTCTCAATCACTACACTATTCAGGGTGGGCTGTAATACAGGGATTTGAATCACAAAACGGCTCTTACTACCAACCTCAGTACTCCACTCCCCGACAGGTTCACAAACCAGCATGGGATTAAGCCATCGGTGCATTAAGCAGAGATCTGTAATGGAACGCTCAACCATCGTGGCGTTGGCGTTGATTTGGATAGATTGTTCAAATATTTGAGGCGACATAGTGACTAAGTAGCCGAGTGGAAATAAACTTAACATCGAGGCTGGTCATTGGTCATTGGTCATTGGTCATTGGTCATTGGTCTAGTTTGAGGTCTAAAAATATGCAAATCCGCTACTTTTAAAGCTTAATTCAATATAAAGGAAGATTACAACTGGATAAAGTGGTGCATAATGTTGTCCATAATGCTCTAAGGGTTATTTTAGGGTGGAATTGTGAGCATTGCAGTATATACCACACATTTCCCAGATAATCCTAAAGCAATTATGGCTACTGCCAAAAGCCCAAGTTTATTTTTGCCTGTAATATAGCAAGGGGTTTCCTACCAACTATGAATCAAACTTGGTCAGTAATTACACAAAGCATAGGCGCTGATGATTCGCTGTTGTGGTCGCAAATATTAGCACAGGCTGCCCCAGCCCAACCTCAACAAGCAATTGCACCAGGTGTTACCGGACTTTTCCAAGGTCTAGGTTTCAGCTTAGGTCCATCGCTGCTAAATTTGGTGGCGGCGATCGCAATTTTAGTAATTGGTTTAATAATCGCGCTCATCGCCTCTTCCATCACTAATGGGCTACTGAAGCGTACTGATATTGATAATCGCCTAGCTTCTTGGATCACTGGACGTTCAGATAGTACTGATTCTCCACCTGTAGAAAAATGGATTTCTAGCATTGTCTTCTGGTTGATCATGATCTTGGTGTTGGTCGCCTTTTTAGACCAACTTAAATTGACGGTTGTTTCTCAACCTTTAAATAATTTCCTCTCTGGAATCCTGGGCTTTTTGCCAAAATTAGGCGGCGCAGCTATTTTATTAGGCATTGCCTGGGTAATAGCTACAGCCGTTAAATTATTAGTAACACGCACTCTACGGACTCTGCGTTTAGATGAGCGTTTAAATCAACAAGTAGGTTCATCTCCTCAGCCCAACCAGTTGTCTTTGAGTGACACGCTAGCCAATGCGCTCTACTGGTTCATTTTTCTGCTCTTCTTACCTTCTGTTCTGAGTACTTTGAATTTGCAGGGAACACTGCAACCAGTACAGAGGCTACTAAATGATATACTGGCAATCCTGCCAAATATTTTAGCGGCTGTGCTAATCGGGTTTGCAGGTTGGTTAGTTGCACAGGTAGTACGTCGAATTGTCACAAATTTGTTAGCTGCAAGTGGTACTGATCAGCTAGGTCATCGCGTTGGGTTGAATCAACCCGCAGGTGGTAAATCTCTTTCTTGGATTATCGGTACGTTTGTTTATGTACTGATTTTAATTCCAACAGCGATCGCAGCTTTAAATGCTCTAAGAATTGATGCGATTTCTGATCCAGCAACTTCAATGTTGCAGCAGATTCTCAACGCCATCCCCCAAATATTAACAGCCGCGTTAATTTTGGCGTTAGCTTATTTCTTAGGAAGATTTGTCTCAGATTTAGTGACAAACATTCTCACAGGGCTTGGGTTTAATAACGTTTTCTCTTGGATAGGATTGCCAACAAAACGCCCGAAAGCAATACTTCCTCCTAGCAGCGCACCTGAAGCATCATTTCCTACTACTACTACTACTACTATAGAATTTGATTCTACTAATAGAGAATTTAATTCTACTAATAGAGAAGTTGACCCATCAACATCACAACAAGAAACTGTAAAGCCAACACCAACTATCACTCGTACACCTTCAGAACTTGCAGGGATTGTGGTGCTTGTTGGGATTATGCTGTTTGCTACTGTAGCAGCAACTAATGTGTTGCAAATTGCAGCACTTACGGCATTAGTAAGCGGCATTGTTATAGTACTAGGTCGAATTCTTGCTGGTTTAGTAGTGTTTGCGATTGGTTTGTATTTAGCTAACCTTGCTTATAGCTTAATTACCAGTTCTGGATCTCGTCAGTCCCGAATTTTAGGTCAAACGGCTCGGATTGCAATTATTGCCTTAGTATCCGCAATGGCACTACAACAAATGGGCATTGCTAGTGACATTGTTAACTTAGCTTTTGGGTTACTACTGGGAGCAATTGCTGTCGCGATCGCACTTGCCTTTGGTTTGGGTAGCCGTGATCTTGCCGCAGGTCAAGTTCAAGAATGGTTAGATTCATTCAAACAACAAAGATAGTTTGATTAGGACTTACACATATAGCAACCGTCACAGGAGTTAGGATATTAGATTTATTGCTCTGGATCACAATTTTGGTTTTTTCTCGCAGATGTGAGCAGATAAACGCAGATAACGCAGATGTTAACCAATATTTGATCCTTGTCAATTGCCTCCTGTCCGTTGCTATAAAACCTAGTGACCAAGATGGTCACACTATATAAGGGAGGTAGAGACGCGATCTTTCGCGTCTTTATTCTTTATTGTAGTGCGGGCATCTTGCCCGCGTTTCGTTTTAAATAATTCTTACTTATTTAAATTTCCCCAAATTTAATTATTTGTTACTCGACGTAAATCAATCTTGGCAGTTAATTCATCTTTAATACGATTAATAATTGAAGTTTCATCCAAGTTTGATAAAATACGATTTACAACTGCTTTTGGTCCATCTGGTCCCCAAGACGCACCATTAGCTAAATAAGTTTTAGTCACTTGTCCAATTACATAAGCAGAGACACCAGCAACTCCCGCCTGAGTTAGCGCGACAGAAATATAAGGAGCTAAAGATGCTCCACCCGTTGCTGGTGCAGAAATACTTAGTAATCCTTTGAGAGAACTTAAACCTAAATTTGCTAAAAGTTCACTAGCAGTAATACCACCCATACTTAAAGCAATTTTTTGTAGCAAACCTACAGCGCCTTGCTGAGTCATCCCAATGCCGTAGAGTCGGGATAAGGTCAAAATCATAGAAATATCAATTACTGCGCCACTAAGTAGATCTACTACAGTTAAAGGATTAAGTGCGATCGCCACTGCCTTAGTCATTACTGCTTTCCAAATCAATTGATTGGCACTTTCATCCCGAATTACCATTTTTCGCTGCACCAACTGATCGTTGATATCATCGGCATAAAGCATCGTGTTCAATGCCACCAAAGATTTACCTTCTCGATCTAAAATTTCTAAAATTTTCAGCTTTAATTCCTCTACTTGTGGCGATCCTTGACAGCGTTGTATTCCTCTACTACCATCTGGGCGTTGCACAGCTTGCGCTACTAACGGTGAAGCTGCCACCATCACAATTTCTGCTGGTTTAAGCAACTGTCGTACCCGTTCATCTCTGATTTTGCGGTAGATTGCTTGTCTATCTGCTTCTGGATATTGATCAATTTTGTTAAATACTAGCAACATCGGTTTACCCGCTTCCCGCAGTTGGGATAAAGCCTCGTATTCCACCTTAGTCATGTCACCAGCAATAATAAATAGAATCAAATCTACCTGCGTGGCAATCTGACGTGCTAATATTTCCCGCGCTTCGCCATCAACTTCATCAATCCCAGGTGTATCAATCAGTTCTACCTGAGAATTGCCTACACTTGGCAGTGTGACTCTTAAAACATCGGCAGTGCGATCGCTATTCTGGGTAGATAAGTTTTGGGGATCTACACGCCAACTGCTACTTTGACTTGTACGGGTAACACCATGAAGTGGACCAGTTTCAAACGCCTTTTGACCTAATAAAGCATTCAGCAGCGAAGATTTACCTCTGCCTACCATGCCAAAAGCTGCAATCTGCACTACAGAGCGTTCTAGCTTATCTAGCATGGTTGCTAGTCCCTCTATTTCTGAATCTAACCCCTCTCTTTCTTGGGGTTCTAAGTCCAGATTGTCTACCAGTTCTCGCAGCGCGTCAGTCGCTTGTTTATAGTTCAATTCTGCCTGAATCTCTTTAAAGCTGAAAATCGCGCTATCTAGTTCCTGATCCAGATTAGTAGAACTTAAATTATCAGGATTAGAGTCCGACACTAAATTAGTCAAAACCGCTCCTCCTCTTACTCCTGTTTGATCCTACTCATTCTGGCAATCAATGAACAATTATCAATTAAAGGATATTGCGTCTAACTTAAGTGTAAACAATCACAAAAATCTGTGCTATTTGAAGCCCCAACTTAAGTTGAAGCATAATTGTTCATTGTTAATTGATAATTGATCAAAGGCTATCAAAAATAGATTGATTGTGAGTTCTAAGTATCTGCCAGAAACCATTGCCTATGTCAGGATTACCCAACATTCCTGGCAACTGGGAACAATTGAAGGTGAAGTTACTGCGGGGGAATTTGTTTGGGAGTTCTACTGGTGTTTCCGCCGAGATGAACTTGTGGTAAAACCTTCTATGGGACGAGCTTTAATTCAAGAACCTTTGGGTAGATTTTTAGAGCAGCAAGATTACAAGCTAGAACCAGGGGGCGATTATGCTTTTACTATTCGAGCGCAACTTTAGAAAAATTAGTTTGGATATCTCAACATTTTTTTAGGCTAGTACCATCTTATATTGAGGATATAGTGTATAAGTTTACAAATTTAATTGTTATTTGCTATTTTGAGATATCTTTCAATTAGCAAAATAGCAACAATATCATCTATCGGTCGCGGAGGTTGCCGAAATCCTTGGGGAATTAGGCTAGTAAGACCTTTAGGTGGATACATTTGCCAGTAGCGATCGCGTGCTTCTAAGCTGCTATAACGTTCATCTACCATTACAATCGGAATTGATCCTAATTCGCTCGTGAGTTTCTGTTTCCAAGTTTTTGCTGTGGTTTGATCTCCCATTACTAACGTAGAAATGGCAAATTCTTCGCATAAAGTTTGGATAGTTGCGATCGCACTCGCTGATGGCACAACTTCATGGTAAAGCAGTTTCCTGTCTAACGCCACGACAGCTAAACCACACTTGTCTTTTCCTGGATCAAAACCCAAAATCATTTTTCAATTAACAATTAACAATTAGCAATTAGCGATTAGCGATTAGCAATTAGCAATCTTTGAAAGATTAAGTACTAAAAACAACTTGCCCATTTTTAATAGCTACCAACTTAATTTTTAGTGGACCTGATGTGTAAGTATCTTCTGCGGCGATCGCTTTGAGATCTACAGACTGCTTATACTGCTTTAGTTGCTCTAAAAATCGGATAAACGTTGTAATTCTACCATCGCCAACTTGCAAGATCGTATCACCCACAATTCCAACTCTACGGGCGCGAAACTGTGACGCAGCCAGTAACAAGTCAATTTTTTTGCGAAGTTCTACTTCTGTCATAGTAGCAGGATCAGCGTCGGTTGCCGCCACAGTATCACCTGCTTTGAAAACAATTTGATTCAATGATACATCAGCAAACACTTCTACTTGCTTTTCTCCCACCACATAATTTCCCGCAGAAAAGATGCGTACTACATAGTCGCGCCCATCTTGAATTTGGTTAATCAACTGCTCGACTTGTGTTGAAGCAATTTGGACTACTCGCTCGTTAGTTTTCTTACCACCAGGTCGAGTTGATTCAATGCTTGTGCGGTTAGCTTGATTCAACAATTGATCAATTGCTCGACGTGCGGAGGAGGGTTCAACAACCCGCAGCACAGCAGCAGCAAGAACTTCATTACGCGATAAAACAACATTACCTTGACGCAACACTTGATAATCTTGTTCTAGTTTTCCGACTTCTTTTTCTAGAAATGCCAGTCGTTGCTCTCGTTTCCCAAGTTGTGACTCCAGTTGTTTAAGTTGTTGATCTCGTTGTGTAAGTTGTGTTTCTATTTGTTGGAATTGTTGATCTAGTTGTTTAAGTTGCTTATCCCGTTCACTAAGTTGGATTTCGCCTTGTTTAAGTTGTACTTCTAGCGTTTTGAGTTTTTGATCTTGTGCATTAAGCTGTACCTGCCGTTGTTGCAGTTCTTGATCCCGTTGTTGAAGTTCTGCTTGTCTTTGAGTTAGTTGAATTTCTCTGTCTTTAAGTTGTTGCCCTAGCTGATAGAGGCGAGTTTCACGTTCGGAAATGCCCTTTTTTAGCTGTTTTTCCAGGTCTTGTCGTTGGGAAATTACTTGTTCACTTTGGGCAATAGTTATGTCTCGTTTAGCTATTTCGCGATCGCGCTGATTAATTTGCCCACGTAGTTGAGCAATTTGACCATTTAGTTGATTAATTTGACCACGTAGTTGAGCAATATTACCTTGTAGTTGACTGACTTGGCTATTAAGTTGATTAACTTGCTCTTTAACCTGATTGCGTTGCTCAATTAAATCTTGTCTTTCTCCCTGTAATTGTGTAATTTCCTTACTAAGAGCAATTTTTTGAGAGGAAACAACTCCTAATTGGCGCTGAGTAGCATTAAGTTGTTTAGCTGTCAGAGATTGAAGTGCGATTATTTGTTTCAAAGACTGATTAATTGTGTCAAGCTGTGTTTCTGCTTGATTTCGCTCATTTTTAGCTTTTGTTAATTCACTTTCTACTTGAGTTTTTTGCTCGACAACTACAGTTAACTCTTCGCGAGTTTTTGAGAGTTTATTTTGAATTACTTTGAGATCAAAAAGACCAGTTCGTAATTGTTCACTAGCTGCAATTAAAATCCCTAAAGTTAAAGCAGCGATCAAACTACCAGTAACAATTGTGACTAAAGTCGCAGTTTGCTTAGGACGCAGCTTAAATAAACTTAACCGTGCCTTTCCAACGCGCGTGCCAATGCGATCGCCTGATGCCGCAATCACACCTCCCAATATTAAAATTGCCACGATCAGTATATAACCGCTCGACATCTCCCCACACCTTCTGCTCAGATACAGCCTATCTCATACCTACGGAGGTTGATGCCATTCTTGAACAGAGTAACAGATGCGGAAACTTACATTTAGCGATCCCAGTGGTTAACCTTCTTCAGATTTAGATTCCCACACCCTATGTAAACTGCTGGCTTAAGGCTACTGGGTTGTGTAGGGTAATTTTTTTCTTGTGAATAGAAATCATTTTATCGTCCCGTAACTCTCCCAGTAAACGGGTGACAGTGACACGGGTAGAACCAATTGCTTCTGCGATCGCTTGATGAGACAACTTCAGATCAATAGTAATCCCATCAGATCCAGGCAGACCAAAATCACGACACAAAATCAGCAGAAAACTGACTAATCTAGAACCCATATCTCGGTGCGCCAATGTTTCAATCATCATCTCGGTTTGTAAAATCCGAGATGACAACCCCCGCATCATTAACCAGGAAAGCTCTGGGTTGTCCCTTAACGATTGTTCAAATTGATCAATCGGAGCAGACAGCAGTTCTACTGGTGTAAAGGCAACAGCGTGATAAAAGCGATCAGAGCGATGTCCCGTAATCAACGACAGCACCCCAAACACGCTGTTCTCTCGCAATAAGGCTACAGTAATTTCTTCACCTGCCTCGTAAACTCTCGACAGCTTGACAGCACCTTTGAGTAAAAAATAAACCCTTTCAGCCGGATTTCCAGGGAAAAAAATCGTCTTACCGCGATCGAATGTTTCCACCACTGGGGGAAACGCACCATTTCCGACTTGACGAAATACAGATGCTAAAGGTCTATCTTGCGTCACAACCATATCCATTACTTTTTATAGATAACGTTTTAGCGATTAGGTGTATAGCTATTGCCTGTCAGTAAACCAATCAGCAATTAACTAACCCACAAATAAATTTAGAGCCTTGAAATCACGATGCCTTTTTTAGGAGGCGTACCCGTCTTGAGAAAAATATTTCTTGATTTTTCATAAATAAGTTTAGGGGCTTGTATTCCTAGCTGACGGCTGATAGCTGATAGCTGATAGCTGATAATCACCAGCCGATTGTTAGCGATTAATGACTATAGAAAGAAAACTTAATCTTAATTGATGAGAGTTTTTTGTGCTTATTGATACAGAATCCCCAGAGTTGGACGGCTTTAACCGTTAATAAAAGCTTAATGCACAAGCTGTTTATCTGCTACTAAATAACAGTTAACTGTAATCAAAGCTGTAAAATTACTTTACCCTTTGGGAACTATTAGCAGTAAATAATCTGCTGAATGAGCGATTGAATCAGGCTTCAATTACGTTTACAATAGAAAACCATGCTAAATTTGACCGGAAAAAACGCCCTTGTGACGGGTATTGCTAATAATCGCTCAATTGCCTGGGGCATTGCCCAACAGCTACATCAAGCTGGCGCTAATCTTGGTGTAACTTATCTCCCTGACGAAAAAGGTCGCTTTGAAAAGAAAGTTGCAGAATTAGTAGAACCCCTGCAACCAAGTTTATTTCTCCCCTGTAATGTCCAAGACGATGCTCAACTTCAGGCGACGTTTGACACCGTTAAGGAAAAGTGGGGCAAGCTGGATATTTTAATTCATTGCCTTGCTTTTGCGAATAAAGAAGATTTATCGGGTGATTTTAGTGCTACTTCTAGACAAGGTTTTGCTCAAGCTTTGGAAATTAGCACTTACTCGTTAATTCAAATGGCAGGAGCCGCTAAACCTTTAATGACGGAAGGTGGCAGTATTGTAACGCTGACATACGTGGGCGGTGTCAAGGTAATTCCTAATTATAATTTGATGGGAATTGCTAAGTCTGGGCTAGAAATGAGCGTCCGTTACCTCGCTTCGGAAATGGGACAGCAGAATATTCGAGTGAATGGGATATCGGCTGGACCTATCCGCACGTTGGCTTCTTCGGCAGTTGGCGGGATTCTAGACATGATTCACCATGTTGAGGAAGTTGCACCCTTGCGCCGTACTGTAACTCAGTTGGAGGTGGGTAATGCTGCTGCTTTCTTGTGTAGTGATTTAGCGAGCGGAATTACAGGGCAAATCCTGTATGTAGATGCTGGTTACGAGATTATGGGAATGTAAACCCCTCCCCCAACCCCTCCCCGTTGACGGGGAGGGGAGTTAGAGTGAATTTTTATGTTGAGGAATTACGCGGGTTTAAACAAGTCAGTACTTAGGTTAATATCCCCCTAAATCCCCCTTAAAAAGGGGGACTTTGAATCTTGTAGTCAACCTCTAAACAAAATCCGATAGGATAAATTAATAGTAGAAAATAATATATTGACTGCTATATTAAGGGTTTTTTACATAAATTTCTATGCAAATTAGCGATCGCTCATTTCCTACTTCTTCTAATTTAGAATTGTTGCCTAGTCGAACTGCTGCTGTTAGTCGCAAGACTGGGGAAACTGATGTTTATGTCAGCATTAATTTAGATGGTCAAGGACGTTGTAGCGCAGCTACTGGTGTTCCGTTTTTAGACCATATGTTGCATCAAATATCCTCCCACGGGCTGATTGACTTGGAGGTACGGGCAACTGGTGATATAGAGATTGACGATCACCACACGAATGAAGATGTTGGGATTACGCTAGGACAAGCTTTCGCCAAGGCGTTAGGCGATCGCAAAGGTATTGTTCGTTTTGGTCATTTTGTTGCGCCTTTAGATGAAGCGTTGGTTCAAGTCGCGTTAGATTTTTCTGGTCGTCCTCATCTGAGTTATGGTTTAGAGATTCCTACACAACGAGTTGGAACTTATGATACTCAGTTGGTGCGGGAATTTTTTGTTGCCGTAGTGAATCATAGCCAGATGACGCTGCATATTCGGCAGTTAGATGGGATTAATTCGCACCATATTATTGAGGCGACATTTAAAGCATTTGCGCGATCGCTCAGAATGGCATTAGAAATTGATCCTCGTCGTGCGGGTGAAATTCCCAGTTCTAAAGGAGTTTTGTAAGTTTCAATTAAAAATATATATAATCTTTATCTGAGTTACACGCATTTATCGATCTGCGTGTTTTTTTCTATATTCAAATTTAATTTTAGACAAAGAGTTAATCATTAAACTTCTTGCAAAAATTATCAGGATTAACGCATAAAGCCCTAGTGAACAAAATGGTCTCCGCTAACCATTGCTATAACTTTCAAGAACCTGTGATTTTTTGTATGACCTGAATAAAGTTTTGTAAGATTGCAGAGTTATCATCTTCACGTCGCCAAATCATTGCTACTTCTAATACTGGAAGTTGTCCTTCAACACTCCGATAGACTACTCCAGAACGTTGCAAGTTTTGAGCATTCTCAGGTAGCAAGGCAATGCCAACTCCACCCGCAACTAGACCTAGTATGGTCAGCATCAAGTTTGCTTCCTGAGCCACTTTAGGTTCAAATCCTTTTTGCTTGCAGCAATGAACAATTTGCTCGGCTAAACCGAATGTCATAGAGGAAGACGGTAGAATAAAGGCTTCTGATGCAAGCGCTTTCAGAGGAATTTTAGGATCAGCTACCAGAATATGTGTTTCAGGTAGTGCAATAATTAATGACTCTCGCAGTACAGGTCTAAAACGCAAATCCTCGTAAGTCTGAAGATTATCGGGCGAATACAGAAAACCAATGTCAATTTTCCGATCTCGCAAGCATTGGATCTGAGGATGAGCGATTTCCTGCCAAATGAGTTCTACATTTGGAAAGCTAGCGTGAAACACACGCAGAATTTCCGGCAGCATACTATTTGTGATTGAGCTAATTAGTCCAACTGTTAACTTTCCAAGCTTACCCTGACTGACTTCTTGCGCTCGTGTAATTCCATCGTCAATCCGAGCAATTGCTGAATTGACCGCTTCCAAAAAGATCTTTCCAGCATCAGTTAACTGCACTGAATGAGTCGTGCGATCAAACAGTCTCACTTCCTTACCGATTTCCTTACCAATTTCCTTTTCTAGCGCGATCAGTTGCTTACTGAGTTGCGGTTGATCGAACTCTGGAAGTTTAAACCTCTCACTAATGCAGTCAGCCGCACGACTGAAGTTTAACTCTTGAGCTAGGATCGCTATGTTTCGCAGGTGTTCTAGTTTCATTGCTGACCCAACTATATTCTATTTTGGAATTAATATATGTTGTTTATGCTATTTTGGCATTAACATAATCTGCCCTAGTCTAAAAGACAAATGAATTGAAGGGTAGTTTTTATGCCGCGAATTAAGAATATAGCTTGCTTAGGCGGTGTTCACGGAGACGAACTTACAGGTATTTTCTTGATTAAGAAGTTTCAACGCTCACCTAGTTTAGTTCAGCGATCTAGCTTCGAGACCATAACGCTGTTAGGGAATCCAGAAGCTATCTCTGCTGGCAGACGATACATCGACCGAGATTTAAATCGCTGTTTTAGCAAGCAAGATTTGGCAAATTTTTCTCTATCCAGTTATGAGGACAAGCGGGCGAAGGAACTGCATAAAATCCTGATTTCAAACGATAATGCTCAAGTGGATTTCATTCTAGATGTTCATACTACGACATCCAATATGGGGTTGTCGCTGATTCTGGTCAATGAACACCCTTTCAACCTACAACTAGCTGCCTATCTTTGTGCGATTAATCCATCTGTTCGAGTCTATGGCTGGATTTCTCCAGGGCAGGAAAATGCGTTTCTCAACTCGTTGTGTGAATTAGGATTTGCGATTGAAGTGGGATGTGTGCCAGGAGGATGCTTGGATGCCGCTCTATTTCAGCAGACAGAGCAGCTTATTTTCTCCATTCTGGATTACCTGGAAGCTGTTAACAATGATTTACTGCCCAAAGTCAACTCTTTTTATATCTACAAACATCTGGACATTCTTGATTATCCCAGGGACGAAAATGGTGAACTACGAGGAATGATTCACCCACAACTGCAAGGCAAAGATTTTGAGCCTTTAAATCCTGGCGATCCAGTCTTCCTCACTTTCGATAATCAGATTATTCATTATGAAGGAACCTCAACGGTTTTCGCCTGCTTCATTAATGAAAAAGCTTACCTTGAAAAGCGCATCGCGATGTGCTTAACACAGAGGCAGCAAATTATTCTCCCGAATTTATTTTAGTCAAGAAACGGGACAATCATTTGATGGACGAAATACGCTACTTTTTCTATTAACCCAAATCGCGAGTAATGGCTGACTGATTAAAGGGCGCGATCGCGAACTCTGTCTTGGGCGATCGCCCCTTAGCATAACTGCTTTTACCATTCAAAGTGATTGGAGATAATCGTTTATTTAGGAAATTTTAGATAGTTGATCATTGCACTTAATCAATCATTGTATGGTTGTGGATCAAGGATTTCTATATCCCCAGGCGATACTTCCCTAACTCCACCAGTTGGATAAAAGTCATTTGGATCGAGAATTTCAACAATTACTTTAGTACCTTTGCTACCTAATTGATAACCACCAAAAACTGCTATCTCTCCTGTAGTTTTAATTTTCAAAATCAACTTGTAAACTCTTCCTGAAGGGCGAATACCTTTGTAATCTCCAGATAACATTTTTTTCTCCTTATTCAAAAGGCTTTGTAGCAAAATTGACGCTTTATCATTATTTTTTGGGAGAAAATTTGGCAACCAGTATATAGCTTTTTCTACTTCTTGGGGATGCGCTGATAGCTGACTAGATAGGATTGCTATAACCCTCTTAAAACCAAGACGTGCGATTAAATACTTTAGCCAAAGTTCTATTTCGCTAGCATTTGCTTTCTCTAGTCCCCGTTCAAAAAGAAGCTCAAAATACTGCTTGTTTCGCAGTGCAGTATTAGCTAATTTCAGCGCCATAGCAGAATCTTGATCTAAAAGAGCATCTATCTCGTGAAACCGATCTTCTTCGGGTAAACTCATTAGATGTTGTAAAGTCTCCCTTTCATCAAAACCCCGCTCTGTACTAGAGAATTGGCTAGTCATGCTTTCTTCCCTTTCAATATTTTAAACTCAACTAATTACACTGATTAAGTTTGTGAACTGACCTGCCTCAAAAAATTCAATAGGTAAGCTGGCGTTTCCGATAAACTCAGGCGTAGGTCGATAATGCCCAGATTCATTAGTCCATTTACGGAGAAAGCCTCGGTTGTTGCGTCCTGAAAAGGATATCCGACCAGCATAGTTGACTTCTCTCCCCAATGCCAGATCTATATGACTAATTCGCCTACCTCCAAATCCCACCTTAGCACTGGCTTTACGGATTAAAACTATTCCCTCTATCGTGGTAACAAAATTATAAACTCCTGACGCGGTGCGATCTTGACCGTTGTAGGTTATCTCCCGCCATTTCCCGTCCCTAATAATAAGTCGCGATCGTTGGATAGGTATTACTATGTCCTTGGGAAACAGGTTAGGAAACTTCTTCAACAGCTAAACTCCCCATAGCCTGCAACTACAAAAATAATACTAAATTGTGGTAAGTATTCATTTTTAATGAAATAATATTAAATTATCTCTGATTTACCTAAATGGTAAATATTTTAGATAATTAACCCCAGAGGTAAGACAAGATAAACACAGATGCACACAGATGGCATAACTGATTGAAAGCAATAAGTTTAATCATTCTTCACTTCTTACTCTGCTTCACCGACTAAGGTAAAAGCTGCCCAGTCGGAGGGGTGGGGATACTTTTTCATGGTAGTTAGCATTGCTTGCCGTAGTGCTTGTGCTTTATCAGGTTTTTGCTCAATTTGCTTGTAAAATTCCGTCATTAAAGATGATGTGGGTGCATCTGGAATTGACCATAAAGATACAATTACGCTGGGAACTCCAGCACTAATTAAAGACCGAGATAAACCAACGACACCATCACCAGTGATGCGCCCTCTTCCTGTGTCGCAAGCACTCAATACAGCTAATTCTGCATTCAATTTTAAGTTAACAATTTCCGAAGCAGTGAGTAAACCATTAAACTTTTCAGATGAATTGGGATTCGGTGCTAATGCGATCGCGCCTGGTATACCCAAACCTGTAAAATCATCCAATAAACCATGCGTTGCTAAATGCACAATTCTTGCTTGCGGTAACTGCTGCAAAATTACTGATTTTGTCGCATCTTTACCTGTAATTGCATTTGTTTTAAGTAATTGAGCAATAGATAAAGCTTCTTCTTCCGCACCAGGTAAACTCATTAATTGCTCAAATCTATCTCCAGCTTTGCTAGGAATACTAGGCATAGTAGGATTGCCTACGACTAAAGTGTTTTTCCCAGAAACTCGCTGTCGCTGCTGGCGAGTTAAATCTAATACCTGAATTGCAGGGGAGGTTAAAATCGTATGTTTTTCAATCAAATATTTTCCCGCAGAATCTTGTAAAGCTGCAAAAGGCACTAAAAACAAAGATTCTTGGGGTATAAAAACAACACGGGCATTAGAATCTTTGGGTAGCAAATCAGCGATTGGTTGAATTAATAGTTTATGCAATTGTTGTGATTTAGATGCTGGACTGTTAGCACTATTTTCTTCTGAAGGAGGATTGCTATTAACTTCGCTAGTGTCACGTCCTCTAACACCCAATTCTATACGATTATTAATAACCAATTCTGCTAGTTTGGTATTTGGTCGTAAAACATCTTTAAAATCAACTTGGCGAAATGCTATTTCACCTGTAGGTTTTATCACCCAAATTAACAGTTTGGATTCTTTAGGCTTTAGAGGAACTGGAACTTTTAAATCATCATAAACAATTGAATATTCTACAAGAGTGGCATTGTGTTGTTTAGCAATTTGTTGAATTTGCTTGAGGTTAGGCGGTTGAATTTGAGATTGAGGAGATATTTTTGCAAATAGCAATTCTACAAATGCTCTTGCCCTACCTCGTTCCGTAATTTCTAAAGCTTCATTGATTTTATTCTGAGCAATTAAAGATGTTTGTAATAAGCGATAAGTAGCGGCTTGTTCTTCAAAAATTGAAATTTTATTGATGTCATTACTGCCTAAATCAGCACGAATTGATTCCCAAACTTTGATGGTATCAAGTAATGTAGCTTCTGCTATTGTTGTCTTGCCGGATTGCAAGTAAACTCTACCTAAAGTGTTGAGAATTTTGGCTTCAACTCGGCGATCGCCAATTTCTCTAATTAGCTTTAAACCTCGTTGTAAATAATCTATTGCTTGAGGATAATCTTTTAAAGCATAGTATAGCTGTCCTAGTTTACCAAGTGTAGTTGCTTCCTCAATCTTTTGACCAATGCTACTAGAAAGTTTTAAGGCTTGATTATAGTAATTAAGAGCTTTTTGGTTATCACCCAAATCAAAATAAACTGAGCCAATATTACTCAGCACCGTAGCTTCTTCAAAGCGATCGCCTAATGCTTGTAATATTGGTAATGATTGATTATAGTAATCAAGTGCTTTTTTATTTTCTCCTAAATAAGAATAAACAGTAGCCATGTTTCCCAATGTAGTAGCTTGCTTAGAGCGATCGCCTGCATTTTCTTCAAGTAACAAAGCTTGATTAAAATATGAGAGCGCCTTTTTGGGTTGACCTAAATAAAAGTAAACTGTAGCAATATTGTCAAGTGCGATCGCTTGTTTAAATTTTTCTTTACTATCCTGAAAAATTGGCAGGGATTGGTTATAGTAATCTAAAGCTTTTTGATACTCACTTAAACTTGCATAAACTAAACCAATATTGTTAAGACTAGAACCTTCTTTTCCAGAATCTTTAACATCACGATTTATAGTTAGTGCTTGATTATAATAACTTAGTGCTTGCTTATAATCACCTATTGATAAGTAAATGCCACCAATGTTGTTGAGAGTTGTAGATTGTCCAGCTTTATCGCCAATACTGGTTAACAATGGTAATGCCTGTTCAAAATATTTAAGTGCTTGTTGTTGTTGACCTAAATCTGAATAAGTTGAACCAATTCCTACAAGGGCAGTTGCTACAAATAGTGGTTGATTTAATGTTTTAGCTATTGACAAACCTTGGTTATAGTAGTCAATAGCTTTTTGTTTCTCACCCACTTCACTATAAGCTGTAGCGATACCTAGAAGTGTAGTAGATTCTAATAACCCATCTTTAGAAGCACGAAAAAAACCTAAAGCTTCTTCATACTTAGCGATCGCAAGTGGTAAAGATTCTTTAGTACCTTGCAGCATTAACCTCTGTCCCTCTTTGACAGCTTGTAATCCCAATTCAGTTGGATCGCTTACCGCAGTATCAGTTGCTTTTCCTATGGCTGAAAGCTGTTGATGATACTCTGCAACTTTAGCATTTTCTCCTAGTTCTTTGTAAAGATTAATCAAACTTTCCAGAGTTTGTGCTTGTTTTCTAGTATCTGGAATAGCTTGGGCAACTGTTAAACCTTGTTGATAATAATCCAGTGCTTTTGTAAAGTTTTTTAATGAGAAAAAAGCCCCGCCTAACAAATTTAGTGTATCCCACTGCTTGGGTTTATCAGCAAGTGATTGTGCGATCGCTAAACCTTGCTGTAAATAATCAATACCTTTAGCATAATCGCCAGTACTAGAGTAAATTAATCCTAAAAAATAACCAGCAAACCATTCGCCATTTGTATCTTTAATTTCTCTATATATAGTTAATGCTTGTTGAAAAGATTTTGATGCAGCTTCAATTTGATTGCTAGAAAACTCAGTAACGCCTTGCTGTAATAATTCTTGTGCTTTTGCTTTTCGAGGAGCTTGAATTTGCGCTAACACCTGGGATGTAAATAATGGTGCTGGCATCATCAGCAAAGGCATGGAAAGCGTTGTAACATAAGCAGCAATACCTATAATATTTAATAATTTAAATTTTTTAATGATTTGAAGTTGCACAGCTAGTAATTAGAATTTATTGAGAGTAATTACTGTTGTAACTTAAAGTTGAATACAGCGTCCATTAATTTTTACAAATCGCACCTTGTATTAATGGCGATAAAATTTTTCAGGACTTACGCAAAATCCCCCTAAATCCCCCTTAATAAGGGGGACTTTGAATTTCCCCCCCCCTTTTTAAGGGGGGTAGGGGGGATCAAGGTTTCAGACTTTCGGTGCGTAAGTCTTATTTTTGTTAACATCTGCGTTTATCCGCGTACATCTGCGTACTAAAAAAACAAAACTTTTGATTTGTGCGACAAATCTATTCTTATCTTAACTAAATCTTCTGTATAGCTTGCTAAAAGCTGATAGCTGACAAAAAACCAGCCCATAGAAGCGATTTTTTGTTAATTGCTGTGTTGGGAGGAGGATAACCTGATGCCAAGACGATAGAGATATGCCGAATACATAAAAATAAATATAGGCAACGTCGAGGTGTAGGCACTTCCTGTAAACAAATGTAACCAATTTACTTCAAAATTGCAACTTTTCTTTACATTCCGTGTGTAAAGTAGCGATCGCACTATAATCACCCCCAACCGCGAAAGATATCAGTTACTATCAGCACAAACAATATTAGTCAACCTAAGATTGAGTAAGAAACCCAAAATAGGGAGATAATTCAGATGTCAGTTGAGTTGACGGCTGAGACAAACCCCCAAATTGCAGATGCCGTGGAGTGGGAACCCCCCATGCCACCGACTGACTTAATATTTGATGATGGTGAACCCTTGGAAAGCAACCGCCACCGTATAGCCATGAATGTCTTAATTAGGTCATTGCAACAAGCGTGGAGTAACCGCAATGACTTTTACTGTGGTGGTAATATGTTTATTTACTACAGTAGCGCCCAAGCACGTAACCGTGACTTTAGAGGACCAGATTTTTTCGCTGTATTAGATGTTGATGGTAACAAAGAACGTCTTGGCTGGGTAGTTTGGGAAGAAAATGGACGTTATCCAGATGTCATTGTGGAATTAATGTCACCATCTACAGCGAATGTAGATACAGGCGCTAAAAAAGATATTTACGAGCGGATATTTAGAACACCAGATTATTTTGTCTATAACCCTTTTAATCCTAATTCCTTACAAGGTTGGCATCTAGATAGTTCGCAGAAATATCAGCAACTAGAACAAAATGATCGAGCCTGGTTGTGGTGTGAAAGTTTAGGTTTTTGGTTAGGAACCTGGGAAGGCACAATAGATCGAGAAACGGCTGTCTGGTTACGTTTTTATGATGCGGATGGCAATTTAGTTTTATTACCAGAAGAAGCAGCACAGCAACAAGCAGAACTTGCACAGCAACAAGCAGAACAACAACGTCAGCAAGCAGAACTT
>CAVQDG010000073.1:0-129856 GCA_963711165.1 uncultured cyanobacterium | reverse complement strand
TGTAAATAGTGCTACCTTGATTGACGACGCAATCCCTCAAGTGCGTCATTGAGGTTTTTTACCGCCAATTCCGTCACGTAATCGTCTGTTCCTCGTCCATTCAGTAGCTCAATCGCCGTCTTGATGCTTGCGATTTCATTGACCAGGTATGGTTTTAAAATTGTTGGCTGTTTAAACCTAGTAGTCATTAGTTACCTCACGAATTGATGGTTGTTTTGTAATGGTTAATTAGGACTATTCAATTGTTGTTGGAAGTTACTTCGCCGTCCGATGTGGACAGAGTTGCTCTATGTAGCTCACGCAGGTTGGTGTGAGGGGAGCGTTTGACCCCAGAATTCACATCAGATTGTGAAATTCGAGGTAGGGGAATATTGAGATAGGCAGTCTTGTTTAACACCCAGTCCCCACTGAACGTTTGGGACTGCCTTTTTTTTTACCTTATAACCATACTTTAGTATTGATTAATTATTTTTGTCAATACTAAAGTATGGATTCAGTGCTAATATGAATCCAGAGACAGAACAAACCGGAATTAAACAGGAGCCGACATTGAAAGACCTCATTCAATCGGCTGGCACAACTCAACGACAACTTAGTAAAGAGCTAGACATTGCTGAAGTCACCATCAACACATGGGTTGCTGGTCGCAAGATTCCAAGATTCGATAATGCGATCGCCTTAGCCCGCGAGTTGGGAGTTTCGTTGAAAGTACTTGCTAAAGCTATGCAGTTAGATACCTCAAACATCCCCGACGATCAGCCGTTGATGCCTGCAACTAACGGCAAGAGCAGAGTGCGATCGCCAAACTAAATAACTCCCTCCTCCCCCTTAAAAAGGGGAGGACACACAACGGTACACAGCAATGAGAAGAATAAAACAACTAGAGAACGACCTATCGACTTGTCAAAAAGGCAACTGCGAGTTACTGCTAAGAGTTCACGAGTTAAAAGAACAGCTAGGACAGATGGATAGGGTTTGCAGACAACAGCAATCAACTATTGATAGACAAGCAAAACTCATTGAGCGTCTACAGTCGCAACTGTCACACAGCATTTTTATGAGGTAACGCAATCATCAGTGTTTCAGCAGTTAATCGCACAGCTTCAACCAGGCACAACTGTCACATTCCATCGCCAGTAACACACTAAATATCATGCCCATGCCATCAGACGACTTTGACTATATCCAGCTTGAGCATTACCGATGCCCAGACTGTGGTTACAACGTTTTTCAGCGATTTCATTCTATCCGCAAATACGTCTGTCTTAACTGCGACTGGGAAGGAGGACTTTTTCGGCTAATTATCCGTGAGTCGAGTTTTTAAAAACTATGAAAACAGAACAACCAGCACTATTCGACCTCAACCAGTACCAAGCCAAACAATCCAATATTGGCGACTGGTCGCTTGATGTAGCCGGAGATGTTGACGAGGCATGGGACATTCGCACAGATGCAACAGATGCGATCGCTAATTGTGGAAGTTGTAGGCATTTTGATAGCGGACAGCGTTTTTGTGAAAAGCTGGCTATTCGGTTCAAGTCAGGTGAATCATTATTAGATCGCAGTGAGTGCGGTCATTATCATTCCTCTGCAGAAAATGATTCGATAACGCCCCCTCCTCCCCCCGTTATCGAATCAAAGCTAATAGAAACTGACGACAAAGATAGCGATACTGCTAATATTAATGATTCGATAACGCCTCATGGAGCAGTTACCAGATATGAAAGCGGTGGTACGGCTAGAGGTTTTAATGTATATTTTCGCTATAGCTACCGAGATAACGGCAAGGTTCGACACATTCATATTCCAGGTGGTAACACTGCTAACCCAATTGCACAGCAGCGCGTCGAAATAATTCAGCGTGCAATCAATGAAGGGCGATCGCATACTGAAATCTGTCAGCGAATATCTAACTGGCAACGAAAAGCTAAAGTAGAGCGATCGCAGCTACAACCCGCTCAGGCGAAACATCAACATAACGCTGCAAAGATTTCAAATCACTGTGACCAGTAATCTGTTGAATGGTTTTGATATCAGCGCCTTTTTCGTGCAGATGAGTGATGAAGCTGCGACGGGTACTATGTGTAGATATACCTTTACCATCAAGCCGTGCTTTCACAATCGCTTGACCCAATGCCCACGCTGCACCATGAAAAGTTAAATGCTGCGATTCATCAAGTCGGCACGGGAACAACCAACCAGAGGAACTCGGTTTAAAAGATAGTAAGTATTGTTCTAATTGTGGATGGATCGGCACCTGGCGAGTTGTCCGCCGTCCGTCCGGTGAACCTTTACGAGTTGCAGCGCGAAAAGTAATTATCTTGTGAGGGATTGACCTACTCGGATCTGCATAAACATCTGTGACGAGTAATTGAACAATCGCACCCCAACGCTCCCCCGTATACCAAGCGATATCTAGTAACAATTGTTGACGATTATTTAGATGTTTACGTATCTTACGGTAATCAAGATCTGAGATAATTGTTGATTGACCGCTCCGGTTATTTTTCGCCACAATTTATCAACCAATTTTAACTAACAGTTTTACCTAATCTGTTGACATAACTGTAAGATTTCTCAACATTAATGTGGAGATTAGATACCTCAATTATAGAGCCTGCAACTATTTGAGGCTATCAGTGCAACTACCAGTTTTTCGTAAAACTGAACGATTTTGTTTAATTCAAGTGCTGCGTAAATTAAAGATATCTTAATTTATTGCTAAACATGGCTTGCCCCAACGGCACACAAAAAAAGGCTGGCGCTCCAGATTACGACTGGATGAACCTTGCCAACATATTCGGATGCAGTTTCCCCAGTAACGATCCTATCTGCAATTTCATTGCAAATATCAGCAACAAAGTTGAACTGATAGAAGTGAACGCACTTTGCTCGTCAGTATTCACTCAACCTGATCCAATAGAACCATCAGATTTTTTGATTATTAATGCTGTACTGCAAAAGCTGACGGCACAAGGCAGAGCAATGATGTGGCTGCAACACTGCGAATGCAAACCCTCGCCACCACCTCCTGGTGAACCACCGCCTGGTCAAGGAGGGTGCTACACACTTTATCGTGTGATCTACACCCCTGTGCGAGATTACGATCAACATTTTTCTGGAGATTACGCGATTCAAGTGAATGGGAAGATCCTGGGAATAACGACAGCAGTTGGTGGAAGTAGCACTGTCCACAGCCTCGAATATCAATCCGCTCCTAATGCACCTGTGTCTCGTGCTGAACTATTGTCGGCGGGAGAGCCTTACACAATCACGATCAAGGATGTCATTCGCTTGGATGGAGAACCGGACAATTGTTCTCCACAGACGCAACCTGACGATCCTCCCCCAACCCCTCCCCCTCCAGTTTACCCGCCGAATTTGCCACCGCCACCGCCACCGCAATGCAATTGTCCACCAGGCACACAGGGGTCACCAGGAGTTAAAGGTGACAAGGGCGATCAGGGTAATCCAGGAATACAAGGAGAACCAGGAGTTAAAGGTGACAAGGGCGATCAGGGTAATCCAGGAATACAAGGAGAACCAGGAGTTAAAGGTGACAAGGGCAAGGATGCTGAAGAAGTGGATATACAACCAATACTTGATGCGATTGCAGCACTTTCCAACAAGCTTGGAACCAGTGACGGCGATCCAGAAACGGTTTTCAAAGGCTTAGAACAGATATTAGAATTACTGGGCAAGGGCAAATTTCCAGCAAAGTTACCCAAAAGATTGATTTACCCAAAAGGTACAGGTGAAGAAGAAATTAAAGATTTACCTGAGTTTCTTGGGTATCTTGTCCGTCAGATAGATCGTGCTGTCGGATATTTACCCCAAAAAATTAAGGTAGCTGATGGCAACGCAGCGCAATCCGGCAATCAGCCTGTAGAAGTTGAAATTCACAGTATTGCTGATTTTTTCAGAGAGATAACTCAATATTTACTTGACGCTGATGGTGATGTTGATATCGCTAACAATATGTTAGTTAGAGCCTTGTATGAATTAGCGCTAATTCATCAACTGTCAGTTCAGAATACGGCAATGTCAGATGCAATTATCGAACATCTAGACTTCAAGCATAAGTACAAAAAAGTCAAAGTCCCCATGACTATTGATGTTAAGGCAGGACTTAAGACCAAAGGGTTCGGCAATAATCCTAACGAAGGCTTACCAGTAGATCCGAAAGATGAAAAAGCCATAGAAAAGCTGTTGCCCGAACTGCTCAAGAACGTCGAAGCAGAAATTAGAATCCTCGTCAATGATGAGAAAAAATCACTTAATGACATTCTTCTCGACATCAAACGAGATACGGCTTACTCAGCAGCAGCCGTCACAGAAGAATCATCCGCAAAGCGACTTGAAGAATTAGTTGATGCCTGTCAGAAGATTATCAGATTGTCGGGAGCGATTGATAGGCACAACAGCAGGAAAGCTCTAACATCTGGTGATTTCAAAACTAGAAAATAGTCCTAGTAACTAATAAACGATATGGCAAAAATGAATGATGCAGACAGCTTAATTAATAGTTTGTCTGATACTGACGCAACAAAGCGAGAGTTCGATCTTGATAATTGGATTACCGATTTCGAGATGGGATTCCCTACAGCTATAGCCAAGAAAAACCCACTACTTAATCTGGGATACTGGGGACAAGGTTTTGAGAATAGACCAAAAATTAGGGAATTGAATTTTGAAGCAGAAGCTCAAAAGACCGAAGGGTATAGAGTTATAGAGTTTCTTCCTGATAGAAATAATGAATCAGAGTCTTATTTACTTTTTGGTACTCCACTGGAATTGATGACCCAATTATCCTTTGTCATGGCTATTCATAGAATGGTTGACAGAAGGGATATTGGTGAGTTTGTAGGGTATCCTTTAGAGGAATATTACAAGGGAAAAGCTCAAGACGAAATTAGCATTATGATTTGGCTAACTACCAAAAAAACGCCTCCATTCCAAAAGAGTGCTTATGAATGGTTCAGTAGACGACAGATAAGTATCCCACTTGTTGATAAAAGGAAACTTACTTACAAAAACCTTCGAGATGCTTGCAACAATAGCTTGGGATTGAAATATGGAGAATACCACGCTAGAGCTTACTTATCACCTGACGATAGTGGCAAAATTATTTACCAGATAGTTGTAGGCGGTGACGATGAAAGCACTGCACAGAAAAATTTGGAAAGATTTCTGCCTTTTACAAGAGCAAAAGTTAGAGGAGTGAGTGTTAATAAAATTGACTACAACAAGGGAGAAAGAGCTTTATGGAAAGATAAAGCCAATTACAATAAATTTGAAGTTTATCCAGCTTGGATACAAGTTAATAATCCTAGAATTTTTCAATCGAGTACAGTTTCACCACAAACAAAAAAAACACTGATAGGTAAGCAGAAGTATAAAAAAACCAAACTGTGGATTTATCCCAGTAAAGAACCTCTAGGCTGGAGTAACGACCTAAAGGACGCTCTGAAAAACGTGACTTTAGTTTCTTAGGCTAGATATGGGATAGCTTCGTAGCTTACTTGTCCTAATACTGTCGGAGATTGAGTTACAGACAAATCCAGGTTTCCGACAAATTCAAATGTATCAGTATCTATCTTTCCAGTAATGTTATTGATAGCATCTGGGTTAGAAGTCGCATTTGATTCATAGGATTGTGCAAATAATAATGCCGCCATCAACGTCCCTAGCAATCCACTATTGGTAAAAGTCCCGCTAGTCCCAGGCGTAAACCCAGTATTTACTAAATATTCCCTAGCCGTATATTGCACACCACTTTGCGTATTGACAACCTGAATTACTGGAATCGCAAATGAACAACTATAAGTGCCTCGATTCTGGTAATGGGTAGCAGTAAAGTTTTTTAGCCCTTCTGGGTTCTTGTTAGCATCGTTTTCAGCATTGATGACCAAGCTGCAAAGTTCGTGGATTAATCCTTCAAGTGTTGTGCTTTGGGCTGTGCCACCAGTCCCAGGCGTGATAGATGCCATAGTCAATAAACCTCATATACAGCGGCTAAAAAATTTGCACACCCTTAAGGGTGTACGTTAAGACGGAGCATACTATTCAACATACCTTTTGCACTGCTAGAAATAAAGCATCAAATAACGATTAAAGCTGTATGGCTCGCCGAACTCCGAGATTCGCTAACTTAAACAGACTGTTAAAAGCAACAAATGGTACTGCCACGGCTGGTCCCGTTTTTGAATATCAAAAGTTCTTGCAAGGGCTAAACGATATTGATGTTCTGCGTAGACCCGATGGTAAATACCTTCAACTCTTGGGAGTGGGAGTAATTCCTTTTGGAAATTATCCGAATACTGGTACGGGTAGGGCTTTAAAAGTTGGGATGACAGCGCAGGCGGACGCAATCAGAATCGCTTTTCGGTGCAGCACTGGCTAACAACGATTTAGGGATAGAGCGGACAGAAGCCAACATTGACGAAAATTCTGGCGCATTTTATCCTGCCTTGGTTAAAATCGCTGTCGCACCCTCAGCGCAAACGCCAGACTCCAAAATTAGCGGAGTTACCAAGCGTACCTACAAACGCATGAAATCCAGGAGCGGTAGTATTCCTTTTGGCAGAACCACTACCAACACGACCGACGCACAAACAGGAACGGCTGTAACTGTTATTACCAACGTTGACGAACAAGACGTAAAACTTTCATTGGTAGGGAAAATTAAAGGTCAGATAGATGTCAATACGAGAGTGATTACAGGACAATCTCAGAAATTGGTGGCGTTTTCGTTCGACTCGGAAGTGTGGAGAGCCAAGAGAAGTGACTCCTACAAACCTGCTAACTCTGCCAACGTTGGTATACCTCCGATTGATTAATGCTGGAAAAAGCTATACAGTCTCAATTTTCTATCTGGGTTCCTACGGGCGACGATGACCTGGAAGCAGAATATTTACTTGCTGCTAGCCAAACTCAGTTCCTAATCCAGAAAATGCTTAGAGCCGAGATAACTCCCGATGAATTAGTTGAGGCTCTGGCAGATTTCTTACCAGTCCCGGTAGAAACCTATATCGAAGAGGTTGAGGAGAACTTAAGAGATTTAGAGATGTGCTGGGGCATCCCTTTAACTGGTTAAAAACAGGATATGGCTATTCTCAGTATTGCTTCAACGGCACTATCTAGTGCTATTTTTGCAGGATTCGCAGATGCAGGGTTCCTGGCTGACTATAAAGCTATAGTCGGAAACTTTAACGTCAACTTGAACAAGGTTGGGAACGCCATTAAAAATAAGTTTAATGAAGCTGTCACTTTTGTAAAAAAGGGCTGGAACTTCTTCTGGCAGTGGGCGGATGATGAACCCGTTGGAGCAGTAGCGGGCGCTGGTGCTGTACTTTTGGCTGGCGGCTTAATACTTTTGAGCGGAGGTGCGATTATCGGAGCCATTGGCAGTGCTGGTGCTGCACTTGTTGCCGGAGCTAGTGCCGTTGGTGGATTGATTGGCGGAGCTTTTGGAATCATCAGAGCTTTGAGCGCTATCGGCTGGCTAAGTCGAGGTATCGCCATTGTGGCAACCGCCTTTACTGTTGGAATGTTAATTCGCTGGTGCGTTAGGGGAGTTCAATACCTTTGGAATTTCAACTGGAACGTGACCGACTCCCAAATTAAAGCTCAACAACAAGCATTAATTAATAGCCTATATGGACAACTTGGAGCAAGTTTCGGATCGGGATTAGGTTCACTGTTATGTGGCGCGTTGCCAATGGCGGTGGGACTTCGCACGAAAATAATCAAAGTTAATCCGATGGTTCTTGCCTACATCAAGGAAATTTCCGAATTCGACCCCAGAGGGGACGAGTACGGCGAACTCTGGGAGGAAACAATGGAAAATTTGCAAGCCCTCGCGAATCTCGGAAAAAATGTTGCCAGTCAAATAGCCTTCATGGAGTCATACAAAAATCTACGCAAGTGGATTAAGTCTGGTGCTAAGGCGGCACACCTTGAGAAAATCTTCCCAGGACTAGCCAAGATTATCGCCAAATGGGGTGAAGAAGGTAGCCAGTCATGGTCATTCGCTTCAGCAATTGAAGATGCTATTGAAAGTATCAAAGACGACAACTTGCGGAACTTTACTGAAGAATTTTACGAGTCTTTTACTGAGTCTTGTACTGAGTCAATGATGGTTGTTAGCTATTTGTTCTGATGGAAATTCTCAGCTTAGGAAATGCCGCAAACTGGGATAGCTTAGGAAGTTACTCGGCTCAAGGCGCACCAGTGCCTAACAATCCAAATGCTTACCAACCAATACCAGAATTTAGTATTCCACTAATAATTGATTCAAGAATTATTGCTGTACTAGCTGAATCTACCAGTGCCAAACCGACGTGGCATTTTGCTGGTTTCTTATTTCAGAAAGTACATCTGGGTATTACTGTTGGTGGCGGTTTCGACTCTGACGCTACTCAAGCTAGAAAAATTTACCTTAACCGCATCTCGCTTCTAATATTTAGGAATTTAGCACCAACCTACTCGTTAAACTTTCAGGGGGCGACAAGCGCCCCCAAAGCTTTATGTGCAAAGGTTTTTGCGCTTTAGCGCCAAGCAGAAAATCGGCGGTTTATTGACAACAGACTCTAGATAGAGAAAAAAGTATTAAGTTATGTTAAAAAGGAACGGTCTCGCTATCAACACAAGACCAAAACAATAATGTTGCCATCATTTTATCAAAAATACCTGGAAAGATACCTCAAACCAGCACAATTAATCACCCTAAAAATGCTAGTGTGGTTATTACAATCCCAGAAGCAAGTACGCATAGAAAGATTAGCAGCGACTCTACCCTTACCCATTTTAGAAAACAGTCGCCGCCGCCATATTCAACGTTTTTTATCTCTGGGTTCACTAAGCGTGCTGGCTATATGGTTTCCCTTAATTAGAGAGATTCTTGATCATCAAATTAAAGCTGGATCTCAGCTAATTATTGCTATTGATAGAACTCAATGGCGAGAAAATAATGTCTTGATGGTTAGCGCCATTTATCAAAAAAGAGCTTTTCCCATATTCTGGACATTGTTAGATAAAAAGGGTGCCTGCAATCTAGCAGAACAAAAACAAGTATTGCGCCCAGTAATTCGGCTATTAAATAAATATAAATTAGTGATTGTGGGAGACAGAGAGTTCCATAGCATAGAACTTGCACAGTGGTTACACCGCCAGCACGTAAGCTTTGTACTTCGTCAAAAATGCAATACAACTTTTCGGGAGAAAAGACAAAATTTTCAACCTTTAGGTAATATTCCACTTCAACCAGGCATTCGGCTTTTTTATCCCCATATTAGTTTAACTCAAAAAAAAGGTTTTAACCGCTTCAATTTGGCTGCTTATTGGAAAAGGAAATATAGAGGTAAGCAAGAGAAAGAACCCTGGTATTTGTTAACTAACCTCCCTAATTTAAAAAGTGCTGTTCAGATCTACAAACAACGTTATGGTATAGAAGCTATGTTTAAGGATTGTAAAACAGGAGGATATAATCTTGAAGATTCCAAAACCTCTCCTGATCGATTAATCAAATTAATACTTTTAATAGCTTTGGCAATGACTTCTGCATGGTTGCAAGGAAAGAGAACTCAACTACAAGGGCAACACCAATATGTTTGTCGTCCTACTGAAACAGGTAGAACCAGAAGAAGGCATAGCAACTTTTGGATAGGCTTGTATGGAGAAAGTTGGCTGGTTGCTTTCGAGTCTTGCCAGTTATGGGTAGAGGAAATGCTCAGTCTTATTGCAAATAAAAAGTCATTTTATCAACGAGGCTTGAGAGCTATAAACCTTATAGACCAGCCGCTCTAGCGGCTTGGTCGCCCCCTGAACGTTAAACTTCAAGCCTCCTTTTTGGATTCAAGACATCAAGTTAACTATCTGGAAATACACGGGAGTAGACACAACAATAGAGCTTAATCAGCTTGCTAACATTCAACTGAAATTAGCATCAATTGAAACGAAAATAGATAATTTGTAACAGGAGTTTCAATACATGAATTATCAGTACTTTGCTCTCTACACAGCAAAGGAGCTTGGTTATTTAATCGATTTGTTTTTCAGGCATCTATCTGAGCTTCTACTACTACTCATGAATGGCTGGCAGATGGTAAAGCTCAATTCGATGGATTACAAGCGGACTAAGGCTAGGGGAGAGCTTACTTATCTAATACAAGAAAACAAGAAGGCTATTGAGAGGACTGGCAACTCTTCATCGCGTGTGGGTTCAGATCCTGATGACTTGCCACCATCAATGAGAATCGATCCGTAATCTATCACTTGGGGATTCACTATAACCCTGTGCGACATCGGCTTTGTGAATCACCTGAACAATGGGCTTTTTCGAGTATTCATCGTTTTATTCAGCAGCAGATTTATCCATTAGATTGGGGTGGTAGTGGAGATGTTAAAGTTGCGTCCGATGTTTGGGATGTTTAAGATTAGGGTGCGTTGCGCTAGAGCGACAACGCACCCTACAACTATTTTTTTTAGAGAAAATTAGCAAGCGATCGCACAGCCAGTATAAGCTGACTCGCACTAAAATTAAATCAATTTCCCCAAATTGTAACCCCATGATGCAGACACCCCACACAGAAGAAAAAACAGGAAGCCTGATGCTGAGTCTTTACGAAACAGACTTTTATGCTTGGACTCAGGAACAGGCTAAATTACTTCACGATCAGCAATGGAGTCAGCTTGACTTACCGAATTTAATTGAGGAAATCGAATCTTTGGGAAGACAGGAACGTGCTGAACTACGAAATCGTTTAAGTGTGTTAATCGGACATCTACTAAAATGGGAATATCAACTCAATCACCGAAGTCGTAGTTGGTTAAACACAATTCGCATACAGCGTATAGATACTTTAGAATTATTAGCAGAAAATCCTAGTCTCAAACCGTATTTGCAAGAAGTTCTTCATCAAGCCTATATAAAAGCAATTGCACTGGCTGCTAAAGAAACAAATTTAGCTATTAAAACATTTCCGCAAGATTGCCCTTACACCCTTGAGGAAATTTTAAGCGATCGCTTCTATCCAGGTAAACCTGCAAGTGATGAGATGATGGAATAGGTAGTTGTCTAAATACCACTTCCATACCACAAGATGCAAAAACAAAAGAATAAATTTAGCCACCTTACGGCAATAGAAAGAGTTTATCTCTCCTTCCCCGCACGATTTCTCTTAGAAAAAAATCTGCTTCAAGGTAAAATTCTAGATTTTGGTTGCGGCTTTGGTAATGATGTTAAGCTATTGCAACAAAAAAACTTTGATATTACAGGTTATGATCCTTATTATTTCCCGCAATACCCTAACGATAAATTCGACACTATCATCTGCTTTTATGTTTTAAACGTTTTATTCCCTGAAGAACAAGCTAATGTCCTGATGGAAGTTTCACATTTACTGAAACCAGGAGGAAAAGCTTATTATGCAGTCAGAAGAGACATCAAAAAAGAAGGTTTTAGAGAACATTATGTTCACAAAAAGCCTACTTATCAGTGTATCACTAAAATTCCATTCAAGTCAATTCATTTAGACGAATATTGCGAAATATACGAGTATACTCATTATAATTATCAAAGAAACTCATCTAATCAATGTGTTTTTTGTAACCCTTATAGAAAGTTAACTTTACTAACAGAGTCGGCAACAGCTTATGCTATCTTTGACGGATATCCAGTGAGTAAAGGTCATGTTTTAATTGTACCTAAACGCCATGTAGCTAATTATTTTGAACTACCATTTAAGGAGCAATCAGCTTGCTGGTTGATGGCGAATAAAGTTAAAGAAATTTTAACTAAAGAATTTCATCCTGATGGTTTTAATATCGGGATGAACGTGAATAAAGATGCAGGGCAAAATATGATGCACGCTAGTATTCATGTTATCCCTCGTTACAAAGGGGATAGTGTTGATTCAAGAGGTGGGATGAGATGCGTAATTCCTAAACGAAAAATTAGGAATTAAAAATTATAATTTCAGCAGTTTCAGTTAAAATCAATAAGTTTATACGACCTGTCAACCTATCATTTTGATTCATGGTTATTCAAGGATAAATAAAAGTTGGTTTGATTTTTTCTGATTTGATACTAGATATAAACAGCTACTTTATATTCAAAAATTACTGAAGAACTCGCTCACATACTAAAACAGTGCCTTTTTCTCCTTTGGTAATCCGTAATTCTTCATCAAGATAAAGAATCTTGAGATTACCTTTGGGAGATTTTTGTATCTTGAATGAAACTTGCCCAGTTTTAATATCCATCCCCTGCGGTGGCACAATTCCAAACATCATCCGCAAGATGGTGTTCATCAATCTTTCCTTTAAATTAATTTTAGCAGGCTTAGATTGCTCACCAAAAATCGCTTTCCACGCTTCCATTTGATTTTGATTCTGGGGTGCTAAAGTTGCTCCTGTAAATCTTACTTGTAAGGTATTGTCATCAGTAGGTTGACAAATTCCTAAGTTGTGGACGATGCCTTGTAGCTGAGGGAAATTCTCATCTACTATAATAAATTCAACAATAATGTCGTGAGTGCGTTGCCCATTTTCTAGGGGAATTACAGGTTGCAATACTCGCTCGATCGCCACCTTCAATTTAACAGGTTTAAACATATTAAAAGCAAGCCGACCAAGGGTATAAACATACTTACCGTCTGCTTGCAATTCTCCATTAGGAAAATTGGGGGCGCTAATTAATAGCCATTGCCCATCCATCAGTGCTTCATTACGAGTCGGTGCTACTGTTGGGTTGAGATTTGCGAGTTGATTTATCGCTGTAGTTACAGTTTCATGTTTGGTGTTACCGCCATAAGCAGCAAGCACCTTTTTCAGATTTTCTTTTGCTGCTTTTCTATCTTGATTTGTACTCATTTTGGGTTGTTAATATTTCTCAAATTAATCAGCGATTCAGTATTACTAGATCGTAGATACTATGCGATCGCGTAGCGACTTTGTAAGAGTATCGCACTCTTATCATTCTAATAATTCTTAAGCTAAGGCGCATTTAATTTGTACGTTTTGAACTTAGAGAAAAGTTATCAAACCCTCTTCCTCTCTCTCCTCCCTCCTCCCTCCTCTCCCCCTAAAACAGAAAAATTAGAAACATAACAGTTTACCAGGGCAAGCGATCGCCATCCCAAGAAAAAAATTCTCCACTGTCGCTTTCTTTTAGTTGATCAATAACCATAAGCAACTGCTCAACTGTATGTTCAACAGAGAATAGTTTCTCTGGGGGAACATTACGCTGAAATGGACGCGATAGTTGTGTATCGGTTGTACCAGGATGTAAAGTAACAGCGATCGCACGTGGACAGCTACGCTTATATTCAAGCGCCGTTGTCCGCATAAACATATTTAATGCTGCCTTTGATGCGCGATAACCATACCACCCGCCCAAATAGTTATCGCCGATACTACCAACTTTAGCCGAAATCGTAGCAAAGATAGATCGTTCCTGATGCTTAAATAAAGGTTGTATATGCTTGGCTAACAAAACTGCACCAATACTATTAACCTGAAAATAGCGCATCAATTGTTCTGAATTAACTTGTCGCAAACTCTTCTCTGGTTGCATTGCTCCCTCATGCAACACACCTACGCAATTGATGACATAATTCAGTGTCGCTGTCTCTGCTTTAATTTCTTGTACAACATTAGCAATTTGCACTTCTTCTGTAATATCCATTTGCAGACAACGCAAACGAGAATCTGATATTGTTAATATTTCTGCTTGCGGGTTGCGATAGGTAGCATAGATGCGTTGTACGCGATTAGTTTTTAGAAATTGGCGCACAAACTCTAAACCAATCCCCTGACTTGCTCCCACAATCAACGCCGTTGTAGAATTGTTTTGAATTTGTGTTTGCATAAATGTCGTCTATCCATTGTGTTATATTTTTACTTTTTTTTCCAACTCCTGCAAAAATTAAACATTTATAATTTATTTTTTAGTAACTTTCTCAAATTTTTCCATAATTGCTAAAGAAATTAAAGAACGCAAAAATACTAAAAAGCTAAATCCTGATAAGATAAAAATAGCCAGCGCCCAAGAACTATAGGAACCAATTAAAAGTACTGCACCTGCTAATAAAGTCAAGCCCGTAAAACAAGCATAAGTTAAGCTTTTAATAGCTACATTCATGCGTTTGAAAGTGCGATCGCTCTCCACTGAGAGTACACGAAATTGTAACTCCCCTTCTTCAATTCTTTTTTCTAAACGATAAATTAACAGTTCTGCTGCACTTGGCTGTGTTAACTTATATTGAATAAATTTTTTAGTTTGTCTCCCAAATTCAGCAATTAAATTTCCCTGCCCTTTAGAGACAGTAATACTTTTAATAAAAGGTTGAGCGGCTGCTACCATATTGTATTCAGGATCTAACGCCCTAGCAATACCATCAAGAGTAGTTAATGATTTAATAATAAATGTCATCTGAGCAGGTAAACGAAATGGTTGTTGCTCAAACATGGCATAAAGTTCATTACGCATTTGTCCAAATTCTTTGACATTTATCGGTTTCTCAGTAAATCTATCTAAAATAAATGTTAGCATCCGTTTGATCGGTTTCATGTCGGAAACTTCGACAATCAACCCCATATCAATTAAAGTATCAGTTAGTTCTTCAGCATCCTTTCTCAACACCGCCCAAAATGTTTTGACCATTTGATCTTTTGCTAATGGTTTTAATTCCACCATCATCCCAAAATCATAAATAATCAAGTTACCATCTTGGCTAACAGCCATATTCCCAGGATGGGGGTCAGCTTGAAAGAAACCATCTATTAATAATTGTTTTAAATAACAACAAATCCCTATTTGATTAATTTTTTTTGCGTTTAATCCGCAAGCTTCTAAAGTTTGACGATCATTGATTTTAATTCCAGGCAAATATTCCATTGTCAGTACTTTTGTAGTAGCATATCGCCAATAAATTTTAGGTACCATTACCTGTGGATAATTGTTAAAATTTTCTCTAAATTTGTCAGCATTTTTACCTTCTTGGATATAATCAATTTCTTGATAAAGAAGATTGAAAAATTCATTATAAATAGTAGCTAATTCGTATTTTCTTGTCCAGGGCAAATAACGAAAACAAAAACGCTCCACTTTATGTAAAGCTAGAAAATCTAAACTAAATAACTTATCTAAACCTGGACGTTGAACTTTAACAATTACATCTTCCCCTGTGTGCAAGCGTGCTTTGTGAACTTGCCCCAAACTAGCTGCCGCCAATGGAAAACGATCAAAATCCCGATATAAAGTATGAATAGAGTTGCCTAATTCTGCTTCAATTAGAGCGATCGCTTGATCACTACTAAATGCAGGAACTTTATCCTGTAACTGTCCTAATGCCTGTACATACTCTAGAGGGAGTAAATCTGCGCGAGTAGATAATGCTTGCCCAATTTTAATAAAAGTTGGTCCTAAATCTAGTAAAGTACGCACTAACCAATCAGCCCTACGCTTTCTATGCTCAGGTGAGTCTTTTATAAATGTGGCATCCCACCACAGATAGAAAATTAATGTTGCCGCAGAGGCAAAAATATCTCTTTGACGCGCCAGCAGAGAATATTTATGCTTTTGCCAGCGTAGGGGCTTAGACGCACTATGAGTAAGCATATTTTATACAGATTTAAATTTATCTACATATCAACACTATTGCTAATATTAGATGTTATATCGTTTCCGGTTACTTAAGAATGATTCAAAATTTTACTGATTTTACCTTTGCGCTTACCTTTGCGCTCCTTTGCGTTAAAAAAATATATAATTCCCAGGCAACCGGATTTGATATTATTTATACTATTTTGTGATTAAAAGCTGTTATGAAAATTAACCCATCACCCATCACCCATCACCAATTGCTTTATGCTTTAGTACTATCAAATAATCGAGGCAAGGTAAGAGTAAAGTCGGTTTGATAAGCTGGGCTATTTTGAATAGGAGAGCTTTTAACATCAATTGTGCCATTTAGATGTTGTACTAAACTCTTTACTAAAGCTAATCCTAAACCTGTACCTTGAATAGCTTTTTCAGTTACTCCATCACCCCGACGAAATTTATCAAAAATATAATTAAGTTCATCAGGCGATATTCCAGAGCCAGTATTAGAAATAGTTAAGATAACTTGCTCCTCTGGTTGCTTGGCTGGTTGAGTTAGACGTAAATAAACAGTACTATCGCTTTGAGAATATTTACCTGCATTGGTTAGTAATTCAACTAAAATGCGGTTTATGCTCTCTGGATCAGTATGAATAATTAGCGATCGCTCAGGTAAATCAACTGCAAGTTTTAACCCTTTATCCCGCCATTGTTGCTCAAATGAATTAACTAGATGTGAAATAAGCTCTTTAATATCTATTTTTTGTACTTGAATCTGACTGTGAGGAGATTCTAACTTTTGCAAAGCTAGTAAATCATTAATTAGGTTAATTTCCTGACTACACTGTTGCTCTAAAATTTCCAAATATTTAGCACGACGCTCAGGAGAAAGTTCTGCTTGACGCAATAAGCGAATCGCTAAAGCCATATTAGTAAGTGGTGTGCGTAACTCATGGCTGATTGTACTAAGGAAGTCATCCTTGAGTTGATTAAGATAGCGTAACTGGTCAATTTGTTGACGAGTTTTTTCATATAACTTGGCTTGAACATCCAAACTACACTGTAACTGTGCTGTGCGTTCTTCTACCAAAGCTTGCACTTGCCGCAGTGTTTGGTGTTGGATGATGGCGCTACTAACTTGCCTACCCACCCAGTTGAGTAAATCTAATTCCTCTGCTTGCCACAGGCGAGGTTGAGAATGTTGTAAGACTAAAAATCCTAATACAGTAGCTTGTAAATAATCGTGGCGATCGCTTACATGGGTTCCAGCAGTGTGAGGTAGTATCTCTGTTAAAGGAAAAATCAGTAGAGATGGTAATTCAGAAGGGAAAACCCATTCCAGTTCACTATCTAAGTTAATTTTGTCTAAAATTCTGCGATCAGGTATAACTACCGGAGTGGGAGCATCTAACAAAGCCTGTTGGCATAAATGAGATTCTGATAGGGCAAAAGAATAATTTAACAGATTGCTATCCTTAGACAATTCACCAACAACTGTAACTCTAGCTTTAGGAATATCTTTTAAAGATTTGTTTTTGTGCAATGGATCTGCATATTTCAATAGCAACATCAAACCGCGATCGACTTGCAGCACTTGGGCAATACCCGATATAGCTACTTGAATAATTTGATCCAAATTCCCACAATTATGAATTGCTAGGGTTAATTGGTTAAGTAAGTTTTGGTATTGTGCCACAATTCGCACTTGTCGCTGTAGCTGAACATGATTAATTGCTGTTGCCACCCATTCTGAGACTAGCGTGATAATTTGTTTTTCCCAGTCATTCCAATCGTAGGGTTGCGATCGCCCAAGCACAATCACGCCATTTACCGAGGATTGCCACCGAGTCTGAATTCCTAACACTGAGCGGATTGGGCAATCTATTACTAAATTAGTGTGAGTAACATCTGCGATCGCCAATAATTCTCCCTCAACCACTAACCCCCAAAATTCCTCTTTAAGCTCTACTATGTGCGGATTATGCTCGTCCGCACACCAAATAGAGATCTGTTGATTAGCTTGATGGCTGGCGCTGGCAGCAACCAAACAGGAGTCTACATGAAAAAATTCTCCCAAAGCCGCCGCTATTTCTGGCAGAATTGTTTCTGGCTCAGGACTACTCAAAATTAACTGGGTAATCTGTGATTGTAGCTGAGTTAAATCACCTTCATACTGCATGAATGCGCCCTGCTGTATTTGTGGGCTAATTGATTTCACATACGGGGGCAGAGGTGAAGTTAAATTTTCTACCATGAGGGCTGTCTTTGCAGTTGCTGCATCCATTTCACTCAACCACAATTCTGATCTGCTAGTTTTTTCCAACGTCAAACAAGCGCGGTGTTTGATGCTTAATGATCAGATAATTATCTACGTCAATCAAAACAATAGATTAGTAGCTCCCACCTGATCACACTATTTAACCAAACCATCACAACTGGGTTAACCAGTTTTTGAATTAGCGCTCTTTGTTAGAGTTCCCGAATTATTGCCCTTTGTACCAAGATTCTCTCTAATTTTTGTAACTTTTTCTAATTACAGCCACAATCATAAAATCTAATCTGCTATACAGAATTTAATTTTGATTTTCTTTGTTAAAAAATAATTTTTTCTGTAGAACGAACTCCCCGCCATGTAAACAGGGACAGCCTGGGCGTTCAATGATACAGCCAAATAGTAAGCTAACGCGCAAATAAACTTATACATTTTTTATATCACACCCTATAACCCTCCCTCCTTCCTCCTATCTCCCTAAAACATAAAATCAAACAAACACAACAGCTTAACTCTGGCTAACGTTTTTTCTCGGCTTCCTTTAAAGCCGTCTGGCTATTTTTACGATACGAATCTACTCGGCTTTTAGCTGTCTTGTAACGTTTATCGCTCTTATTGATAGATGCCATCATGTCAGAAGCTTTCTGCCACTTAGCTGCTATCTCTAACCACTGAACAGAGGATTTAGCCTTTTTGCCAGCAGCATTAGCTTGTTCAGCTAGTCGGACACCTTCGACAAATTTATCAGGGGCTTTTGACGGCGCTTTTGACGGTCGCGGGGAAACCGCAGTTTTTGGTTTAGGTTTTGGTGCAACTGAAGCTTGGGGTGATTGAGGCTGGATCTGAATAATAAACTTAGTACTGAGCCATTGATAAATCCCCCAGCCAGCCAGCAGTAACAGTAAACTAACACTGACACCACCAGCAATACCCCTCCAAAAAACCCGTTGTTCACGAATTGAATGGGGAGATTTTGGGAAGGGTGGTTTATTCTTAGCAAACTTCTTATGTTTGCGCTCTTCTTCCAACTGCTGAAATATGTTGGGCTTTTTGAGGATAATTTGCTCCGACCAAAGCAATTGACTTTCTGGATCTCGACTAATTTCGTCCAACCACAGCAACTGCTGTTCACGCCCTATCCGACAGTTGATATTCACCCGTCGGATATTTCGCGGTGCTATAGCCTCTAAAATTTTCCTGATTTGCTCTACCACTACCGACTGTTCGAGTTGTTCAGGTGTCGCTGCTTCACAAAGAAGCTGCAACGCACCCTCAACAAACATTGCTCTGGTTCTTACACCAGAGTCTGCCAGCCTTTCATTTAATAGTTGAATAATCGCCGCAACACTACCCTGGCGAGCCTGCTTGGCGATATCATCCATCGGATCTGCCATTTTTGTTTGAGCCATTAATTGGTAGTTCGCCCCGACTGTAAGAGTGAGCCAGAAAAGCTCACAGAGAACAGTTCTTGCGTTTTTACTGTGTTTTCCTTTGCAGGAGAAGCAGAGGAAGCAGGGGGAGAGATCGAGATAAAATGTTCTTTAATGAACATTTGCACAATAATTCCGAAAGACCGCGAAGGCTAGATAATTACTGTGGAAATGATACACTAAAAAGGCTAAATAACTGCGGGAGAACCGGAAATTAATCATGGGTAAAGTGATTCGGGGGCAAATTTTTGTTCTGGATGACAACATTGATACCGATCAAATTATCCCAGCAGAGTACCTAACTTTAGTTCCCTCTAAACCGGATGAGTATGAAAAGTTAGGCAGCTATGCCCTAATTGGGTTACCGGATAGATACGGTAAGTTTATACGAAACGAAGAGATTAAAACCCGCTATCCGATTATTGTTGCTGGTGAAAACTTTGGCTGTGGCTCCTCACGGGAACACGCACCAATTGCTTTAGGCGCAAGCGGAGTTGAGGCAGTAATTGCTCAATCTTACGCTCGAATTTTCTTCCGTAACTGTTCAGCAACAGGTGAATTGTATCCTTGGGAGTCAGTAGAACGCTTGTGCGATCAGTTTGAAACTGGACAGGAAGTAGAAATAGATTTTGACAACAACCAGCTAATTAACCACACTTTAAATCAAACTTACCCTCTTAAACCATTGGGTGACATTAAACCTGTGATTGATGCTGGTGGAATTTTCGCTTATGCTCGTCAGACAGGGATGATTGCTCTTAACAATTAACAATGACCAATTAACGATGAGCAATTACCGATGAGCAATTACCGATGAGCAATGACCAATGACCAATGACCAATGAGCAATGACCAATGACCAATGACCAATGACCGATGACCAATGAGCGACTTAAATTTTAAGTTTAATTATGCCCATCTGCTTATCGGTGTCTTAATATTGATTTACAATAAGTTTACACAAATTTGAGATTTTAAAATTCTTACCATGCTGCTCAAGTCTACTACTCGCCATATCAGAATCTATACGGCTGAAATTCATAACAATGAACTCATGCCTAACGATCAGGTTTTAACAATGGACGTTGATCCAGATAATGAATTTATTTGGAGTGAAGATGCTCTTCAAAAGGTTTATCACAAATTTGATGAATTAGTTGAGTTATCTAGTGGGGAAGATTTGACAGAATACAATCTCCGCCGCATTGGTTCGGATTTAGAGCATTTCGTGCGAAGTCTTCTGCAAAGTGGTCAAATTAGTTATAACCTCAATACTCGCGCTGTCAACTACAGTATGGGGTTGCCACAAGTTAGTAGTTAAGTTAAATTCTGTTGAATCCACCTAATATAATTGTTAAATTAACTTAATTGCTGATCATCTGTCTTCGTTGAATCGCTCTTCAGATTCATCAGCAATTAAAGCAACGTTGGATTGATGATTTTGCTTTTGCTGCATAAATTGTTGACAAGCTCGATGTCGGTTTTCTAAAAATTTACTCCAAAAACCTGGAATAAATTTATCCATTGTTTCCGCTAAAGCAGAAATCTCAAGATTAATTAATTGGGATAATTGCTCGTGAGAGTGTTGTCTTTCAGCAATTAAATTCTGAATTTGTGCAATTTCATCGCTGTCCAAATCATTAATATCTTGTGGACTAGGTGTATTTAATTTACGTTGAGACATAGTTGTTTTTATTTAAATTATATAAAAAAAACTACATCTTAGAAGGGCAGACTTACCTACATAGAGGTATCCTACAAAAATATAAATCCAACCCGCCCCTACAATTTTTACCTAATACTTGCCTTTAATAATTGAAAGAAATCAACCCTGGTTAAGTAAGCTAGTAACAGGTATTTGATTATTTATTGTGAAGAGCGTGTCTACACAAACATCCTTGAGTCCTTGGAATTATAAACCCTGGTGGTGCCAACCCTGGTCAATCTTGTTAACTGGCGTTACCGTGATTTGCAGTAGTTGGTTGCTGGCAAAAACGATCTGGGTAACACTGCTGATATCTATTCCTGTTGTCGTCTGGATGGGATACTTTGTATTAATATGGCCGCGACTAATGAGGCGTTATCTAGAAAATTCTTTGTCAGATAGTGTGCCTCAAGCAGAAGATTAATCCCGTAAGATTAATTTGTTAGAAGTTAAAGGTTAAAATCGGTGATTAACGGTAATATTTGCCTGTGAAAGCAAATAAGCTAAATTATTGGTAGCAGCAGCATAAGCAAGAGCCAAGATCCCAACGGCTGACTGGAGCGAAGAACTTTCATGCAAAATCCTGTGGCAACAATTAACTGCCCTAATCCCCAATGTCAGACTCCCAACCCTAATGATCATAATTTTTGCCAAAAATGTCGCACACCGCTAATTAAGCGGTATCTGAGGGCGGTAGGTGAAGCAATAAATAGTGATTTAGCTGGCACAATACTGGCAGGTCGCTATCTATTTAAGGGGAACAGGATTCTGCTAGATACCCAACCTAGTTTACCTCCTGAAACAACTGAAGAAATACCAGAAGCGATCGCACCTTATTTGAAGCTTTCGCCGTATAAGCTACATATTCCCCAAGTATACGGACTGGTGGGGCGATCGCACGATCATCATCCACTATGGTTACTAGAGCAAGTACCCATTTATTCTGGTGGCGTAGATAGCTCAGTTGAAGGTCAGTTAATGCCAGAACTAGCTGCCGCTTGGAAAACTGCCCCCGCCCTACGTCAGCTTAATTGGCTATGGCAGATGGCTCAACTATGGCATCCCCTAAGTACAAATAGTGTAACTGCTAGTTTACTCACACCAGGACTACTGCGAGTAGAAGGTTCTATAGTAAGGCTGTTAGATTTACAACAGGATCAGGTCACACCCACCCTACAACAGCTAGGTCAATTGTGGTCGCAATGGGTAGAAGAATCACAGCCAGTAATCAAGAATTTTTTAGCACAGCTTTGCCAGCAGCTAGAAGCAGGTGAAATCAGCCACTCAGATCAACTCGTAGCCCTGCTAGAGCAAGGAATCGCTGAATGTGGTTCAACACACGCTAACACTTATCAAATTGCCACTCTCAGCGATACAGGTCCCAGTCGTCGTCGCAATGAAGATGCCTGTTATCCACCCAGTGGCTCAACCCGCGCTACTCAAACTAATGATCTAGCAATAGTTTGTGATGGAATTGGTGGGCATGAAGGAGGCGATATTGCCTCTAGCTTGGCAATTGAGACTATTCGAGAGCGAGTAGAAAATCTATCCGCTAGTTGGGATTGGCACCCAACTACTGTCAGTGTGGAATTAGAAAACTCAGCCTGTCTGGCTAATGACATGATTAGCCAACGTAATGACACAGAACAACGGCAAGAGCGCCAACGCATGGGTACGACGGTGGTGATGGCGTTAGCACACCAGTATGAAATTTATATTACTCATGTAGGAGACAGCCGCGTTTATAGAGTTAGTCGTACAGGTTGTCATCAAGTAACACTAGATGATGATTTGGCTTCGCGGGAGGTGCGACTAGGATATGCTTTGTATCGAGAGGCAGTACAGCATCCCGCATCTGGCTCTTTAGTACAAGCTTTGGGGATGGGTGCATCAGGGATGTTGCATCCAACAGTACAGCGCTTTATTGTTGACGAAGATTGTGTTTTTCTGCTCTGCACTGATGGGTTGAGTGACTATGATCGGGTAGAGCAATATTGGGAAACAGAAATTTTACCGATTTTAGATGATCAGGTAGATTTAAAAACTGCGGCTCAAAGATTGGTACAGATTGCTAACAGCCAAAATGGACACGACAATGTGACAGTTGCTTTGGTGCATTGTCAGGTAAGACAAGGGGAGAAAACTGGGCATCAATTATCAGCACAAGCAGCAGCTACTTTGCCTCAAGATCCGAGCTTGGCTGATCCATCTCGCATGAAAACTCAGAGGTTGTCATCAAATCCTACTCCCAAGCGTCCTGGGATGCTATTTGTCATATTATTACTAATGGGATTATTTGGAGGAATAGCTTACGGGTTTGTTTCTGGACTTTTGCCTGGATTTTTTTTTAGTTCTGCTCCCAAACTGTCACCAGCGCCTACTGAGACACCATCCGCAACCCCTAGTGATTCATCTAGTCCTGGATTAGGAGTGCGATCGCTATTTCAAATTAAAAGTAACACTACAAAAAACACCAATAATCAAGCAATCCCACTACTGCTAAAATCTGGTTTTGATCAGCCTAAAAGTAAAACTGTGCTTGGCTTAGTTCCAGCTACCAGTATTTTACAAGTGATTGATGAACAACAGAACTTAGAGCAGGAAAATTGGCTAAAATTAAAACTTTGCTCTACGGCTCCATCTTTGAAATCAAACTCACCTACAACAAAGTCAGCTAAAGAGCCATCACCGCGCCCCAAGCAAGTTTGGCAAGCTCCTCCTATTAATAAATCGCCTGGCATAAATCAAAAACCTACCACAGTTACATATTTTTTATTACAACCAGGAGAATCGGGATGGATTCGATCACAAGAACTTCTTCGGGTGAGTACCTTAAACCCAACTGTCAATAAAACTCAGCTAGGTAACTGTGTTAGCTCTAATGAATCTGACTCGCCAACCTCAGCACCAACCCCAAAATCAAGTACTCCATAAAGCAGGAAGGAGGAAGGAGGGAGGAGACAGGAGAGAGGATGTTTTTTACTCTCATAATCAAAAAAACAACTTAGCCTCATAGTCGGTAGACTGTATAAGAAACTGGTACTGTCGTAACCGGAAGGTCAACGTTTTTGAATGCCTGCCTTTGAAAATCCCTGCCTTACTGTTGCTATCGATCGCCTAACTTATGGACGATTAAACTTTGATGCGTCTATACAGGCAGAACACTTTGCTATCTGGGTACTCAAGGCTCCTTGCCCTGGAGCTTATGTTCACTCTGACCGTAACTGGACTGAGAATTTAACGGCTGCTTGGTTGGCATGGCAAGAAATGTTTAATCTACGCGGTCTGCCTCATGTTCCGCTTGTACATCATATTACAGGGGAGATGCGCGGTAAGCCCGCCTGGACATTGCCGCCACAGCCAAACGTCGCAGCTACTGCTCCGATGCCCAGCTATGGCAGTCGTTTGATGCAACACTTGGGAATTAGCCTTTGGGAATGGGTGTTTGATGGTTCAATTGAAAATAGTTTTGCTCAAAGTGAAGGAATTGCGATTGGGCAGAATAAACCTCTGCGAGTGAGATTGGAAATTCGTGACCCTGATTTAATTCCTCTGCCTTGGGAAATTATGCAACCACAGGCTGGAAAACCAGCCATTTCTCTCAGCCAGCACTTGCTATTCAGCCGAACTACTAGCGATGTTTACCCACTACAACCAGTTAAAACTGAGCAAGCATTAAATATTTTACTGGTACTAGGACAAGAAAATGCTCCTGAATCTAGTTCAGGCGGTGGTTTAAAGCTGGAACAAGAGGCAAATGTCTTAGCTAAAATTTTGGGAAATCGTGGAACAGCCGCAGCCTACCACGGAAATGCTATAACTCCGGTTCCTTGTCACGTAGATGTATTGGTACAGCCAACACCTACTGAACTGATTGAAGCTTTAGAAACAGAAAATTATAATATCTTTTTCTATGCTGGTCATGGTGTCCCAGCACCAGATGGTGGGTTGTTGTTTTTATCTCCTGATTCAACTCTAAATGGTACAGAATTAGCGCAGGTTTTAGTTCGTTGTCGGGTAAAATTGGCGGTGTTTAATGCCTGTTGGGGCGCTCAACCAGATCAAGATAATTACAAAGCAATTCCCCGTAGTAGCTTGGCAGAGGTGTTAATTCATCATGGGGTTCCTGCGGTTTTGGGGATGCGTGACTCGATTGCTGATGAGGAAGCTTTAACTTTTATTCAATCTTTTGCTCAAGCTTTAGTACAACGGATGCCTATTGATCAGGCGGTGGCGGTGTCAAGGCAACAATTGTTAACAATCTATAAATTTAATCAACCTGCCTGGACTTTGCCTGTTCTGTATATGCACCCAGAATTTGATGGTATGCTGCTTCAGCCTATCGGAGAGGGGATTACTGAATTACCAGGAATTCCTTTAAAATTATTAGGAGAAACCACACCAATAGCTTCTCTGCGCTCATTGGAAGAAGTAGGGAAAATTTGGCAGATTAGCGGTACACGGATGCGGGTAGGACGTAGCCAGGATAATGATCTGGTAATTGAGAAGCCGGAAGTTTCTAGAAAACACGCTGAAATTATTGTTCGTGATGCTTTTTCCAGTAATCAAGTCCAGTATCAATACTTTTTACGAGATCAATCTAGTTTTGGCACATTCCTTTTTACAGGTAACGGCTGGCAAAAAGTCCACCATCAGGAGGTTATTCTGGAATCTGGAACCAAGCTAAAGTTTGGAAGTACTGAAAGTCAAACGATGGAATTTGTCATTGATTGGAAATAGCTTGCTCAATAGACATCTCCAAAAATTAAAGGTGCTTGCGGTTTTTTTTACCGCAGATGTAAGCAGATAAACGCAGATTACGCAGATGAAATACCAAGATTTGATCCTTGTCCTAAACGTCCTGCCCGTTGTTAAGACGCATTTAAATTTAATATTACTTGCGAGCGAGACGCTCGCACTACAAACACTTGACAATAATTAACAGTTCAATTTAAATGCACAACAGCTTATAAATATAGGAAAAATTAAATTTTTCTATGCTGATGCTAAGATTGCAGAGTATTTAGTCCTATCTATTTAAAATAATAAAAATTCCCTCTACCCAGAGAGTGAACTGTATAAAAATAAATTTAAAAAATTGCGGAACTAACTCGCGCAGCAATGTAGCTAAGAATACCAAGAAATAATCAATAGTGACTAGAGCAATAAACAAAGGGGTGGAACGATGAGCAACCAAGATATTTCTTCTAAATTGACTGAGGATGCTTTCTCACAAATGCAAGCTGAACTTCTAAGTTTAATTTTACAACCAGAAGATACTAATTATCCTTGGAATCCGGCTGATTTAGGAACAGAAGCCTTTTTTACTGCTCTAGAACAGCAGTTTGAACTAGAGGAATGGTCTGATGAGGAGATATCTGTGCGATCGCTCCGTTTGTTTACCTCACTAAATTCTTGTTGGGAACAAGCATCATCAGCTACCACAGATACTTTAACAGCGTCTTTATTAGATAAATTTGGGGCGCGTGTACCTCAAGCTTGGTTAGAAGCGATCGCTCAAAAAGCACAAGCTGTTATTTCTTCAAATCTGTCTGTCGCACAGAAGTTAGTGCAATGCGTACAGCAGCAACTTCCTAATTGGGGAGAAGAAGATTTAATTGTTTTCTCTCGTCCTTTAGCTTATGCTATGCGTGGAGAAAATAATCCTGTTGAATCAACGCTTAATGCTATCCCAGAAAGAGATTGGTCTGAATTATCTGATGTGGAACAAGTACGCTTGAGTATGGCGATCGCACGATATGCCCTTGATTCAATTAACAATTAACAATTACCAATTATCAATTACCAGTTTGCTTAGGTTGTGCTTTGGGTTAAGGAAAATCCCAGACATCAAAATACAGTTGTGTGGTAATTCTTCATTGTTTATTGTTAATTGATAATTGTTCATTGAAAAAAGCGGGTAGCGAAGTTTTGCGATCGCGTTGGTGATAATTCCCTTGCTTTAAGAATTGCCGCAGCTAAAAAGGCATAAGACATTATGCCTACTAATACCAACAACAATCCACTATAAAAACCTGTGGCATTCCAAAGGGCGTGCATAACTGCGGCGCTTAAATAACCAATAGCTAAAATCCGCCAGCGTTGACTCGGTTTAAGTACACTTAACCCGATAAAATATCCCAAATAGCCACTATAAGCCATGTGACCAGCAATAGATCCGATGATTCTGGGAATTAATAGTTGTAAACCGGATTCTGCGCCTAAAGTGCGAATAGTTTCTGGTACATATTGCACTAATGTTTCAAACAGTGTAAAACCAACTGCTGAAGCTGTTCCTAGTAAAATACCATCTAGCGGTTCGTTAATCCCAATACGTTCTCGCCAACGGTTAGGCAGTTTTTTTCCAATTAATAAGGCTAATATTACAGGCAAAGCTTTAAGTAACTCTTCCAATAAGCCAGCGCCAAACAACATCCGAATTAGCAAGCTAGGAAAGCTAACTGCTTCACCTGTATTTGGTAGATTTCCAGGCAGGATACCACGAAAAATTAAGATAAATAATGGCAGTATTGGGCTTAATAAAATTAGTATAGTTGTAATAGCTGAACCAAACAGTAGCCACCAAGGTTTGCGCTTACCGCATAATTGGTAAACAAAATAGTAGGCAGCACCAGCTAGGTAAATTGCTACTAAAATTAAATTAAAGTAAGTAGCATTTGGCTGACCTACCGTAGCAAACATTAATACTACAAATACTACTGTAATGATAGCTGGTACTAAAAAAGCTTTTTTAGTTAAATCTCTGCCAGTAGAAACAATGGGAAATAACTGAGAAAAACTTACACTATTAGGCGGAGAATTATTGGAATTATTAATAGCAGGTGTTTGAGGAGAAACGGCGGCAGTTTTTTGATGTGGTGCTACTGGCGGAGGTGCTGCTTGAGTGCCGTAAGATTGTTGATATTCAAAAATAAATTCAGCCCCATTTAAGCCTAAAGTTATGCGATCGCCTGGTTGTAATTTTTGGCATCCTTGTAGGCGTTCCCCATTAATATAAGTGCCGTTAGCACTATTTAGGTCGCAAATTTCCCACGCAGATGAACCGCCATGTGGTGGTAAGGGACGAATTGCTATATGTCTGCGTGAGACAGCGCCATAATTATTATTGAGGACAATTTGGCAACTCGGTTCGCGCCCAATTACTACTTCTTGATCTGAGGGTAGTGGATACAGAGGCGTTTGTACACCAACTGTAGAATTGGGAGACAAATTTCTAATAAAAGCACTGGGGGGTTGAAATGTCATAAATAGCTATCAGCTATCAGCCATCAGCCATCAGCCTGAAAGCATTGAGTTTGTTTCTTAATAATAGTGCGATCGCACTATTATTTATTAGGCATCTCCAAAACAAAATATAGAGACGTTGTATATAACGTCTCTACATTGGTTGCAAGAAACTATTTACTAGCTGCTTATTGATTTGCATTAGCGTTACGGACTGCTGCATAGAAGCAAAAAGCAGATAGAGGTATACTAGCTGCTAAAATTATGCTAGTTACTAAACTGCCTAATTCCGGTTCTCCAGAACTCAGTTCAAAAACTGAACCTACGGCTGCGATCGCTGCTACACAAGAACCTAATAATAAGAAACCACTTTTTGGACTATCTATCATTACTTAGAAGCGCCTTCACCTATACGGGTTTAACTGCTTGAACTGAAAAACCTTTCTTTTTCAACTCTTCAGTTAAAGCTAAAGCATTGTCTACACGATCAACAAATAATACACCATTTAGGTGATCCATTTCGTGTTGAATGGCGCGAGAAAGTAATCCTGTAGCTTTGATAGTCTTAGGGCGACCTTGTTCATCTTTGTATGAAACTTCCACCATTTCAGGTCTAATTACATCCATGTAAACTCCAGGGATGCTGAGACAACCTTCTTGATCGGCGCACACTTCACGACTAGCGCGTTTGATGGTTGGGTTAATTAAAACTAAAGGTGGTGCTGCTGGGTTATCTGGTTCGCAGTCTATGACAATTAATTGTTTGTTAACGGCTACTTGAGGCGCTGCTAGACCGATACCATCGGCACTGTACATGGTTTGCAGCATTTCTCGGACTATCTGCCGAATTTCATTATCTACGCTAGAAATACGCTTGGCGGGTTGTCGGAGGACGCGATCGCCTAAATAATGGATCTCTAAAGGAGGTTTTTCTAACTTTTGCTTTTCAACAGCAACTAGAGATGGCATGGAATTTTGACTCGCAGAGACGGCTAGATTTTAAACAGCGTTATTTTTTAATCTTAACAGTTAGCTTTATATGTAGCTGGTTAAGAATGTAGAGACGCGAAATTTCGCGTCTCTACAAGGTTTGTAGTCAACGCACCAATAATTTTTGGAGATGTCTATTGTTTATGCGATCGCAATGGGAATCCTTATTACAAAATCTTGGTGAGTGGCAAGGTTCATTTACCCAAGTATCGCCACAAGGCGCTGTTTTAGAAGATACAAAGACAATTGTCTCTCTAGAAGGAATTAACGATAACCAAACAGTTCGCCAAACTATCCGGTTTTTCCGTTCTAGTGGTGTTGATGAGAAGGTTTTAGAATACAGTTCCCTGGGAAGAGGGGTGATGTTTTTTGAAAATGGCGCTTTTTCCCAAGGTTCAACTCAATGGGGACCCTTTTCTGAATTTGGGGCAGAGTTTGGTTTTATTCATGGCGATCGGCGTTTGCGTTTGGTGCAGCTATTTAATCGTGAAAGTAAACCCGATAAATTTACGTTAATTAGAGAAAAGTTAGCTGGTTCAGACGCACCGGAAAATCCACAACTGAGTGTAGAGCAACTGTTGGGACACTGGCAGGGGGAAGTAGTAACAATATATCCCGATTGGCGATCGCCTGATACTTATCCCATGTCACTTAAATTACATCTTGATAATAGCGATCGCTTAGTACAGCAGTTAAATTTTGGTAAAGGTGAATCATCTCGGACTATAGCTTCTAGCGCCAGAATAGATGGCAATATTATCCACTTCGATCAAAGTTCTCAACCTGTGCAAGTTTTATTGCTACCAGATGGCGCGTCTGCTAATTTTCCATTAGAAATAAAGCCACGCCAACCGTTCTTTTTAGAGGTTGGTTGGTTAATTCAGCCCGATTTACGCCAGCGTATGATTCGTAGTTATAACGATAAAGGAGAATGGGTTAGTCTGAGCTTAGTTACAGAACATAAAATTAGTTCTGAAACAGCTTAGTTATATCGCTTAGAAGGTATCTAAAAAATTGCTATCTTTTTCTTTTTAACTTTCTAGTTTACGAATGCGAATAGCTATTGGTGTAAGGACAGTAAAAGATCCTGGTAACTCGTCAAGATGTTGATTAATAGCACGGGAAACAATATCTGCCTTAGTGCTGGGAGGTAAACCAGACAATCTGCTCAAGACAACACCCGATGAAATGCGATGTAACCGAAATACCAGTTCGCCAAAATCTTTATCTGCTGTCAGTAATATAGCTTCCTGTTGGTTGGCTAAATCCAGCACAATATCATCAGAAATTCCTGGTTCCATTTCGGCAACATACCACACCAAATGACCATCTCGCCGTAAACGATCAACAATTTGTGCCTCTAAGCTTTCATCTGCTAAGAAATTCACGAAGCTCTCTCAACGATAGGATAAATCACATCTGCTTTTAACGCTTCAGCCGCAAATGCTAAAGCTGCTTTAATTGCTTCTGCTGTTAGTCGCGGATGGGATGCTAGTATTTGTTCTGTTGTTTCACCCGCAGCTAGCTTTTCTAGAACTAACTCAACGGTGATGCGGGTTCCAGAAATAATGGGTTTACCCATCATTATTTTTGGATCACAGACAATTAGTTGTTTCAGGTTGTTGTGCATTCTTTTTACTTTAAACGTCTGATTTAATTTTTGACTGCCTAACTGATACTTAAGATTATTATCTGACAAACCACTACACGCCTACAACTGATCGCCTTATTTATTACTACTATTAATTTGATGCTCAACGTATGAACGCAGAACTGAATTCATTAAAGATTGATATCCTTTCCCTTGACTTTTAAACCAATCTAAGATCTCACTATCAACTCGCAAAGAAACTGCTTTCTTATTTATTGGTTTAACTATCTTGGCATTTGCCCAGAATTTTTCATCAAGTTCAGGAATATCAGATGTATCTATTGCTTGGTCGGGAATAGCTTCAATTTCCTGTAGTCGTTTCTGCGAGATATTCATAATATTTCTTCCTTTCATTAGGGGTTGCTTTTCTAGCTGAAATAATGCGCGTTATACCTGATCTTTCAGTATGAGCTACAGCTTTGTATATACAAATGTACATACATTATAACTAATTTTGCGGGATTAAGGAGCGATCGCGCAACGCAACAAATTAGGGAATTTAATGTTGGGTTTCCTTGCGTCAACCCAACCTACATAGCTAACTGGTACATCTAGATCGGGCTACTGCCAAATATTTTATATTTATATATACTAAAAAATAACTACTCACTTTAACCTATGTTGACTTACAACGAGGTATTGAATCAAGTTCAAAGCCTTCCGCCTCAAGATCAAATTAGATTATTAGATGAATTGAAAAAGATTGTTTATCATCCTGTCGAAGTTGAAGGAGATGATGAGGTAATTTCGGCAGAAGAAATAGCAGAAAGTGAAGCAGCTTTGCAGGATTATTTAGCAGGAAGAGATTCAGGAATATCTTCAAAAGAACTTAAATCAAAGCTATTTGGAGACAAAATTGGCTGACTACATTCTCTTGAAACCTGCACAACGCTATTTAGAGCGAATGCAACCAGATGACCAAGTGCGTATTATCAATGCTTTAGATACCTTAGTTAAAGATTCTACAGAACTTGATATTAAATCTTTAAAAGGTCGCCCTGAGTTAAGATTGCGTGTTGGTAAATATCGGGTGTTGTTTATTGAAAATAAAGACAATCAGTTATATGTAATCACAGCTATTGGTTCTCGCGGGGATGTTTATAAATAGGAGCGATCGCGCAACAAAACTAATTCGGGAATTTAATTAATGTTGGGTTTTCTTGCGTCAACCCAACCTACATTGCTAAGGTTGTCAAATCCGATGTCGCAGCCGCCAAACTAATACGCCTCCCGTAATTGGTGCATATAATGATATTATGCCGAATGCTGAACCTATGAAGCCACTACGAAGAAAAGATGAGTCAGGGTTAGCGATTTTGTCCGTAAAAGCGAATTGGTTGCTCGTTATCACAATATAATCGAGTTGGTTGCTCGTTATCACAATACCTACGAAAAAACTTACCACAGTCGCTAATATCCACCACCAAGCTTCCTTAACTACTCCTCGCAAAACAATCCATTGCGTTATCCCAATTGCAGACATCCCCGCAAAAGCTCCTACAACGCTATTTGTTAGACTCTGACCGAATAAAAAACCTCCCATACCACCTACGAAAGTAGCCGGAACCCACCACCAAGCACGAGCAATTAGACCTTGCAGAATAATCGACTGCGTTAACCCAATTAGGAATATCCCCAAAGCAACAGATCCAAGCTGAGGAAGAACTTGATATAAAGTAAGTGTTACGAAATTCATCAACATAAAGCCCACATTATTGCCTAAAACCCACTTGAACCAAAATCCCCATCCAACAGGTGCAGGTTGAGTTTTTACTGTGTGATGCTGAGGTGTTACGGGCGGAGGTGGTGAAGAAACTGTCGGAGGTACTACTTGCTGTTGCTGTACAGGTTGGGTTGGGGGAAATGATGGCTGTGTTGAAGGTATTGTAGGAGGTATTGGCGCAGTACCAGACTGCAAGGCATTCAGCATCGCATTAGCTGTAGAATAACGCTCTCGTGGATGCCAGCTAATTGTTTTATCTAATACTGCTACAAACTCACGACTAAAATTAACAGCCGTAGAATGCCAGAGAATGTCACCTGTATCTTGGTCTATAGGAAACTCTTGAGGCAGTTTTCCGGTAAGTCCGTAAATCGCTGTTAATCCCAAACTGTATAAATCACTGGAACGAATTGGTTTACCTGCTGCCTGTTCGCTGGGCATATACCCAGGTGTGCCAATTACAATTGAACTGGTGGGAGTGCCTTGAGAAGTTACTACAGTTCCCATTGTTTCTTTAACAGCACCAAAGTCAATTAAAACTGGCAAACCATCTTGACGGCGCAAAATAATATTATCTGGTTTAATATCCCGATGAATAATGCCCCTTGAGTGAACATAATCTAATACGGGCAGCAAACTAATTAAAATATCCTTAACTGTTGTTTCACCCATTAATCCTTGCTGCTGTACTTTTTGAGTAAGCGTTTCCCCATCAATCCACTGCTGAACCAGATAAAATTGTCCTGCAACAGTAAAGTAGGCATACAACCGAGGAATCTGTTGTTTATCCTCTCCTAATTCTTCTAAAATTGCTGCTTCCCGTTGAAACCTTTCTTGCACAATCTGATAAATTTGGGGATTATTGGCAATGGGTTTTAACTGCTTTATCACGCATCGACGCTGGGAAGGCGTATCAGTATCTTCTGCCACAAAAGTACGACCAAATCCGCCACTGCCTAAAAGAGATATAATACGATAGCGATCGCGTAATAATGATACTAAACCTGTCCTGCAATATTGACAGAAGTTGTTTCCATCAGGATTACTAGGATTAGCGCAATCGGGATTAAGGCAGTAAATCATAAATTGTGGCAATAAAGGATTATTTTATGTTTTACATCATGCCAAACATTGTAGAGACGTGCCATGGCGCGTCTCTATATTATGCCGAGACATTTCGCGTCTCTATATTATGTGCAATTTATATAACATGATATTACATCCATAAGTTTGCTGGATTATTTTTATCTAATTCCCATTTAATTGGGTTGTTAACAATATATTCTTGAATTTTATCTAAAGAACCATCAGCACGAATGATGTGGTCATAAAATCGTGGTTGCCAAGCGAAATGTTCTTGATTATTTTTTTTGCACCAACGGGTTACTGATGATTTGTAGGCGTTGATAATTAACGGTAATGAACCACGTTTTAAAGGTGCAAATTTGTTTGATTGGTCGGTTGGTGTTGCGGATTGGTGGAGAGACGCGCCATGGCACGTCTCTACATTTTTGGGTTGGTCAATAACAATAATTCCATGTATGTGATTGGGCATGATTACATAGGCATCTATGTAGGTATGTTCAAAATGGTTAGGAATGTCTGCCCAAAATTTCTGTGCTATTTGTCCAATTTCTGAATGATGTATTTCACTGTTGATGATGTCACCGAAAAAACAGGTGCGATCGCGTGTACAAATTGTGACAAAATACCAACCATTAGCGGCATAATCTCTATTTTGTAGCCGCGTAGATTCAACCCGATATTTACCTTTAAATTTTTCCGCCATCGGTTTGTGTATATAAATATACAGATGCGAATATAAATGCAGAAATGCAAATATTAATTGTAAAAACGCCAATATTAAATGTAGAGACGCGCCATGGCGCGTCTCTACACATCGTCGCTATTCTATGCCTTCAATCCGGTCTTCCACCTCTTGATACAACTCGCGCAAACGATCTAAATTATCCTCGCTAGTCTCCCAATAACCCCGTCCATTAACTTCCAACAATGTTGATACCATCTTGCGGAAAGAATTGGGATTGAGATTCATCAATCGCTTACACATTTCCTCATCTTTGATAAAGGTGCTATTAGCATCTTCATATACCCAATTATCAACAGCGCCAGCAGTTGCACTCCAACCCATAGTATTAACTAAACGCTTGGAAAGTTCGCGCACACCTTCATAACCATGACTTAACATTCCCTCATACCACTTAGGATTAAGTAACTTGGTACGGGCATCTAAACGCACGGTTTCTGATAATGTACGAACTTGAGCATTTGCGGTAGTAGTGTCAGCAATATAAGATGCTGGTTTTTTACCGTCACCCCGCAAAGTTTCAACAATTTTTGTGGGGTCGGAGTCGAAATAGTGGGAAACGTCGGTTAAGCTGATTTCGGAAGAATCTAAGTTTTGGAATGTGGCATCAGCAGTTTTTAAGGCTGATTCAAATATCTTCCGTGATTCTCCCATCATCCCTGGATTATCTGCACTAAAGGCAAAGGATTTGCGATTTAAGTACATTTCCTGTAACTCAGATTCGTTTTCCCAACTGCTGTTTTCTACTGCTAGGTTGATGTTAGAAGAATAAGAACCGGAAGCATTAGAAAAAACGCGAGTTGCTGCTTGACGCAGGTTAATACCCATTTCTTCTGCTTGCAGCAATGCGTGTTTGCGGATGAAGTTCATTTCTAAGGGTTCATCCGCTTCTGCTGCCATTTTCACACCTTGGTCAAGCAAGTTCATTTGGTTGATGAACAAGTCGCGGAATACGCCGGAACAGTTAATTACAACATCAATCCGAGGACGACCTAATTCTTCTAAGGGAATTAGATGTAATTTATTCACCCGTCCTAATGCGTCTGGTACTGGTTTTACACCAATCATCCACATAATTTGGGCGAGAGATTCACCGTAAGTTTTGATGTTGTCTGTTCCCCAAAGTACACAGGCGATAGTTTCAGGAAAGTTGCCGCCATTATCCAGTTTTTGACGCGCTAGTAGTCGGTCTACAACTACTTTGGCGGATTTAATGGCTGCTTCGGTGGGGATAGATTGGGGGTCGAGGGCGTGCATATTCTTACCTGTTGGTAAGACATCAGGGTTGCGGATGGGGTCGCCTCCTGGCCCTGGTAAAATATATTCGCCTTCTAATCCTCGCAGTAATGCGCCAAGTTCGTTATCTGCACAAACTTGTTTGAGGCAGAATTCCAGATATTCAAATAGCGGTTTAATCGCTTCTGGGTCAACTTTGGGATATCCTGCTTGGTGCAATGCTTCAATCCAAGGTTCCTTTTTACCCATGTTGAAGAAGTTCAGCTTGGAAACTAAGGAAACGCGCCCGTCAGCATCGGTTTTTTCTTTGACTAAAGCAGTAACAGCAGCGCGACAAGCGAGGGTAATGTCTTGGAGAAGTTGGACATCTTCTAATACGCCGCGATCGCTTCCTTGATATACTTCGTCAATATTACGCCCTAAACTATTGGCGATGATGCGGGAAAGACTGAGAATATTTTCTTCTTCTCGATCTAGATTAGCAATGTTGACGAGAGTTGCGATCGCTTCCTCAGCAGTTGGCGGTTTACCAATTACGTGCAACCCACAAGGCAATAACCGCGATTCAATCTCCATCAGCTTGCGGTAAACATTGCCAACAATAGTATCCCGTTCCTCACTATCCATATCCTTCGCGTCGGTTTCTGGCAGGTTAATATCCTTATCCAGATTCACTATCCGACACTTATCCATGATGGTGTTAACAATGGGGATACCCCGTCCGGTATCTTTCAATGTTTGGTAGGAAGCAATTAACTCGCTGAGTTCTTTTAACCCCTTATACAATCCAGCATTTTCAGCAGGTGGAGTTAAATAGGAGATGGTTGTTGCATAACTGCGACGTTTCGCAATTGTCGCTTCACTAGGGTTATTTGCTGCGTAGTAATAAAGATTGGGAATTGAACCAATTAAGTTATCTGGATAACACTCTCCAGACATTCCCATTTGCTTACCAGGCATGAATTCTAAAGAACCGTGTGTACCGAAATGTAGTACAGCATCGGCTTTCCAAATTCTTTCTAAATATGTGTAGTAAGCTGCAAAACCGTGATGGGGACTCGCAGAACGAGAGAATAATAACCGCATCGGGTCGCCTTCATAACCAAATGTCGGCTGAACTCCGATGAAGACGTTACCAAATTGCTTACCATAAACTAGCAGATTTTGTCCATCGCTGTTGAGATTTCCAGGTGGTGGCCCCCAGTTTTCTTCTAAACGCTGCGAGTAAGGTGTCAATTCTTCATATTCTGGTACTGACATCCGGTAAGCAACGTTTAATTCTGGGCTGCTATATTGTGCTTGCGCGTCATGGATGACTTGTTCCATCAACTCTTTGGATGACGCGGGTAAGTCTTTCACGTCATAGCCGTTGTGTTGTAGTGCTTGCATGACTTCATAGATGGAACCAAATACATCTAAGTAGGCAGCAGTACCAACGTTCCCTTTATCTGGAGGGAAGCTAAAAACGGTAATGGCAATTTTTTTATCTAATTTTGGTTTGCGACGCAGTGTTGCCCATTTTAAGGCGCGTTGAGCGATAGATTCGATCCGGTCTTGAAGTGCGATCGCTTTTCCAGTAGCGCCATCTCTTCCAGATAAAATAATCGGCTCAATTGCCCCGTCTAATTCAGGAATCGCGATTTGTAATGCTACTTGAATTGGGTGCAATCCTAAATCACTATCCTGCCATTCTTCCGTAGTTTGGAATACTAAAGGCAGGGCAACCATGTAAGGGCGATTTAAGCGTTTTAAAGAGTCAATCGCTTTCGGATGATCTTGTCTAGCAGGACCACCTACTAAGGCAAATCCGGTTAAAGATACAACTGTATCTACAATAGCGTTTTGTCCCTTAGAAACTGGATCGTAGAAATAAGCATCAATGGGTTTGGAGAAGTCTAAACCACCTGCAAACACAGGTATTACCCGTGCGCCCATTGCTTCCATTTCTTGCACGATCGCTACATAGTGAGCATCATCACCTGTAACTAGGTGGGTGCGTTGCAAAACTAAACCAATGCAAGGCGCGAGAGGATCTTTTAAATCTTCTGGAATATCTTTGCGGCTGTTGTACCAGTTGAAATATTCTTTAGCATCCTCATACATTTGAGGCGCTAAAGGATGCCAGATCCCCATATCTGGGTAAGTTACGGGTTCATTGTATTGTAGAGCCGCGAAATTTCGCATATCTCCACCTTTGAAAACATATTTATCTGCCAACATCAGCAGGAAGTTTTCGAGGTTTTCAGAGGAACCACCCAACCAATATTGGAAACTTAGCATGAAGTTTCTCGCATCCTGCGCTTTGTCCATTGGGAGGTATTTCAGGACTTTAGGCAGGGTTTGCAATAGCTTCAGCATTCCGTCTTGGAAGCCAGCACCAGATTTTTCCTTGCGCTTCCGCATGAATTGAGCGATCGCACTCTTAGATTGACCTAATTGTGCCATCGAGAAGCTGCCCATCTTATTCAGGCGCATTACCTCTGGCATAGAGGGGAAGACGACTGCAACATCTAAGCGATCGCGGTGGGGTTCTACTGCTGCTACAACCTTCTCAGCTAAGTCTTCAATAAAAATTAGTGAAGCTATGAATATATTGGCTTTTTCTACATCCCGCTTTAAATCTGCATAATTTTCAGGATCTCTAAGTTCTTCTAGCAGATAGCCACTAATTTCAATAGCCATCTGTGGGTGGTTCTGATTAATTGAGCGAACGGCTGCTGAGAGGGCGCTCTGGTACTGCGGCTCTAGCACGACATAGACCACCTTAAGTAACGATCTCCCCCTAATCTCATCTGGGGCTATGTGGCGAATGGTGGACTTGACGTGAGTGAACATAGATATATTGCTCCTTAGATGGTTCTCTTGGTGCAAGGATCAGTTAGCGTCGTTAATTGGGGACGCATCAGTTGTTTTACCAAAAAATGCAGTCCTGATGGGGCTTTTGGCGCTTATCTGACACAATTTGATATGAAGAATGATACCTTTATTTACGTTTCTTTATATAAAAATATAGTAAAGCTGAGAATTACTTAACAATAATTTACAAATTTTTGATCAAAGATTATTGCAATAAATACATCAATATGGTATAGACAATATAAATATAGTATAAATAAGGTTGAGTACATTGAGGAGCCAGTGAGTGAAAACTGCTATTTCTCTGCCAGATGCAATTTTTGAAGAAACTGAGGCAGTTGCTAAACAATTACTCCCTTCCCACTAAGGCGAATACCTATTTTATAAACCGCCAAGACGCAAAGAACGCCAAGGAAGAAGAAGAATATAATCGGTAATCTTTTAATGGAAGGGAGTAGGAATGTCTCGAAGCGAACTTTACACTGAAGCATTAAGAGTATATTTGCAACGTTATAACCGAGAGCAGATTTTATTAAAACTCAACGAGGTTTACCCTCAAGAATCTTCCGAGTTAGATCCTGTGATGTTAAAGATGCAGTTTTTGTCTCTACAGCGTGAGAAATTATCTAATAGCGATTTTATGTAACAAATCGTGCATTATGGCAGTTTTTGAACAAGTTGCTGTAAAGCATCTGAGATTAAAAATAATTAAATCTCTTAATGAAAGCAGTTGATCTTTTAATTCTATCGAATGGCCCTGGAGAGTTGGCGACTTGGGTGCGACCTGTAGTTAAAGCTTTGCGACAACAGTTGGGGAATGAGCGAGCGCAAATACGCATTTCAGTAGTTTTGTCGCCTTGTCCAAATGCAAGTGGTAAAGAAGTAGCGATCGCACAGAGTTATCCAGAAGTAGATCGGGTGCAAGGCGCAGAGCATTTTTTGCCGTTTTTATTATCGGGTAAGACAGCAGAAAATTGGGACTGGCGCGATCGCGGTGTGGTGTTATTTTTAGGTGGCGATCAATTTTTCGGTGTGGTAATTGGTAAGCGTCTTGGTTATCGCACTGTTATTTATGCGGAGTGGGAGGCGCGTTGGTATCGCTGGTGCGATCGCTTTGGGGTGATGAAACCTGAAGTAGTGGCGCGTGTACCCCAGAAATATGCCCACAAATTTACGGTTGTGGGGGATTTAATGGCAGATGTGGCAACGGATGTGGCAACGGATGGGTTATCTGTTGGAAGCAGGGATTTGGTAATGGATCTAACGGATGTAACGGATGGGTTATTGGTGAGAGGGAGAGATTGGGCTGAGGATGGGTTAAGTTTGTTGGATGATCGGGAGTTGCCTGTTGAATTGATTGGATTGTTGCCTGGGTCGAAAGCGGCTAAGTTGGCTCAGGGTGTGCCTTTGTGTTTGGCGATCGCACAATACATCCACGCTGTTAGACCGCAAACTAAGTTTGTAATTCCTGTTGCACCAACTTTAGATTTATTAACTTTGGCACAGTTTGCAGATTCTCAACAAAATCCTGTAATTAAATTAGTAAATGGTGAGACAGCAGAATTAATTATTCCTGATATTAATAGCAGTGAGAAACCGTATTTAAAAACACCCCAAGGTTTGCGAATTGAACTCTGGACAGATTTCCCTGCTTATAATTTATTATCTCAATGTTCTCTTTGTATAACTACAGTTGGAGCTAATACGGCTGAATTAGGCTCTTTAACTGTACCAATGATTGTGTTACTACCTACCCAACAAATAGAGGCGATGCGTTCTTGGGATGGTTTACTAGGCTTGTTAGTGAATTTACCAGGAGTGGGAACACCTTTAGCCAAAATAATTAACTGGATAATTTTACAGCAGGTAGGAGGTAAAAATTTTGCATGGCCGAATATTTGGGCTAAAGAACAAATAGTGCCGGAATTATTGGGTAAATTACAACCTCAAGATGTTGCAGAATTTGCTTTGGACTTGCTTAACCATCCAGAAAAACTAGAGGAAATGCGATCGCGTTTGCGTAAAGTTAGAGGTGAAACAGGAGCATCACAAAAGTTAGCTAACATTGTTATCGAAGAAATTTTAGATTTAAAATCAACCTAAATTTAGCGAGAAGACTGACCCTCACGACGACCTAGCTCATACACACTACCAATAACACAAGCAAGTATTCCGATACTGATAGCCCAACTACGCCCTAATCCAATTTCTACACCGTAATTGCACAATAATCCAATGCCTAGAAATGGCACGATGCTAAATAAAGAGGCGTAAAAGGCATTTTGTGATTCCCTAGCTTTACGGGTGCGTTCAAATTCCTTTTCAGAAGTATAGAGCGATCGCTCTGCAAAGTTAAACCACCGATTTAGTTGCTCAATTACCCATTCACTGACTGGCGAAAAGCCTAAATATAAAGCTATAGACCATAAACCAATACCAGCTAACTGTGTAGCATCTAAAGCAAATTGAAAAGGGAAAATTTCAGTCAGCATGGGTAAGTAGCAACTTTGAGCAGTGGCGAAGGAAAATATGACTGGATTTTAACAGAATTGCTGATAAATCTCTGTTTTAGACTTCACCTGCGTAAGTCCTGAGCCAGAAAATCTGTAGTAAGGTAGAGAACATGGTTCAAAATTATTTGATTGTTTCCATTTGTATACTGTAAAGAGCCAAAGCGTGCCTATTAACGATCGCTTGCGAATAGATGTCCTGAGCCTATTTCCTGATTTCTTCACTTCTCCCCTAAATTCTGGGCTATTAGGTAAGGCTTTAGCCAAACAAATTGCCGAAGTTCATCTGGTTAACCCCCGCGACTTTACCACCGATAAACATCGGCGCGTCGATGATGAACCTTATGGCGGTGGTGTCGGAATGTTGATCAAACCAGAGCCAGTTTTTGCTGCTGTGGAGTCGTTGCCGATTTTACCTAGACGCGATGTGATTTTAATGACACCCCAAGGGGAACCACTAAAGCAGCCGTTATTGCGAAAATTAGCTACAGATTATGACCAGTTAGTGATCATTTGTGGACATTATGAAGGTGTAGATGAGCGAGTGCTAAATTTAGTGACTCGTGAAGTATCATTAGGTGATTTTGTATTGACTTGTGGTGAAATTCCGGCACTAGCCTTGATTAACGGAGTGATCCGGCTACTACCAGGAACAGTCGGTAAAGAAGAGTCCCTTAAAGCAGAAAGTTTTGAGGCTGGTTTATTAGATTATCCTCAGTACACCCGCCCTGCTAAATTTCGCGGTTGGGAAGTTCCACAAGTGCTGAGATCAGGCAATCATCGTGAAATTGCTCGTTGGCGACGTGAGCAACAAATTCAAAAAACCCGTTTACGCCGTCCAGATATTTATGCTGATTGGCTGGAGGATTATGAGTTGCAATCTAATAAGTTAGAGAATTAATATCAATGGAAGAAAATGAGGTTTACAAATATTTTGATGTAGAGACATGGTACGTCTCTACACATTGCCTATTTTTGCGTTAATTATGCGTAAGTCCTAATTTAAAATCTAAAATCCACCCCTTTCAAGATCAACTGATGACTAATATTCGTATCGGTAACGGTTATGATATCCACCAATTAGCTAATAATCGTCGCCTAATTTTAGGCGGTGTAGAAATTGACCATGAACTCGGTTTGTTGGGACATAGTGACGCTGATGTTCTTACCCACGCAATTATGGATGCGATGTTAGGTGCGCTAAGTTTAGGAGATATTGGTCATTATTTTCCCCCAACTGATCCGACTTGGGCAGGGGCAGATAGTTTAGTATTACTGTCACAGGTTAATCAGCTAGTGCAAGATCAAGGCTGGCGAATTGGTAATATTGATTCTGTAGTAGTGGCAGAAAGACCAAAACTAAAGCCTCATATTGCAGCAATGCGCGATCGCATATCTAGTGTTCTACAAGTACAACCCAATCAAGTTGGGATCAAAGCTACCACTAACGAAAAGTTAGGTCCAGTTGGCAGAGAAGAAGGCATAGCAGCTTATGCTGTTGTGCTGTTAGTGCAGAATAGTTAATCGTATTCGAGATCGGTAAAACTAGATATATTGAGCAGGGGGAACCAAGATGGTCACACTACATTTAGCAAACCACATAAGTAGTGCGGGCATCTTGCCCGCGTGTTGTTTTGGGTAAGTAATATAGTATTTACTCCTAATCCCTAATTCCCCACCCCTTACTCAGTTCTAATGATTGCTATCATTTCTCAAATTTGGCGGCGTTGGTTAGCTTTGTTGGTAGCTATGACATTGGCGATCGCACTCAATAGCTGTAACCAGCTTGAATTAAAAACAGATGCAGCACAAGTCTCTCAAATTGTTGTTAGCGTCCTCAGTGACCCCAAAACCTTTAATTATCCCCTCAATCAAGAATCACCAAGTATTTTTGGTCTTACTTATGAAGGGTTAATTACTGAAAATGGATTTGGAGAAATTGAACCTGCTTTAGCTGAATCTTGGGAAATCGCTGAAGATAAGCAACGAATTGTTTTTAACCTCCGCCCAGGTTTGAAGTGGTCAGATGGCGCACCATTAACCGCAGATGATGTCATTTTTACCTACAATGATATCTACTTAAATGAAGCAATTCCGACTGATGCTAGAGACGTTCTTCGGATCGGAAAAAGTAGGGCATTACCTACTGTGCGTAAACTAGATGAACGGCGAATTGAATTTACTACTCCCGAACCTTTTGCCCCATTTCTCCGTACTATAGGGTTGCCAATTTTACCCGCCCATGCACTACAAGAATCTGTAAAAACTAAAGACCAAAATGGTAAGCCTAAATTTCTTACCACTTGGGGAATTAATACACCACCAGAGCAAATTATTTGTAATGGTGCTTATCGCTTAGAAGGCTACGCTACTAATCAAAGAGTAATCTTTCGCCGTAATCCTTATTATTGGCGTAAAGATGATCGAGGTAATTCTCAACCTTATATTGAGCGCGTAATTTGGCAAATTGTCGAATCTACTGATACATCCTTGTTACAGTTTCGCTCTGGAGGATTAGATTCTATTGGTGTGCAACCTGACTATTTTTCTTTATTAAAGCATGAAGAAAAACGTGGTAAATTTACTATTTACAATGGTGGAGCTTCAGCAGGTACAAACTTTATTTCTTTTAATCTCAATCAAGGTAGTAGGAATGGAAAGCCTTTAGTTGACCCAATTAAATCTCGCTGGTTTAATCAAGTTGAATTTAGACAAGCTATTGCTTATGCAATTGATCGTCAGCGAATGATTAATAATACTTTTCGTGGGTTAGGTACACTCCAAAATTCACCAATTTCTGTACAAAGTCCTTACTATATTTCGGAAAAAGAAGGGTTAAAAGTTTATGACTACAATCTAGAAAAAGCTAAAAAACTTCTGGTAGATGCAGGATTTAAATATAATAATAGAAACGAACTAATAGATGCTGATGGCAATCGTGTACGCTTCACTTTAATCACAAATGCAGGTAATAAAATCAGGGAAGCTTTAGGTTCACAAGTTAAACAAGATCTTAGTAAAATTGGTATTCAAGTAGACTTTACTCCTATTGCTTTTGGTGTGTTGGTAGATAAACTTAGTAAGACCCTGGAGTGGGAATCTTATCTTCTAGGTTTAACTGGTGGTGTTGAACCCAATGATGGGGCTAATGTTTGGTCTCCTGAAGGCGGTTTACATAGTTTTAATCAAAAACCACAACCAGGACAACCTCAAATTGAAGGTAGAAAAGTTTATCCTTGGGAACAGGAAATAGGTAATCTTTACATTCAAGGCGCACGGGAGTTAGACGAAGCCAAGCGGAAAGAAATTTATGCTAAAACTCAGCAGATTACCCAAGATAATCTACCAGTAATTTATTTAATTAACTCGCTGGCTACCTCGGCGGTACGCGATCGCATTCAAGGTGTAAAATACTCTGCACTAGGAGGAGCATTGTGGAATATTCACGAACTGAAATTAAGTGAGAAATGATATTATAGCGCGATGTAGAGACGCGTCATGGCGCGTCTCTACATTTATTTAAAAATATCAGTAAAAATATTTATGATAAAGATATCCAAACAAGTTAGGAATGTATTGTTACTTTTTAGTTTAGCAATACTAAGTGCGATCGCACTAGCTTCATGTAATCCAGTACAATTAAAAACAAAAGCGGCTCAAGTTCCTGAATTAATTTTTACAACTCCTAGTAGTCCTGCAACATTTAATTTCCCGATAAATCAGTCAGCCTTTAGCGTTTTTGGTTATCTTTATGAAGGCTTAATCACCGAGAATGGCTTAACAGGAGCAATAGAACCTGCACTAGCAGAATCTTGGCAAATTTCTGAAGATAAAAAACAAATTGTTTTTACCCTCAAAGATAACTTAAAATGGTCAGATGGTGAACCAATGACAGTAGATGATGTCATTTTTACCTATCAAGATATCTACTTAAATCCTAAAATTCCTACAGATATTAAAGATATCCTTAAAATTGGTCTAAGTCGGGCTTTCCCAACAGTTAAAAAACTAGATGCGCGACGGGTAGAATTTACAGTAAAAGAACCTTTTGCCCCATTTTTAAGATTTGTTGGTGGACTACCAATATTGCCAGCACACGCTTTAAAAGAATCTGTTCAAACTATTGGATTTGATGGTAATCCTAAGTTTCTATCAACTTGGGGAACAGACACAGATCCACAAAAAATTATCGGCAATGGTTCCTACCGCATGGAAAGCTACGCCCCCAGTGAGCGAGTTGTATTGCGACGAAATCCTTACTATTGGCGCAAAGATGCGGCTGGTAATTCTCAGCCTTATGTTGAACGGATTGTTTTACAAATTATTGAATCTACTGATAATCAGTTAGTAAGTTTTCGTTCTGGACAGTTAGATAGTTTAGATGTAGAGCCTAATTCATTTTCCCTGTTGAAACATGAGACAAAGCGAGGAAAATTTAATATTTATAATGGAGGACCTGATTCAACTACAATTTTTGTGGGATTTAACTTAAATAAAGCCCGTAATTCTAAGGATCAGCCATTAGTAGATCCGATTAAGTCTCGCTGGTTTAATACAGTGGAATTTAGGCAAGCCGTAGCTTATGCTATTGATCGAGAGACAATGAAGAAAAATATCTTTCGAGGAATGGGGGAATTTATTAATTCCCCGATTTATTTCAAAAGTCCTTATTATCTTTCCCCAGAACAAGGGTTAAAAGTTTACAACTATAATCCAGATCAAGCTAAACAACTACTGTTATCAGCAGGTTTTAAATATAATTCCCAAAATCAGCTAGAGGATAGTGAAGGCAACCGAATTCGCTTTACAATGCTAGTAAAAGCAGAAGATAAAACTAGAACAGACATGGCGATCCAGGTTCAAAAAAATCTGGCAGATCTTGGTATACAAGCTGATTTGCAGGTGTTAAGCTTTAACGCAGTATTAGATAAGCTTACCAAGCGCAATTGGGAATGTTATGTGGGTGGGTTTGGTGGTGGTGGTGTGGAACCTCATAGTTCATTTAATATTTGGTCTACTTCAGGACGTTTACATCAATTTAATCAAAGTCCACAATTAGGAGAACCGCCGATTAAGGGTTGGGAAGCGTCTGAGTGGGAAAAAGAAATTGACCGCTTGTTTGTTGAAGGAGTGCGGGAATTAGATGAAACTAAGCGTAAAGAAATTTATGGGAAGTTCCAGCAAATCAGCCAAGAACAAGTACCATTTATTTATCTAGTAAGTAAGTTATCATTTGAAGCGGTGCGCGATCGCGTCCAAAATCTCAAATTCTCCGCACTTGGAGGAGCATTCTGGAATCTTTATGAATTAAAAGTAGCCCAAAAGTGACACAACCTGAAGCATTACAATTTCTGTTAGAATCCGTAGCGACTGGTGAAGTTAGTCCAGCAGTAGCGTTAGAAAAACTCAAGCATTTTGACTTTGAAGTAGTCGATGATTTTGCCAAAATTGATCATCATCGTACTCTGCGGACTGGCTTTCCAGAAGTAATTTGGGGACAAGGGAAAACCACAAATCAAATTGCCCAAATTATCGAGGTAATGCGATCGCGTAGCGTCTCGCAACGAGAATCGCGTAGCGTCTCGCAACGAGAATCGCGTAGCGTCTCGCAACGAGAATCGCGCAATCCTGTAGTTATGGCGACGCGCATTGAGCCAGAAGTTTACAGCGAATTACAACTAAAAATACCCGATCTTAAATACTACGCCAGCGCCCGTATTTGCGCCCTTGTACCCGCTCAAATAGAACCACAGTATCCAGGTACAATCAGCATCCTCTCCGCAGGTACAGCAGATTTACCAGTAGCAGAAGAAGCCGCCATCACCGCAGAATTATGTGGCTTTGGGGTAAAACGCCTTTGGGATGTTGGCGTTGCGGGTATCCACAGATTACTGAGTAACCGTCATGTTTTGACTGAAGCTAATGTCTTAATCGTCGTAGCTGGAATGGAAGGAGCATTACCCAGTGTAGTAGCTGGATTAGCTGATTGCCCTGTAATTGCCGTCCCTACCAGCATTGGATATGGCGCAAGTTTTGGTGGTTTGGCTCCACTATTGACAATGCTCAACTCTTGTGCTGCTGGCGTGGGTGTCGTGAATATTGATAATGGTTTTGGTGCTGCGATTTTAGCAGGGCAAATTCTGCGGACTGCTCACAAATTAAACAAGCCATGATTTAGGCAAGATTAATTATATATATAGCAGTCGCCAAGGCACTTCGAGCCTATCCGAGAAATAATTAATCACACAAAATATCTGCGTTTATCTGCGTTTATCTGCGGTTAAAATCTCTTAAAATCACTTTTCGGATAGGCTTTTAGGACAAATCTTGGTTAACATCTGCGAAAGGGAGCGATATTGATCAAATCACGATGCCACAAACTGGCTAAGCTAACGCGCATCTAAGTTGTACATTTGATAATTGATATAAAAGTTATCAAACCCTATAACCCTCTCTCCTCCCTCCTCTCTCCTCCCTCTCTAAAATATAAAATGCGCGAAACACAACAGCTTATTAATCTCTATCTTCCAAAATTGTACGTTGCTCCAACACAGTAGACGCGCTTGCACCCTCACCTATACCAATAGCTCCCTCTAAGTTAGCACTACTAATCTGATTACTGGTTAATTTTGTACCTCTCAAATTAGCTTCAGCAAAAACTGCATTACTTAAGTCAGCCCCGATAAAATTGGCATTACTAAGATCCGCACTATTGAGTTGAGCGTCACTTAGGTTAGCATTCCTTAAATCAGCTATATGCAACTCACTACCGCTCAAGTTAGCGCCAGTTAAATTAGCATGACTTAAATTAGCTAGATGTAAATAAGCATCATTGATGTTAGTTTGGCTAAGATCAGCATGACTCAAATCAGCCGATATCATCGTTGCGCCTTCTAAATGAGCATTACTTAATTTAGCTGCACTTAAATTGATTCTACTTAAGTCAGCGCCTTGCAAGAAAGCACCGCTTAAGTCAGCCTCGCTTAAGTTAGCTTCCCTGAGATCAACGCCGAGCATATCTGTATCTCTAAGATTAGCTTTAATCAAGTTAGTGCTATTCAAATTTGCATCTACCAAGTCAGCACGACTCAATTTTACTCCGCCGAGATCTGCACCTTGCAGAACAGTACGACTTAGTTTTGCCCCTGTTAAGTCTGATCCGGCTAAATTGGCACCACTCAAATCTAAATCAGCCAGATTCGCATCTGTGAGATCGCAATTTGTGCATTGTTTAGTTTGTAATAGCTGTGCAATATGTTCACTATTGGCAGCTTGGGCTGGTATTGCTAAACTAATGCTGCTGACTATTGCTAGTGTAGCTAGTAGGATGCTTGATTTCATATTGTTATTTCCTTAGCTAGAAATTACTAGGCTATGCTATAAAACAATTAATCCTTTTAATTCTGTTGCCAAGGGTGACAGACTACTTCTTTCTAAGGTTGTAGTTTTGGGTGATAACTAAAATTATTTCAGCATATTTTCTCTGCCACTAGAGAGAGCCATTTAGGATAAGCAAATGAATCCTGTGGTTGTAAATCGACTCCCTGATAATTCTTAAATATTAAGTCTGCGGCTGGTAACAGCGTATCCGTCATGCTGACATCTTCACCAAAAGCTTCAAAAGCTATAGTCCACCAATTATTACCATTAATATTAAGCTTGGTAAGTTCTACCGCACAAGCTTGATCTATCGGTTGCTGGATAGGAATCAATTGTATTTCTGGATCAATATTGATTTTATATATACGTTGGGAACGACTTTTTTTAACACTAATCCAAGCGCCATTGTCTAAAACGCTGGCTGGTGTCATATTAGTTGCGGTTGGATCATCACAAACCCATTTAACCCATTTTTCTACTTTAGCTTGCCAGTTTTGACCAAACTGGATTACACCTAATTCATCATTGCGCCATTTGACTTCTAGCTTTCCTTGCCGCAGTTTAATTCCCAAATATTCACAAACGGGTGTAGTGTACAAATATACGTCTTCCCGTTCATCTGGTTTTGCTAGTAATTCACCAGAGCGATCGCACTTAAACCACTGTTCTACTGTAGCTGGTGGTATACCAGGATAAAACCACCGCATTTCCCAGGTTGTAAACATTTATTATCAATTATCAATGATCAATGATCAATGATCAATTATCAATTATCAATGATCAGCCTTCATATTAAGTTTATTTCCACTAACCTACTTATTGTGTAAATAATTAACGATATTTTTCTTTACGTCGTAAGTTCACACTGAGGATTTATAATCATACTGTTCTTGTTGCAAATTATGTTCTCCTGTTGACTGAAACGAATAAATCTTACTGCGATTTTGGAACAAAATAAAACTGGCTACCACGAGCAGAAAATAACCAAATCCTCGCTGTAGTTGCTGTTGATTAATAAACTGAGATAAATAAGCGCCCCCAAAGGTTCCTAAACTAGCTGCTAGTGTAAATGTTGCCATGAGATTCCAGTCCAGGGGTACGCTACCCAAATAACCCAAAAATCCAGCTACAGAATTAAGAGTAATAATCAATAATGATGTACCGATCGCTTCTTTAATTGGCGTATTTCCTAATAATACGAGGGCAGGTACAATCGCAAATCCTCCCCCAACTCCAACTAATCCAGTTAATACGCCTACGCCTAACCCTTCACTGATCATCCAAAGCCAACAATATTTGCAAATTGGTTGAGGATAAAGATTCAAATCAAGCTCATTATTAGCAGGTTGAGACGTTGATTTAGAACTTTTATAAATCATAAATCCTGCCGCCACCAGCATCATTAAGGCAAACAAAATCATCTGGATTGTGCCAGTAACAAAAGGCAGATTGGCAATTTTGGCTCCTACATAAGCGCCTAACATTGTGGCAGTACCAAACATAAAAGCAGTTTTTAGGTTGACATTTCCTTTCTTCCAGTGGGGGATAACACCAATAAGACTCACAAATCCCACGATAAATAAAGTCATGGCGATCGCAGGTTTTGGTGACACCCCCATGATGTACACCAGAATTGGTACTGCTAAAACTGATCCGCCACCGCCAATTAACCCTAAGCTAATCCCAATACAAGCAGCCAGGATATGACCAACAATCCAAATAATCATGTTTTTATTCGCCCTGTTTGCTTAATTCAGGAACTTTAGGAATTGTGTTATCTTGCCCCTCAACCAGATTGCCACAATGTTCGTTAGCGGGAACTGCTTCCATCATCTTTTTAGGATCAGGCAGATTCAGGTTATCCATAAATTCAATAAAATTGGTGCGATCTCGTCCCACAAATCGAGGATTCCACTGCTTTTCTTCTTTAATTGTTGATACTGTATGACCTCGATAATCGTGGGCTGGATATACCAGGGTTTCATCGGGTAAAGTAAATAACCGTTGCGTTACCGAGTCAAATAAAGTTCCTGCATCACCACCCTGAAAATCGGTACGTCCACAACCTCGGATAAGTAGTGCATCTCCTGTAAATATTCGATCATTATTGACGTAATAAGTTATATGGCTATCAGTATGACCAGGAGTAGCGATCGCTTCAATTGTAATGCTGCCTAATTGCAAAGTTTCTCCGTCTTTGATGTAACGATCTGCACAACTGTTATGAGCTTTGTCTGGAACAACCCCTAAACATCCAGTCGCTTCTCGGAGTTTGGCTGTACCTGTAATATGGTCAGCATGAATATGGGTTTCTAAGCAGTAGCGTAAAGATAAACCTAATTCTTCGAGTAGTTTGCGATCGCGTTCAACTTTCTCTAGCACCGGATCGATTAAAATTGCTTCTTTGAGCGTTAAATCTGCAAGTAAATATGTATATGTACTTGATTCTTTATCAAACAATTGACGAAATAACATTTTATTTTGTCCTAAATCTAAACAAAAAACAGAAAGGTTTTAGCAATGTTTCTCTACAGGCAGTTTAGCCGCATTTCAAGCTATCCACTAACCCGTAATAGTAATTAGCAAAAAGATGATCAGGTTTAGTGGAAAATATTCACCCACAAACCTGACTTTCTCTACTTCTGGAAAAATTTAAACTATTTTTGAGTGAGTAGAAACGTAACTCTCCAAAAATTGCTTCATCTTTGGCTGAGAATCACAGTCAAAGCCAGCTTCGGTTGCTTTCTCAAACACTTGCTCTGCTGTCATACCTTCTCGCGTCGCCACGTTCATAAATGCCATTGCACCTGCACGCATCGAACTCGCACAATGAATCAGAGCGGGTTTTGGTAGTTGATCGATTTGCGCTAAAACTTGATCTGTCAACTCGTCTGTCATCCCGTCTGGCTTGACTGGAATGTTGACATATTGCAATCCTGCGGATTCTGCGTGTTGCTGCTCATCGTGCATGAAGCCTTCCTCTTCAGGCGATCGCAAGTTCAGCACAGACTTGTATCCCTCTGTAGCAGCTTGTTGCAACTGCTCTGGTTTCACCTGTCCAGCTACGGTTAGCTCCGAGTTAATCTTTTTAACGTTTTCCATGATCTTTTGGCGTTTTATACTTGTCTACCATATTACTATTTGGTAATATGTTATCTACTACATATAGTAAGATGTAATTTTTAAGTTTGTATGCTAAAGCCATCTCCTCAAGCCCTGGCTCCCGTTGCCGAGTTTTTCAAAGTGTTATCTGAAGTGAGTCGGCTGCAAGTTTTGTGTTGTCTAAAGTCAGGATCTAAAAATGTCACGGAAATTATCGAAGCGACCGGATTGGGACAAGCGAACGTTTCCAAACATCTAAAAGTGCTAACCCAAGCTGGGATGGTAACTCGTCAGCCACAAGGAATCACTGTTTTTTATGAAATTGCCGATCCGATTATCTTTGATTTGTGTGAAATAGTGTGCGATCGCTTGGCGATTCGACTAGAGGAACAAGCTGAACATTTAGAGGAACTGAAAAACCTGCGCCAGTGAACTTATAGCAATTAGCAGGAGCGCATGAGCGCAATTAGCTTTTCTTAAATGCTTTGCTAGTAAGGGTTTTAGCCATAAGAAATGCTCATAGCGCCTATTTAGGTTGCTATACCATTAACACTAACATCAAGGTTGAGAATGGTTTCCGATACTTTTTTGCTAACATTTGCTAACAAATACATAAGTTAAGATTTTCTCTCAACCAAGGCGTATCAACCAATGCACGGAGAAAAATTCCTCTTCCGTGTCCACCACTGGTTTAGCTGATTTGAGTGGAGTTATCGCTATAAATCAACCAAACATTCAACGAGATCGTGGATCATTGATAATTGTTAATTGATCATTGATAATTGTTAATTGTTAAGGTATGAGTTCAACAGCAGGAAATAGAGATCAACAGCACCCTCAATATCAGCGCGATCGCGAAATCGTTGACAAACTTAAGCAAGCTCCGCCAGATGATTACAACTTGGCAGAACTTGCGCGACTTAAAATTCGCTATTGTGATTTTCCTGGCGCGAGAGATATTCACCAAGACTTAGCAAATGTTCTGCTTCATTGGCAATTAACAGAAGCAGAACTGTTTGAGAAAACTCGCCAGCTACATAGTGTTACTCAAGTCTATAAAGTACGCAGTAATCCACAAGAACAAGAAGATTGGACTTAATGATTCACTTATTTCAATTTAATCTGAATTACAGCAGTTCCTTCTGTTATGAGGTACGGTCAGAAATTACAACCTTATTTCTTACAGTCGCTACCACTATATTGGGTGTACCTCACTACTGCGGGAACTGCTGTAAATGCGCGGAAATTTAACTAACAGTATTACTTTTCTGTCCGCGCTGCTGAAATTCCACCACATTTTGTCTAACTGTCATGTCATAGCTGCTAAAAAAGTCTTGTCCAATTACTCCTATTTCTAAGTCTGGCTGTCCTATCCATACAGGGATATTTTTTAACACGCCCCCACCTACTTGAAGAGATTTAATCGTTGCTACCGATAAATTTGTTACCCCATTACCTGTTTTGGCGCGAGAACTACCGACAACTGTTACTGCTAGTTTCTGCGCCATTGCTTTAGTAATTACTGTATAACTGGCTCCGGTATCTAACAACATGGCAAACTTATCCTTGCCATTAAAGGTGGCTTCGATTACAGGAACTCCTGCTTCTCTACGCAGGATTGGGATCGAGAAAACACTTGAGTTTGATTTCGGAGTCGGTAGGTTAATGGTTGCAGTTGCAACAACTTGTGGCTTGGGAGGATTTGCCGCTTGTTTTTGAGCATCAGCTAGTTTTTGCTGATACTGAACAATCATTTTCGAGGCACGATCATGGTTACGGCTGGCAACAGGTACAGCTTTTAACAACTTAATCGCCTCCCGCCATTGAGCCGCTACTAATAGCCAATCATCGGAGCATGAAGCTGATTGAGAGATAGTTAAAGCAGCAGTTGCTTTATCGAGTGCCGGAAAGTAGTTATCAGCGCCTGTCAAGGCTAACGAATTGACGGGCGGTGCAGTTTTAGATCTGGCAGAATTAGCAGCAGCAGTTGCTGGTGCGGGAGTCGGCGATTGCCCAGCAGTGCTGGCAGTATCTTCGTTGCTACAGCCAACAGTAACCAACCCTAAATTGCCTGAGATAAAAATTGCTATGCCACCACGCCAAGCAGATTTCCACATAGATGCTTTACCCAAATCCAAATGTTAATTTCTAATATTTTCTTAATTTTATGCTTGATTAAAACAAAACTTAGTTACTTAAAACACAAGTTATCAATTAACAATTAACAATTATCAATTATCAATTATCAATTAACGACATTTTTGATCGCAAAGACGAGAAAACTACTCTGTTTTATTACTTCATATTAACGAACGGATTTAACCTCCGTCTCAGCTAGAACTGGTTTTAACTCTTGTGCGGTTTCTGGTGGCATTGTGTTGGAAGCGCTATTTTTAGCTGCTGCTTTATTCAGGGTATCACTTACTGGCTCTAATACTTGAGCCATTTCTACTTGCTGTTGTAGTTGCTGTGTTGAAGAGACTAACTTACCTAAACCGTTGACCAAATTTTTCAAATTACTACGGAAAGCAGGGTCTCCGGTGAGATCATCCAGGTCTGAGGTGATTTTTTGGGTATTTTCAAATGTTGCCCTAGCAGAGTCGAGAGTTTGCTGTAAAACTAAGCGATTTTTAGGATCATTAAGGTTGCTAGAAAGGTCGCGCAAGTTAGCGGAAGCCTGCGCTGCATTGGCAGAAGCCAGCGCAGCGTTATCAGATAATGTTTCTAGGTTCCGCAGTAGTTTTTCTGAGTTGATTTTCTGAAATGTGGAGTTAACTTGCAGTAAGGTGGGTTTTAATCCGCCTACGCTACCACGTAGCTGTTCACTGGCTTGGCTCAAGTTGTTTAATGTACTAACTAAGGTAGAGCGGTTTTCTACTACTAAGCTATTGACAGATTGACCAAGCTGATTAAATTGAGCGGCTGTTCGGCTCAATTCATTGGCTGTATTACCAAATTGATTGGCTGTATTACCGAATCTATTAGTAAGAAGACCAACTTGATAAGATGTCTGATTAGCAGCATTACTGACAGAGTTAGCTGCCCCTGAGAAGGTTTTGAGTTCTTGTTTGAGTGAGCCAGATAAGCTAGAAAAGTTGCGGCTGAGTGTAGCTACCTCACCTGCTGCAACGGCGGTATTTTTAATCGCCGCGTTGAGGTTGTTGACAAAATTTGGATCAGTATAAATAGTTGCTAGGCGGGTGGTAGTGCGAATCAGTTCATCGGTACTAACACCAAGTTGACCTTTTGGCAAACGAGTTTGATCGCAAACAATTATTTGCTGGGTTTTACATTGAGGAGTCAGAGGTTTGGCAATTTCTAGACCTGCGGGTATAGGTTTCAATGGCACAATATCAATATAGGTTTCACCGATAAGTCCAGATTGACTTGCTTCAACTACGACATCACGGGGAATTAATAAATCTGCGGGCGTAATTTCCATTTTGAGTTCAACACCGTTAGCCCCTGGAGTAATCGCTGCTACTTTACCAACATTTACGCCACGATAACGAACTGTTGCGCCAGCCTGTATGCCAGCAACGTCGCCAAAAACGGCAAAGGCTGTAAATGTGCGGTTGCCTGGACTAAAACCCCGCAACCATAGGATTAAACCACTAAATAAAGATAGTCCTAGTAGGATTAATAAACCAACAGAACCTTCACGCACTGTTCGCGATCGCATATTTTTTCCTCTCTTGGCTTTTAAGCTGAAAGCAGGGTTGCCGTTAGCTTTGTGAGTGGCTGTGCTGAGTGTTGGTACTCCCCAAATTTGGGTCTCAAAAATTGATAATTACAACTATTTTTAATGATTCTGCACCCAAAGTGTAATTTAAACCCTAAAAGCTTAACCAATTACTTGTATAGGTCCATCAACACTAGCACTAAAAAATTGCCTAACTAAAGGATTATCTGTGGTATCAATATCACTAATTTTGCCCTGCCACTGCACTTTTCCCTGATATAAAAACACCACTCGGTCTGTAGTGCGGCGAATAGTGCTATCTTGGTGAGTCACCATCAGGTAGGTGCTACAACCGCCTTCAGCACGCTGTAAATCGCGGACTAAATCTTCAATTACAGTTGATGCGATCGGGTCAAGTCCTGCTGTTGGTTCATCGTATAGTAAAACTTCTGGGGTGTATCTGGGATTTTGGGGATTAGACATGATCGCACGGGCAAAACTCACCCGTTTACGCATCCCACCTGATAATTCTGCGGGATAGCGATCGCCTATTTTACCCAACCCTACCATTCCTAGTTTTTGTTCAGCTAATTCTTTGATTTCACGACGGGACAATGTTGAATGCTGAAACAACAAAAAACCGACATTTTCTTCTACTGTCAATGAATCAAATAAAGCTGCTTGCTGGAACACCATTCCAATAAAAATTGGATCTTCGGCATCTTCAATTAATCCTTGTCGTAACTGTCCTTGAATATAAATCTCACCAGCATCCGGTGCCAACAATCCAGCTATTATTCGCAAAATTGTCGATTTTCCTGTCCCAGAAGGTCCAATTATGCCTAGTGAATCACCACGCTCTATAGTCAAATCAACATTATCCAAAATGACATTATTGCCAAAGGACTTACAAATTCCCTTAAGTTCAATTAAAGGCTCAGTCATAAACAATTAACAATTAACAATTATCAATTATCAATTAGTAGTTAGTAATTAGCAGTGACCAGTTACTAAGGATTATTTTAAGAATAGTAGTTTGTGGGTAATTAAATATTGACTAACCCATTCACTGTTTACTGTTCACTGGTCACTGTTTACTGGTCACTGTTTACTGTTCACTGGTCACTGTTTACTGTTCACTGTTCACTGTTTACTGTTCACTGTTTACTGTTCACTGTTTACTGTTCACTGTTCACTGTTTACTGTTCACTGTTTACTGTTTACTGTTTACTGTTTACTGTTTACTGTTTACTGTTAACGTCCGCCTGGACGGACTCCATTTGCTGTGGCAGCAACATTTTCTTCCTGTGATAACTCTAATCCGAATACGCGGCTGAAAACTTTTCCCACCTTGTATCCTGAATCAATAGATTCTAAAGGATCTTTCCGCAGACGATGGCGCAGACATAAAGCGATGATTCGACCGATATCGTCTACTGTTACTTCTTGTCTACCTTCTAGTGCAGTTAAAGCTTTAGCTGCACGGTTGGTAACGATATCGCCCCGTAAGCCATCAACATCCAATTCTGAACAAACTTCTGATATTTTCACCCGCAAATCGTAATCCATCTTCACGGATGACAAAAGTTGTTGAGCGTCTACAATCTGTTTTTGTGCTTCTACTTGCTCAGGCTGATATTTTTCGACAAAAGCTGGGGGATTTTGGTCAAATTCTGCCCTTTGTTCGACAATTTGCACTCTCAAAGCTGGTTCTCTAACTGTACGAATTTCGGCGTGCATTCCAAAGCGGTCTAGCAATTGGGGGCGGAGTTCGCCTTCTTCAGGGTTGCCAGAACCGACAAGTACGAAGCGGGCAGGGTGGCGAATGGATATACCTTCGCGTTCAACGGTATTCCAACCACTAGCTGCGGAGTCCAGGAGTACGTCTACTAAGTGATCGTCAAGTAGGTTAACTTCGTCTACATACAAAATGCCACGATTAGCTTTAGCTAACAATCCTGGTTCAAAGGCTTTGACACCTTCAGATAAAGCTTTTTCGATGTCAATTGTGCCGCAAACTCGGTCTTCTGTAGCACCTAGAGGTAGGTCAACCATTGCTACTTTTTTCTTGGTTGATGGCAATGGCTGGGGATTTTCTAAGAATTGCTGCCTGAGTTCATCACTCATTAAATCGGGGTCGCTGGGATGGCTGCTGAATGGGTCATTGACAACCACATCAATTTCTGGTAATAAATCAGCCAATGCGCGGATGGTTGTAGATTTACCAGTGCCGCGATCGCCCATGATCATGACCCCGCCAATAAAAGGATCAATCACGTTTAGCAGCAGAGCCAGTTTCATTTCTTCCTGACCGACAATGGCAGTAAACGGAAAAACCATGCGCCGAGAGGTGGAGGGCGATGAGGCTGTCGAACTCACTTTAATTACCTATGTTAAGAATCATTGATCACCGCCTCTCATTTTGCCATAGTTAAGTGAGGACTGGAGAGCGTAGCGGAGTGAGGCAAGGCTAAAGGATTTTAATGCGATCGCACTTCCGTCAAAAAGTTTTGCTGAATGCTTTAGTGAATATACTCACAATTTCTTAATAAAATTTAAACTTTATTGAGTAAAGTGGCTACAAATAGCCAAAGTATTACTATAACGGCATTTTTGCGATCGCCTGCCTTAAGTTTAGTAGAGTTAAATGATAAATAGAGGTAAAAATACGATTGCGCCTTGGCGTAGCCTACCATAGGTAATTGCACATCTTTGTCTGATCAAAAAGCAGTAGACAGAAATTATTATAGTGGGGTGTATATGGAAACGCAGATGAAAACCATTCTAGTGATTGAAGACGAAGAATTTATCTTAAGCAACATGATTGAGTTGCTAGAAGCAGAAGACTTTAATGCGATTGGCGCAGAGAACGGTCTTATTGGTTTAGAACTCGCCCAAAAACATCACCCAGATTTAATTATTTGTGACATTATGATGCCAAAACTTAATGGTTATGATGTCTTGGCAGAATTACGTCGAGAATTTAAAACTTCAACCATTCCGCTAATTTTTCTAACAGCCAAAGCTGACAGACAAGAGATCCGTAAAGGTATGGAACTGGGTGCAGATGACTATCTGACTAAGCCATTTACTAGAGAAGAACTTTTAGCAGCAATTTCATCTCGGCTCTTAAAGCAAGCTACTATTAATCAACATTCTCAGCATAAGCTAGATGCGTTACGCAGTAGTATTACTACATCACTACCTCAAGAATTACATAATCCTCTTCATGGGATTATTGCTTTATCAGAATTATTAATTAATGAGCATGATTCTTTAGACAAAGATGGAGTTTTAGAAATTGGCAATCATATCAATAAAAATGCTCAACGTTTATATAAATTGAATCAAAACTTTTTAACTTTTGCACAATTAGAAATTATTGGCACAGATTTAGAAACAATTGAAGAACTGCGAAGTCACCAAATTAAAAATTCTGACACAGTTATTAAAGAAGCGGCAATCAAGCAAGCTCAAGAAGTTGGTAGAGAAGCAGACTTGAATTTAAAATTACAACAGCAAAAAGTTAAAATATCCGAAATCAAAATCAGAAAAATTGTTGAAGAATTGATTGATAATGCTTTTAAATTTTCGCCTGTTGGAACACCTGTGACTGTTACTAATTATGTTGATAACAGTAAATTTATCTTGGATATTATCGATCAAGGTAAGGGAATGAGTACTGAGCAAGTTAGTAACTTGGGAGCTTATATGCAATTTGAGCGTAAACTCTCTGATTCACAAGGTTCAGGTCTAGGTTTGAGTATAGCTAAACGTTTAGTTGAACTACATAATGGAGAGTTAAAGATTACAAGTATTCCAGGGGAGCAAACAACTGTCAGAGTTGTTTTACCGATGTGAAATAAGTTAATAACAGTCTGCTCGATATCAATTCTGCTAATATTATCAATATCTTTTAAACTTGTGTAATCAAAAATAAATCCAGGCGTACCATAAGCTAAAGATTCACAAGTTTTTTAAATTTGAGGAGACTTAATTTGTCAGTACTTCGTATCCTTCATTTAGTTGGGTCTGCATACAATGATTTTTACTGTGAGTTGTCACGCAAATACGCCCAAATCTGTCTGGTAGAGACAGCAAATCCATCGCTTTATGACTTTCAGATTGCATACATCACACCTGATCAGCAGTGGCGATTTCCTTGCTCCCTCAGTCCAGAAGATATTGCTGTCGCCAAACCGATGCCTCTGTTAGACGCTATACAGTTTATAACAGCGCAAAACATTGACCTTGTGTTACCACAAATGTTTTGTATCCCTGGAGTGACTCACTACCGCGCACTATTCGACCTGCTTAAGATCCCTTACATAGGTAATACTCCGGATGTGATGGCAATAACAGCCCACAAAGCCAGAACCAAAGCAATTGTCGCAGCAGCAGGGGTCAAAGTGCCTTTTGGAGAACTGCTTCGCCAAGGAGACGTGCCGACAATTAAACCTCCAGCAGTCGTCAAACCCGCAAATGCTGACAACTCTTTAGGGGTGTCCTTAGTTAAAGAGGCTAGTGAGTATGACACCGCCCTGAAGAAAGCATTTGAACACGCAACGGATGTCATCGTAGAAGAATTTATTCAACCAGGTCGAGAAGTCAGATGCGGTATCCTGGTCAAAGATGGGGATCTAGTCGCTTTACCCCTTCAAGAGTATCATGTAGACCCTGACGATAGACCCATCCGCAGCCATACTGAGAAATTCCCAAAACCGGATGATGGCAACTTGCGTTTAACCGCTAAAGATAATGTCAAGTACTGGGTTGTAGATCCTAATGACCCGATCACCCAAAAGGTTCAGCAAGAAGCGAAGAAGTGTCATTTGGCTTTGGGCTGTCGCCATTATAGTTTATTTGACTTCCGCATCGACCCAAAGGGAGAACCTTGGTTCTTAGAAGCTGGGTTGTATTGTATTTTTGCCCACAAAAGTGTGATTACCCATACGGCGAACGCAGCCGGAATTTCTTTAAATGAGTTATTTACGATCGCGATCAATGAAGCGTTGGGTATGATCTGAGGCAAGCATATTTTTTTGCATAAATACTACGATTTTTAAATCAATCCCGTCCTACTCTATCAACTCACCAATGTTAAAATCTATTCTGATCCAACCTTTAAGTCGGCGTAAATTGTCGAGAATAAGTAAGGGAATTTGCCAGTGGTGAACCATCAAAAAGGGTAGTGGATCGTTGAATTCAAAAATTGCTTCTTTTCCTCGCAAAATATTTTTAACCCAAGTTTGCAATTGCTTTAACGATCTAATTTCATTCAGCCGCCAGAGTTCGTGATACAGCCAATAGGTTGGCTTACTATCAGGAAGAGGTTCCAAAGTTTCAGCTAGAGGTTCTTTACCAAGATAGGCATCCGCTACCCCTGGATGATTGTAAAACATAGTGATGGCGGAGTGAGTGCGAGGGTTGCATTCGATCGCATAAACACTTCCGTCATCAGACTCGATGAAGTCAAAGGATAACTGCCCAGTACGTCCCAATTGTTCGGCAAAATGACTCGCCCATTGCTTAATTTCAGGATGATCAACATTTTCGTAGTTGACTTGAAACGCGGATGACTCACAGCAGCAGTACATTCTTGACTCTCCATCTCGCACAGTACTGTGAGTGCAATATTCTTTTCCGGGGATGAATTCCTGCATGATCCAGGGCTTCTCCTCGCTGATTGGCAGACTCTTGACAAATGCCTCGGTTTCTGCTGGTGTATCGCAAGGAAGTTTAGTGAGGTTCAAGCGGCGCACTTGATCGTAGGGAATGCTTTTGAGGATGTATTTGCGCTTTTCGTTAGTAAAGTCGAAGTTGAGGACTTGTTCTGGGGCAGTAATTTTGAATGATTTAGGAACTGATAAGGAGAAACTTCGCGCTGTTTCCGCAAAGGCAAACTTGTCATCTAACATCCTAGTTATATCAGCATCGAAGTGGAAACTCTCACAACAGCCTGATAACACTGGTTTGTCGTTGGAGTCAAAGTAGATGACGGAGAAAATGGCTACTGGGATAAAAAGATCGATATTTTCTTGTTTAGCGATCGCCCGTAGAGCTTGAATATAACCTGCTAAATCTTTCTGCGGATCGGGGACAGTATAAGATCCAGCAACAGCGTTGGAAAACTGATTACCATTTAACCAGTATTTATCGGTATCAACTATAATTGCCCGATGCCCAGCAGCGTGAAACGATCGCGCTAGTTGGAGGGTTTTAGTCATTCTACTACCAACGATCATAATATTTTTGGGATGATCGTTTAAAACCGCTTGCTTGCTAAACGGTCTGGTGAGAAAATTCCATAGTAGCAATGGTAAGACGACGATGCAGTTGAAGGGAAAAGCGATCGCCAATAATGCCAGAGTGCCTAAGTTTTGGAACACTGCAAAAATACGTGCTTTTATCGGTTGTGCTTGAGTCATTATAAGCTGTTGTGTTTCTAAATTTTATATTTTAGGGAGGGAGGAGAGAGGAGGGAGGAGAGAGGGTTATAGGGTTTGATAACTTTTCTCTCAATTATAAAATGTACAATTTAGATGCGCGTTAGCTTATTTTAAAAGTTGGCTGACTCAAAAATGAAAAATAAATTATTGCGTTTATATTGATAAACACTATTACCATTTGTTTTCTCGAATGGTACTTCACCTGTATGCACGAAAGATTGCAAGCAAACTCAGTCGCCACCTAACTGCACAAGTTTCCCAATGTTGAAATCAATCCTCACCCAACCTTTTAATTTTCGTAAATTGTCGAGTAACAGTAAGGGAATGTAGAAGTGATGTACCATTAAAAATGGTAGAGGATCGTTAACTTCAAAGATTGCATCCTTTCCTCGCAAAATATTTTTAAACCAAGTTTGTAACTGCTTTAAAGATCTAATTTCATTCAGTCTCCAAACTTCGTGATAAAGCCAATAAGTAGGCTTACTATCAGGAAGCGGTTGCAGAGGTAAGGCAAAATTTCGCCTTTCTGCACTAAGATAGGCATCTGCTAAATCTGGATGGTTGTAATACATTGTAATTGCAGAGTGAGTACGAGGGTTGCACTCGATCGCATAAAGCGTCCCATCTTCCGCCTGCATGAAGTCAAAAGAAATTTGTCCGGTAAGTTTTAGTTCTTTAACAAAATGACTCACCCACTGCATAATTTCTGGATGATCAACGTTTTCGTAGTTGACTTGAAAAGCAGATGATTCACAACAGCAGTGTACTGTTAATTCACCATTTCTCACTGTGCTGTGAGTGCAGTACTCTTTTCCAGAAATAAACTCTTGTAATATCCAAGGGTTATCTTTCCTAATTGGCAGACTTTTAACATGAGCAGCCATTTTTTCAATAGACTCCATTGGTAGCTTAGTCATGTCTAAGCGGTAAACAGAGTCATAAACAATACTTTTAAGAATGTACTTATTCTTCTCGTTGGCAAAGTCGAATTGAAGAACTTGTTCTGGGTCTGTAATTAAAAATGTTTTCGGGACTGATAAACCGAACGATCGCGCAATTTCGCCAAATGTGAACTTGTTATCCAGCATCTTCATCGTATCAGCATCGAAGTGGAAAAGCTCACAACAGCCTGATAACACTGGCTGGCGCTGGGAGTCAAAATAGCCTCCAGCGAAAATGCCTACTGGGATAAAAATGTCGATGTTTTCTTGTTTAGCGATCGCACGTAGAGCTAAGGTATAGTTTTCTAAGTCTTTCTGTGGATCAGGAACTGTGTAAAAGCGATCGACCGCGTTGGAAAAGCGATAACCACTGAACCTGAATTTTTCGCTATCAAATAAAATGACTCGATGCCCAGCAGCGTGAAACGATCGCGCAAGCTGAAGAGTTTTGGTCATTTTACCGCCACCAATCAAGATATTTTTGGGATTCAGGGTTGAAACCCCTTGCTTGCTAAACGGACGGCTGAAAAAATTCCATAGCAGCGATGCTAAGACGACGATGCAATTAATCGGAAATGCAATTGCCAGTAATGCAAGGGTGCCTAAGTTTTGGAATACTGCAAAAATCCGCGCCTTTATAGGTTGCACTTGTGCCATTATTTTAATTTTTTTAATTAACCGCAGATACACGCAGATACACGCAGATGTAATACAAAATTTATCGTTTTGAGGATACAGATTTAATAATTAACCACAGATATCTACAGATGGACACGAGATTTACACAGATGTAATAAATGATTTATTCAACAGGTCTAATGATGTAACAGATAAGCGTAGTGCAGTTAATACTCTCTAAATTCCTAACTTCCCACCAGTAACTTATCCGTTACATCCGTTAAAAAATCCGTTGCCTAAACCCGTCTGATGATGGTTAACCCATCGCGCAAAGGCAGTAGCACTTGTTCAACGCGGGGATCTTCAGCAACTACTTTATTAAATTGTGCGATCGCTTCCCCATTCGGAGTTCGTTGCTCTGGTGATAAATAAGGTTGTCCCTGAAGCAAGGTATTATCCACACAGATAAACCCGTTTGGAGCCAGCAACCCCGTCTCTAGCAGCATCTTGAAGTAGTCTACATACTCCTTCTTATCGGCATCAATAAACACCAAATCAAAGGACTCTCCCGCATCTGCTAACTTGCGAAGTGTATCCAAAGCCGGGGCAACTTCCACAGCGATCTTACTTCCGTGAGGTGACTCTTTAAAACAGGATTTAGCAAAGTCACTAACATACTCATCCACTTCACAGGCAACTACTCGTCCATCTTCTGGCAATGCTTCTGCCATTGCCAATGCCGAGTACCCCGTAAACATCCCAATTTCCAAGATACGTTTAGCACCTGTCATGTAGACAAACATTTTCAGGGTTTGTCCTTCAATATGTCCAGAGAGCATTTCTTGCTCTAACTGACGCACGGTAGCGCTATCAGAAAAACGCTTACTCCAAGGCTCTTCGCTAGTCTTTTTAGCTAAACTTGCTAAAGCTTTTGACTCTTGGGTGGTAACTTCTTCGATGTAAGGATCTAAGCCTGTTGCTAGTTGATATGCCTGTTGAAGAGCCTGGGAAATTTCAACAGGAATAGTAGCGTCTGCCGCCATCTTGACAATTTTTTCAAGCTGTGCTGAGAGGATACCCAGGGGAGTTACAGGTCTTGCCACATCTCCTTTTACTAGCGTCTCCGTCATACAGCCTTTCCTGCTAGTTCAACTTCTTCAGTGCCTACATAAGCATCAATACCATCACCGCCACGAGGGTAAGTTGCACATAGACGCTTGTGATCTGCAAGTGCTTGTTTGAGTTCTTCACGAGTCAAATCGTTGACGAAGAAGCAAGTGCCAATCGGTCGCGGCATGGCGGCGCGGAGTTTGCCGTCCCGCGTCTGGCTAATAGACTCGGTTGCGTGCCACAGCAAGTCAATTTCAAGGAGGGGATGGTCAAGGGATAAACCTAAGCGACTCATCAGTTGCAGAATGCGATCGCGGTCTTGAGCCGTAATATAACCACGTTTCTCAGCAATTGTTGCTGATAATGCCATATCTATATTCACCGCATGACCGTGAAAAAGCGGTACTTGAGGCGCGAGTTCCAACGTGGGACTCCAGGTATGACCATAAGCAATAATTCGGTCTAAATCCAATTCTTGCAAGTTGGGAACTTCCAACTCTAGCATTCGTTTAATCGCTTTATAAGTAACCTCGTGAGCGATCGCTTGAATTTCTGGATTTCCACCAACATACCCGAAATGGGTATCTAGCAATTCTTTGCCGTACTTCTCCAATAAATCAAAAACTTCCCCTTCCGAGACAACGGCAATTTTCACCAATTCTGCCATACCAATGCGAACTTGAGCAGTTGGCAAGGTTTTCAGAAATGAGAAATCAAGGATAACTTTTTGGGAAGCGTGATAAGCACCCAAACGATTTTTTAGTTTCTTATGGTTGACTGCAACCTTAATCGCTACACTGGCATCAATTAAGCCGATCAAAGTAGTAGGAACGCGAATATAGTTACTGCTACGACGGTAGGTAGAACAGGCAAACCCAGCCACATCTGTAATTAAGCCGCCACCAACTACTAAAACTGGCTCCTTGCGAAGCAATCCAAATTCTGCAAAAGCATCTATAATATTCTCCATCGTGCTGAGATTCTTTTCCAGTTCAGGAATGGAGACAGGAAATACAGTCAGGTCAATGTTATAATGCTTGAAATAAGATTGGATTTGTTGACCGTGTAAGCGATTGACATTCGCATCTACTACGGCAAGGCAACGTCCTAACTTTTGGTAGCTCTCGGCTATTTCTGAATTAGCAACATTAAAAGCTCCATCTACATAGACAAGGCTATACTCAATTTTTTGGTATCCTTCTATGTGAAATGCAGTTTCAGTAGCTTCTAGTCGGGTTTCTACAATACTCATGATATGATGGTTTTTTTCATTAAAAATCAAGGCAAATAGGTAAACAATCCCGCTAGTTGCTGTTCCAAAGAGTTACAAAAACTTTGGGCTGGTATATTATTACTTTTTTGTTTTTTTAAACAAATTCCAGCAATCTATCTAGTTTCGTGTTATCTAAATTAGATTATAAACCAAGCGGTCTATAATTACAAATCATCACAAATATAGATTTTTTATATGAAATGTAATAAGCCAAATTTATTTTTCAGCAAAATCTTATATAAGGCATTTTCATCAAGGCTTTTAAGGTTCCAACTTTTAAATCTTGATTGCGGTGAACAGGAATTGACGGGATTTGCTCTAACTCAGGGTTTTCGTAGATGTAATGGCTGCCAGCAAAAGAATTGTAGGTTGGGTTAAGCGCAGCGCAACCCAACACGAAGGTCTAGTCTTATTCACAGGACTAACGGAAATTTTAGATTAATACACCACCTGTGGGGGCGGACGACCGCCCGCCCTTACCACCCTTTTACGCAATACTCAAGTGAGCATAACTTGGAGTTTCTACCACACTGCGACCCACTGCTGCGGCTATAGGTTTCAAGCTGTGAACCAGCTTGACCATCTCATCTTCTCCAAGGAAAGCGCCTGACGTGCATCAGAAACAGTAGACCAATGAGCAAAAGTCAAATTGACCCCCCTCAATCCCCCCGATGCGGGGGGAAGAAATCTTGCTCCCTCTCCGTTTCGGGGAGGGCTGGGGAGGGGTTTTTCGGATTTATGCTCATTGGTCTAGTAATTAAGTAACGTGGATAACAAAAAATCCAGGGTATTAGTAGCGAGTCTCAACAAGACGGAATCACTCTCTATCTCATTACTTCGCCTTTCTTCGCGATCGCAAATTCTCGCATCACAGGATTAACCGTATAACTAACTTCGGGGATTTCTACTACTTCCAGTAAACAACGTCGAGAAAGCGATCGCACTCCATTGATCAAGTTGATCTGAGGTAAATTGACTAACTCTCTTAATTGTGGTAAATTCACAGCCTTATTTTGTTGAGCTATCACAATTAATATAGTTTTTTCTTCATTAGCTAAACGTTGATAAATTTGCTCTAAACAGTCTTGTAATTCCTCAGTTAACAAAATAGCATCATCAATAAATACATCATTAACTTTTCCGTTAGATAACTCTTGGATAGTCTTAGCAATAGATTGTAACCATTGAGGATTGCCTTGATATAATTCAACTAGCTTTAACCACCTTGCCTCATCCTGTAACCCTTGAAATTTGAAAATTTCCCTAGCAGAATCATCTAAACCCTTTAATTCTAAAATACGGACTGCGGGATTAATTTCTTCTAATTGAACAATTTCTTTTGGTTTTTCTTGACTAAGTAATACGACACAACTTTGATGATTAGTCTCTGCTATAGTTTTAAATAAATTTGGATAAGATTTAGATTGAGTGTGGTATTTTCCAGATAACTCTCCCTTGACAAAAAGTGATTGTAAATCATCAAGAATAATTAAACAGCGATACTTCCGCAAATATTGAATTAAAGTTCGTAGTTGCGCTTTAGCGCCAACTTCCTGATTATCAGTTTTCCTAAAAATATCAACTAATTCCTGCTGTAATTCCTCTGCTTCAGGAAAATATTTTAAATTACGCCATATAATATAATCAAACTGATGTTTTATATTTTCAACAAGTTGTAGCGTCAGAGAAGTCTTGCCAATACCTGATAATCCAAAAATCCCAATCAGGCGAGATTGTTGTTTAATAATCCAGTGTTCTAAAGTATTTAATTCTTCCGTTCGTCCGTAAAATAGATTAGGAGATGGCGCATCATCTAAATCAATATAAGGAGTTTGAATATTTGGGTCTTTCTGTTTTGAAATATCTGGTGGATCTAAATCTTTCTCACATGATGTAATTGTATAATGAGAAAAATTTGATTGAATAATGATAAATCCTGCCCTTTGAAATGTAGCGCGAACATTTGACTGTTTTACTTTCTCCCCCAATTCTTCTGATAGATACTTCCACAACTCTGAAGCGACACCTCTAACGTGAGCGATCGTACATTCATGTGCTGTAGCAATCTTAGCGTATTTATGACCTTGTAGAGTTTCTTCTAAAATATCCCGTTGTAGATCGTTAAGGTGTTTTCCCGTCTTATCAAATACCGCATCATCAGCAAATCTTAAGATTTCCTTAAATTCCATAAACGGGTTAATTAGGTATTGTTACATATTTTAATCCTAGATTACCTGATGTTATCTTATATTTTCCCATTTTTTCTTATTTTTGCAGAACTTGCTCTCAATCTGTAGCTAAGAAAATCCCATTATTTCCCAGATTTTGGCAGATAAGTTAAATAAAATTCATATTTTTGTCGGATGTTAGATTATTGCTCAACGATTTTTAACTATTTGGCGGAGCGAAACCAAACTTCCGCTTAATTAGCAAAAGTTATCACTCTAAGTACGGGAGAGCCACCTTGATTTTATATAAGGAGTTTTTCATGTGGTAAGTAATCAAGTTAAATCTTTATTTCGCTCTTTTGTTTTTGCAGGATTAATAGTTGTTTGTCCAGCTTTTGTTGAAAAAGTGATGGCTGGAGATAAGCTGCCGTTTGATCCAGGTGCTAAGTTTTCAATGTCTCGCGGAATAACTGCATCTCCAGTTCACAAAGGGTATGATTTTGTACCCCCAGGTGATAATTATTATGCTCGTGCTTCAAGAGCAGGAACTGTTTTTGCAGTTGGTTATGATTCATCAGGTGGGTGTCCATCATATCCCAACTTGCCTTCTGGCTTTGGCTACCGTGTTGTTATAAAGCATGAGGACAATACCTATACCATCTATGCACACTTGAAAGAAAATACTTTTAATGTGAGCCTAAATCAATTTGTTCCCCAAGGCACAAAGCTTGGAGTAATAGGTAGTTCTGGTTGCTCAACCGGACGACATCTTCATTTCCAAAAATCAGATGAGCCGTATGGGAATAGATATCAATCATTAACATTTGATGAGCAAATTACTGATTGGTCTTCAATCTATTCCCAGAACTATGGAACCGCTCTTCTTGCTCCAATACTTCAACCTTTATTTTCTAACTAAAAAGCAAGAGATGTCCCAAAATTGCAAATATTAAGGAGATTAATTATGTTTCGTAAACTTTTAGTTCTCGCTCCGGTGCTTAGTATTCTCAGTGCTTCCCCAGCTTTTGCTGAATCTTTATGGGTAGTGCCAACAAATTGGCGTTTAGAGAACTACCCTGGGAGTGGTGTAACAGCTTGGTACACTGGAAGCGTTTGTAGCAATGGAAATCTTAGCTTACCCTCAAATGCGACTGAAGCTGATAAAAATCGCTTTTTTTCCATGATTATGTTAGCGAAAGCTACATCAAGACCTGTGGGAATTTATTATAACGTCAGCAATGGAAGTTGTGTAATTCAGAGCTTCTTTTTACAGGGTGACAAGTAGCAACACGGTAACTCCTGCTAAAGATTATCCTGGTATTAAACTTTAAAGTTAAAGTTGTAGGGTGCATCAGATTTTGAAGTTAACTTTTTAGCCCTACAACTTGTCTGTTAAGGTTTGCTCTCAACTTATAGTTTTGTGTTATTTTGTTGACTAGCGCGGTAAGCTTTCGCTATGCGTTATGCGATCGCTTCATTTCCTCTACACAATAGTTTATGCGCGTTGATAAGTGCGATCGCTCTCCTTGTATATAGCGTCAGTCAGGCAATTCAAGATGTGGATATACTAAGGCTAAACAAATTTAATTTCCCAGAAAATCTTGAGGATATGACAAATCGAGAGCAATTAATTCAGGAACTTGAACAGGCTTCTGACGATGTAGTACAAACAGTGCTGGATTTTTTACATCGGGTTAAGACTATACGAAAAAAACATCCACTTGCCGAGTTTGCTGGAATTTTAAGTGACTCAGAGGCAGAGGAACTAAAACGAACAATTGCAACAGAGTGTCGGCAGGTAGATTTGAATGAGTGGGTCGATACATATTAAGCAGCAGTGGGAAAAATTACGAATTAAGACATAATAAAGCTAATATAGAGAAATATATAGATAAGAATAAAAGCTTTAACGACCAGACAATCTCACGACCAACTAGCAAAGCAATATTTAACAGAATTATTAACTCCTCTAGGGCAAGTAGAAACGAGTTTTGATATCGCCAGTGAAGTCCGCCAAGTAGATGTTTGGTTTATTCCCACCTCACCACTTCCTGCTGATGTCCCCAACTTGGGTTTATTAGGGCAAATAGCATCTAACTCAATTATGTTAGAAGTGTTTCGCAACCCTTGTACTCTAGTAGAAGTCCGTACCTGTCAACTTAAACTCTATAGCTTACATGGTCAATTGTTACGACAAGCTAGACGGGAAAAAAACACAATTAAAGAAACAGATTTACCTGATTTGTGGATTTTAACCCCCACTTGTGGAGCCGAATTCCTCAATAGCTTTGGTGCTGAATCAAACCCAGAATGGATACAAGGTGTTTATTTTCTACCCCCAGCTTGTAAAACAGCAATAGTCGCCATTCATCAACTACCCGTAACTGAAGATACACTGTGGTTAAGAGTGTTAGGCAAAGGAGGAACACAAACTAGAGCAGTACAGGAATTAGTAGAATTACCAATAGAGAACCCGTTGCGGGAAAAATTGTTAGAAATATTGCTGAACTGGAGAAGTAATTTGCAGTTAAAAGCAGATTTAACGGATGAAGAAAAGGAGTTAATTATGAACTTATCACCAGCTTATGTAAAACAGCGTGACGAATGGCGCATGGAAGGTCTCAGGGAAGGTCTTAGAGAAGGTATCAAGGAAGGTCTCAAGGAAGGTAGAAACGAAGGCAGAAGCGAAGAACGCAGAGAAATGATTGAAAATTTCCTGCGGGTGCGGTTTGGGAAAGTGGATGAACAATTGCATCAGTCTATTGCTGCTATGCTACAGTTACCAACTCAAGAATTAACTCAGTTGTTATTAACTCTTAACCGTGAGGAATTATTGGCAAGGTTTAGTCAAAAATAGAATTAAATTCGTACTGGAAATTGACGCGATCGCTCTTAATTTTTGAACTTGTTTTTCAAGAGCGATCGCACTCCCTAATAGCAGTTGCTAATAATTGCGATCGCTTCCTTGATGAATAATGGCTCTAATTTTCAAGATTATTTCTCCGTCAGCGTCCAAACTCCATCCCAATCATCTGGTGGTGGTTCTTGCAGAAAATGCTGACAACGCTTGAGATATAAGGTTGCTGCTTTATCGTTTTTATCAAAATCTTCCAAAATCGTGCCAAATTCACCCATAGCGCGGGTAAATTTGCGTTTGAGATAATATTCGCGTCCTTTATGATAAAGCTCGATAATTTCTTCTTTATCTGGCAAAATGGGTTCGGAACGCAAACCAACCAATTCATAAATCCTGACTGGTTGATCTTTACCCTTGACTTTAATAAAGTCTAGTTCCCTAGCCCAAACGCGATCGCTACAAGGAGTATAAGTACTTTCACTAATTACAATATCGCAACCATATTGCTTACTCGCGCCTTCTAAACGAGAGCCAAGATTTACCCCATCACCAATAGCTGTGAACTCCATGCGCTTACTAGAGCCAATATTGCCACTGATTACAGTATCAGAGTTAATACCAATACCAATTTTGAGGATTGCCTGATTGCTTTCTGTGCGTTTAGTATTAAAGTCTATTAAACGGTGGCGCATATCAATAGCTGTACAGACAGCCATCCAAGCATGATCTTCTAGGGGTAGAGGTGAACCAAATACTGCCATAATCGCATCGCCAATATATTTATCTAGCGTGCCTTTATGCTTAAATACCGCATCTACCATTGACTCAAAATATTCATTAAGCATCAGCACTACATCTTCAGCAGGCATACTTTCAGTTATAGTGGTGTAACTGCGAATATCTGAGAATAAGACAGAAACTTCTTTGCGATCGCCCCCTAATTTAGCATCACCACTTTGCAATAGCTGTTCCGCTAATTCCTGCGTCATGTATCGATACATAGTACTCTTAAGTCGTTTCTCATCGCTAATATCATCCATCACTACTAACGCCCCATAAACATTAGTAGGATCGCTTGCATCTGCAATTGAATTAATAGATAGGTGAACGCTATGTTCTTGAACACCATCAGAAATTAAAGTTTGATCGGGATAGTATTGTTGGCGGTTCTTTTCGTCTTTTCCTTCTAATGCAGCATTGAAGTATTTAGCAAAATCCCCTTCCTTAATCTTGATTAATTCACGAATTGATTTACCTTCTAGGCGATCCTCGTCGCTGAAGCCTAAAAGTTTTTTAGCACTTTCATTAGCAGCAATAATATTCCCGGCTTTATCTGTTGAAAATACAGCATTTGATAAGCTGCGGAGAATATCTCGCTGCATTTGTTCTTGTTGTTTTACTGTAGCGAACAACTTGGCATTTTGAATAGCAATGCCCGCTTGAATATTAAATGATTCCATGAAAGCTTCATCGCTTTGATTAAAACTCGCCTTCCAGCATTCGGGTGGATTGGGCCAATCATTGGGATCATAAGGTGGAAATTCACCTGATTTGGTTTTATTAATTAATTGTGTAACACCAATTAACTCGTTATCAGCGTTAAACACTGGCATACACAATAAGCTACAAGTGCGATAGCCTGTCTTTTGATCTGTTTGCTTAGAAGTTTCTGAACCTGAATGTTCGTATAAGTCAAAAGGAATAATTACTCGCTCACCATTAGCAGCAACTCTACCTGCAAATCCTGCACCAAAGGGAATCCGCAGTTCTCTTAACGCCCCAGCTATCGGTATTTTTGTCCACAACTCGTGGGACTCTCGATCCAAAAGCCACAGCGTACCACGGTCTGCATTCATTAGCTGTTTGGCTTCATCCATCACCTTTCTGAGAGTTTCTTCTAAGTCTAAACTGCTTTGACTTAGCGACCTGGTTGCCTTCATTAATGCTGAAGCTGCCCGTTGTTGTTGCGTCGCCATGTAAAATGAACGGGAGCTTTCTAGGATTAACCGAATTGAGGGAGCAAATTCTGAAAAAACTCTTTCGTCTTCTGTTGTAAACCCGTTAAAATCAATTTTTTCAGCTAATGGCTTTTTCTGTTCAGAGGAACAATTTAATTTATTAAGTAATTGTACAACTGCTACTAAATCTCCCTGATCGTTTAACAAAGGTAAACAGAGCATCGTATAAGTACGATATCCCGTTTCCTGATCTTTTTTCTGAGCAAAGAGCGATCGCGGATCATTATAAAAATCAAACGGAATATTAACAACTTTTTTCAAAGTTGCTACTTCCCCAGCAATTCCTTTATCCGCAGGTATCCGCAATTCTAAAGAACGTCCACTATCACCCGCCGCCAGAATTGACCACAGTTGATTCTTTTCTTCATCTAATAAAAAAATTGTGGTGCGATCGGCAGCTAATAATTCCCCTGTTTTCAAGGTAATAGCATTTAACATATCAGACAGAATTGCATCAAAACCCTGGCTGTCAAGCAGCATTGATAGGGTTTGATTAACAACACTGAGCTTAGTTTCTACATCGCTAACAACTTTTTTAAAGCTATCTTGAGTAAGGGGAGCGAGAAATTCTGAGAAGCTACCCTTGTTAGTCGCTAATGCACCCCCACGAGCCGTTTTTGGCTCTACACCCTGGTTTTTAACTTCGGAAACCACATCAATATCAATTGTGGTGCCATTGTGGATTGTATCGGACAGTTTGGAAGATGCGGCTGTCATACTTGTTTCTCGAATGCAGAAGTGGGGGTTAGAGAAGTTTTTGGGAACTATTGAGTATCGTACAAATTTAACTCACTGTTTTATTGTTCCCAATGAGCCGATGGCAAACTACTGCTCCAACTTAATTGAAAACTATTTATTCTCATAATGCTCGTAAGCCACCACAATTCTTTCTATTAGTGGATGACGAACGACATCACTACTAGATAAGTGGCAGAAAGCGATTCCTTCTACAGATTTGAGAATTTTCTCGGCAATAGATAAACCTGATTCTTGATTATTTGGCAAGTCTGTCTGGGTAAGATCGCCTGTTACAACCATCCGAGAACGAAAACCCAAACGAGTTAACAGCATTTTCATCTGGGCAGGTGAGGTATTTTGGGCTTCATCCACGATCACAAAGGCGTTGCTCAGGGTACGACCTCGCATATAACCGAGTGGAGCTACTTCAATTACTCCACGTTCCATTAAGCTAGGAATCTTTTCGGGATCGATAAATTCATTTAAAGCATCGTAAAGTGGACGCAGAAAGGGATCGACTTTAGCTTGCAAATCTCCTGGTAAAAATCCCAGTTTTTCACCTGCTTCTACTGCTGGTCTGGTGAGAATTATTCTTTCATATTCATCATTAAGCAAAGCTTGCACGGCTAAGACTGCTGCTAAAAATGTCTTTCCGGTACCTGCTGGTCCAATGCAGAAAGTCAGATCGTGGGTGCGTACTGCTTGAATATATTGCCATTGGCGGATGGTTTTTGCCCTGATTTCTTCACCACGACGGGTGCGTGCTAGGACTTGATGCTGCATGGATTGCAAATCATCTAAGCGCCCTGTATCTATGGCGTAGCAAGCTGTGCGGATATCAACTTTCGAGATTCGCTTTCCTTCTTTCCACAACGGTTGGAGCGATCGCACTATTGCTGTAGTACGTTCAATCTGTTGAGGCGTTCCCGAAATCATTAATTCTTGCCCACGCAAGGCTAATTTCGCCCCCGTATGTTGCGACAGAATTTTTAAGTTTTCTTCCCTAGTACCTGAAATGGCGATCGCACTTTCAATACTTGGCAGTTCAATTGTTGTTAATTCTGTTGTCATGCTGCCATTTGCTCCCTCCGTGCCTTATGCTCCTACTATGGTTACATAATCTCCACACAGCCAAATATCTAAAGGCAGGCGTAACCCGCGTGACTTTCTGGCGACGCTAGGATAAATCATCCTGTTCGAGTTTTGATTAGCCATCCAGTTTTTGAACGTAGGTTGGGCATGGTGTAAGAGTGTTGAGCAAAGATTGGTCTGCTGTCCACAGTTCGGCTGATTCTAGCTCGGCAACTGCCAAAAAAGCAGCATCATAAAGAGTTGCCAAGGAGAACTGTTTAGCTATTTCCCATGTTTTTGTGCGAATAGCGTCGCTATCAAGGTAGTCAACAGGCATTTGGCAAAAGTCATCATAAAATCCCTCTGCCTCTATTGCGGTAATTGCTCCCAACCTCACTTTTTTTCGTAACACCGAGCCAACTTCAGCCCAGGCAAATGCTGGAGCCACCAAACGTACATTCGATGTTAACAAGGGAATAATTAATTTTCTGGCTTGGGGTTGCAGTGTCTCAGGCACAAGATAAGGAATCCAAACACTGGTGTCGATACACTTAGTCACGCCACCCCTCACCACCTCGAAGTTGACGAATCAAATCAACAGAGCTTGATTGAATACCTGTTTTGGCTTCCACTTCGGCACTACGAGCCACAATGCGTTGATGGGCTGCTAGGGATTGTCTTCGTCGCACCTCACGAGCGATCGCTTCGACAACCATCTCATTGAAAGACTCGCTGCCCTCCCGAAACTGCCTTGCTTGTTGAAGTAGGTCGGCAGGAATGCGGACAGTAACAGCTTCTCGTTCCATAGTTATAGTTTAAGCTATCATACTGTGATATCATAGATCGTAATTATTTTTTTGTTTAGTCTGGTACTTTCACTTTTAAACAAATGCGTAAGTACTTAATAAATTACCCCACCTGATATTACAAGTGGGGCGTTTATCAATTATCAATTATCAATTACCAGCCTACTTGCCCTTTACCTTGAGTTATGAAAAATTAAAAAATTCTTCTTTATTTCAAGCGCCGCGTATTGAATTGTGAGGTAATTGATCATTTATCCTTGATCATTCTTAATTGATAATTGATAATTGTTAATTGATAATTGTTCATTGTCTTAAGGGTATTGAGGACGGGATTTAATAGCAGGTTTGGGTGCAGATGACGGGCGAGGTGGAGATATTCTCGGAGCAGGTTTACTCTCAGAGTCAGTCTCGCTGTTATCCCGCTCTGCTGCACCAGGATTGCTACCATATATATCCAAATGGACAGATTGACCCGCATTTTTAGCTGCGGCTTCAATCACCGTCCTTACTGCTTGAATGTTGCGCCCACCACGACCAAATGCACGTCCCTTATCTGCTGCATCAATTGCCAGCCGAATCCACACCCGCGACTGCCCATTTAACATTTCACAGTCTAAGCTGAGTGAATTCGGCGCATCTAAAAACGGTTGTAGCAAAAATCGCACCAATTCAGAGTAGTCTGGCTGATGGTTTGACCGTTGGGAATAAATAACTGATTGCTCAGGCACGGACTTGTTCAAGGACATTGGCTTTTCTAAGAATGCTGCGTACCGTCTCGGTTGGTTGAGCGCCTTCTTTGAGTCGTTTCACAATTGCTTCGACATTCAACCGAACTTCATCTGTTCTGGGATTATAAAAACCCAGTTCTTCCAGAGGTCGCCCATCACGGCGGGTATCACTGTTCATTGCTACCAGCCGATAGCTTGCTTCCCGTTTCTTACCAAATCGCTTTAATCTTAGTTTGACCATTTTGAGGAATAATTCTGTAGTTTGATTTTAAGCTATTAGCAAACAGCTATTAGCTATTAATTGTCCAGTCTTTGATCAATGAATAGACTATCATAACACTAAACACTATTCACTGATATTAAAAAAGCTAAAGCTAACTGACATCGACACAAAATCAGGATTTACGCAGAAAAAAGCGTGACCATCTTGCTCACACTACATATACGGATGTAGAGACGTGCCATGGCACGTCTCTACATTCTACAAAGTCCCAAAGCCTTTCTTCTTTTTGTCCTTTTTCTTCTTTTGCTTGCCTGCGCCACCTTGCTGACCGCGCCAACCAGGTTGCGCCATCCGGTTGCCGCCTCCCATGCCACCAAATAATCCAGGCATTCCAGGCATTGATGGCATTGCGCCTTGGCTCATTTGCTGCATGAGCGATCGCATCTTGGTAAAATCAGTCACTAACTTGCTGACATCCGATTCTCCATAACCGGAACCCCGCGCCACCCTACGCCTACGGCTGGGAGAACTCGATAATAAATCAGGATTACCGCGTTCTTCTTTCGTCATTGAGTTAATCATCGACTCAGCACGCTTAAGCTGAGTTTCGCCCTGGCTCAACTGCTCGTCAGATAGTTTGCCCATCCCTGGAATCATCTTGAGCATTCCCCCCAGCGACCCCATATTCTTTAGCAGTCGCATCTGCTTGAGAAAATCTGTGAAGTCAAACTTCGCAGACATCATTTTCTCTTGCATTTTTGCTGCGTCTACAATATCTATTTCCTCTTGGGCTTTCTCTACTAAAGTGAGAACATCTCCCATCCCCAGGATTCTAGATGCCATCCGGTCAGGATAGAAAGGCTGCAACGCCTCTACCTTTTCACCCACGCCTACAAACTTAATCGGCTGACCAGAAATCCTTCTCACTGAAAGCGCCGCACCACCGCGAGTATCCCCATCCAATTTAGTTAGGATAGCCCCAGTAATGCCTATTTGTTCGTGGAAAGTGCGGGTGAGATTTGCCGCCTCTTGACCCGTCATCGCATCCACTACTAACAAAGTTTCGTGTGGTTGGACGGTTTCTTTGATGCGGGCTAACTCGCCCATCATATTTTCGTCAATTTGCAAACGACCAGCAGTGTCGATAATGACAGTATCAACACCCATTTCCTTAGCTTTTTCAACCCCTTGACGCGCAATTTCTACGGGGTCTGTGTCAGTACCCATTTCAAACACAGGTACATCAATTTGTTGACCTAATGTTACTAGCTGGTCAATAGCTGCTGGTCGATATACGTCTGTCGCTACCAAAAGTGTGCGGCGTTCTAGTTTTTGCAGATGTAAAGCTAGTTTTGCGGTCGCTGTGGTTTTACCAGTACCTTGCAACCCCGCCATTAATACAACTGTGGGCGATGTTTCTGCTTTTGCTAGGGGAACATTTGTTTCCCCCATCACCTGCACTAGCTCATCGTAAACAATTTTGATAAACTGCTGGTCAGGTCGCACACCAGCAATGACATCTGCTCCTAGTGCCTTAGTTTCAACATCGGCAACAAAATCTTTAACTACTTGAAGATTTACATCTGCCCCTAATAAGGCGCGACGAACTTCCCGCAGGGCTTCTTGGATATTGGACTCACGGATTTTATCCTGACCCCGCAGTTTTTTCCAGGCATCTTCTAAACTTTCAGCTAGTGCGTCAAACATAATTCAATTTTTAGGGCTTGAGACTTAATTCTTAACTGGTTACACTGCCCCAGTGAGAGCTTGTGCTTTTGAGAGTTGAGCTTGATAGCACATTTTAATTATGATAGCTGACAATATAGCTATTACATGGTGCGATCGCTTCTGCGTAACGCACCATAAGAATAAATCGCAACAGATAAAATCATCAATGAAACCAATTCGACAAGGCGATGTAATTTTAATTCCTGTGCAGCAAGTTGAGGGAGAAAAGTTGTCTCACTTAACTTTGGCGGAAGGTGAGGTTACTGGACACAGACATCGTATCAGTGAAGGAGATGCCGAATTGTATGAACGAAACGGTACTCTTTATTTGCGGGTACTTTCAGAATCAGCATTACTTGTGCATGAGGAACACAAGCAAATTGCTATTCCTCAAGGTAATTGGATAATTGAAATTCAAAGGGAATATCAGCCGGACAGGTCGCAATATGTCAGAGTCAGGGATTAAAATTGAGAAGCTGACACCAGAGCAAGAAACTTTAATTCCAGTTTATCGGGAAAAGTGGCGAAAAATTGCTTATGGTAATCAGCCGTGCGATCGCTCCCTAGCAGCAGAAGCGGTGAAAGCTGCTTATAAATTAATTGGTGAACAACCACCAGAAGTGATTTTTTGTGATAGCCCTGGCGAGGCTTTAAAAACTTTAGGTAAATTACCGATATCAGACGATATAGTTGATAATCTTCCACCTCGGTTAGAAGAAAAGATATTTAGAAATTTAGTTGAAAAATGTGTAGATCAAATTTTAGGTGAGTGGTGGACTAGAAAATTGGGTTCTCCACAATTTCTCTTATATAAATATTTGAGGAAGGAGCTTTCCGATCATTCATGGAATATTCCACTGAGAAATATCAGATTTATATTAGGAAGCCTCATCAACAGTCAGTATAATAATCAAGTTAATAAACATCTTAAAAATTGCCTGTACAGAATTGATTTTATTCAAACAGAAAACTTGATTGCTTATGCCAGCTTGTTAGATTTTTGTTTTACAGTTTTAGGGTTAGATTATAATCAAGCCGAATGGGAGGCTTATCAATTAATCGTTGGAAATTGTTACTGGCTGTTACCTTTGAAAAAGTATTGTATTGTGGTTAGTCGCCCAGAGATTTTGCTGGATAGTGAAAACCGACTTCATGCTGAAGGTAAACCAGCAGTACGTTTTCCTGATGGTTATAAACTTTATTTTTTCCAAAAGGTTCTTATCCCTAAAAGGTATGGCAAAAGGTTAACTAATAAGTGGGATGCTTCTTGGTTATTAACAGAAAAGAATGCCGAACGACGACGAGTATTAATTCAAGGTATTGGTTACGCCCGGATGCTGGAAGAATTACAAGCAGTCGAGTTAGATTCATATCAAGAATATGTCTTGTTAAAAATTGATGCAGATGTCGATGTCGAGCCAATTCATTTGTTGAAAATGGTTTGCCCTAGTACGAAACATATTCATATTTTGCGAGTACCACCTAATATTGAATTAGCTAGAGAGGCAATCCGTTGGGTGAATTGCGGAATTGACCCTGAAGATTTTATGAAACAAACTTAGATATTAAATGCAACTCAGGATTAATTATTAAATTTTTTATCCTTCTACTTCTACGAACTGGCGACAACCTTTAAGCCCTAAAGTAGGATTATTATGGTAGGAATCATCTGGAACCCAAACAGTTATTTGGCGATCTAATGAAATAAAGTAAAGATATTTCACATCTGAAGAATAATTTACACCTACTCGTAAGTTAGAAAAATCATCTTCACAAATTTCATAGCCAAAGCGCACAAGAATTTGAGCAACTAAACACTCAGGCGTATCCGTATTTTCACCAGCCGTTTCTCTTTCTTGCCAAAATTTCTGGATGAATTGGTTAAGAATCGGCAAAACTTTATCGGGAGAACCATTGCGACTGGCGTAGATAACTACAGGATTATTTTCTACAAGAATGTGACATGGAGTAGGCATTTCTTTATTTACTTTTATTATTTTTTTTAGTAGAGTTTTGATCTTTATAAACTAAACCAGCAAGTTAGTACAAATTACTAGCTTGCTGGTTGAATTTGAAACTTAGTTAATTAGGAGGTCAATCATATCAGTTGTTATTTACTGTTGATTGACGTGCTAGTTCAAATTGCTCAAAAGACTGATAGCAATTTTCGGGACTATACAAATGACACTGATCTGTAATTTTCTTCATCAAATCCCAAGAGAAACGGGTTTCGTAAAGATAATTTCCCCAGTTTTCTTTGATACTACTATGAGCCTTGCGGAGGTTATAGGAAGGAATTGCTGTAGAGATGTGATGGGGAACGTGAACATTGATGTCGTGACAAAGAAATTCTATCCAACGAGGATAATCACAGTGTACAGTTCCCGATAGTTGTGCGATCGCTTCATCCCAACTTTCAACCGGAGTAAAAGGAATATCTGGTGCGGTGTGGTGAACAATGGTAAAGGTACTCATCCAGAAATGGTATCCCAACCAAGGTAATAGCCAAAACTTAACAAATCCCCAAATACCAGTAGTAGCAATTAAAGTAGGAAAAGCTATGCTGGCAAAAGCGATGACTACAAGTGCTGAAAACTTTACTTGTTCCCTTTGCTTACCTTGAAAGTTCGACCAATTAAAGTGCAGCTTTGCCCAGTGAACAATAGAACCTAGCCACCAATACCGCCCCCGCAATTTCCTCAAGGCAAATTGAATCGCAGCTGGTGAACTTTCGTATTCCTCTGGTCTATCAGGTTGCCAAGCGTTGTCTACATCAAGTTGGTTGGTGTGCTTGTGGTGGAAGTTGTGCAATATCCGCCAACCGTGAAAGGGATAAATGAGTGGCAACAGAAACAAATGACCCACTAAATCATTTACCCAGCGACGTTTAGCAAAGGAACGATGACCGCAATCGTGAGCAATTACAAAGAAACCAGTAATGGCTGTACCAGTTAATATCCACAATGGCGGTAATAAAAACCAGGGAGCGATCGCCAAACCCCAGTAACATAAGCCTACAACTAAGACATTGAGCAACGCTGTTGTCCAAGCTTTGCGAGCATCTTTTTGAAAAACCTCACGGGGCAAACTCTTCACAATGTCTTTTAGACCAAGCGTTGAAGCTAGTTGAGAAGATGTCAGGCTGAGAGTTTTTTCTTTAATTGGCGATATAGTCATGAAGAAAAATAAGTTATCCAGATGTTATTTACAAAGAAAAGCTAAATCTTCCCACATAAAAAACCTGCTGTCAGGCAAGTTAAGAGTAGGCTTAGTGTCGATGTTAACACTGCTAATCTGCTAAATTCGCACTTGTTTATGGGGTTTAAACTACCCTGGCTGGTTGCCCGTAATTAGGCTTTTACTTTTTTAGTTGGGCATTTACATAGCCGGAATTACCTTTTGTGAAAAGGTAATTAAATCTACTTTATCAGCCCAAGGCAAGTTTAATGACGAGCCTAAAATTTAGTAGTTAGGTGTTTGGGCGGCTAGGGGCATCTTCTGGAATCTCAGGGCGTTGCTGTTTGATGGTCTGTAGCTGTTGCAACAGACCATCAACTTCCGCCTGTAAATGTAAAAATTTAGCTTGTTGGTCAGCCTGATATAGGCACTTGGTCAACTGCATAATCCTGGTATCACCTCTTGAAGCGGCAGAGACATCACTCAAGGACGATGAACAATCAACAGAGGTTTCAGGGCGGGTCAGAGTTAAAGAACGAGTAGACATTAATCTTTAGCTAGTTATTTTTACTTACTCACACCAACAGCTAATTGTATCGTAAAGATTTAACTCCGTTGTATTTAATGTTGCTATTTTTTTGGTATTGACCCTCAGTATAGCCCTGGGATCAGCTTTTTCACTTTTTCTCGATATTCTGGATAATCTGGATACTTCTGGCTCAACCAAGCTTCCTCACGGCTAGCTTTAATAAGCTGTTGTGTTTCTAAATTTTATATTTGAGAGAGGGAGGAGAGAGGAGGGAGGGGAGAGGGTTATAGGGTTTGATAACTTTTCTCTCAATTAAAAATTTACAAGTTTATTTGCGCGTCAGATTATTTGTGGTTGAACTGCTAACAACTACCAGGTTTAAACCCTAAAATTCTGGCTAACTTGAGCAAGTTGAGTAACATCCTCGTTGCTAAGTTGCCAACCTACAGCGCCAGCATTTTGTCGCACTTGCTCGGCTGTTTTAGCGCCTGGAATCGGAATTACGTTACCTTGAGCAATTAACCAATTGAGAGCGACTTGAGCAGGGGTGCGATCGTATTTTTCTCCCATCTGACGCAACAGGGATATTAATAAAGAAATTTTTTCCAAACCACTACGGCTAAAACGAGGATCAAACCTCCGCGCACCCGTTGGCTCAATGTATTGCTCAATAGTATATTTACCAGTCAGCAAGCCTTGAGCTAAAGGACTGTACGCTAGGAGGGTTACACCTAATTCACGCGCCGCATCTAAAATCCCGTTGGTTTCTATTTGTCGAGTTAGTAAAGAGTAGCGCACTTGATTCACTGCCAAGGGTACTCCTCTAGCAGCTAAAATCTGATGAGCTTCACGCATCTGGGCGGCTGAGTAGTTGCTGACCCCAACAGTGGCAATTCTGCCACGCTCAACCTCATCGGCTAAAGCATTCATCAAAGTTTCTTGGCTCAGTAGAAAAGTAAATGGCCAATGCACCTGGTACAAAGTAACTCGTTCTACCCGCAGACGTTTTAGACTCGCAGTTAAAGCCTCGGAAACAGACTGAGCATTAAATCGCCAGGGAAAGGGGGCATATTTAGTAGCGATTTCCACCTGATGCCCAGTTTCTTGCATGAACTTTCCTATAAGTTCTTCTGATAGTCCTGTTCCATAAATTTCAGCAGTATCAAAGAAATCTAAGCCAGATTCTAAAGCTGCATCAAAAGCTGCTCGTACTTGGGATTCGCCATAATTATTGCCATAGTTCCAAAATATTTTGTCGCCCCAAGCCCAAGTGCCGATGCAAAGGGATTTGACTGTTGTGCCATTGGTTCCGAGAGTAGTTGTTGGGATTGTATTGCTTAAATTCATAATTTTTAAAGGGGTCATTGGTCATTGGTCATCGGTCATTGATAACATTTACCTGTTAATTGATTATTGACTCACAAGAGGCAGGGTTCCTCGACGGGTTCGTTCCCAGGTTGAACCTGGGAACGAGGGACGAGGGAGACAAGGATCTACCTATCTCAATATCAGCTTTCTCAGTCAGCGTTTCTCTTACTTAAGGTATATCTTGAAAAAAGTACTAAAAAGCAAATGGCATCATTCTGTAAGTAGTTATGGCAATAGATGATTTTTCAGATTCCCAACCACCATCGCCAACCAGTAAGCCAAGCCCGATTAACTTACTAACTATGTTCCGGCTGGGCTTATTTCAGATGGGGCTGGGGATTATGTCAATCCTCACATTAGGTATTCTCAACCGAGTGATGATTGGTGAGCTAGGTATTCCCGCAACTGTGGCTGCTGGTGCTTTAGCAATGCACCAGTTTGTTGCACCAGCACGAGTTTGGTTTGGGCAAAGGTCTGATGCTAAACCAATTTTTGGTTATCATCGCACTGGTTATGTTTGGATAGGTGCGACTTTATTTACGATCGCATCTTTTTTAGCAGTACAAGTTATGTGGCAGTTGGGCAGCCTGGTAAGCTCTACAGGCGGTTGGACTTGGACAACCCAAACCTATGGCTGGACTGCACTGATGGCTTTATGTTTTGCTTTATATGGTATAGCCTTAAGTGCCAGTTCTACACCATTTACAGCTTTGTTAGTAGATGTTTCTGAAGAAGAAAATCGTTCCAAACTTGTAGGCATTGTCTGGTCAATGTTAATGGTGGGAATTGTTACTGGAGCAATTATTGGTAGCATTTTATTAAAACAGGTAGCAACAGACGCTCCAATTGAAGCATTACAAGCATCAATTAATCGTTTATTTGTGATGGTTCCTGCTACTGTTTTGGGATTAACATTTTTGGCAACAGTTGGTGTGGAGAAAAAGTATTCTTTATATACTTCTCGTTCTACTTTAATAGAGCGAGAAGATAGTATTACTCTGGGTAAAGCTTTACGAGTATTAACTGCTAACCGTCAAACAGGAATATTTTTTACGTTTCTCCTAGTTATGACTATTAGCTTATTTATGCAGGAGGCAGTTTTAGAACCTTATGGTGCTGAAGTGTTTGGGATGCCAATCTCAGAAACTACTAAACTCAATGCTTTCTGGGGAATGGGAGTACTTGTTGCTTTAAGTACAACTGGATTTTTAATTGTGCCGCGTTTAGGAAAGCAAAAAACAACTAAACTAGGTTGTTTATTAGTATCAGCTAGTTTTGTAATTATTATCCTAGCGGGATTTAGTCAAAATCAGAAGCTACTTCAAGGTGTGTTATTTTTGTTTGGTTTAGCTTCTGGTGTCACTACAACAGGGGCGATTAGTTTGATGTTAGATCTAACTGCTGCTGAAACCGCAGGTACTTTTATTGGTGCGTGGGGGCTGTCTCAAGCAATGGCTAGAGGGTTGGCAACTATTACGGGCGGTGCAGTTTTAGATATAGGTAAAAGCTTGTTTACTAATCTGGTATTTGCTTATGGATTAGTATTTGCGCTGCAAGCATTAGGAATGCTACTTGCTATTTGGCTTCTCAGGCGAGTGAATGTTAAGGAATTTCAAAGTAATGCCCGAAATGCGATCGCTACTGTCTTAGAAAGTGAACTAGATTAAGAAAGCATTATAATTACTGCGAATTGCGCTCTCAAGATGGAAGAATTTTGGACTAAGGTTTTAAATTTCGCTGAAGATACAACTACTAGAGTTGGCATCAGACTATTAGAATATGCTGGACAAGTGCAAGCTACTAAGAAAGCTGATGGTAGTTTGGTGACAGAAGCGGATAATTGGGCGGATCAAGAAATTCGGGATGCGATCGCGGCAAATTTCCCAGATCACGGTATCCTCAGTGAAGAAGCAGAACACACTTTTAAAGGAACTGAGTGGTGCTGGATTATTGATCCACTAGATGGTACAACCAACTTTACAAGGGGAATTCCCCTGTGGGGCATTTCTATCGCCTTGCTTTATCAAGGTACACCTGTATTTGGTTATGTACATTTTCCCCCAGTTAACCAAACATTTCATGGCTATTGGCGCGGTGCATCCCAACTTGATATTCCGACTGGGGCATTTTTAAATAATCAGCCTATCCATAGTAGTGATGATTCTCCTACTAATAATCACTTTTTCAGCTTGTGCGCCCGTAGTACATCCGTAATGAAAGATGGGTTTCCTTGCAAAATTAGAATGCTTGGTGTAGCTACTTATAACTTCCTCGCAGTTGCTTCTGGTGCAACTCTCGGAGGCGTTGAAGCTACGCCGAAAGTTTGGGATTTATCTGCTGTTTGGGTAATTTTGCAAGCTGCTGGTGCGGTTTGGGTGTCATTATTATCAAAGCCTACTTTTCCCTTAGAAGCTGGTAAAGATTATGGCAGTTACGCTTTGCCAACTTTAGTTGTTAGTCGTCCTGAATTAGTGTCAGTATTTGAACCATTAATGGAGCCTATTATGCGTCGCTGAGTAGATATCCATCTGCATTTGTGTTTATTTGTGGTTGGAATTTCAACCACTTTTTTAATAGAATTCACCTGAAAATAATTAAAAGTGATTAACCAGCAAACTCAAGATCAGTTAGTAATCTCCAGAACATTATCAGAATCTTTACTAAGATTATCGGTATCGCCTGTCAAGGCAGATAGAGAAGCCATAGCTAGATTGGAAAGAGAAACAGGTAAGGATATCCAGGCGATTATTCAAGATCTTGATAGCAATGAAATTGCTTTGCAAGCTATCTATGATCAACAGCCAACGCCTGTTATTAAGAAATTTATTAGTTTATTTAACAGTGGCTTATTTATAGCTGGAGTAATTGGTATTGTTAGTGTATTTACTACGCCGTCCCATATATTAATTGCCTTAATCTTGGGATTTGTTACAGGCGTAACTGGTGCTGCATTACGTCATAAAGAAAAGTAAAAAAATATTGATATTGAAAACAAATCAAGCTTCAGAATAGATCTATTACATAAAGCGATAAAATTTTGGTGGCATCTGCGTCATCTGCGTCCATCTGCTCATATCTGCGATAAAAAAAAATAAATTATTGTGCAAGAAGTTTAATAAAATCATTCCTTATTTCCAAATAAAATCTGCCATTGGTGGTTTATTAATTTCCAATTTATAATCTTCTGGGGAATGTAGCAATAAAGATCGCTGAATTAACTGCTGCTTATTATCCCCATTCTCTAACCGTCGCGCCACACGGCTAGGAATACCATAGCCATAAATAATATGACCACTACCTGCAATTACAATTACTTGATAATCTGGATTAACTTTGACAAAATTTGCGATCGCATCTGCCATAGTTTCATCCCATAAAACTTGGGCAGTAAAAAAATTATCTAATTTTTGACTATTGGCTGACAAATTTTGATGATGTCCTCCAGCTAGTTTTTCAAACATCTGCCGATATTCTTGATTGTCGGTGCATATTTCTGAAATAGGCGGAATATATTTCCAATCTTCTTGATTTAAACTATCTAATCCTTGGCGGGAAACTTTGCGAGTTACTTCTGTAGGTGTATTTAAAGCTAAAACTGGTATTTGATGTTTTTTAGCAAATTCTAGAATTGGAGCATAATATTCCCAAGGAAAGCCCCAACGCTGCTGATATTCACTTTGCTCTATTAGTTGTTTTGCGGTTATTTCTCCAGCTAAATATTGATTGATTACTGATTGATAGGGACGCTGGAACATCTCCAGTGCGATCGCTATTTTTGATTTAGAACCTTTAATACCTTGCCTACTGAAACTATATAGTTTTTCAATAATTTCTAACTGGGTTTCGTGATCTTTAGGGTTATCGTGAGTTTCCCCCAAATATACTACATCTGCTTGCGCTAATGTATGGAGAATATCGGCTTTAGTTAACTGTTGTTGTGCAGGCAAATTTAAGGCATTTTCACTTATAGTAGCTGGCGTATACAATAATAAAACACCTAAGCAGCAAGCACATAATTTAAAAACAGACAGCTTATTCATATAAAAATTAACATTGAAGTAAAAATCTAATTGACATTGTTATCTCACTTTTGCCAATTAATAACTATTTGTTTAAAATTAGTAATAATCTTCTATGTGACAGAGCAGATTAAAATAGCTGATAGATTAAAATCAGCTAATGAAATAGCTAATATTTTTCTATGTCAAATAAACTCAAAAAGTAATTTTGAGGTAAATTACCAGTGTCAACAATACCACAAACACCTTCTGAACTACCACCCGCTAGTGCAATTGAAAAGCGGCATTTAAAAGTCAGTACCGAAAACTGGTTTGAATATCCTATAAGGGTTCATCCTCACCATACCGACTATAGCGGTAATGTTTGGCATGGTGCTTACGTTACATGGTTGGAAGAAGCGCGAGTAGAATGTTTGCATTCAATTGGCATTGATTATGCTGAATTAGTAGCTTTAGGGTGTGAAATGCCTGTGGTAGATCTTTCTATACGCTACCACCGACCCCTGCAAATGGGAATGTCAGCAGTGGTTAAGACGCAGATGACAGAAATGCAGGGTGTGCGGATGAATTGGGATTATCAAATTCAATCTGTAAATGGTGAAGATTTGTATATGACTGCGCGGGTAACTTTGGTAGCAGTTGACCGCGAAAAAGGCAAAATTATGCGTCAACTGCCATCGACTGTTAAAGATGCGTTAGTAAAGTTAACAGTTTAGAGAGGGAATGTAGAGACGCGAAATTTCGCGCCTCTACTTATATAGCCACCACAAAGGCTGCTCTTGACAAGTTATAGAGTAAAAACCTATACAGAGCAAAATTTAAAAAGCTGACTGCTGATAGCTGAACGCTAACCGCTAAATATTAATGACCATTATAAGACCAATGAGGAGGGTCACGATCTAGCAACTTATAAACACCGTAGGATGCACCTACATCAAAAAGTAACTTATTTTCAAAGCCATTACGAGGCTCCTTAATTTCAATTATATTTCCATTACTATTTTTAATTCTTAGGGTTTCTTCCCAGGTAATATTCCAGTCAATTGCTAATCTTTGAGTATGGAGAGATTTTAAGGCTACTGGATTACCGCCAATACCATAAATATCTACCATTTGTGAAGCGGCTTGACGCGCCCCTGAAGCTGTATAGTGTACCCAGTCAATCTCAACTCCAGCCATTGCTGGCACATTCTCAGGAGTAATTTCACCTCGATCTATTCGGGCTGCGTAGTGCATTAAATAAGCTCGTTGTGTAGGTCGATAGGTAGCTGAGATAATTGTTTGTGCGCCACCATCAATCAAGGCTTTTTGAAATGCTTGCACTCGTTCACGAAATGGTGAAGCTAACTCAGAAATAGCGCGGCTGGTGGGAAAGTAATTGTACCAATGTGACCCACTAAGGCGAAATCTTAGTCTTTTAGAATATGTGTTAAGAATATCTAAAGCTTGCTCAAAATCATTTCCTAGTTTATTTTTAGTGCTACTAGAAATACTATTTGCTAATTCTGTTCGCAAACGGATATCTCTTTTTTTATAAGCTTCAGCTAACCCTTGATTACTTCTATACCCAAAGTCACCATCTGTAACTAAAGGTGGAGTTAGTTGCGCGATCGCATTTAAGCTCTTTTGCAAGTCTTTCACCTCGGAGAAACCAAACCGCAAATAAGCCAGCAGCAGGTTAGCCGAGAAATTGGGAACTTTGAAAATAAATCCTTGACTAAGAGCTTTAACATAAGTATTGTTGCCAACGATACCATCAGCAGACAACTGATTTTTTTGTTGATAGCTACGAGTAGCTGTATCAGTACCGTTGCCAAAGTCTCCATCTACAGTTCCAACCGGAAATTCATTTTCTTTCAAAAATCGTTGCCAAGCAATAACAGTAGTCCCTTGAGATCCTTTTTTAATTACTGCCAGTTTGAGAACATTAATATTGAAAGCCATAAATTTCTCCTAAGCTATTGTGTTTCTAACTTTTATGTTCTAGGGGGAGAGGAGGGATGAGGTATGTTGTCTCTGATTTTAGTGTTAATACTGATTTAAAACAGTAATATTTGTATTAAGTATATAGAATATTATTAATGTATTAGAGCGACAGGAATGAATATTGACTTATTGGGATATCGTCAAAACGCGGGTATGGGTCAAGCAGAAGTGGCTAATGCCTTGGACATTTCTAAGATGCAAGTTAATATTTATGAGCAGGCTCCTGATACCGTTCCAATGGGGCTTTTAGTGAAATGGCTGCAAATATTAGGTATTGACCTCGCTACAGCTATGTCAGCACCAATACCACCACTCAAAGGAATTGATCCAGGAACTCCATACATTGAACTTTATCGCAAACTAAATTTACTGAATCAGTACATTGGTGATACTCCTCCTGTAGACAAACTAGATATACCAACACCACCAGCCACCCCCCAGGATTTCCAACAACAGCTTAAGCTGTATAAACAAAAGCCTAATGTAGTTTTGACTGGAGGCTTCGACGCTGGTAAATCACACATGGCAAATGCTTTGTTAGGAAGTAAAAATTTGCCAGTTGGTTATCAGCCAGCAACAAGAGTAATTACATTTGTCCGTCATATAGAAGACCGCCCCAAATGGTGCAAAGAAGATGTATTGATTGTTAATGAGGATTTTTGGCTAAAAGATGATAAAGGTAAGCAAATCATTGATTTACTACTTTTAGATGACCAAGAACGTTGTGAGAAATATTGTGTACACGCAGGAAGCTTCGATACTTTGCAAAAATATGGAGTACATGGAGAATATGAGGATATAGCGGCTCATGCAGCTGTGGTCTATATTAATTCACCTCTGCTACAAGCCTGCAACCTGATAGACCTACCCGGCTTCTCAGATCAGCCAGATGAAGTTTCTAAAGATGTGGAGAAGGCTAATAGTGCTGCACAGATTGCTGATGTAGTAGTGTATGCCTCACTAGCCAAGGGTCATATTAATGATCAAGACATGAGACGCATTAGCAACTTACTGAGTTTACTTCCTGCAAAAGAAAATGAAAGCAGTAATTTTCCAACGCTGGGTAATCTTTTTATTGTGGCTACTCATGCTGATCCTAGTATCTCTGATAATCAACTTAAAGAAATACCACCTGGAGCGGCAAGAAGACTCTATAAGCCACTAAATGAAGGAGTATTAAAGACACGCAGAGAACTGACAAATCGCGCTATTACTCAAGAAGATTTGCGAACAAGATTCTTTACATTCTGGTCAGAAAGACCTGATAGATGTCAACAGCTATTTGATGATTTTACTAAATTACTAAGTGAATTTCTTCCTCAAGCGCATCTGTGCCGTATTGAGCGAGAAATAAATGCAATAAAAGAGGCTAATACAGAAAAGTATACTAAACAAATTGAGGCTTATCAAAAAACTCTTGCTGATATAGAATCTCGGCGTAAGCAACTACAGGTACTCGAAGAGAATGAAATAGCTCGTAAACAAGAAACTCAGCAGAAACGCGATCGGGTAAATCAAAGTACCCGTGAGTTACAAGGAAATAGCAGAACTTCCTTTCAAAGGTATACAGAGCAGCTTTTAACTGTCGATGCAGTCGAAAAAATTATCCGCAATCTGTACGATGACAAAAAAGAAGCAAAAGAAGGTATTTCTGGTTATCTAGTCGAGAAACTTCAACACGAGGCAGAACAGATAATCAAAGTTAATTCTGATAAATTAACACCTTCAATTGAAGCTTTCCTCGGTTCATACCAAGAGGCTTTACTTAAACTACCAAATTTAGATATATCTATGGAGATACCCTTCGATGCTAAAGGAGCTTTTTTAGGTGGTCTTACAGGTCTAACTAGCATCGGCGCTTTATCCGCTTGGGCAGCAGCACTGGGAAATCTTGGCGGTTATATCCTAGTAGCTAAGTTAGTCAGTCTTTTGTCTGCACTTGGCATTAGTATTGGTGGTGGTACTGCTGCGGTAATTTCTTTCATAGCAACTATTGGTGGCCCAATAGTGCTTGGTGTCGGTTTGGTTGCTGCATTAGCTTTTGCTGTGTGGGGCTTATTTGGAGAATCTTGGCAGAAGCGTTTAGCAAAACAGACCATTAAATATTTTGAAGAACAGCGTATCATTGATAAGTTTACAGACGGGATTGATCAGTTTTGGCAAGACACAACTAAGAGTTTTGATAAAGGTGCTAACGCAGTAGAAGCTGATTGGAACAAATATATTGAACACCTGCGTGAGATAACTTCACCTACGATAGAATCAAAAGACCGTATTGAGGAGATTATCAAAATATTGGAGGCAGGTAAGGATTTTTTCGGAGGAATTCCGTGGTCAAATACTAATCTAAAAGATTGTATCGGAATTTCTGGGTAGAACCTGAACCTCAAAGACCAACACTTTTGAAATAATTAAAAACTTGATTCCATTGAATTAAAGGATTCTCATGAGCAATCTTTACTTTGGTGAACGCGAATTTGGATTAAAGCCAAGAACTGAAAATGAAATTGATGCAAATGTTTGGGGTGGTTTAGTTGCCTTAATTGATGGCTTGATTGATGAAGAATACTTTGCTCAAGCCTTTCCGGAAAGATGTCCGGATTTTTCTAATTCTCTTGACAAGATATATGCAACGAATCAATCAAGGATGAGAGCAGCTATTTTGGGTTCATTTCCAACCCTGAAATTTCCTTTAGATGTATTAGATAAACCTGTAACTTCAACTATCCTTGACTTCATAGAATTTTGTCATGAACACATAGGAAAACCAGTTGAGTTTGATTATCATAAGTACTATACACACAATGATTTAAGTTTTGATAAACAAAAAGGGCAAATAGAGTTTCGTATTCTAGTAAATAGGCTATTTCAACGGAACGGTATAATCTTTGAGCTACAAGAAAATGGGCAAGTTACCCGTTTAGCTCCTCCTATAGTTAGCGATATCTTAAATAATGCTATTTTTCAAACAAACGATAAAGAGTTGGATTCATTGCTAGAAACCGCTAGAGTTAAATATCTTAATCCCAATTTAAAGATACGTTTAGAATCATTAGAAAAGCTATGGGATGCTTGGGAAAGAATAAAAACGCTAGATTATCCATCAGATAAGAAAAAATCTATAGAGATGCTTTTAGAAAAAGCATCTGATCAGATAGAGATGCGAAAAGTTCTTAACGAAGATGCTAACAAATTAACTTGTATCGGTAACAATTTTATGATAAGGCACACAGAAGTAGGAAAAACCCCTATTACTTCAAGCGCACACGTTGATTATTTGTTTCACCGTATGTTTGCTCTCATCTATCTACTGTTAGGTAATCAGATTGGAAAAAAGCCAGATTCAACTGTAAAAGAAGAAATTCGAGTAGTTAAACCTGCTGAAGAAATGCCGTTTTAACATAGCATTGATATTGGATTTAGAGATTAAAATAGAGTTAGCAAAGGTAGGATTTACTTGATTAGGAAATTTTATGATGACTTTACAAGAAATTATTAATTCTATTGAAAATTTGCCCACAGAAGATCGAGAGTATTTATTTGAGTTTCTTCGCCAGCAACGAATTGAGAATCGGCGAGTTGAAATTTTGGCTAATGCTCAAGAAGTGATGCAGGCTTTTAAGGATGGGACAGCTAATAGGGGAAGCGTTGATGATTTGATCGCTGATTTACTAGGAGATGATGATGGAAGTTGTCTGGAGTAGTGGATTTAAGCGGTCTTTTAGGAAGATTACAAAGAAAAACCCGCAATTAAAGAATCAAATTGTTAATGTATTAAGGCTTTTGGCAGATGATCCATTTACACCGTCTTTGAAGTCTCATAAGTTAACAGGAAATTTAGCAGGGTTCTGGTCTTGTTCTGTTGCTTATGATTGTAGAATTATATTTAATTTGTCTGAGGATGAGAAGTTGTTAGAAATGGTTATTTTATTGATTGATATTGGCAGCCATGATGAAGTTTATTAAATTGTATATATATACTTGAAAGTCTCAATCAATAAATGTAGAGACATACCATGATACGTCTCTACATTAGTTCAAGATGCTAGCACATTAAAATTTGGTATTGATGTCTATTATTCAATCTTACACCTTTAATAACTAACTAGACACTGACGATTTCTAGCCGTTGACTAATTGCTAAAACTTCTTGTCTTGCCCATTTATCTGCGGCTATAATGTCGTCTAAGCTAGGATCAGGACGGTTTTGGGCAGATGTGCGATCGCACGCTGTTTCTATACAACGGGCAATATCTAAATAACCAATCTTCTCTTCTAAAAATAGTGCCACAGCTTGCTCATTTGCGGCATTTAAGATCGCAGGCATTAAACCACCTGCCCTACCCGCAGCATAAGCTAACTGCATACAAGGATACTTTTGATGATCCGGCGCACGGAAAGTTAAATTACCCGCTTTGACTAAATCTAGTCTTTCCCAATTAGTATAAATTCGCTCAGGATAAGACATCGCATAAAGTATCGGCAAGCGCATATCCGCCCAACCTAATTGCGCTAAAACTGAAGTATCTTGTAATTCAATCAAAGAGTGAATAATACTTTGGGGATGAATAACAATTTCGATATTGTCGTAATCCACCCCAAACAGGTAGTGCGCTTCAATTACTTCTAAACCTTTATTCATCAAAGTCGCAGAGTCTACAGTAATCTTACGACCCATAGACCAATTTGGATGCTTTAAAGCGTCAGCAACTTTTACCTGTGCTAACTTCTCTACAGGTAAATCTCGGAATGCACCCCCCGAAGCAGTCAGCAAAATTCGACGCAAACCACCCGCAGGTACTCCTTGGAGACACTGAAAAATCGCTGAATGTTCTGAGTCTGCTGGTAATAGTTTTACACCATACTCCTCTACAAGCGGTAAAACTACAGGCGCACCAGCAATTAAAGTTTCCTTATTTGCTAAAGCAATATCTTTTCCAGCTTTAATAGCAGCAATTGTGGGTAACAAACCCGCACAGCCGACAATTCCAGTAACTACGGTTTGGGCATCACCGTATCTGGCTACTTCAATTACACCCGCCTCCCCTGCCAGTATAATCGGCTGTGGGTTAAGGTCTGCGATCGCCTCCTTCAGTTCTGGTAGCTTCTCTTCATCACAGATAGCGACAATTTCTGGTTGAAACTGTCGAATCTGCTGCGCCAGCATTGTCACATTGCTTCCAGCCGCTAATCCCACAATGCGGAATTGATCAGGGTTTTGAGAGACTATATCTAAAGTCTGAGTGCCTATCGAGCCAGTTGAGCCAAGAAGAGTAATCGCTTTCACAATTGCTTTACAATTAACAGCACCTCCACTATAAAATTGTTATACCTAATTATTAATAACTTTTAGTAAAGTCTTACAAAAACGTAGATTTTGTTCGATAGTACACCCAGAACATCTCACGCTGCTTGCCATTAACCGCAGATAAACATAGATATAGCGCGTATCACTTACCCAAACAACGCAGAAATTATTCACTGATTAATCATTTTTGAGACAGGTTCTCACGACCAAGAAAGTGCTAAACAATTAATGGGATACAAGAATTTTTATTTATGCTTCATATTCTCTCTGATAAATTTATAAAATTTTTTCACCAAAAATTGAGTCAAATATCACGGCTTCTACAAACCCCACTGCCTAACTATTTATTTGTAAGTATTATAATTTCTATTATTTTACGATTAATTTGCGTTCCCAACAAATCATCAGACTTTAAATGGGCTTTAACATCTTGGTATAACTTTATTGCAGAACATGGAGGATTAAGCGCACTCAAGTATACATTTTCAGACTATACACCTCTTTATTTATATTGGTTAGTTATTGCTTCCACCCTCTTATCTGGATTGGCAAAGAACTTTTCTATTAAGCTATTAGCAATGGCTTGTGATTACCTCTGTGCATTTTTTGTATATAAAATTGTACAACTCAAATATCCTAACACTTCTAAACCTACAATTGCTTTTGTAGCGGTTATACTATCACCAATTGTTATTTATAATAGCGCCCTTTGGGGTCAATGTGATGTCATTTATACTACAGCTATAATTGCTTGTCTTTACTTTTTATGCGTCAAAAAAAAAGCCTTGGCTTTTATCAGTTTTGGCTTGGCAATATCAGCTAAATTGCAAGCAATCTTCTTTTTGCCTTTTTTAGCAATACTTTTACTTAAAAAACAGGTAAATTTAAAATATTTTTTCTTGATTCCATTAGTATATATAGTTTCTGTGTTACCAGCTTGGTTAGTTGGTCATAACTTTGTTGATTTGTTACTCATTTATTTTCGTCAAAGCACACAATATAAAAAACTGGTTCAAGGCGCTCCCAATCTTTATCAATGGCTACCTCCAGCTTGGTATGAATTTGTTTTACCATTCGGTCTAGTGGTTAGCATTATTTTTGTCACTTTGTTTATATATAAAGCTTATCAATACCAATCTCAAATTAAAAAAGAACACTTAATTGAGTTAGCAATGATTTCTGTGTTACTTGTTCCTTATGTACTACCTAAAATGCACGAGAGATACTTTTTCATCGCCGACATTTTATCTTTAATATATGGCTTTTACTTTCCGCAACGATTTTGGGTAGCTATTACTGTACAATCCTCATCATTTTTTAGTTACTTAGGAACTCCTATTTTCCAAAAAATATTTTCAATTGTTTTAGGTTTTACTCTGTGGTTTATTTTAAGTAAATCTGAATTTGTTTTTTCTAGGCAAGCCAAAGATAGGAAAAATAATTGATATTTTTAGAGAAAACCAGTAAAATATGATATTAAGCTAAACTGCCGTAATATTTATTAATTATAATAGCATCGGATTTTAAGCTAACTGAATATGCGTCATCCAGGCTGGGAAAGCGATCCACAATTCGTCGGCAGCTTAGTGGAACAATTAAAAAAGGCTAAAGAGTTTGAATTAACCTACCAACGTGATGATGTTTATTTGTTTACCAAAAAGTCTTAATAAAACTAATATCCTGATCAGGAGATCTAAATGTCATATCCACAAGCGCCTTGGACACTCTGCGGTTACGCTATTCAAACATTACAGTTGATTGATATTGATAAAGCTCGTCCTCTCATCCCTCCAGAGTTTGAAATTGTCTCGATTTTTCCTGGTAAAACATTAGGAGGCATTTATGTCTCTTCTTACGGTTTAGGCTCAGTACTAGAATACAACGAGCTAATTGTCGCTGCTGGATTTGTCAGCTATGCAGGCAAATTTGGAGCATGGATTTCTCATATATATGTAGATAACCCTGATTCTGTTGCTGGTGGTAGAGAAATTTGGGGATTACCAAAAGAATTAGCTGATTTTACTTGGGAAAATAGTACTCATAATTCTCAAGTGGCGATCGCTCAAAACAACAAACAATTGTGTAGTATTTCTTACACCAAACCAACTCTTAAAATACCACTACCTGTTAAAGGATCTTTTTTCAGTAAAATGAGCGGTAATATTCTCATTTTTGACGGTGACTTATCATCTCAAATAGGACTAACAAGCAGTAAAGTAAATGTTCCCGCAGAAAGTCCTTTTTATAGCTTAAATTTAACTCAACCTTGGTTAACAGCTTACTGTGATGATTTGCGTTTTGTCGCAGGTGTACCAGAAGTTGTGGGAGAAAAAGCAGTTGAATTTAGCTATAGCTAAATTGTTTTCATTTGAGGGTCAATAATAGTTTTGAGATACCTCATGTTACTCTCCAAATTACGTCATTGAGCAACTAATTACCTTGACATCAAATACATTAAAAAAGATCTCCCCCTCCCCTTAATAAGGGGAGGGGGCTGGGGGGTGGGGTAATACGTCTAATTAGGTTGATCTACTTATCTTACACAGGGAATTTTTGCAAGTAATCATTAATACTTCACAATTGTTTATAATATTCCTTCGGTCTAGAGAAGGAAACAAACGATGCGGCTATCTCAAATATTATTCGTCACACTACGGGAAGATCCTGCGGAAGCAGAAATTCCTAGCCATAAATTACTGATCCGCGCAGGTTATATCCGTCGCATCGGAAGCGGTATCTACGCCTATTTACCTTTTATGTGGCGCGTACTACAAAAAGTTTCCCAAATTGTGCGGGAAGAATTAAACGCCATTGGCGCACAAGAATCTTTATTTCCACAACTACAACCTGCTGATTTGTGGCGAGAGTCAGGTAGGTGGGATACTTACACCCAAGCAGAGGGAATTATGTTTTCTCTAAAAGACCGACAAGAGCGAGAATTAGGATTAGGACCAACACATGAAGAAGTCTTCACGGCTGTAGCGCGTGAGATGATTCGCTCTTATCGCCAATTACCGATAAACCTATACCAAATTCAAACTAAATTCCGTGATGAAATTCGCCCTCGTTTTGGTTTATTACGCGGACGCGAATTTATTATGAAAGATGCTTACTCTTTCCATGCTGATGAAGAAAGCCTGAAAAAAACTTATCAAGATATGTATCAGGCTTACAGCAATATCATCAGTCGTTCTGGGTTAGCTTTCCGCGCTGTAGATGCTGATTCAGGAGCTATAGGCGGCTCTGGTTCTAATGAATTTATGATATTAGCTGAAGCCGGAGAAGATGAGGTTCTTTATACTGAAGATGGTCAGTATGCAGCTAATGTAGAAAAGGCGGTTTCTTTACCTACTGATGCAGAATCTTCACAGTTTACAAGCTATGAAAAAAGAGAAACACCTGGAACTGAAACAATAGAAAAACTCTGCAAATTTCTTAAGTGTTCTTCTACTCAATTAGTAAAAAATGTGCTATACCAAGCTGTTTATGAAAATGGCACGACAGTATTGGTAATAGTTAGTATTAGGGGCGATCAAGATGTTAATGAAGTTAAGTTACAAAATGAGTTAGTTAAAATAGCTCCTCAATTTGGTGCTAAAACTGCGATCGCGCTCCAAGTACCTGACGCAGAAGCACAAGGCAAATGGGCAGCGAAACCTTTACCTTTAGGTTATATTGCACCTGATATTAGTGATGAATATATCCAAGCAGATAAACAAATTCATCCTAAATTTATTCGGTTTGTAGATCAGACAGCCGTTGATTTAAAAAACTTTGTAACTGGCGCGAATGAATCTAATTATCACGTTGTTGGTGCTAATTGGGGCGAACAATTACAGTTATCACAAGTGGTAGATATACGCAAAGCTTCATCAGGCGATCGCGCCATCCATAACCCAGAACAAACGTTAAAAAGTGCGCGTGGTATTGAAGTAGGGCATATCTTCCAACTAGGCGATAAATACTCTAAAGCAATGGGCGCTACTTACACTAACGAACAAGGCGAGGAAGTACCATTAGTTATGGGTTGTTATGGGATTGGTGTCTCAAGGTTAGCGCAATCAGCCGTCGAGCAATCTTATGATAAAGATGGAATTATATGGCCTGTTGCGATCGCACCTTACCATGTAATTATCGCTGTCCCTAATGTGGGAGATGCTCAACAAATGGAAGTAGCTGAAAAACTTTATACTCAGCTAAACCAAGCAGGAATCGAAACCTTGCTAGATGACCGCAACGAACGTGCTGGAGTTAAATTTAAAGATGCTGATTTAATCGGCATACCTTATCGAATTGTAACTGGGCGATCTCTCCAATCTGGCAAAGTCGAAGTTGTAGAACGTGCAACCCGCAAATCTCAAGAAATTCCCATTGATGAAGTTGTTTCTACCATTAAGCAGTGGATTGAAACAGCTTTAACAGTAAATAGTCAACACTAAAAATCTCCGCTCATCTGAATGTAGAGACGCGCCATGGCGCGTCTCTACAAAGGTTCTATGTAACGCATCGTTAATTCCTGGATATGTCCATTAACTGCTAATTGCTAATTAAAACTATGGAACTTATAAGTATTTTACTCTCTGGATTACTGGTATTTATTTCACCTACGGGATTAGTTATTGACCGCGCAGCCGAAAATGCTATTCGCTCTAGACTAGAAAAAGTAGAACAGCTAGAAGTCCGTGTTGATAACACTCCTGTTCATCAAACCTTACAAGGAAAAATAGATCGACTAAGGATAGCAGGTAGAGGTTTATGGTTAACGAAAGATGTCCGAATAGATACCCTGGAAGTAGAAACTGATCCCCTTGATCTTGATTTGCAGCGCCTTAGACAAGGTAAACCAAAACTGTTATTAGAGTCATTAAAATCACCAATACAGTCGGGAGTACGTTTAGTTTTAACAGAAACAGATATCAACCAAGCACTGAAATCACCACAAGTTGTAGCTCGGTTACAAAAGTTAGTAAATCAGTCGCTAGGTAGTTCCGCTAATATGCTTACTAAGCGTTATGAATTTGTCAATCCCCGCGTCAAGTTTTTAGGCGATCAGCGATTAAGCTTGCAAATAGAATTAAAACAACCAGGCAGTAATGATCAACTATTAGTTAATTTAGAATCGGGCATAGGCGTAGTGTCGGGTAGTCGCTTACAGTTAATTTCACCAACTGCGCTTGTAAATGGCAAACCGATACCGCCTCAGCTAGTTCAATCTCTTACAGCCAGATTTAACAATAAAGCTGATCTCCGCAAATTGGAGGAATACGGTATTACTGCTCGACTGTTAAAATTAGACGTAAACAGCGATCGCTTAGATCTAGCCGCTTTTATAAAATTAGACAAGCCACAACCAATACCTGTTTCCAATCAACCTTAATGTTTTTCGTAAATACACCCTAATTATTTGTAGTCTTGAGAAGGGGCTGCTCATTTTCAAGCTGTCTACTTTTTCTATAGGCTTCTTTATATGCAAGAACAACAATCAGTACGTCGCCTTCATTTAGGTGTCATTGCAGGTTTATCCGCAGTAGTATTAGCTTCTGGAGGTGGTACAGCTTGGTGGGTATGGCACTCCGCTCAATCTCCAACATCAACCCCTAATCCTGTTACATCCCCATTACTGCCTTCTACTCAGGGGGTACAAAATCCGGTTGACAAAACGGCTGAAGTCTACTGGTTGAAGAATCAGGGCAATCATATTGCCGTTGTGCCTAAATCCCTCGATTTACCAAATTCTAGTAACCCAAAAGCTACCCTAGAACAAGCATTCGATACCCTGTTAGCAGGTTCAACAGATCCGACAGTCACGACAACCATCCCTGAAGGTACAAAACTACGGAGTTTAGATGTTCGTGACGATGGTGTGCATATTAACCTCTCGCAAGAATTTACTAAAGGCGGTGGTAGTGCATCAATGACGGGTAGAGTCGCGCAAATTCTTTACAGCGCAACCAGCTTGAATCCAGACGCTCAGGTGTGGATTAATGTAGAGGGTAAAAAGCTAGAAGTTTTAGGTGGCGAAGGCTTAGAACTTGATCAGCCCATAACTCGCAAAAGTTTTGAAAAAGACTTCGATCTTTAGTGTTGTAATTTTCCTAAGAGTGTTATTGCTTGTTGGCTAAACTAAAATCGCGGAAGTGACGCGCTTGCTCTTCAATCCTAGTCGCTAGGCGATCGCAAACTAAATTACACAAATCAAAAATTAGGACATCTTGCACTTTATAGTAGGCAGATGTCCCTTCACTGCGTCGGCTCAAAATACCAGCTTGCAACATCACCTTTAGGTGCTTAGATACATTTGCTTGGCTGGTTTCTGTTGCCTCAACTAACTCTTGTACACATTTCTCATGGTCTCGCAACAAGTTCAAGATTCGCAGTCGCATCGGCTCACTTAAGATACTGAAGTATTCTGCGACTTGTTGGACGACTTCTTGTGTTACAGGGCTGGCTGTTTGCATGGGATTAACAAGAAAATATCTGATCCCAAAATTTTAGCAGCAATTCTATTCATAACAATACAGTAATCATTAATCTGGATTAATCAGCATCAAAGCTTGACCATATTCCACTGGTTCACCGTTCTTTACCAAAATTTCCATTACTTGTCCAGATACCTCAGCTTCAATTTCATTCATAAGTTTCATAGCTTCGATAATACAGACAGTTTGATCAGAGCGAATGCGATCGCCCACTTCCACAAAAGCAGCTTCATCAGGAGCAGGTGAGCGATAAAACGTTCCCACCATCGGTGATTTAACCGCTACCCATTTGTGATCAATTGGTGGCGCTGTTGGTGTAGCTGGGGATTGTTGTAATTGTGTTGGCGCAATCGGCATTGCCGGAGGAGTGGCGGAAATCATTGCAGCAGTATTTACCACTGTTTGATCAGCCATCGGCATTCCTGGAATGCCTTTACGCACAGTCAGTTCAAAATCATCACTTTTTAAAGTCAACTCCGTAATGTCAGTACCAGCTATCGCTGCCAACAATTCACGCAGTTGGTTAAAGTCTATTGCCATAACAACAATAATTTAATTGTGGACAAGAACACTCAAAAAATCAGGATGAAGGATGCCATTGCATCCTTCTAACTCCTAGCTTTTGGCTGATATCTGCAAAAACTTATATTACTCTCGACCTACATAGGTATCGTTGCGAGTATCAATTTTGATGCGCTCACCAATAGTAATAAATAACGGAACCATCACAGTCGCGCCTGTTTCCACAATAGCTGGCTTGTTACCGCCAGTAGCCGTGTCTCCTTTTACGCCTGGATCGGTTTGAGTTACTTCCAGAACCACAGTGTTAGGGAGTTCTACTTCCATTACCTGCTCACCCCAACGAAGCACATTAACCTCCATTCCTTCTTTTAGGTACTTCATGCGATCGCCAATTTGAGCAGGAGTCAAATTAGCTTCTTCATAAGTTTCCATATCCATAAAGACATATTGATCGCCGTCTTTATAGGTATGCTGCATCGTACTTTTTTCTAAATTAGCTTGCGGAAGCGTTTCCCCAGCCCTAAACGTCTGTTCAACGACACTACCTGTTTGCACATTCTTCAGCTTTGTCCGTACAAAAGCTGATCCTTTACCTGGCTTAACGTGGAGGAATTCCACTACCCGCCATACTCCTCCATTCCATTCAATGGAAACACCTGGGCGAAAGTCGTTACTAGAAATCATAAATTTGTCAGTTGCCGAGAACAGTCAGCACTTAATTTTACCCCTCAGTGAGCCTATAGAAGGAATTTTCAACTCTATGAAATATTCCTGATCGTTGCTCCACACCCGTATGGCAAGATCAAACAGGGCATTTGCAGCCTACTAATGCCTTTTCCGATAGGCTATTAGCCAAGTTTCGCGACTGCTTCCAAGCAACGTAGGGATGAATTTATGCTTGATTTAAACCGTTCTATAGTTAATTTGTGCAAACGCTTTGCTCAAACTAGCATTTTAGCTTTACTGCTAGTAGCTCTCTCTCTGGGTACTAGCGCTGCTGCCTGGAATCCCGACAAGTTCAATAGTGGATTACCTGTTGGCAATGCAATTACAGATGGCAAAGCGATTTTACGTTACGCACTACCCATAAATAACAAGGAAGTGCGGGAGGTTCAAGCTAATTTAGAAGATATTGCTAACAACCTTCGAGGTAAGCGGTGGAGTCCGATCAATAGTGATATCAGCAAAGCTTCTGTAATTTTGCGCGATCGCCCTGAAAAGTTGCTCAAAAGCGTCTCAGATGCCAATAAACCCGCAGCAGAAGCATTAATTGCTCAGTTAAATCAAGATATTGCCAAACTTAGAGACGCAGTTGAAACCAAAGATAAGGAAACAATTTGGACTGAGCGTGCCAAAGTTTTAGACGGTGTTGGTCAACTAGAAGAATTAATGATCGAAGGATTTCCATATGAAGTGCCTTCTGAATATAGCAACTTGCCTCAACTTAAAGGTCGTGCCACAGTAGAAATGAAAACTGACAAAGGCAATATTACTTTAGTAGTTGATGGTTACAGCGCCCCTGTTACCGCAGGCAACTTTGTCGATTTAGTGCAACGCGGTTTTTACAACAATTTAGAATTTACCCGCTCAGAAGAATCTTATGTACTGCAAGCAGGAGATCCACCAGGAGCAGAGGCAGGTTTTATTGATCCCAAAACTGGTAGTTACCGTGCTGTTCCCTTAGAAATTTTGGTTAGAGGTGACTCAGCACCTACTTATGGTATTACCTTAGAAGAGGCTGGTCGCTACCGAGATCAACCAGTACTTCCCTTCTCTGCTTACGGCGCTGTAGCAATGGCGCGTCCTGAACCAGAACCCAATGGTGGATCTTCTCAATTTTTCTTCTTCTTATTTGATTCAGAACTTACCCCTGCTGGACGTAACCTGCTTGATGGACGTTATACCGTTTTTGGTTATCTAGTTGATGGTAAAGAAGTCCTAGAAAATTTGAAAGCAGGTGACAAAATTCAGTCAGCCAAAGTTATCAAAGGAATTGACAATTTAGTTGAGCCACAAGCAGCTTAAAAAGCTCAACCTCAAAAAAGATCAATAGACATCTCCAGAAAATAAAGGTGCTAACCCTTGAACCATTGTAGAGACGTGCCATGGCGCGTCTCTCTATTCTGAACCTTTCTGCGTAAGTCCTAATTAAACCAAAATCATGCCCCCTCCCCGAAGTTCAGGCAGGGGGCTGGGGGTAAATTTTTGAACAATAAATCGTCCCTATTAGTTCGAGATATAGGAGAACAAGGTCTTTTAAAAAGGTTGCAACCCTTTTGTTTACCAGGAATGGTAGGAGATGACGCAGCAGTATTAGAAACTGATCCAACGCGATCGCTTGTAGTCACAACCGACGTGCTAGTTGATGGTGTACATTTTAGCGATCGCACCACTACACCAGCAGACGTAGGTTGGCGTGCCGTTGCTGCTAACTTATCAGATTTAGCAGCAATGGGAGCATCACCTCTAGGTATTACCGTTGGTTTAAGCATTCCAGGCAATTTAACAGTTAGTTGGGTAGAAAACCTCTATCAAGGAATGATCGCCTGTCTCAAACACCATCAAACCGGGATCGTCGGCGGTGATATCTGCCGTTCAGAAGGCATTCACATCGCCATTACAGCCTTTGGTCAGGTATTTCCTACTCAGATTATTAAACGTTCATCTGCTCAACCAGGAGATGCCATTGTTGTCACTGGCTTTCACGGTGCATCACGTGCAGGCTTAGAATTACTTTTGCATCCAGAGATTGGTCAGCAATTGAGCGATCGCGAAAAATCATATCTCATCCAAGCTCACCAACGTCCTCAACCACGCTTAGATGTATTACCTATCCTTTGGGAAATTTTTAATTCTTCATCAGAAATCCGACTAGCTGGCATGGATAGTAGTGATGGATTAGCAGATGCGATCGCCCAAATTTGCCAAACCAGTAACGTTGGTGCCAAAATCGACCGCAACTTAATTCCTATTCCCCCTGCCCTATATCAGCTAACATCACCAGAACAGGCATTTAACTGGGCATTGTATGGTGGAGAAGACTTTGAACTTGTGCTGTGCCTACCATTAGAAAAAGCCCAGCCGTTAGTAAAACGACTGGGCAATAATGCAGCTATGATCGGAACTATCACAAAAGATTTAGAAATTTTATTGGTAGATCCGACTAAAGTTAATCACCAGGAAGTACTTTTACTTAGTAAAGGGTTTCAGCATTTTTAAATTGATCAGGACTTACGCCGAGATCCCCCCTAGCCCCCTTAAAAAGGGGGGGGAATTCAAAGTCCCCCTTTTTAAGGGGGATTTAGGGGGATCTAGGTTTCAGGCTTTCGCTGCGTAAGTCCTATTGAGATTTTAGATGTTTATTAACATCCTCAAATACACAATTTTTTATGCAACCCATTTCCGACCAACTGTTTCAGCAAGATCGACAACCCGTTGGCTATAGCCCCACTCGTTGTCATACCAAGCAACAACCTTCACCATGTCACCATCCATAACCATCGTCAGATTAGCATCTACGATTGAAGAAGCGTCAGTACCGCGATAATCAGATGATACAAGTGGTAGATCGTTGTATTCCAAGACACCCTTTAGCTGACCTTCGGCAGCTTCTCGCAATACTTGGTTAACTTCCTCAGCAAAAGTTCTTTTTTCAACAATAACTACCAAATCCACCACAGAAACGTTAGGAGTTGGTACCCGTAAAGCAATCCCATTCAACTTACCCTTAAGCTCTGGCAGTACAAGAGCCACAGCCTTAGCAGCACCAGTAGAAGTAGGAACAATGTTCATAGCTGCTGCTCTTGCCCGACGCAGATCTCTGTGAGAAGCATCTAATAGACGCTGGTCTCCAGTGTAGCTGTGGGTTGTGGTCATCGTACCCTTAATAATGCCAAACTTTTCATGAATAACCTTGGCAATAGGAGCTAGACAGTTGGTAGTACAACTAGCATTACTAATGATCACGTGCTTATCGTGGTCATAGCCATGATCGTTGACACCTACCACAAAAGTACCGTCATCATTCTTACCTGGAGCGGTAATCAAAACTTTTTTAGCTCCAGCGTTTAAATGCTTTGTTGCCCCTTCACGGCTGGTAAAAACACCAGTCGATTCGATTATTAGGTCAATTTCCCAATCTTTCCAGGGCAAGTTTTCTGGGTTGCGATCGGATACGCATTTTATAGTCTTGCCGTTTACAGTAATGGAATTGTCATCAGCACTGATATCAGCATTAAGCCTACCCAGCATTGTGTCGTATTTCAGCAAGTGGGCATTTGTTCTTGGGTCAGAGGTATCATTAACACCAATAATCTCCATATTGCTATTTTCTCGACCCAACCAGCACCGCATGAAATTACGTCCGATGCGTCCAAAACCGTTAATTGCGACTCTAATCACAGCGCCTTGCCCTCTGTATACAAGCTCAGTAAATTCTTGATGACCCAGATCATATCGCAAAGCATGAGCCATGCACACTCTAACTTAGCATCTAAACCAGAAGAGTTAGGATATTGCCTGGATTCATTATGGTAAAAATAATATTTAGCACTATTAACTAGAAGTATTTTTCTAACTTAATTGCACACTTAACAACGATCTGGACAGCCATAAAATTTTGTGGCTGATAAAAAACATCATAACTTGGCGATCGCGTAGCGACGACACTCTTGAGTATCGCGCCTCTAATTCCTCAAATCTATTCCCCTAAATATTAAATTAGTTGGGATAGGTACAAAATGTACAAGAGTCCAAGTATGCTCAAGTTAGACCTGATTGCAAGCATTTTATCCGTAAATATAAGCATTGAAACTAATCTACCATTTGCACAATTGGCAAAAGAATACCTAAATCCGCTTGTAATAATCAGCCAACCATATTTTGGTGAATTTTCTATCAAAAAAGGTTTTTTACGAAAGGCATACTAAAAACAGCATCCAAATATACTGGCGCTGGAGCATAAACCTGATCAACGGCAACTGTAGCCAAATTAAATAGCTACTTAAATCTATGTAAAATTACCTAAATCCTTCCCAGGCTATATCTTGAAAAAACAATTCTTGATATGATAGCGCGTGTTATTAGTCAAGTTTGGTCGGCTGTGGTGTGTAAGGAGCTAAGATGCAAAATTTAGTTGATTTTAGCGGTAGGCCATTTCATTTTATTGGTATTGGTGGCATTGGGATGTCAGCCTTGGCATACGTAATTGCTAAACGCCATTTGCCTGTATCTGGTTCTGATATCCGTTCTAGCGTTATTACTCAGCGTTTGCAGGCAGCAGGCGCACATATTTTTATAGGTCAAAATGCTACTAACTTAGATTTTTTTCACCCTGCGGCAGACTCAAACTCTGAACTTTTACCAATGGCAACAGTTGGGATGAGTCATGCTCAGGAAGTAGCTAATGTTTCCCTTAAACCCAGTGCTGGGTTGGCATATTCAGCACCCGCAACACTACCCCAGGTAATTTGTTCAACAGCAATCAATACTGGTAACCCTGAATATCTTGCGGCTCTGGAAAAAGGCTGTCCAATTTTTCATCGCTCAGATTTACTTGCGGCTTTGATTAAGCATTATCGCAGCATTGCCGTAGCTGGTACTCATGGGAAAACTACCACAAGTAGTTTGATTGGATATATGCTGCTAGAGGCTGGAATAGATCCAACAATTGTAGTAGGCGGTGAAGTAAACGCTTGGGAAGGCAACGCTCGTATGGGTGCAGGTTCTTACTTAGTCGCAGAAGCAGATGAGTCGGATGGCTCGCTCGTCAAGTTGTCAGCCGAAATAGGCGTGATCACAAATATTGAACTAGATCATCCTGATCACTATGCCACTTTAGAAGAAGTAATTAATACATTCCAAATATTTGCCACTCAGTGTCAGGTGATTGTCGGTTCTATTGATTGTGAGGTGGTACGCAGCCAAATTAAACCAACAATTAGCTACAGCCTCAACCCCGAACTAGGTGCTGACTACACAGTTGATTGTGTCAGCTTTGGTGCTGATGGGACTTTAGCTCAAGTGTGGGAACGAGGCGAAATCTTAGGGCAGATGAAAGTAAAGTTGTTGGGCAAGCATAATCTGAGTAATGCCTTAGCAGCCGTAGCTGTAGGACGCAAGTTAGGTTTAGAGTTTGATGTGATTGCAGATGCGATCGCTTCCTTTGAGGGCGCTAAACGCCGATTTGAAGTTCGCGGTCATTACAACGGCATCACCTTTGTAGACGACTATGCCCATCATCCTAGTGAAATTCAAGTTACTCTTGCAGCCGCTAGGTTACAAGTTAAGTCTCCTCAAAGAATTATCGCCATCTTTCAACCACATCGTTACAGCCGGACGCTAACATTTTTACAGGAATTTGCTCAATCATTTACAGATGCAGATCTTGTAATTATTAGTGATATTTACAGTGCTGGTGAGCCAGATAATGGTGAAATTAATGGTCAAAAGATGGCAGACTTAATTGCTAATTACAACTCCCAGGTTTATTACCAACCATCTTTTGCGTCCATTTCTAACTTTTTGACAAAAAAACTTAAAACAGGCGACCTTGCTATCTTTCTAGGAGCGGGTAATTTAAATCAAATCATTCCAGAGGTAATGCAATTTTATCAAAGCACAGGTAAAATAATTTCCTAATTCAAGAATCAGTAGTTAGTAAAACTCACGCCTCAAAAACTTATTTCAGTTTTGATCAGTTCCACACATCACCGTTCTTTGAAAATTTATTCCTATGACTCTATCCTATAATCCCCCCAGCGTTGTCAATGCTTCTAATCCTAAGCAGACAGAACAACATAAACTCATATCTATGGATTTACCAGGTACTGACTGTGTAATTAAGTCTCAGGTTCCCTTAGCTGGCTTAACCTCATATCGAGTTGGCGGACCAGCAGAATGGTACATTGCTCCCAGAAATATTGAAGATTTACAAGCAAGTTTTGAGTGGGCAGATGCTCAAAAGCTACCTATAACTTTATTGGGAGCAGGTTCAAACCTGCTAGTTAGCGACAATGGCATACCAGGCTTAGTTATTAGTACTCGTTATTTGCGCTTCTCAAAATTTGACATAGAAACAGGTCAAGTAACAGCTAGCGCAGGCGAACCAATAGCTCGCCTTGCCTGGCAAGCGGCTGAACGTGGCTGGCAAGGAATGGAATGGGCTGTTGGTATTCCTGGTACAGTAGGCGGAGCAGTCGTGATGAATGCGGGCGCTCATAAGTTATGTATCGCCGACATTCTAGTTAAAGCTCAAGTTTTATCCCCTAAAAGTTTTAGTAGTTATTTTGAATACCTCAGTATTAAAGATTTAGGTTATAGCTATCGCACTTCTATTTTGCAAGGCGATCCGCGTTTAGTTACCCAAGCGACTTTCCAACTCCGCCCTGGAGCAGATCCAGCAGAAGTAATAGCAGCAACCCAAAGAGATCTTGAGCAGCGACGGAACACTCAACCTTACAACTTACCTAGCTGTGGAAGTGTTTTTCGTAATCCTCAATCTCACCATGCTGCTTGGCTGATTGAACAAACTAATTTAAAAGGCTACAAGATTGGCGCTGCCGAAGTATCTGAACGACACGCCAATTTTATTGTTAACTGTGGCGGTGCTACAGCTAACGATATCTATGGACTCATTCGCTATATTCAACAACAAGTTGAAGAGCGTTGGTCTATATATTTGAAGCCAGAAGTCAGAATTTTAGGTGAGTTTCCAGCTATGAACTAAAAATTAGGAGAGCGTCAGTAGTACTAAGATTAAGATCGATTTGCACGTTCAACTTAGCCCAACTTATATAGCCTGAAATAATCATGACAAAAGGACAAGGATTCGGCTTCGGTCTCGGAAAAATGAAAGAACTGACTGAAGCTTTCAAAAAAGCCCAGCAAGTTCAAGAAGGTGCTAAAAAACTCCAAGAAGAATTGGAGCAGATGGAAATTGAAGGACAGGCAGGTAATGGTCTAGTCAAAGTAGTGGTTAGTGGTAACCAAGAACCCCGAAGTGTTCAAATTTCCAACGATGCCCTGAGCCAAGGAGCAGAAGCCCTCTCTGCACTCGTTACACAAGCGATGAAAGATGCCTACGAAAAGTCTACAGCCACTATGCGGGAACGCATGGAAGATTTAACAAGCGGACTCAATCTTCCAGGGATGTAAACAACTTTAATCAGCGATCATCAGCTTTCCATGTTAGAAAGTTTTGTCTACTAGACAAGCTTGAAAAAATCATCAATTTTCCGTTTTAGTAGCGCCAAGATCAGGGGAAAGGGTAATTAAAATATCCTTTTTCCCTTTTCTTTAATTTTTACTTGAGTAAAGTCAATTTATTCTTACTAATAACAATCTGCATTAAATAATCTACCGATGCCCTATAAGCTACTATTTGTCTGCCTTGGTAATATCTGCCGTTCCCCAGCCGCAGAGAGCATTATGAACTATGTAATTAAGAGTGCGGATATGAGCGACGCTTACGGCTCTAACTCAGCACTCTCAATAGTCTGCGATTCGGCTGGCACTGCCCGATACCATGTTGGTAGTTCTCCAGATAGGCGCATGGTGGCTGCTGTCAGGGCTAGAGGTATTCCTATTACAGGTAAAGCGAGACAGTTTCAAAAGTCAGATTTAGAAAATTTTGACCTGATTTTAGCAATGGATCGGCAAAATTATCAGGATATTCTTGTTTTAGATCCAGCAAATCGTTACCGAGGCAAAGTACGCTTGATCTGCGAATTTTGCCAGCATCATGATCAGCAGGAAGTTCCTGATCCCTATTACGGAGGTGCAGAGGGATTCAATCAAGTGATTGATCTACTGTCCGATGCTTGTGACGGTCTATTGGAACATCTTGTTAAACAGCACCCTTTAACTAATGGTGAGTAGTACTTGCCCACCAAGTCCACGCTAATTCACTAAATGATGCAAGATCGCAAACCGTACAAGTTCTGCGCGATTGCTAGTAGCAGTTTTTCTTAGCAGACTGCTGACATACTTTTCTATGGTTCGCGGACTCAAGTGGAGTTGATTACCAATTTCTGCATTGGATAAACCCATTGTCAGTAAATTCAAAACTTCTTGCTCTCGATTTGTCAGGTGAAATGAATCTTGCTTTGAGGAAATTGTCAAAATTTGGTTATTGTCTCGCTGTTGATCTTCCCAGGGTAGGGATGGGAGAAGCGATCGCCACTCTGACTGAATTATCTGCGATCGCTCCAATAAATTTCTCACCATCGCTCCCAACTCAGGCATCTCAAAAGGCTTAGGCAGATATAAGTCGCATCCTAGCTGGTAACCAACAATTCTTTCTGATGTACTGGCACGCTCTGTCAGGAATATAACTGGTATCAGCCGGAAAATTGGTGAAGAGCGAACTTTCCTGACGAATTCATAACCGTCAAGTCGGGGCATAGTGATGTCTGTAACTATTAAATGAGGGCGATACTCCTCTACTAGGGACAGTGCCTCTTGACCATCTTCAGCCATAATCACTGAGTATCCAGCGATTTGTAGATAATCGCTGACTGAAACACGAGTTCCTAAATTGTCATCTACAACCAAAATTAGCAAAGGCATGAGGTACAGACCGATAGCACACCTGCTCCTACACTATGTCAATTCCATCATAAAACTTTATAAATATCCTAAAATTTTTGCCAACCGCCACCAGTGCGTAAGTTGATATCAATAGCTTGATCATCGCAGCACAGAGCAAAATTAAAATCCTCAAAAAAACCATTTGCTTTTTAATATAATTGTGCTAACATTATTTTCTGTGAGTGAATATGGGTCGATGCCCGAGTTGGTTAATGGGGGCGGACTGTAAATCCGCTGGCTATGCCTACGTTGGTTCAAATCCAACTCGGCCCACCTCACAAAAAATAAAAAGTAATCAACTATTTTTGAGTTTTTTACTTTGAGCTATTTTATTTACAAGCGCCCGTGTAGCTCAGTGGTAGAGCACACCCTTGGTAAGGGTGAGGTCACGAGTTCAATCCTCGTCACGGGCTTGTTAAACTATCCACAAAACTAAATTTTTAGTGAGTTGATCCTAGCTTTCTAGAAATTGAAAGCTAGGATAAATTTTTAGTGAGTTGATCAACTTGATGTTGAACGGGTACGGCAGGACTCGAACCTGCGGCAGGCGACTTAGAAGGTCGCTACTCTATCCATCTGAGTTACGTACCCAAATATTAAATGTAATTATACCTAAGTTAAGGTAAAAATTGCACAGGAGGCTGCTAACTTGTACAGTAAAAGCTATTATACCGTAATACAATAACTTTGTAGTTTGAGTTAGCTTAATTATGGTAACAAAATTTTATGCGTCCTGATAGAAAACAACTAAGTAAAAGTTACTGATTACCTTGAAGGCACGTTGATCTGCTTATGGGTGAATTTACTCTCTTTACCCGTATTATTAAGCGCTTGAATAGAATTAGGGTATAAATAAGAGCGCGTGCAGTATACAAGGTAGTGTTAAGAGAAGGATAGCTATTTCTACTGAAAGCCCATTGCTGATCAGTCAGATAAGCGCCCAAATCCTTAAAGATCAGCCAATTGCATAGCAATTACACTTAACTACCAGCAGATAAAACTCTGTCAGGAGTCATTTGGCAGTGTCATGTTTATTCTCAAAAGGCAGGATGTTGAAATTTCTAGTGTTCAGCACCCAAATCGGGAGCAGCAAATTCCCATACTTACTTATCAAGGGCAGACCTTTCGCTTGATTAATGTGTTTAGTGCTAATCAGGCAGATGAAGCCAAGGCTTTCTGGCGAGATCTTACAGATAATCGTGGCAAAGCCTGCGTTCTGCTCGAAGAACCAGACCGCTACAGTGTTTGGGGCAAAATCCGCTTAGACCAACTAGCAAATGAGGCTACTCCTGATGTCAAGGTAGTGGCGTTTACGCAAGCGTGTTTATTGGTGTTACAAACCATTGCTCTTGAGATAGAGGATCTACTAGGCGCTAGACAAGCAGGATTATTTCAAAAAGATCTGGTTGCTGTATTTCGCCAATGGCATTTTCCTCAAGCTAATTCACCAGAAGCAGTCAACCATTTACTCACGATGGACCCATTGGGTAGCCTACAGGTTCCACCTTGGGAAGAACATCATTTGACGACCCTCTTGCAAGAACTTTACCGTCTTGGAAAACAGTATTTTGGCAACACTAATTTTTCTGAGGGAGTTGGGGATATCTTACAAGATATGCCAGCAGGCGATCGCACTCAATTTATCAGTTGGCTGAAGCAATCTCCCCAGGGTAAGGTATGGCGATAATCAATCGAAGTTTTAAGAAATTTACCGTTACCAGTATGGAAATGCCATACTGGCATCAAAGCAGGTAACTTTTTAGCACTTATAACAGTGATTCTTTTGAGTCTTTATACTTAACAATTGCTAGCTAATATTTGGGAAGTATTATGAGCAGTTCTGTCGAAAAGTCATCGAATCCTCAATCTCTGTTGAGTGGTCAAAATGTTGTATATGCAGGAATTACTTGGTCTGTACTGGCGCTACTATTTTACCTGCTGTTTAGTATCTCTGTACCAGGGGAAGAGCGCCCTTTTTGGTACTCAATCGGAACCTATTTTTTTGAACAAATACCATTTTTAGTCGCAGCTTTACTATGTTTTAGAAATTGGCGTAGCCCTCAAATTGCCAGTGGGCGTAATGTTTGGTTAGGCATCGGTCTAGGGTTATTGTCATATTTTATCGGAAACTTATTATTTGGCTGGTGGGAGCTATATTGGGGTTTAGATCCTGCTGTATCACCAGGAGATTTCTTCTTTGTACTTTTTTATGTTTGCCTTGGCTGGGGTCTGGTGTTAGCGATACTACCCAGACGTTTAAATTTAGAGCCTTGGCAATGGGCAACAGTAATTGTAAGTGCAGTAAGTGCGATCGCACTTGGAGTATGGCTTTTACTCTCTGCACCAGCCAATGCCCAGGAAGCGTCGGCGCTCATAGATGCACCAGTAACCCAACAGTTATCTCCTAGTAAGCCATCCCAAACCTTTGTTGCTCAAAAAGCACCCCTGGTTAAAGAAACTCCCAAAGCACCAGCTAAAAAGGCTCCAGCAGCACCAGAAAATACATCTAAACATCAACCCCCAGGATGGGTATTATCACTAGAAAAAGTTTTAGAACCCTTGGCGACACCTCTGAGTTTTTTCTATATTGCTGGTGATGTTTTCCTTTTGATCATTGCGGCATTACTTTTGCTAGCATTTTGGGGTGGACGTTTTGCTCAATCTTGGCGCATGATTGCAGCAGCAGCTTTTTCGTTCTACATTGCAGATATGTGGTTTACCTATGCCACTGATCATATTACTGATTACCAAAGTGGATTTCTGCTAGAAGTATTTTGGGTGTTCAGTGGTGTTTTATTTGCCATTGGCGCTGCTTTAGAATATGACAACTCCATCCGTTCCCGCCGTGCTGGGCGTAAACGGGCTTAGAAATCTGTAGCATGAGTCCAAGAAAACTCTCTGAATCAGACAAGCAAGAAATTCTTACCCTGTATCGGCACTTACCAGAGACAACCTCAACTTTGGCAAGCCGCTATGGTGTAAGTAGTTCCACTATTAGCCGCCTCCTGAAAACCACCTTGTCAGAAGAGGAATATGAAGGGCTAATTCAACAAAAGCGTACTACTCGCACTCCTAGTATTCATAATGAAGTTATCCCAGAGGTTGCCGAACAGCCAGTTGAGCCTGAGCCTAAAATATCTGTCTCAGCCCCAATTCTTAGGCGTTTGCGCCGTCGCTCCTCAGCGACATCAACATCACTAGATATGTTTGAAGAAACTGAAACCGAAGCTACTGAACCAGCGTTTGGAGTTAGAGTAGCTTCAGATAACATCAACAATGAGTTTTTTGACTCAACGATTGCTGATGCTCAAGAAGCTAGTGTCTATAACGAAATCGGTGATAGTTCTGCTCACGCAGACGTTCATGCCTTAGAAGAGATGCTAGGGGAAGATATAAGTGATTTAGACGATGAGGATGAAGACTTACAAAACCTCGATGACGAAGATTGGGAAGATGATCTAGACGATGATGATACAGAGGACATTAATGATCAACAGCAAATAGGATCATTCATCACAGAATTTCGTGATAATAACATCCAAGTTTTACCTCTATCCCAAGCTCATCTTCCTAAAATTTGCTACTTGGTAGTTGATAAAGCTGCGGAGTTAATAGCTCGACCATTGAGAGACTTTAGCGACTTGGGTAGAATTCCAGCAGGGGAAGTTCAGCAAAAAACACTGCCAGTTTTTGATAACCATAGGGTTGCTAGGCGTTTTTCTAACCGCACCCAACGAGTGATTAAGATCCCTGACAGTAAAATGCTCCAAAAAGCTTGCTCTCATCTACTAGCTAAAGGAATAACTCGATTACTAATTCATGGTCAAGTTTATTCGTTGTTATAAAATAACCGCGCAGTTCAGCAAGCGAGCATAAACATCAAACAAACCTACTCTAGGTTAAAACAATCAGCATACAGCTATCTAATTCTACAGGCTGGATGCTGATTGTTTTGGAAGCTATTACCGCTACAACTAAAAATTTCAACAGATCCTTTTGATTGGGGATGTCACTTTTTATAGCAGTCAGCTTTTTAAAAGCCTTTGTAACCAAGGGTTTGATAATAAATCTTGTCCTAACCGCCTTGGCGGTTGCTATAACTTTCTCGATACTTGGCTATTTACAAGTTTTCCTAATTTTTAATAGCAAAAATTACCGAATACTCCAAAAGCAAACCAATGATAGATTAATACTTACGTAGCCATTGGAACTATACACCTATAAAACCAGTATTTATACGGAACTCATTAATTTATTTTATAAGTTAATAAACTGAATTACTTTATTTAAAAAATCTTTATCAAATATTTGTAACGTAGCAGCTATAACTATCTAATCAGCAGAAAGATAAATAGTAAAATTTTTATTACTGAGGTTAATACTTCCAAGTTAAGCCTTATGTCCTAAAAATATTCTTTGTAAATTCTTGTTACAAAACTACCACAATTAAGAAAACTCAACATATCTCAGCTTGATTTAAAAATATAAATTTTTATACATTTACAAAAGGGAGTTCTCGCACAATGAAGGTGAACCATTTACTGAGACTATACGAACAAGGAAACAGAGACTTTACTGGTGCTGATTTTAGAGGTGTTGATCTTAGCGGAGTTACTCTGATTGGGGTTAACTTAACTGGTGCTAACTTAATGGGGGCTAATCTCAGCCGAGCTTTTTTAACCAAGTCAGATTTAAGCAATGCTAACCTGAATTGGGCTAACTTAAGTTATGTCAAAATGAACGAAGCTCAACTGGTAGAAGCAGATTTGACTAAAGCTAACCTAACTGGCGCTTTCATGGTTAAGTCAAAACTACCAAGCGCCAAGCTTAGTGGTGCTAATCTGACTGCTGTTAACCTCCGAGGTGCTAACCTGTGTGGTGCTAATCTTTGTGGGGCTTGCTTGCAAAGAATTAATCTGCGAGAAGCAAATCTTAGTGGTGTTAACTTAAGCTGGGCTAATCTTTATGAAGCCAGATTGAGTGGCGCACAGTTGTCTGGTGCTTATTTAAATGGTGTTAACTTAAGTAAAGCTTTCTTAAAGGGAGTAGATTTCAATGGAGTTGCTTTGGAGGGAGTTAACCTCAGCAAAGCGAGATTGGGTGATGCTAACCTGGAAGGTGCTAATTTAAAAAGTGCTGATCTTAGGGAAGCACACCTACGGTTAGTTAATTTGCAAGGTGCAGACTTGACGGGTGCTAATTTAGTAGGCGCTTCTTTAGAACAAGCAAATTTGACTTGGACAATTTTGAGTAAAGCTGACTTGAGAGATGCTAATCTGAGTGAGGCAAAGTTGAAGGGTGCAAACTTAGAAGGCGCGAAGTTGCATGGTGCAATTCTGCCTGAATTAACACAAAATTTTTTCTCCCCTTCAATGAGTAGTACGGTACAGATTCAACAACCAGCACAAGCGATTTTTAGTTGAGACAGAGTAAGTTTGGCTGTATTTATGACAGGTGATGGAAAAGAATATTAATAAGACTGATTACATAGTAATATTGGTAACTGCTAGTTCAGGGCAAGAGGCAGAGGCTATCGCACAAGCTTTAGTTGCAGATAATTTAGCTGCTTGTGTTAGCTTTACACAAATTCATTCTGTATACAAATGGCAAGGAAAGGTTAACTCAGATGATGAGTGGCAATTAGTTATTAAAACTCATATAGATAAGTTTCCTCAGCTAGAAAATAAAGTTAAAGAAATGCACTCCTACGAAGTGCCAGAAATCATTGCTTTACCAATAGTTGCAGGTTCTCTGCCATACTTAAATTGGATTTTTGAGCAAGTAAATAGTTAATTTTTTATCCGCGATATTTCCTAAAAGCAGTTACTCTTTCTTGCCAGTGCTGCCAGTAATTTATAATAGCTAGTAATCAAACCCTAAATATTGTTAAATTTTGTAAAATATATGTAAATCTGTTTTTATTTTATAAAAAAAACTATGTCTTCGACAAAGACTGAGTTTCCAGAATCGGTTCAAAATACTCAATTTCAGTCATCTCAGGAATCATGGCAAATCAAGCTACTTTACGACAGTGATTGTCCGTTATGTATGCGAGAAGTTAACTTTTTGCAAAAACGGGATGCTGGTAGAGGTTTAGTTGCATTTGTGGATATTTCTGATAGTAGTTACACCCCCGAAATGAATGCAGGTATAAATTATGAGACAGCAATGGGGCGGATTCATGCGGTACTGCCTGACGGTAGAGTGATTAAGAATGTAGAGGTATTCCGCCGAGTATATGAAATCTTGGGAATGGGATGGATATATGCGGCTACTAAATTGCCTATTATTAGTGCAATTATTGATAAATTATATGAAATTTGGGCTGATTGGCGGTTGGCTTTGACTGGAAGACCAAATTTAACGACAATTGTTGCAAATCGTCAGCAACGTATTGGATGTGAGATACAAGGACGTTGCAGAATTAGTGAAGATGAAAAATAGCTGATCTAAGAGGAGAGTGCGATCGCATTTAATCAGCGATGAGTTTTTGAGATCTAAACAACCATAGTGTAAAGCAATAAAAGTAGTTACACTTAAAAATTAAACTATTTTGCTTTCCGCTTGAGGCACTCGCATGGCTACACCTAACGATGATGATGTGATCCGGTTTTACCCTAACGACAACTACGACACTGACACCATTGAAAATGTCAAAGAAGGTTTCAAGCAAGCGATTCAGAATTATTACAGATGGTTTGACCAAGAAGTAGGTTATCTAGACTCAGTTAACGGCGGTGGATGGAAGAAAGGAAGGTTAGACATCCAAATAGTGTTTACGCCTACTGATGACGTTGACGACTATTCCAGCTAAAACAATTACAGCCAGTATCAAATCAGCGTGGAGTGATATACCAGCCAACTATTGAGTGAATTACTGACAGATATCCTACGGAGCGTAGTTGTTTAAAAATTTACGTGAAACAAACGCTACCATTAAAGAGTGTTTAGAATCAATAAAGCCGATGAGCGGATTTGAACCGCCGACCGTTCGATTACGAATCGAATGCTCTACCACTGAGCTACATCGGCATTGACAATTTTTGATTATAGCATCTTTACTGAAAAGATTAAGCACTATAAAAGCACTTACTCAAAAGATGCCTTAAATAAGCTGGTGATATAGCAATTTTCAAGTCAAGTGAGGTTACAAGAAGTGAAAAATATTGTAGTGCGAGCATCTTGCTCGCTAGAATTCTATTGCGAGCAAGATGCTCGCACTCCTTTACCTCATAAAGCAAGAAAACTGCTATATTGTCAATGATTAAAGTATAACTACGTTCTTTTTGCAGACAATTAAGCATAAGATGCTTAATCATTAATTGCATTGAGTAAGACTTCAGCTAGTGTCATGTCTGCCATATCATCTATAGTAATGGCATCACAAATATCAAATTTTGCTCCAGCGCCTTGCAATTCGTCATCCAACGCCTTAAGAAAGCGAGTTGCTGTAGCATCTAAACCTACTTGAATAATCGAAATACCCAATTCTTCATCTCGATCCATTTGGCGTGATGCTTCAATAATTGTCCGCATAACAGCTTTGCGATCATCTGGTTCGCCATCGGTAACTACTAAAATAGTTTCACCACCAACTTTAGTTTGACCTGCTGCTTTATTTTGAAAGTACTGTGCGATCGCATCTTGTAGCACACCAGCTAAGTTAGTAGTACCAGCCGGATCATTTTCTTGAAATAGTTGCTCTACTTTACTGGCAGTAACATTTTCATAGCGTTTGAACCTGCTAGAAAACAGATAAACCGTAATCCCATCTGGATCAAACTGTTCACATTTCCTTGCTAAAGCTAAAGTAGATTCTTGCGCGGAATCCCAACGACTTCTACCGCCTGCTTGATCTGGGGTAGACATACTACCACTTTTATCAATAATTAAAGTGTAATCACGGTCTTGCATACAAATAACCTCATTAAATAAAAGATTTGAGATTAATAACCAAAATCTCAAATCTAAATTCCAGATATCACCTAGTCATTAATAGCATTCAGCAAAACTTCAGTGAGGGTAAAGTTTTCCATATCATCAAGAGTTATGGTATCAACTAAATCAAATTTTGCCCCAGCACTTTGAAGTTCATCATCTAATACTTTTAAAAACCGAGTAGCAGTTGCATCGTTTCCTACTTGAATTAGTGAAATTGCTAATTCTTCATCTCGATCCATGTGACGCGAGGCTTCTATAATTACCCTCATCACCGCTTTACGGTCATCGGGTTCGCCATCCGTAATTACTAAAATTGTCTCGCCGTTTGCCTTAGTTTGTCCAGCAGCTTTTCTTTGGAAGTATTTATCAGTCGCATCTTTAAGTACACCCGCTAAGTCAGTAGTACCAGAAGGGTCATTTTCCTGAAATATTTGTGCGACTTTTTCGGCGGTTACGTCGTCGAAGCGTTTAAAGCGACCGGAAAATAGATAAACTGTTATCCCATCTGGATCAAACTGTTCACATTTTCTTGCCAATGCTAAAGTAGACTCTTGAGCAGCATTCCAGCGACTTCTACCGCCTGGTTGATCAGGCGTAGACATACTGCCACTTTTGTCAATAATTAAAGTATAATCACGGTCTTGCACTAAAGAACCTCCTTGTACCATAGAGATTATCTCCAGGAATTATTAGGGCTTCTACATCTAGGCTATACGACGTTATAGATAATTATCACCTTTTAGATAAAAATCTCAAAGTTAGGGAAATGCGATCGCGTAGCGTCTCGGAACGAGAATCGCACAATCTATTCTAAAATACAGACAGAGCGCCCGAATATTTAAATTTGGGAGAAGTCTATTATATGATTCAAGCATTACCTGAATACATGAGCTTTGAACAATTTCTGGAATGGTGTCCAGAAAATGGCAAACGGTATGAATTACACAATGGAATTGTTATCGAGATGGAGCCTACTGGTCAACATGAACTTGTTGGGGGATTTCTAGCTGAAGAATTAACCCTAGAGATTCGTAAGCTAAAATTGCCCTATACTATTCCCAGAAGTTGTTTATTAAAACCTAATTTACCCAATTCTGGATATCGACCAGATGTTGTGGTTTTAAATAAAACGTTACTTGCAGATGAACCACTGTGGGAAAAATCATCAACTATTCAATATGGTAAAACTGTTCCCCTAGTAATCGAAATTGTCAGCACTAACTGGCAAGATGATTATGCTCATAAATTAGTGGAATATGAAGCAATGGGAATTGCTGAATATTGGATTGTAGATTATCGTGCTTTAGGTGCAGTTCGTTATATTGGTAAACCTAAGCAACCGACCATTACAGTAGGTCAGTTAATTGAAGGAGAGTATCAGTTACAACAATTTATTGCAGGTCAGCGTATAAAGTCTGCGGTTTTTCCTGAACTTGAGGTAATAACCGATGCAATTTTTCAAGCTGCAAGAATATCTGGCTAGAACAGGGTAATTACCGATGGATTCATTTTTTGATAACCTGCAAAAAGTATCAAAAAATAATTTTTTGAATTATTAAACGAAATTGATATACTTAAACAAAATTATCCACAACTACCTTGGAGATAAGTGCGATCGCTCGTCACTACAGGTTAATTTAACCCAAGAAATTCATGGGTTATGAATATCTTCTATCGCTGCGATTCCCAAGGCTTTTTATAGCCTATTATCTAGCCCATAAATCATCGAGAGATTCCATTCTGATATTCCCTTAATTCATAAATACTTTTAATCAATAATCGCATTTAGCAAAACTTCTCTTAACGTCATATCTTCCATATCATCAATTGTTACAGTATCAACAATATCAAATTTAGCGCCAGCACTTTGCAGTTCATCATCTAATACTTTTAGAAACCGAGTTGCATCACTATCAGTACCAACTTGAATAAAAGAAATAGCTAATTCTTCATCACGATCCATCTTTCGTGATGCTTCTATAATTACCTTCATTACAGCTTTGCGATCGTCTGGTTCCCCATCTGTTATTACTAAAATTGTTTCTCCATTTTGCTTAGTTTGACGCGCTGCTTTCCTTTGAAAATAACTATTAAGCGCATCTGTCAAAACCCCTGCCAAGTCAGTGCGACCAGAAGGTTCGTTTTCTTGAAAAATTTGAGAAACTTTATTAGAAGTTACATTATCGTAGCGTTTAAACTTACCTGAAAATAGATAAACAGTAATCCCATCGGGATCAAATTCTTCACATTTACTAGCAATAGCAAGGGTAGATTCCTGCATGATATTCCAGCGACTTTTCCCCCCAGGCTGGTCTTTAATCGACATACTGCCACTTTTGTCGATGATTAAGGTATAATCACGATTTTCTAGCATGAAAATATTCCCTCATAGCTTTATCTTCTTTAAAGGTATCAAACCTTGGAAGTTGAGCTAGGAAGTTATACAGATTAAATAATTGTTATTTCAGCTAAAACCAGTATTGATACCAGTTCTAGTTAACTTAGGCAGAAACTAATGTATTTTGTAAAGGTTTCCAACTAAAAACGCGATCGCCTCCTAATTCCAAAATTACTTTTACCTTTGGTTCCAAATTAGGCAAATTTACCAAAAACTCCCGCTCTTGGCTAGAAAGCACCTGTCCATCTACAATCCAAAGAACTAATCCCTTGGAGTGTGGCGGTAACTGCTCTAATTGAGAATTTACTATTGGCGGAACATAAAATACACGGATATCCTTCTTACCTAAATGAGGGGGACGAACACCATGAACACCCCTTAAATACATAGCCAAATCACCCAGCCCTCGCGCTTCTAAACGGTATGTAACATAACCAGCAGCCCGTAAACGACGCTGATAACGTCCCTCAAATCCCCCTTCTAACGGCGCATAAACTCCCAAAGCACCTGACTTTTCTAAATCACGGATAAATGGTTTACCAGTCGTAATCAGTGCCATAAAATAACATCCTCACCGTGCTTTAAGTTTTGTTAATCCTTGCTGGGGATTAATTATAGTCGTCTAGCGACTGCCCATCAACTCTGTCTTAAAATAATTATTTTGAACAGGGCTAGACAAGTGTAAAGATTTAGTTTATATTGTTTGATCGTGGTCAAAATTTCTGGCTGCTAAAGCCACTGAAGTTGGCAACTAGGTAGAGTGAGTATTTAACCTCAAGCTTTTGGTAAAAGATGCCATTAACATTGGCTATCTGTAACCTACGGGCAAAAATTGTGATAAATCTCTCATCCGAGTCTGGGTAACCAGCCCGAAAGGCGCTCTCACCAAAACAGCCAACTCAGTTTTTGCAAAGCTGCCTCGATGGGATACTAAGTAGCTTGCTACTTAAGTCCACACGAAACTTAGCAGCTAATATAGCTTGTGTCAGACTTTTATAGTCGCTTCGCTATCATCCAGCATTGCTAGACTTTCAGAAGATTGCCCCTGATCTATTTAGGGGTAGATATTTCTGTCGGTGGCGACACAGCTAATTGCAAAAATGCGGGATAATCCGCTAATTTTAATCCGTATTTAAATGTAGTTTCTCAAAAGGGGAGACTCTAACCCAGTGTCTGTAGGTATTCTTGGCACAAAACTCGGCATGACCCAAGTGTTTGACAAAGAAACAGGTATAGCGATTCCTGTCACCGTCATTCAAGCAGGACCATGCACTATCACACAAGTCAAAACTAAGCAAACAGATGGCTATACTGCCATCCAACTTGGCTACAAGCAAGTCAGAGAAAAAACGCTAAATAAGCCAGAATTAGGACATTTAGCCAAATCAGGCGCAGCACCATTGCGCCATCTACAGGAGTATCGTTTAGACGATGCCTCTAACTTTCAACTTGGTCAAGAACTGAAAGCAGATCTCTTCACTAACGGTGAAATTGTAGACGTAATTGGCACCACTATTGGTCGTGGCTTTGCGGGTTATCAAAAACGCCACAACTTTAAACGTGGACCAATGTCCCACGGTTCCAAAAACCATCGACAACCAGGTTCAATTGGACCAGGTACTACACCTGGTCGTGTTTATCCTGGTAAAAAGATGGCAGGGCGTTTAGGCGGCACACAGGTGACTATTCGCAAGCTGACCGTAGTGCGGGTAGATGCCGAACGCAACTTGTTGCTGATCAAGGGAGCAGTTCCAGGAAAACCTGGTGCATTGCTCAATATTGTGCCTGAGAAAAAGGTAGGTCGTTAATAGCTGTCTGTTGAGCAGTCGTCAGCGATCAGTTAGCTGGCTGTTTCGTTTTTCACAAATTGCCAGGCGATCAAAGCTGATGGCTAATATCTGATAGCTGATAGCTATTTGGGGGAGAAAAAATATGGTTAACTGTGTAGTGCGTAATTGGCAAGGAGAAGAAGTCTCAGAAGCAACACTCGAATTAAGAGTTGCCAAAGAAGACAACGCATCTCATATTGTCCATAGGGCCCTTGTTAGGCAAATGACCAATGCTCGTCAAGGCAACGCTAGCACTAAAACTAGAGCAGAAGTTAGAGGCGGTGGACGTAAACCCTGGAGACAAAAGGGAACAGGTCGCGCCCGTGCTGGTTCTATTCGTTCACCTTTGTGGCGTGGTGGTGGCGTAATTTTTGGACCTAAACCCAGAGATTATGACCTCAAGATGAACCGCAAAGAACTGCGTCTAGCACTCAAAACGGCTTTAATGAGCCGCACTGAAGACTTGATTGTAGTTGAAGACTTTGCCGACAAGTTGGCTAGACCAAAAACAAAAGAATTATTAGAAGCGATCGCCCGTTGGGGAGTTTCCCTAGAGGCAAAAGTACTGCTGATCGTCTCTCAGTCCGAACAAAACGTTAATTTGTCAGCGCGTAATGTAGCTAACCTGAAGTTAATTCCAGTTAACAACTTAAACGTTTATGACTTGCTAGCAGCAGACAACATCGTTGCCACATCATCGGCACTTGCAAAAATCCAGGAGGTTTACAGTGACTAGAGTTAGCCCCCGCGACCTGCCAGATTTAGTGCGGTGTCCAATTGTCACCGAAAAAGCCACACAGCTACTAGAGCAGAACAAGTATGTGTTTGATGTCATTCCCAAAGCGACAAAGCCAGACATCAAAGCCGCAATTGAAAGTTTGTTTGATGTGAAGGTGACGAGCGTAAACACTCTCCATAAACCACCTAAAAAGCGTCGTGTAGGCAAATTTTTAGGATATAAACCACATTACAAGCGAGCAATTGTAACTCTCGCTGAGGGAGATTCTATCACCCTGTTCCCAGAGGTTTAATCTTTAAACTGAGTGAATCTAACCAGATTACCTCACGTCAACCAAGCCCAATTTCCAAATTGGTAGCTTTTAATCCCCAATTCGAATAGCAGTTATGGGTACTCGTTCTTATCGGCCATATACTCCAGGAACTCGTGAGCGGATCGTCTCAGATTTTGCTGAGATTACGCGGAGTGAGCCGGAAAAATCATTAACAAAGTTTGAACATCGCGCTAAAGGTCGCAATAACCGTGGTGTAATTACCAGCCGCCGTCGTGGTGGTGGTCACAAGCGCCTTTATCGTCAAATTGACTTTCGTCGGGATAAGCACAATATCCCCGCCAAAGTAGCATCTATTGAATACGATCCCAACCGCAACGCTCGGATCGCCCTTCTCTATTACCAAGATGGAGAAAAGCGGTATATTCTGCATCCTGCGGGATTGAATGTCGGTACAATTATTACCTCTGGCTCTGATTCTCCCATTGAAGTTGGTAATGCCTTACCGCTATCTAAAATTCCTTTAGGAACCACAATTCATAATGTGGAACTGCACGCAGGGAAAGGTGGACAAATCGTTCGCGCTGCTGGTGCTTCTGCTCAAGTCGTGGCTAAAGAAGGCGATTATGTTACTCTCAAGCTACCTTCCAGTGAAGTCAGAATGGTACGCAAAGAGTGCTATGCCACCATTGGACAAGTTGGCAATGCTGATCTCAGAAACCTAAGTGCTGGTAAGGCAGGCTGGAATCGCTGGAAAGGTCGTCGCCCCAAAGTTAGAGGTAGCGCCATGAACCCAGTGGATCACCCGCATGGTGGTGGTGAAGGTCGCGCACCAATTGGAAGAAGTGGACCTGTAACACCTTGGGGTAAACCAACCTTGGGCTATAAAACACGCAATCCCAAGAAGTCAAGCAATTCTTTGATTGTCCGTCGTCGTCGTAAATCTTCCAAGCGGGGTCGCGGTGGTCGGCAGTCTTAATAAGTTTTGAGTTGAAAATTGTGAGTATTGAAGTTAAAGAAGGTATTTTTTACCACTCAAAACTCAAAATTTAAAACTCAGTATTTAACTCAAAAAACTAGCTAAGAATTCAAAGCTGTATAACTATGGGTCGTTCTCTTAAAAAAGGTCCCTTTATTGCGGATCATCTGTTGACAAAAATTGAAAAGCTCAACGCTAAAGGCGAAAAACAAGTAATTAAAACTTGGTCACGTGCTTCAACAGTTTTGCCCCAGATGGTAGGACACACAATCGCCGTTCATAACGGTCGTCAGCACGTCCCGGTTTTTCTAAATGAGCAAATGGTAGGTCATAAGTTGGGTGAATTCGCTCCAACTCGCACCTTTAGAGGACACTCTAAGAGTGATAAAAAGGCAGGTCGATAAAATTAGCAACTAGCCATTAGTAATTAGCAATTAGCACAGAGTGAATCTTGACATTAAACAATTTTGAGATCCAACTAATTTAACTAACAGCTAATAGCTAACAGCTTAAGGAGAAACCTATGGCAGTTAAGAATACTGAAGAAGTAAAGGCGATCGCTCGTTACATTCGCATATCCCCTTATAAAGTGCGCCGAGTTCTCGATCAAATTCGCGGACGCTCATACAGAGAAGCCCTAATCATTTTAGAGTTTATGCCTTACAGGGCTTGCGAACCAGTGCTGAACGTTCTACGTTCTGCTGTTGCTAACGCAGAACACAACGCTAATCTTGATCCAGCCAAGCTAGTAGTATCTCAAGCTTTTGCAGATCAAGGTCCAGCACTAAAACGCTTCCGTCCACGCGCTCAAGGCAGAGCTTATAAAATTCGCAAACCAACCTGTCACATCACTGTAGCTGTGGCAGCACTAAACGATAAATAGTTTAGTTATAAGTTTTTAGACGATTGTTTGCTCTTTAAGCAATTTTCTTCTAATAACTAACAACTAAAAACTTTGGATTAGAGGAAGTATTTGTGGGACAGAAAATTCATCCAATTGGTTTTAGGCTAGGAATTACCCAAGAGCATCGCTCTAGGTGGTTTGCCGATGCCAAGCATTATCCAGAACTGCTTCAAGAAGACTATAAGATTCGGCAGTATGTCGAAAAAAACTTAAGTAATGCTGGAATTTCTCAAGTAAGAATTGAGCGTAAAGCTGATCAAATTGAGTTAGAAGTACATACAGCTAGACCAGGGGTTGTCGTTGGTCGTGGCGGTACAGGTATTGAGTCTTTGCGTACTGGCTTGCAAACAGCCTTGGGTGGAAATCGCTCCATTCGGATCAACGTGGTAGAAGTTGCCCGTGTAGATGCTGAAGCCGGACTAATTGCTGAGTACATTGCTCAACAACTTGAACGTCGCGTATCTTTCCGCCGAGTTGTCAGACAAGCGATTCAACGCGCTCAACGCGCTGAAGTTCAAGGTATTAAAGTTCAGGTAAGTGGTCGTTTAAACGGTGCAGAAATTGCCCGTACAGAATGGACTCGTGAAGGTCGTGTGCCTTTGCACACCTTACGTGCTGACATCGACTATGCTTATCGCACGGCTAAAACGATCTACGGAATTTTAGGAGTCAAAGTTTGGATATTTAAAGGAGAAATTATCCCAGGTCAGGAAGACCAATCACCAGGTAACACGGCTCAACCTAAACGTCGGCAACAGCGCCGCCGCCAGCAATTTGATGACCGCTCTAATGAAGGATGAATTTTAAATAATCAAAAATGAAAACAGACAAATAATTGCTCACTGTTTCAATACCTGATTACTGAAAATTCATGTTTCATAATTCATACTTCACACTTTCGTCGTCATGTTAAGTCCTAGAAGAACGAAATTTCGCAAACAACAGCGTGGGCGGATGGAAGGTCTAGCCACTCGCGGTAGCACGTTGAATTTTGGCGACTTTGGGCTTCAAGCTATAGAACCCGCTTGGATTACTTCTCGCCAAATTGAAGCTAGCCGTCGTGCCATGAACCGCTATCTGCGTCGGGGTGGCAAAATTTGGATTCGGATATTCCCGGATAAACCAGTCACAATGCGCCCCGCAGAAACCCGTATGGGTTCTGGGAAAGGCTCGCCTGAGTTTTGGGTTGCCGTTGTCAAGCCCGGACGGATAATGTTTGAAATCAATGGCGTTCCCGAAGCCACTGCCCGTGAGGCTATGCGCTTGGCTTCTCACAAGTTGCCAATCAAAACAAAATTCATCACTCGTGAAGAAGGGATCGTCTGAGTTATGCCTCTACCAAAAGTAGCAGATGCTAGAAAATTAAACGAGCAAGAACTGCTAGATGAAATTGTAGCGGTCAAGCGGCAACTGTTTGAGTTGCGATTCCAACAAGCAACTCGACGTTTGGAAAAGCCACATCAGTTTAATCATGCCCGCCACAGACTAGCCCAATTGATGACTGTGGAACATGAGCGCAAACTTGCGGCAGCCCAAGCCCCCAGTGCTGACTCTGAACCGTCACAGATCTAATTATTGAGGAGTAAGTGACAATGGCAGTAAAAGAACGAGTTGGTTTAGTTGTCAGCGACAAAATGGATAAAACCGTTGTAGTTGCAATAGAAAACCGCTCATCCCATACTAAATATGGAAAAATCGTCGTGCGTACAAAGCGCTATAAGGCTCACGACGAGGAAAATAAGTGCAAAGAAGGCGATCGCGTTCGGATTCAAGAAACTCGCCCACTTAGTCGCACTAAACGTTGGGTTGTTGCTGAAATCCTGAATAGCACCTCTCAATCCTAAATAGCTGTTAGCTGTTAGCTGTTAGCAATTAGCTAATTGCTAATCACTAATCGCTCTCTACTAACAACTGCAAGGAAGATAATAATGATTCAACAAGAGTCTTATCTAAATGTGGCGGATAACAGTGGCGCACGTAAATTGATGTGCATCCGCGTATTAGGTTCTGGAAATAGGCGTTACGGCGGCGTAGGCGATGTGATCATTGCTGTTGTCAAGGATGCCATTCCCAATATGGCAGTGAAAAAGTCAGACGTAGTTAGAGCAGTGATTGTTCGGACTAAAAAGACTATGCGCCGCGAAAGTGGTATGAGTATTCGCTTTGACGATAATGCTGCTGTGATTATCAACCCTGAAGGTAATCCTAAAGGGACGCGGGTATTTGGTCCAGTGGCGCGTGAACTGCGCGACAAAAACTTTACTAAAATCGTTTCTCTGGCTCCAGAGGTACTTTAAATGGCAAATACTATGGGCAAAGGCACTAAAAGAAGTGCCAAGAATCTACCCCTGCATTCCAAAATGCACGTAAAAAAAGGCGATACTGTCCAGGTAATTTCTGGTCGTAACAAAGGCAAAGTTGGCGAAATTATCAAGTCACTTCCCCAACTTAGCCAAGTAGTTGTTAAAGGGGTAAACATTAAAACTAAGCACGTTAAGCCCCAACAAGAAGGAGAGTCGGGTCAAATTATCACTTTTGAAGGAGCAATTCACAGTTCAAATGTGATGCTTTATTCGACTAAGCAAAAAGTAGCCAGCCGCGTCTGTTATACATTTACTGAAGATGGACGCAAAGTAAGAATGCTGAAAAAAACTGGTGAAATTATTGATTAGTAGTTAGCCATTAGCTAACAGCTAAAAATGGGGAATTAACTTAGTTCCTGACCAAGCCCAGGAATGACAAGGATACACAATCATGGCACAACGACTAAAAACCCAGTATCAAGAGACTATTTTACCCAAGCTGATGGAACAGTTTGGTTACACAAACATCCATCAAGTACCTAAGTTAGTAAAGGTTACAGTTAATAGAGGTCTTGGGGAGGCATCTTCTAACGCCAAGGCGCTGGAATCTTCTTTGAGTGAAATAGCGCTGATTACTGGTCAAAAACCAGTAGTGACGCGAGCTAAAAAAGCGATCGCAGGTTTCAAACTCCGCCAAGGTATGCCTGTTGGAGTTATGGTGACACTGCGAGCAGACCGGATGTATGCCTTTGTAGATCGATTAATTAATCTAGCATTGCCTAGAATTAGGGACTTTCGAGGCATTAGTCCCAAAAGCTTTGATGGTCGCGGAAACTATAGCTTAGGCATTAGAGAACAGCTAATTTTTCCTGAAGTAGAATACGACAGAATCGATCAAATTCGCGGCATGGATATTTCCATTATTACTACAGCAAATACCGACGAAGAGGGCCGCGCCTTACTCAAAGAAATGGGAATGCCCTTCCGGGATAGTTAAGGCAGTTTCAATAAAGAGGGAATAATGGCGGCTAACGACACAATTGCAGATATGCTAACTCGCATTCGGAATGCGAATCTGGCACGGCATCAAACAACAGAAATCCCAGCAACCAAAATGACCCGTAGCATTGCCAGAGTCTTAAAAGATGAAGGCTTTATTACTGAGTTTGAAGAAGCAGGCGAAGGCGTTAAGAAAAATTTGGTCATTTCCTTAAAATATAAGGGAAAAAACCGTCAACCAATTGTTACTGCCTTAAAGCGGATTAGCAAACCAGGGTTGCGTGTTTACTCAAATCGTAAAGACCTACCTCGCGTGTTAGGCGGTATTGGCATCGCAATTATTTCTACCTCCAGTGGCATTATGACTGACCGCGAAGCGCGTCGTCAGGGACTGGGTGGAGAAGTGCTTTGTTATGTATGGTAAATCTCAGCACTCAGAAGTCAGAAATCAAACTAATTTTTCTGAATTCTTGATTCTGGGTTCTGAATTTTTAAGGAGTAATCAGTCATGTCTCGGATTGGCAAGCGCCCCATTAATATTCCTAGTAAAGTGACGGTGGCGATTGAAGGTCAAC
>CAVQDG010000072.1:0-64778 GCA_963711165.1 uncultured cyanobacterium | reverse complement strand
ATATGGCTATCAGTCTAAGGCGGGACACTTTGGGCTGCCTATATTTCCCTCTGCTCCTCGCTCCATGCCATTATGGTTGTCCCGTATGTGGTTGGTAGCCGTTAAGACTCAATTACTTTATAGTATAAATGAAATAAAAAATAAACCTACTATATATTATATCTCCCCAATTAAGCTTGGAAACTGGATGGCAAATACAACTCTGGTAAACTACCTACGTCACCGTAAACTATTAACGCGGGTTAGGCACACATGACAGGGATGTGAATTAATTTTCGGTAGCAGCATATTTTTGTCAGTAAATCCAACTGCACAGATATGCAAGACTCGTTTTGGCTCAGACATGGTAATAAGACCGATACCAACCTACAAAACGTTCAATACCCACATTAATTGGTGTGTTTGGTTTAAAATCTACATCTTTAATCAAATCATCAACATCTGCATAGGTGGCAGGTACATCACCTAATTGAATAGAAAGCAGATTTTTTTTGGCTTTTTTATCCAAGCAATCTTCTAAAACTTCAATAAATCGCATTAATTCAACAGGTTGATGATTACCAATGTTGTAAATTTTATAGGGAGCTTTACTTGTACCAGGATCTGGCGCATCTGCTGACCAATTTGGGTTAGGTTTGGGGATATTATCTATAACTCTAACAACCCCCTCAATGATATCATCAATATATGTAAAATCGCGGCGCATCTTACCGTAATTAAATACATCAATTGGCTGTCCTGATAAAATTGCTTTTGTAAAGATAAACAGCGCCATATCAGGACGACCCCAAGGCCCATAAACTGTAAAGAAGCGTAACCCAGTAGTGGGTAAGTTGTACAAATGGCTATAAGTATGAGCCATTAGTTCATTGGCTTTTTTACTGGCAGCATAAAGGCTCACTGGGTGATCTACGTTGTCATGCACTGAAAAGGGCATTTTAGTATTAGCGCCATAAACTGAGCTAGAAGAGGCATATACTAAATGCTTAACTTGTGAGTGGCGACAACCTTCTAAGATGTTTGTAAAACCGACTATGTTGCTGTCTATGTAAGCATGGGGATTTTTTAAAGAGTAGCGAACGCCTGGTTGGGCTGCTAAGTTGACTACGACATCGAAGCTATCTTGTGCAAATAACTGAGCTATGCCTTCCCGACTTGCTATGTCTAGCTTGTGGAAAATAAAGCCTGATTTTCTTTGTAGTTGGGCTAACCTGTCTTGTTTTAGGGTGACAGGATAGTAATCATTCAGATTATCAAGTCCAATGACCTCATCGCCCCTAGCCAGCAGTCGTTGACTGAGATGAAAACCGATAAAACCAGCAGCACCAGTGACTAAAACTCTGACCACAGCTTTTCCTATAAATATATTGACTCTAGGAATAATTCACAGGCGATCGCTCTGACTGGCTAGCTCGTCGCAAATAAACTTCCCCTAGTATAATTGCCAGGACGACAAAAGCTAGACTCAGCCAGATGCCGATGCTACCGAGCGCGGCTAGGGCGCTGGCGATCGCCACAGTAGCACTGATGTAGGCGATCGTTACAGTGGCATGAGACCACCCCGCTTGTTGTAGTCGCTGGTAGAGATGACTGCGATGGGCTTTAAAAATATTTTCACGCCTAATCAGGCGACGGGTGAGGGTATAGATGGCATCGCCGATCAGGGGTAAGGTAATGGCTAAAGCTGACCAAGCACGGACGGGATCGTTGCCGTTGTTGAGGAGGGCGATCGCAACTGTAGCACCCAAAACTGTACTACCAGCATCCCCCATAAAGATTTTTGCGGGCGACCAGTTCCAGTAGAGGAAGCCTAATAAGGCAGCAACCAGGAGCCACAACACGGGCAAATTGAACCACAAGGCGAGAAATCCCAGTTGAACGGCGGTAACGCCAGCCACTAGCCCATCTAGCCCATCCATAAAGTTATAAAAGTTAATAAAGGCAGTCATTCCAATGACGGTGAGTACCATAGCAATTATGTCGCCTACAGTACCGAATTGGTGTAGCCAAGGTTGAGGAAAGGCACCGAAGTAGAAAACGGCGATGCTAGCAGCCGAGAGTTGTACGAGATAACGAATGGAGGCGGGAACACCACTACGATCGTCTTGGATACCCACGGCGGTTAAGGGAATTAAAACCAGCCATAAGGGTAGGGGAGGAAGTGAGGGTTGCTCGTAAGCGCCTGCGACTCCCAAAAGGGGTGCATAAGCCCAGATCGCGCTCGTAATGCTAAAGGCAAGGATGAAACCTAGTCCACCGCCCCTCGGTGTGGGTTGGGTGTGGGAACTGCGATCGTTAGGAATATCAAGTAGGTGTTGGCTGAAGCGCTGTCTAATGAGAGCGACAAAGAGCAGACTGATGAGACAACTGGCAAATGACAGAATCAGCAAGGGCATTATGGTCGCAGTGTTTGCTTAAGATGCTATTTTATATTCAACGGTGGGTAATTGTATTGATAAAATTACCCCGGCAATGCTTTAACCGCTTAAGAGATACTGTGGGTTACACTGCTAGAACGGAATTTTAGCTTACCCAAAGGTTCCCGCTATACGCATCGCTTCTATTTCAGAACTAATCCCATCTACAAAGCTTCTAGGAGAAAACCCTAATTCGTTTTTTGCTTTATAAATATCAAAACTTTTATCCTCTTGCAACCTTAGAACCTGTTCTTCGGTAATTGGGAATCCCGGTATATATTGGGTATATTGAGCCACCTTAGCTGCTAATTCTAAATTTATTTTTACCTTTAAAACTTTTCGATTCAATTTACTAAGTATGGTATCTATAACTTCAATATATTTCATGGGTTCTGGTCCAGCCAGATTGTATTCCTGATTTTCAGTTCCCGACTTAACAATAGCAGCAACGATGCCATCAGCCAAGTCGTCCACATACACAGGTTGCATTAAACTTTGACCATTGCCAAAGATAGGAAAAACTGGATAACTGTTGAGAAAACGGATTAACCTGTTCATGTTCTTATCTTGTGCAGAGCCATAAATCATAGTGGGGCGCAAAATAGTGTAAAGCAAACCACTCGTTTTAATTTTTGCTTCATTTACTTTATAAATTTCAGAATATTGATTGTATTTAGAAAAAATCCCTGTGGTTGTAACGAAATAAGCTCTTTTTACTCCAGCATTTACGATAGCTTCAAGGGAAATATGATAATGTTTTGGATGGGTCATATCAATGTAATTGATATTTGAATTCAACAAACTTTTGAAGGATTCTGGATTGGTAACATCACCGATATGTATTTTAACTCCAAGTTTCTGCAAAGGCGCTGTTACAGACGTTTGTCTGACTAGACAATGCACATTTTCCGCACCAACATGACTGACGAGACGTTCTAGTACGGTTACCCCAGTCTTAGATGTCGCACCTGCAAAGAAATACTTCATAACCTCTCCTAGCTGTTCAGCACTCTGTCTTGGGCGTTGCTGATTATAAATCGCACCACTTTATGAGAAACGTTTGCATCCAGGTACTCGTCAGGCACACTCCAACTGAAGTGTGTTTCGGTAGCTAATTTTATTCCTTCGAGAATGCGCTCTGGAATACAGCCTGTTAATATATTGCTGCCACACTCCACTGTTTCTGGACGTTCGGTCGTGTCTCTGATTGTAATTGAGGGCACGCCAAAAATACATGCTTCCTCCTGAACTGTGCCACTATCTGTGATTACGCACAACGCCTGTTTTTCAAGCTTGATAAACTCGAAAAAATCGAAGGGGGGTAGCCTTTTTACGAGCCTATTCACGTCTAGTCCCAGAGCTTCCATTTTCGATTGAGTGCGGGGATGAAAACTCCAAATTACTGGTAGCCCGTAGCGTATGGCAAGTGCGTTTAAGGCTTCGACTATTGCTTTTAAGCGAATGGGGACATCCACGTTTTCTGCACGGTGGGCAGTTACAAGAAAGTATTTTTGGGGTTCGAGTCCCAGTCGATCAAGAATATTGCTAACCTCAATTTGAGGTGAATAACGTTTGATTACCTCGAAGATTGGGTTCCCTGTGACAATGATGGCTTCCTTACTGATGCCTTCATTGAGTAGGTTAACCTTGCTATTTTCCACATAAGGCATCAACCAGGTACTAACGTGGTCAATTAGCTTGCGGTTGCGTTCCTCAGGTACGCGAAGATCGAAGCAACGGTTACCTGCCTCCATATGAAACACTGGAACGCCCATTTTTTCAGCTACAATAGCGGAAAGACCGCTATTTGTGTCTCCCAGAATTAAGCAAGCGTCCGGCTGTACATCTGCGATCGCACGTTCGGCTCCTTCGAGAATCTTGGCTATCTGAGTGAAGGGAGTTTCGGCTCGCGTATCTAGCCGAATATCAGGTTGTCGAATGCCCAGCGTGTTAAAGAAGATAGAGTCAAGTTCAGGTGTGTAGTTTTGACCTGTGTGCAGCAGAGTGTGAGCGGTTAATCGGTCAAGTTTTTCAACTATCAGGCTTAGACGGATGATTTCGGGTCGTGTGCCCAGGATGGTCAGGACTTTCACAGATGCTCCTATTTTTATAAACCAACGCTCAGATCGTGTCCGGTTGCATCCATATCGAAACTAACAGCACCCGACAAAGGAGAGAAATACTGAGCAGACACCAGCACCCTCACTATATACTATCAATGCTATCGGACTGGAATCACATACCTAAATTTCACCAGCTTTGAGCAACAGATCGTATAGACCAGCAGGATCGATCGTTGTATTTTGCGAAGAGTACTCACCAGCCAAGGGTGGATTATTGGCATAACCACCCCCCACTTCGGGCAGTACAGACGCGATCACATAATAGTCTGCACGCTCAGTTGTGCGAGCCATTTCTTCTTCTGAAATCATGATTTCATGGATTTTCTCGCCTGGTCGAACACCAGTTTCCACGACTGGGATGTCTCTACCATTGATTAGCACCTTGACAAGCTCCACGATCTTGGTAGCTGGCAAGCGGGGCACGAAAGTTTCACCTGAACGCCCAAGGCGAACGCAATCAAACACTGTATCAACTGCCTGATCCAGTGTAATGAGAAAACGTGTCATTTCACGGGAAGTAATTGTAACGGGCCCACCACGCTGAATTTGATCTTTAAACAGTGGGACAACTGAGCCACGCGAGGCGATAACGTTACCATAGCGAACGCAGGTAAAAGTTGTCTTGTCCTCTCCTAGATTTCCCTCTAGCAGAATGCGCTCTTGAAGCGACTTAGTCATACCCATGACATTAACTGGCTTGCAAGCCTTGTCAGTTGAAATTCCAACTACTAGCTCAACTGACGTATCGTTCTCGCGCACGGCACGAACCAGATTGATTGCGCCTTCAATGTTGGTTCTGACTGCCTCAGTTGGAAAGTACTCGCAGGATGGCACTTGCTTTAATGCAGCAGCATGAAAAACAACTTCTGCTTTACGCACTGCTGAAACGATTGCAGCGTAATCTCTCACGTCGCCGACGCGGAACTCAAGCAGTTCCTCAAAGTTGCGATAGAAAATGTCGTCAGTAGCTACATGGAGATGCTTCCAGTCAACTTTCATCTGATGGTGTTTTCCTTCATCGCGAGAGAAGACTGTTACGCTTTTGGGGCGACCCATTTCGCCGCCCAGAAGACGCTTTACTAAGGCTTTTCCTAAAGAGCCAGTACCGCCGGTCACGAGAACCCGCTTACCTTCAAGATCCATAATTTTTACCTACCTTCGCTTCTTGAGCCATTGCTGTAATCATAAATTCCCAACTGGGAGGAACATAGCCTGTGACTTTTCTAAACAGGGAGGAGTCGAGACTCCGGTCGATTTTAAATTTATCATCGGGAATAATCTGAGTAGCCAAGCCAAACTTTTCTTTGACTACACAGAGCAGTTCATATTTTGAAATTACTTCGCTAGAAACTTGATATAATCCTTGCAATTGGGGAAACTCACCAATCAATCGTTCGATTAACTGACTAATTTCAATAGTCGTCAAACCATTGTAGATAGCACATTGAAAGCCTTTAACAGGTTCGGATGCATTAAGAAACCATTCGATTAAACCAGTTTTTCGCTCCAATTCGAGTCCTACAATTGAAGTGCGTAAAGTAATTACATGAGGCTGGTTGACTTCGCCTAGCAGCTTGCTGCGCCCATACAAATCCATTGGCTCTGGAACATCGTCTTCAGTATAATTGCCTCGTTGTCCGCTAAAGACACAGTCGGTACTTAGGTGGATCAAGCGGGAACCGACAGCCTCACACAGCAAAGCTAATTTGTGAGGCAGCAAAGCGTTGATCTCAATGCTGATGATGCTGTCTTTAGCTGTAGGGCGCTGTTTAACAATTCCTACGGCATTGATCGCGACATGGGGTTTGAAATCAGCAAAAACCTCAACCAGACGCTGAAAATTTCGCACGTCTACGCCACTATAAGTGAACTTTGGGTTGAATAGCTTGTAATGTTCGTAGTCTTGGAAATCACGCCGCAAGGTAACACGAGTGTCGAAGCGTTCAGCTTTACGGCTAAATTGCTTCCATAGCTGATGCCCTAGCATGCCATCTCCGCCTAAAATCAGTACTCGAGTTAAAGGTTGTTCAGCCATTTTTTGAACCTTCTTTCATCAGTTCGATTAGGCGATCGATAACCCTCGCCCGTGAAAAGTGTTTGTCATAATAACTTTTAGCATTTTGTCCTAATCTGTGACGCTCTTGGGGTGACATATGGTAAAGACTTAGCACCGCATCACGTAGGGCGATCGCATCCTCTGGTTCGCAGACTACACCAGCTTCAGCTTCTGAAATTACTTCCGCCCCGCTTCCTTCGAGTCCGGCGATAATCGGGCGAGCGCAAGCCATATAAGACTGCACTTTGGAAGGAATGGTAATGGCAAACAGAGGATCGCGCCGTAGTTGTACTAAAAGAGCATCTGCGATCGCAAAATACTTTGGCATTGTTTCCAGGGGACGACGACCTTTGAATGAGATATTACTTAGCCCTTGCGCCGCAGCTTTAAGATTTTCAAGATTGGCACCATCTCCCAAAATCACAAACCGGATATCGGGATAATCTCCAAGCATCCGCGCCGCTTCTATCGTCGTTTCTAGACTCTGAGCCGTACCAATATTCCCGGCAAAGAGTACATTAAATCCGTCTGCCATTCCTTCATGCTGAGCAAGTTCTAGATCGGGTTCTACAGGCTGATACAAATCTTCAGCCCAATTAGGTAAAAACTCAACACTTTCAGGGGGAATACCAGATTCTAGTATTTTTGGAATAAAGCCTGTTGATTGTACCAAAATCTTCTCAGAGCGCCGATACATGAAATTCACCAGTCGCCGGATGATTTGGATAACAGCCCCTTCCATAGCGAGTCCAGTCGCCTCAAGACTTTCAGGCCAAATATCCTGAATCCAAAAATAAATGGGTGCTTGGCTGAAGTGAGCAGCTTTGATGGCGATCGCTGGCAAGCCGATGGTGACAGGCGAAAGTTGAAAAGTGATTATATGGTCATACTGGTGGGGACGGATTAAAAAGGAACCTAGAAGCGAAGCAGAAGCGACAAAGGATAGGTAATTTGAGATCCGCTTGAGCTTGGAATAGCTGGTGTCTGGATAAAGTGGTACCCGAATTACTGAAACTCCATGATAGTCTTCATATTCATACAGTTTAATGCGGTAGCCTTCATAAAGCTTTCCCTTGGGGTAATTTGGAAAGCCCGTTAATACAGTAACTTCACAACCGCGATCGCGCAACGCCAGCGCCAGATCGCCAACTCGGAATGGTTCAGGTGGAAAATATTGGCATACAATCAGAATTTTCATCCTATCCGAACCAAAAAAAATGGGTGGAAGCTAGAACTTAAAAACACTTTATCGGGCATTTTTAAATCCTTGATGAGTAACTCAAAACTAACTAATGGGCAAATTTTTTTGAATTTTCATTCAACAGAAAAAATAATCGTTCTATTGATATAATTTCAAGCTATGTATCGATGATACATTAACTTTAGCCATTTTTTAAAAGGGAGTTTACTTAGCAGCTTTTTTATCTTCTGATATTCTTGATAGCCAAGATCAAAATGATCTGTTTGAATGGAGTTAGCTCGATAACGTATATCACTTATGGATAAAGAGAAATTATCCATAGCCATCCCATTAACCTCGGTAATAATCATTGACCTTTGGTTTATTGGGTTGATTTCAAGGGTTTCCACTTTTACATCCTCATTTTTTTTGAGCCAATCTGCAAAAGCTAAGTGCTCTCCCCACTCACGATCATGTTGATCGGCAGGATCTTTCCAATCATCCCAATAGATAATCACCCCCGGTTTACACAGTGGCTTAATAAAGTCTAAAAGGTCAATTGTAGATTTATACATATCAACATCAATATTTACAAAAATTACATCATTAATATTGTTGCGTACTTCCTCACTTAAGCTATCTGAAAAAAAACCATCCACAAATGAAAATCTATTATCTGAAAGAGTGGTAAGTTGGTAAAGTTTTCGTGTGACCACATCTTTTGGGGAAGCAAACTCACCTTTTGCATGACGTTCTGGGAACCAAATACCACTAGTCTCTTCAGGTAAACCTTGCCACGAATCAAATCCAATTAGTTTACTATTCGTATATTTTGTCAATATTTCTCTAGCTTGCCAGATATAAGTATTTCCTACATGCACACCAAATTCAAGGCAAGTACCGCCTTGGGGATGAATCATGTGTGCAATATGAAACGCTCTTTGAAACACACTCACAATACTGCTCCTTAATTAACTTTAATTTTGATTACAATGCAGGTGATAGACCTTGATCAATGCTGCAACACAGCTGAAAAACGCTTGGGTAGATCTAAGGGCAAGTCTCCATTACTACGCCTTTTCCTCTAAACCAAGACCAATTGTTTGTTTGCTGATTAAAACGCGACCTACTGCAAGCCGTGCTTCTCTAATAAAAATAACCCAAAGCAGTGGAACTGTTCGCTAATGTTAATTCACCTCATCACGGGACTTTTTGTAAACATCTTTCGTTCCAATTCCCTCCGTAAAAATTTGGCGCACAAAAGTCCGAGTGGCGTTATCTACCTTTGATAGTAAACGTAGTACTGGTTGTTCAGGACGAGCCACAAATGCTGTAATATGAAAGTAATCCTTTGATTCTAAAGAAGACTTTTGGAAGTAATAATTGGAAACACAGCAGCGAACTCCATCATTAACCACACGATTAACCGAATGATAAGACCAGCGATTCGTCTCCATCACCACTAAACGATTAAAGAGGCTAGGAATTTCTAAACATTTCCGTACTTTAGTATCCCATAATTCCAGATTACCTCCAAAATCTTTTTGCCATTTTGGAGTGACGTAGTAGAGAATATTTAATGCGCGGTACAATTGCCGTTCACTATCGTGCGAGTTATCAATATGGGGATTCAAAAATTGGTTTTTGGTCATGGCGCTAATTCCCCCCGCGTATAAAGATTGATTGGCACGAAGCTCATTAAATCCGCAAATTCGTTCAATTTCCGCAATCACTGCTGAAGTCTGAAAAGCAAAAGTTGCATCACTTACAAGTTGAGCGAATTTGTCTAGGTTTTTCGAGGTATATTTTTTTTCTCGGAAACTTGACATTAAACGCATCTCAGATACTGGAGGAAATGAATGGTAGATAGCAAGAGCCAAGTCATCAGGCAACAGATTGTCTACTATAAAATAACGTGTTGAAATATCATTTCTTTTACCCTGAAACTGTCCCTGATATTTTTCTGCTTCGGCGCGAAGACGTTCACAAATTAAATTTGCTATTTTGTTTTTCATTGTTTTCCTTTAGTAAAAAAGCTTGATTAATTAATATTTTCACTATTACCATTTTGTCGGCGCTCTTCCCACATCTTAATTACTCGTAATTGAAGCCACTGTGTCGCGCAGTGCATCCTCTAGATGCCATTGAGTCGTGAAATTGAGAAAAGATGAAGCTATCAATATATCTGCCTGCGAGTATTGAATTTCCCCTGAACGAGGAAGTACGAAGCGAATTTCTGAATTCCACTGAGGAAAATAGCTTTTCAAAATATCAACAAGAGCAAGCACAGAGGTTGTCTTTCCGCTGCCTATATTGCAAATTAAGTTTGAGCCTGAAGAAAGCGAATTAGTTAAAGCTTGTGCAAAAGAGCGAGCTACATCTTTGACATAAACGAAATCTCTGGTTTGAGTTCCATCTCCATAAATTGTGATAGGTAAACCTTGTGCCATAGCTTGAGTGAAAATTGAAATAACGCCAGAGTATTCAGACTTAGGTAATTGCCGAGGTCCAAAAACGTTAAACAAGCGTAAAGAGATAAAAGAAAAATCTATTTTTTTTGCAAAGAGACAAGCATATTGTTCGCTAGCAAGTTTCTGGAAACCATAAGGAGAAGTAGGATTAGGATTAAGGTTCTCTGATAATGGAAGCTTTTTTGTATTTCCATAGACAGCCGCAGAACTCGCCAAGACTAACCTAGGAATATTTAAATTTTGACATAGTTCAATTACAGCAATTGTTGCTGAAAGATTATGCTCATGACTTTCCCGTGGGTGTGACCAAGATGCTGTAACAGATGGGATACCAGCTAGATGGGCAATTCCATCAATACTATCTAAAAAATTTTCTGGCTGACAGAGCAATATATCTTTTTGTAGTATTCTTAAACGAGGATGCTTGGGAAGGTTTTTAAGGCTGCCTGTTGTCAAATTATCAACTATAGTAACCTTATGGTTTTCTGATAAAAGGTGTTCCGTTAGATGAGAGCCAATAAACCCAGCCCCTCCAGTTATCATGAAATGCATAAAATTAATTCCAAATCAATTTATCAAGCCAAAACCTATAAGTTAATGCTGCTTTGAAACGAACTCTTGAAGTACTCTTGCTAAAAAAGAAAATGTTTCCTTTGCACAACTATTAGGGGTATAATTTACAGCATAATTATAAGCCTTGAAAGCTAATGTTTCTCGCAAGTTTACATCTTGAATCAAGGTGTGTAAACCTGTAGCTATATCTTTAACTTGTTCGGGATCGAAGTATAAGCCTCCATCATTTAAAATTTCAGGCATAGGACCGCGATTAGAACAAGCTATAGGGAGACCAGAAGCCATCGCCTCCAAGAGGATAATAGGCATATTTTCGCAAGTGGAAGCAAATACAAACGCATCTGCGTGATGATACAACAAAGGTAGACTTGTGTAGTTTACAGAGCCTACATACTGAATAAACTGTCCTGCTGGATCTACTCTATTAATAACTTTGTGCAAACGATTCAACTCTGGAGGATAAGCAAATCCAGCCAAAACTAGCTTAATTGGCATTCCTTCCTGTCTCAGTTGAGCGACTGCCTCCGCAACTTGGCATTGATGCTTATAATTTTCGATACTTGAAACATATAGTAAGCAAAACGGCTTTTCTAAAGAATACTCGCTTATTTTTTTTTGTGGGCGTGGCTCTAGCCAAAATTTTGGATTTACGCCATGAGGAATCGTGGCCACTAAGCCTTGACACTTCACCCCACTATTTTCAACTACTTTTCGTGCATAATTTGTTAGAAATATCATCCCATCTGCTTTTTTAAATGTTGATTTTTGACCATACTGAAGCAAGAGCAGCTTCCAAAATACCCAGGAACCGCTATAACGCCTCATTTCATTTATTTCAAAAGGCACAAGGTTTTGGGACATGGTCACAAAAGGTTTAAACTTTCCACTAGAAATTCCTCCTGGCACAAATAATAAATCACAATTATTTTTTGCTAAATGTGGCAGCTTAAACTTTTGCCAATAAAGGCGTAACGGAAGTTTTCCGTCTAGCATAGGTATGTGAATGACTTCTAACCACGGTTTGGTAGGAAGCTGCTTTAGGGTTTTTTGACCACCCCAAACCACTACTTGAGTAAATCCATACTTTTCAGCTTGGTCAGGTGTGAGCAGTTGACACAAGTGGGTAACTCCACCACCAATTCGTAAATTAGAGGCATCAATTCCTAGGCGCATATCAAATCAACACCTCTTGAGAGCGAATGTTCTAAGTAGTCTTCCGTCCATTTTCAAATACTATGTTATTACAAACATCACCCCATTATACATCGGGGTAAAAAGAATAGGTCATATTCCCAGATTATCCCTTTTCTGTCACTTTCCGAGTATTCTGAATAAAAGTATTAAAAGAAAAACTCTGGAAGGTAAGTAGGGCAAGGGATGTAGAATTACAAATTTTCAAACATTTTGCAAGAGATCCTCACCCAAAGACGAGTAACCTAGGAGGTAATAATCACTGATAGTAAGCACTAAAGGCTTGGCTTTCCTCATAGTTCAGTTTCTATTCTATTTTTTGCCAATATATAAAGTGTCTCTCCACCTAAAGCTCGCACACCCCAGTCTTTATCCACAGCATATGCTATGCCTCTTGGTAGGGATGCTAAAACCTTTTTCCAAGTGCGTTTTGGAGCATTGAAAGCAGCACCCGAATACTGCCATTGAACAACTTCATATCCACACTCATCCATCAAAGATAAAGCCAAATTTTTACTAAAATAGTGGATATGACCCACTTTTTGACGCACATCTAAAATGCTTTTCTCTCTTAATACATTGATGGCACTAAGATCTAAAGGAACGTGGAACAGATAATATTTTGCTTTATTCTGTAAATTACATAAAAATGCCCATGGATCTGCGACATGTTCAATAACATCTAGTAACAAAATTATATCAAAATTTTTTTTGTTCAGTTCAAAAAAATCGCCTGTATAAAATTCAATATTTTCCTGCTCGTATTGATGCCAAAATTGGGAAGCATCAGGTGCTATATCGTATCCGAATAGTTCAAAGGAACCATGGATTTAGTTAACTTAATTCGACCTGAGAGTAATGATTGCCTCAAAAGACGCATAAGGTAGTAAGGCATATTTGTTAACTGCCATTGCATCTTCACTATCAGATCATAAATACTAGAACTTCCAGCCAGTTCACTAGAGATTGTATGCTTTTCCTGTTCCATAACATTAGACTTAGAATTAGTTAGCTGCTTTTGATGTATTCTAAAGCAAGCTACTGATGGTTCATCTAGCGATACAAATTGTGCACCCAAATTTAATGAACGCAAAAAGAATTCTGCGTCAGAACATAAGAAATAGTCTTCATTAAATCCATTAAGTTGCTGGTAAAGCTGATTGCGAAAGATTGTAGCTGGTTGAGCAAACCCCATTATTTTTAAGCGGAAAAGAGGGATTAATTGACTTTCTTTAGCAGCTTTTAGCGAATAAACAAAACGCCCTGACTCATCTGTATAATCACAATTACCGTAAACAATGTCTGCATTTAGCGCATCTCCATAGGCAGTTAATCGAGACAGGCTGTCTGGATATAGCCAGTCATCTGAGTTAATATAGCCCAACCATTCCGTCTGAAATTGACGCAGACCCATATTTATAGCTCGATACATATTTCCAGGCTCGGCATATAATGTTGGCACATCCCACCGTTTACATATCTCCAGTGTACTATCGGTTGAGCCGCTATCGACAACAATTATATTAACGTTTATGTTTTCTTGCGATCGTAAAGACATCAGTGTCATATCTAATGTCTTGCTACTATTCAACGTCGGTATTACATAGCTAATCATACAAAATCCGTATACAATTTAATTTAATTTAACGTGGCTTAAAAAGTATTATATAACCCGTTTAACATCTTAATCAATACCAGGGCTATTTCATTCTAAATAAGGCTTCACGTTACAATTTCTTGTGTAAAAACCATTTCTAGTTTACTTTCCAACTAGCCTTTTCTGTTTAATACGCCGTTTGACGTTGGATAATACGTCAAACGGCGTAAGATTACTCTCACTTACCAGAGCCTATGCTCGTGCATAACCTCTGAAAAGTCGAGCGATGGGCGTTCGGGTGCAAACGCTTGTTATCCACAAAATTCTTGCATAAGAGCATGTACTTTCCTGCCTGCGGACAACCAATTCAGTCTCTCAGAATACTCTTGGAAAGAGGATATTGCTAACTCTTTGTAACCCTCTTTTGATGACATAACTTTTTTAATATAGTCGCAATATTTATCAGGGTTTTCGTCTAATGGGAAAGTCCAGCCATTTTTTCCATCGTGAATTATTGTGGAAGTGCCTCCAACTTTTGTTGACAAGGATGGAAGTCCAAATGAACTTGCTTCCGAAAATACAACTGCAGTACATTCGGCTATAGATGGAAGAATCAAAAAGTGAGATTCAGAAAATAATTTCTCTAGATATTTCACACCTTCTTCGGTTTCCTTCGATATGAATCCATGGAGTGTTACGAAGTTGGGTAGGCTAAGGAGAGGATCGCAGCCAGCAATGTGCAACTCTGTCCTTATTCCTCGTTCATTGAGAAGACTGGCGACGGCGAGAGCCTTGTCTCCACCTTTTCTATGCCAATCCACACCTAAGAAAAGCAGTTTGCAGATATCGAAATTTTTATTTTCAAAAATTCTATTAATATCGTCTAAGGTTCGAGTGCATTTAATGTTTGCACCAAACGGTACGACTTTTACTTTTGCCGGATCGACGTCATAATGTTGGATTGCAGTTTTTGCGGCCCATTCAGAAGAGTAAATCGCAAGACGGCATTTTGATAAGGCTAACTGTTCAATTTTGTTTCCATTATTAATCGTTTCAGTACAGAGATTGGTAAATTCTGGGTAGAAATCAATCATCCCAGCAAATGTTGCATCTGTCCAAAAGACTATTGGTTTCTCAGTTTGCAAATACGCAATTGGAATTGTACCTGGACTAAACACAATGTCATAGTGAATAGACGTTAGGAATTTTTCAACTTGAGAGGCGTAATCTAATAGAACGGTTGGTTCACGATCCCTTAAATATACTTTAGAAAGTATCTTGGCATAATAAGCTTTTTTAAATTTTAATAGTATCGCCCTCCAATCTCTAAGATTTCCAATGCTCTCAGTTCGCAAGCCAACATCTTGAAGTGCTTTTAAAATATAATTTCCTAATCCTGACCAACTGTGAATATCAGATGAGTCGTAGGTGGTTACGTACACTATTTTCATTTGATCGTTTTTCCTTTTTTTATACCATTATTGCCATTTCCGTGGCAGTTCAGCACGTCGCTCAAGGCGCACTAAAGTCCATTGATTGGCATGCTCACAGGGGGTTAAGCTTTCTCAAAATTGGGCTGCGACCTATTAATCAGCTTTGCTATCAGAGATTACCACTGCCACCGTTTAGGCATTTGCCACGATGTAATCCCTCTCCCGCGTATGCATCTCTCAAGAAGCGAGTCTGCTGTGAACTCTCGCATTGAGTTTGCCAAGATCACTGTATTCTAAGACTTTCAGCCACTTTGAGTTTTCTGCACCACTAAGCCTAACGAGTATCACCCGTCCGCTAACGTGACGTGTTAAGTACAGGCTTTGAAAACAGTTAACTCTCCAGATCTAGATGTATTAAATGATTTAACGGAAGAGATTGCATTGAGGACAATATCTGAAGCTTTACCAAAGGAAGAATCATCATGAAGCTCTATAACCATATTATCGTAAAGACATCAGTGTCATATCTAATGTCTTGGCACTATTTAATGTCGGTATTACATAGCTAATCATACAGAAATTGTACCCTCTTTACTATAATCACCCAGACTATTATAACATATCAACTTCAGCCGATAGTCTATTGATTAAACCTAGGAAAAAACAAGACATGATAAAAAAAATTGGGGAAGCCTGTATCACAGGCGTTCCTGTAAATGAAACCGCAAATCCTACTAAAAGAGTTACCAAAAATATCTGTATTATGGGGGGTAGATTTGATGATAAAACTTTCACAAAAGGCTTGATATGAAAAGCATGAAAGATCACAAGTAAAATTATAGGTATCAAACCTGTATCGTATGCTACATCTAACCAAAGATTGTGAGCGTAACTCTCTCCAAATAAATAAATTTGTCTGCCTCCTGAAGGATATTCAAACATACCTTCTAGTACGGCTTTCCATAAATCATACCTAGCAGTTTCAAACCCATTACTTTCAAACCTAGTTAATAATTCATTTTTAAAAAGAAACTCCAAAAAAGGGTTAATAATTTCATTAATTCTTAATAAAAAAATTATTCCAGCCAAGGATAAGCAAAACAGATAAGCCAACCTGTAACGATTACGAGATTTCACTATTCCCAAGAATATTGTAATTATTGATGAAACCAGCAATGCCACAATAGGTGTTCTACCTTGCAAAGCTAAGGCTGAATATAATGACATTGAAAATGCCAAAAATAAACATATTGTAATAATAATATTCACCAGTGTTTTGCTTTTTTTTGTAAAAATTAAAATAATTAACCATATAAGTATAGGAAATAAAACTAATCCCATGATATTAAATAAGTCCATTGTTGGCCCGTTAACGAATCCAGCGTTGCCAGTAACAATAGACCATATATTTGGCACTTGACGATCGCTAATCAAAAATTCATCTGTATTTAAATTGAGTACCCCGGCAAAAACAACGTTCAGGTAACTAAAAAAGACCCCGCCCCAAACTAAAGAAAGTGCCAAAATAATCACATTAAAAGGCCAATATGGTAGAATTCGATAATTAATACTAACGCCGATAAAATAAGCGAGGGGAAAATTTATTAAATTAACCAAAAAATTAATTAGTGATAATCCCCCTAAAAAATCATAGCTCGAAGAAATTGTCCAAAATAATATAGAAAATAAAGTTAATATTGCTGTCGATAAAAATCCTATGTTTTTTTCTGCAACTTTATTTGTTAATAGCCCTTTAGCAAATGTTCCTAATAATAAAATAATTGCCAGTGAAATACTAGATATAAAGGGTACGCTTAGGGTTAAAAAAAATAACATCAATACTGTCAAAGCCATCTGTAAATAGCGACCAAATGTATAGTTAGTACCTAGCATGGTATAAATAAAAATAATTGATGTATAAAGATATTTTAAGTTAGTTTACAACAGGGGGTTGCAATGGTTTAGTTGGTCGAAAAAAATAAATGCTTTGGTAGAAAAAACAAAATTTCCTACCCCAGGTAGATTAACAAAATATCTCAGCATGATTTTAATTCTAATTATACATTACATAAAATCAAAAATTACAGTTATTAAATCAATTTTTGGATGTTTTATGTTGAATTCCTACATCTTGAAGTTTAGGCATACTCTATTTGCTGTGCTAGGAGTAACAATAAGTACCTTTGCACCTTTAATAATACAAGCTCCAGTATTAGCTCAACGATTTCCTGATTTCTGGATGGCGAGTATGCTTAGTTCTCAAAAGCCTGTTTCTCCCGCAAAAATTACTTATATTCGTTTAAATAAGACTATTCGTCTTGGAGGTTATTATTACGGAGGATGGCAAGGTAATCATGGTCAGATGTCACCATCACAAGTAAACTGGGTGGCTAACAATCTAGATTTATTTTCTGCACCTAGTGTTTCTCCAGAAATAAGTGGTATTTCTTTAGAACAGCTTAAGTATATTCGTCAAATCAACCCAGGATTTAAGTTTTTTATTATGAGTTTTGCAACGACATTATATGAGCCTGAGTTTAATCCAAAGACAATGAGTTCATGGGTGCTGCGGTTGAAAAATAATGATGAAGCCATAGGTATACGCCGTAAAACGCCTAATAGTACTGCCCACATTATGGATATGGGTTCATTAGAATGGGCAAATTTCTATCGTACACATTTAGCAAATAAAGTGAACACCTATGCGGCTGATGGAGTCATCATTGATGAAGTTATGTGGAATGGATACTGGGGGGTTAATGTAAAAAATCTTCAAAATTACACCAGCCTTTCGGAGATTCAGTCAACTGCGTATCTATGGTTATCACGTATAACTCATCCTCACTTGTTTAAAGTTATGCACCAGGCATTCTGGGATGAGGCTCAAGCCAATACAGACGGTATTTGGGGAGAACTGGCTTTTAACTATCTAGATGATGATGAGCATCAAAGAAATGTTTTTTATAGAGCTATGAATTGGTCAGAAATTGTAGATAATTTATCTAAGCATAGCTCTCAAGAGCGTCCCTATATTTGGGCAGCCTGGTATCCTCAAGATGATGAAAAAAAGCTTGAGTATGCCGTTGCTACGTATTTAATAGCTAAGAAAAGTAATAGCGCCATTTTTCAAGCACAACCGATTTATCAGGGAGGATACCCAAAAAATCTAGCTGGTTATAGTTTACAAACAGCTATCCAAGAATACAACAATCATAAGGCTCTGTTTGACATAGAGATAGGAAGTTCTTTGAAAAATGCCGTAAAGGTTTCTACGCAAAAGGGCGTTTATTGGCAACGCTCTTACCAAAGAGGATTAGTTCTATGTAATCCATCATCGAAGATTTTTACTATTGGTTTAAGAGATAACTACGTCGATATTAATGACAACCCTGTAAATAAGTTTATTGTACTAGAACCAAGAAGTGGCGCAATTCTTATCAGACAATGAGCTTTATATTGAAAATCTCTTAGTTCTTACGCTTATGTAGTTCCAGCACTTGCTCAAAAAGAGATAAATATCGATTGGCTTGCATTTCTTGCCTAAATTCTATCTCTACCTTACCACGAGCCCGATCGCTTAATAATTTATATTGTTTTTCATCTTGTAACACCCAAGCAATCCCTTTAGCTAAATCCTCAAATTCAAAGGGTCGAGCAAGATAGCCATTTTGTTCATGTTCAATCATATCGTGCATACCCCCGATGTTAAAAGCTACACAGGGAGTACCACAGGCTAGCGCCTCCATCACAGTATTTGGCAAATTATCTTCAATGGAAGGGGCGACAAACAGGTCTGCTGCTGCATAGGCTAACGCTAGGGAGATATCATCATTTAGTTTACCCAGAAAGTGCGATTTAAAACCTAGTTCAGGCGGATTGCTAGGCTGAGATGAACTAAATACAACCAATTCTATCCGCTCTGACCATCCAGATTGGCTGAGGCTGATAAGTGCTGGCTGTAGTAGATGAAAACCTTTCCGGCGATCGCTAGTTGCACCCATAGCTCCAAACAGTACCAGTTGCTTGTCCTGGGGTAAATTCAGGACTGTTCGCGCCAATGTTCGCTGAATTGGCTTGTATATATTCGTATCAATGCCGTTAGGAATCACCTCTATCCGTGCATCTTTGAACAGGAAACTGGAACTAGCACACTTTGCCAGCCAACTGCTGGGAGTCACAATTGTTAAATCCAAGTTTTTCCAGGCTTTTGCTTTGCGCTGCCATACCCAGCGCGATAAATCCCAGTCGGTGCTGCTGTGAAGTTGAGGGCAAGCACCGCAGGCATCTGTGTAGCGATCGCACTCTCCACTATAATGACATCCTCCTGTAAAAGCCCACATATCATGGAGCGTCCATACAATCGGTTTCTTCAACTTAACAAGATTTTCAATTCGTGCGAAGCCTTGGCAAATCCAGTGCAAATTAATGATGTCCGGGCTGAGTTGTTTAATTTTTGGGGGAATGGCATCTGGTAACCACTGGAGAGAGTAGGGAGTAAAATCGCGCTGAGGATAAAACTTTAAAGGCAGAGCATCCAAATGCGGTTTTAGCTTACTAATACCCTTACCTATTTTATTTTGTAGAGTTACTACTGTTTTATCATCAGTGAGTTTATGCTGCACCAATATTTGGGACTCTACACCAATACTGCACAATCCCCGATGCAATCGATTAGTCGCCTTTGCCGCACCGCCCTCAATATCAGAAAAACTAACAAGCAGAGGTTTCATGGTTTAAGCCCTTCCATAAAAATAGAATCAGGCTTTCTCACTTTACCTTTGGTAGTATCTAAGGAGTAACTGTTGAATTCGGCAATACGACTTTCCTCAGCACTACAGATTCGTACATCTACAAATCCCGATTGTTCAAGTAGTCTTCGCAAAGAATATCTATCGTACATCCATCTGTGAATTTCTCCTGAACTGCGAAATAAACCTTCATCAAATGCAGCTTTTGCTTCTTTACCAGCCATCATAAGAACTAAATATTTTGCCAAGTAAATTTTTAATTTATTAATCAACCATGATATTCTTTTTGACTTAATCTTTTCAATATACGATCTGTTTTTTGTTTCTTTGTTACTTGCCCAAAAGTTTTCTGCTTCAAACCCAATCCTAGACAGGACAAAATCTTTATTTTTTAAATCATCTTTAGAAAGGTAATGTCCCATTTGACCGCCAGTACAACCCCGTACTGTCTGGTCATAAAGCTCCAAAACCATCCAGTCATAGTTAGGTTCTGCCTCTACACCTCCATTCTCTACTTGTTCTAGAGCAGAAAGGTAATTTATGGCTATTGACTCTAAATCAGGAACAACTACTCTAACAACTCCCTGGGACTTGAGAACTCGAAAGCACTCAGATAGAAGTTGTTTAGCTTCACTTTGGGTGAAATGCTCTATAACATGAGAGCTATAGCAACCATCAAAGTGAGCGTTCGGATAGGGTAGTCCTTTACTAATATCATAAGATCGGACATCTGGGGAAGCTGATTCTAGATCAATGTTTGTCCACGCAGAATGAAAAACTGAGCCACAGCCTATATTCAGGAGCTTCACTAATTTCCTCCTACCGAGAGTAGATAAACAACTATTACAACAATTTCTTATAGGGATAGCAACTAAGAATCAAAGATTTCATGGCTTAATTACTGGCTTTCTCGTACTCTAAAACTTATATTCGCAATCAGTATTTACTACCTAGCTTCAATTCTTGTATATATGTAAACGACTTTTTCTGACAAACCTATATTCGTCTTTATTCTTGTTTTTAAAATATTTATCTACCGCTGCTTTACAACCTGACCAGTGATAGTAGTCATCAATAATTATCGTACCCCCAGGGGAAAGATGTGGCTCAATTTGGGTTAAGCAGGTTAAAACAGATTCATACCAGTCACAATCAATATGGGCAAACGCTACTGGCTCATCTATTTGGAGAGTATCCTCATACAACCCTTTTATCAAATGTATATTGTTTTCGTTAACTGCAACTCCAAAATTTTTGAATTCCTCTATAACTTGAGTATATAAGTTTTCTTCATAACCATAGTATATCTTATCTGCCAGTCCCTCGGAATTTCCTTTTACTATGGTTTCATAGCGCTGATGGGCCTCTAAGTTATCCCCCTCTGATGGCGGGGGAATCGTCCCAAAAACATCGTAGATAAAAAGCCGTCTTTGTTTACTTTTTGCATTTGCAATAGCAATAGCAGAGCCACCGCGAGCATAACCTGTTTCAACAAAAATTCCCTCTACTCCCTGCTTTTCGTTAGTTATAATTACCTGCACTAAATCAAGAAGACCTTCTTTACCTAAATAAGTTAAACCCTCCTCTATAACTCCTTCAATCACACGCGCTTCGGGTTTATTTTTCAAGGCAAATATTTTAAAACGGAGATTTGCTTGTCCGCTTCTGATTTTATGTAAAGCCTTTTTGATAATTGAATTAGCCATATTAGAACCTCCAATCAATTAAACTGGTTTTTCCATTCGGTGATCTGGGATAAGGGCAGCTTTATTTTAGCTTTATAATTCGAGTCTATCCACTTGGCGATAGCTTCTAAATCATCTCTTATCAGTACAGGCAGATGTGTGTCTTTAGCAATTTCCAAAGCTCTATTGTCAACTGACAAAATTAAGCTTCTTTTTTGATGTTGTAAAGCTCTAATTCCTGCATGTAACCGAGTTCCCACATAATCAATTTCAGAATTTAAGACTACGTCTAGTGCTTTGACATTTGGGCTAACATACGTGACTTTGTCTCCAGCCAGATTATACATATATTCGTAGTCTTTTGGTTGCTGCGTCCAAAAGTATATTTTATTGTACTTTTTTGTTAACAAATTTAATAATTGTGAGTCATATTTACTATTTTGATTATATTCTGTAAAAGTTACTAAAACCGCGTCTGATTTTTTTTCAGGAATTTTAGCGCAGTGTTCTTCTGTTAATCCCCACATTGTTGGACAAGAAGTATTAACTACATTACTTATTCCAATAGATTTTAATTGCTTTTCAGTGTAACTATCTCTGACAGAATGTAATTTTTTTTTATTAAGTACATTTGTTAATAAAAGTTTTGTGTATAAATTCGGCTGTTTTTGATACTGCCACCACCCTACACCCATTAAAATTATTTCCTTCATAAACAGGGAATCCCACCCGTTTACTTTCCACTGATTATAAAAATTCATATTGGATGATAGCAAATTGGTTCCACCGACAAAACTAAACTGGCTTTGTCTTATAAACTTATAAGAATTTTTAGATATAATATCCTGGGTTTGTATATGAATAAACAGTGCCTCAACAAAGATGTCCTCTAAAATTTTTTGAACAGAATCTATAATTATCTGATCGCCCAAGTTGGGGCTACAGATTGAAGGGTTTAAAATGGTTACTATACTCATTTTTCAATACATACAAAGATTATTTACTATTATTCTCATTTTAACACAACCCAGTTAAACAACCATTTTGTAACCCAAAAATCCTTAGCTTTTTGCCCAACAAATTTTTTATAAAACTTATTATCATAATCCCGATCTACAGCTACTGCTACAGGATTTTTAAGAGGAAGCGAAAGTTCATCTGTATTTAATTCTGATAGAGCGCTAGTGCTGTCTAAAGTATGTGTGGCATCTTGACCAAAGCCAATATTTGATATTAAATTAACCGCAGGAACTATTGATAACCCTGATTGATATAGACGAGCGAAACTCCATTGATAATCCCACGAATTAACATTTTCTTTTCGGTAAGTTCGCCAGAACATCTTCTCTCTATCTTGAAATTGTTTTTCATCCGCAAGAACATCGCGAATTCGGTCTCTAATTTCTTTATTCCCCCACAGTTTCATCTCAACATCATAATACTTCCAAGCTCTTCTCCAAGAAGCCCATCCCCATATACCGCCGTAAAAAGAAAAATGGTAACTTTGAATATCTGATTTCCAGTCCCTTAAAAAGTTAGTCCCGCAAATCATCATAATTCGCTCATCTTCCCGATACTGTGCAAGAAGGTTTTCACAAAATTTAAAAAAATCTATATTAGGCAGGCAGTCATCTTCCAGAATAATTGCTTCTTCCACCGTATCAAACACCCAATTTAATCCACTTGACACACGATGCTCACAGCCGAGATTAACATCCGAGTAATTAGTCAACACCTCGCACTCCCAATCAACACCATCAATAATGGTACGGGCAGCAGCACACTTTTCTGCCTCACCAGGGCGATCTGGGCGAGGTCCATCAGCAATAACCAGCAGTTTAGTTGGTTTAACCTTAGCGATTTCGGCAAACACTCTGGCGGTGGGATTGGGCGATTGAATATGATGAAGGCGACTGGGGTGTTAAGACTAAAATCATTCATTGTTAAATGTTAAATCACGCAAATTTTATGTGCCAGAAAATAAACAAGTTAATTTATCAAAGTTAGTTTTTCTTAAAGAAAATTGTATTAACGGTTTTGGCAAAAAGACTATATTCTTTTTCTATCAAAAAACGATAAATTTCATTTTTTGGGGGTTCATTTGCATTGAAACCATGACTTTCCACTAGAACATATTCTGGTCTAAAGGCTTCCCAGTCATTGGAACAAAGAACTTCTAAGTCTAGTCCCTCCACATCTATAGACAAAAAATGTATCTTTTTTCCTTTAGGGATATGTTTACTTAAAACTTCAGCTAATGTTTGAGTAAGTATGTTTTTTTCTTCTATAATTTGATAAACTCCAGTGTTATTTTTATAAGAGAGTTCTTGATCAAAAGAATTAAGAGCAGGTTCATTAAACATAAAAAACTTCATTTGCCTGGGAGATTTGGCAATAGCTGCTTCTATATTTATATCTCTATTTCTTATACGTTTAAACAATGCCATACTACCTGGTTTCGCATCAATGTTTATTCCTGACCACCCCTTTTTATAAAAGAAATATGTATTGGAGAAACGCTTTGGATGGTGAGCACCCACATCTACATAAAATCCATCTCTCACATTCTCAAATATTCTTTGTAGTATCATATCTTCTCCCTCCTGTGAGTAGCTTTTCGTTGAATATACATCTAGTAAAATTGATTTTAGTTTGAATAACTTATTTTTTAAATTATTAGAAATAGCTTTTTTAAGGATGTTTTTCATGTTTTTCTCCGTTAACTTATAAAAAGAATTGCCTTAAGCTGTAATAGGAAAATTTTTTTCGTTCTTTCATCTATGATATTAGCAATAAATGCAGAAATAGCATAGGAAATGACAGTTGAGATAGCTGCGCCTACACCATGATAGGTAGGAATAAGAACAAGATTCAGTACAATATTTACAATCGCCCCCGCTAAGGTTCTCCGCAAGGATAAGTGCGCCAATCTCTCTGCAATAAACCAAGGGGATGTGGCAACTCCCATAAAAACAAATATAGAACTCCAGATATGTATGGATAATATTGAAGTAGCATCTGCATAGCTTTTGCCAAATAGTAACATAATAATTGTTCCAGATAAGAATGTCATTGGTATAGCAATAATACTAGAAAGCACTACCATTAGACGGAGTAGCTGTTTCAATCTCTGGTAATACAAATCTTCACTAATTTCCTTAGCCGCATAAATTGATGGAGATACTGAAGAGACAATTGCCATTGGGATAAAATACCAAATTTCTGAAATACGTGATGCAGCAGAATAGATACCAACCGCTTGATCACCCACCATTTCCGCCAACATAAGCAGGTCAATCTTCATGTAAATCATAATACTTAAGCCAGAGAAAATCAACGGCCAACTTTCTTGGAGTAAAGCTTTAGTAATGGAGAGGCTCCAACCCCATAACTTAATTGAGTGGCCCTTAATTTGATAAGCAATCATCAGACCCACTGCACCCAGTCCCATTTCTGCCATTGCTGCCCAAGCAAAAGCAACTAGCGGTGCATGTATCTGAATCAAAATAATTCTGGCTCCCGCAACTAATAAAAATGCAGTATTTTTAGCAAAAACAGTATATTTTGACTCAACTTGCGATTGAAACCAAAAATCAATTGTGTCAAAAGCTTGAAAAATTAGTGTGGCTGCCATAATTGCTACTAAATAGGTAGCTAATCTGTCCCCTGGGCGCATCAAGCAAACTGCGCCCACCGTAATTAACAGGGATACTATTGAGCCAAAGAGTTTGAGCCAGAAAGCCGTGCCCAAAACTTCATCCTTACAAGATGCGTCACGCACTAAATAGCGGATTACAATAGCGTCCAGTCCTAAAGTCGCAAATGGAGTAAACAGAGCTACAAAGGCACTAGCATAGCTAAAAAGACCATACTGCTTGGCTCCTAAATAACGAGCCACCCAAACACCGACAATCAAACCCACACCCATGCGAAGAATTCGGTCAGCAAACAGCCAACTTGTATTTTTCAGAATCATCAGCCGCTCAGGACTAAAGCTCTGATAAAATAATAATAAATTGCGAATTTTATAGTTATTGAACATAAATTAAATCATAGCCATGATAAGCTGTTGTGCATTTAAATTGAACTGTTAATTATTGCCAAGTGCTTGTAGTGCGAGCGTCTCGCTCGCTAGTGATATTAAATTTAAATGCGTCTTAGCTTAGCCAAAACATTTTGATTTACAGCCGTTCCAAAAGCTCATTACAGTATGTCACCTTAATAACGTTGCCCAAAATAATGGATTAACCTTGTGTCCATAGCTATACCATTTCTAAACAAATTGGATCACCAAGGGCATCTTTATAACCTTCATAAATATTTTCCTGCTGCTCAACCAAGTTCAGCAAATACTGACCATAACCATTTTTAGACATTTCGCTACCTAAATAAATTACTTGTTCAGATGAAATGTATCCCATCCGGAAGGCTACTTCTTCTATACAAGCAATTTTTAGTCCTTGTCGCTGTTCGATGGTTTCTACAAACACGGAGGCTTGTAAGAGGCTTTCATGGGTACCAGTATCTAACCAGGCTACGCCTCGACTTAACTTAACAACTTGCAATTTACCTTGCTGCAAGTAAGCTTTGTTAACGTCGGTGATTTCTAGTTCCCCACGAGGAGAAGGTTTCAAAGAATGGGCAATTTCCACAACATCATTATCGTAGAAATAAAGACCAGTCACCGCGTAGTTGGATTTGGGAATTTTGGGTTTCTCTTCTACTCCAATTGGATTACCTGCTGAATCGAATTTTAGCACACCATATCTTTCCGGGTCTTTGACCCAATAACCAAAAACAATACCACCAGATTCTAGACGTGCAGCTTTTTGAAGTTTATAGCTTAAGCCATCACTGTAGAAAATATTATCGCCTAGTATTAAAGCTACTGAGTCTTTCCCGATAAATTGGCGACCGATAATAAAAGCCTGTGCCAATCCGTCTGGTTTTGGCTGTTCGGAATATGAGAGTGATAACCCAATTTTACTGCCGTCACCTAGCAGTTTCTGAAAAAGTGGCAGATTTTGAGGTGTTGAAATTATCAAAATCTCTCGGATGCCAGCTAGCATCAGGGTAGACAAGGGATAGTAAATCATCGGCTTGTCATAGACTGGCATTAATTGCTTGGAAACAACCCGCGTTACAGGATATAGGCGTGTTCCCGACCCGCCTGCTAAAATAATGCCTTTCATTTACTCTCCTGTAATCGACAAACCATCTACCCAAACTCTAGGACAAACTCCACCAGGAGTTAATTCAGCTTCTTGTTCTATAAACATAATCGATCGCAATACTTCTAAAAAGTCCCCCGCTACTGTAGCAGAGTCAATACTGGTTTTCTTACCCTTATTGACAATCCAACCATCAAATGGTAAAGAAAATGAACCTTGCAAAGATTGTACCCCGGCATGAAGTGCTTGAAGGTCATCAATCAAAATCACGTTTTCAGCGTTGTCAAGATTATATTCTTGTTGTGAATTAGTTCCAGGCAACACATGATAAAAATTAGAGCTAACTGTGATTTTAGCTCCCATATTGGCATGACCTGTCGGTTGTGCGTTCAATCTTTTAGCAGTTCCTGCGCTGTGAATAAATCCAGATAAAACGCCATTTTCAATTAGCGGTACTCGACGGGTTGGGGTTCCTTCTCCATCAAATGTCTCGGCTGCGACATTTGCTGGGTGTAGCGCGTCGTCATAAACAGAAAGTAGAGGGGAGGCTATTTGTTTGCCTAAAGATTCAGGAGTAGACAAACTTTGATTGTCTAGAATATTTTGGGCATTAAATATGTTAGAAAAAGCGCCGATTAAGCTGAGAAAAGCTTCTGGTGAGAAGACAACTGTATATTTGCCAGTTTTAATATTTTGATAATCTAGATGGCTAATTGTTTTTTCAGCAGCTTCTTTTAAACACGCTGGAATATCTAAACTATCGAGGCTACTGTTAATTCTAAAAGCGCCGCCACTACGTGGCTTTTTACCTTCTTGCTCTGTTTTACTGTAAAGATAGATTGAGGCGTAGGAGCGAGATTCGGTTCTGAGTGCGCCTTGGCTGTTGAGATAAAATCGGTCGATATCTCTTTGGGAAAGTCCATTGTAAGGTACTCTAGCGATCGCACTATGAGCCTGCAACAAATCTTTCTCGGCTGCAATCAAAGTTTCGATTAGTTGTGAAACTGGCGCTTGTGGCGCTTTCTCATTGGGAATATCTGCAACTGGGGCAGTTGCTTCTGGGCTAAAATCTGGGACATTATCTTTGACACCAAAGAAACTTGCTTCATAAGCAGTTTTTAGTGCTAATTCAATTCCATTAGAATCTACATCTGTGGTGCTAGTTACCCCAACTGTATTGTCTTCATTCCAAACGCGGACAGTGACACCAGAACGATTTGAGGCTTTAACTTGTTTAGGTTCTCCTTGATCTACTTGTACGCTAGTTTCATCGACAGTTGAGCCATATATATCAAATTTTTTAATTCCCAGATTAGTTGCGCTATCTTGTGCGTAAGTAGCAATTTCGTTAATATTCGGCACAGTAAAACCCTCTGATATCATTTTTAAACGCTTGAGAAAAGGGGAAATATTAATTTTTTGGCGGTGGTGAATCGAGTATATGGTATTTGGATGTAGAGACGCGAAATTTCGCGTCTCTACACTGTTTACAACGTTTCTACATTCAGTAAATCAATCTCAAATGTTTTAACGTCCGCCAACAGTAATCGAATCTACCTTAATATGTGGTTGTCCGACAGTGACGTAAATACTGCCACTAACCGAGCCACAGAAACCAGCAGCCAGCCCCAAATCGTTAGAACACATGGAAATTTTGTTCATAATCTCAGTTGCTTCGCCGATGAGTGTTGCGCCTTTGAGGGGTTTGGTGATTTTACCGTTCTCAATTAAATAAGCTTCATCAACAGCAAAGTTAAATTGACCTGTAGCGCCAACGCTACCACCGCCCATTTTTTTGCAGTAAATGCCTTTATCAATCGAGGCAAATAAATCCTCGTTAGTGTATTCGCCAGGAGCAATATAAGTATTTCGCATCCGACTTGCAGCAGCAGAATTATAGCTTTGACGGCGACCACTTCCAGTTCTGGGATGTCCGGTACGGATAGAACCTGCACGATCAGCTATGAAGTTTTTAAGTATACCTTTTTCGATTAATAATGTTCTTTGGGCAGGCATACCCTCATCATCCATATCAATCGTACCGAAAGCAGTGGGAGAAAGTCCTTCATCCCAAGCGGTTAAGCTTTCATGGGCAATTTTTTCACCTTTTTTATCAGCAAAAGGAGTGGTGTTGCGTTCAATTTGGGTAGTTTCTAACAAATGTCCGCAAGCTTCGTGGAAAATTACCCCGCCAAACTTATTTGCCATGATGATTGGGTAAGTTCCAGATTCAACATAATCTGCGTAGAGCATTTTTCCTGCTGATTCTGCAACTTCTTCAGCAGTGGATTGATAATTCCATGTTCTTAAAAAGCTGGGGTTGCTGGTATCACCAACGCGCTGACCTATTGAGGAACGATTAGCACCATCAGCACATAATAGGTTATAGCCTACAGATTGAGTTAGGCGAATGTCACGAGCAAAAGTGCCATCACTGGCTGCAACTAATACTTCCTGCCAATCACGGAAATAAGCTGCTCGTCTTGATTGTACGTGATTTGCTTTGAGTTTTAGTTGGGCATTGGCATCAAGGAGTATTTCTCCCATTTCGCGCATTGAGCTACATTCTGATAGCCAAGCATCTTTTCCGCGTTTGGTGGCGTAGTCTCTAAGTAACTCTAGATTAATCTCTGGGATATAAGAGTTAGGTGCTGGAAGTTGCAATCCTAAGATTGAAAGTCCTTTTTCTAAAGCAGATTTTAGTCCTGAAAATGATAAATCATTGGTGCTAACGTAACAATCAGCTTCACCACGAAATACTCTCACACCAGCGCCCGTTGAGAGACGTGGGGAAATACTGGTGATGATATCCTCTTCTGCTAGAGAGCTAATATAATTTACTCGTTCTAGAAAAAATTCTATTAAGTCTGCGCCTGCTGCACGACCTAATCCCAAGAGGGTAGACAGAGGTGCTTCCCAGGTTTCATCAAAGCGATTTGATGTTGCAGTATAGTCCAGGGTAGGGAGTTCTTTAGTAAGCAGTAATCTACTTGGATGGATGGATAGGGTCATTTACTCAAAGCGTCCTTGTCAGGGTGGACTGGGAAATCCTCAATGTTTTAAGTCTAACAAATCAAAAATGTAGAGACGTACCATGGTACGTCTCTACATTTATCAGTAAACAGTTAACAGTTAATAGTAAACAGTAAACAGTGAGTGTTTTTATCCTTGGGTTTAAGACCCCCACTAAACTTTAAATCTTTGTGGAGCGCGCGTAGGGGCTGGTTTGAATCCCCCACCAAAAGCCATGATTACTGTTTACTGTTTACTGTTTCAATTACTGATATTTTTTCCAACGTTGGGCAAATTCGGCTAAAGTTGCTTGCGGAATTTTGCTTTGCAACCACTTAATAGCTTGATCTTGATTGACAGTAAAACCGCCTGTATATGATTTAGGAAGATCAACTAAATTAATAATTGCAGGAGGTGTGACCGGAGGTATTATTACTGGTGGTGTGTACCACAACATTTGTACCCAGGTTTTTAGCCCAATAATTCCATCAACTTGTAGTTTATTAGCAGTTTGAAAAGCAAGTATTGCTTGCTTAGTTTTTTCATCAAAATCACCACTAATGCTACCAGGATCAAATGCTGGTTGGTTAAAGTCTTTTAGTTGCTGTTGAATTTCCCTAATTCTTGTGCCTTTTGCTCCAGGAAAAAGCAAATTAAATTTATTGAGATCTCCTACACCACTTACGCCCGTGATTCCTCTAACATCTCCTTTGTATTGATGAATAGTCCAGTTGCCTTCGCCCCATGAGCTAGGTATCCAAGGTGTTTGCACGTCATAATGAGCAATCCAAAGTGGAAATGTAGAAAAATCTGAGGGGTTTTTAAGGGTATTAATCCAGAAATTAGGATAGGTGTAAATAATTGGTTTAATTTTTTTTCCGGTTTGTTGTTGAATGCCTTTCATAACTTCCAACAGCCACAGTTTCATGGCATTCACAACAGTAGCACTACTAGCTCCGTTAGTTGTTTCTACGTCTAGTACTGGTGGTAAGTCACCAGGTTCAAGCTTTACAGTTTTAAGAAATTCCCGTGCTTGTTGTACAGGGTCGGATTTGAGAGGATGGAAGTAGTGGTAAGCTCCCCTGATAATTCCGGCTTGCTTCATGTCTTGCCAATAGCGAGAGAAAGAGGGGTCTTTGATGGTAACGCCCTCGGTTGCTTTGACAATTCCATACATTTTACCAGAATTTTTAACGGCTGACCAATTAACCGTTCCACCATAACTAGCAACGTCAATCCCAAACATAGTTTAATTCTCCGACATTATGTATGATGCAGTTTCACTCTTTAGCTGTTGTGCCTCTAGTTTATATGGTAGTCATTGGCAAACGGGAACATCCAAATAGAAGATATACAATTTTATTTGCCTATTAGCTTAATTTGTCATTAATAATTGATAATTGGTCATTGATAATTGATTAGCTAATGTTAGTATTTAATATTTCGGCAGAACTGAGTGGCACTTGTTTGTAGCTTATTCATATCTGTTTTAATCCCTTTAAGCTGGCTTGGTAATCCTTGGGATACTTGTTCGTTAATAAATCCCACGTTTTGATTGAGTATGGAAGCTTGGCTTTCTACATTATTTAGGCGATTTTCTAAATGTTTAACTCGATCAATTTCTGCTTGATCTGCTAAGAATGGAAGCTGTCGTTCAATTTGGTTTTGCTGTGTCATTAGTGAAACTGCCATAGCACCCATTAATCCTATTGACAATACACATAAACCACTCAGCAATCCTAGCCAAGCGTATAGCCGTCGTACTTCTTGGTAAAGTCTTGCTAGACGTTGCAAATCTCGCTCCTCAGAACTAAGCATATTAGGTTCGATCGTCATGGTGTTAGTGCTTTGAGATCAATTAAATAGATTAGGATGTGGCAGTTAGTAGTTTACATAAGTATAGAGTGAACCTGGTTGACTAAGGTTGAGTCAGCTAGTAGGGAAAGGATTAAAACTGAACAGGCAAGCGAACTCCTATTCCTAAAGATAATGGATTATCAGCTTGTACCCTTAGACTGTGAAAAGGTGTTGAGCCTACTCGGTTAGTCGCGTAGGCTTCAAGTTCTAAGCCAGTAATTCCTTCTAATGAGGGGTTCCAGCGTAAACCTAAACTCCAAGGAATTACTGTTTGACGCTTGTTATCAATAAAGCCGTTGCCTTTGCCACTTAAGTCTATTCCTGTTTCAGCGATAAGTTGGAGATTTTGAGCTACTGGAAGTGAACCACCTAAGTTTAACCCAGCCATCTGCAAGCCGTATCGCTGGATGAAGCCCAGTGTGGGGGTCAGCCAGATGGCGCTACCAGTTGGAAATTGATAGTTGATGGGGGTAGAAAGGGTAACTATATATAGTTGTCCTTCTACATTATTCTGATTTTCGTTGCTAAAAGCAAAACCGCTTTTGGTGTAGCCTCTTTGTTTAAATTCGTTGGCGTTATTATTAATTAAATTAACTAGGACGTTATTTGATCTCCCGACGGTGGCGACACCACTTAATGTAAAGGGATCGCCATCTGCTTGATGTAGAAATCTAATTTTGCCGCTAAACCCTAGTTCAGATTCGTCTCTAGTTCCTGAAATATTGTCTAGAAAAATTCCAATTTCTAAATCATCTAATAAACCATATTGAATGGCAGTAAGTAATCCTTGACTACCTCCTTGGATTGTTGTTAGCAACTGTCCGCTCTTGATAGTACCACCATCGAAAAAAGCAAATCCCGCAGGTGTGGCAGGTGGTGGTTGTAGAGTGGATTTAAATGATGTTGGGTAGCGGCGATTGGCATTAGTTACTCCTGGTATAAAGGTGATGCCTAAGCCTAATGAAGGAAATTCTTTATCTGTAATTATGGATAAAGCGCCTGTATTACCAAGGGTGTTAGAAATGAATATATCTGTAGCTAATCTGGGATTAACTACATATCGTAAGCCTGCGTTAAATGCGATCGCACGCTCAGGTAAACCGGAACTTCGATCTATTGTGTTATTACCTGTGAAGGGAACAAACGCATCACCCCAGAGAGATAATCGCGGATTAATCCGATAACTTGCGCCTCCTGCTAAACCCAAAGTTGTACCAAATGAACCAGGGTTGTCTACAGGGGTTCTACGGAAATATAGGGCGTTATCTTCGGGTAGAAAGGCAACTTTAGGAGAAAGGGTAAATGAGATGCGATCGCTTGTTTTTACAGTATAGGGAAACTCTAATGATGTCACCAATTCTTGTTGATTAGTCCCAGCCACTAGAATAGGATCTGTTGCATTAAAAAATCTATAAGATCTTACCCCTCTAGAGATAGCAAATACTCCACTTAAAGCTTGATTCCCTGTGGAATTTTGCCAAAGTCTTTGTTTTGCCTGAAGTGTCAATTCTTGAAAAGCATTACCACCACCATCTATAGTACTTCTTTGAGCATTAAAAGAGCCTTGTTTACCAGGCTGTGAGTTATCTATACTTTGTGCATCTAGTTTAAGTTCTAAGTTATTAGTAACACCCCAAGTAATGCCAAGTGTAGGTTGACCAGTAAACCCACCAGTTACATTTTTTGTGGGAAAAGATTGCCGATAGCGCAAGTTAGTTATTATTTCACCTGCTGATAATTGATGGGCTGTTGGCAAAATTAGCTGAGTACTTTCTAGAGCATTTCTTTGTAAGCTTTCTACCTTTAATGTTGGTTCGGGCGAAGTGCTATTGTTATCTAATTGATTGAGGGGTACAATTTCTTCTGTATCATCAATATTGTTATTAAATTGACTAAGTTGTAATTTAGCATCAACTGTTTTTTCTGGTAATAATAAAGCGGCAGAATTTGATAAAGTTAGAAGATTGTCTGTCCCAGGTATAGACTCGTTAGATTTACTAATTAGATTAGAGCTTTGCTCTGGCTGTACCAGCAGTTTTGGATCTGCTAAGACCGATTTGGAAAAAGCTCCCAGCCACAAATATAAAAATCCTAAAATAAATCTATGAGTTTTAAAAAAATGCTGATTCAACTCTAAATTTAAGCTTCTACCTCTGGGTAGATGTTGGTGTCGTTTTAAAGAGGTATGTAAAATAGATTTTGCGCGTGAGCAATTCCTATACTGGGTCACGATGGAACTCCTCATAATTAATGGGTCATTTTAGAATACCAAACGAATGTAGTAGGAGGTTAGGTAACAGTGGACGGCGTAACAAAGATGTGGGCAAAGCTGAAACAACAGATTTGGGCGTGGCGTAATGTTTGGATTACAGCGCCTAGTGTGACTGGTTTAGTGTTGCTAATGCGCTTTGCTGGTTGGCTACAACCCTTAGAGTGGGCTGCACTTGATCAATTTTTTGTGCTGCGTCCATTAGAAGCTACTGACTCACGAATTGTGATTATTGGTATTAATGAGCCAGATATTACAACTTATAAAAGATGGCCACTTTCAGATGAACTACTGGCTAAATTGCTCCTCCAAGTTAAAAAACAGCAGCCAAGAGCAATTGGTCTAGATTTGGTGAGGGATTTACCAGTATCTCCAGGTCATAAAGAATTAGTGAAGGTGTTTAAGACTACGCCCAATTTGATTGGGGTTGAGAAAGTACCAGATTTCAGTGGGGACAAAATTAAAGTTGAAGAGAAAGGTTCTGGTTTCGCCCCGCCGCCAGTTTTAGCACAGCAGGGGCAAGTAGCTGGTGCTGATGTGGTGCCTGATCCAGATGGTAGGCTGCGTCGTGGCTTGCTATTTTTAGAAGATACTGAAGGTAATTCTTTGCAAACTTTAGGGTTGAAGATGGGTTTGATGTATTTAAAAGCCCAAGGTATTACTCCCAAAAAATCTGCAATTAATCCTAAGTATATGCAATTGGGTGAAACAGTATTTGTGCCATTTAAGAATAATGATGGCGGTTATGTGAAAGTTGATGATGGTGGGTATCAAATATTGTTAAATTTTCGAGGACCCAAAGATAGTTTTCGCACTATTTCGATGACTGATGTACTTCAAGGAAAGATCCCGCCGGACTTGATGCGCGATCGCATTGTGTTAATTGGACCTACCGCCGCTAGTCTCAAAGATTTTTTCTACACTCCCTACAGTAGTCGTCTAGTCAAATCACTTGAGTTAACCCCTGGGGTGGAAATTCATGCCAATTTAGCCAGCCAAATTGTGAGTTCTGTTCTAGATAATCGCTCACTAATTAAGGTATGGTCTGAACCTGTGGAATGGTTGTGGATTTTAGTTTGGTCAGTAGTGGGCGCAACCTTAACTTGGAAAGGGCGATTTGCTGGCGGCGTTGCCAAGTTCTCACCTTTGCTAATTGCTGGGATGATATTTGCTGTAGGGATCTTATTCGGAGGTGCTTATTTGGCTTTCCTAGAAGGTTGGTGGATACCTGTAGTTCCTCCGGCGATCGCTCTCGTCGGATCTGCGGCTATTATCACAATTTACATAGCACGAACCGCAGGAGAAATTCGCAAAACATTTGGTCGTTATTTGAGCGATGAAGTTGTCGCTAACTTACTTGAAACTCCTGAAGGATTGAGGTTAGGAGGGGAAAGACGGAAGCTAACAATTTTGATGTCTGATCTTAGGGGCTTTTCGGCTGTATCTGAAAGATTGCGACCAGAAAATGTTGTGGCATTCTTAAACATTTATCTGGGGATAATGGCAGATATCATTACTGACTATAACGGCACTATTGATGAGTTTATTGGTGATGCCATTTTGGTAATTTTTGGTGCGCCGACTCAGCGATCAGATGATGCTCAAAGGGCTGTAGCTTGTGCAGTAGCTATGCAGTTAGCTATGGAAAGAGTGAATCAAGAAATTCAAAATTTTGGGATAGCTAAATTAGAGATGGGCATTGGCATTAATACTGGAGTAGTGGTAGTAGGCAATATTGGTTCACAAAAACGCGCAAAATATGGTGTGGTTGGCAGTCAAGTCAATTTAACCGGAAGAATTGAGTCTTATACAGTAGGTGGACAGATTTTAATATCGGAATACACAGCAAAAGACGCAGGAGATGTATTCAGAATTGATGGAGAAATGAAGGTAGAACCCAAGGGCATTAAAGAGCCAATTACACTTTATGATATAGGCGGTGTGAGCGGAAGTTACAATATATTTTTACCAGCAGAAAAAGATAATTTTTGTACACTTAATGAAGCCATACCGCTCAAGTATACAGTTTTAGATGGTAAGCACGTTGTTGGTACTTTATTTGATGGTAATTTAATTAAACTATCAGCTAATGGGGCTGAAGTAGTCTCAGACAATGATTTGACTCCTTTAAGTAATATAAAAATCAAAGTATTATCGGAAGCAAATGATGTCAATGAATTTGGAGATCTTTACGCTAAGGTAACAGCAAAACAAACCGATAATGATATGAGTTTTGCGATCCGCTTTACTTCTATTCCACCAGATGTGGAAGCTTTTATTAATGATGTGCTTGCTAAAAACAGTTAAGATATTTTTTTATTAAAGTATATTTATCAAAATAAGCAATTTTAATTCCTGGGATAAATCCTGCGCTGGCAATGATTTGTACGATGGCGGCATTAAATGCAGGGGTAACACGGACACCTGTAAGTACTACTTTGTTGATCGCCAAATTAACTAATAAGCTGTTGTGTTTCTAAATTTTATGTTTTAGAGAGGGAGGAGAGAGGAGAGAGGGGAGAGGGGAAGAGGGTTTGATAACTTTTCTCTCAATTACAAAATGTACAATTTAAATGCGCGTCAGCTTATTAGTACTTTTACTCCGATCTTGTTTGCCAGTTTGATCGGATTTTTTCTTGCACCTAAATTACCGTTTATCAAGTCTCAACAAAAGTTACAATCCGATGCGATCGCTGAGTGAAAACCTAGCTAATATTAATGTGTAGCTATCAAAAAAAAATATATTGGCGACTACCCGCCTACATCTAAAATTTGCTTAATAATACTCTTAAGATCTTTTTCAGCAGGGCGTTTTGCAAACTGCTCATGACTATAAATCCAAACAATCCTAATTACATAATTAGTAGTATTAACTAAATACATCAATCTGATTTGTCCAGAAGCTCCCTTGGATACCTTAAACTCTAGTTTGTGAAACGTCCATCCTTCAGTCAACTGAATATTTCCAGGTAAAGGTTCATTACGGGAATTTCTAGGGTATTGATCTTCGGTCAAACCTTCTAAAATATCTGTAACAAGCTCAACAAAACTAGCTCCGTGAATTTTGGCAAGTTTTTTAAAAGATCGTTTAAAATTATCTGATGGTTCAATCAAAAAGGGAGTTGAGCCAGTCACGCACTTCTCCTTTGCTGATCCCAGTTGAGGATGGTGAAGTACAACTATCCCTTAAAACTTTAGACATGGTTGACTCATAGGCGGGATGATCGCGCTCTATCACATCAAGCTTTTGATGACCTAATGCTTTCATATCCTCAAGCAGAATTGGTTCAGTTGAACTTGCTAGTGGTGGCAACCCCTTACGAGCTTTCTTCCAAGGAAATTCTAAGTGCGTCATACCACTAAGTCGATAGGCATGGTATCCACCAAAATATTCCCAAATTTCTTCTAGAAGTTCTTTTTTATCACTAGGAAACTCGTTCCAAAATTCTTGGCTAGGGATAGGTAATTGTTTAGCTTCAAAGTCACTGTAATACCTGTAAGCAGGAGGACAAACAGGTCCATATCGCCATGCTTGGATTACTTCATCGAATAATGGCTCATCATACAACGCCAAATGAAGACTTTGTGCATAATACAGAAGCTTCTGAACCTTCATGTTGGTCATTTCGGCTTCTATGCCATCCTCATAAGCTCTTGCAATGAAGTAACGAGCTATATTTAGACAATCAATCATAACTTAGACCCACAGTTTAGGGTCAGTCTATTATTGTAGCATTTTAAAAAATACAAACCCATATTATTACTATTATAGTAGCAGTATGGGTAAAATAGTACAAAAATACTAATAACTTGCTACCCGCGTACTGACACAAGTATATTTAGTAGCTACCTACTACAGTTACAAAATTGGTAACAAACCCTATATCTTAGCAAAATATTGCTTTACTAAGATTAGTGATATTATCTAATTCTATGCTTACTCGTGTTCTCAGTTTGGCTATTGCACTAATCTCGTTTACCGCTACAGCGCAGGCTCAAATTTTATCTATCCCCGAAGGCACGGATGGATTAAGCCCCATTGCAGGTAAAATTACTGGGGTAGAGCAGCGACGTATCCCTTTAGGCGATGCCGTCACAGGTTCGGAAACTCGCGTAAATCTGCAATTTAATTTAGCAGGTTGTCTCGACAAGCTGATGCCATTAATAACGTATTCTCAGATTAAACGTCAGGGTGTGACTTTTTATGTAACTGCTCTGAATGCTCACAATGAAGCTTCTAAAAGGGCAAGGTGTGTTGCTATACCTCAAGCATCAGCACAGGTAAGCGTTCCAGGAGTGTTTCAACGTAATCAAATTAAAGTTGTCTTTTTGGGACAACCTGAACCTCAGACAGTTACTCAACAAAATTAAATGGCAAGCTTGAAGATAAATCTATACAAAACAGTTTTATATTCAAGCTATAAAAATTGCAGCGTTTTTTAAAGGTGTCTAAATATTTTCGGTTGTAGTTTCAGGGCAAAAATTAAAAATCACGCCGAGTAGTATTTTAAGAAACAATTTATGATGTATAGCAATTTTCAGTCAAGTGAGGTACAAAATTAAAAAAATATTGTAGTGCGATCTTCGTATTTAGTAGCCTGCGCGAAGCGCATAGCTGTGCGCTCTTCACTGCATCTTGCGCGCTAGAAATATATAGCGAGCAAGATGCTCGCACTCCTGTACTTTATTAATATGAAAACTGCTATATTAATTTTAGGAAATATATTAATATTCAGTAATATTTAATTTGTCACTAATTTATAAGTCTATCTTCAATATAATAATAAATTAGCTTTTACCTAGCTTATTATAGTTTAACTTGGTTAAATAAAAATAGGTAAGTTAGTTAATATTTCTTAAATATGGTGTCTGCTATCTATCGGTAGGGGGGCGATTTGAGATTAAATGTAGACAGTGTGAAAAGGAAACCCCTATGAAACAAATTTTGGTAGTTGATGATTCGGCAACGATGCGACGAATGGTAATGGCATCTTTGCGTGAGTTAACAGAAGTAAGTTTTGATGAGGCGAGTAGTGGGTTAGAAGCGATTGAACATTTAGCAATGTCAGCTATAGATTTAATGATTTTAGATTTAAATATGCCAGATATGCACGGTTTGGAGGTGCTGAAGTTTGTGAGAGGACAGGAAAAATATCAAACGATACCCATTATTATATTAACAACTAGAGGGGATGAATCAAGTCGGGGAGCAGCGATTGCAGCAGGTGCTTCACATTATTTAACAAAACCTTTTGAGCCAGGTAAATTGGCTGAACAAGCTAACAACTTATTAAATAATGGGGAGATTTAATGTTGAAGGTTGAGTTAAAAAGTCAAGTAAACCTTATTTAAAATGTTAATTTTAATTAAAAAATAATTTTTCCTTGATGAGCAAATCTAAATAAAGCAATGGGTAATTTCTCATGTCTACGGACGTTAATAATGAAAGTTTTTTTGCCGAATTTGCTGATGATTACTTTGCTGAATGTGAAGAGCATCTGGAAATTCTGCGTCGAGATATTCTAGCTTTAGAAGATTTTGTTGATCGTCCCCAGGTAGAGCGATCGCTACTAGAAGAACTGTTTCGTAGCTTTCATTCCCTCAAAGGAATGTCGGGAATGATTGGCGTAAAAGAAGCAGAGCAACTAGCCCATGAAATGGAAAGTTATTTGCGGGCATTACGTGAAAAGCAAGTTATTTTAAATCAAGCTGCTATGGATGCCTTAATTAAAGGCATAAAAAGTCTGGATCAGGTAATTACTGCCCGTCGTACCAAAGCACAAACACCTGATATTACCGACGTTGTAGCCCAGATTAACGCTGTCCTTCCTGATAGTGAACCCGTAGAAACTTCAACCAAGGTTACTTCTGCATCAGCTACAAAAGCCTTGGCAGCGCTTAATTTGAAGCCCGAAGAAATTGCCCAATTAGTTGCTGCTTTACATCAGGGTAAAAAGGCTTGGCAATTTGAATTCGCTCCGGTAGCTGGTTTAGCAGAACGAGGAATAAATGTCAGCAAAATTCGGGAACGTTTACAACTATTAGGACAATTAATTCACGCAGCACCTCGTATTACCAGTACGGGAGGCATTATGTTCGATTTCCTCTTAGCTAGTGATGCAGATGAAAGCATCTTTGCTGAGTGGAAAAATGACGGCGTTACCTATACTCATTACTCCCAAGAGTCGGATATAAAGACAGTTGTAAAAACCCATAATATTAAGGAAGAAACAATTCCCCCATCTCCTGTAGTTACCTTGTCGCAGACGGTTACTGTTGCACCATCAAATGTAGTGCGCGTTGATTTAGGTCGTCTAGATGAATTAATGCAGATGGTTGGTGAGTTAGTAATTAGTAGAGCGCGTTTAGAAGATCATCTTAATAAGTTAGAAACTAATGTTCCTGCAAAACAATTGCGAACTTTACGAGAAACTAATCTCGCTTTGGAACGACAATTGCGGGATTTACGCGAGGGTGTAATGCGGGTACGTTTAGTACCTATTAGTGACATCTTTAGGCGGATGCAGTTTGTGGCGCGGGATGTTGCTAGAGAAAGTAATAAAAAGGTAACGGTAGAACTACGCGGTCAGGAAACGGAAATTGATAAATTTGTAGTTGAGCGGATGATGGATCCGTTGCTGCATCTGGTCAGAAATGCCGTTAGTCATGGCTTAGAGCCAGAATCAGAGCGTGTAGCGCACGGGAAGTCACCTGAAGGGAAGTTAGCGTTACGGGCGGCTACAGCAGGGGAAATTGTGGTGATTGAAATTGAAGATGATGGGCGAGGGGTTGATCTTGAGGGGATTTCCTCTAAGGCGAGGAAATTAGACTTAATTGATGGTGATAGCACGGTTGATATAAATACAGCTTTAGACATTATTTGTTCTCCAGGTTTTTCTACCCGCGAACAAGCTGATTTAACCAGTGGGCGCGGTGTGGGGATGGCTGTGGTGAAAAATACTGTGCAGGAATTGGGGGGTTTGCTGACGTTAGAATCGAAAGTAGGGGAAAGTACTCGTTTTACTATCTATTTGCCTTTAACTTTAGCGATCGCAGATGCTTTAATCGTCAGTGTAAGTGAACAAACTTTTGCAGTACCTCAGTCTTCAGTCCGCGAAGTTTTAGAAGTACACTCATCTAATATAACTATATTTGAAAACAACGAGATTATTAATTACCGAGGTACTGTTTTACCTTTACTACGCCTGACAAGTTTGTTTAAGTTACCAAAATCATCAAACAGCCGTTTTTATGTAATTGTGGTTGGTACTGGTTTAAGTGCAGTTGGTGTTGCTGTAGATCAGATTATTGCTCAACAGGAAATTGTGGTGCGCCCCCTCACTGATCCTTTAGTTAAAGTTATGGGCATCTCTGGAGCAACTGAATTAGGAGACGGACGGGTAGTATTGATTATAAATACTGCTGAATTAGCGATTAGCAATTAGCGATTGGCAATTAACAGTATTACTCGCTTCCCGTAATCAGAATACCTATTTTTATAACCGCCAAGACGCCAAGGACGCCAAGAAAGAAGAAGAGTACGAGCAGTAATTTTTTAGTTGGAAGGGAGTAATGTTACTTTTACTTTTAGCGGCATCTGAAAAAAATGTTAGATAACTTGAATGATTTTGAACCATTTATTCTTTTTGAACTTGCAGGTACAACTTATGCACTACGCAGTCAAGTTGTACAGCAAATGGAGATGATTGAACAAATTACCCCTGTCCCTAATGCCGCGCCCTTTGTTGAGGGTGTGGTTTTTTCTCGTGGTCAAGTGATTCCTGCGGTGAATTTGCGTGTGCGCTTTGGGCTGGAAAAAATTCCTTATAATCCTCGTACCCGTTTGATCGTGATTCATGCAGGTAGCCGCACTGTGGGTGTAATTGCAGATACCGCCCGCGAATTTATATCCCTGCCAGTGAGTACTATTCAACCCCCTCCTGAAGCGATTTCTGGGTTAAGTAGCAAATATTTGTCAGGAATTGCCACAGTAGGAGAGCGTTTGGTACTGATTTTAAACGCCGAGGAATTGCTTAATGGTGCAGAAATTGAGGAGTGAGGAGTGAATAATTCTCAACCTTGATCTTTTTGCGGATCTGCACCGTTAAATTTTATAATATTAAATAGGTCGCAAGTTAATTCAATAAAAATTTGACGAAAAGTAACTTTTTAACAATTTAACTTAATTTAAGTTGATAGCTTACGGCTGAATGGTAACAATAAATTTGCTTTTTGTTGTTGACAGCTTCCTATTTTAAGTAAAAAGATACTGTGAATAATTAGAATTGAGTATAAGTTAATAGGAGAAAAGTTTTATGTCTGTTTTTTCAATTGCAATTTTATCTATAGCTGTTTTTTCTGTGGTGGCTGTAGTAGCAGCTTTACTAGCACGTAACTCTCAGTTTAAAGCGGCACTTGCTGAGGTTTATAGCCAAATTTCTGAAGAAATTACTCACCTGCGATCGCCATGTGAACAAATAGTCAATCACACAGAGGAAATTGCTAACATTGCCGAACAATTAACACAAGGTCACGAAGAGCATTGGCGATCGCTTGACCAAATTACCAATGGTACTAACCAAATGGTAAATTCTCTCAAAGAAACAGCAAGCCAAGCTGAATCTGTGGGAACCTCAACAGAACAGCTAGTTTCATCAGTCAACGAAATAGCAGCTTCAATTGAACAAATTACTGGTAATACCGTCGAGTTAGCCTCAGTTATCAATGAAACTGCTGCTTCTATCCAAGAAACTACCACTTCTATTCAAAGCGTCAATAATATTACCCAAGAAATGGCGACTTCTGCGACGGAAGTAACAAGTTCAATGACAGAAATGGCTGCTTCTGTCAAAAGCGTTAGTCGTGATAGTGATAACCTTGCCACATCAATTAGCGAAACAGCCGCCTCCGTCGAAGAAATGACTCGTTCAATTCAAGGCGTTACTAATAATACTGATGACTTAGCAAGTGCTGCGGAACAAACCACTGCCTCAATCAACGAAATGGGAGCTTCAATTGAGGAAGTTTCTGTTACAACTGAAAAACTAGCCGCCACAGTTGAAGAAGTTGCCACAGCTATAGAAGAAACATCCCGTTCAATTCAAGGCGTAGCACAAAACGCTGAACGAATTACGGAAGCTGCGACAGGTTCCGCTACCAGTGCAGAAGAACTTGATCGCTCAATTCGTGCAGTCAGTAATTTAACTAAACAAGCTGATGAAATTACCCGCAAAGTAGCCCGCGATGCCGAAATAGGCGGTGCCACCGTTCAAAAATCAATTCAAGGGCTTGTGCGTGTGCGAGAATCAATGGCGCAATCAACCCAAGTAGTGCGCGAAATGGGCAAACGTACTAATGAAATTAGTAGCATTGTCGATACAATTAACTTAATTGCGGAGCGCACAAATTTACTATCTTTAAATGCCTCAATAGAAGCTGCTCGTGCAGGGGATGCAGGACGTGGCTTTGCTGTCGTTGCCGAAGAAATTCGTAACCTAGCGGATCGTGCTGCCCAAGCAACCACCGATATTGGCACAATTATTAAAGCTTTGCAAGGAGTAGTGCAAGAAGCTGTCAGTTCTTCCAACGAAGGGTTAAAGGTAGCTGATGAAAGCAATCGCCTTGCAGAAGAAGGTGCGATTGGCTTAAAAACAATTTTGTCAGGAATTGAACAAACTAAACAATTGGTTAGTGAAATTAGCCGCGCTACCGAAGAACAAATCTCGGCGGGACAAAATGTGGTTAGTACTATTAAAACAACATCTACGCAAGCTAAAGAAGTAGCACGTGCCACAGTTGAACAAGCTAAAGCAATTAGTGCGATCGCGCAAGCAACTGGACAAATGCGAAAAACCACACAGCAAGTAAATCAGGCAATGAATGAACAAGGGCGTGCTGCCCGTGACGTAATCAAAGCTGCCCAAAATACTACTAATCTTGCTGGACAAGTGCGTAAAGCAATGATAGAACAAACCAACGGTACGAATCAAATTATGCAAGTTGTAGAAGCGATGCGTAAAGGAGCTTCTACTACTGCTCGTGCTGTATCTGAACAAGCAACAGCAAGTGAGCAAATATCTCAAGAAGGAGAACGTTTAGCACGTTTGATTGCCAATATTAGCAAGGCAATGGGCGAACAAGCAACTGCTGCTACTCAAATCACGACAGCAGTAGAAAGTATGCGCCGTCAATCAAGTCAAGTTGCTAAAGGAATGAGCGAACAAAACCTGGCGATTAGAGAGATTAATCCAGCCACACAAAATATTGCTAAACAAATGGCAACAATTACGCGCTCTAATCGGGAAAACTCTACAGTTTGTGAATATACACTCAATTCACTCACAGAAATTCGCAGTGTAACTGAAGTTAACATCAATGTAATCAAAGAAAACCAGCGAATAACTACTGATTTAATAGAACAAGCAAAAAATCTAACTACAACTGTGGAGACAATTAACAATTATCAATTAACAATTAACAATGACTAATGACCAATTTTCCTCTCCTCCCTCCTCCCTCCTCTCTCTTCCCTCCCCCCTCCCCCCTCCCCCCTCCCTCCTCCCTCCTCCCCCCTCCCCCCTCCCTCCTCCCTCCTCTCTCTTCCCTCCCCCCTCCCCCCTCCCCCCTCCCCCCTCCCTCCAAAAAAAACAATGTCCTCATCCAATGCTGCCATCAGTATCTTTACAACTGACCATCAACTGATAGTGCGTTCGTGGGATGATTGGTTGTCAAAGGCTACAGGTGTGAATGCCGATGAAGCTTGTGGCAAAGAATTAACTGCACTTGTCCCCGATTTAGAAGCACGAGGCTTACTGAAGCTGTTTCAGCAAGTACTTAGTGAAGGAACAATTGAAACTATTGCTCCCACAGTTGATCGTTACTTAATTCCTTGTCCGCCGTTGACACCTTCCCAGTATTTTGAGCGGATGCAACAGAGGGTAACAATTTCACCTTTGCGCTCAAGCGATCGCATTATTGGTACGATTGTCACAATTGAAGATGTCACCGCCAGACTAAATCGTGAATGTGAATTAGCACAACAACTATCGAGTCATGATGAAGATACTCGCATCCAGGCTGTTGAATTGCTGACTACAGAAGAATCCCCAGAATCTCAGCCCAGCGTATTAACAGCAATGGCTGATGAAAACTGGCGGGTAAGGCAGAAAGTTGTTGATGGCTTGGCACTACGAGGTGGCGAAGACACAGCCGCTATGCTGCTAAGGACTTTGAGGGAACAGCATCGGGATTTAGGTGTATTAAACAGTGTGCTACAAGTAATGGCACTGAGCAATACAGATACTATTCCAGCACTGATTGAATGTTTAAATGATCCTGATGACGATTTGCGGATATATGCAGCACTGACATTAGGAGAACAACAAGATGTACGGGCAATCCCAGCTTTAATTAAAGCTTTAGAAGACCCGAATGCCAATGTCCGCTATCACGCCATTGATGCCTTAAGTCAGTTACGAGCAGAAGAAGCTGTAGATGCCTTGACAACCTTGGCAGAATCGCGGAATTTTTTTGTATCATTTCCGGCAATTGATGCTTTAAGGCGGATTGGTAATCCTGCTATTGCCCCCAGGTTAGTTCCTTTACTGGCAGATCAAGTATTGAGAGAACCAGCCGCGATTACGTTAGGAGAACTGGGGAATGAAGAGGTAGTTGCCCCTTTAGTAGAACTATTAAATACAGGGACAGCACCAGCGAAAGTAATTATCAATGCGATCGCCAGCCTCTACTACCGCTATGAAAAAGTTTATGGCGAAGGTAATCAGATTATTGATTTATTTAAGCATTCGATTACTCAGCAAGGTACGGATAACTTGCTTTCTAGTGTTCGCCAAGCCAAGCACAATGAATTTCGCTCATTTGTACTAATTCTGAGTTGGCTAGAAGGCGTTGCCGTAGAAACAGCGATGACTGAGCTATTAAATTATCCCGCCGCCCGTGATTTAGCTAAAGTTGCGCTGGTTAGATACGGTAAGCGAATCACTAAGTTATTAATTTTACAACTAACAGCCCAGGATTTGGCAACCCGTGAAGCTGCTATTGTTACCTTGGGACGGATTGGTGATCCTAGTGCTGTGCCAGCTTTAATGGAAATTTTAACTACAATTCCAGAGTTAGTAATTCCCACATCTGGAGCATTAGCACAAATTGGCGATCGCCGTGCATTTGAAGCATTACTAAGTTTAATTGGTCATTCAGATGTTGGAGTCCGTACCTCTGCCATTTCTGCCTTGGATTCTCTGGGGCATCCTGATATGGCTGGGCGGATGGTTCAACTATTAAGCGATTCCGATCCTTTAGTGCGAGAATCAGCCGTAAAAATTGCGGGATATTTTGCTTATCCAGAATGTGAACAGTTACTATTTGCAGCGTGCTGCGATCCTATAGAAATTGTCCGCACTGCGGCAATAGAACATATTGCTTATTTGGAAAATGAAAGTGTTTTAACAACTATTGCTCATGCCTTATATAACGAAACCCCAAAAGTGCGGGCGGTAGCTGCTAAAGCACTGGAACATTTAGATAGTAATTGTGCTTTTCCCTTATTACTTAGTGCTTTAAAAGATCCAGAGCCTTGGGTGCGATATTATGCTGCCCGTTCAATTGGCAGACATGGCTATGTTGAAGCAATAGACGCTTTAGCACAATTAGCGTTTGATGAAGCGCACCATGTACGCTCCTCTGCGATCCAAGCACTAGGGCGCATTGGCAGTGAGCGTGCTGTAGCTATCCTTGCACCTTTAGCTTTAGTTAGTGATGATGAGGGAGATTTAGCTTCTTCTGCGATCGCCGCTTTGGGAATGATTAAGCATCCCGACGCTTTACCAACATTGTTAGCTGTGGCGCGTAATGCTGATACTGTTTCCCGTCTACCTGCGATTCGTGCCTTGGGTGAATGTAATGGTATTGGTGTAGCAGAAGCATTACAATGTATTGCACAATCAAATCCGCAAGCTGTAATTGTGCAAGCAGCAATTGAGGCGCTGGCACGTTTGGCAACTACAGAAGCCAACAGCACTTTACACCAAAACAAAGCGATCGCAGGCTTAATCGATCTGACAGCAGATCCAACCAGGCGAGAAGCTTGTGTGACGGCATTAGCTAAACTCCGTGAATCACAAATTGAAACAATTTCTACTGGGTTGACTCATCCCCATAGTGGTGTCCGCCGTGCCGTAGTAGATGCACTTACGCGCTTAAAGCATCCACAAGCATCAGCCTTTTTAGAAACAGCTTTAGAAGATAGCGATAGCATAGTGCGTTTAGCAGCCGTTACTGCGTTGGGATATTTAGGTAATCGTAGTGCAGAACGTAAACTGGTGATTTTAGCCCGTACAGATCCCGATACCGCAGTTCGTCGCGCTGCCCAAAAAGTCTTGCAAATGTGAATCTTGTCTTAACTTGTATCTCAGGAAACTTGTTAATTATTCAAATCTGCCAGATTCTAAATAAGAGAATACTCAATTTCAAAAATTCCATCACGGTAGCGCCAAGCCTCTTTCTTTAAGTAGATACTATCTGCGATCAACTTCATTCTTTATTCCTAAAACTTTATCTGCTACGAAAATGCAATTTATTCCAGAAAACATCACTTTGGCTGAAAGTACATTTATGTTGTTACGTGATTTAATTAATGAATACATAGGTGTGAGTTATGAAATTGACAAACGCGAGTTGTTGGCAGATAAAATTTTGCCGCGAGTGATTGAACGAGGTTTTCACTCGTATTTAGACTACTACTACCTACTGAAATATGATGACAAAGCAGATACCGAGTGGAAGTATTTAATTGATGCCCTTTCAGTCCAAGAAACTTTTTTTTGGCGAGAATTTGACCAAATTAAAGCTTTAGTTGAAGCGATCGCACCTCAACATTTAGCTAATTCTCCCTACAAACCCTTACGAATTTGGAGTGCTGCTTGTGCTACAGGCGAGGAACCCTTGACGATCGCCATGGCATTAAATGAAGCAGGTTGGTTTGAAAAAATGCCGATTGAAATTTATGCTAGTGATGCCAGTCACAGCGCGATCGCCAAAGCTGAATCTGGTTTATACCGCGATCGCGCCTTCCGTAGTCTCTCATCTCAATTAAAAGCCAAATATTTCCAAGATGAAGCAGGATTAGCACAGATATCGCCAGAAATCCACAATCGCATCAAGTGGAGTTGTGCAAATTTAGTTTCAAAAACCGATTTACAAAAATTTCCCCCGATGTCAGTGATCTTTTGTCGCAACGTCTTCATTTATTTTTCAGAACCCGCCATTCGCAAAACTCTCAAATTGTTTGTGCCAAAACTTCTAACACCAGGTTATTTATTTGTAGGCGCATCTGAATCACTCTTAAAACTGACTAACGCATTAGAACTACAAGAAATTGCTGGCGCATTTGTATACGTTAAAAATTAACAATTATCAATTAAAAATTAACAATTAACAATTAACAATTAACAATGACACATAAATTATTACGAGTATTAATAGTAGACGACTCAGCATACGTGCGTAAAGTTGTCAAGCAAATGTTATCCCGTAGCCCATTTATAGAAGTAATAGGGGCTGCCCATGATGGTGAAGAAGCATTAGAAATGGTTGAAGAACTCAAGCCAGACGTAGTGACATTAGACTTAATCATGCCCCATCTAGACGGAGTAGAGTTTCTCCGTCGCCAAATGGCAATAAATCCCGTTCCCGTAATAGTTCTCAGCATTGCCAGCGAGAGTGGTGAAATGGCACTAGCAGCACTTGACGCGGGTGCAGTTGATTTTGTGCAAAAGCCAACAGCTTTAGCCACGGAAAAGATTTTTGAGATCAGTGAGGAATTAATCGAAAAAGTCAAATCTGCTGCTGATGTACCGCTTAAACGTTTGCTTGCGCCCCAATTACCTAAGATCAAATTAACTGTACCAGTTGTAAATAAACCTCACTCAGGAACAGTAGATATTATTGTGATTGGGATATCCACCGGAGGATCCCAAGCCCTGACATTCTTAATTCCTCAGCTACCAGCCGAAATACCAGTGCCGATCGCAATGGTATTACATATGCCAGTAGGTTATACAGAAATGTATGCCCGCCGATTAAATGAGTTATCAAACTTAGAAGTAATTGAGGCTTATGAAGGCGCTATTGTCAAGCCAGGAGTAGCATTATTAGCTGCTGCTGGACGACACTTAAGCTTCCGCCGTGCCTCTGATGGTACAGTAGTCGCCCACTTAGATGCTCGTCCCATAGATACCCTGCATCGTCCCGCCGTCGATGTGCTATTTCAATCAGCCGCAGAAGTGTATAGCGATCGCGTTTTGGGAATAGTAATGACAGGGATGGGTTCCGATGGCAAACAAGGTGCAGCTTGGATTAAATCTCATGGAGGTAAAATTATTACCGAAGCCGAAGAAACTTGTGTTGTATACGGGATGCCTCGTTCGGTTGTTGAAGCAGGATTGAGCGATCGCATAGTACCACTAACCCACATGGCGCAAGCAATTTTGGAGGAAATCTAATGGCAAAAATTTTAATTGTCGATGATTCTAGTATGTCGCGGCGAATGCTTCGCAACATACTAGAAAAAGCTGGACATCAAGTAATCGAAGCCAAAGACGGAATTTCTGGCATAGAAGCTTATTTTCTCGATCACCCCGATCTCGTCTTACTCGACTTAGTTATGGAAGGAATGTATGGACTAGATGTACTAGAAAAACTACGTCAACTAGACAGCACTGTACAAGTAATCATAGCCAGCGCCGATATTCAAACATCCACACTCGAATCTGCCCACACAGCAGGAGCAAAAGCATTTGTAAATAAGCCCTTTGCATCTGTCAAGGTTTTGGAAGTTGTCAATAGAGTTCTCAAAGGATCTGAAATATGATAATCACAGCACAACATCGAGATGCGTTAATAGAATTAATTAACATCTCTTTTGCCCGTACTGCGGCATCATTATCAGAACTGACAGGCGATCGCGTAGTTCTACAACAACCCGATGTCTATATTCATCCTATTAGTACATTAAATAGCATACTGGCAAATTTTTTAGCAGGTGATCTTGCCACCGTACAGCAAGTTTTTACTGGCTCTATCTCCGGTAATGCTATGTTAGTATTGAACTACGAAGGCGCTGTAGAACTTACAGAATTATTCGTTCCAACTGTTGTTAGGCATAATCAAAGTTTAGACAGTTCAGCTTGTGAAGTATTAACCGAAATTGGTAATATATTATTAAATGCCTGTTTAGGAATGTTTGGCAACCTGCTCAACATCGAAATTGGCTTTGACGCGCCACGTTTACATTTTGATGCTTTAGATCAACTGATCAATTCCATCGCAGATGTTGAAGAATTATCTTATTCCCTATTCGTGTCCACCACCTTTAGCCTACGGGATAAATCTGTAACTGGCTATTTAATGTTGCTATTAAGTTTAGATTCCCTAGAATGCTTAGTTCAGGCTGTGGAAGTTTGGGCAGAGTTACCTATTGTGGGAAGTACAAGCAATTCTGAAAGTGAAATTGTTGTAAATTAAATTTTTTTCTTCAAGCAAGCGAATTATGTTAATCACCGAGCAACAACAAGATGCTTTGACAGAATTTATTAATATTGCTTTTGCACGTACTGCCTCCTCTTTATCAGATTTAGTCGGCGAGCGTGTCATACTAGAAGTTCCTCAAGTATCTATACATCCCCTGACAGGATTAGCTCACGAATTTTCCAGCTTTTTCCCAGGAGAAGTCGCCACCATCCATCAGATTTTTACAGGTTCCGTCTCAGGTGATGCGCTGTTGCTATTGGACTATCAAAACGCTATCCAATTGACAAATTTGTTAACAGATAATCGTCAAGCGGAAACGGGTTACATTGACATCACAACTTCTGAAATATTACTTGAAGTAGGAAATATTTTGTTGAACGCTTGTCTAGGAGTGTTTGGCAACTTGTTGGAAATGCAAGTTTCTTTTACCGTGCCACGCTTACATTTAGAGATATTATATGGGCTACTAAATTCTCTAATAATCGGGAATCACGGTTTGCGCTATGGCTTAGTTGTTAGCACAGCATTTAGGCTGCAAGATAGCCCTGTAAGCGGTTATCTTGTGATTGTACTGGGTGTTGGCTCTCTGAGTTGCTTAATTCGAGCAATTAATGCCTGGGCAGATATCGAAATATAAAATAATAATTTATAAATTACATTATGAGCAAATTAAATCCTAATATAGCACTGAATAATGCCCTAGTTAAGTGGTGGAATGAACTAGCATGGCAAGGAATTTTTACGACAGATGCCAACTTAAATATTTATAGCTGGAATCATTGGCTAGAAATGCGTACTGGATACAGTGCGAGGGAAATGATTGGGCGAAATTTGCTCTTAGTTTATCCAGAATTAGTTACACGCAAATTAGATCGCTTTTACGCTCAAGCGTTAAATGGACAAGTAGCGATTCTGTCTCAATCTTTACATGGATATTTACTTGCAACACCCCCAAACTCTAGCTATAGCACTTTAACTAATATGTTACAAAGTGCTAGAATTGCACCCTTAATTGAAGATTATCAGGTAATCGGTACACTGACAATTATTGAAGATGTCACTGAAAAAGTGATGCGCGAAGCCGAGTTACAACACCAAATTGAGTCAATACAAAGAGCAGAACTTACTTGGCGATCAACTCATGCACGTCTGCAACATTTACTAACATCTAGCCCAGCAGTTATTTATACTTGTCAACCTCATGGCGATTATTGTACTACTTTTGTAAGTAACAACGTCATGGCTCAACTTGGGTATCCTGCTCAACACTTTCTGCAAAAACCTAAGTTTTCCGATAGTTATATTCACTCCTCTGATGTCCCTCACATTTTGGCTGAGTTACCTTGTTTATTTGTACAGGGTTATCATTTACTTGAATACCGCTTTTTGCACGAAGATGGTAGTTATCGGTGGATACGCGATGAAATGAAACTGGTGCGTAACCCAGATGGTAGTGTGCAGGAAATTGTTGGTGCTTGGTATGACATTACTGAATCTAAAAATACACAAGCGCAATTACAAGAGCAAGCTGCATTACTGAATATTATTACAGATGCTATTGTTGTCCAAGATTTAAAAAAAGAAATTTTATTTTGTAATAAAGCTGCTGAACAATTATATGGTTGGAAAGCAGAGGAAGCTATTGGAAAAAATTCTAATCAACTTTTATATAAGAAAGTAATAGATCAAGTAGAAAATGCTAACCAAACTGTACTTGCAGAAGGTGAATGGCAGGGTGAATTGTATTTAGCAGCTAAAGATGGTAGAGAAATTATTGTTGACAGCAATTGGACGCTGGTACGGGATGAAAGAGAAAATCCTAAGTATATACTTACTGTTAATACTGATATTACTGAGAAAAAACAACTCCAAACTCAGTTTCTCCGCACTCAACGGATGGAAAGTTTGGGTACTTTGGCTGGAGGTATTGCCCACGATTTAAATAATGTGCTGACACCTATTTTAATGTCAGTACAATTATTGCAACTGAAGTTGGAAGATGAGCAGAGTCAAGAGTGGTTAGATATTCTAGAAAATAATGTTAAACGTGGGGCGGCGCTAGTTAAGCAAGTGTTATCTTTTGCTAGAGGTTGTGAAGGCGATCGCAAACTTATACAAGTTCGACACTTAATTTCAGAAATTAAACAAATTGTCAAAGAAACATTTCCCAAATATATCGAATTACACACTGATATTATCTCAGATTTGTGGAGTGTTTTAGGAGATGCTACCCAATTACACCAAGTATTAGTAAATCTTTGTGTCAATGCTCGTGATGCCATGCCTAATGGTGGAAAATTAAGTATTGGCGCTCACAATGTTTATCTAGATGAAAATTATACTAGAATGAATATTGAGGCTAAAATTGGTCATTATATTGCTATTACTATCTCGGATACCGGAATTGGCATCAAAAATGAAATATTAGATCGGATTTTTGAACCATTTTTCACAACAAAAGAACTTGGTCAAGGAACTGGTTTAGGTTTGTCAACAGTTATTGGCATCATCAAGAGTCATGGTGGTTTTATCAATGTATCTAGTAAAGTAGGAGAAGGTACTCAATTTAAGGTATATTTACCAGCAGTTCAGGAAAATGTTATTGAGCATTTAGAAAATTTACAACTGCCTCAAGGAAACGGAGAATTAATTCTGGTGGTTGATGACGAAGCGCCAATTCGTGAAATCACAGAAATAGCTTTGCAAAAGTATTCTTATCGAGTATTAACTGCCAGTGATGGCATTGAAGCCTTAGCCTTGTATGCACAACACAAAGATGAAATTAGCTTAGTATTAATTGATCTGATGATGCCCTACCTAGATGGCTTAACTACTATCCGAACCTTGAAAAAAATTAATCCGAATGTTAAAATTATTGCTGTCAGTGGGCTAATTTCTCAATTTAAAATAGAGGATTTTGACAGCCTTAATGTTACAACATTTTTATCTAAACCCTACATCGCCAATGAGTTGTTAACTACATTGCATGATGTATTAAAAATGTCTAATATTTAAAAATAGTATATTTAAGAAAAAACTATTTGTTGTTATAAATAAATCTTGGAGTCGCAATTCTAGCAAAATCATGCGAACCCTAAAGTTACGAATGAGCGCGAAATTACTTGTCAGCGCAACGCGATCGCATAATGTCACCTGAAAAATTGAAATGCTACTATTACAGGAACTATTACTACAAATTTTTTGAAACAAATTATGCTAATTGAACTGGCGATTGGGGATGCCTATGGTGCAGGTTTTGAATATGCCTCTAGGCAGTTTATAGAACGCCATAACGATCTTTCTGGCTATGAAAAGCATCCACGACACAACATTAGCCCTGGTCATTATACCGATGACACCCAGATGAGCCTTGCGGTTGCAGAAGCGATTATTTCCAACACTCCTTGGACACCATCCAATTTAGCTAATCAATTCGTTACTGTATTTAAACGCGATCCACGAGAAGGCTACGCCCAAGGCTTTTACGATTTTCTGTTAAATGTTAATGATGGGCATGATTTTCTTAATCGCATCCACCCAGAAAGTGACAAAAGTGGTGCAGCAATGCGGGCAGCACCTATCGGTGTATTTAAAACTGTTGAGGAAGTGATTTCTTTATGCCAAATTCAAGCAGCACTTACTCATAACACGCCAGATGGAATCAATGCAGCAGTTGCTGCGGCACTCTCCACTCACTATTTGCTGTATGACCTTGGTTCAAAGGAAAAGTTAGGGGATTTCCTTGAACAGCACGTACATGGTAATTGGTCGGAAACATGGATTGGTAAAGTAGGTTCTAAAGGTTGGATGAGCGTGCGTGCTGCTATTACTGCTATCTCTCAAAGCAGAAAGATGAGTGAATTACTTAAACGTTGTGTTGCGTTTACAGGTGATGTAGATACTGTAGCAGCAATTGCTTTAGCAGGAGGTTCCTGTTCTGTTGAAATAGAACAAGATTTGCCTCTTTACTTTCATCAAAACTTAGAGAATGGAGCGTTTGGCTATGACTACATTAAGAAGATTGATGAAGAATTGCTAGCCTTGAAGTCGCAGTAGAGACGCGCCATAGTGCGTCTCTACATATCGTTAAAATGCGTAAGTTTTGTATTAGCAAGCATTTCAGCCGCTTCTAAAAAAGCATTAATATCTTCATCTTTAGTATTGAATGCTGTTACTAATCTAATTGTGGTTGATTCTTCTGTCTCCCAACGGTAAAACTTAAAATTTGTCAGCAAACCTTGAATTACTGTCTCAGGTAGTTTGACAAAAATTTCATTCGCCTCGACTGGATGACAAAGGGTGACTCCTGGCAACTGACTTAAGTTTGTTGCTAGTTTTTTTGCCATATTATTAGCATGAATAGCATTATTTAGCCATAAATCATTACTAATATACGCTTCTAACTGGGCAGATAGAAATCGCATTTTAGAGAATAAATGTCCACTGCGCTTTCGCAAATATTTAAAATTTCTTGCTTGGGATTGATTAAAAAAAACGACTGCTTCTGCTGCCATAGCACCGTTTTTTGTTGCTCCAAAAGATAATACATCCACCCCAGCACGCCAAGTAATATCTGCGGGTGTACAACCTAAACTAACAACAGCATTAGCAAAACGCGCCCCATCCATCTGTAAGCTGAGGTTGTGTGCATGAGTAACTTGTGCGATCGCCCTGACTTCCTCAATACTATAAACAGTCCCCGCTTCCGTCGCTTGAGTAATACTAACTGCTGCTGGTTGCACATGATGCACAACACCTGCACCCGCTTTCTTTAGCACCTCATCTAAATCATTAGCACTAATCTTCCCATGTTCACCAGCAAGTGTAACTAACTTAGCACCACCTGTATAAAATTCTGGCGCACCACATTCATCTACATTAATATGAGATTCCTGATGACAATATATTGCCCCAAACGGCGGCGTTAGTACAGATAAAGCCAAAGCATTAGCTGCTGATCCCGTTGCTACACCGAAAACAGTAACTTCTTTCTCAAATAATTCTGAGAATAAAGTGGATAGTCTTTGAGTGTAGCGATCGTCACCATAAGGCATGGCTGCATCATCTTCATTTGCAGCTATGATTGCTGCCATAATTTCTGGTGCTACACCGATTACATTATCACTACAAAAGTTCATATATTGATACTGAGCAAGGTTATCTAGTTGTTAGCCAAACAAAAAGTTGAGTTAACCTGATAAACACATCCATCTGCTACTGAGGTTAACAAAACTGTGGAGCAACATGAGCAACTGACAATAGCAGAGTACCAAGCAACAGCCGAATCTTTCCGCGTAGGTACTTGGGATCACGACGTTTCTCAAAATCGTGATGCTTTGGTTGCTGCTATGCCAAAAAATCCAGGTAAGATTTTGGATATTGGTTGTGGTCCTGGACGAGATTTAGTTGCATTCAAAAGTCAGGGACATACAGTGATTGGTTTAGATGCTACGCCAGCATTTGTAGAGATGGCGCAACAACTATCAGGATGTGAAGTGTGGCAGCAATCGTTTCTTAATCTTAATCTGCCACCAGAAACTTTTGATGGTATTTTTGCTAATGCCTCACTAATTCATGTTCCCCGTAAGGAGATGGTGAGAGTTTTACAAGATTTAAGGGTTGCCCTTGTTGCCAATGGCGCAATAATTATGTCTATGGTACGTGGAAACAACGAAGGTTATAGTGTTCGTGCAACAGGCGATCGTTATGTTGCTGGTTGGGAATATGAAACTTTAGCGCCTTGTGTAGAACAAGCTGGCTTTGAAATTCTCCATCACTACTATCGCCCACCTGGTTTACCTTGTGAAGCGCAATCGTGGCTAGTTATAGTAGCCCGTAACACTAAAACTTGATTATACATCTCCGCTCATGGGAATGTAGAGACGTTGTATACAACGTCTCTACATGGATTCTAGGTAACGCATAGAGTCTATTAATTAGCCACTTAGAGCCTATCCGAAAAATAAATCATCACTAAAAAACATCTGCGTTTATCTGCGTTTATCTGCGGTTAAATACTCTGTAGAGACGCGAAAGAAGAGGTCTCTACACTTTTCGGACATGATATTAGGAACTAAAAAATGACTTCTGAACCTTGTATTTTTCTCGCTGGCGCTAGTCGCGGAGTTGGTCAGCAAATCGCTTTTCGCCTGATGGAACAAAAGCGCCGAGTTAAAGCCATGTTGCGAACAGAAACAACTCGCGCCGATTTAGAGGCGATGGGGATTAAAGTAGTGATGGGTGATGCCTTGAATGTTGCAGATGTGGAACAAGCAATGCTAGGCGATGAACCTATTGATACAGTAATTACCACAATTGGTGGCTTACCACAAGATGGTCAAAGATCTGATTTTTTGGGTAATAAGAATTTGATTGATGCTGCTGTCAAAGCTAATGTTAAAAAGTTTATCTTGATTACATCAATTGGTACTGGTGACAGTGCGAAGGCTATTCCACCACAGGCTATGCAAGCACTCGCGCCTGTTTTAGCAGAGAAAGACAAAGCAGAAAAACATTTAATTGCTAGTGGTCTTACTTATACTATTATTCGTCCAGGCGGATTAAAATCTGAAGCTGCAACGGGTAATGGTATTTTGACAGAAAATCCCAATGTTGCAGGAATCATTCACCGTGCGGATGTGGCACATTTAGTCTGTGAGTGTATAGATTCAGAAAAGGCAAATAATAAAACACTATCAGCGATAGACAGCAATATGATGTATGGTCAACCAGATTTTCAGGAGTTTAAACTGTAGAGATGTTGTATACAACGTCTCTAGGATTTAAAGGGTTTTATCCAACCTAATTGCATCGCTAAGTCAAGAGTAAAACGCGCGATCGCAAATAGTAAAATACTCTCTATTCCCAAGATGCCGAATGACCACACGGCATCTGGAAATTTTAATCCTACATCTACCTGTGCTAATCCTCGCACTAGCCCAAACGCTAGGACTGCACCATCATTAAGATGAGAGTTAGTGTCTGAGCGAATTATATAACGGTAGGTGATGCCGAATAGACAACCGCTTAGACTTGCGATCGCACCACTCACCAATAAGTTAACATCAGCCTTGATCTGTAAACTAACAAGCGCCTCAAATACCTCGGCTAACACTAAACTATTAGCTAGAGTGGCGATCGCATAAACCAAGGCAACAACAATACCAGCTAAAATGCCTGCCTTAATAGATTCTAGTCTTTCGGTGGGATTAAATTGGGAAGACCCGTTCACTATTATCTCTCGTATCTATAGCCTGATTGTTACCGAAAATATTATTACTCAGTTTTGATCATATAATCCTGAAACCGCTTCTTAACAAATGCGAGATATACACCTCAAATTGAATTATTATAGGCGCTGGAGCTATTTAGTACCATTTCTGTTTACATACTGCTATGGATATTTTGACGCTGGGTTGGGTTTCACTGCTAGTGCTGTTCACTTGGTCAATTGCAATGGTAATTTGGGGTCGTAACGGTTTTTAGAAAGATGGCGGAAACTCCCATTTTAAGTGTTCTCGTTTTAGCTGCCCTGGGGTTGCTAGTGGCGGTTTCTGGCGGCATCATATATTTGACGTTCGCAGAATGGCGCGATCGCCGTCGCCAAGACCGCGATCAACGCTCTCGCCGCTAGGTATATAAACCGATTAACCTATATCTCAAGTTGAGACTAACAGATCTAAACAAGCTGTTAGTCTCAACTTTGCTCTTTGAGATGCACTTGATTATGGTGACAAAGGAATTGAGTTAGTAATAAACGCATTAGGCGATCGCATTCTCTACGCTTCATCAGAAAAAGAAGTTCCCCCCTACATAATGAGTCGAGATGGTCGAGTCTTAATCTACTGCACAGATAATTATGAGATAATTGTTTGGGATTTAGTTACAAGCAAAAAGATACATACATTAGAGGGGCATACTGCACCAATTGTTTACCTTGCAATGAGTAGCGATCGCGAGTTCATTGCAAGCTACAGCATTGACAGGTCAATTAAAATCTGGGGAATACCAGAGCCAGTTATATAAAGATTTCAGTTAACTTTGAGTAGCTGTTAAGTTGGGTTAATCGACACAATAAATTATTCTATAAATGAGTGCGATCGCACTTTCGATCAAATTAACAAATAGCTTTGAATTTTGTTTAAACATAAATACAGCCCCCTTTTTGAAGAAGACTGTATTCTATAGTCCTATTATTTTGAAAAGGAAGAGGCTTATAAATCAGCGAGAACTTCTGCGGGTGGAAGAATAACGCGCTTCGCTAACCCAAGACTTTGCAATCCCTTAATAGCCCACCAAGTCATATCTAATTCCCACCATTTCCAGCCAGCTTTTGCGACATTAGGATAAGCATGGTGGTTATTATGCCAGCCTTCACCGTATGTTAGTATAGCTGTCCACCAAAGATTGCGGGAACCATCTGGAACTTCAAAACGGCGATCGCCTGTCATGTGACTTGCTGAGTTAATCAACCAAGTACTGTGCCATAAAAGTACAGCCCGTAGAAACGTTCCATAAATCACAAACGACCATCCGCCCAAAACATATAGCAGCACGGCGACGGGAATTTGCAAGGCTAAGAAATTGCTGTCTAACCATTTGTAATAAGGATCGCGAGCTAAATCGGGAGCATACTTATTATATGTAGCGCGTTCAAAGAACTCAGCGCGAGGATACATAATCCACAGCATATGACTCCACCAGAAGCCCCGACTAGCAGCATAAGGATCTTTATCTCTATCCTCTGTATGCAAGTGATGCTGGCGGTGTCCAGCGACCCAAAAGGTCGGCCCCCCCTGTAGAGCTAACGCTCCAATCGTAGCTAGGGTATACTCCAACCACTTAGGAACTTGTAAGCTACGGTGAGTAAGTAAGCGATGGTATCCCAAGCAAATGCCAATGCTACCAAACAACCAGTGGAGAACAATCATTACACCGAGGGCAGACCAAGAAAAGAACCAAGGAGCCAACAGTGCTAGAGCGTGAATAGTCCCGAAAAAGACAACATTTACCCAACTCAGTTTTAGTTGCTCTGAGGACGATTGAACCGCCCCCATTGAATTTGAAGTCATAAACTTTCCTAGTTTCAGAGTTTTGCATCCTGTTGACCTGATTCAGGACTAGCTTGTGCTTCTCCATCTAGCTTGCTCGACCTCTAAAAGATCGCTACAGTGGAGTTAAAGATGCAAGTGTTACTTACTTTTTAAGCTTAACAATTTTTAAGATAACCTGCAAGTGAAACTTGCAAATTTATTTTATGGTAGCTCGACACAACTCTACTCGACAGCGCCTAGTGCAAGCAGCACTTCAACTGTTTGCTGCTCAGGGGGTGACGGAAACGACAACTCGACAGATTGCTGAATTAGCTGAAGTGAATGAAGTAACGTTATTCCGTCAATTTGGAAGTAAGCAAGGCTTGCTTCTAGCTGTGATGGAGGAAGCAGAAGTTTTTACACAACTTGGGGAAGTTTTAGGGCAACAGGCAGATCAAATTCATAGCTTGGCTCAAGCACTCGAAGCTTATGCGGATGCTCATTTACGAGCGTTGGAGCAAATTCCTGAATTTGTGCGAAGTCTTGTAGGAGAAGCAGGACACTATCCCACAGAAAACCGACAAGCGATAGGGCGTGGACTTGCTCAAGTTCATCGCTATACTGTACAATATTTGACCGCAGCCATGTCTGGTAAGCAGGTATCGCGCCTATCGGCGACGAAGTTGGCTAGTTTGCTGAATACATTGCTATTGGGATATGCCGTAACTGAATTTACCACAGAGTTTCATCAACTCTGGCAAGATCGAGAATCATTTATTGCTGATTTAGTAGAGTTGTTTCTTGCTACTGAAAGTATTGAGGTAAATTCAGCAGAAAAAACAATAAGTTTAGCTAGGGTTGAGCGCAATGTAACTGTAATAGAGGAAGTTTTAGATTTACCTGCTCCCTTAGTGCGTATGATTCTGCAAAAAGCTCGCAAGTCTAATCCCCAAGATTATGCTCTAGCTTATGTGTTATTTGGTGCTGGTGTTAGTGCTGAAGAAATTGCTAGTCTGTTGCGATCGCACTCTATTTTCGATCATCAGCAACATATACTGCAAGTACCTGAGAAACCAAGGCGACAAGTTCCACTAAATCAATGGATTATGGGATATCGCTATGGCACTTACACAAAAAATCCCCTCACCCAATGGCTAAAAACTCGCAAAGATGAGCAGCCAGCATTATTTATTAATGAGGCTGGACAACCAATGTCAGAAATAGAGATACACTTACGTTGGCAAGAAATTACTACTGATATCATTACACCATCAGCGCATCCTCCCATAATTGAACAAGCCCAGCAAACTTGGCGTATTGAGATGTTGATGCGGGGAATGAATCTAGAAGGGTTAAGTATTCTGACAGGTTGTAAGTTAGAACAATTGCAACCCTATCTGCGACGAGTGCAAGAAAAGGCAGCCTTGGAACAAGCCATCCGATTAGATCAACGCCCAGAGATTAAAATTGATTTTTCTGGTGAATAGATATCGTAGCTTTGCCTTAGTCAAAGATCATTTACAATTATCACAATGTCCACAACTAAAATTAGTTGCTTCTTTGGTAAACCCAAAAGCGCGTAACAAAAACTGCCAACGACACCCCCGCGTTTTAAGATATTCACTCATCTGAAATTGAATTTGCTGCTGTAATTTATTCAATTCGGCAAAAGATCTAGATTTTTCGGAAGAATGACGGATATAATTAAACGGGTCTTTCCACTGTAATTGTCCAGCACTGTGCAACAAAGCCAGAGCAACTGCACCCTCATTATACTGCTTTGCTACTATTGTTAATTCCCCCTGTTGTGGAAGTTTTTGAGCAATTTGTTGAGCCTTTTGGTATTGTAAGCGCAATTTTTCAGCAAAAAAATTCTGCCTTTCCTTGTCCTCTGGATTTAAAAATCCAGTAGGTTCACTAATTAACGTAAGTGCGTCTGCTGGTTTCCCATCTCGTCCGGCGCGTCCGATTTCTTGCACATATTCAGATAGCAAAAAAGGCGTATGAAAATGAACTATCCAACGCACGTTGGGTTTATTAATACCCATACCAAATGCACAGGTACAAATAACAAAAGGTATTTCCCCACTTAACCAGCTAGATTCAATTTTACGTCTTTCTTCAGGACTTAACCCTGCGTGATAAGCTGCGGTGGCATAATTTTGTTGCTTTAACCATTCTGCTAACTCCTCACTATCTTTACGAGTGCGGACGTAGACTAAACCAGTTTGTTTTAATCTTACTTGAATAAATTTTAATAATTGTTGTTTGCGTCCTCTAGGTGTCCAAACAATTTGCACTTTGAGGTTAAGATTGTTGCGGTAAGGATTAATTAAAAATACTTGTGGTTGTTGTAGTTGTAAAACTTGGCGAATAGTTGCTTGTGCTGTAGGATCTGCTGTAGCGGTGAAAGATGCGATCGCCATCTTTGTCCCAGCAGGTTTAAACTTAAGTAAAGCTGGTCTTACTGCACCCAGTCGTCTATAAGCTGGTCGAAAAGTTTCTCCCCATTGCACCAAACAATGCGCCTCATCTAAAATTAACCCATTAATCTTTAATTGCGGTTGACATAACCTTTCCCAAACTGGCGCACTTAATAAAGTTTCTGGTGATAAATATAGTAATCTTAGCTGTTGTCTTTCCAACACTTGTAACGTTTGCTTGCGTTGGTAAGATGGTACTTCACTATGCAATAATGCTGCTGGTAATTTTCGCTCTTTTAATTCCTGAACTTGATTTTCCATTAATGCTACAAGCGGAGAAACTACCAAAGTTAACCCTGTTTGTAGTAAAGCTGGAAGCTGAAAACAAATTGACTTTCCTCCACCAGTAGGCATCACAATTAAACTATCTTGCTTTGATAATAAACTGCGAACTATTTCTCCTTGAGGCGGACGAAAATCTTCATATCCCCAAATTTGCTTGAAAGTAGCGCGGATATCATCCCAGGATTTTGTTTCAAAATTATCCATGATTAGGTAATAGAGGCAAAGGACTTGAAAGAATTAGAAATAATTGCCCATCGAGGTTATTCAGCTATTGCACCAGAAAATACTATGGCAGCTTTTTATGCTGCTATTGAACATCAAGCTGATTCTATTGAGTTTGATGTCCAATTATCTGCCGATGGTGTACCCGTTATCATCCACGATGCTACTTTAGATAGAACCACAAACGGCACAGGTAAAGTAATAGAAACAACCTTAGAACAACTTAAAGAACTTGATGCTGGATACTGGTTCAATTCTGTATTTGCTAAGGAAAAAATTCCTACATTTCAAGAAGTATTAAGCAGCATTAAACCTATCAAACCGCCAAATTCACCAGTGTTGAAAAAGTTTATTTATGCCGAAGTCAAACAAGCCGAATTTTGGACTACGACTAATATAGAAAACTTGCTTCAGATACTTATTGATGAAGAATGGGAAACTCAATGTATTGTTGCTTGCTTTAACCATAATTTTCTAGAAAAAGTACGGAAATATCACCCAACCCTTAAACTAGGTTATTTAGTTGCATCGGTTGAGGAATATACAGAAAAATTACCCCAAGCTGCTGCTGATGGTAACGCAATGATGTTGAGTCAATATAATATTGTACTAAATCACCCTAACTTAGTTCAAGATACTAAAAACATGGGTATTGATGTTGGCGTTTGGACAGTTGATAATCAGGAAGAATTTAAACAATTAACTAATCTAGGCATTCAGCGAATAATTACTAATTCTCTCATCAATAAACCTTTTGCACAAGTAAAAATTTAGATAATTAACCACAGATAAACACAGATAAACACAGATAGAATAACTAATTTTTGCAAAATAAAGCTGTAATCTAACATGATATAGCAAATAATCGAGAAAATATCATACTTAGCTCTTCCCTTTGCGCCCTTTGCGTTCTTGTTTTGCGAACTTGGCGTTAAAAAAATAAACCCTTGCCCCTCACCATAAAATCATTAATAAACTACCCATAACCCTTCAATATCGTTAGAATAAAAGATTGCAGCCTCACTCACTCAAATTTATATATGTCCTTGCCCATTGTTGCTATTATTGGTCGCCCGAACGTGGGCAAATCTACCGTAGCCAATCGTCTAGCTGGAGATAACGATGCTATTGTGCATGATGAAGCAGGCGTTACGCGCGATCGCACTTATCGTCCTGCATTCTGGCAAGACCGCGAATATACCGTTGTAGACACTGGAGGCTTAGTGTTTGATGATGATACCGAATTTTTACCTTTAATCCGCGAACAAGCACTGGCAGCCTTAGCAGAGGCAAGTGCGGCAATATTTGTAGTGGATGGACAAGCGGGACTTACAACGGGAGATCAAGAGATTGCTGAGTGGTTACGTCAACACCCTATACCTGTAGTCCTAGCTGTTAATAAATGTGAATCTCCACAGCAAGGTTTAGTTCAAGCATCGGAATTTTGGTCACTAGGTTTAGGCGAACCATTCCCCATGTCCGGCATACATGGTAACGGTACAGGGGAGTTACTTGAACAGCTAATTACCCATATACCATCTGTAGACGAAATCGAAGAAACTTCAGAAATTAAAGTCGCAATTGTCGGACGACCCAATGTTGGTAAATCCAGCTTATTAAACGCCTTAACTGGGGAAAACCGTTCGATTGTCAGCCCAATTTCTGGTACTACCCGTGATGCGATCGACAGTGTAGTAGAACGTAATGGTACAACATACCGTTTAATTGATACTGCTGGCATCCGCAGAAAGAAAAATGTGGAGTATGGCTCAGAATTTTTTGGAATTAATCGCGCCTTCAAAGCAATACGCCGCGCTGATGTAGTTTTGCTAGTAATTGATGTTTTGGATGGAGTTACAGACCAAGATCAAAAACTTGCTGGGCGTATTGCTGAGGAAGGACGCGCCTGCGTGGTGATAGCAAATAAGTGGGATGCTGTAGAAAAAGACTCCTACACAATCTATGAACACCAAGCAAATATCACAACTCGACTTAGCTTTGTTGAGTGGGCAGAAGTAATTTTTACCAGTGCTTTAACCGGACAGCGAGTAGACAAAATTCTAGATTTAGTAAATACTGCAGCCGAAGAGCATAAACGCCGTGTATCAACTGCTGTGATTAATGAAGTGCTAGAAGAAGCAATCAGTTGGCACTCTCCTACAGTTAGTCGCCAAGGACGGCAAGGCAAAATCTACTATGGTACTCAAGTTAGCACGCAGCCTCCTAGTATTGTGTTATTTGTCAACGATCCGCAACGCTTTAACGACAACTACCGTAGATATATAGAGAAGCAATTCCGACAACAGTTAGGCTTTAAGGGATCGCCAATTAGATTAATGTGGCGAGGTAAAAAAGTACGTGAGATGGAAGGAATGCAAAACCGTTCAAATCGTGCCACGCGCGTATAATTTTGGTTTGTGGTTGTTAA
>CAVQDG010000071.1:0-14620 GCA_963711165.1 uncultured cyanobacterium | reverse complement strand
CTAGCTGTACCACCTTGCCGTTCCAGATTTGATCGGCAATTTCTGGTAAAGACTGGGTAGGTGAAAGTCGATAAACACCAGACTTAAAGCCACCCTGCTTATTGTTAAACGACAACCAGGATGTCCACAGCTTCCAAGCTTCGGTAGAGCGAATTAAACCAGCAGTCTCTAGCTGGCGACCAATTTGTTGGCTTGCCGTTCCTTGTGGAATTTGGATTTGTACCGTCTTCCCAGGCGTAGAACTTGATTGTGCATCTAAGAGGTGGGGCAGTTTCCTTGCTCCACCAAGACCAACCAAAAAAAGCAACTATACCCAAGAGTATTGGTGGTATAGCTAGCAAGTACAACCACTTAAATGTGGGCTTTACAGCATTCATATTTGGTGAAGAAACAACCGCTACTAATTGCTAATCAGAAAAAAATTGAGGCAGTCTCTATTCCAACTCGTCAAAGAGCATTTCTTCGAGTAATGGTTGGACTTTTTTAAATTCATCTGGGGAAAGTAGCTCTGGCTTGCCATCTTGATTTTCCCGTGCAAAGAACAGCAAAGGATCAAAATAGGTGTATAAATACTGAACCCTGCTCTTCATGGGAGAAAGTTAGTGAAAAGCTTAATTTTTTGGCTCTATTCAACCGCCCTCCTCTTCCATCTCTATAGTCAAAACACGTCTTCATACCAACTTCTCGGGATTTTTCACCAGCAAGAACAGTAAGGGGACGGGCAGTGGCGCCTGAGGGTGAAATCTCTGCTTTGCTAGAAACTGCTTGAGCATCAGCAAAGACGCGACATATCTAGTCCTCGGTCCTCGTCTTCGACGAGCGGGCCCTCTTGTCCGCTATCTTTGTTCCAGGCAAGAATTTCCATAGTGGTTATTTATAACAGGTAGTAGTAGGTTTATAGGAGACCTCTACTTCTAGGGATGCTTATGTAACAATCAAGCCATCTGCCTGTTGCGTTCTCTGTCAGGGGCGAGATGAAGGTCCACGGGACGATATTTCTCTTCAAAATGGGACGAGGGCATGGAAAATGTGTCGCTTCTAAACACAGACGATAAAAAAACGACGAACCGTGAACCCTCATCCCAACGGGTATGATCGGGAAACGGTTGCAAAAATCAGAACATCATGTAGCTTATTTGAAGGAGCGAAGGGAAATCAGGTAGTCAAGATACCCTAGCTGTACCACCTTGCCGTTCCAGATTTGATCGGCAATTTCTGGTAAAGACTGGGTAGGTGAAAGTCGATAAACACCAGACTTAAAGCCACCCTGCTTATTGTTAAACGACAACCAGGATGTCCACAGCTTCCAAGCTTCGGTAGAGCGAATTAAACCAGCAGTCTCTAGCTGGCGACCAATTTGTTGGCTTGCCGTTCCTTGTGGAATTTGGATTTGTACCGTCTTCCCAGGCGTAGAACTTGATTGTGCATCTAAAGGTGGGGCAGTTTCCTTGCTCCACCAAGACCAACCAAAAAAAGCAACTATACCCAAGAGTATTGGTGGTATAGCTAGCAAGTACAACCACTTAAATGTGGGCTTTACAGCATTCATATTTGGTGAAGAAACAACCGCTACTAATTGCTAATCAGAAAAAAATTGAGGCAGTCTCTATTCCAACTCGTCAAAGAGCATTTCTTCGAGTAATGGTTGGACTTTTTTAAATTCATCTGGGGAAAGTAGCTCTGGCTTGCCATCTTGATTTTCCCGTGCAAAGAACAGCAAAGGATCAAGAGGTGTATAAACACCGTACTCTTGCTCTTCATGGTAGAAGTTAGCTAAAAGCTGAAATTCTTCCGGCTCGATTTCACTGCCTTCCTCTTCCATCTCTATTGTTAGGATATCTTCTTCTACTACTTCTGGAATTTCACCAGCAACAGTAAGAGTATGGGCAGTGCGCTTGAGGGTGAGATTTTGCTCTGCGAGAACTGCTTGAGCATCAGCAAAAATGCGATCTAGTTCGGGTTCGTCTTCGACGAGGGTGGCTTCTTGTTCGCCATCTTCGTTCCAAGCAACAATTTCTATGGGCGAATCTACAGGTAGCAGTAGCAGGTATAAAGTACCCTCTACTTCTAGGGAATGCTCAATGTAACAGTCGAGCGATCGCCCTGTTGTTGCATCTGTCAGGGTGACAGATACAGGTTCAAGGGAATCATTCTCTTCAAAGTTTGGGGATGAGGGCATGGAAAATGTGTTGCTTCTCAACACAGACTAGAAAATATTAAACCGCTAACCTCATTCGTTAGTATATGTTGGGAAGTCGGTTGCAAAAATCAGAATATCACGTAGTCGATCCGAAGGAGTCAGGAATCAGGAGTCAAGATAGCTATTTTTGCTTGAAAAACTCAAGTAAGCGGCTGGTCGCCATGTTGCCAGATATATGTATCAACAACCCTTTTACCATTTTTAAGGTGTGCGATCGCCACATTATTGCCATCATCTACGTCTGTTGCATAAGGATCTACAATTTCCACCCATTGATCTGGCTCAAACGACGGGCTTTTTAACTGAACACGGAATTTATATTGATAAACTCCATCCTCAAGTTCAACATTAGTGCGGAAATAGCCATCCTCACATTTTCTCATAAAAATCTCTTTCCCATCAGAAAAAGATCCCATTAACATTGCTGCATTATTATTAGGAGCGAATAAATTGAATTCAATTAAACTTGCCATGTAACCCCCCTATTTAAACAAAGCTGTTCAATTAACATAAACAAAACTATGCTATTGGTTTTGCTTATGTTAATTTGCGTTAAACAACTTTACTTAATTTTCATATATTAGAACACTTTTAATAATTTAAAATTGCCTTCAATACTAATCATCTGCCTTTAGCTGCAAAATAAACTTAAATAATTCTGTATTTCTTAATACTAAATTGTTTATTGTAGATTTCCGGTGTTAAATCAATGTGTTTATCAAAATGTATCCAATTTTTCAGAAATTTATTTTGACATGATAAATAATTCTTTAGAGTGAGGTGAGTGGAATAAACACTAGAGATAATAATGTTATATTCCTCAATTAAGAGGTAGCCAGATGTGTACACTTATGCAACAGGCTTCTATTATTTCTAGTGTTTTGAGAGGAATTACTCTTAATTTAGTTGTTTATCTATTTGCCTTACTGCCTATTTAGCTAACTAGCTAAAGAACGATTCTGGATAAAAATAGTCGCTGCTTGAGCGCAAGGAGTTATACATGGCTAGACAAATGTGCTGGTTATCTATGAGTGGGGCGGATGGACAGAAGATTTTACATCTCAAAACCGAATTTAATAAACCTTGGCGACCTTATACAGTTTTCCCCCACTTGTCTGTCCCAGATTATCCAATTCCTGGTGGTTCTAAAGGTTGGGCAACGTATCAAAAATTAAGAAAAGCAGGTTGGGAGTTAGTGCCTAGTAGTCAAGAACAACAATCATTTGTAGAACAGCCACTTAAAACCGCTTAAATTAGGTATTTGCTTGCAATTAAACTTTTGTCTGACAACATAATTAAGCAACTTTGTAAATTTCAAGTTTCAAAGATGTTTATTTTAAGATGATCATATTTTTAAAGGGAACAGTATTGCTGTTCCCTTTAACTAATTCAGAACTTACTTCTAAATCCCCCTAAATCCCCCTTAAAAAGGGGGACTTTGAATTCCCCCCTTTTTAAGGGGGGCTAGGGGGGATTTAGATTTTAAGCATGAGAGTGCGTAAGTCCTATAATTGCTATTTGGCTGACATTTCAGGCTATTTTATTAGTGCCAGACAAACACCTTAGCTTCGTATTCTCCTAAATCAGTTATGAGGTTGTTATCTCCAACTTCAACATCGTGGTCGTAAGTCCACTCATGCCAAGTGCCATTTTCTGGAAAACCTGGTACTGAATAACCACCTAAAAATTGATCTGAGAAATTTGCCACTACAACTAAACGTGAACCTTCATCATTCCAACGAGTGTATGCAAGCACTTTTGATTCGGGGTTTTCGTGGAAAAATTCAATATTTTCTGTGTAGAGGGCATGATTGTTTTTACGCAGCGCAATCAAACCTTTATAATAGTCTAACAAACCACTATTTAGGTCATTTTTTAACAAAGTCCATTCAATTTTAGCTTGGTCAGGAGTTTTGTATTTATACTCGCCAAATTCTTCACCCATCCAAATTAATGGCACTCCCATTGCTGTCATCAGCAATACTGCACCTAACTTTGCACGTCTAAATGCTTCTTCATCAAAAATTTCACGTTCACCCAATTCTGCCATGATATGGTTATGGTCATGGTTTGTCAGGTAGTTAACTATATTGGTTGTCCCCATGAAACCTTGACGCTTGGCATCAAGAACATCTTTGAGACGTTCTAAATCAAAAGTATCACCACAAATATGTTCTAGAACACAGTGATAAAAACTATCATGCCAGCAACCATCCATTGGTCCATCAACATTGGTGATGCTAGTTGTTTCGGGAATGTGTTCAGCAATGTTGTAAAAAGGCTTCATGCTTGCTGCTTGTTTAGCTTCTTGGACTATCCAGTGCATGAAGTCGTAGTTAGCAATTTGTCTTGCAGCATCGTAACGAATGCCGTCAATATGATATTCTTCAATCCAAAAACGAACTGCATCACCGACAAATTTACGGGCAGGAAATGTTTGTAACTTTTCGTCGTAGAGTTCGTAATTAAATTCTGGTCCCCAGTTGTTATCAGGATCACGTGGTGAGTGATGATACCAATAATCGTGATCAATTTGGGTGAGGGGACTTTCTGCTTCTGAGTGGTTAAAAATCCCGTCCATGAGTACACGAATACCCCGTCCATGGCATTCATCAATTAACTTTTTCAAGCCTTCTGTAGTGCCATAACTAGATTCTGTTGCAAAGAAATAACGTGGGTTGTAACCCCAACTGTGATCCCCTGGATATTCTTTGACAGGCATTAATTCAATCGCGTTAATACCTAAGTCACACAGGTAATCTAATTTTTCAATAACGTGTTCATATTTACCACGAGCAAAGGGGTCATCTTCACCACCGGAAAAGTCCCCAACGTGCATTTCATATATGACTAATTCATGATCAGCAGCTAAAGGTTTGTCATCGTGCTGCCAAACATAAGTATCAAATATTCTTTCACCATCTTTAACCCTTACTACACCATTTTGTGTAGGATTATCAATATCAGTAGCATAAGGATCTACAACTTCTACCCATTGATCTTCTTCAAAGAACCAGGATTTAGATTGAACTTTAAATTTGTATTGATGAGCGCCATCTTCGAGTTCAACTGTTGTGCGAAAATAACCATCTTCGCCTTTTTTCATCGGGATTTCTTTCCAATCTGAAAATGACCCAATTAAAGCGGCTCCTTTGTTATATGGAGCAAATAAATTAAATTCAATGGGAGCTACCATAAAATCCTTTAGTCAATTAAAATGCCGACAAGTAAGATTTTGGGGTTTAGCAAAGATTTTTGTCATCAATCTAGAGAAATACATCGGTTAAGTTGCAATTATTTCTTTTGTATGACTTAAGATATTACTTAACAAATAATAGGTTTTACTTTGTTGATGCTGTAGTTCTTAGCTAAGAATAGTCAATAATTTGTCGAATAAAATTTTGCCATCTTTCATTGGGTATCCAAGTCCGATGTAAATCTTTTTAAGCTTGTTCTTTGTTTAACCTTCGGGGAATAATGCGATCAATACAAACAAAAACATTGATAATTGTTAATTGTTAATTGATTCCGGCGTTGTTCTCGGTAAAGACGTAGTTATCCCGCCAGGGACTCAAGTCCCTGTCTAATAGCTGAAGTCGGTTAAAACCGACTAAATTTATGATTGTTTTAGTCCGTTTTAACGGAATGCACGCTATTAGCCTCCGGTTTAAACCGGAGGCGGGTTAGTGGTAAGCGAAAAATGTGGGTAATGATCAGGGATAAAGTCCTCAATGCTCTAATAAGCTGTTGTGTTTCTAAATTTTATATTTTAGAGAGGGAGGAGAGAGGAGGGAGGAGAGAGGAGGGAGGAGAGAGGGTTATAGGGTTTGATAACTTTTATATCAATTATCAAATGTACAATTTAGATGCGCGTTAGCTTAACAAAGTTTGTCTACGCCGATTGATACAAACTCGCAATCAAAGATAAGTATCTCCAAATTATAAATTTGTATGGATTCATTGCTGAAAAACTGCATCCTTACCTAAGTTTTCCCGATTGTGTGGTGCAGTGAGGTTACTGATATCAGGCCCAGTAGGAATAATACCACCAGGATTAAGTGGGAATAAATTACCGTAGTAGTCGCGTTTTACTGCTTCTAAATTACAGGTTTCAGCAACACCTGGCAGTTGATACAAATCGCTCAGGTAATATCCTAAGTTTTGATAGTCTTGGATTCTTCTACGATTGCACTTAAATAGCCCGTAGTAGACGATATCAAATCGGAATAATGTGGTGAATAGACGCACATCTGCTAGTGTAATGCGTGAAGCGAAGCTATCGCCGTTAGGCGAATCGCCGCACAGATACCGATTTGTTGCTAATACTTTGTCAATCTCATCTAAGGTAGCAAACAATTCATTGCAAGCTTGTTCGTATGCGGTTTGAGTTTGGGCAAAACCGCAACGATATACACCATTATTTACTGTGCTGTAAATTTTATCATTCCAAGAATCAATTGTTTCTTTCAAATCCTCTGGATAAAGATCGAGTGTAGAATTATTGGCAAACTCGTTAAATTCGGAGTTGAGAATAACGATAATTTCTGCACTTTCGTTGTTAACTATTGTTTTTGTTTCTTTGTCCCATAATACGGGTACTGTACTACGTCCACTGTAGCCTGGTAATGCTAGTTGATATAGTTCTGGGAGATTTTGGCAACCCTCATCTATTTGATCTAATACCCAAATTCCTTGATCTGGTGAAGGTGAAGCTACTGATACTTCGATCGCATCTTCAAGTCCTTTAAGTGCTAAAACAACTAATGTGCGGTGCGCCCAAGGACATCCCAACCCTACATAAAGACGATAACGCCCTGCGGCTGGTTTGTAGGGGTTTTCTTCCTCTGTACTAATGAAGTGTCGGAATTGACTGTTTGGACGAACATACTCGCCTGATTGATTACGCGGGGCAAGTTGAGACATCATTAGATGCCACATTGTTGTCCAAACAAACTTTCCTAATTTAACTATGGGTTTTGGAGGGAGAGATTTCCCCTTTTTTTTAGTGCCAACGGTGGGTTGTGACATAAATTTAAATTGATTCACAAAGCTTTTGTTAATGCCTTAATTAAAGCTGCATTTTCCTCTTCTGTGCCAACTGTGATTCGTAGTTTGTCCTCTAGTTGTGGTTGCTTAAAATATCTTACTAAGATGCCTTGACTTTTTAAGTTTTGGTAGAGCCATTCAGCTTGTTTTTGGGAAGGTTGAGCTAATAAAAAGTTAGCTTGAGATGGTAATACTTTAAAACCTAGTTGCTCTAAGTTGCTAGTTAGTTTGGTGCGGGAAGTTTTAATCTTTTCAGCATTAGCGATTTTGTACTCTTGATCGAGCAATGCTGCTGCACCTACACGATAGGCGATCGCATCCACGTTATAACTATCTTTAACCTTAATTAATCCTTCTAACAAGCTTGGTTGAGCAATTCCAAACCCCAACCGCAACCCCGCCAGAGAATAACCTTTAGAAAGAGTGCGTAAAATAATCACATTGTCGTATTTTTGCACTAATGGCAAAGCCGTAGATTCAGCAAAATCTACATACGCTTCGTCAATAACTAATACCCCAGATAAGTGTGCTGCTAGTTTATCTAATAATTCTAGGGGTATAGAAGTACCAGAAGGACTATTAGGGGAAGCGATGAAGGTGACAGCACCATTAGCCGCAATTAATCGCTCAACTGGCAATTGATAATCATCATTGTAAGGAATCTCTGCTATACACCCATCTTGGATCTCAGCCAAGGTACGATATAAGACGTATGTTGGCATGGGATAAACAACGTTGCGATCGCGATCGGCACAAGCCCGCATCAGCATTGTTAAAAGGTCATCACTGCCATTACCTACCAAAATCCACTCTTTCGGTACGCCTAAAACTTTACTTGCAGCTTCGCGAAATTCTCCCGCCATTGGATTTGGATAACGGCGCAATAATTCTCCATCGAGATCCCGCATTACTTGCAAGGCTTTTGGCGAAGGCGGGTAAGGATTTTCATTCGTATTGAGTTTGATTACTTTAACACCTGCTGGAGGCTGTTCTCCTGGCTGGTAGCCAGACATCAAATCAATATTTTGGCGAAAGTAGCTCATAAATTATCGTGCAAAGAATTAAGATTCAGTAATGCCAATGTAATTATGCTGGAATTTAACACGATCTATCCATTTTTGAATAGCGGGAAATCTAGTTAAATCAAATTCCCCTTGATCAGCAACATGGGTATAGGCGAATAATCCAATGTCTGCGATCGTGTAATGGTTTCCCACAAAAAACTGCTGATTTGTTAAATGTTTCTCCATTACACCTAATGCAGCATAGCCAGGTTGACGTTTTTGTTGGATAGCATCTTGATATTCTTCAGCTTTTCCCAGAATAGAAATCCAGTATCTTGATGTAGCAATATATGGCTCATGGCTATATTGCTCAAAAAATAACCATTGCATTACTTGTGCTTTTTCAAAAGCATTAGTAGGAAAAAACTTTGTATTTTGGCTGAGATAAAAAAGGATAGCATTTGATTCTGCTATAAATTGACCTGATTCAGTTTCTAACACAGGCACACGCCCGTTGGGATTGATGGTTAAAAATTCTGGTGTTCGTGACTCACCTTTAAGTATGTCTATATCTATTCTTTTAAATGGTATTTGTAGTTGCGTTACAAGCAACCTAATTTTATAGCAGTTACCAGAGGGCAAATAATCATATAATTTAAACATTTTCAATATTATAAGTGGCTTCGTTAGCTATCGAGCAAGTAGCTTTCTGCATCTTGTATCGTTGCTTCTAGATTCTCTAAATCTTCAAATCGCATTTGCTTGAGAGTTAAGGCAACTCCTTCCATCTCTTCGATTTCGTGTCGATGTTCTGTCAATTGAGCAGCCTTCATTTTACTGGTATCGGTAGCTTTTAAACGTTCAACTGCTTCTAGAGAACTTTTTAAGCTTTCATCCATACCCTTTTTAAAATCAGAAAAAGTAAAAGATTCACTTCCACTTTCAGAAGAATTAGGCATAACACTTTTCTCCTAATAATGAGATTATAATATTAATTATTATACATTTTGGCGTATTGTATATTATTTACAGCGTAAATAAATAGCGATCGCACTCTTCCCTCACCTATCAACCCACAGATTGACCACCATCAATTACCAATTCAGCACCAGTAACAAATTTTGATTCATCAGAGGCAAAATAAAGAACTGCATAAGCAACATCTTCTGGTTCTCCCCACACTCCCAAGGGTATTTGTTTAGTAATTTGCTCACTGCGTTGAGTTCTATCTTCTCCACTACCAAGAAATCCTTCCCACATTGGAGTTAAAATTGCTCCTGGTAAGATGCAGTTACAACGAATTTTGTAACCTTGTTGGGCGCAATATAAAGCAACAGATTTAGAAAACTGACGCACACCAGCTTTACTTGCACCATAGGCAACTGCTAATGGTGTACCAATTATGGCAGCGTAGGATGAAATGTTGACAATTGCCCCGCCTGTTGCTTTCATTAGCGGTATGGCGTGTTGACATCCCAGGAAAACACCTTCCATATTTACATTCATCACCTGTCGCCAAGTGTCTAAGGTGGCGTTTTCGGGATCTTGTGCTGCATTAATGCCAGCAATACCAGCACAGTTTACAGATAAACACGGGAGACTGATGCGCTCCCATCCCTTCGGCAAGCTCAGGGCAAGCTTTTAAGTGGGAGATGAAAAGCGACTCTCTTGTTTTAACCGCCGTCTTAAATTCCTAATTAACTCTCGTAAAACATCGGTTTGATTCCTCCCCTCCTGCTCACAGTAAGCTTTGAGAATTTCTTTTTCTTGTGACGTTAAGCGAAATGTTATATATATTTCAGGTTTGCTCATTGACAGATACCACAATTAACGGTATCTTAGATGATAGCGGATAGGGTAATCAACCGCTTTAAAAACCCGATGTAGCCGAGAGGCATACGCTGTACCTTGACAACTGAATCTTGGTGGGTTCTACTTCATAGTTCTAGTTTTCAGCCCAGAAGTAGGTAAAAGATTCATGGGAACTAGACAACCAGCTTTGTACAGACCGTAAATTTACGGTCTCTAACAAACAAATTTTGCAGTAATGCAACTAGGGTGGGGCGCACCCGAAGTCAAAGCTTGGGGAGAGAACCACCTCTGGATTAAGGACTGCAAGGTACTTAATTTAAGTGGACTCAGTGAACCAAGAATCAAACGTATAAGCGCGATAGCGGAAACGGGAGAGCGTCAACAGGATATCTAATTTGTGAAAGCGATCGCCTATCAGCTTAATTACATCTTCCCATTGTTGTGAATTGGTAACGTCATGCTGGCAAAAAATCGCACTGCTACCAATTTCTGCACTAACGCTAGTAATATTGCCCTGATTTAAATCAGTTAAAACTACAACTGCACCTTCACGCGCCAGTAATTTAGCAGTTGCCTTACCAATTCCTGAAGCGCCACCAGTAACTAAGGCAACTTTACCTTCAACTCTTCCCATAAATCCCTTACTCATAAATCCTGTCACCAAGATAGTCACACTATATTTATGCCACCATAGATGTAGTGCGGGTATCTTGCCCGCGTAAGGTTTTGCGCTCCTCCCTGACCAAAAACCGCATAAAAATCTTCAGTCAACTCTATAAAAATGTAGAGCAATTTAACAGTAGTAAATTTTACGTGAGGCTTTTATGAAAAACTTAAACAAGTGGTTATTAGGATTGGCAATAGTTCCTGTAAGTTTCTTTGTTGGTGCAAATCATGCCAGCGCCTCTCAAGCAGTCAGCCAATGGTACTTTGGTTTATGGAATTGCAATATTGATGGTAGACCTGCACAGATGCAGTGGTCTGTAGTAGACGACCCTCAAACAAGTTGTAGTGGTGGTGTCTGTAGTACTTCTTCCGGTGTGCGTGTTGTTGGACGTTTCAGTGATAACGGGAGCAACTGGGTAAAGTTGGCTAAAAGGTCTTCAAATGCTTCGGAATTAGGTATCCGCTATTTAGGTAACGAGCAAGATAACTGGTATCTCAAATACAACAGTAATACTAGACTAGCTAAGGGTTGGACAACATGGCGAGGTAATCGTTACCCGCTTCAATGTCAAAAGAGGTAATTGGAGTAATTATTGAGTGTGCGATCGCGCTTGGCACAATAACTACTCCCTTCCCGCTTAAAGAATACCTATTTTTATAACCGCCAAGACGCAAAGTCCGCCAAGGAAGAGGAAGAATACAATCGGTAATCTTGAGCGTGGGAAGGGAGTACCAATATATTCCGATCTATTTACTTATTAATCCATTAGGTGCGATCGCAGTCTATCTACCGACAGAGAAAAAAACTAAAAAACAAGGTAAAAACTCTATATCACGTGACTGATGCCTAGCTTAAATAAAAGTTGAATACTGATGAGGTAACTAATAAAGGATTTTATATGAACCGAGTTTTCGGCTGGTTGCGACCAATGCAACTTCGTCAAGTATTAACTGCTTGTTTTCTAGGACTTATATTGTTTGTTAGTGCTGCATTGGGACAATTTACTACACCGAGTGCGATCGCTGCAACCACCACACCTGAAGCAAGTTCTTACCAAGTCCCTCAACAAGGAGACACAGGCGGCGGCAACCCTCTTCAAAATGCAGCCGAGACAATTAAAGAAAAGCTGAACTTGGATGAACCTTTACCTGAAGGCACTAAAAAATTTATCAAACAGGTGCAAGGTGAAGACGTACAAGTTAATGAACCACACCCCTCTGGAAAAGGCAAAGGAGCAATGGAATAATTAGCAATTTCCAGAAAGATTTGCCAACTTTCACACCATGAAATTCCGATACTAGCCTGCTGATGCAGGCTTATTTTTTATAGCTACATTTAGCTACAAATATTTGATGTAGAGACGTTGCATACAACGTCTCTACTTTCTCCATAAGGGCGATCATGTACATTTGGGGTTTTGCAACACGGAGAGACGTATAATTTTAATCTCTCACCAAGCTAGTCAGAAATGAACCTGTTATTTTTAAAACCTGCTGCACAACTAACATTTACCTTGCTATTAATTAGTATTACAACTAGCTGCGATGCTATCTCTACATTAGTTAGTGCTGAATTGCAACCTAAAATATCTGTCACAACCAAACAACCGCCAGTAAAAATAGGTGCAGCAACTCTCCAGTTGCGGCATCAAGGAAGGCAGAGGAGTTATTACCTATATACTCCCAAGTCTTACAACCCTAAGCGCCCGATGCCCTTAGTTTTAGCATTTCATGGTTCTGGATATCAAGGAAAAGATTTAGCATCGAGTTCAGGGTTTAATCAACTAGCAGAAAGTCAAGGATTTATTATTGCTTATCCGAATGGAATTGATCGCCGTTGGGATGTAGCTAGTAATCCACTATGGGGTGTGAATGATGTTTCTTTTGTCTCTACTCTAATCAATCACATCAAGCAAATTAGAAGTATTGATCAACGCAGAATCTATGCTACTGGGGTGTCTAATGGTGGTTTTTTAGTACAAAGATTAGCTTGTGAACCGAATAGTAAAATTGCTGCTTTTGGCTCAGTAGTTGCTACTTTGCCTGGTGAAGTAAAACAATTTTGTAATTCTAAGCGTCCAATTTCAATGTTAATGATCAATGGCACAAACGATGATAAAGTACCTTGGGCAGGTACTAAAATATTTGGCTATTCGATTTTGTCTGTTCCAGATAGTATTAAGTTTTGGCGACAACATAATGGTTGCGCTGGGAAGGAAGTAAAACAAAGTTTAAATAAGCGTGTGGATATTTCTCGTTATCCTAATTGTCGGGGTGGTGCAGAGGTAGAACTTGTTACTTTAAAAGGTGCGGGACACATTTTCCCCAGAGGTGGCGGCGGTAGTTCGCAATTAATTAATGCTAGTGAAGAGATTTGGAATTTTTTTAAACGCCATCCGTTGTAATTAGCAGGATAAAATACATCAATGGTAGGGTGCGATCGCACAATTCATTTAACCTGATTTTACTACAATTACAGCAAATCCTATCCCCACTTAAGCAGAATTGATATGCCAACATGGGAAAAGTATTTACTGCAATCATTATCCGATGTCTTCATCCGATTCTTTAGAGGTTACACTTCAACGCCTGCGCGACGTGCGTAATATTTTGTTACGTCTCCACAAAGCACTGTTAGAATCTGAACGAGTTGCTTATGAACAGTTTCACGGGCAGATTAAATCAAAAGGTGAATATTTCCAGTTAGTACTCAACCATGATTGGTTTAATTGGTTGCGCTCTATATCCCAATTCATTGTTGAGATTGATGAATTGCTTAGTTCCAAAGAACCTGTAGAGTTAGACAATGCGAGTGGACTTTTAGAGCAAGCGCAAAATTTGATGCAACCATCGGAAGATGGAGATACATTTGGAAAGCGATATTATGCTGCAATTCAACGTGATCCTGATATTGCTTTGATGCACGCGCAAGTGTCAAGGTTATTGTAAACTCAAGTTTAGGGTAAAGGGCGATGTCTACGACGGGCTTCGCCTAAACATTAAAGAGGGGTGGGTGCGATCGCTTTTAATTATGACCTAAAATTATCATCATTGCTGAAATTCTTTAAATTTACTTTACTCCAACAACCAGCCAAACAAATCTCCTAAAGTTAACCGTAACTCACTTGCAAAAGATGGTATAGGAAGCTCCTCATCCATTTGCTCAAATACTTGTGGTTGCTGATTGGGAAGATAAACAAATACAGTTTGCTCCTCTGGATCAATTAACCAACCCATTTGAGTTCCATAATTTAGGCAATTTAGAATTTTTTTTGTTACTTTTGTTTGACTTTGATCCGGTGATAATATCTCAATTACCCAATCAGGGGCTATCTGAAAAACGTTAGCAACTGCACCATTCTGATCGCGGGGAATTCTGTCCCAAAGAAATACAGATATATCTGGTACTATTGACCGTCCACTAAAAGAACACCTAAGCTCTGGAAAAGCACGGGCAACTCGCTGAGGCTTGACTACTGTATTTATAGCAGTTACAAATTCACCTTGAATTGTACTATGTTTCCCTTGTGGCATTGGTTTTTGAACAATTTGACCATCAATGTATTCGCTAGCAGGTTCCGTTTCTGGTGACATGAGAAACTCTTCCAATGTCAAAGGTTTTGATGGTGTTTGTACCATATAAATTGCCTCTACAACAGCTATATCAAGCTTAATTATTTAATTATTAATCAGTAGTGCAAGTCCCCCCTTGCACCTTTAAGAGCCTATCCGAAAAATAGAGAATCACTCTTAAACATCTGCGTTTATCTGCGTTTATCTGCGGTTAAATACTCTTAAAAAAACTTTTCGGATAGGCTCTAAATGTCTAATCCATAATAATTTACTAACTCCTCCCCCTCACTCCTCACCTTTGAATTTCATCTAACTTAGC
>CAVQDG010000070.1:0-53831 GCA_963711165.1 uncultured cyanobacterium | reverse complement strand
GATTGCAGCACAACTTAATCCACCGATACCGCTACCAATTACTACTACTTCTGTGTTGCTCATAAATAGGGTTGATACTAAAAGACCACTTTTAAATAATTAACCACAGATGAAATACAGATAAACACAGATGCACACAGATATAAAAAACTGATTGAGAGCAAGCAGTCTATTATTTAGCACCTGAAAAGTTAGCCAGTAACTATCTGTGCATAGTTAGTAAAAATTCCCAGATAGCAATCAGTCAAAAGAAAGATATTAATCATCTGTAACTTTCTTTCTGTATTCTTTAATTTGCGATCGCTTAGTTTTACTATCTAGACGTTTCCGTTGAGAACTGCGAGTTGGTTTACTCTTTTTGCGGGGTTTGGGGACTGCGATCGCACTCTTAATTAAATCTTGCAAACGTTGCAATGCTTCTTCTTTATTCTGCTCTTGGCTGCGGTGTTCTTGTGCTTTAATGACAATTACACCTTCCTTAGTAATTCGTTGATCGTTTAGCTTCAACAAACGCTCTTGATAACGCTCAGGCAATGAAGAAGCCATGATATCAAAGCGCAGGTGAATTGCTGTTGATACCTTATTGACATTTTGCCCGCCTGCACCTTGCGATCGCACCGCACTCAAATTAATCTCATGCTCTGGGATACTCACAGTATTAGAAATTTGCAGCATAATTAAACAATTGCCCAGAGATGATTCCTACCAGCAGTTAAGCAGATTTCGCTCTGATTTGTTGCTGATGAATAAAGCTTGATTACTAGACCTTTTTCAATAATTATAGATCTTGTAGCTATCAATAATCAGGTATCAACCCTTGAATAATCGACTATTGTTAAAAGAAAAATTACAAGCTTATCTTGAGGAGTTGCAATCTAACAAAGATGATTCTCCTCTTACCGATATGCAGCTAGACGAAACTACTGCCCTAGAAATTGAACAATTGACCACTCAAATAGAAAGCTGCAACCCGAACCCTAATCCTTTGGTGAATGCTATTTCATTACTAGATGGAACTTGGCAACTGCAATACTCCACTGCTAGAGAAATCCGTTCTTTAGTTTCTCTGCCATTAGGATTAAAATTGGGTAAAGTGTATCAAGTAATTAATGTTGCTAATAAAGAGTTTTTCAATATTGCTTTTGTCAAACATTCCTTGGGAATAGTATCGGGATATGTGAAAGTGACAGCTAGTTTTGAGCCTGCTATAGATGATTCATCACCTGTACCAGACAAACGCATCAACGTTGATTTTGACAAAAGATACTTATCAATTGACAGAATTATTGGTATTAATACACCTCGACTTGACCCATTTAAGGTTGTACAAGCTAATAATCCTCGTGGTCGAGTTGCCACGCTTGATATTACTTATTTAGACGAAGATTTCCGAATTGGACGTGGTGGAGATGGTAGTTTATTTATTCTCAGTAAATTAGATGGTATACCTGAGAATACAAGTTTAATGTAAATGCGATAGGTGCTTTGCACAGGTTACGCCATCGCCTTCTTAATTTGGAATACTCAACATTATAAAAGCGTTTGCTAAAACTTCACCAACACCGGAGATAAGATCGCAATGCCATTCTCGTTTGATGCTTATCTAAAGTCCATTAAAAAGAATCTGCAAAAAGGAAGTGAACGCAGCCATTACCCAGCATTAAAAGATTTGCTGGATGATCCTGCTCATGGAATTGACGCGGTGATTGAAGAAAAAGGCAATAAAGCAGGAATTCCAGATTTTACGGTAAAGCAGCGAGATTTGCTAGTAGGTTATGTGGAAGCTAAAGACGTTGGGTTAGATTTGGATCAAATTGAAAAAACCGAGCAATTGCAGCGATATCTAGAATCATTTCCCAATCTGATTTTAACTAATTATTTAGAGTTTCGCTGGTATATCAACGGGAAGCGCAGATTAAAGGAAGTATTGGCAAGCAACGATAATACGCTGCAAGTAAAGGATGCTGACAAGGTTGCTGCACTGTTGGAGCAGTTTCTCAGCTATACAGGCGAGATCATCAGCAGTCCTGAAGACTTAGCGCGACAAATGGCAAGGTTAACAAAAGCGATCCGGTTGGCAACAGAAACGGCTCTTAGCATAGAAGATTCTCAGGGAGATTTGCATCAATTAAAACAGGGATTTAGTGAGGTGTTGCTACCCAATTTAACTGATGCTGACTTTGCTGATATGTATGCTCAGACGATTTCTTATGGGCTATTTGCTGCAAGAGTTGGTCATGCTCAGATCCCCCCTACCCCCCTTAAAAAGGGGGATAACAACAGTTTTACCCGTCGCACAGCAGGAACTTATATTCCAGCAACTAACCCATTTTTGAAGCGGTTATTTAATACGATTGTTGAAACTGATGCTGTTAGTCAGATTGATTGGGCAATTGATGATCTAGTGCAATTGCTGTCTCAAGTAGATATGGGCAGCATTTTAGAAAATTTTGGGCAGCGTACTCGGCAAGAAGATCCGGTTGTGCATTTTTACGAGACATTTTTGGCAGCTTATAATGCAGCTTTGCGAAAGAGTCGAGGTGTTTACTATACACCTGAGCCTGTGGTGTCGTTTATGGTACGTTCTGTTGATGCCATTCTTAAAGATCGTTTTGATTTGCCCTTGGGTTTAGCAGATAACGCCAAAGATCCGGTGACGCAAAAGCCGAGAGTGCAAATTCTTGATCCAGCAACGGGGACGGGTACTTTTTTGTATGAGGTGGTAAAGCAGATTTATCGCAATTTAGAAGAAATTGGTATGGCGAATCAGTGGGATAGCTATGTGCGAGATAATTTGCTCTCTCGGTTATTTGGCTTTGAGTTGTTGATGGCTCCTTATGCGATCGCTCACCTCAAACTCGGTCTACAATTACAAGAATTAGGCTATCAATTTCAGGGTAAACAACGATTAGGAATTTACCTTACAAATACTCTAGATGAAGCACTGAAAAAATCAGAGATTTTATTCGGTCAATTTGTCGCACAGGAAGCAAACGAAGCCTCAATGGTGAAACGCGATACACCTGTAATGATAGTGTTGGGCAATCCGCCGTATTCTGGAAATTCGGCAAATAAAAGCGAATGGATTGCAGGTTTAGTTAAAGATTATTACTATGTGGATGGTCTGCCATTAGGGGAGCAAAACCCTAAATATTTGCAGGATGACTATGTAAAATTTATTCGCTTTGGTCAGTGGAGAATTGATCGCACAGGTTCCGGTATTCTGGCATTTATTACCAATCATGGTTATTTAGATAATCCCACATTTCGGGGAATGCGCCAGAGTTTAGAGAAGACGTTTGACGAGATTTATCTGATGGATTTGCATGGTAACAGTCAAGAAAAAAGAAGTTGCCCCAGATGGTTCACCAGATAAGAATGTGTTTGATATTCAGCAAGGGGTAGCAGTGGCTATCATGGTGAAATATCCCAAATAATAAACCTGTTGCATAAATCCTGCAAACGCCCCCTAAATCCCCCAACTTTGGGGGACTTTGAGAGTCCGGTTCCCCCCAAAGTTGGGGGGCTAGGGGGGCAAAAATCGACTTTTGCAAAAGGTCTAATGTACGTTGGAGTTTAAAACAATGCAAACTCATGAACCAACTCAGCCTCATACTTCTAAAGGCTTCTCTATTCAAGAACAATTACTTCAAGAAATTGAAGGGACTCCAGATGAGATTCTAAAAGAAGTGCTAGATTTCATTTTGTTCATCAAGGCTAGAAGTAGTCAAAAAGAATCTACAGCAAAATCTTTGTTAAAGTATGCCGGAACTTGGCAAGGAGATGATTTAGAAGATTGCCTTCAGCTTGTTCATAAAACTCGCGCTCAGTAAAGAATTAAAGCGGTGCGCGACATTTCTTTAGAAACCTGGTACTCTCCTACAACAGAAATCTGACCTATGGCTAAAATTTATCACGCTGATGTGTGGGGTTCACGAGAGGATAAATATCGCTTTCTTCAAGAGCATGATATTAACACAGTTGAATGGAAAGAAATCTTTCCTCAATCACCGAGCTATCTTTTCACCCCTCAAGACAAAGATTTGCAGACAGAATACGAGGCTGGCTGGAAAATCACAGATATCATGCCCGTTAATTCAACTGGAGTCAAAACTCATCGAGATCATTTTGTATTTGATTTCGATTTACCAGAACTCCGCAAGCGAATAGATAAATTTAGAGATTTAAGCATTTCAGATCAAGAAATTAGCGAAATCTATGAAATTAAAGATACGAGAGATTGGAAGTTAAGCCAAAGGCGGCGATCACTCAAATCAAATTCTAATTGGGAAAACTATTTTACACAATGCCTGTATCGCCCGTTTGACTGGAGAGCTTATTACCATCATGAAGATGTAGTTGAATTACCAAGAAATGAAGTTATGAGGAACTTTATCAAAAATAATAATTTAGGGTTTATCACATCTAGAAATGTTGAAATTGAAAGAATTTACGATCAAGTTCTATGTACCTCAAACATAATTGATAATCATACACTTTCTCTTAAAGAAGCTAATTATCTTTTTCCTCTATACATTTATCCTGATACTGAAAGTCCACAAGCTTCTCTTTTCGCAAGGAATAAAATTGAAACAAACCTATCTCAGAAGTTTGTTGAGGCAATTCAAGAAAAGCTTGGCTACATTCCCACCCCAGAAGCTATTTTTTACTACATCTACGCCATCTTCCACAGTCCCACCTATCGCCAACGCTATGCCGAATTCCTCAAAATCGACTTTCCCCGCGTACCTTTAACCAGTAACGATCAACTCTTCAAAGATTTAGGTGCAAAAGCTCAACAATTAGTCGAATTACATTTAATGAAATCAAAAAAACTTAATAAGCTAATTACTAAAATGAGTGGTAATGGTGACAATGCTGTTACGGAAGTTACCTACAACCCCACAGAACAGCGAATTTACATCAACAAAAACCGCTACTTTGAAGGCATTGCCCCTGAAGTGTGGGAATTCAAGATTGGCGGTTATCAAGTGTTAGACAAATGGCTAAAAGATCGCAAGAAAGCCAAACGCACCTTATCCTTTGATGATGTATTGCACTATCAAAAAGTAGTAGTTGCGCTCAAAGAAACAATGCAACTAATGGTAGAAATTGATCAATTGATTCCCAGCTTTCCAATTGAGTAGAACTTGATAACCCAACATCCGAAGGAGAAAGTCGCATGATGGAGATTATTTTTTTGGTGGAAAATGATTTAGAAGGGGGGTATATAGCTAGGGCAATTGGAGAATCAATTTTTACGCAAGCTGACAGCATTCAAGAACTTCGAGAATTAGTTAAAGATGCTGTTCATTGCCATTATCCTGATGAAGCAACCCGTCCAAAACTGATCCGTTTACATATCGTACATGATGAGGTCATTGCCTCATGAAACTGCCCAGAGATCTGTCTGGTGAAGTGTTAGCGAAAGCTCTGGAAAAATTGGGCTACACTATGACTCGGCAAACCGGAAGTCATATTCGATTAACCACTCAAGAGAATGGAGAACACAATATTACAATTCCCAACCATAGCCCAATTAAAATTGGCACTCTTAGCGCAATCTTGCGCGACATTGAAAATCACTTTGCTGTAACTCGTGAGGAACTTCTTACTCAACTCTTCTCTTAGCATTTATGTTCAAACTCTAGACCGCAGAAAGGGTAAATGCCTTCATGCTTCGGGTTAGGATTTACGGTAGGGCATTGTGATTGAAGTATGGCAAAGCAAGAAAATCCCCTTACGGGAGAAGCACTTATAAAAGAAGTCTGTCGGCGGATTCGAGTTGCCCGTAGCTACTGGGATGCTCATAATAATGCTGCCTGTCGGGGAGAAAGAGAACGCGCTTTAGCCCTTTACAACACCCTCACCAAAGAGCAAAAAGACGAGATTCCACAACAGTTGCGCGTGTGGTTGCGCTATCGCAGTGAGAAATACTTTGGCGCACACCGCACACCACCCAAGTCGAAACGAAAGTCCAAGCATTAATGGAGAATGTCTGTGCAAACCCTTAATCTACTTTCTGGGCAAGTCATTCCTGTACTCGGTATGGGTACTTGGCAAATGGGAGAAAATACCAGACACCGCCAAGATGAAATTAATGCCTTACGTCACGGACTTGATATTGGTCTTTCTTTGATTGATACTGCCGAAATGTATGGTGAAGGTGGTGCTGAAGAAGTTATTGCCGAAGCTATAGCCAATCGGCGATCGCAAGCTTTTTTAGTCAGTAAAGTATATCCTCATAATGCCTCCATCAAAGGTGCGATCGCAGCCTGTGAACGAAGCTTGCAACGTCTTAAAACTGACTATCTCGACCTTTATTTATTGCACTGGCGCGGCTCAATTCCACTGGTAGAAACACTCTCAGCATTTCAAACACTTCAGCAAGCAGGAAAAATTCGCAGCTACGGTGTCAGCAACTTCGATGTTCAGGATATGGAATCAGCCAGCCAATTAGAGGGTGGAAAAGCAATTGTTACTAATCAAGTTCTCTACAACCTCAGCCGACGCGGGAATTGAGTGGAATTTGCTTCCCTGGTGCAGACAACAAAGCATTCCCATCATGGCTTATTCCCCTATCGAACAAGGTCGCATCTTGAAAAATCGCACACTTGGGGCGATCGCACAACAGCGAGGAGTTACTACGGCTCAAATTGCGATCGCCTGGTTGTTGCATCAGCAAAACGTGATTGTGATTCCCAAATCCAGCAACATTGACCATGTAAACCAGAATCGTGCTGCAATAGATCTAAAACTCAGCACCGAAGAACTTGATGCTCTCGATATTGCTTTCCCGCCACCTACCAAGCCTACTTCTTTAGAAATGCTGTAATTGCTTTAGGACTTACGCACCGAAAGCCTGAAACCTAGATCAGAACTAGCCCCCCTTGAAAAGAGGGGAAATTCAAAGTCCCCCTTTTTAAGGGGGATTTAGGGGGATCTAGAAGTAATTCCTATGCTTGTTTCAATTTTTAGTTCAATATGAGAGCAATAGCATTCTATATTTATCAAAATATTAACTTGAATCACACTATATAAGTGCGATTCACAAGTTAAAAAATTAGATATTTTTCAGCTAACTGTAGCTAATGTCAACATTTAAGCTATTCAGAATCTGCTTCATTGATATCCGTTTCCGCTTCATCTGGGCTATCTCCTATTTTAATTAAGCGGATATGCTTGTAGCCCAGCTTAATTTCAAATTCATCTCCTGACTTTAATCCCAATTGTTGAGTATAATTTGCACCAATGACAATTTGACCATTTTGGTGAACGGTGACCCGATAACTTGCTTCTCGACCGCGACCATCTTTAGTTGATTCAAGGGCAACACCTTTAGCTGCTAGTAGAGCATCATAAAAATCTGCCAAATTTACCCGAACTTGCTTGTTTTTAATTGTGGTGTAATAACCACAAGCTTTAGCTGTTTCTCGACGTGGCACATTTGGTAGATCTTTAACTTTTTGCAGTAGAGCTTTTCCGGTTAAAGGAGTTGTTGCTAGTTCAGTCATTTTTAAGGAGTGGCTATTTACGGAAATATAATTACATTTTCGCCTATTAACTGAACTTTTTACTAATTCTAATCAACATTTTTTTTTATAAATCAAAATTTCCTCTGCGGTAATCACTTCGGCTAACGCGTTGACATCCTCCCCAGCCTGAAGGCATGGGGATTCCCAAGATCGCTCTTAGGGTTTCCTCTCTCCACGATCCGACTTACCCTGACGACTTTCATCGCCAGGGCAGAGGTCGCTATCTCCAGAGGCTTCGTTCGTTCCTGTGTGTCCCACAGTACGGAGTCCTAGCTCTAAAATATTAAGTGCAGCATTGTGGTCGCGGTCTAGGACTGTGCCACACGCACACACATGAGTTCTAGTACTCAAGCTTTTCTTAACTACAGCAGAGCAACTTGAGCATTTTTGACTTGTATAGTGTGGTGCTACAGCAACAGTTGCTACACCAAAAACCTTCCCAAAGTACTCAATCCACTGCCTAAACATTGCCCATGAAACATCATTAATTGATTTTGCTAGGCAATGATTTTTCACCATGTTTCGCACTTGCAAGTCCTCATAGGCTACCAAGTCGTGAGACTGGACTACGCACCTTGCTGTTTTCACAACAAAGTCTTTGCGCTGCCTGGATACTCGCAAGTGTTTAAGAGCTAATTTTTTCTTAGCTTTGTTATAATTGCTGGATTGTGGCTGTCCTTTTTTAAACTTTTTACTAACCCGTCGCTGAAGTCGTTTCAACCGCTTCTCAGACTTTCTTAAATGTCTGGGGTTGTCTATAGTTTCTCCGTTTGAATCTGTATAAAAATGGCTTAACCCAACATCTAAGCCAATGGTTGTACCTGTCGGTTCTCGTTTTTCTACTCTGTCGTAGTCAATTAAGAACTGAGCGTAGTAGCCATCTGCGCGTCTAACAACTCTGACTCGATTGATTTTATTTAAACCGTAGAAGTGCAAGTTACGACTACCCCAAAGCCTAAAACATCCAGCTTTAAACCCATCGGTGAAAGTAATATATTTCCTGTCTTCCGATAGCTTAAATCCTGACTGTTTGTATTCAACCGAACCGTGATTGGGGCGGTATGAGTTAAATTTTGGGTAGCCTTTTTTTCCTGGTATTTTCTTTTTGCAATTATCGAAGAACCGAGCGACAGATGCCCACGCTCTCTCTGCAAAGTACTTGCCTAGCTTGAGAGTTGAGTAGTTTAGCCCAAGGGAATTCAGGGTTATCAGCAAGTACTTTGCAGTACTTGTATAGGTCATTGCGACTTTTAGCTTCACCATCCATCCACAGACGAATACAAGCATTCCGAACAAAAAGTCCAGTACGAATAGCTTCATTGAGCTTTTCGTACTGGACTTTCGTGCCTTCTAGCTTGGATTCGTAGACTAGCATTGTATCACTGGTTGTCGGTAACAAAGGATGAGGATCAACAGAAAGACCAATTTATAGCAAGCGATCGCGGCTGACAATGACTATCCCCAACAACTAATAGAGTAATATAGTCAGCCATATTCACCAATCTTAAAACTTCAGTCAAATCTTAGGTGAGCTTAGTGCCATCATTAGTAGCAGTGACCAGGGTACATTAATATTAGGTATAAGTCCTGCGTACTTTCTGAGTGCAGGCATAGCATTGGGAAGCAGGAAACGCAGAGATCGTAGAGACGCAGGGCGATCGCCATTAGCATCTACCAGCCCATAATGTTGAGCCAATTCAGCCACAATTTGTACCCGACCTGTCCTTTTCATCACAGTTGGATCTCTCAAGAGTGCAGCAATTACCCGTCCTGTTAGCAATGGAGTTTCCCAGTTGTAACGGGACTTAATTGATAAACTTCTTTGGTCAGTCGTATCACTTTCACCCATGTCGGCAGCCAGTTGGGAAATATGTTCAGTCCCGACAATTCCTGGCCAAATTGAAAGCGAAGCAACATTATAAGGTTTTAACTCTACTGCCATATCAGCAGAAGCGCGATCGCACGCAGCTTTACCTGCCCCATAAGGGACTCCAAAAATATAAGACATCCCACCCCAAGAAGAGATAGTGCAAATCAGTCCCTGCTGACGTTGAGTCATCATTCGCGCTGCATAAACACTTGCTACATAGTGACTACGAAGACCAACATTATTGCAAGCATCCCAAAGATTAGGTTCGCAATCCCAAAAAGGCTTTGCATAACCATCTTTTAATGCCTGTACTCCTGAGTAAACATTATTAACTAGCAGTTCAAGATGTCCCTGTTCATTTTGGATGCGCTCAAAAAGTAAACGTACTTGCTCATCGTCGCTATGGTCTACTTGAACAGGAATACATACCCCACCTGCCGACTCAACGGCTGTAGCGGTTTCCTTAAGGCTTCCTGATATGCCATTTCCCACAGTAGCCTCAAGACTGCGACCCGTAATATAAACAGTTGCGCCAGCCTCACCAAGTCCCATCGCAATTCCCTTGCCAATGCCCCGCGTCGCACCTGTGACTAATGTTACTTTACCATCCGACTGTTTCATCTTGTTATTTCCTATCAACTCAGTCTTCAGCTATCAAATTATCATCACCTATACAAGGTGAGCTAATCAGATAAATTGCTCAGTCTTGATCTTATTTGGTAAATAAAGGTAGTCAAGATGCCACAATTTCTTGCTAACAGTAAGAATGAGATGTAATTACCTGAATAAATTTACCTAACTTTTGTTGTATTCAATTAGAGGGATGAAGTTTTTGGAGTTACAAGGCTACTTTAAAAGGATCGTGTATTTTAATGTTAGGGAGTTAAAGCTATGCTCAAACTGATTTGGTGTCTAACTAAACCCCTACGTCTCGTCGCTGGCTTTCTCTTCATCATTTTAGGCGGCATTCCCACACTTTTGATTCCTGGGCTTGGTTTATTTCTTGGTTTACCTTTTCTTTTAATCGGTGCTTGTTTGATATGCAGTTGAAATATTAACATCCGCCAACTGCACAGATAATATATCCCAACGTTGATTACGAAAAAAGCGATAATTTAACATAGTAGAGGGTAGTAAAGCCCTAAACTTTAGTCAGGTAATGCAAATCCCGTGCGAGGATCGCTGATATAAAGTCCTAGAACTAATGATTTCATAACTGTATCCCATACTGGAGTCAGGCGTTCTGCGTCCGATTCCCAATAATCAAAAGTAATCAAGCACTGCACTCCAGAACCTAAACCGATACAAATGCGGGAATAAGCAGGGCGATGTTCTATTGGGTCAATAAATTTTATTTGCGTCCACACAATGCGGGCGGTTTGGCGTTTTAATTTAATTATTTCCCCTTGCTCAATAGCATCTCGTGTCTCATCTTTAAGCACCTGTCTTAACAGGGGAACAATGGGAAATTCTGCCCAGTTTCCAGGTGGAAGTAAATTAAAAGAAACTTCTAAACGACAATCATCATTAGGTGGCTTGTTGTCGAGAAACCGAAACGACTTTTCATCCGGTTCAAAATGCCAATCTTCAGGAACGTCGAAGCGCACTGCACCTCGACCTGCAACAAAGATCCGAGTTCCAGGTTCTGACTTCCAGTTGTGGTCTTCTTTTAGCTCTAGGGTTTCCTTGAGCCATTGGAGATTATGCTTTTTACTTTTAGACATAGCTACTCCATTATTGACCTTAATTATATTGTGCCGTTTTGAGCGTAATTGGTAAAGTGCGATCGCTCTTTTGCTAAAATTCCTAGAAATTTTGGCTCGTGCAGAGTGCTATCCGATCACACTACAACTACTTACCCATAATCAAAAGTTTAATTTTAAGGCAGTACCGCTTATTATAGATGAGATTGACTTTACTGATGTTGTCCTAATGCCGAGACAATTTACGAGCAGTAGTAATAATATCAAGTAACCAATTTAATTTTAATACTGTTTTCCAACAGCAAGGCTATAAGCTCCGATTCTGAAAAGCTAATGAATAAATCACAGATAAAAACTCTTGTTTTAGCACTAGGATTCACCACCAACCATTCAGAAGATAGTATTTTTATAAAGTCTTACTCAATCCATAGCAATTATAAAATCCAAGTTAATTTTGAAACCGCAAAAATTGATTATGGTAATAAAATTAAGTTAGAAGATGAAACTACATCCAACTTTAGCGCACCTGAAAATTTTGTGGTTTTAGAATGTGTAAATCGCTTGCTTGAAAAAGGCTATGAACCTCAACATTTAATTCTTGAGCGCAAATATCCTCTAGGAAGAACTGGAAAAAGTGGAAAAGCAGATATTTCTGTCTTTGATAGAGAAGGAAAATCCCTGCTAGTCATTGAATGTAAAACTTGGGGTAATGAGTATGAAAAAGAAAAAATTAAAATGATGGAAAATGGCGGTCAATTATTTTCTTATTTACAGCAAGATAAAAATACCCGTTTTCTTTGCCTTTATACATCTAGAGTAAACGAAAATAATATAATTAATTACGAAAATGCGATTATTCAAATTAAAGATAGAGAAGAAACGTTAAGATTACTGGAAGAAAATAACGAAGACGTTAAAAGTTATAAAGAAGCTAAGACAGCACAAGAATTGCACGAAGCCTGGAAAGAGAATTTTAATTGTTATTTTGCTCCTAATGGGATTTTTGACTTAGAAATCCAAGCTTATAATCCTGAACATATACCCATAAAAAAGAAAGATTTGCAACCCTTCACAGAAGGAGAAGGACGTAAATTATTTAATCAATTTGAGGAGATTTTACGTCATAACAATATTAGTGATAAGTCTAATGCTTTCAATCGCATTCTTTCCCTAATTTTATGCAAAATAGTTGATGAACAAAAACAAGATAATGAAATTACTGATTTTCAGATTATTGAAGCTAAAGATACATCGGAAAAAATTCAAGAACGTTTACAAGAACTCTATGCGAAAGGGATGGGTGATTTTCTAAAAGAAAAAATCGTTAACTACTCTGAAAAAGATATTGATTATTGGATCAACAGTTTTCCAGATCAAGTAGCAAAACGAGAAATCAAAAGGATTATTAGAGAATTAAAATTTTATAGTAATAACGAGTTTGCTTTTAAAGAAGTACATAATGAAAAGCTTTTTTTAGAAAATGCTAAGGTTCTCAATGAAATTCTTACTTTATTGCAATATAAAAAATTTCGCTATTTTTATAATGATGGTAACAGCTTAAAGCATCAAAAGCAATATCTGGGCGATTTCTTTGAGCAGCTTTTAGATGCAGGATACAAGCAATCCGAAGGGCAGTTTTTTACCCCTTTGCCCATTGCCAAATTTATTATTAAGTGCATTCCCTTAAAAGAAGTTGTCGCACAAAAGCTTAAAAATAATCGCGGTGATTTTTTACCTTACGTGATTGATTATGCTTGTGGTAGTGGACATTTTTTAGTTGAAGCAATTGAAGAAATACAGCATATTATTGACGAAATAGAACCGCAATATAGCGATGATATTAATACAAAAAGTAGACACTATAAAGAAACGGCTGACTGGGCAGAAAAATTTATTTACGGGATTGAAAAAGATTATAGACTAGCCCGTACTGCTAAAGTTGCTTGTTTTATGAATGGAGATGGACAAGCAAATATCTTTTTTGGTGATGGCTTAGAAGATTACAACGAAAAAGATCGTAGTTTGGCTACGAGTTATGACGTTGTGATTGCTAATCCTCCTTATTCTATTCACGGGTTTAAGCCCCACGCACTGAAACTTAAAGATAACTATAGCTTGTTTGAACATCTTACTGATAGTTCTTCAGAAATTGAAGCTTTGTTTATAGAAAGAACCGCACAATTACTACATACAGGCGGAATGGCAGGTATTATTTTACCTAGCTCAATTTTAAGCAATGCCGGAATTTATGCCCGTGCGAGAGAAATTATTTTACAAAATTTCCTGATTAGAGGAATTGTAGAATTAGGCTCCAATGCTTTTATGGCAACTGGTACAAATACTATTGTATTGTTTTTGCAAAAGCGTGAACCTCGCTGGAAAGAAGATTATGATTTTGTTGCACAAGATTATATTATTAACAACCGAGAGCGCAAAAATGATTTTACTGATACAGAAGCTTTATTTAGAAGCTATGTTGAATTTCTTGAGTTAGATTTTGATGATTATAAAACTTTTATTGCTAAAAATGCTAATGATGCAATTAAGGCTACAGAATGGTATAAGGATTACCGAGACTGGTTTGAAAACTTGACAGAAGTTAAAAATATTCAAAAGCGCAGAGATTTTAGGGAATTAACGCCCGCAGAACAAAAGCAAAAAATTGATAATTTGTTTTATGAAAAAATTTTACAAAAAGAACACGAAAAATTTTATTATTATTTATTGGCTTATGACCAGCAAACTGTTATTGTTAAGTCTGGAGATGATTTAGAAACAAATCGCAAACTTTTAGGATACGAATTTAAGAGCGGTAGACAAGCAGGAATAGTTTTATATTCTGATGATGATGGTAAACATAAAACTTTTTTATATGATGAAGATAATCAATTTAACTACAACAAGATTAATTACTACATCTATAAATCATTTTTAAACGTTACCTCGCTGGAAATGCCAGAAGGAGTAAAAGACTATATTGGTAATGTTAGCCTTTTAGAATGTTTGAATTTTAACCAAGTAGAATTTGACAAACGCATTAACTTATTATACAACACCAAAATTCAATTACATAGTAAATGGCAACAAACTAAATTAAAGCAAATATCCAACTTATTGCAAAGAGGAAGAAGCCCTATATATGGTAATTCTTCTGTTCAAGTAATTAAATCAGGGCAAGCAAAAGGATATTTTAATTTTGATTTCAGTGAAAAATATTTTTTGAATGAAAACTTCAATCTTGATGATAGAAAATTACAAAAAGGTGATATTTTAATTAATTCAACAGGAGTCGGTACGGCGGGTAGAGTTACTTTATTTAATTTAGATGGCGAATTTGTTGTAGATAGCCACATTACGATTTTAAGAGTAGAACATCAATTAACTATACCTAAATATGTGCTTTATATGTTGGGAAAGATTGGTTTTAAAACACTTGAAAAACTAGCATTAGGTCATAGTGGACAAGTGGAATTATCATTGAATACAATTCAAGAAATAAAAATACCTTTACCTCCTAAAGAAGTACAAAAAAAAATTGTGCAGAAAATTGAAGAATTAGAGAAAAAGGAAGAAATCAATAATAATAAGCTTCAAGAGATACAAAACAATATACAAGAAAAATTGAGCCAGTCGTTTACTTCTGCACCCAAAATAAAACTATCTCAAGTTGCTTCTTTAGAAAGAGGGCGTTTTAGTCACCGTCCCAGAAACGCGCCACATTTATATCAAGCTGGTACATATCCCTTTATTCAAACAGGCGATGTTGCGAATGCAGGACGCAGAAATATACCGTACTCCCAAAACTTAAATAAAGAAGGATTAAAAGTTAGTAAGCTATTTGAGCCTGAAACTATTTTAATAACTATTGCTGCTAATATTGGTAGTACAGCTATTTTAACTTATCCTGCTTGTTTTCCCGATAGTATAGTTAGTATTAGACCTAATGAGCGAATAAATATTGATTATTTAGAATATTATTTACAAACTCAAAAGCAATATTTAAATGATATTGCTCCTAAAAAAGCGCAAAAAAATATCAATTTAGAGCTACTAAATCCTCTATTAGTTGCTTGTCCAGAAAGAAGCGAACAAGAGAAAATAATTACCGAAATATTGATAATGGAAGCTGAAATAAATCAGATTCAACAAGAGGTGCAAACTATACCACTGCAAAAGGAAGCAATATTTAAACAGTATTTATAAAGATTGTAAAATACTTTTAATGTGGTGCAATTACATTTATGTAATTTCTGCTTTTGAATTATTAACTACCAACAGAAATATCGAGTTCAATTTATTACGGTTGTCAAATTGCAGCAACGAACTCTGGCACTGTTAGCCCAGCCGCGCGAATGAGGCTGCGTAGAGTGCCTTTGGCTACTTCTTTGTGGTCGGGGATAGATAGTGTTACTGGTTCACCTTCCTTGACCATAATGATGTGGCTTGCACTTTGCCGTACAAACTGCCACCCAAACTTTTCAAACACACGAACGACCTCATTTCCACTAAGCACAGGTAGATTAGATGACATAGATTAAGCCATAACCTCTACCTGATGGGTTTCTATTGTAAGTGGCAATCCACGTTCTGCACGAACTTGAAGACAGGCTGCGATCGCATCTTGTATATTTTTTAAAGCTTTTTCTTTAGTCTCACCTTGACTAACACATCCTGGGATGCTGGGACACTCCACAATCCATACACCATCCTCATCACGGTCAATCGTTACATTGAACCTCATACGCTTTATCCAAGATTCGCGGCGATATTACTACAGTTTAACTTATCTCTCTTTTCAGCTTTAATTTTACAGATTTAATATGTACATTCTGATTGTGCTATGGATTGCGATCGCATAGCGTCGTCAAGAGCGAATCGCTCACAACTATTTCCTCCTACAGAAGTAATATTACTCCCACTGACACCTATCTCAAAATCAAAATTTTATTTCACAAAACTTTACAAAATTTAGTAAAATAATTTCATTCACTACTAAGTATAATTTCCTAATTTAATGACTGCGGAACAATTTCCCTGGCTAACCGCGATTATCTTACTACCACTCGTTGCGTCCCTAATCATTCCAGTATTACCGGATAAAGGTGGTAAAACTGTGCGGTGGTATGCCTTGATCGTGGCAATGGCAGACTTTATATTGATGTGCTATGCCTTTTGGAAGCATTACGACGCAAGCAGTGCAACTTTTCAACTCGCAGAAAAGTATGCTTGGCTGCCTAGCTTAGGTATAAACTGGGCAGTTTCAGTCGATGGCTTATCTGTCCCACTCGTGCTACTTGCAGGATTGGTGACAACGCTTTCAATTTTTGCGGCGTGGCAAGTCGATATGAAGCCTCGCCTGTTTTACTTCCTCATGTTGGTGCTGTATTCCGCACAAATTGGGGTTTTCGTAGCCCAAGACTTAGTGCTGCTATTCATTATGTGGGAAGTAGAGCTAATTCCCGTCTATCTACTTGTCTCCATTTGGGGTGGTCAGAAGCGCCAGTACGCGGCTACAAAATTCTTACTATATACGGCAGCAGCTTCGATATTTATTTTAGTAGCCGCGCTGGGAATGGCATTCTACGGCGACAATATGACCTTTGATATGGCAGAACTTGCCCTCAAGGATTATCCACTTGCTTTAGAATTGCCACTTTATGCAGGGTTATTGATTGCCTTTGGTGTCAAACTAGCTGTTTTCCCTCTGCATACTTGGCTACCTGATGCTCACGGCGAAGCATCTTCTCCTGTATCAATGGTACTGGCGGGCGTACTTTTAAAAATGGGCGGATATGGATTAATCCGCTTGAATATGGAAATGCTGCCCCAAGCGCACGTTTACTTTGCTCCAGTTTTGGCAATGTTAGGCGTGATCAATATTATCTATGGTGGGTTTAACTCTTTTGCTCAGACGAATATGAAGCGTCGTCTAGCATATTCTTCTGTTTCCCACATGGGTTTCGTTTTGCTAGGTATTGCATCCTTTACTGATTTGGGTATTAGTGGTGCGATGTTGCAGATGATATCGCACGGTTTAATTGCATCAGTGCTGTTCTTCCTTGCGGGTGTAACTTATGACCGCACCCATACAATGGCATTGAATGAAATGGGCAATGTTGGTCAGGTGATGCCGAAAGTATTTGCCTTATTTACAATGGGTGCGATGGCATCTTTGGCTCTCCCTGGTATGAGTGGGTTTGCGAGCGAACTCACAGTTTTTCTAGGTGTAACTAACAGCGATATCTATAGTTCTTCGTTCCGTACTGTAACAGTATTTTTATCCGCAGTGGGAATCATTCTCACACCGATATATCTGCTTTCGATGTTGCGGCAGATATTCTACTCTTCTGGGGTAATACCTAACTGTGACATTGCCCCCGTGTGCGACTTGATGGATTTAGATCTGAAAAATCAAGGAAATCAGGAAGCGGTTTGCTTTGGGACAAACTGTATATTGCCTAGCGATGCTAAGTTTAGCGATGCTAAACCCAGAGAAGTGTTCATTGCTGCTTGCTTCTTAGTACCAATTATTCTTCTCGGCTGTTATCCCAAGTTGGCAACGCAGTTATATGATGTGAAAACTGTGGCTGTGAACGCGCACGTTCGCCAATCTTATACTGATATTGCACAAGTAAATCCCCAAATTTACGCTCAGGGATTTTTGTCTCCTCGAATTGCTAAGTCTGAGGTAGCGCCAGTTTTAGGAGTTGTGAAGTAAAACCCCACCCCCTAACCCCCTCCCCGTTGACAGGGAGGGGGAATTTTTATGTTTGATCTTTTTTTATGTCGAGCTAGTGAAGAAGTTTATTTCAATTTAGAGTAGAGCGAAAAGTGCGTAGGCGCAGCCCACCGTAGGTATCGCTCTTTTTTTGTTGTCAATATCAATATATAAATTAGTAATTAGTTTTCTTTAGCAATCTCTAGAACATCTTGGTAGAGTTTTTGACTGATGCGTTTACCCTGAAAAGTTAGCTCGTCCATCACTTCTTTAACATTCTGGATTAGCCCTAACTCCTTAGCTAATAAAAGAGTACCAAGTGTACCGATAAGAGGTAAATTTCTAGATTCTGCTACTATCCGTGCTGCACGTTCGTCGATTAATATCTGATTTGCGCCTAAGTCTTCAGCTAAGATGATTGCTGCACATTCACCTAAGTCAAGATCTGTATCATCTTGTAAAGCAAAGATTGTCTCTGGGTTACTGACTGAACGTACTTGAATCCAAGTTGCTGATGGCACTGCGATCGCTGCTGGATGCAATCCTGTCGTAACTTCATTGTAGACTTCTTAGGGGATAATAATCTGCCCAAAAACCTCTTGCAACAGATTCAACTTTCCCACCTTTGCTAATTCGCTCAACGGTGTAGTGTCAGCAACAACAATCACTACTTGTTTTTCTCTAAGTTAAGCTTTGCTTGAGCAACCTGACGCTCTAAATCTTCCCGTGTTAAGGTGTCATCAAATGGTGAAATATTATAAGCATTCATCAACTCAAAAACTTTTACGCGAGGAATTTCTAGCAGTCTTGCTGCCTGTCCACTACTAAGATCGCCGTGTTTCAGTAAAGTCATTACATAAGCTTCTTTGGCTTTGGTTTCAGCTTCTAATCTGTGGGTTTCAGGTATTGCAGGAATAGTTAGTGTGAACTTAACTTCTGTCTCTGGTTGTTTAGTCTGCATGGCTATTAATTTTGGTAGCTAGGTTTCTTGCAAGACATTATGAATTAGTGGTTTTGATAGTTCTAGCTTATCTAAGTAGACTAAGTTTTTCTAGCTGTATACATTATTAGAGCGCTTATCACTGTAGCCTAGAAAGATGTATGATCAAATCTACTAATTACCTTCAGGTAAAGTACGCTGAAGCTGGCTCAATTTGTGCATAAGAATTGTTCTTCGATTGTGTAGCATTAAGATCGCTTTATGCTTCTCAGGATAACGCCGTTCAGTATATTCAATAAAGTCATCTATTGTACAAGTAATATTAAATCCTCCATTCCATTGATGAAAATCATCGCTAACCTGCTCTGCAATTGTAATGATATTATCTGGATCGGCGGCAAGAAATTTATAAGTATTTTGATCGTATAAATGATGACCAACTAACTTTATTAGTTGATTTTCATACTTATCACGCGCCACGCCTGTAACCTGACAAAATTGATCTTTATTTTTTACGTAGCGAACCGTTCTGTCGATATTTTCCTGTGAGGGAGATGGAGTGAAAGCAAGAAAATCCACAACTGGAGGAGCAACTTCTGTAACTCTACTACAATATTCACGTCTTTCTTCTGAACGTAAACTAACAGATAATTCTAAACTCAATTTTTCTAACCCAGACAGTGAAAAATAATCTTTATCTTGATTCTCAAAATCTTCATATATGATCATGGGATCATCAGATGTCTGAATATCGTGGAATGCTTTTTCTAATCTAGACCTGTTGGTTTTTAAAATTTTAACTACATCTTCAAGACTGAGCCAGTAGCGTTGCCGTCGCCTTGCTAGAGATGAGCTATTTTTACAAACAGAGCGACGAACTGTAGCATCAATTTGATTTATGCGATATCGCTCAAGTAATGCAAAAACTGTATTAATATGAGTTTCATCTACTGCACCATTAACATCTAGATAACTAGCAATAGCTATTGCTCCTTCTTGAGAAAAAATTCTTTTTGCGTATTGCTTACTTACATATCCCTGAATTATAAAGTGTACCGATTCTATTAGCCTAATTTCTTCATTAGATGTGGAAGCTAAATTTTCAACTATTTGATCAAAATCTCTTTGATATAGATTGAAAGCTTCAGCGAGATTCCTTTCTTCAATATAAAAAACTTCTCGATCAAATAACATTATTAAAATCCTGCACTTATACTTTTATACATGAGATCAATTCTCTCAAATATTGTCCTATCTCCCGTAGCTGCATTATCAGGATGGTAAATTTTAGAGAGTTGATAATATGCCTGTTTGAGATTATCTTTTGTGGCGGTTTTAGGATCTAATCCAAATACTTGCCAAGGCTTGAAATAGTTAAATATATCAATTCCATTAATGCAACCATATCCTTGTTGATTCTTTTCTTCAGGGAGAATACCGATAAACTTGCGATATAGCATTTGCCATGTTGACTTTAAACGCAAGTCGAGTTTATCCATACCATCGGTTGCCATTCTAAAAGCACCCGATTTCCTCAATTCCTGAGTATTTTGAACATTGAAGCGATGGTAAATTGCTTGCTTTAGCTCATTGATTTTTAGCGATTTGTTTGTTACTTTATTTTTTAGTTTGGAAGTTTCAATGATCAAATAAGCAAATTCTTCCAAGAGTTTGGCATCAACCTGACTAACCCTTGAAAGACGCAAAATTTCTTCTTGTACTTGTTGATTCAGAACCAGTGGAGCCATCTGGTGTATAGCTAATTTTTTGTTTAATTATACCTTAATTACAAATTTTAGGTTGGGAGGGACATAAGAAAACCCAAGCTCCAATTCATCTGTCTGCGGATGGATAGTCAAAATACTGCTTTGACAGCTAATTTTTTCTAAGCTACGAAAAATCTTAACGACAGGACTTACGCATAAAAAAAAGTGACCAAGATGGTAACACTACATATAGGGTAAATTAATTTTAGCCAACCACAAATGTAGTGCGGGCATCTTGCCCGCGTGGGGCTTGGCGTAAGTCCTGAACTATTCAATTTAAAAGCAGCAGAGATACTTTAATGGTTGCAACTCCTCCTTCTCAACGTTCCACTGAGCAATATGAAGTTACAGACGCTCAAGAGAAGATTGATTCTCTTGTATCAGAACAAAAGCCGGATAATGAAATTGATTTAGAGTTTCTCTACACGCGGGATATTGAATTTAGACAAGAAACTATCTATTTCTTGGTAGTCGATCGCTTCAGTGATGGTAATCCTGAAAACAGTGAAGGACCTAACCCAGAATTATACGATCCAGAAGGTCAAGATTGGGGGAAATACTGGGGCGGTGACTTAGAAGGAGTTATTGATAAGTTAGATTACTTGAAAAATTTGGGAGTAACTGCAATTTGGTTGACTCCCTTATTTGAACAGGTAGAAGCTTTATTTCTAGATCAAGCAGCTATTCACGGTTACTGGACTAAAGATTTTAAGCGCCTCAATCCCCGTTTTATTGGTAAGGATGAAGAACCATCTCTAAACACAACTCAGGAAACTCGCAACACAACTTTTGATCGCTTGATTGAGGAGATGCACAAGCGGAAAATGAAGTTGATTCTGGATATTGTTTGCAACCATAGTAATCCAGATTTCAGTGGTAAGAAGGGTGAATTGTATGATGATGGGGTAAAAATTGCTGACTTTAATGATGATAAAAACAATTGGTATCACCACTACGGTATAGTTAACAATTGGGAAGATGAATGGCAGGTGCAAAACTGCGAATTGTCAGGTTTAGCGACTTTTAACGAGAATAATAACGAGTACCGCGAATATATTAAATCTGCGATTAAACAATGGTTGGATCGTGGTGTGGATGCTTTGCGGGTTGATACTGTTAAGCATATGCCAATCTGGTTCTGGCAAGAGTTTACTGGAGATATGTATAAACACAGACCAGATGTGTTTATTTTTGGTGAATGGATTTTCAGCAGTCCCTCTGACGCTCAATCTGTGGAGTTTGTCAACGAGTCGGGTATGTCTATGCTCGATTTTGGGCTATGTGTGGCAATTCGGCAAGCTTTAGCTCAAGGTGCTGAGGGTGGTTTCCATGAGATTCAGAAAGTTTTCGATTTGGACTACCGCTATAAAGGTGCAACGGAACTAATTACTTTTATTGATAACCATGACATGGCGAGGTTTCAAAGTTTGAACCCTGATCCAGCTATGTTGAAAGTGGCGATCGCACTCATTATGACTTGTCGCGGTATCCCTTGCATCTACTACGGTACTGAGCAATATCTCCACAACGACACCAACGGCGGTGAAGATCCTTATAACCGTCCAATGATGGACAAGTGGGATACTGAAACGGAAATTTATCGCATCATGCGATTGTTAGCGGGTGTGCGTCGCTTAAATCCTGCGGTATCAATGGGTAGACATTGGCAGCAATATATTACTGCTGATGTATATTGCTATGTTCGCAAGTATCGTGATTCTATCTGTTTTGTGGCATTGAATCGTGGTGGTGCAACTACACTTCCTGAAGTAATGACTTGTCTGCCAAATGGTGAACATACTTGCGTTGTGACTCGCCGTAAATTTGAAGTAATTGATGGGAAGATTTACAATTTAGAATTAGAAGAACGGGATGCGATCGTTCTTAGTCATGTGGGTGAACGAGTAAAAGCACAAACGATTGTACGGGCGCAACTCAACGGAGTTGAAACCCAACCTGGCGAATGGGTAGTAGTAATTGGTGATTGTCCCGAACTTGGTAACTGGGATATTGCTAAAGGGTTTAAGTTGGAATATATCAACGACAGCACTTGGTTTGGTGAGATTCCATTTAATGAAAGTGCTGGTAACTTGATTACTTATAAATATGCCATCTTGCGAGAAGGTACTTCACCGTTGCGAGAAAATATAGTTCCTCGTCGTTGGTATGTCGCCAGTGAAGGTACTGTTAAGTGGCGCGATATGTGGGCATCGGGTAGAGAAGCGTAGTTGAAGATGGGGGGGCGGAAGCGCCCCTTCGTCTATATTTAATATGATTTTATTATGTTATTCTATTTATTATTAAATTATATTTAATATTTTTTTTATGCTTGGTGAAACATATTTTGCAACTAGACTAGGTGATATTTACGAATATTCGATAATTCCATACAAATGCGGTAAATGTACGTCAAACGAAAGTGTTAGTTATTTTTGGGAGCTATGCGTAGATGTTTCTGGGAATATAATTTTTATTTTAAGTTTAGAGGATTTGAGTCAGAATGATTTTAATATTGATATTATAGATAATATTTCTGGTATCTCTTCTGATGGATTGTGGAAAATTACCAGTAATAATATTCACATTAAATTAACCACCTCAAAATACATAAATTCGTCTCACCAAATTAATCATTTTTGTATTCCTAGTCGTGTTATTTTAAATTTAACAGCATCCCAAGATCTCAAATTTGATTTAGTTAGAGCCTATCCTAGTAATTTCACTTTTTCAACAATTGATTATGAACGTGGGTTTATAGTAAGTCTTAATAAGAAAGATATTTATTTCCAACGGGTTAGTAAGCATAAAGAAATTATTGACTTTATTGATTCAGGGAGAATTAGGAATGCTCTTTTATCAACTCTAGAGATTCCTATTGATTCTCATGAAGTGATAGAAAATATAGAAGAGGAAATTATAAATATAAGTTGGTTTATCAGCATTTTAAGCCTGAACTTAAATTTCGTGCCTGTAGTTGAGTATTTTAATCAGAATAAGCTAGTCCAAATTTCTATAGAAAATACGTATAAGACAAATTTTAATCCCACATATATTATTGATAACTGTAAAATTAGTCGAGGAATACCGAAAGCATTTGATAATAGTTACTCAAAATACAAAAAAATAAATAGTCAGATGGACTTGAATACTTTTATTGGTTTTTTAGTAGAAACTAGACAACAAAGTTATATTGATTTAAAGCTGGCAACAATGATAATGGCTTATGAATATTTTTTGTTAAAATATTTGATATTGCAAGGAGTAGCGTTAGACAAAATTGGAGAGAATGTACAGCAAAAGCTAGGGCAAGCTAACAAATATCTTCGTTTTATCCCAAAAGAAATAACAAGTGACATCTTGAGAGATTCATTACGTAATCCTTTGTTTCATCAGGGAGAGATCCCTAAGTTGAATTTAGATGAAAAAATCGCTGAATTTGAAAAGTATTATGATTTCTTAATAAAAATCTTTTTAAAGGTTCTTGATTATCAAGGAAAATATATATCAGTAGTAACCAATTATCCTGAAAACGCCTAAAATTTAAGTAACTTGGCTGAATGCGAAGCAGATTTACAACAAGGTGCAGTTGTTACAGTTGAAGCAAGTCGCATTCGTGTTCGCCGTTTACCATTAATAACTTAGAAGTGCAATCGCACGTTGTACCAACCCATGAAAATGCTACACATCCCCATTTAAAACGCATGAAAATTTATTTTACTAAAGGTTCTAGTCTGGCTAAAACTTCATCAACCCATTCTAGAGGAGCTTTTTCTACAAAATCAGCTTTTCTGGCATCACAGTCAATTGTTCTAATCTGATCAACTAAAACGACTCCAGAGGTTTTCATTGACGTTGGTAATTCAACTTCAAATGGCCATCCTTTTTGACGGTTCGTAATCGGACAAATCAAAACTAATTTAGAGATTTGGTTATAAGCCGCAGGAGAGATGACAACAGCAGGACGATAACCTGCTTGCTCGCTACCTGTTCTCGGATTTAGTTGTACCTGAATGATATCTCCACGTTCAGGAACACGCCCTGCAATCTTTACCAAGTTTCTTCTCCCACAGCTTCTCCCCACTCCATCTCATCATGTTGCATATCAGGAGTGATGTTTTCAAGCAACTGCTCTAAGCGGTACTTGGGTTTTACGGGAGACAGAACCAACCGATTTTCTTCAATTGTAATTGAAACTATTGTTCCTTCAGTCCATTCAACCTGTTGCACAAGCGTTTGCGGTAGTCGAACTCCCAGGGAGTTTCCCCACGAACTGACTTTTTGAGTGAGCATAATTAACGTTTGCTTATGTATATACATTAAGTATACTAGCACCCAAAACCAGTTATAGCAATTAGCGATCGCACATCGCGTCTAAATAACCCACCATCAATCGCTACAATCATCTTACAGAGAAATACCAAAATCTACTTCCATGTGCCAACTGCTAGGGATGAATTGCAATGTACCTACCGATATCTGCTTTTCATTTGAGGGATTTTCGGCGCGGGGAGGTAAAACTGATGAACATCAGGATGGTTGGGGGATTGCATTTTTTGAAGGCGTGGGATGTCGCCTCTTTATAGATGAGAAGTCGTCTTCCACTTCACCTATTGCAGATTTGGTGCGAAAGTACCCGATCAAATCTACTAATGTAATTGCTCATATCCGCAAAGCAACATTTGGTGCTGTTGCATTAGAAAATTGTCACCCGTTTCAGCGAGAGTTATGGGGTAAATATTGGATATTTGCTCACAACGGCGATTTACCAGATTTTTACCCTGAAAGTGCAGAATTTTATCGTCCAGTTGGTCAAACCGATAGTGAACGTGCATTTTCCCTGATTCTCAATACTCTGCGCCAAAGATTTCCTGATGGTAAACCACCTTTGGGAGAGCTTTATTCTGTGATAAAAGAAATTACAGATGCGATCGCACTCAAAGGTACATTCAATTACCTGCTTTCCGATGGCGAACATCTTTTCGCATACTGTTCCACGAAACTATGTTACGTGGTGCGAAAGGCTCCTTTTGCCGCAGCGCATTTAATTGATGCTGATATTACCGTTGATTTTCAGGAGTTGACAACGCCGAGCGATCGCGTTGCTGTCATCGCCACACTTCCGTTAACTGATAACGAAGTTTGGACAGCCTTTCAACCAGGAGAATTAATTGTATTTCAGGATGGATTGCCTTATTAATAATTTTAGTTAGAATTATAGCATAAAATATTGTGAATTTTATGCTTGAAACAATTATTTTTTTGCTCATCATTGGGCTAATAGTTACTGCAATTTTAATCAATCCTGTATTAATCAAACAACGACGCAACAGAATAAAACAGCGCATATTCCCTCCTATTTGGAATGCCCTTATTGAAAATAACCTGCCCATTTACTACAGTCTTTCTCCTGCTGAACGCAAACGGCTTCAGGGACACATTCAAGTATTTTTAGCAGAAAAACAATTTATTGGCTGTCAAGGATTACAGGTGACAGAAGAAATGAAAGTAATTATTGCTGCTGTTGCTTGTTTACTTTTGCTGAATGAGCGAGGAAGTTATTTTCCAAAACTGCGTTCAATTCTGGTTTACCCCAGTGCTTATTTTGTGAATGAAACTACTGCTATGGGCAATTATGTTGTTGAAGAAAGGCGCGTCGCCCGATTAGGTGAATCTTGGACAAATGATCAATTAGTATTATCTTGGGAACAGGTAAAACAAGATACTTATAACTGGAAAGATGGGCATAATGTTGTATTACATGAATTTGCTCATCAATTAGATCAAGAAGATGGTAAAGCTGAGGGTGTGCCTATTTTGCAGAAAAGCTCAGACTATCAAATTTGGTCGCAAGTTATGACAGAAGCATATCAACAATTGTGTAATGATGTGCAATTAGGAGTAAAAACTGTTTTAGATAGTTATGGTGCAACAAATCCCGCAGAATTTTTTGCTGTAGCTACAGAAACATTTTTTGAGAAACCGCAACAATTACTGAAAAAGCATCCAGCACTTTATGAGCAGTTGCAAAGTTATTATCAATTAGAGCCTATGCAATGGAGTTAATAGGATATTATATCTTTGTAAACCAATTAACATCAACTTCCACAGACTCAATCATCATGATTTTGACACCAAGTTTTAACTCTTTTAATCGTTGAACTAACTGCTCACCATCAATCAAATCAATTGGGGGTGCGCCATCTCGCGTTGCTTCTTTAATAGCATCTCTGGTAAATGTTCCAGTTGTAATGAATAAACCTTTATCAGTTCGTCCCTGCATTGCCCCACGAAAGTCTCTAATTTGACTAGCTGTAACTGAGCCTTGATAACGCTTGCATTGGAAAAGAACATGAAAGCTTAAAAAACCACTTATACGGGCAATACCCACACCATCAATACCACCATCGCCAGATTTACCAGTAACCTGTACCTGTATAAAACCTGACTCACGTAATAAACGCTGTGCCAAACGCTCAAAAGCTGAGGGTTCCAGTGATAGCAGTATTTTGTGAAGTTGTTGATGCCACGCAAGCTCTTCTAAAGTTTCAATACCAACTGTTTCGTCTAAATGGTCTGCCTGTATAGTCTTATTTTTGTCGGCTTCTCGAACAGCCTTAACAATTTCTTTTGCATCGAGACTATCAATATTTATAGATGTTGAAACTAAAGACCATATTCCGCGTGTTGAATTATCCAAAAGCCCATATTTTTTTAAATAAGTACGGCTCCAACCAAGCCGATACTCAACTTCACTTTGGGATGTACTACCATGCTTAATATCCAGCACTTCTTCAGATAAGTTGAGAAGTTGCAATACTTTGTCATAAATCTCTTCAGTAGTACCAGATCCACCCAAAATTTTTAGAGCCTGAATTGTGGGCAGAAGCATGGAATCAAATGTAGGGACTGAAGAGGAAGAGCCAGATCGTTTCATGTAAAAACTGTTGAGTCTGCTCAACCTACTTTAAGCCATCCAAACACCTGATCGACAGTTAAATCTAATTTTAGAAATTTTGGTATGGGCAGGCGATCGCTACCTAATAACTCTACAGGTTCTTGTCCTGGGATAAATGCCAAAATTAATCGCTCATCTGGATCGATTAACCATCCTAACTGAGTTCCATATTTAAGACAGTGCAAAATGTTACTAATAACTCTAGTCGATCTCTGGTCAGGCGAGAGAATTTCTACTGTCCAATCAGGATATATTTCAAAAGCGTTAGGTACTTCCCCATCTGCTTCAAAAGGAATTCTCTCCCAACTAAATACACAAGCATCAGGGATAATAGAGCGATTCCCAAAGGTACAACGCAATTCTGGGAAAGCTAAGGCAATTTTTGGAGCTTCTGCAACTTGATTAACCGTATCACAAAATTTTAGTTGCAGACGTGAGTGTTTGCCTTGAGGAATATGTTTTTGATAAATTCGACCGTCTATAAATTCACTGGCAGGCTTTGTTTCTGGCAGCTTGAGAAATTCTTCGAGGTTAAGGGATGAAGGAATTGCTGTTGTCATCACCTTGAGTTGAGTGTTAATGACTCTTTAACAAAATTTTAGCGTGTTGAAAAAGTTTCTAGACTTATGCAAGAGGTTTAATGCCTAACTTACTTCCGTTTTACCTTCCCTGCCCTAGACTCAATTGTGAATGCTGGAATATCTTGCAATTCACTTTCACTTAGGCTGTATTGTTCACAAACCAAACTTAGACGAGTACCATTCGTTTTAACAGCATTGACAGAATGGGTTAAATCGCCCTGAAAATATACGAGTGTATTAGCTTGTGGTTTAATCTGCCCAACTTGCTGTTTAGGAGAGCGTAACACTAATTCTCCGCCTTGTAGGTTTGACGGTACTTGCACATACAGCACACTCACAACTAAGGGAGGCTCAATAGTTTTACAATAAGACCGCAATGAGCGATCGATATGTGGATCGACACGCGAACCTTCTTGGAGTACAAGAGGATTAAGGTAGAAAGCATTACAATTAGGCTGTAACGCTTTTTCTATATAAGGTTTGAAAAAAGGAAACCGCTTTTCGACTTCCGCAATTTGCGAGCGCTGAAACACTACTGAAAAACCTTTAGTACCAACGAAGTCACGATTTAGATTATTGATAGCTAGATAAGAACACGCCAGAATCTCTCCTCGCAAGTCGTTGAGGTAACTGATGGGGAAGGCGTTGGAATGTTGATGATAGTATTTCAAGGAATTTAACAGGTGTAGCGACAGTAGATCAATCCACAGGATTACATTATGCCTGAAACTTAATAGTTATCCTTAATTTGAGAGTGAAGCTGTTATGGACGGGAAAAGCGCGTGGATCAGTTACTTAATATACATACTTTAATTGAAATCTTGCTAGGGATTAGTTTAAGTGCAGCATCAGGGTTTCGAGTTTTTGTGCCATTGCTGGCGCTGAGTACTGCTGCTGTATTTGGTCATATAGATTTACCAACTAATTTTGATTGGATTGAAAACTCTCAGGCGTTAGCTGTATTTGCTGTAGCCTCTGCATTAGAAATAGGCGGTTATTATATTCCTTTATTTGATCATCTTTTGGATGTGGCTGCAACACCTGCCTCTATCCTTGTAGGCACTATTATCACAGCTTCGTTAGCCCCCGATATGAATCCTTTGGCGCAGTGGACATTGGCATTGGTAGCAGGTGGAGGTACTGCTGGTATTACAAAAGGGTTTATGAATCTATTTAGGGCAACTTCTACAGCAACTTCTGGGGGATTAGGTAATCCTGTAGTAGCAACAATTGAGCTAGTAGCTGCGATCGCACTATCACTATTAGCATTAACCTTACCTGTAGTAGCTGGTATTGCGGTTATTGGTCTGTTAGCGATCGCTATTTCCAAACTCTGGCAATTCTTCTCTCGCTTCCATACCAATACACCAAACAATTTATCTCAATAGGTAGAGAAATTGGTAGTAATTATTGCCTATTTGTACATAGAACCCTTGTAGAGACGCGCCATGGCGCGTCTCTACATTTCAGCGTTAATTGGGCAATACAAGCTAATTAATCCTGAAATTAAATATTTCTTAATCATATATGAAAGCAGCTAATCATTAATTGTAAAGTTTAGTTTAATAATGATCCGATCTGAAAAAGTATAGTATTCTGATAGTAGAAGCTAATAAGCTGACCAAGTAAAAGTTAATAGTTAAGTTCCAATAAAAAAGGAGGTTCAACATAGTTTCCTCGATCAATTTATTGGCTATAATCGCACCAAATTCAAAACATCTTCTTGATATTTCCTAATTTATTAACAGGGAGATATGTAGCTGATAATTTACTTGAGCTTAATCCTAAAAGGAAGCCTTTCATCAGCACAGCTTCAAGAAAAATCAACCAATAATAGGAAATCATTCCCAGAGAATGTTTTGGATAGTGAATAGTCTAGTTCATAATCAACAGGAGGTTAAACAATAGATTCCTCAGTAGATGTGTTAGACCCAATTGCAGCCAAATCCAAGCATAGTCTTGATCTTTCCTCTTTAACCAAATAGGGAGAATTGTAGCTGATAAATTAAACTGACTCAATCATAAAATGAAGTCTTTAATCAGCACAACTCCAAGAAAACTCAACTAATAATAGGAAATAATTCCAATAGACTATCTTGGATAGTAGAAATAGCTACTACTCAACAGGAGGTTAAACAATAGATTCCTCAGTAGATGTGTTAGAGCAAGTTACAACAAAATCCAAGCATACTCTTGATATTTTCTCTTGTAATCAACAGGGAGCAATGTAGCTGGTAATTTAATATAGGTTAATCCTCAAAGGAAGCCTTTAATCAGCGCAACTCTAACTAAACTCAACAAATATTAGAGAATGATTTCCAGAGAATAGTTTGGATAGTGAATTGTTTAGTTACAAATCAGCAGAAGTCTCAACAGAGATTTCTAGGGACATTGGTTTACTTCGATTGCAACAGCATCCAGGCAGGTTATTAATATTTCCTCTTTTTCACAGTGAGTTCTGTAACTGATTGTTGACTTGAATTAATTCTCCCCAAGTCTTTGAGCAACTGAACTCTAAATAAATCCAACATGGATGAGGGAATAACTTAAAATAACTGCTTTGGGTGCTGTTGTTGTTTTGAATATAGGGAGGAGAGAGGAGGGAGGAGAGAGGGGTTAAAAAAATTCTTGTTGGGGTTATTTACTGTGTAAGTAAATACTCATGGTTGTAAGAGTGCATAAGTCAATAGACCGAGCTTTGATTAATAAAAAAGTATTGTTTATAAGTTTTGAGTTAATATCCAATTTTTTAAGTCATATAGCAACCGCCAAGGCAGTTAGGACAAATCTTAGTATTTCATCTGCGTAATCTGCGTTTATCTGCTCACATCTGCGATAAAAAATTAAAATTGTAATCCCAAGTAATAAATCTCATGCCTTAAGGGTTATGGCGGTTGCTATAACTTAACATTCAAAACTTTTAGTGATGAAATCTACGGATTTGCGGTAGCAAAAGTATTACATTGTTCAGGTTCTCCCGTTTGAATACCCTGCTTAAACCAACGGACTCGCTGTGCTGAACTACCATGTGTAAAAGAATCAGGCACAATTTGCCCAGTTGACTGACTTTGCAAGCGATCGTCTCCAATACTACTGGCAGCATTTAACGCTTCATCAACATCTCCTGCTTCAAGGATTTGTCGTGCTTTATTAGCATGGTTTGCCCAAACGCCTGCAAAACAATCTGCTTGTAATTCTAAGCGAACTGAAAGTTGATTGGCTTCTGTGCGACTAACTTGACGTTGGAGTGTCTGAACCTTTTTAGAAATTCCCATTAAATTTTGCACATGATGCCCAACTTCGTGAGCAACTACATACGCTTGGGCAAAGTCTCCAGGTGCGTTGTATTTATATTTCAAATCCTGATAAAACTTTAAGTCAATATAGACTTTTTGATCGCGGGGGCAATAAAAAGGTCCAACTGCTGAATTTGCAGAACCGCAAGCAGACTGTACTGCACCGGAAAAAATCACTAATTTTGGTTCGACATAGTTTTGTCCCATTTGCCGAAACAAGTTAGTCCAGGTATCTTCGGTATCTGCGAGGACGACTGAAACGAAATCAGCCATGCGATCGCTTTTACCATCTTGTTGTGTTTGAGGCGCTTGCTGTGAAGTGCGATCGCTCTCGACTTGTCCCTGTTGTAATATTACGCTGGGGTCGCCTCCCAACAAAGTAACAATCAGCGCCAGAACAATTGTCCCTATTCCACCCCCCACAACAGGAGCCGAAATTCCACGCCTATCCTCAACATTACTGCTTCTACGACCTAATTCCCAGCGCATAACTTCAAGTCTCCAACTACTCAATCTGGTAGAAGTTAGCAAGGCGATATTTTGCCTCAGCTATACTTTCCACAGTCCATCCAAATATTAGTTAATTTATCTCTGTAATACCTCTATCAGAGGGACAGCAAGGGTTTGATCAATAGTCCTACTTAGGGAAGGCTATCAATAGATTTCTCGCATAAGTCGAATTTTAGGAAATTAACCACAGATGATTTAACTGATTGTTGGTCATTAGTCTAATGAAGTTAGCAATTAATGAAACAAGCGATCGCGGTTCAAATAAATGCTCAGTTGTAGTTAATTTTGCCTAAATTGGTCACTAACAATTGAACTTACTATTTTTTTCGTGTTCTAACACTTTTTGGCGAATTACTTCATGGTCTACCTTCTCATCAAACCGAGCAAAATCTAACTTATCTATAGCTTCATTGCTAAAATAGTGACGAAGATCTTCTATATAAAATGGCATCTCTCGTGGGGTGATCTCACTTGTTACCTGGAAGCGCTCAGACGGATTACTATTCTGTCCTGATCGCTGTGTATACCTTTGTAGATATATCTTTGATACAATAATACCAAGATTGCTGATCGAAACAGTATTAGAGCTAGACTGATTGCCCTTCGCACAAAGTAACTTAACATATGCCTGAATGGCGTGCGGTGCCGTTACTGCTGTTTCTACATATACGGTATGATGCACGCAAAAAACCTTTTTTACACTGTCAGGATTATAATTTCTAAATCTGACGATTTCTGAAAGATACTTATCAACGTAATTTTCAATTGAGAGGTTCATTTCTTTATTCGTTATCAAAGATTTGTTTGCCCTTTGGGGAATAGCATCGGGACCTAAAGTTCCTTCACAACCAGTAAGGATGCTAAAGTTCAGTAACATAATGCCTAGTAAAACTTTTGCCGAATTCATCCAAGTATCTTGCCAAATGTTAATGGTAGCGTGTATGACTAAAGATGCACTTTTCACTCAGGTTATCTCCGAATTGGGAAGTGCATCTTTTTCAATGTTTTGAATACTCGCTGCTAAAAAAATTCTAGTAACTTGCTAATTTGCAAGTATAAAATTTACATTGCCGCTTATCCCAGAAAAAAGCCTGGCAAAAGAATTAAATTGGTTTTAGCAAACTTGCTAAATAAAAAAAACTACTGTAGCTTAAATCCCTTAGCGGCTAATTGCTGGCGCAGACTTTGAATGATTACATAATCAAGAGTATTCTCACCACGATTAGCACTAACTTCGCGTTGTTTTTCAACATATTGACTACGTTTTTGAGATAAGTCGCGGATCGTTTCTTTAATAGTCTCTCTTTCCGCTTTCTTAGCTGCTACATATTGTTGCTTTTGAGCTAAAGTCATACCCTGCATAACTTTCGGCAAAGCCTCCTCTGATAATTTATCCCAGGTAACTTGTCCTTGATCAAGAGCATCGATCAAGTCCCAAGAAGCATTGTTATAATATGCAGAAACTTTAGAACTACCGCGCGTAACCAAATTTGCGCCGGAATTACTATCTTCAACAGCCTGACGTTGTTGCCCAACTTCTCCTTCTGCACCATAAGGAATGTAGGTTTGATTAAGTTTAGTATTCAAAGTAGCAATTTGCTCATCGTAAGGCGACTTAACAAATTCAATTTTTTGGTCTTGGTTAATATTGAAGTTGCTACCTTTGCCTAAATTAGCTCCTGAAACCCAAAGTTGTCGCTCCTCACTTTCTGCTGACTCGCAATAGATAGTATTAATTAAGGTATCTTTATTAACAGCAAGCTTAACCGCTTCACTCCACAGCACAGGACCTTGATCGAAGGGTTCATTACCTGCAATAAAAACAACCCGAAAATCTTCCTTATCCTTACTCCAATTTAATTCTTGTACAGCAGAGCGAATTACCCAACCAGCATATTCTTGACCGCCTTTGGTTTTAATGCTAAAGAGTTTTTCGGAAACTTGATCTAATTCAGGAGTAAAATTAGTTAGGAGTCTCACAAAACCTTCAGAAGAAGGTAACGTATCATTTCCATAATGGTATAAAGCAACTTCTAGTTGTGGTACTTCACCATTTTTAGTTACTTTAGTTAAATAATTAACAATTTGCCAAATTTGAGTACGAGTTTGATCAATTAGTCCATCCATGCTATTACTAGAGTCTATTAGGATGGCAATTTGAATCTTAGCTTTAGCAAAAGCCTTTGTGGGAAAACATAATATGCTTAAGGCTAGGGTTGTAGCGAATAAAATGCGAGTAAGTTTCAGCATGGCTTTTGAGATTTTTTTATTAAACAGGATTTTCTGCCAATCTAAATTTAATTTATCCGCTATATCTTAATTACTCTGTATTAATAACAAAACTTAAAACTGGAAACGTTACAGAGTTCCCCGCTCATTCGCTCGCTATCATCAATTTAGAGATGGCAATCGCTGAAGTAGGATTTGCATCTCCTATTCTTACAGAAAATAATTGTTTAATTTTAGTTGAAATGGGCTATGAGTTTGCACAACGCATTACAGATGCCTGCATACTGAGTTAGCAATAAACTGTGATATCTTCACCGCATTTATCCACCAGATAACACAAAGACTGGAAGCGAAGACTAACCAGTTGTTCGTATAACGGGTTTAGCTTGCATAGTGGTGGAATGTGAAGAACGTTGTAACCAAATATTTTGATATCCCGTTCAAAAGGACATTGGGCTGGAATGAGTTTGCAAAGCAACTGCGCTATCTTAGGGTCATTAATTTCTATGTTATCTAGCCACTGACGTATAGGATGTAGTAGGTCAGTACTATAACTGCTTTTAGTTAAACTAATCATCTGTTTTATCTCTTCTTACTATCTTCTCTAGTTTTTATTAGGTTTAAGAAGATAAAAATATGCAGATAACCCAACCTTTCCGAGTTTTTGTTGGGTTTCGTTACCTCAACCCAACCTACGCAGTTAAGGATTTTAGGCTCTAACACCAACCGTATTGGCATATAAGAGGCAATTTAATTACTTATAAGTAATTTAAGGATGGATGTAGAGAGCGAATCTGCGGGGAAGGCGCATTTACCAGTTCCTTTCTCTGTTAATCTCTAATAGAGTTAAAATTACCTTAATTAAGGGTGCATCTATCAGTGACGCGAAGCTGTGTTCGGGAAATTTGTTGCTGTACATGAATCTATGTGTAGCTTAATCTAGGGTAACTACCCTTGTGCAAATTCCTTTTTGATAAATACGCAACTTGCAATTGATTCATGTTATTAAAAATCCGTCCCAGCCGACGAGTACACAGCTTTTCTAAAACTCGTCATTATCAAACCAAATTGTTTTTTTGGCTAGTGCCGCTACTAGCCATTCTACTATGGCTGGGTTATAAGGAAATTAAAAGTTATTTTGTACAACCTCAAGTAATTTTTGTTTTAGGTGGGGAGCCATTGCGAGAGCAATTTGCTGCTAAATTTGCTCGTCAGCACCCTGATATACCAATCTGGGTTTCTGGGGGTACGCCAGAAGGATATGCCAAAAGAGTCTTCACTAAAGCTGGGATTAACTGGAAGCGTGTACACTTAGACTATCAAGCTGTAGATACTGTAACTAACTTCACTACTGTTGTAGAGCAATTCCAAGCTAAAGGAATTAACAGCGTTTACTTAATTACCTCTGACGATCATATGCTACGCGCTCGGATCATTGGTGAAGTTGTTTTTGGTAGCAGAGGAATTACTATTAAACCAGTATCGGTCAATACAGGGCGATCGCCTGAATCTGTTGATAAATCTTTGCGTGATGGAGCCAGAGCCATTGTGTGGTGGGCTACTGGCTATACTGGTGCTACCATTGCTCGTCAGTTAAAACAGCCTAAAAATTAAGCTGAAATTTCTTGGACTATCACATAAGGTTGCACAATTAAAGCATGAAATCGCTTTGTGCGATCGCTATTCCAAACTGCCATCTGTGCTACTGATGGTTTAGCAATCAATTGTTCCCCTATCCAATGCTGTATAGAAGTAACATTATCATTTGCGATCGCCACACCAACATCTATCAAGTCTAAACCTTCAGCAACAACTACCACTACATCACGCTGTACGTGCTGTTTAAGCCAATCCCACTCAGCTTGATCAACTGCGTCTGCTAATTCTGCTCTTAAATCCGACATTTTCTTAAATTAATCTTTGGCAACGGATTATTTAAAGAATACAACGATTGGTTATCACTCTTGACAACGGATGGGCAACGGATGGCTTTAAGAATACAGCGTAGGCTATCAATTTTAAGAATAACGGATAGGCTATTAACTTATCCGTTGTTCTTAAGTACCAAGAAATACAAATTTACCGATCAACCATCTGTTGCTCAGATGCTCGTTAATTAGTGTTCAATTACTTATGCCTCTGCTTTCATTTCATCAATCTCAAACAAGCTTACAACTACACCAGTAATTGGAATAGCAATAAAAACTCCTAACAAACCTGCTACTTTAGCCCCTACTAATAAAGCAAAAAATACCACTACAGGGTTAATATTAAGCGAAGTTTGCATAATTCTAGGAGCAATAAAATTATCTTGAACTTGCTGAATAATAATACAAGCTATCAACACTGTAATCGCTAACCAAACCTTTTGAGATAAAACTATTAAAAATATTATTCCCACTCCTAAAGTTGCACCTATACCTGGAATAAGATCAAAAACTCCTGCAATTACTGCTAATAGTAATGGAAACGGTACTCGCAAAATTAAAAATACCAAAAATGTTGTTATAGTCAGAAATAGACACAAAAGCATCTGACCTCTAAAAAATCCTAAAAAGTTTCGTTTAATTAAATAATTAAATCTTTTTTGTAAATTTTGAGGAATCATCCTCAAAATCAATATCCATAGTCGTTCTCCATCCAATAACATAAACAAAGCAACAACTGCAATTAAAATTAAGTTTAAGAAATTAGCCAAGAATATTTGTAAAGTTGCCAAGCTATAACCAATGCCTACGCTCAAACCTGCTACAATTTGATCTCGCCATTGCTCCGGTGTCGCTGTCAAGTTCACCCTAATATTACGAGCTTGCAGAAAATTTTCTACTCTTTCTATAACTGGTACTAAAGAATTTACAAAAATTGTTAAACTTTCAACTAATTGTTGACCTTGCGAAACAACAGTTATCCCTACTGAAAGTGTTAAACCAATTACCATAGCCATACCGAGGAAATACACCAGGGCAACAGCTAATCCATGGGGTAAATAACGATTCAGCCAGCGTACAGGATAACTTAGTAAAAAAGCTAAAATCGCTGCAAAGGTAAAAATAACAATAACTGTTTGAAAATAATCTAAAAGTTGCACCAACGCCCACCCACAGGCAAATAGTAGCAAGAATCTAATCAAAGTTGAGTTATTGAGACGATCCCAAATAGAATTTGTCGGTCGCTCATTCATAAGTTAATAAACATTTATAGCAGTTAGCAATTAGCAATTAGTAGTTAGCTTTTTTATCTCTATGAGGCTGTATAAGTTTTCCCTTTACACTCATAGTCAATCGCTTTGTGTAGCTGGCTAGATAATTTAACGTCCTAAATCGTGCATAGCATTTATCGCCTCGGCACATTTTTGAGTTACCGCCTCTAATTCATCACGTTTACTTGATTGCGGGGCAGGAATTAACTCACCAATTCTGACTGTAATTGGCACTTTCTGGGGGATGGCAGAACCTTTTTTGAGAACTTTCTCAGTTCCCCATAAACTAACTGGTAATAAGGGCGCATTCGCCTTTGCAGCAATCATCGCTGCGCCCAACTTAGGAGAGGAAATCCGCGCATCTGGCGTGCGAGTTCCTTCTAAAAATATTCCTGCTGCCCACCCAGCTTGTATAGAAGCTAACGCGGCACGAATGGCACTGCGATCGCCCGATCCCCGTTTCACGGGATAAGCACCGTAAAGCGTAATTGCTTGCTTTAAAATCGGAACTTGAAATAGTTCTTCCTTTGCCATATAAGCGACTGGACGACCCACATAACTAGCTAAAATTGGTGGGTCAAAGTCACTAGCATGATTGCTAACTACTACCAGTGGTCCTTCCATTGGCACATTTTCAGTTCCATAGACTTGCCCGTTAAAGTAAACGCGCAATGTCGGCATGATAATTGACCACTTAAAGGCGCGGTACAACATCAAGCTGACGAAAGGTTCCCGACTTCTAGTATCTTCAATTGGCTGCATAACTGATGGCAAGCTGTAAGTCAGCAGCGTTACTAACGTTTTCCAAGTTTATATCAGGGTGAGAGCGTTTAATCAACCCTGTTAATACCTTACCAGGTCCAATTTCTACGACCTTACTAATATTTTGCACTGGTAATTGCTGACAAATTTCTCGCCAACGAACAGAACCCGTCATCTGACGCTTAATTTGTTCTTTCAAAACGCCGCCATCTACAGCAGGTAGAGGTTCTACATTAGAAAGTACTGGCACTGTAGCGTCGGCAAATGGCACAGATGCTAACAAGTTCTCATACTCGGTGGCGGCTGTTGCCATAAACGGAGAGTGAAAAGCTCCTGATACGTTTAAAATTACAGAACGCTTGGGCTTTAGTTGAGCGATAACTGCTTGTGTAGCTTCCGGTGTACCAGAGATGACAACTTGACCATCACTATTGTCATTAGCTAACACTACATCAGGTGATTGTGCGATCGCATTTTCTAACTTTTCTCTGTCAAACCGCATCACAGCGATCATCATTCCGCCAGTAACTTGATCCATTAATTCTGCTCGCTGCTTAACTAAGCGTAAGCCAGACTCAAAATCAAACACACCAGCAGCATATAAAGCAACATACTCTCCCAAACTATGACCAGCAACTAAGTCTGGCTGACGACCTTGTTGCCGCATCAAATCAACTAGAATACTTTCTACAACATAAAGGCAAGGCTGCGTATAAAGAGTGCGTGATAGCTTTTCCTCTGCTTGACAGATTTCCAGTATAGACCAGCCTAAAATTTCCTCAGCTTGCTTAAACTTAATTTTTGCTGCCGATAAGTCTAGCAAGTCGATTCCCATTCCAATTGCCTGAGAACCTTGCCCAGGAAATACCCATGCAGTTTTAGTCATTAGTCATCCGTAATTGTTTATTAGTTTTCTTAAAAAAATTGCTCAAGAGCGAAATTTTCTCACAAATTGCTAAAATTCAAACACTCACAAACAAGAAGCAAACAGTTAATATAGCAGTTAGCAGTTAGCTATTAGCAGTTAGCTTTGCTTAAATGCTTTGCTACTAAGGGTTTTAGTAAGAAAAAATGCCCTAACCACCCTGGCGACTGCTATAACTTAAACGCAGTTGCGTTTAAAATTAAATCTTAATTTACTCCTCACCCCACACTCCGCACTCCTCGCCCCACACTCCGCACTCCTCACCCCACACTCCGCACCGAATTGCACTCCTCCCTCCTCACTCCTCCCCCCTCCCCCATTTAAAAATGGCTGCGCCCCAACTGAGTCCAGCACCAAAACCGGAAGTTGCAATTATATCTCCAGGTTTAATTTTTCCTTCTTGCACTGCTTCATCAATGGCGATAGGAATAGAAGCGGCAGAAGTATTGCCATAAAGTGCAAGATTGCTGATTACCTTGTCGTTAGGTATTTTCATCCGTTGGGCAACTGCATCAAGAATTCGTTGATTAGCTTGATGTAACACTAACCAGTCGATTTCGTCAACAGTAATTTCAGCCCGAAATAAAGCTTTTTCAATTACTTCTGGGACTTTTTGAACAGCGAAGCGATAAACTTCTTTGCCATTCATAGTAATTGGCTGATAAGTGCCATGACCAATAGCAACGCCATCGACTAACTCTTTGGGTTGTGCCGAGTATGCTAGGTTAAGGCAATTATTTTGAGTGCCATCACTACGCAGTTCAAATCCTAACAAGCGATCGCTTTCATTCGCCTGTAACACCACAGCACCAGCACCATCCCCAAATAATACACAAGTGCCGCGATCTGACCAATCTACCCAACGCGACAGAATATCTGCACCGATTAGCAGAACGTTTTGATAAACGCCAGTACGGATATACTGAGCAGCCGTAACCAATCCAAACACAAAGCCAGAGCAAGCAGCAGTTAAATCAAATGCTACGGCTCTATGTGCGCCTATTTCTGCTTGAATTTTACAGGCAGTACCAAACAAATCATCTGCGGTGGAAGTAGCCAAAATGATTAAATCTAAATCAGTTGGTGTAATTCCAGCCATAGCGATCGCTTTTTGAGCAGCAACAGATGCCAGAGTAGTTAAAGACTCTTGGTTTGTTGCCAGTCGTCGCTGCCGAATCCCTGTGCGTGTGCTAATCCACTCATCGGATGTATCAACAACCTGCGTCAGCTTGAGATTATCCACAATCTCTGCTGGCGCAGCCGAGCCACTTCCTGTAATGGCAATACCTACCCCTGATGGTTTCAACAATATTAATCTCCGTCAGTTGCTTGGGCAGCAGCGATTCTTGTCTGTGACTGAATTCGCTCTAAAACTTCGTTATCAACAGCTTCTTTAGCAATCCGAATTGCATTAAAAATGGATGGCGCTTGGGAACTACCATGAGTGATTATACAAATACCTTCAACTCCCAACAGTAAAGCACCGCCATGTTCGGCGTGATCAAACCGTTGCTTAATTCGCTCCAAATTAGGTTTTAACAAAGCTGTACCAATCTTGCCATGTAGTCCTTGTGGTAACTCCTCCTTCAGGATTTGTACCATTACACCGCCAACTGCTTCAGCAAATTTCAGCAAAATGTTACCCACAAAGCCATCGCAGACAATTACATCAAATTCTCCTGAAAGTACATCCCGCCCCTCTGCATTACCTAAAAAAGTAATATTGGGGTTTTCTTCCAGCTTTTGGTGAGTGCGAAGAGCCGCATCGTTACCCTTGGAAGGTTCTTCACCAATATTGAGCAATCCTACTTTCGGAGTATCAACACCCAGCACATACTGGCTGTAAATTGACCCCATGAGAGCAAATTGTTCTAAAAACTTGGGGCGGCAGTCTACATTTGCGCCGACATCAAGTATTAGCACCGACTTACTCGATATGATTGTTGGCAATACTGCGCCAATTGCTGGTCGATCAATTCCTGGTAATCTACCTAGTCGCAGGAGGGCTGCTGCCATTGCTGCTCCCGAATGTCCTGCTGAAACTACGGCATCTGCCTGCTTTTTCTTTACCAGTTGCATTGCCACATTAATCGAAGCCTTCGGCTTGCGCCTTAAAGCACTCAAAGGCTCCTCATCCATCTCAATTGTCCCCTCAGAAGGAACAATTTCTATCTGATGAGAACTGTGATGTTGCTTGAGTGAGGCTTCAATTTGTTGGGGGTCTCCAACCAACAAAACCTCGACATCGAGTTCTTCAAAAGCCCTAATCGCTCCAGCAACGATTTCGGCTGGGGCGTGATCCCCACCCATAGCGTCAATTGCGATTCTTGCGCGAGTTGATGCCATTGATCAAAGTTATATAAACATTACAAATTCTACCAGAAGCTTTTGACACAAGTACCTATTCTTATTCACTTTCCCATATTTCTGACCAAAATATTCCAACCAAGTGCGAAAAGTCCCAATACGTCGTTGGAAAGACGAGATCGCACGGCGGCATCTCTATGATCCTAGTGGTGGCATTGCGGAACTAGGTGTCAAAGTCGCATTAAGCATAAGAGGCAATGGGTATGAACCAACCGATCAAAGTTGAAAAAACACTGACGATTAATAAACCCGCAGAGGAGCTTTATCGCTTCTGGCATAATTTTGAAAACTTGCCGCACTTTATGAAGCATCTCAAAAAAGTATCGGTCTACGACGCTAAACGCTCTCACTGGACGACCAGTGGACCTTTAGATGTAAGCCTTGAGTGGGATGCAGAGATCACCGAAGATCGCCAAAACGAATTGATTGCTTGGAAATCGCTTCAAAACGCAGATGTGGATAACTCTGGCTCTATCCACTTCCACGAAACTCCCGATCATCGCGGCACTGAGGTCAAAGTTGTTACGGAATATAAACCGCTTGGTGGAGCAATTGGAGATGCGATCGCCAAAATATTTGGTGAATCACCTAAACAGCAACTTGGAGATGATTTACGTCGCTTCAAAATGCTAATGGAAACGGGCGAGATTGCCACAACAGAAGGTCAACCGAAGGGTCATAGCTGAATTAGAAATAACCGTTAGAAATTAACAACTAATTAATAAGGGAAAAAAACCATGAAAGCAGTTTGCTGGCAGGGTGCGAAGAAGATGGAAGTCGAAACTGTACCCGATCCTAAAATTATTAATCCGCGTGATGCGATCGTCAAAATTACGTCAACCGCAATCTGTGGCTCTGATTTGCACCTGTATAACGGCTATAACCCCACCATGAAACCTGGTGATATTGTGGGGCATGAGTTTATGGGAGAAATTGTTGAGCTAGGCAGTGCTTTTAAGAATGGAAATATCCATAACAAAGGTAAATCTCTGGCTATAGGCGATCGCGTTGTTGTCCCCTTCACCATTGCCTGTGGCTCGTGCTTCTTTTGCAACCGAGATTTGTGGTCACTATGCGATAACTCTAACCCTAATGGTTGGATGGCAGAAGCAGCGCTGGGTCATTCTCCATCGGGTCTGTTTGGCTACTCTCACCTGACTGGAGGCTATGCAGGCGGTCAAGCAGAATATGCCCGCGTTCCCTTTGCGGATGTGGGCTTGTTCAAGATTCCCGATGGATTGGCAGATGAAAAAGTCCTGTTTTTGACGGATATTTTTCCGACTGGATACATGGCAGCAGAAAACTGTGACATTCAGCCCGGAGATACCGTTGCGATCTGGGGTTGCGGTCCAGTTGGGCAGTTTGCGATTAGAAGTGCCTTGATGCTGGGTGCTGGGCGGGTTATTGCGATTGATCGCTTTCCCGAACGTCTCCAGATGGCAAAAGACGGTGGAGCCGAAGTCTTGAACTATGAGGAAGTGGAGGTAGGAGAAGCCCTCAAAGAAATGACCGGAGGGCGCGGACCCGACTCCGTTATGGATGCGGTGGGTATGGAAGCTCACGGAATGGGTTTAGAAGGCTTCTACGACAAAGCAAAGCAAGCGGTACGGCTAGAAACCGATCGCCCCAATGTTTTACGTCAAGCGATCGTGGCTTGTCGTAAAGGCGGTACGGTGTCGGTTCCGGGTGTGTATACAGGCTTTGTAGATCAGATGCCGATGGGTGCGTTTATGAATAAAGGCTTGACCATGAAAACGGGACAAACCCATGTGCATCGGTATTTGCAGAAGCTACTCGATCATGTTCAAAACGGCGATATTGACCCCTCCTTCGTAATCACTCACACTATGCCGCTAGAGCAAGCACCGCACGGCTATGAAATTTTCTGTGAAAAGAAAGACAACTGCATCAAGATTGTCCTCAAACCCTAACGAGATGTAGGGAGCTAGTCAAGTGGTTGAGCTTATGAATGTTGACAAAAGATCATTGCTACTAATCAACGCGATCGCTCTCACGCTTGCATCAATTGCTGAATGCGTTGTGGTTCCTCTCCCAGCCAATCGGGATTTTTGGCAGTGCCGTCATAAATTGATGAGGTTTTGAATGGCTCAAACTCACCCCCCGATCCAGCTTGTAGGGTTTTTGCTAAAAGAGCTTGCATCTGTTGATCATTCATGGGCTGGAATGTCCGCACCGCCACAAATGCTTGCTCAAGAATTTCCATACTGTCAATTCCTGTAATTACAACTGATGTCGGCAGATTCAGGGCATAGTGTAGACACTCAATTGGCGTGACTGTATTTGAGCGTAAAGCAATTCCGTTAGCCATGCTTTTCATTCCCAGAATGCCGATGTTCTGCTTAATTAGTTCTGGCACAACTAACGAAGCAAAGCTACGGTAGTGGGCATCCATCACATTCAGTGGCATTTGCACGGTATCAAACTTAAACCCATGATTGGCTGCAACTTCCAGCATATGCAAATGAATCTGGGGGTCTTTATGTCCAGTAAAGCCAATGTATCTGAGCTTACCAGCTTCACGTGCCTCAACTAAGGCAGCATTTGCTCCTTCAGGGTCAAAAACTCGATGTGGGTCTTCGTAGCGGATAATTTCGTGGTGCTGGACGAGATCGATACAATCAACTTGCAGACGTTGCAATGATTCATCTAGCTGTTTGGTCGCTTCTTTATGGGTGCGACCATCAATTTTTGTCATCAGGAATACTTGCTCTCGGTAGCCGTCCTTGAGAGCTTTTCCCATGCGAATCTCGCTCTTACCACCGTTGTAATCCCAACTGTTATCCATAAACGTGATGCCGCGATCAATGGCAGTGCGAACAATCCGAATAGCCAGTTGCTCTGATACGTGCTTTAAACTGAGATGCCAACCACCTAACCCCAGGGCGGAAACTTTCTGTCCTGTACTGCCGAGAGTTCGATAGAGCATTTCTGAGTTTGACGCACTTCCTAACATATGTTCTCCTAGTTTGCCAGCTATTGGTTCATTACATATAGCAATTTTCAGAAAGAGTGAGGTACAAAGTAAAAAAAATATTGTAGTGCGATCTTCGTATTTAGTAGCCTGCGCGAAGCGCATAGCTGTGCGCTCTTCACTGCATCTTGCTCGCACTAAATATATAGCGAGCAAGATGCTCGCACTCCTGTACCTCATAAAGCATGAAAACTGCTATATAGCTATGAGCAAATTCAAACTTAAGGAAACATTCACAACATCTTCCTAGAGACACACTATAACTGGCTGTTGGCAATTGAAGGGATATATAGCAGTTAGCTTTTTATTTTTGCCTGTTATTCTAAGTACTAAATTCGGAATTCTTTCTTAAAGCCATGCTGCAACTGTTTAGCTCTGGATTGCTTTCTCTCTGGCTGGAAAATGCGGGGCTGAATGCCAAGATTAATCCCTTAACCTTACTTACTTGGCAAGGTGTTCCTGTATTTATGTTACCAAAAGCTACCGAGCCAAGTGTGGAAAATACCCTGCGGCAATATCTACAGCAATTGGCAGCACAAGGAATGCTGACAGCAAATCAAGGTATTTGGATTCAATCTGGGTCAACACTGTTAATTAATCATCAGGGTACAGTACCACTTCCAGCAGCTTCTTTGACAAAAACTGCGACGACTTTAGCTTCTTTGGAAACATGGGGGACAAAGCATCAATTTGAAACTTTAATTAGTGCTACAGGTCCGATTAATAATGGGGTTCTTCAAGGGGATTTAGTAATTACTGGCTTTGGCGATCCTTTTTTTGTGTGGGAAGAAGCGATCGCACTTGGCAATTCTCTTAATCAAATGGGTATCCGACAGGTGACTGGGAAGTTGGTCATCAGTGGTAATTTTTATATGAACTATAAGTTCAATCCTCAAGAAGCTGGTCAACTTCTTCAACTAGCTTTAAATAGTAGTACTTGGACTCCCCTAATTACCAGTCAATACTTGCAAATGCGAAAAGGTACAGCTAAACCTCAAGTTGTAATTAGTGGCGGTGTTGAGGTAGCTACTTTACCCAATCCTTATCAGGTATTACTGCTGCGTCATCGCTCAATGACGCTGATCCAGATTTTGAAACAAATGAATATTTATAGCAATAATGAAATGGCTGAAATGCTGGCGCGATCGCTTGGAGGTCATCAAGCAGTTATGCAAATCGCCGCTAGAGCAGGTAATTTCCCTCCAGAGGAAATTCAACTGGTAAATGGTTCTGGGTTAGGGATGGAAAATCGTATTTCCCCCCGTGCTGTTTCCAATATGTTGATGACAATTCAACGCTATTTGCAACCACAAAATTTGACACTTGCTGATATTTTTCCGGTTTCCGGTCGTGACCATAAAGGTACGATGGAAACGCGGCATCTTCCCACAGGAACAATTGTGAAAACTGGCACACTTAATGAAGTTAGCGCCTTATCGGGAGTAATGCCAACACGCGATCGCAGTTTGGTTTGGTTTACGATCATCAATCGCGGGACTGATATTACTAGGTTGCGATCGCAGCAAGATCAACTGCTAAAAAAGCTATTACAACAGTGGGAAAAGCCTTTAGAAATACCAATGGCGATCGCGCCGAGAACCGATACCGCTAACGCCTCTAAATACCTTGGCGATCCTCGTCGCAATGAAATAGCTAGTCAGCAATCAGCTATTAACCTTCAGCAGAACAAGCTTGTCGCTGACGATCGCAAAAATTAGGAAAAAAGCGATCGCACTTTCTTAATCATAATAAGTTTAAGCTGAAAGCTCTCGAAAACCACAGGAAGTTTTCTATGGGAACAAACGTATATGCTTTAATCGAGCATAAATTGAAAGCTCAAGAAATACTTGAATTAGCACAGCTATTGAGTAACTACTCAATATCATCTCAGGTATCAAACTATCCTAACCTCCAATATTTTTACCTTGAGTCACGGGGGGATGGAACGCTACATCTTCCCAAAGAATGGATTGAAGGAGATTTAACCAATGATCTGCATGAATACGAAGGGATAGAACGAATAACCTTGCCTATTCTTAATGGTGTAGCATTAGAGATATTTGTATATAAAGAATTCCTAGAAGTCCAACGTTATTCTGGCATTCGTTGGCATTCTTTTTTACTGAATCCGCTCAGAAGATGCAATTTTCGGAAAGATATACAGGTTATAGCTAATTTTTTGAAAGCAGAGCGCGTAATCTATCTATCATCAGAATTAGCTTTTGCAGATTTTGAAGGATATACCACTGAACGTTATCTCTCTGAATTAGAAAAGCAAGGATATTCAGCGCTTCCCATTCAAAATATCAGCAACAGAGTTAAATCTAGCCAGCAAATCTATCAGGAAGAAGAACCAAACTACTACATAGATGACTTAAATAACCCGATTCTTCCCAAGCACCTAGAAATTTTGGCTAATTTACAGCTTTCTCTCTTGTCTTTAACCTTAGATAGCGATGAAGTAAAATTACTAGAACAAAAATATCCCTCAATAACAAATACAGTTGATTTAATTAAGCAACTGATTTTAGATTATAGTCAGTACCGAATAGATGTTATTACCAATCTGGGGCAGGAAATTACATTAGAACAAGCGACGCTACTTGAACAACTAAACACCAACTTGACTGAGTTGCTTAAACAGAAAAATTTAATAGGTCAAGCTAGTGAATGCTTATGGATTGGCGATGATTGGATATCTATTCAAAAACTAGCTGCTGAAACATTAGATGCTTTTTATTGGGACTTCTTTGATTTATATGAGTGGCTAGAACCATTTAATGTGTCAAGGTAAGGGATGATAAGCTGTTCGTTTGTTCGCTTACGATAAAAACCAATATGTATGTAGGGGCGGGTTGACAGAAAAGGTAATCTTCAAAGCAGTAATAGTCATAAACCCGCCCCCACCCATAACGTAATTAAGTAGCCGAACTTAATATGAGTTGTAATTGATAATTGATAATTGATAATTGTTAATTGTTAAGGAATAATCTCCGTAACTACTTTGCTACCCCTACTACCTGTGACGACAAATGTTTGATCTTGTAGCCTTCCCACTCCAGACGAACCTGCCAAACTCAAAAGGGGATTTACCTGTTGATAAACTACATTACCCTGCGCCGTAATCAACTGATTACCAAACTCCCATTTAAGCTGATTAGTTTTAAGTTTTGCTTGATTGCGTGTAGCAACACCTTGAACATTACCAGTTAAAAAAGCTACTTTTTGTTGCAAATCAACTTGACCTTGGCTACCATTAATTCTTACTTGTTCCTGTGAATGAAAAATACTTACAGGTTGATCCGCAACTACTACTTGGTTATTTAAGTTCCAAGTGACTGAATTGCCATTAACCTTAACTGGAGGATCTATAGAAGTTAACTCAACATTTTGCTTCAACTTCGCTATCTTTGTTTTAAGATTTACCTCAGAAAAGTTACCGACAACAGAGCTATTTATCTGATTACCTTGATAGCGATCAATTTTAATTCGTTTATCCCCAATAACTATCTGCTGCGAAACTTGCCAAATTAAATGTTCAGTTCTCAGTTGCAAAGAGGGGTCTTTTGTACTTGCTAGAATCTGACCAAATAATTCCATTTGCTGTTTGCGACTGGAATAACGTGCTTCTTTTGCTGATGCTTGTAGCTGTGGATGGTTGCCAGTTAAATTATTACGAACAATTAACAAATCTTCTTTAGGTCGCCACTCTAACTCTTGACCTTTTAAAACCAAACCATTGCGAATTTCGGTAGCAACAATTTGACCTTTTAAAAATACTTTTTGACCATCCTGCTGAATTTCTCCCTCAGTAGCACTAACCCGCAAGACTAATTTCCCATCTTGGAACAAGTCACCAGTAGGATTTTCTACACGCGCAGTTTTTTGATTTTGAGTGTAGAGTCCCCGTTTTGCCTTCACTTTCCACAACGGACGACCATTCTCATCCGCTTGCTCTAAGGTGACATTATTAAACTCTAAACTACCCTCAATTTTTGTTGGTTGTTCATTCTCTGTTGGTGCTTTCTCTGTGGTTTTTTTGCCACCACAACCACTCACACCTAGCAGCAGTAACAATATGAGAAATATTGTATAAATTTTTGTTCTACCCCACCCCAACCCTCCCCTTATCAAGGGGAGGGAGTGTAATTTTTTGCCTCGCCCCTGATGAAGGGTTACAGTGTAGTTTTTGGCGGGGGGTGTAGTTAGAAGGGAGCGGAATTTCTTACCTCCCCCCTTGATAAGGGGGGATTGAGGGGGTTGACTCTTACCTCCCCCCTTGATAAGGGGGGATTGAGGGGGTTGACTCTTACCTCCACCCTTGATAAGGGGGGATTGAGGGGGGTGACTCTTACCTCCCCCCTTGATAAGGGGGGACTGAGGGGGGTGACTCTTACCTCCCCCCTTGATAAGGGGGGATTGAGGGGGGTAAAACTTTGATTTTTGCAGGAAGTCTATTAAACTCAAAAGAAAAAGGTGTCGGGTATTGAGTTTTCGGCTGCCCAAATACTTTACCCCCGATACCCTAGAATTAGAGCTAACTAGAGATTGATGCAAGCAGTTTCTAGCTTGGTTCTGGATCATCTATAAGACCAAAGCCCGATAGTGGACGGTAAGTATAGTTGTGTCGCGGTGTCTTTTGAATATCTTCTTTGATATTGTCAAGATCGATGTAGCGATCGGCAACATTGATTAAACTATCGCTAGTCATGGAACGTAGACTGACTACCTCAACACGCACACCGCGATAACTCACAGCATCTACAGCGTAGGCTAAATCTCCATCACCACTAACTAGAACTGCTGTGTCATAAGCACCCACCAGCGCCATCATATCCACAGCAATTTCAACATCTAAATTTGCCTTTTTAGAGCCATCTGGTAACTGTACCAAATCTTTAGCAATTACCCGATAGCCGTTGCGACGCATCCAGAGCAAAAATCCTTGCTGTTTTTCGTTGGTGCGGTCAACGCCAGTATAAAAGAATGAGCGTAGCAGTCTTGAACCTGCTGTCAGACGGCAAAGCAACTTAGTATAATCAATTTCAATTCCTAGTTGCAGTGCCGCATAAAAAAGATTCGAGCCATCAATAAAAATTGCTACACGACCACGATTTACTAAAACTTGTTCTGGTGTAAAAACAGAATCACTACTGACATTATCCAACATCATTGTTATACCTCGGTTTTATCAAAAAATTATGCCTCCTTTCTCCTGGACTACTTTGGGGTAACTATAACTGGTAATTACGACGACAAAACGACTTTTGGCAGTTCCAGCCGTGCAAATACGGGTTGAGGTTCCCCTAATTGTTGATTAGCAGGAAGTGTTCCCCAGGTTGTATGGGTAGAAAAGATTGTGGCATCGTTTATCAAATTTTTGTCGTTAAAGTTAATTGCAAATCCCAACTGATTGTATATTTCACTGCATATTTCAGGAATAATTGGTGCTAAAAGGTAAGCTGCTAGTCTAACTGATTCTAAAACGCTATACAAGATTTGTTCGACAGCTTGCTGCTGCCCTTGTTTGTATAATGCCCAAGGAGCCTGCTCGTCTATCAACTTGTTACTAGCACGAATTAAAGTTAAAATTGCTTCACAACCAGAAGTAAAAGCGAGATTTTCGTAAGCTTGAGTTACGCGATCGCCTAAACTAACACCAATCTTTTTTAGTGGTTGCTCTGCGGCAATATCTTCACCCGAACAATTAGGAACTACCCCATTGCAGTACTTCTGTACCATTTTTAAGGTACGGTTGAGCAGGTTGCCTAAGTCATTGGCTAAGTCTGCATTAACGATATGCACAAACCGCGTTTCATTAAAATCGCCATCTTGTCCAAATTCAATCTCCTTAAGAAAGTAATAACGAATTGCTTCAGCGCCATATCGTTCAATTAGATCCAATGGATCAATTGTATTACCAACAGTCTTACTAATTTTTTGACCATTTTTAGTTAAAAAGCCATGCCCAATTACATGATCTGGTACTGGCAAACTAGCTGATAGCAGCATTGCTGGCCAGTAAACTGCATGGAAACGCAATATATCTTTACCAATCAGGTGTATATTAATCGGCCACCACTTAGATAAAGCATTCTCTAAAGTAGGTTCACTATCTGGCTCTAGCAAAGCTGTCACATAAGCTAGTAAAGCATCAAACCAAACATAAATTGTGTGACTGGGATCAACTGGTATAGGGAAGCCCCAATCTAAATTTACCCGCGAAATTGAAAAATCTTGCAGCCCTTGTTTAACAAAGTTCAATACTTCATTGCGACGAGTTGCGGGTTTGATAAAGTCTGGTTGCTCTTGATACAAAGATTCTAGTTGAGTTTGATATTTAGATAGGCGGAAAAAATAGTTTTGCTCATCACGCCACTCGGCTGCTTTATTGGGGTGAAGTGGACAACGATGTTGATCTAGCAAATCGCGTTCTTCTTTAAATTCTTCACAAGCAACGCAATACCAACCTGTTTGTTGCCCCAGGTAAATATCGCCTTGCTCCCAAACTCGCTGAAAAAATTCTTTTACTATCGCTGCATGACGAGGGGAAGTAGTGCGACTGAAGCGATCGTACTGAATATTTAACTTCTGCCAGAGTACTTCAAAACCAGCAGCAATGCGATCGCAATGTGCTTGAGGCTCTAGCCCTGCGGCTTCTGCTGTGCGCTGAATTTTTTGTCCGTGTTCATCCGTGCCAGTAATTAATAATACTGATTTACCACGCATTCTCTGAAACCGAGCCACCGCATCCGCCACCATTGTTGTATAGGCACTGCCAATATGGGGTAAATCGTTGACGTAGTAAAGAGGCGTTGTTATAGCGAATGTGTTGTTACTGGTACTGGTTAAACTCATAAATAGCCAAAAACACCCCTGAAACTTTTTTTGATTTATAATGCAGGGTTCCGATTATGTATTTTAGTTGCAATTTTGCTTACTGCGATAAACTTATGAACTAAGAATCTATCCCAAAAGTAGCTTTACTCCCTTCCCACTAAAAAATTACTGCTCGTATTCTTCTTCTTTCTTGGCGTACTTGGCGTTTTGGCGGTTATAAAAATAGGTACTCTTTAGTACGGGAAGGGAGTAAGAGATTTTTCACCACATATCAAGTAAGAGCATTGCTGAAAACTACAGACTGGAACGGGACATTTATACCAAAGGAAAATTAGGCAGTAAAATAAAAATATCTATCTTAAGGGACTTTTGATTTGAAGTAAATAGTTTTTAATAAATTGTAGTGAAATATCACCAATAATTTTTTCTTACTGAATTATAAAAAAAATGTATTCTGATAGTCCTTTACAAATTTCTAACTTACTGCTCACAGCAATGGGAACCCGTATGTTTGTGTACTATCAGGATCGCGTTCCTATGGGCAGTCCTGTCTTGCTGGTGAGTAACCATCGCAGCTTTATGGACCCACCGCTATTAATGGCGGCAATTAAGCGTCCGATTCGCTTTGCTTGCCATCATTATATGGGACAAGTACCAGTAATGCGGGATATGGTTAATTTCTTGGGTGCTTTTCCCCTAGAAAAACCTGAACATCGACAGCAAACTTTTTTTCAGCAAGCAACTGAATTATTACAGTCACGTCAAGTCGTTGGAGTATTCCCCGAAGGTACTCCACCAATGGTAAAGTTTACCAAACCTAATACTATGGGAGATTTCCAGCGCGGATTTGCTCACTTAGCGATGCGATCGCCTGTTAAAGATTTAGCAGTTTTGCCAGTAGCGATCGCATCCGTTGAAGAAGTTAACAACTCCGCTATACCTCTAAAGGTGCTAAGTTTCTTTGATCCCTCAGAACCGCTATTTAATCAAAACGGTTGGCATCCGATGGTGATTTATCGCCAGGCTACGGTTTTGATTGGTCGTCCTTGTTGGATTACTCCACATCTCAGGGAACAATATCAAGGGAAACAAGCTAAAAAAGTTGTTGCTGATCTTATAGGTTACTGCCAGGAAGAGATTAGCACTTTACTAAGTCAAGGTTGTTACTGAAAGGTAGTTGTCGAATAGTTTAATTTGATCAACATAGTTAGCTACTTTTCCGCGACCTACTTAAAAAAGCAGTATTTAGTTATTAGTTAACAATGCCAGAAATACAAAGCCATCCGTGTTTTCTTACCCCCAAAAAATTAAATCCGACTTCTCCACTATTTGTATTTTTACCAGGATTAGATGGAACTGGTCAGCTATTGCGGACGCAAACTGCTGGTTTAGAAGTTGGTTTTGATATCCGGTGTCTGGCAATACCATTTGATGATTTAACCAATTGGGATGTGCTGACAGACCAGGTAGTAGCTTTAGTTGAAGCAGAATTGCTAAAAAAGCCCAATCGCTCTGTTTACCTATGTGGTGAGTCGTTTGGAGGCTGCCTAACGATTAAAGTAGCGATAAAAGCGCCTCATTTGTTTGACCGGATTATTCTTGTTAATCCCGCTTCTTCTTTTAATCAACAGTTTTGCTTACGCTGGGGTTCATTGTTAACTAATTGGGTTCCAGAATTTTTATATCGTGTTGGTGCGATCGGACTTTTAGCATTTTTAGCGAGTCTCGACAGGATAGCATCGAGCGATCGCCAAGCTTTATTTGAAGCTGTACGTTCTGTACCACAAAAAACCGCCCTTTGGCGAGTCTCCTTAGTGCGAGAATTTGATGTGAACGAAACTCAGTTAAGTACAATCAAACAACCAGTTTTGGTAATTGCTGGTGCTGCTGACAATCTTTTGCCTTCTGTGGCTGAAGCTAAACGTTTAGTTAATTGCCTACCTAATGCAAAAAGCGTAGTTTTACCAGATAGCGGTCATGCTTGCCTATTAGAAGCAGACGTTAATCTGTACGAAATTATGAAATCCCAAAACTTCTTAGCAAGTCGAGAGCAGGATATGTATAGTATTCCAAAGAAATTAGCGATCGGTTAACCAAAATTTTTAGTAGATAGTTTACTTAATTTATTAAAGTCTGTTATAATAGTTTGTCTAAGGGTGACTAGCTCAATGGTAGAGCATCAGACTCTTAATCTGTTGGTTCAGGGTTCGAGCCCCTGGTTACCCATCTTTCAATGTATAGTGACACATTATTTGTTATCGGGGACAGATTACTGTCGCTGAGTCAAATTATGTGTCTTTGTGATAAATTGATCTCCTTTAGATGATGGTGACAAATTAATGTCATTATCAATGAGCTTAGTTGATGATAATTTGACCTCGTGGAGAGCCATACTTTTTAGCGATCGCTGTCCATGTTTTCCATTGCTCTCGCTCTTCATCCTCATCAGGTAGATAGCCATTTTCATCACAGGTGAATCCTGGGAATATCGTCCCAATTATTTCTATAGACTCAGCGATCGCTAACATCATATTGGTCAAACTAGGAAACCATAACTCGTCATTAATCTTTTCTCGTTGTAGCACGGGTGAAACTTCAATGTGAGTTTCCGAACAAGCAATCACTAAATGTCCGTACTCATAG
>CAVQDG010000069.1:0-29890 GCA_963711165.1 uncultured cyanobacterium | reverse complement strand
CTTGTTCATAAATCTGTTGCAAGGTCATAAAGCCTTGGTTAGTTAGGATTTTAGTATCTCCATCAAAACAAGTGCGCCCACCTTTGTTAGTAACGATCGCACTCGCTTTTTTCATAATTGGTTCCCAATCTGGGTCGGTTTTATCTGTTACTAAAACTTCCCCTGCTTGGAACAATTCCAATTTTTGAACATCGAAAATTACTCTTGCTTTTCCTTGACCAATAGCTTCGCCAACACTACGACCTATTACTAAAACTTCGCTATGTTCTTGTAAATGATAACTGCGGAGAACATTTTTAGTCTTCTGAGATTGTACTGTTTCTGGACGCGCTTGGACGATGAATAATTCCCCAGTTAATCCATCTTTCGCCCATTCAATATCCATTGGGGTATAAACACCCCGTACTTGGCTATAGTGGTCTTCAATAATACACGCCCAACGTGCTAAGTGTAAAACTTCGTACTCACTTAGAGCAAATTGTTGCTGTTCTATTTTGGGGACTCGTTCTTGTTTAGTGACTTTACAACCGCCTAAATCGCATACTAATTTTAATTCTTTAGTTCCTAAACGTTTTTCGATAATTGGACGAAAACCTGCTTTTAAGGTAGGTTTAAATACTAAATATTCATCTGGATTAACTGCACCTTGGACAACGTTTTCACCTAATCCATAAGCAGCAGTAATTAAAACAGCATTTTTAAAACCTGTCTCCGTATCAATAGTAAACATTACCCCAGCACAAGCTAAGTCGGAACGTACCATTTTTTGGATACCGACTGACAAGGCAACGTCAAAGTGATCGAAGTCTTTAAGATGACGATAGGAGATAGCGCGGTCAGTAAATAGGGAAGCAAAACATTTATGACACGCTTCTAAAACGTCTTTGATTCCTTGAATGTGTAGATATGTTTCTTGTTGACCTGCAAAACTAGCGTCGGGTAAGTCTTCAGCAGTAGCAGAAGAACGCACGGCGACTTCTGTATCTAGACCATAGCGATCGCACATTATTTGATAATTCTGCGCGATCGCATCTTGCAAATCTTGCGGAAACGGCGTATTTAAAATTAAAGTACGTGCTTGTCTACCGCGCTGACGTAAATTATTAACATCTTCGACATCTAAATCAGCAAAAAGCTCACGCAGTTTTACTTCTAAACCAGCTTTCTCAATAAAATAGCGATAAGCAGCAGATGTAGTCGCAAACCCTAAAGGAACTTTAACTTCTTTGCGGGTCAATTGTTGGATCATCTCCCCCAAGGAAGCATTCTTACCGCCTACTAGGTGGACATCAGCTATCCCAACTTCATCAAACCACAGAACGAGCGATCGCTCTTTGGAGGACTGGAAAGACTTTTCTTGAGCCGTTGTCACCATAAGGGTTTCCTCCTATCCTGTCCTTAGTGTAACTACGGCTATCCTCTATATGGATAAATCTCATCAATTCGTAATTTTTTTTATAATTTCTTTGGGATCAGAGTTTACCAAGAACTAGCGGTAGGTTGTGGGGTATAGGGAGATTAAATACTTAGATGGCAAAATTATTAGCTTTCAAGACGATAATTTAATAAATTTAAATTACGTCTGAAAAACGAAATTGACGTTCCTCATCTAATTCATGGATACGTCGGTCAGCTTGATGAAATTGCTGATAATAAAACACCCAATCTTTAGCAGATGTTTCTAAATTACGCCACTTGTGTAAACAGTAACGTCGCTGTTGTTCACACTTTACCCTCTCTAAAGATGCAACTGCTGTCCTAATTACAAAATGTGGTTTAAGAATTTCTCGCTGACTTTTCTCATTAAGATGAAATAAATGTGCGATTTGAGCAATGTTTTTAGGTAACTTAATACTAAATTCTTGCAATAATGAAATGATTTCCTCGGATGTATAAATAATTTCTGGTGCTTGTAGTTTTAATTCTTGTAAATATTGCCACAATAACTGATATTGAAGACTAAATAATAAATCTCTATCTTCTAAAGCAAAAATAATATCTGATCGATATTCAGGGCAATGTATGTAAACTTTTAATAGTAATATTTCTGCTTGGTGTAAAAGATCGCGGTCAGTTTTAGCAGGTACAGGTATAAATTGCTGTTGATTGTTACTTTTTGGTTGTAATGGTAAATTTAATTTTTTAAGTTGCTTTCGTAAACTTTCAATGAGTAATGTTACAGAACGGCTATCATCTTTGCCAAGTAATTTGGCACAAAGTTCTAAATACTGAGTTTGACTAGCTGCATTTTCAATATTGCTCAATAACTTAACCATTTGTTGAGCCACTTGCTGAAATTGGTCAGCTTGGCTAATATCGCGATTAACTAATGTTTGTTGAATCTGCCAATCTAACCACAGAGGGGCATTATCTAATAATTTTTGATATTGTGCTGCGCCATCAGTTTTTCCTTTAACAAATTCGTCAGCATCTTTACCTTTTGGTAAATTGAGAATGCGTAACTGTACTTGTCCTTGATAAGCTAAATTAGCTATTTCGCCAATTGCTCTTTCTGCGGCGTTAGTTCCAGCAGCATCAGCGTCGAAATTGAGGATTATTCTTTTAGAATCAGTGTAACGCAGCAGTTGTTTTACTTGATTTAAACTAAGTGCAGTACCGAGAGATGCCACTACATTATTAATACCAGCTTCGTGAAGTGCGATCGCATCAAAATATCCCTCAACTACCACAGCTTGATCTTGCTTACCGATGGCATCTTTTGCCTTATCTAAAGCAAATAAAGTTCTCCCCTTATCAAATAACTCAGTTTCCGGTGAGTTAAGATACTTTGGTTGTTCATCAGTTAAAGTACGTCCACCAAAACCGATAACTCTACCTTGAGTGTCGTGGATAGGAATTATCAGGCGATCGCGAAATCGGTCATAATAACCACCCCCAGACTTACGTGGTACAATTAAACCAGCCTTCTCTACAAGCTGCACTGGAAAGCTTTTTTGTTCCACCAAATATTTATACAGAATTTCCCAACCAGACGGCGCGTACCCTAACTGAAAAGTTTGAATCGTTTCCTCTCTTAAACCTCGTTCAGATTTCAAATACTCCAGCGCCACATTTCCTTGCGGTTGTCTCAAAGCGTGTTGATAAAAGTTTGCTGCTACCGCTAAAATCTCAAATAATTGCTCTCGCTGCGTTAATTGACGCTGTAACTCTTGACGTTGTTCAGGTTCTAGAGTTTGTACAGGTACTTGATAGCGCCGTGCTAAATCTAGCACCACCTCACCAAACGCGCGTTTCCCTACCTCCATCAAAAACTTAATCGCATTACCGCCAGATTGACAGCCAAAGCAGTAAAACATCTGCTTCCCAGGACTAACCGTAAAACTCGGTGTTTTTTCTTCATGGAAAGGACACAAACCCTGATAATCCTTTCCACGCTTACGCAAAACAACGTATTCCGACACAACATCAACGATGTCTGCACGTTCCTTAACTTGCTCAATAGTATCTGGGTGTAAGCGGGGAATTTGCATCAACAGGTAGCCTATCTCAAGTTTGAACGTTAGCATACCGTTGAGGCATAATGCGCCACATTACTAGGTTGAACCTAGGAATGATTCGAGGAAAACTGCCGTCCTAAAGCATAAAATATTGCTCTTTGAAAGATGTGGCATTTCCCTCATAATTTGGCAGACTAACTCCGGAAGAGCCGTTTATCCACAGCTATTAAAGCTTTTGAAAAAAGATGTGGGATTGAGGCTATGTTTAAAGATTGCATTTTATCATAAGTTCAGGCTCTTTTCTATACATAGAGCTTGTTGTCAATAAGGCGAGAATTTTTTGGCACGGGCTAAAGCGTAAAAACCTTTCATAGTCTTGGTTGGGGGGCGTTTGTCGCCCCCTGAAGAGTATATCGTTGGCTTGTGCTGTCCCTAATTGCTTTTATTACAAATTATTTCAAATGAGTACTAATGAGAACTCTTAGCAATAAAGGTGATATTGTAAGTTAAGTCAAGCGATTAAACCTATTGCTCTTTCATGAATCTTCCCAGAAAATACTCTGAAATCTATGTGGATAAAGGCTTTGAGCAAGAATCAATGCTTTGGGCTTATTGCGAAAATTTCGTGATTGTTAGATTTTGTCTAATACCAATTCTGTATGTTGGAGCGCTTTATATCCTCCTTAGTAGGGGGTAAGATAAATTGCATCTTCATAGAGAAATGGTATAAGGTTTTTTTTGCCAATTTGATGAAAGAGCACTATGGCAATCCTAAATATTTTGTGAGAATAAAAAGGTGGGAAAGCTTGGCATTGCTTAGTCTTAATTTCCATATTTACTCACCATTCAACTCGGATTGCTATAGCCACTATTAAGTAGGTTAATATATCGTCCCTAACTTGGCAGACCTACGCTCAATTCTCCTGCAAATTTTAAGGAAAGAAACATGAACTACAGCCAAGAAATACAATGGGAACCTGGTAAAGTTATTCAACTTAGTACCCATTTAAAACAGCCTAGTCCCTTCTATTTCGGCTATGATATCCAAGACAGTTTTGTCTCTGAGCTAGACAAACATAAGTTTGATAAGCTATTTTTCTTTACCGAACCACATCTGTTTGAAATATACGGTAAGGAATTGTACGAAAAAATCTGTACTAAATATCCTTGTGAACTTGAATTTGTGCCTAATGGAGAAAAATGTAAATATTTTCCTGTTTTGCAAGAAACCTGCGAAAATTTAATTGCTAAAGGTGCATCAAAAAAATCTATTCTGCTAGCGTTTGGTGGCGGAACAGTTGGAAATTGCGTTGGATTAGCTGCTGGTTTGATTTACCGTGGGATTCGTTTTGTCGAAATACCTACAAGTATGACAGGTCAAACTGACAGTACCTTGAGTAACAAACAAGCTGTGAATGGTCAAACAGGAAAAAATCACTTTGGTCTCTATCATGCGCCAATATTTATTTGGGCAGATACGAAATATCTGAAAACCGATCCTGCTACTTCGCGTCGTAGTGGCATCATTGAAGGCATCAAAAATGGGTTTATTTCCGATGAGAATTTCTTAAATTACTTAGAAAAAGTTCTCAATCCTCACGTCAATTTTTCGGAACAAGAATTGCACGAAATTGCATATAAAATCATTCTGTCCAAATTAGAAATTCTCAAGCAAGATCCCAGCGAAAAAGGCTATGGAATCGTCCTTGAGTATGGACACACTTTCGGTCATGGAATTGAATGGCTAGAACAGGGTAAAATGTCTCACGGAGAGGCTGTTTCATTTGGTATGAAAATTGCAGCAGAACTCAGTCAAGAAATGGGATTAATCTCACAAGCAGATGTAGAACGACATTACTATGTAATTGAAGAAAAGCTTGGTTTTAATAATCTACTCCCTGATTACATCACTGCTGAGAAGCTTATGAATGCAATGATTGCAGACAACAAAAAGACAGGAGCAGATCTGCGCTTTGTGTTACTGGAGAAAATTGGTCAATGTTACAACCCAGAAGGAGACTATCTAGTGACAGTTGAGCAAGAGTTAGTGCAACAAGTTATTGAGAAATTCTTGCAGCAGGAACGTCAAAGAAAAAGTGCTAAAACTCCGGAATTGGTTATGCTTGCCTAGGAAGCAATGCAATTTTGTCCAAGCCTGCAAGTTTTAGCTACTAGCTAAAAATATTTTTCATAATCTAGCTTATCTCAGATTTGACAAGCTGAGATAAGCTCACGCACCAAATTTGTTCTGACTCTTTTCAGTAAACTGCTCGTAGAGAGATAAAGTTCTTGAAAACATTAAGTAATCACGGTAAGGACAAATTACCCAGCAATATCTATCAAGATAAAAATCTACAAATCATCATTGCTGTGACATTAATGGCAGTTTTAGGTTCGAGCAGTATTGGACCTGCATTGCCAGCACTAGCTGAAGATCTCAAAATTCCTCCTGAACGAATTGGATGGGTTATTACAGCATTTGTTGTTCCCATTGCGCTAGGAACTCCGGTATCTGGGGTACTAGCAGATCGCTTTGGACGTAAACAAGTTTTAGTACCTGCCCTATTGTTATTTGCGATCGCTGGAGTTAGCTGTGCTTTCGCGCCAAATTTTTACACCCTATTAGAAATGCGCTTTATACAAGGAATAGGTGCTGCTCCTTTAGAAGCGCTGGCGCTAACGTTAATCAGCGAACTTTATACAGGAAAGGCGTTAACATCAGCAATGGCTTTTAATGCCAGTACAATTGGTATTAGTTTAGCCGTCTATCCCCTGATTAGTGGAGGTTTAGCTACACTGGGATGGCGCTACCCTTTTTTTCTGCCATTCACTGCAATTCCCATCGGACTTTTGGTATTATTCTCCTTACAAATACCCAAATTGCAAAAACAACCTAGCTTTAATTTTTCAGCTTATTTGCAAAATATTTGGTGTAGTATTAACAATCGCCAAGTGGTTGGACTATTATTTGCTGTAGTTGCCTTATTCATTCTCTTATTTGGTGCTTATTTTACCTACATTCCCATCTTGGCAAGCGAGAATTTAGGCGCTTCTAATGTAGTTATTGGCATCATTTTGGCAAGTATGGCGCTGTCGCTGGCTTTTGTATCTTCACAACTTGCACTATTTGCCAAGTCGCTTTCGGAAGTGACATTAATTAAAGCTTCTTTTATTGTCTATGCGGCGGCACTAATTATTACTCCTTTTCTGCATAATGTCTGGCTGTTGTTCATTCCAAGTATGCTATTTGGAGCCGCTCATGGTATGGTTTTTCCTTCAACTCAAGCGTTGTTAGGTGGACTAGCACCGCTTGAGTATCGAGCCGGATTTATGGCAGTAAATGCTACAGTTTTATCGCTAGGACAAGCATTAGGACCAATTTTTGCAGGGACAGCATTTGGTATTTGGGGAATGTCAGGAGTTTTTTATGCGAATGCTTGTTTTTCTATTGCTACATTTGTATTGCTCAGTAAATTTTTGACTAGATTTCGTAGTCCAATTCAATAGAAAATCTGTCAATATAATTTGAATTATTGGCAGTAAGGTTTGCGTTTTTCAAAAAAATCATAAATTTCTCTAGGAGTGATAAATGAAAAGAAAAATTGGTGTGACTACATGGGTGTTTGGCAATATTGATTTAGTTGAAGCAGCCAATATAACTGCTGAAATTGGATTTGATGGGGTGGAACTTTTTGTAGATATTGAGAGCATTCCTGCTCAAGAAACGAAAAAAGTATTTGCCGATAAAGGTTTAGAGATTTATTCCCTGACTCCAGGTAATGTAGACTTAGCTAGTAGCGATTTTAATATCAGAAAGCATGCTCTTAATTACTATAAAAATTTAATTAATTACGGATTTGAGTTAGGTCAGCCAATTATTACCTGCCACGAATATATTCAACCCCAAATGGGAACTTATTCAGGTTCTATAGAACTGCTAGTAGAATCTTGCCAAGAGCTTGCTGTTTATGCCCAGCAATTTAATATAAATTTAGGTTTTGAACCATTAAATCGCTATTTATGCCGCTTCATTCTCAAAAGCACTGATGCTCTTGCTCTGCTCAACCAAATTAATACCTCAAATATGACTGTTATTCTAGATGCCTTTCACATGAATCTTGAAGAAGACAATCCAGCCGAAGCGATAATTCAGTGCGGAACCAGACTCAGTGTCTATCAAATATCCGATTCCAATAGAAAGGGAATTGGTTTTGGGCATATTGATTTTACAAAACAATTTGCGGCTCTAGATGCCATTAAATACACTAATCCAATTGTAGTTGAATGCGCTCATCCTCGACAAACACCTGGTTCTGCGGTTCCAGGTAGCTTAGACGAAATCAAATTATATATTGCTACTAGCAAGGATTGGCTGACGAAGAATGCAATTGCCGACAATTATGTAGTGGTTTGAGATGCAATTCTTACTGGCGTTTAGATCTTTTTACCTATAGTTTTCAAGAGCAGAACAATGGAAAAAATCATACATCCAATCTATTCAGATTTAAAAAATAAGCATGTTCTCATCACTGGTGGATGTAATGGCATTGGAGAAGCTTTAACTCGTGCTTTTGCCCAACAAGGTGCTGAGGTAACTATTCTCGATAAAGATGATCGTAAAGGTTTAGCTCTAGCTGAAGAATGTGAAGAATTGGAGGGCAAGGTTAATTTTTATTCTGTAGATTTAACTGACACCTCAGCACTGACAGAAACATTAGGTCAAATTAGAAAAGAAAAACGAGTAGTAAATATTTTAATTAATAACGCTGGTTACGATCCAAGGTACCCATTATTGGAAATGTCTGAAAAGCAATGGAATGACTTATTTCAACTGAATGTAGTGCATTATTTTATAACTTGCCGCGAACTGCTACCAGACATGATTAATGCTGGTCAAGGTAGCATTATCATGACAAGTTCTCATGTTGTCTGGGTTGGTAAACCAGACATGATTGCCTATAACACGACTAAAGCTGCAATTATCGGTATGGTTCGCAGTTTGGCAGAGGCGGTAGGGAAACACTATATTCGAGTTAATGCTGTTGCACCAGGTTGGACGATGACTGAAAGACAGATTAAGCAATGGGTAACAGTAGAAGGCAAACAAAAGAATTTACACGAACAACAATCTATTCCTATCGAAATTACACCAAATGAATTGGTTGGAACTTATTTGTTTCTAGCTTCTGATACTTCAAAAGCAATTACTCGCCAAACAATAGTAGTAGATGCTGGATATGCTCAAAGCTAATAGGGGTAGTGTTACGGGGGCGCTCTTTGATGACGCACATGAATGAGGAAACCTTGTGATTCCGTAACACCTAGCAAAATGTTTAGAAGTAGACAGAAGCCGTGTTAGTCGAGTGCAGTCTCAATCCAATGAAAGCGACTTGGAGTCAGGAACGAGATCCAGATGGGATAGCTTGGAAATTTAATTCAAAAACTAAACGGTTTTATCCGCAACCTCTTTAATTATTAAAAGGTTTTTCTGCTTGAGATGCAGTATTCTGATGATGAAATAAGAGCGTTTTTTTTGAAAAAGTTTGCTCGAAAGAAGAAGCTGCTATGACTAGAGTAACGTTAAATCTACCTGAAGAAGTCTTTTCAGCTTGTCGCCTTTCCCCAGATGAATTTGTCTGCTCTATGCGGTTGGCGGCTGCCATTCACTGGTATCAAAAAGGTAAAATATCGCAAGAAAAAGCTGCCTTTGTTGCAGGATTAAATCGTAGAGATTTTCTTGAAGCAATGGCTCGTGAGCAAGTAGATGTGTTTAATGTTGACTTACTCGACCTACAACGGGAATTAGACCGTGATTGAGCGTCCTGCCATCAATACATCCCCACTGATTTTTTTGACTAAAGGTGGATATATGTCCCTGTTGCAGTTAGTCAGTGGAGAAATCATCGTGCCTGCGGCTGTAGCGACCGAGATTCAGGCATATGGAGCAATGGATGTAACAGCTTCAACTCTTGCCTCAACCGACTGGTTGGTTGTCAAAGAAACTCCACCCGTTCCCCCAAGTAAACTGTTCTGCGATCGCCTAACCTAAAACTATAAGCAAAATAAGTTATCTGTTATTTAACAATACTTCTTAAGATAGATGCTTATTATTGACTTTATGTAACTAAATCTCACCCCTCACCCTTATGCGCGAAAACCGACTAAAACGCAAACTGCAACAAGGCGAAGTCGTAATTGGTCCATTTATGAACTGCGCCTATCCAGCATTTATTGAAATTTGTGGACACGCAGGCTTTGACTTTGCCATCATAGATATGGAACATGGTCCTTTACACACATTAGTTGCCGAGGATTTATGTCGCGCTGCCGACTGCGTAGGACTATCGCCAGTTATCCGTGTCCGCAAAAATGATGCACCACAAATACAACGCGCATTAGATATCGGTAGTGCAGGCGTACAAGTACCACAAATTGAAACCAAAACAGATGCTTTATCGGTTGTAACTGGCGCTAAATATAGTCCTTTAGGTTCACGGGGACTTTCATTTAACACCCGCGCTGCTATGTACACCGCAGCAGGAACACAAATCACAGACAAACTTAATCAAGAATCACTTGTAGTTATTCATGTAGAAGGTAAACGTGGTGTAGACAATCTGCAAGAAATTGTTAGTGTTCCCCATATTGATGTAATTTTTCTTGGTCCCTACGATTTATCTCAATCTTTAGGTATACCTGGTCAAGTACGCGACCCCCGTGTAGTTGAATTAATGCAAAAATCTGTCACTACTATTCGCAATGCTGGAAAAGCTGTAGGTACATTTGCTGATAATCCCGAAGTCGCCAAGCAGTGGATTAATGCTGGAGTTCAATACATTGGTTTAGGTGTAGACGTAGCTATTTTCTTAAAAGCTTGCCAAAATTTGGTAGAAGCAGTTAAAAACTAAATTCAAGTATAAATATCTAGCACTTACGCAAGTCTAAAAGCTAGATCAAAACTAGCCCCCCAATGTAATTGAGGAAACATTCAAAGTCCCCCTTTTTAAGGGGGATTTAGGGGGATTTCTATCTCTATATGTAGCGCAGGGTAATGTTTGGCGTAACTCCTAAATAAAAAATGTATCGTTTTTGTAACATACTTGACAACACGAAAATCTTTCTGATTTATACTTGAAATATAGAGATCCTTAAATAAAAAACCACAGGGGATCAAGGAATAAGAGGTAAAATCCCATGAAAACATCATTGGGAGCGACTTGCTTAGAGTACTCCTTTTTATTTACTTTGAGAAAGGTAAAATCCTTAAATGTAGAAGACTTAAAACCATCTTTTGAAAACTTGCCTGTCGATCCTTATATTAAAGGAAAATATCGCTCCAGAAGATTATCTCGCTTCTATGTTTCTGGTAATGAATTAATCAAGTTACCACATGGTTATTTTGCTCAAAGTAAAGAATACAACCCACTTTTGGGTAATGTAAACAGAGAGTATGCAGAGTTAGATGATGAACTAATTAAGCTAGATACTTTTAAAAGAATGGTTTTAGCTTTTAGTGATTCCTGTAAACTTCATCCAGAAGCAGAAATAGGAGTTCATCAAATCAGGATTACTTGTTATCCTCATAACTATGGTAATCCAGCACCTGAAGGGATTCATCGAGATGGTACTGATTTTGTCGGTATTTTTGCAGTAGATAGACACAATATTGAAGGTGGCGAAACACATCTATATAAAGCGAAAAAGCAAAAGCCTGTTTTTAGCCAAATTCTTAATCCAGGGGAATTGCTATTAGTAAATGATAATGAATTTTTCCACTTTACAACTCCGATTAAACCTGCCTTGCAAGGTATAGGTACAAGGGATGTATTTGTACTAACTTGTCCAAGTTTGCTTACATAAAACCAATGTAGAGACGCGCCATGGCGCGTCTCTACATTCTGTTGTACTAACCAACAGCTACGCGGGGTAGTCGATGTTTAAAACCACAAAGAATTTCCCAGGAAATTGTTCCTAAAGCTGAAGCCCAATCATCAGCTTGAATCTTGAGGTTACCTTCTTCTCCTAATAAAGTCACAATTTCACCAACTTGCAAATCAGGTATAGAACTAACATCTAGCATCAACTGATCCATTGTAATTGTGCCAATTTGTGGTATCAGTTGACCTCTAATTAAAACTTTCATTTTGTTAGAAAGGCTACGAGGAACCCCATCCGCGTAGCCAATACCAACAACTGCAATTTGTGTCTCTTTACTTGCTACAAATTTATAGCCATAGCTAACACCTGTTCCTGGGGAAATAGTTTTAACTTGCGTTACTCGTGCTTTCACCTGTAGAACTGGTTTAAGATTAATTACCTGTTGTAGATGATCCGCAGGATAAAGACCATATAGTGCTAAACCTACACGCACCATGTCGTAGTGCAAAGCTTGATCGCTTAAAGTAGCAGCCGAATTAGCTAAATGTAAACGTGGTAGATTAATTCCGGTAGCTTTAATTTGAGCGATCGCACTTTGAAAACGCTCATATTGCTGTTTCATAAAACTAGGATCCGAATCATCTGCTGTTGCCAAATGCGAATAAATACTAGCAATTTCCAGATTAGATAATCCCTGTACTAACTCAATAAATTCCGTTGCATCCTGCCAAAAAGTACCCAGTCGTGACATCCCAGTATCGAGCTTGACATGAACAGGTAGCTTTTGATCTAAATTCCCTAAAGTTTGTGAAAATATTAAAGCTTGCTGCGGACTACAGATAGTTGGTTGCAGCTTCCAATGTGCGATCGCAGTAATTTCTTCTGGACTATTCACCGCACCTAACACTAAAATTGGTACATCAATCCCAGCTTGTCGCAATTCAATTCCCTCTGGAACTGTCGCCACACCTAACCAACTAGCACCAGCCTCCAACACCTTCAAAGACACAATTCTCGCACCATGACCATAAGCATCAGCCTTAACAACCGCCATCAGTGCTGTTTGTGGTGATAACAAAGACTTGATTTCTTCTACATTATGTACCAAAGCATGAAGATCAACTTCCACCCAAGCGCGTTGGCATGGATCACCATCAAACTCCCACTGCATACTGGTAATATGCGGATAGCTATAGGGGGAAACTGTCATATTGCTTGCAGACGTATCTAGCATATTCGTTTACTCCTCTACTCAAACAAGCGCAAAACGGCTATTTTGCTATCCCGATCAGCCAACGATAGGTTGAAATATTAACTAAAAAGTTTATCCACAGTTTGAGCTTGATACAACTTTCTGAGGTTGATTTTCCCAACAGAGATTATGCTATACATAAGGGGCTATTTATTCTCCTCTACCTACGGAGCAGCTTTAACAATGTTATCTTTAATAGGTATCAGGTTAAACAGATTAATTTTACGGCGTTAGTTAGCAGCAGGAAAGAAGGCGCGATCGTCCTCTTGTCGTCGCTACCCGAACTGACAACGAGTGCGCTGGCGCGATCGCATTGCAGTGCAAAAAAGGGTGATAACTATCTATCAATTACCTAACAATATTTAATTCCATAAATATATGAAGTCCAAAATAGCTTGTTTGATAGCTAGTCTCACCATAGTTCCTAGTCTCGTTTCTTGTTCTAGCACCACTAAGAGCCAAAACCCAACTACCATTACTCCTACTGCTAGTACTACCAGTAAAATTGACAATCCTATTGAATGTCAATATATGTATTTTGCCACGAAGAATTGTCAACCATCTACTCCCAGTTCCCCAACAGCATTATCTCAAAATACCTATAAGCCAGAATTATCCAGTAGTATTTCTACCCCAGAATCATCTACTCCTGACCTAGTTAGCAAAATTTTAATTAATAGCATAAATCCACTTTCCCCGCCCAACCAGTTATCTAGTAATTTTCCTAGCCAACCACAAAATTCTGGTAATTTAACATCTCCATCTCATCGCCTTAGCAAATCTGATCAATTAGCTAAATTGACACCCAACAGTAACTTAATTAATTCTAATACTGTTACTCAATTTTCCGCTACAAACAGCAAACTAGAAACTTCAGATTATAACTTAGATTATACAAATAACAATCCAACAACATCTCCAGTAGTAACTAACGCCCCCATAATAGAACTTTCTCAACCAACAGTAGTTACTGAAGTAAACACCAATGAATGGCGATCGCCATCATCTAGGAATAATAATTTAGCTAAATCATCTCCAACTCAGGCGCAGGAGTTACCACAGCATCAGAACTTACAATTACCTACTAATCAATTTAACGCTGAATTAACTCCCAATAAGATACAAGAACAAACTCCTTACTTTACGCCCCAACAAGTATCTAATAATCAGATTAACTCTAATTTAAATACCAATCGTTTACCAGTTCCCTTATCTACCAGTAATTATCCAAAAACTTCACAACAAATCGTTCCGATAACAAGTAACAGCGACTCTCAATCCTCATTTTCTACCAGTAGCAATCTAGATTATTTTGTTGATACAATTGAGCCTCAGTTAAATCCCACTCAGTTACAACCCGAATTAAATTTATCTCCTAATCCGGTTAATTCTGTTTTGAATAATAATCAAAAACAAATTCAATTACCTGCCAATGAAAAAACTTTACAATCATATAACAATCAACCAACTTCGCCATCCGAGTCCTTAATAAAATCGGGAATTCAAGAAATATATAAGAGTAATTCTGGGTTAGGGACAATCACTAAAAAGTTACCTCAAATATCCCAAAACTCAGACTTATCTAACAATTCAAAAAACTTGAAACCACAGTTAACCAAGTTACAGCCAGAATCATCTATTAACTTTAAACCAGAATTTGGGATGAAAGTCCAAAATCTTGATCTTAGACTCATCAAATAAAGCTGTTTATGATGTCCAGCAACTCAACCTTGACAAAACAGTTTGAGTTACTGACAAGTTTTTAAGGTTGATTTTTCGTTATTGTGTGCTGTGAGGGGTTAATCAACAGTGAGCAATTTCCTAACAATTGCTAACAAATCCTCATTTTTAATAATTTGTAGCAGCATCCTCACGGTTGACTAAAAGTGAGCATAAGTCAGTAGTCAACTTTCTAGAGTAGTCAGCTAAAAGTGCCAATTCTGATCAGCAGGACAGATAATCACTCTGGAACAGTCCCGAAATATCACATTAACTTATAAGTTATTGTCCTCTATCTGCGGATTGACTTTCCTATGATATAGTATGTGGAGGGTTAGATAGTTTGCTCCTATGTGGCTACCTACTAGCAAGCCAGTAGAGTAATGATCAGGTGAATCAGGAGCAGTTCTACTTACTCACTATGTAAATACATCTCCAAAATTCCCTAAATATTATGAGATATAAACGTCTACAGTCTAAAGTAATTTATTTCATGGCTGGTATAACCGTTGCTAATGGTATAAATTATATTTCCGGTAATAATAGCCAAAACGACACTGCTGCTAGTAGTGCGCCTGTTCCTACTGAACTTGACAATCCTATTGACTGTAAATATCTGTATTTTCAGACCAAAAATTGCCAATCATCTGCTGAAGATTCCCATGACGAACTTCCGCTAAAAGTATCCTCAGCTATCTCTCCGCCAGAATCATCTAATACATCCAAAAATGTTTCTCTTCCCAAATTATCTGTTTACGGTTTAGCTAACACCCTTTCATCAAATAACAAAGCTTCAATCTCACAACCTAAAAGATTATCCAATAAGGTTACTAGAAGATCTAGAACTTCTGCAAATCTACGATCCAAGAATGCGAATCGCCGGAGATATTCTCCAACAGATAACTTAGTTGCGAAAACAAATCTGACCAATTCTGACATTAATCGTCTAATTCCAGTTTCTAACACCCAATTAAATAATTACAACTCTAACTTAAATTCTGGATTAAATACCAATCAGGCAACCCCTGTAGTATTAACTAACAGTCCTACCTCAGCATCAGTGGCAATAACAGCGCAGACTGAAGTAAAACTTAATCAAATAGAACCAGCATTATCTGCTAATAACGGTGCAGCATTGATCGCTGAAACTCAGGCGCAAGAGTTACCTGCCTCTACTAATTTACCATCAAATATCAATCAGTTGAATCCTGAATTAACTAGCAGCAAGATAGAAGCACCCCAAAATATATATAATGCTCAACCAGAATTTTCTAAGAAGCCGATTAATCTTGAATTAATTATCAGTCGTTCACAACCTCAATTACCATTTAAATAATATAGGACTTACGCACCGAACGCCTGAAACCTAGATCCCCCTGAGCAACCCCTTAAAAAGCAGGGGGGAAATTCAAAGTCCCCCTTTTTAAGGGGGATTTAGGGGGATTTCTGCGTAAGTCCTATAAAAATTAGGACATCCTTAATTGGGATGCCCTAAAACATAGTTAATAACCATCCAGCAAGTTGAACTTTATGCACTAACTGCCGTGAATTCTTTCGCAGATTGTGCGATTAACTGTTCGTAGAGTTTACCTAACTGAGAAGCTACACCATCCCAGCTAAACATTTCTTCTACCCGCTTTCTGGCATTGTCGCCTAGTTCGTTGCGCCATTCTGGATTACTCAAAATGCGATCAATTGCTTCAGCAAAAGCAACTTCATCTTTAGGTGGGCATAGCAACCCAGTTTCTTCTGGTAGTACAGTAAACTGTAGACCACCGACATCGCTACCAACAACAGGTGTTCCACTTGCCATCGCTTCAATAGTTACTAACCCAAAAGGTTCGTAGTGGCTAGGCACTACACAAACATCTGCGGCTGCATAGTAAGTTGGCAAAGTAGTTTGATCCAAGCGTCCAGGGAAAGTAGTGAACTCTTGCATACCGAGTTCTTTTACAATACTTTCAATGCGCGAGCGTTCTATACCATCACTTTGACCAGGACGACTACCGCCACCGATAATCAGTTTAAGATCAGCTTGACCCCGCAACTGAGAACGACTAACAGCACGTACCAAAGTTTCAATACCTTTGCGCTGATCGAATCTTCCTACATAAAGAACTACCTTGGTTTCAGGAGAGATACCTAATTTCGCTCTTGCTGCTTCTTTAGTAATAGAACCGAATTTGCGAGTATCTGTACCACAGGGAATAATATCAATGCTGCCTTTTTGAGAGACAAGCGATCGCATATGATCTTTTTCTTGAGGACTGGTTGCTACAATCCGACTTGCTGTCTCCAATACAGCTTTTTCCGTAGCTAACCGCGTACTAGCGATCATTGGAATTGTTGTAATCGACTTATATTTAACTGCACCCAAAGAGTGATAAGTATGAACTTGTTGTACTCCTTGAATTTTTGTTAGCTGCATCCCCACCCATGAGGATAACCAGTAATTTGTATGTACTAAGGAATAGGTAATTCCTGATTGCTTTTGAAACTTGAGCAACTGGTCAACAAACTCTGGCAAATATTCAAAAAGATTATCTCTTGGTACAAATTCTTCAGGTCCGGCGGTTAAACGAATTGTTCTACAATTAGGTGTATGTTGAACAATTGTTGGATCTGTTGCACTCGAAGAGCGAGTAAACATATCTACCTGCCAACCCTGTTTAGCTAACGCCTCACCCACTTTACGCACATAGACATTTTGCCCACCAGCCTCTTCCTTACCAAATTCAATCGCCGGATCACCGTGGACAGATATTAAGGCAATGTGCTTTTTGTTTATGGAAGCCATAGGTTTTATGCTTTTTTTAACTCAAGGATTTATCTGGCAAATGTGAGGCGTTTATTATAATTAGCTTCTCCACTTGCCCACAAAAATTAAACTAATCTTAATAAGTTTCCTGACACTCCATAGAATAAGAGTTAATCGTGCTGGGGATCATCACCTGCTGGAGATAAATTAACAGATTTGATTATTCACACTTGAGACTGAGAGAGGCTGAAAATACTGGTTTTGCCCAACTTCCTTGCGATAGATCTCTTCAGGTTAAGAAAGGCTGAAAACTTTGGTTGCCTAAGTTATTGGCATTAGATCTAAATAAATCAGGAAGTAAAAATCTCTCCCCCCGCCCCCCCTCTCTACAAAGGAGCAATCCTCAAACACCAGGAAAATCGTTAATTTTGCGTAAGTAATATCCTGATTAAAATTATTTGCGCTCTACCCCTTGGCGAGCAATAAAAATATGCTATGATAATTTTCTGTCACCACTGGAGAGGTGGCTGAGTGGTCGAAAGCGACAGATTGCTAATCTGTTGTACGGCAGGTAACTCCGTACCGAGGGTTCGAATCCCTCCCTCTCCGTTATTTAAGGCGTTTAGGACAAATTTAGGACAATAGACCTAAATTCATTCAGTAAGTGCTTATTGCAGGTACGAATTTAGGCAGCTTAGTCGTAACTATAGAATAACTTACAGGACTTACGCATTCCGGGTCAGTGAGCGAGACGCTCACACTACATATAGCGCAAAACGACTTAATTTCCCCGATATGTAGTTCGAGCATCCTGCAAGAAGTGTAAGTTTTGCCTAAGTCCTGACTTATTAACCATGAGGGATCTACTTCCTCTATATGTAGTGTGACCCTCTTGGTTACTGGATTTTATGCGTAAGTCCTGAATTAGCTACACATCAGCCGTGCTATTACTTTCTTGATTAATGACTTAATATGCTCGATCATCATTGAGAGTTAAGGATTTGAAAATAAAGATGAGTAAATTAGTTTCAGCAGGTAGTATAAAACCAAGTTGGGCGAGGTCTACGCGCTGCTCCGCCTACGCACTAACCGTTGCAATAGCTACAGGCTTTTTGACGACTGCTTGTGAAAATAAGGCTCCCAGTGGTACACAAAGTGGTAATCAAACCTCGCCTGCTGCTTCTAGCAATACCAGCAACGCTAAGGGCTTGAAAATTGGTTCGATCCTACCAGCAACCGGAGACGTAGCTGCCATTGGGCAACCTCTGCCAGATGCTATTCGTTTAGCAGTAGATACCGTCAACAAATGTGGTGGCGTTAACGGCGAACAAGTCACTTACATCGCAGAAGATGACCAAAGTGACCCCAACGCTGGCGCTGCTGCCATGACTAAGCTATCAGAAGTGGACAAAGTTGCTGGTGTAGTGGGTTCCTTTGCCAGTAGTGTTTCTACGGCTGGGGCTGAAGTAGCAACACGCAACAAAGTAATGATGATTTCTCCAGGTAGCACAAGCCCTGTATTTACCCAACGGGCAAAAGAAGGTAAATACAACGGTTTTTGGGCGCGTACAGCACCGCCAGATACTTACCAAGCGCAAGCATTAGCTAAACTTGCAATTGATAAAGGATTTAAGAGCGTATCTACGATCGCCATCAATAACGATTATGGCGTTGGTTTTGAAAAAGAATTTGTGAAAGCCTTTAAAAAGTCAGGTGGCACACTTGTTAACGAACAAAAGCCAACTCGTTACGATCCTAAAGCAGCTACATTTGAATCAGAAGCAGCCGCCGCTTTTAGTGGCAAGCCACAGGCAGTAGCAGCACTTATTTATCCTGAAACAGGTAGTTTGTTACTTAAAGCTGCATATCAGCAAGGTTTAAGCCAAGGAGTACAAATTCTGCTACCTGATGGCGCGTATGCTCCCAACTTTCCCGATCAAGTTGGAAAAAGCAGTGACGGCAAATACATCATTGCCGGAGCATTAGGTACAGTTCCAGGAGCAAATGGCCCCTCACTGCAAACGTTTAACACTTTATGGAAAGAAAAGACAAATAAGCCGATCACAGCTTATATAGCTCATACTTGGGATGCTACTGCTTTATTAATGCTGGCAGCGCAGGCAGCAAAAGCAAACACTGGCGAAGGTATTAAAAGTAAAATTCGTGAAATTTCTAACGCCCCAGGTGAAGAAGTATCGGATCTTTGTAAAGCAATGGATTTAGTACGCCAAGGCAAAGATATTAATTATCAAGGAGCTAGCAGTAACGTAGATATTGATGAAAACGGTGATGTAGTCGGTAGCTACGATGTTTGGACGGTGCAACCAGATGGAAAATTGGCAGTTGTAGGCAAGGTTAGTCCTAAATAAATGTAGAGACGCGTGTGCGTAGCGCATAATTTCGCGTCTCTACACCACTGTTTAAAAACCTGAGAAGTTGTAACCTACACCGAGTAGTAAACCGAAGTCAGTTTTCTCTTTAAAGCTGACATTCACACCAGCATTCGCTGTGTATTGTGCTGAGAGTGGGACATCTACACCACCAGTAGCTATCAAACCAATACCTGTATCGTCACCTGTGTTGAGGGAAACACCTGCACCAGCATAAGGAGAAAACCGAGCAGGCTCAAGGGTTTCATTCCCACGCTGTAGGGCAAAGTCATAGGTTACTGGTACTAAAATTGCAGTACTACCACCGAATATAGCGGAAGGTCGGACGGCAAGATTTCGGGTGAGTCCAATTTTGCTGATGACTGCCAAATTAGTGCTACCTATCGCAGTTTCGCCGCCAAGACCGAGGTTACCAGCAACGCCTACATAGCTAGAGCCACCACGAGTGGTGCGACCAAGATCGATATCTGTTTGAGCAATCTGAGTTTCTTTAGAAGCTGGCGTTTGTGAAGTTAGATTTTGTACTGGTGAGTTAGTTCCTTTACCTTGTAGGGCAGCAGCAGTGGTTACCACTGTACCAGGGGCAGGTTTAGCGTTCACAGAAATATCTGTTGTTTGAGCTTGTGCTTGCAGCACTTGAGCGCTGTCATTATGATGTGCCAGCTTTGTTGGCTCTTGAGGTGCAACTGGTGCTGCCGTTGGTTCAACCTGACTCAAATTATGAACTTCTGCTTGAGTCTGGGTATTTGTAGACTCAGCAGTTAGGTCAACATTACCAACAGATGATATTACTTGCTGTGTTGTGGGGGCGATCGCACCTACCGAATCCTGAACAGATGATGTAATATTCGCAGGATCACCACTGTTGGTTGTTTCAGCAGTAGCAGACATCGCGTTAGCTACTAAAGTTAGTGCTGCTACACTTACAATTAAAGACAAGTGCTTAAAAAACATATTATTCACCCTCACTCCTCTAAAATGGCTTAAAAGACTTCAACAAGCCAATTCTTATAGCTGTTATAGCTTAATTTTTCCTAAATTCCTTTAGGAAATTAAAATCTCATCTTCCAAGTTAGAGGAAGTTGACACGATGCTCCTCCCTAATTGGGAAGAAACAGAGTTTTAAGAAAATCTGTAACTGGGATGAAGGTATCAGTTAGATTTGCTCTAATGTTGCCATGGCAACGGCAACGAGTTGAGAAATAAAGGGTAAAATGGCTTGATTACGGCTATGAGCTTTACCTTCAGTGAAGACGACTAAAATATAAGGTTGCTGTTGTGGTATTTCGATATAAGCAGCATCATGGCGCACTTGACTTGTCCAACCCGCTTTAGACCATAGTTGGCTGTCTGCTTGGAGTCCACCACCTAAAAAACCAGTAACTTGATTTTCATCGCCATCGTTGTTTAAATCTTCGGGATTGAGACTGCGTTTGATTAAATTCATCATTGCTTGCGATCGCTGACTACTAACTGCAACTCCCCCTACAATGCTATGTAGTAACCGAGCAGTAGCATTAGTTGTCAGCATATTGCGATTTTCCATCAACTCCCCTAAAAATACTCGCTCTCGACCATAAGGTCCATCGCCCCAAGTTTTTTGATTGACGTTGATGCTTTCTAATTCAGACCAACCAAGGGATTGAAAGTAGCGGTTAACAATGTTGCGCTGTAGCTTCCATGTCTCAAACGGTTCTGGTGGGATTTCTGGTCCGCTAGTTGTTCCAGTTAAGAAATCTACAACTAAACTGGTAGCATCATTGCTGGAATCAACGATCATATCCTTGATCGCTCTGCTTAACTCAGAGGAAGTAGCTGGAATCATACCTTTGTCCAGCCATTCCTGAATTGCTACCAAGTAGAAAAGTTTAACAATACTTGCTGGATAAATTCGTTCAACACCACGATAACTAAAACCTCTAACTTGATACTTCCAAAATTCCTCTGCACTTAACGCACCACCAGTATTAACTGGCACTGGAGGATCGTAAACTATCCAAGTAAGCGCAATTTGATTACGGGCTAACCCTGGAAATTCTGCCCAAGTGGTTTCCAGAATTTGAGTCCCTAGTGCTTCGAGTTGTTCGTCTTTGCGGAAAAATGTCATCTTTAGCTATCAGCTATCAGCTATCAGCTATCAGCTTAAAGGATTAAGGCGGTGAATTATCCTTTAATTGTTAGGTTTTAATCTGTTAGCATTCACGCTTAATTATTTAAACAATGGTTGTTTTTGAGCAATTACCCCAATCAATAACAGGTGAATATCAGAGCTTAGTTAATCTCAATCTTTATGATTCACCTAGCTGTACCAGTTTGGCAACTCAAGCTGCTGCGGGTCGTTATTTGCAGATTTTATCTACCACAGCACAAGATAAGGCTGTAGAGGTGCGTTTGTGTGAGGATGATTATTCCGCTTGGTTATTAACTGAGGATTTGCACAACTTAGAACCAGCAAAAACTGCTTATAATGCGATCGCAGTTTCAAGTTCAGAAATTCAAGCCCGTATCCCAGCCGTGATTGCTTTTACCCAAAAAGCTATGCAACAGGATAATTATTACCTTTGGGGTGGTACAGTTGCACCAAACTATGATTGTTCTGGGTTAATGCAAGCTGCTTTCGCTTCAGTGGGTATTTGGTTGCCGCGTGATTCTTATCAGCAGGAAGCTTTTACTCAACCTATTAGTTTAGAACAATTACAACCAGGAGATTTAATATTTTTTGGCACACCCCAAAAAACTACGCACGTAGCACTTTATTTGGGAGAAGGTCGTTATATTCATAGTTCTGGTAAAGAAATTGGACGCAATGGTATTGGAATTAACCAACTCTCGGAACATGGAGATCAAGTTAGTCGATCATATTACCAGCAACTACGGCGGGCAGGACGAGTGGTGGCTAGTTATCCACCAAACAATTAACAATGACCAATTAAACAATCCGTCAGTCCGCTTTGCTACGCACTTTAGTCCTCAGTCTTACTTTTTGATATGGCAATGTTAAGTTCTCAAAGGTTATTAGGGCAAGATGGTGTTGCTAATCGCATAATTCCAGCAGTTTCAGTTGTTGTGCCAGTTTATAACGAGGTAGAAAGTATTCCTCATTTAATTGAGGCGATCGCATCTAGTTTAACCGCAGCACAACTCACATACGAAATTATCTGCGTAGATGATGGTTCTAGAGATGGTTCTGCGGAACTACTTAAACAACTAGCACAAACTCGTTCAGATTTAAAAGCCGTCCTGCTACGTCGCAATTATGGTCAAACAGCAGCAATGGCAGCAGGATTTAACTTTGCACAAGGTCAAGCAATTGTCACCTTAGATGGTGATTTGCAAAATGATCCGGCTGATATTCCTTTATTACTAGCTAAGTTAGATGAAGGTTACGATCTAGTTAGTGGTTGGCGTAAACACAGACAAGATGCTGCATTAACTCGACTATTGCCGTCTTTAATTGCTAATTGGTTAATTGGGCGAGTTACTAGCGTTGAACTGCATGATTATGGTTGTTCTCTCAAAGCCTACAAATCAGAACTTGTAGCTGATATGAATTTGTATGGGGAGTTACATCGGTTTCTACCAGCACTGGCATTTATTGAGGGAGCAAGAATAGCAGAATTACCAGTACGTCATCATGCCAGAAAGTATGGTCGTAGTAAATATGGTTTATGGCGAACTTTTCGCGTGTTAATGGATTTATTAACTATTTGGTTTATGAAGACATTCTTGACACGCCCGATGCACGTCTTTGGAATGTTAGGTTTAGCTTCTCTCTTCGTGGGTACATTATTAGGCGGTTATTTAACTTTCATTAAACTAGCATTGGGACAGAGTATTGGACAGCGCCCTTTACTGATTTTGACAGTAGTAATGCTATTAGCAGGTATCCAGCTATTTAGTTTTGGCTTGTTAGCAGAGTTATTGATGCGTACTTACCACGAGTCTCAGGGTAGACCAATCTACAGGGTGAGGGAAGTCGTGGAACCAACTATTAATCATCGGGCAGGGGGCAAGGAGCAGTGAGCAGGGGAGCTAACCTTAGTAAATCAATTTCCTGAACTTTGTTGAATATATCTGAATAATACTCTACAATATGAAGTATATTCAGTGTTGTGATCATTGATGTTTAAAACGCCAAGTGAAACCGCATCTCATTTTGGGGTGTGTTTGCATACACTGAGACGCTGGGAAAAATCAGGGTTAATTAAGGCGATAAGAACACCGTCGGGACAAAGGCGATATGACATTACGAGCTATCAAGGGATACTTGAAACGAGAAGAAAACGGGCAATTATCACTTATGCCCGCGTTTCAAGTCGTGGACAAAAAACAGACCTTGATAGACAGGTTAGTGTTCTTAAAAACCTCTACCCAGATTCAGAACTCATCACAGATATCGCTTCAGGACTCAACTTTAAAAGAGCAGGACTTAAAGCCCTTTTGGAGCGAGTCCGTACAGGCGATGTCGGACTTGTTGTGGTTGCCCATAAAGACCGACTTGCCCGTTTTGGGTTTGACCTCATTAAATGGTTGTGCGAACAAGACGGCGCAGAACTCTTGGTTCTCAACCAAGACAATTTATCCCCAGAACGCGAAATGGTTGAGGACATCCTTGCCATTGTTCACGTTTTTTCGTGCCGACTTTACGGACTCAGAAAATATAAATCTGCAATCAAAGAAGATCAGGATTTACCCAGAACCGGAGTTAAATAAAGTTTGGAAGAAATGGTTAGCTGCGTGTCGGTATTGTTTCAATCAAGGAATATCAATGCAGCGCAATTCTCAAACTCGAATTGGTAAATTGAAGTTGCGAAACATCGTGATGCAATCAGATTTACCTGATTGGGTTAAGGAAGTTCCATGTCATATCAAACAAAATGCCGTCTTTGATGCTCACCAAGCTTATTCGGCTAGTCGTGATGCCAAATTTCGCTCTATTCGGAATCCACAACAAAGTATTAAGTTTAACAACTGTAACTTGGCAAATGGGAAGTGGTATTACAACAAAACTCGCCAATTAAACTTTATTTCTAGTGAGTCAATACCAACAAGTTGCGAGTATGGAACACAATTAGTTTATAGGCGTGGTGCGTGGTTTGCTGTATTCCCTGAACCCTTTCAGTTAAAAGATTCTCACTCTAACAAAATGATAGCACTTGATCCAGGTGTTAGGAGTTTTTTAACTGGTTACGATGGGGATAAAGTAATAGAAATAGGTAACAATGATATTGGGAGAATAACGAGATTATGTCAACATCTTGATGATTTAATTAGTCGCTCAACTAAGGTTAATGCTAAAAGTCGTAAATCAATGCGACGTGCTGCAAATAAGTTGAGAGATAAAATACAAAATCTCGTTAATGAAGTCCACAAAAAAGTAGCATATTATCTAACAAATAACTATCGTGTTATATTTCTTCCTCACTTCGAGTCTTCCCAAATGGTAGCCAAGTCAGGCAGAAAAATACGGTCAAAAACAGTTAGAAGTATGCTAACTTGGGCGCATTATCGCTTTAAATTAACCCTAAAACATCAAGCATCAAAGCGTGGTTGCATGGTGATTGATGTCAGCGAGGCTCACACATCAAAAACTTGTGGTGTATGTGGTCATCGACACATAAAACTTGGTGGCAATAAAGTTCACAAATGCCCCAATTGTGGAACTGAAACATCAAGAGATGTGAATGGCGCACGTAATATTATGTTACGTGCTTTGAGGGATACCTCCTTTACCATCAATCAAAATGGTATTGCTGTTGCTTCATTCGGAACATTGTTAAGCAATGTTCAAGAATGTTCAGCATGAATGTATCAGTAACCCCTAATTTATCTCGTACCTACACAAGTTGTAGCCCTGGATAAACAAGTAATGGCAAACATGGAGCGTACCGAATTGGCAAGTGATGAACTCGGAAAGCGAAATTAAAATCTTAAGTAAGCGCAATTGCAATACAAGATCGTACTGGTAGTTGTTTTGAGCGTCTAGGGGGATATTTGACTATCCCTTTTAAGTGCAAGTCTTAAAGAATCTGCGTGTCTTCAGACCGCAGAGTGTCAAGACGCTGACATTTATGCTTTAAACTATGCTGAATTAGAAAAACACGCTTAAAAGCAATAAAGGAAAAGACTTTTTATTTGTCTTTTCCTTTATTAGTTTTAACTTTTTGGACGGGCTAGGAGGGATTCGAACCCCCGACACCGTGGTCCGTAGCCACGTGCTCTAGTCCACTGAGCTACAAGCCCTTGCCGAAATTCATAATAACACAACTTCTCTGTATGATGCAAAATAATTTAGAAATTTCTCAAAATCACCAACTCACACATCTCGATACCCAAGGTGAGGCGCGGATGGTAGACGTATCTGATAAGCAGTCAACCAAGCGTCAAGCAGTTGCAGTAGGTCAAGTAAGGATGTCTCAGGCAACGTTTGAGACAATTCAAGCAGGGAATGCACCTAAAGGTGATGTTTTAGGGACTGCCAGAATTGCAGGAATTATGGCAGCAAAGCAAACCTCCCAATTAATACCCCTATGTCATCCCTTACCTCTTCAAAAGGTAGAAGTACAGATTACCCCTGATCCGGAATTGCCTGGATACCAAATTCAAGCTTCTGTTACAACCATTGCAGAAACAGGGGTAGAAATGGAGGCATTAACAGCCGTATCGGTTGCTGCACTGACGCTATATGACATGGCAAAAGCTTTAGAAAAGTCTATTTCAATTGAATCAATTCGGCTATTGAGTAAGACTGGGGGAAAATCAGGTGATTATCAGGGTGAGGGTTAATATCGTCTCCGGTTAATCTGTAGAGACGCGCCATGGCACGTCTCTACATTATCTACCCCTGCCCTAGATTTACTGGGCAAACTCTACAAAGGCATTCAGATTCGATGGTAATGTGGTATTCAAACGCAAGCTCACTCCTGGTGTTGAGAGTGATTGAGCATAGCCAGAGGTCAAAAATTGCTGGTAATTTGTAGCTTCTGGTGTCAATTGTTTGATAAATGCCAAACTCACTCCTTTGAGAAGTTGGCGAATGGGTTCGGCTTGTTTGCCTGTAATTTCTCGAACTAGGGTAGTTTGAGCTAACTGAGGATTAAGATTATCAGGATCGCTGACGCTCAAATGAGTACCGCCAATAGCGGTAACTAAATACTTAGTACCGCCTAGTTGAGAAAATGGGCGCAGTTGATGGCTGAGTGTCGGCGTTAAAGCATCACCTGTACTTGTCCAGATTAATGTGGGGATAGTTACTTTAGCTAAACCTGTTTTACCAAATAATTGCCCAACTACAGGGTTAAGAGCGATCGCTTGCACTACTCGTTTATCCTGTAGTTGTAGACGTGATTGTGGTAAGTCAGCCGCAGCACATTGTAACCAATCTCCACCAGATTTAGAAAATAAGCTACGTTCTTGGCAAAATGAGCGCAACTCGTCAAGATGTAGTTCTCCACCTGCTACAGCTAAAGCTGTATATCCCCCTAAAGAGTGACCTATCACACTTACTTGTTGGGTATTCAATTTACCCTGTAGAGTACCAGGCTGTTGATTAAGTTCAGCTAGTTGGTCTAGTAAAAAGCTAATATCTTTAGGGCGATCGATAAATTCGGATGCTGGTAGTAGTAGCCCTGTGACTCCACCTGTTGTCAGTTTACTGCCAATTGATGCGCCTGGAAGTGTGGTGAAATTACTATCTGGGTGGTCTATTGCTGCCACCGTAAGACCTTGGGAAGCTAGGTGACGAGCTAGATAAGCTAGAGATTCTCGATTAGCCGCAAAGCCGTGTGAAATGACTACCAGTGGACCAGAACTACTTTGATCCCAGTAGATATCTACAGGAATTGTGCGGTTACGTTTTGTGTCTTGTAGGGTAATTGTGCGTTTATTTATGCGCTGTGAACCCGGGTTAGCTGGATTAAAGCTGGCTGAAAATGAGGTGCTGGGGACGGTTAAGGAACTTTCTAGTAATGAGGTTACGGATTGACTTTGGATGAAGGGGAGATTAATTTCTAGTGCGATCGCGATCGCAGAACTTAAATCTACTGTAATCTGATCGTCTGGATATGCCCGCAAAAAGCTAACCGCGCTTAAACCATTCGCTTGCCGTAATGCTAGTGCTAATGCTATCCGCACTTGAGTAACTGTACTATCAGGAATTGCCACCCTGATTTGCTTGATTAATTGATTTCCTTCTGGCGCTCGTAATAAATCATCAATAAATTTATTAGCTATGCTAGGGTCAACTTGTAAATGTTTAGTTAGCAGTTGTTGGACTTGTGGAGTTAGTAATGCACCATAAGGTCTTAGAGATGTTGAAAGTTGACCCGTTTTAGCAAACGAATCTAAATCAGCAACATTCACTGACTGCTGAAATGGACCTAAGCGTAAGATCAGCTTTTCTGCTGCTAGTCCTGGTGTTGCCACAAAGCTTGAAAGTATACTAGCAAAGCTTAATGAAGTTACAGTTGCGCTCCATAGTAAGCTACTTAGAAAGCCTTGATCGAATCCTTTAATTATTGCTAGTCGTTTTAATGGAAGCATTCTTAAATTAAGCGGTAAATTATTGATTGCTTGTGGTTTTTTTGCCAGATCTTGATGATTAGTGCGCTTAAACAAGTCATTTTTTAACTTCATTGTCTCATCTAATTGGAATGAGTTTTTACCAAAGCAGATTGCTCAAGATAGTAGAATTAATTGATTCGCAGTTGTTCCTAACTGCGTGTAGTTAAATTATTACATTGATAAATTTATTATCCCATGCTATAGACGCAAAAATTGTCTTCCTTAAGGTACTGAGTATGCAGGAATAAAGTTTGTTAAAATCAATTATTTTAATGCTCCGATAGAATAATCTAATTAAATTTTTTGTAAATAAAAGTAGCTATAACTATTCAGGCGCGTTTCAGAGTGGTGCTGACATAGTTACAATAGTCAAGAAATCAACGACTCCCTCTGACTGATGACCCCTCCAGAAGTAGAGACTACACTCCAAGAAAGTTCAAACAACCAAGAAGAGATTAATGGTTATCTAGAACCGGAGGAGCTAGATGAACTCCCAGGTGACGTTGAGATGTCGCTATTTGACCATCTGGAGGAATTGCGACAGCGAGTTTTTTATGCGCTCATTGGTATTGGCGTAGGTATAATTGGCTGCTTTTTAGCAGTTAAACCACTTGTGCAACTGTTGGAAGTGCCAGCTAAGGGCATTAAATTTCTACAGTTAGCGCCTGGGGAATATTTTTTTGTTTCGATTAAAGTTGCTGGTTATAGTGGGTTGCTGGTAGCAAGTCCGTTTGTGCTTTATCAGATTATCCAGTTTGTGTTACCAGGACTAACTCGGCGCGAACGTGGATTAGTGGGACCAGTTGTATTAGGGTCGAGTGTACTATTTTTTGTTGGGCTGGTTTTTGCTTATCTGATGTTGATTCCTGCTGCTCTCAATTTCTTTATCACTTATGGGGAAGGTGTTGTTGAGCAAATGTGGTCAATTGACCGCTATTTTGAATTTGTGTTGTTGTTGTTGTTTAGCACAGGATTAGCATTTCAAATCCCGATTATTCAAATATTATTGAGCTTTTTAGGGATTGTCTCATCTGGGCAAATGCTTTCTGGCTGGCGTTTTGTAGTTGTAGGGGCAACAATTTTGGGAGCAGTTTTGACACCTTCGACTGACCCCCTGACTCAGAGTTTGTTAGCTGGGGCTGTACTGGGTCTGTATTTTGGGGGTATTGGTTTAGTTAAAGTTTTAGGTCGGTGAATAGCTTTTAGGGTTGAGCGTTCAGCAATTAGCTTTTAGACAAAACTGGCGTTTTAATTAAACTTGATCTCAATTATGACTCCTCATACCAATTTCATTTGATCATGCTACAGATAGATCTTGTAAAGACGCGCCATGGCACGTCTCTACAGTAGGATGTGTAGTAACATTTTCGTAAATTGGTATAACTATTTTTAATTAAGCTGATAGCTGACGGCTGATAGCTTTCAGATTAACCATTCCGAAGAGCGTTCACCTAAATCTAGGGGGATACTAACTGCTTTACCAAGTCTAGGGCGATCGCGTGTTTCTTGTATATATTCTTGCACTTGTGCAGCCCCACCCAAGGCATCTAAATAAGTGGCAATTTCATCTAGATGAGTCACATATTGTCCTTCGGAGAGCGGAAAAGAAGCTTGCTCTAGATATTTCCACATTATTTGCACAAAAATTTTGCCCTGAGTGCGGCGCAACTGAATATCGTATGAAAATCCCCACTTGTTAAGCAACAGTTGCCGTAGCTCTTGTCCAGTCATAATTTTAATATTTATTTAAGTAGTGTTTACATTTTGTGATCTAGCAACCGCCAAGGCGAAGAATGACAAGTTGTAGAGTTAAAACCTAGACAGCGCAAGCCATTTAAAAAGCTAATTGCTAAAAGCTAACTGCTAACCGCTA
>CAVQDG010000068.1:0-88065 GCA_963711165.1 uncultured cyanobacterium | reverse complement strand
TAAATGTCATATTTCTTGAATTTATGATAGGGTGCAAAAGAATGTGATAATACCCTTATTCAAACTTTAAACCCTTATAGGTAAGGGATTGTAGCAACTCTGCTGAATAATGCAAAAAGGGACATTATTGAAGGCAGGGTTGATAGAAATCTGGGATTTAACCCAGAGTTGTTGACAAAAATATACACTCAGGCGTTAGGTTATGGCTCAACTTTCTGGTTCTGCGGATGTCCCCGATATGGGTCGTCGCCAATTTATGAACCTTTTAACTTTTGGTGCGGTTACAGGAACAGCTTTGGGGGCATTATATCCAGTAGTTCAATATTTTATTCCGCCATCGAGTGGTAGCGGTGGTGGTGGTGTTACCGCTAAAGATGCTTTAGGTAACGACATCATTGTGAGCCAATTTTTAGGTGAACACAAGTCAGGCGATCGCACTCTTGCCCAAGGGCTGAAAGGCGACCCCACATATATTGTTGTGCAAGAAGATCAAACCCTTGCTAACTATGGCATTAACGCGGTTTGCACACACTTAGGCTGTGTGGTTCCCTGGAATGCCAATGAAAACAAGTTTATGTGTCCTTGCCACGGTTCTCAATATGACAACACTGGTAAGGTAGTACGCGGCCCTGCGCCCCTGTCTTTAGCACTAGCTCATGCTACCGTGACCGAAGACGATAAGCTTTCCTTGACAACTTGGACAGAGACAGATTTCCGCACAGGCGAAGATCCTTGGTGGTCATAGTGAGTTTTGAGTTGTCGGGACAAATTGATTGAATTGAATTGTCCCGTAGAGTTTTCTGAACAGAGTTTTGAATTTACTCAAAACTCAGTCAAGCTGAAAGATATTCTTGCCTTTGCGATCGCATCGTTTCCTAACAGATGAAAAAATCTTCTATATCCGCGAGATTAATTAGTACTACGCAGCTATTAGCTAGAACTATCGTAATAGCTTGCGCCACTCTGGTCTTTTTCCTCGCACATGATTTCGCACTGCCTCAAACAGCCAACGCTTATCCATTTTGGGCGCAACAAACTGCTCCTGAAACTCCCCGTGAAGCCACTGGAAAAATTGTTTGTGCTAACTGTCACTTGGGCGCTAAACGTACAGAAGTTGAGATTCCTCAATCTGTCAAGCCTGACACCGTATTTGAAGCGGTGGTGAAAATTCCTTATGACAAGAGCATACAGCAAGTTGTAGGCGATGGTTCTAAAGGTTCTCTGAATGTTGGCGCAGTTATGATGTTGCCTCCAGGCTTCAAAATTGCTCCTGAAGACAGAATTCCTGAAGAAATGAAGGAAAAAACCCAGGGATTGTATTTCCAACCTTACAAAGAAGGCGAAGATAACGTAGTAATTATTGGTCCATTACCAGGCGACCAATATCAAGAAATTGTCTTCCCAGTTCTTTCTCCTAATCCTAAAACAGATAAGGGAATTTACTTTGGTAAATACTTTGTTCATGTAGGTGGTAATCGTGGACGTGGACAAATTTACCCTACTGGTGCAAAGACCAACAACGCAATTTATAACGCTTCTGTTGCAGGTCAAATTACTAAGATTGACAACTTAGGTGAAGATGGTTACGAAGTAACTATTCAACCTGCTAATGGTAATGCTGTGGTTGACACTATTCCCGCAGGTCCAGAAGTGATTGTTTCTCAAGGTCAAGAAGTTAAGGTTGGGGAAGCTTTGACTAATAATCCTAATGTTGGTGGATTTGGTCAAGTTGATGGCGAAATTGTCTTACAAAATCCCGATCGCATCAAAGGGTTACTGGCTTTCTTAGCAATAACTATGTTGTCTCAAACAATGTTAGTTCTGAAGAAGAAGCAAGTTGAGAAGGTACAAGCTGCGGAAATGAATTTCTAAGCTTAGTTGCATAAGTGATTGCTAATTAGACAGGCTGCTTGCCTGTCTTTTTTTATGCAAGATAAAAATTAAGCTGATTAATAGACCTCTTGCATAAATCTGAAAAACCCCTCCCCAGCCCTCCCCGAAACGGAGAGGGAGCAAGATTTCTTCCCCCCGCCTCGGGGGGATTGAGGGGGGTCAATTTGACTTTTGCTCATTGGTCTAATGCAGTTTAGGTGAAAATTTATTAATATAAGAAGTGTATTTGTAATTAAACAATACATCTTGTACTTAAGCCCTAATAAGTAGCTCCACATTAAAAAAGATAAAATCCAAATCTCCCCCTCCCTGAATTTTGGGGAGGGGGTCGGGGGGTGGGGTAATGCGTTTAATTAGGTTGACCTACTTACAAGCAAATATTATAAACACAGAAGTATTATGAGTAATTTCAATTCAAAAAAAAAGTTAAAATCGAGGATTGTTGCTGTAACGTCTAGTACTATATCAATAGCTTTTTTGATCTTGATAAGTGGTTGTTCTAGCAATCAAGCTACAACGAATCAATCAAACCAATCTACTCCTCAACCAAAGCCATCAGTAACGCCAAAAGAGCAAAAGGCTATAGCTGAAACTTTCAAAGTAACAGCACCAGGAAAACAACTTGCAAATCAACTTTCTAAGGTAAAACTGCCTGGAACGCGCATTCCTCTGTTAGCGGCTAAACATATACCAGAAGGTCAAAAAGTTAAGTATAATTCTAATCCTCCTACTTCTGGTGACCACTATGCTGTTGAGGCTGAATGGGGTATTTATAATGTTGCGCCTGTAGATGAAAGGTTGGTACACAATTTAGAACATGGCGGTATAGTTATTAGCTATAACCAAGACAAAATTAAGGGTGAGGAATTGGGAAAGTTAAGGGCGCAAGTGCGGAAGTTAAGTACTATTAACCCGCGAGTTATTGTAACACCAAGAGAGAATTTGGAGAGTGCGATCGCGCTAACTGCTTGGGGATATTTACAAAAGTTAGATAAATACGATCCAACGGCGGTAAAAACCTTCTACAATGCTCATATTGCGCGTGGGACTGAGTGTCAACAAGGACTCTGCCCAGGATAAAAATCAGAAGTCAGAAGCAATATGCTTATGTATTTTTAGATAAAATTAATTCTGGAAATTTCTCAACGCCTTAAATCTGCGAGAATTAATTAAGCTTTTCTCTTACTGATTAATTAAACAATATGCCTGACATTGTTGATATCGCCGTTGGTGCTGGTTCTTTCAATACGTTAGTTGCTGCTGTGCAAGCTGCTGGTTTAGTAGATACCCTGAAAAGTCCTGGCCCTTTTACTGTTTTTGCGCCAAATGATGAAGCTTTTGCCAAGCTACCACCAGGAACTATCACAACTTTGTTGCAGAATATTCCCCAACTGGCAAGGATTTTAACTTATCATGTAGTTCCTGGTAAGTTAAAGAAAGAAGATTTGGCAAAAGTTGATTCTGTAATATCAGTTGAAGGTTCACCAATCAGGATAGATTGTTCTGACGGGTTTGAAGTAAAAAATGCCACTGTTTTAGCCGCAGATATAGATGCAGATAACGGTGTTATTCACGTTATAGATACGGTAATTTTGATGGGTTAATTTTATTGTCAAAGCCCCCCTTCTTAAGGGGGGTTTGGGGAATTTAAACCTGAGCGAGAGATAAAAAGTTCTCTATTTGCTGACATACACCTTCTAAATTATTCATAACCTCATCATTGGTAAATCTTATTACCTTCAGACCATAGCCTTCTAAAATTTTGGTTCTCGCTTGATCATATTCTTTAGCTTCAGTTGTGAAATGGCTCTCTCCATCGATCTCAATTACTAACTTTAATGCTGCACAGTAAAAATCAACGATAAAATTATCAATTGGTCTTTGTCTTAAAAATCTAAATTCAAGGTTCTTTAAGTATTGATTCCACAGTTTTTTCTCTGCGGTGGTCATATTTTTCCTTAGTTGCTTCGACCTTTCCACGAGTAGTGGATTATAGGGTAAGTGAAAGTTTGTTTTCAGTAAGTTTTTTTCTTTAGTCATTTGTGGAATGGCATAAACGATCCCCCTAAATCCCCCTTAAGAAGGGGGACTGTGATGGGATTTTAGCATTTTGTGTAATGGCATAACGATCCCCCTAAATCCCCCTTAAGAAGGGGGACTGTGATGGGATTTTAGCAGTTTGTGGAATGGTAGAAAAATCCCCCTAAATCCCCCTTGTTAAGGGGGACTTTGATGGAATTCTCCCCCTTGTTAAGAAGGACTTTGATAGGATTCTCCCCCCTTCTTAAGGGGGGCAGGGGGGGATCTCCTATCTATAATCTTGGTTCTGAATATCTCTTAACCGCGCTTCTGGACGCTTGAATCTATCTATTTGAGATTCAAAGAAAGCGCGATTTGCTGCTAAATGTTTGGGATTTTGATCGTCTAGGGGATAAAGTAAAGCGGTTCGCAAAGCTTGAATTACTGCTGATGTAACGCAATACATGGAACGCTGGAATGTAATCCCCAGTTGAATTAACGCATCATCTTCACCTCGGCAGTGTTGCTGATAGTAATCAACTAAATATTTAGGGAGAAAATGCAACATATCTTGCATTAACAGTGTGGGCGGGATACCAGCAGTACCGACTGGGAAAACGTCAGCATAAAGGATGCCGTAGTGGAAATCTTTTTGATCTTCTGGTACTTGTCTTACCTGGGCGTTATAAGATTTTGTGCCTCGGAAGGGTGCGGTGCGATAAAATACAGCTTCTACATAAGGTAATGCTGCTTCATATAGCCAGGTAAAGCCTTTTGATTTGGGAATAATTTCGTAGGATTCGTCACCGATATAAACATGATGGTAGATCGGACGACCTGCGATCGCAAATATTCCATTTACTAAAAAGTTCATCGCCTCCGGTACAGTTTTTAATTTTCCTTCATCATAAAGGTCGCTCATTTCAAAAAACACTGGAGCCATTACTTCCCAGAATAAACCCAAGTTAGAATAATACGAAAGTTGCCGCACCTGTTCATAAAACATATCTGGAAATAATTTATGCAACCCTAACATTAATGGGTTGTTTTTAAAGAAAGCCTTAATTGCTTTATCTGCGTTCGCTTTATACTCGTCACTATCGAGATAAGCATCAAATTTACCCCAGCCCATATCTCGACCATGCCAAAGCATCGCCCGCATACACGCTTCGGCAAATTCCATATTAACTCTGTCATGCCATAAGTGATGAAATAACTTTGGCATTTTGCCAGTTTCACCCTTTTCCATAAATTCTAAAAGTTCAGGGTGGGCAGTTGCTTCACCACGCCAAATTCTTAAGTCAGCATCATCACCTGCGTAGTGATTATGTAGTTCTAAATACTCTTTGGGAATGAAGTATTTAAAGAATGGTAAGGGGTTAAGAAATACTCTTTCAGCTATGTAGAGAAGATCCCGCCAGTAAAAATCCATTGGTACGGCATAAGCTTTATAAATGCCGATAATTTGCATCAGGTTTTCTGGCGTATCTGGTAACATTGCCCCGCCTGCTTCTAGGCGGTGAATTATTTCGGGAAATTCGTGGGTGGAAGGGGGGAGTTTGGTGGCGGTTGTGGTTGTTGTCATGGTTTTTTTTAACGCAAAGGTCGCAAAGGTATTAATTTACTTTTTGAAAGTGTAGGACAGCTATTATATTATCTCTTAAGGAAAAGGCTTGCATTTGTGCGATTTCTTCTTGATTTTGGGAATAGTCTTGTAGATGATAATAGCCTTGATAAACCCAGTTACTACTTAATCTTTTTACAAACACTGGGATTGCTTCGTTTTGAGATAATAAAAGCTGTGCTTTTTCGATTACTTTGGCTTTGTTTTCAATTAGAATGATATCAGGCGCTTGGGGATTTCTTTCTAAGTTAAAGCAGCCACAAACAACTTTTTTATGTCGTTGGGGTAAGTAACTACTTTTGTCTCCGCCCAGTACTTGATGAATTTGTTCGCGGGTGTAGGGTTTGCCGATTTCAAATGTAATTTCTGAGGCGGGTTTATCTAGGTTTATTATACTCATTTTGGCAAGTTCTCAATTATAGGGAGGAGGGAGGGGAGAGGAGGGAGGAGTAGTTAGAAGGTTGGGTTAAATGATGTGAAGTTCAACATTAATTGTTCTCTGGGAAAAATCAGTTTGAGATAATTAACCACAGATAAACACAGATGCACACAGATGGTTTAACTGGTTTTTATCAGAGACAAATATGAATTTTTACTTACAACATTTATCCCTCTCTACGACAACTTATCCGTTAAATCCGTTACAAAATCCGTTGCCCTTCTCTCTACTTGTCGTAATTAATCGCTATTTCTTGCACTGGTTTAATAGCAGAAATCATGCTTGCGGAGGTGGTTTCACTCCAGCGTACTAACCAGTTAGGTTGTACGCCTAAGATGAAAATTATTGCTGCTAATACTAATGCGGGAAAACTTTCTTGGAAGTTGACTTTGGGATAATAAGCTTTGTTATCTAATTTTCCGAAGCAGGTACGATTGAGGAGAATTACAAAGTAAACGGCGGTTAAACCTGTACCTACAACACATAGTAATGTGAGTACGGGGAAGACTGGATAACTACCTTGAAAGACGATAAATTCTGAGATAAAACCAACTAAACCAGGGATACCAGCACTCGCCATTCCTGCTAAGATTAGCAAGGCTGTTGTTAGGGGTAAACCGCGAATTGGATTTAATAAACCGTTGAGAACATCTAAATCGCGCGTACCAACTTTTGATTCAATTACTCCTACTAGGTGAAATAGTAGGGCTAATATTAAACCGTGTGCCACCATTTGGGAAATTGTACCCACAAGACTTAAGGAGTTAGCGGCTGCGCCTCCTAGCATGACATAGCCCATGTGACCAATGGAACTATATGCAACCATGCGTTTGATGTCTTTTTGTGCGATCGCACTCAACGCACCATACATTACACTAATCGTACCGATAATTGCTAGTCCTGGCGCAACTATCGCCCAAGTTTCAGGAAATAACCCTAAACCAAATCGAATTAATCCATAAGTCCCTAACTTTGCTAAAACACCGCCTAACAAAATCGCTACTGGTGGAGAAGCTTCGGTATAAGCATCTGGTAGCCAAGTGTGTAAGGGAACTAAAGGAATTTTGATTCCGAAACCTATCAGCAATACTGTTAGTAGAATTAACTGTGAGTTTAAAGGTAAGTTTTGAGTAACAATGGCATTGTAATCAAAACTAGGGGAATTACTTAACCAAGTTATTCCCAAAAATCCTGCGAGAATTAATACCCCAGAAACAGCAGTATAAAGCAGAAACTTCGTAGCTGCATAACCGCGCTTTTCACCACCCCAGATATTAATCAATAAGTACAGGGGAATTAATTCCAGTTCATAAAATATGATAAACAGCAGCAGGTTTTGAGCAATAAAAGCGCCAGCTACCGCAGCATTTACTATCAAAATCAATCCATAATAAATTCTGGGACGCTCAACATTATTACTGCTATAAATAACAATCCAGGTAAGGAAGCTACTTAAAGCTAGTAAAGGTAAAGATAACCCATCAATGCCTACGTTATAGGTTAATCCTAATTGGGGAATCCAGGGTAAATACTCTTGCAGTTGTAACCCTGGATAAGATAAGTCAAATTGACTGAGAATCCAGATAGTTACGAGTAAGATAACTGAGGAAATTGCTAATGATATTCCTCGTAACCGACTAGCACTTAAATTTCCTGGTAAAAATCCGACAATAGCCGTCCCTAGTAGGGGTATCCAAATTAAACTACTCAACATATTAATTAGGGAAGAGGAGGGAGGAGGGAGGAGAGAGGAGGGAGGAGGGAGGAGAGAGGAGAGAGGAGAGAGGGGAAGAGAAATTTTCAGCCTTTGTTATGAGTAAAAAATTATAGTTATCTCTTGCAGAAATCAGTTAACCCATCTGTGTAAATCTCGTGTCCATCTGTGGTTAATTATCCAAAATTTGGCTTCTGCAAGAGACCTATTTATTTGGGAATTAACTAAGTAAGCTAATTTTCCCAGAATCAAAATCAAAGTAACCGCCTACAACTTTTAGTTGTCCGTCTTCAACTAACTTAGAAATTACCGGAGATTCCTTTATTTTCCCAACTTGATACACAACATTAGCTTTAATTCCAGCTTCCAATTGATCAGCTTTTTTAGAATCTAACTTTGCAATGCCAGGTTTAATGGCATCTAATAAACTAGCAATTTGACCAGGAACTTGAGCGCCTTTAATTGTGGCATCTACTGCACCACATTTCATATGTCCCATTACTAATAGGACTTTTGCACCTAATACTAATGTGCCAAATTCCAAGCTACCCGTTTCTTCTGGCGTTACTACATTTCCCGCTACACGACAGATAAATAAATCTCCAAAACCTCTATCAAAAAGAATTTCTGAAGGTACTCTAGAATCAGCACAACTAAGAATAGCAGCAAATGGTTTCTGGCTTTTTGCAACTGCTCTTAAATTAGCTAAAGTTTGGTTAGTGCGACGGCTTTTTCCTGAAGTAAAGCGTTTATTTCCATCCATTAATAGTTTCAATGCTGCGTCGGGAGTGATGTTATTATTTGCTACTGCTGGTTCAGGAAAAAGTAATTTTGAACCAATTCCGGCTGTAACTAAACTTGTTGCTACACTGGCGGCACCAAATTTGATGATGTTACGACGAGAAACGTTGTTGACGATATTTTTAGCAGTCATGGTAGCTTTCCTCAAGAGTCGGTTTACTGTTTACTGTTTACTGTTTACTGTTTACTGTTCACTATTCACTATTCACTATTCACTATTCACTATTCACTCTTTACTGTTTACTGTTTACTGTTCACTGTTTACTGTTTACTGTTCACTAGATTGCGCCTAGTGTCAGCAATCCTAAAAATAAGGTCATTCCTAGTAGGATGCTTAACAGATAAAATTGTGATTGACCTGATACGTTGTATCTCAATCCTTGACCACTGAACATAGTTGCGAAACCAACTAAGTTAACTGCTCCATCAACTAAATATTGGTCAAACCAAGCCGTGACTTTGGAAATAGAGTCAACAGCAAAGACAATACTGAAACGGTAAAGTTTGGGTGTGTAGAAGTCGTAAGCCAGTAAGTTTTGTAAGGGTTTCCAAACCGATAGCTGTGGCTTGAATTTACTGCCACTTACATAAATTACTGCTGAGATACTACAACCGAATATGGTTGACCAAATTAACAGTAATGCTACGTCTTTGTTAATATTTGCCCAATCTGGTAGGAGTGAGAAGCTTTGTAATACTAAGGGTAGATGCAGGGTAAAGCCGACTAATAGCATCATCGGTATTACCATTTGCCAACCTACTTCAGGCGATCGCACTGTCATCGGTTTCTCGTTACCAGCGAAAATTAAACCGAATACTCGTGTCAAGCTGAAGGCGGTTAGTGAGTTAACTGCTAACAAAAGACCGAATAACCAAGGTTGTGTAGTCCACAAACCATCTGCTAATTTCAACATTGCCCAAAAGCTACCGAAAGGTGGTAGGGCAATTAATCCAGCAATTCCTACTAAAAATGCTAGTCCTGATAACGGGCGACGCGACCAAAGACCACCAAGTTTGGTTAAGTCTTGGGTAATGCTATTCCAAATAACGCCACCGATGACTATATATAGTAGCGCCATTGCTACAGCATGAGTTAACACGAGTAACAGTGCTGCCTCGGTTTGCCCTGTGCCTACAGCAATGAAGATTAACCCCATGTAAGCACTGACAGAGTAGGATAAAGCGCGTTTAATGTCAATTTGTGCGATCGCAATTAAACTACCACCAACCGCCGTTAACCCACCAATAAATATTGTTGCAGCTATTGCTAGGGGTGAAAGTGCAATTACAGGTTCTAGCTTGACTAATACCCATGCACCCGTTGCGACAACTACAGAATTGCGTAAAATCGTGCTAGGAATTGGTCCTTCCATCGCTTCATCTAGCCACAAATGCAAGGGAAATTGAGCGCACTTACTCATTGGTCCCGCAATTAAAGCGAAACCTAATAAAGCCGCCACTTTGGGGTCTAAATTGGCTGTTTGCGCCCAAGTTGCTAACTCAGTGAAATTCCAAGTACCCGCCAAGGGATATAACGCCAATACACCCATCAGCAGAAATAAATCACCCACCCGCTTAGTTAAAAACGCATCTCTCGCGCCTGTAACTACCATCGGTTGACTAAACCACAGTCCAACTAATAAATAAGTACCCAGGGTGAGGATTTCCAGAATTACATAACTGCAAAACAAAGAATCACATAGCACTAAGGCACACATCCCGCCTTCAAACAGCGCCATTAACCCATAAAAACGCGCCCAACCCCAGTCCATTTCCATGTAACCGATAGCATAAATCTGCGCTGACAGATTTAAACCCGTGATTAGGACTATAGCTGCGATAGTTAAGGAAGAAACTTCTATAGGTATAGAAATATCCAAACTAGCGACATTCAGCCAGGGGATTACTATATGTTGTGCAGGTTGATTCCAACTAGCGGATAATGCTACTAAAGCGTGGACAAAAGATAACAAAGTCATCAATAAATTGATATAACCTGCTGGTCTTGACCCTGTTTTACGGATAAATCCAGGCGACCAAGGCACGGTTAATATTGCCCCAATTAAGGAATAGCAAGGAATCAACCAGACATTCTGGAAGAAAGATGGCACAATCATAAGCTGTTGTGTTTCTAAGTTTTCTGTTTTGGGGGAGAGGAGGGAGGAGGGAGGAGGGAGGGGAAAAGGCTTTGATAACTTTTCTCAATGGTTAAAAATGTACAAATTAAATGCGCGTTATCATACCTCTAAATTTTTAAGGACTAAAGGGTTGCTCACGCTAATGGCACTTTTGCCAGTACAGTTGATGATTTGGGTAAGCGCCAATTAATCCGCAACCCTATAAGCAAAGTAGGAAGGAAGACAATTGCGTTTGGAATAAGTTGATAATAAACTGAATCTTTCCTAGAGAAAAGACATTGTTAACAATCGTTATGATAGACTTTTATCTATAGGGGAGGGGAGAGGAGGGAGGAGGGAGGAGGGAGGAGGAGGGAGGAGGGAGGAGGGAGGAGGAGGGAGGAGGGAGGGGAGAGGAGGGAGGAGGGAGGAGGGAGGAGGGAGGAGGGAGGAGGGAGGAGGGAGGAGAGAGGGGAGAAAATGTGTTCAGTTGTTATTTTTTTAGTAATGATTGGCGTAGTCCGACTAGCATTCGGTCTATTTGCGTCAATCGTTGATCCAAATTTTGGTACGAATCTTTTGATAAATAACCGAGTCGATAGCAAATTTCTAATTGTGTATCTAATTCACTAGCAGAACCAATAGCTATTCGTATGTACTGTATGTATTCATTTGTTCCTTTTGCAGCCCCCTCCGCTAAATTACTAGGAATTGACACCGCAGCACGACGCATTTGGGATACTAAAGCATAGCGTTCGTCAGCAGGAAATCCTTTGGTGATTTTATATATTTCAATCACAAAATCAACACTTTTGCGCCACACCTCTAAACGTTTATGCGGTTTCTCCATTCTTAACTCCTGATTTTTTAACTCCTGATTTAGGTTACATAAATTTTTGCATCTTCCTCCCTCCTCCCCCCTCACCTCCCTCCTCCCCTCTCCCCCCTCCCTCCTCCCCTCTCCCCCCTCCCTCCTCCCCTCTCCCCTCTCCCCTCTCCCCCCTCCCTCCTCCCCCCTCCCTTCCCATGAAGCAAGCAACTCTACACCAATTAAAAGTTTTTGAAGTTGTCGCTAGACACGGTAGCTTTACCCGCGCTGCTGAGGAATTGTTTATTACTCAGCCAACTGTTTCTATGCAAATAAAACAGCTTACTAAAGCTGTAGGATTACCTTTGATTGAACAGATAGGCAAGCGCCTTTATTTAACTGATGCGGGTCGAGAATTATTAGTAACTTGCCGAGAAATATTTGATAGCTTAGATAAGTTTGAAATGGCTGTAGCCGACTTGAAAGGTTTAAAACAAGGACGGTTAAGATTAGCAGCAGTTACAACAACTAAATATTTTATACCCCGAATGTTGGGACCTTTTTGTAAACTGTACCCAGGAATTGATATTGAGTTTAAGGTGACAAACCACGAAGGTTTACTGGAACGTTTAAATGAAAATGTAGATGATTTATATATTTTGAGTAAACTACCAGAAAATTTTGATATTAGCTACTATCCGTTTTTAGAAAATCCCCTAGTAGTATTAGCACCAATCGATCACCCTCTCACCAAAGAAAAAAATATTCCGCTACAACGTTTAGCAGGTGAACCGTTTATTATGCGGGAATATGGTTCAGGAACGCGATCGCTTGTGCAAGAATTATTTGATGAGCATGGGTTAAAAGTGCAAGTCAGGCTAGAATTAGGAAGTAATGAGGCAATTAAACAAGCGATCGCAGGTGGTTTAGGAATCTCAGTTTTATCTCGCCACACTTTAGGACTAGAAGGAACCACCAATGATGTTGCTATCCTTGATGTAGAGGGTTTTCCCATTCGCCGTCAGTGGTATGTAATTTATCCGGCTGGAAAAAAACTCTCGATCGTTGCTAATACTTTTTATCAATATTTATTACAAGAAGCAAAGCACTTTGCTACCAGCTTAAATAACACAACTGCGATCAAATAAATCAACAAAAGTCACAATTCAGTAACTATAATGAGGTGGCAATGAAATTAGTAGTAAATAGTCTTAACTGTTTGGTAGCAATGCTTTATTTGCTATCAAGTACCAGTCAGCAAGCAATCCAGGCAAAAGAATTAATCCAAACTGCCAATAAATCTACCACAATCTCTGTTGCAGGATATTATAATTACGATCCGCCACCAAAACCTGTTACTCGTTCCCCAGTACAGACAGCCCTTGATGAAGAGAATTTAACTACAGCAGTTTCCGAAATCGAAGCAATGTGGGGAAAGCAATATCAAGATTACTTTAGAAGAAGCTTCCCAGATACCTCAATCACAGCTAAGGATATAGCCAATACTTTAAATATAAGAGCAAAACAAACCGGAAATAGATCGGCTCTGATTTATGTAGTTCCAATGCAGGATAAATTAGAGCTTGTAATTATTACACCTGGTAATGAACCAGTTCACAAGCGTATCTCGCAAACCAATAATAAAAAACTGATTGAACAGGTAAGTGAGTTAAAAAAATATCTCACCAACCCCAGATTGAGGGATACTAAGCGTTATCTTCCATCTGCCCAAAAACTTTATCAATGGATGATTAAACCATTAGAAACAGAACTAGAAACCAATAAAATCAACAATTTAATTTTATGTATGGGTGTTGGTTTGCGTACTCTCCCCCTAGCAGCATTACATGATGGAAAAAAGTTTTTAATAGAAAAATATAGCCTCACCCGTATCCCAGCTTTCAAACTCACAGATACACTCTACACGGATTTAAAAAACTCGCAAGTTTTAGCAATGGGTGCTTCGACATTTAAAGATCAAAATCCTTTGCCAGCAGTACCATTAGAACTATCTACAATCACTCAAAAGTTTTGGAAAGGGAAAGAATTTTTAAACCAAGATTTTACTTTAGCAAACTTACAATCACAACGTCAAGAAGCAGATTTTAAAATAATTCACCTAGCCACTCATGCAGATTTTCAGTCTGGAACGTCTAAAAACTCTTATGTACAGTTTTGGGATTCCAAGCTGACACTTGATCAAATGAGCAAGTTAGGCTGGAATAATCCACCAGTAGAATTATTAGTACTAAGTGCCTGTAGAACTGCAATTGGGAATGAACAAGCTGAGTTAGGTTTTGCCGGATTAGCAGTTCAAAGTGGAGCAAAATCAGCTATAGCTAGTCTTTGGTATATCAGTGATGAAGGAACTTTAGCACTGATGACACAACTTTATCATCACCTACAAACCGCCCCAATTAAAGCAGAGGCTCTGAGGGAAGCTCAGATAGCAATGCTAAAAGGACAGGTATATTTAGAAAATGGTCAGTTGCATACTAATCAAGGCAATATTGCATTACCAGCAGAATTAGCAGGAATTGCAAACAAAAATTTCTCACATCCTTACTATTGGGCTGCTTTTACTGTAGTTGGTAGCCCTTGGTAAGAGGCATTTTATAAAGATTTTAATGGTGTAATATCATGTCCGGTTAATCACAAAACTTACGCACCGAAAGCATGAAACATAAATCCCCCCTAGCCCCCCTTAAAAAGGGGGGAAAATTCAAATTCTCCCAATTTAAGGGGGATTTAGGGGGGAAATTCAAAGTCCCCCTTTTTAAGGGGGATTTAGGGGGATCTCTTCGTAAGTAGAGACGCGAAATTTCGCGTCTCTACATCATGTGTAATCTAAACGAACATGATATTACCTATAAAGGTCGATACAGTCGATAGTTGATATTAGGGAAAATGTTGTCAATTTCTTCTACTTTTTCCAGCCAACCACTATCAATTTTACCTTCATTAATTTCATCATAGAGTTTGTGGAAACGCATTAAATGCGATCGCGTTCTTCTTACCGCATAAGGAACCATTGTTCCCGTCCGCATAATAAATGCCCAGTCAGAAGATTGCGCCAGTAACAACTCCCTTGCTGCTTGGTTCAACGCTTTCCACTCTAACTCATCAGCAGGTTCTCGCCCTCCTAACTCAATCATTCTTTCTGCCGCTTTATGCAAGTGAGGATAAATCCAAGCATTAGTTTCATTTAACCAATACTCATGGAATCCTTTATAACCCCAACTCGATTGAGAAGGGCGACAAACTTGCTGCATCGGATTCTCGCGCAGATAATCTGCCAAGTGTGTCATCTGATAAGTACTTTGGTCATGCCATGACTTGCGGAACAAGTAATCAATAAACCAAGGACCTTCATACCACCAGTGACCAAATAGTTCCGCATCATAAGGAGAAACTACAATTGGAGGGCGCTGCATCAAGTTGTAAAGATTTTCAACTTGGCGTTCCCGATTATACATAAAGTTGCCAGCGTGTTCTGCTGCCTTTTCTTTTGCCCAGTAAGGGTCATATAGTGCCTTATCAGACAAGCCAGCGCCACGACCTGTAATTTTATGGTACTTAATACCTGTATTTTTACGTTGCCCATTGGGCATGATGTAGGGCTTAATGTAGTCGTATTCTGCTTCCCAACCTAAATCTTTATAAAACTCCCGATATTCTCCTGCTCCTGGATATCCTACCTCAGACGACCAGACCTGCTGAGAACACTCGTGGTCGCGCCCAAATGCTGCTACACCTGTTTCGGTAAAAATCGGGGCATACGTGCCAAAGCGGGGACGAGGACGCGCATATAAAATGCCATGACCATCAGTGAGGAAGTAGCGCAAACCCGCATCCGCTAACATCCGCTCTAAACCTTCATAGTAAGCACATTCTGGGAGCCAAATGCCCTTGGGAGGACGACCAAAGGTATCCTCATAATGTTCACAAGCTACTTTAATTTGCGCCCAAACTGCCTGGGGGTACATCTTCATCAACGGTAAGTAACCGTGAGTAGCGCCGCAGGTGATAATTTCAAGATTGTTGCTATCTTGAAATTGTTTAAAGGCTGTAATTAAATCTCCCTTGTGATGTTCCCAAGTGTTGCGGATTTGGTTGAATTCGTGAGCGTAATGTTCCGCTAAATAACGGACATGACCATTTTGCTCGTTATGCTCAATTTCTTTTTCAGCTAATTCTTCTAATTTAGCTAAGTGTTCATCATAGCGTTCTTGTAGCAGGCGATCGCGCAACATCGACACCAATGGCGGTGTCATACTCATAGTTATTTTGAAGTCAATACCATCCCGCTTTAACCCTTCAAAGACGTGCAGCAGGGGAATATAAGTTTCAGTGATAGCTTCATATAGCCATTCTTCTTCTAGCACATAATCGCTTTCTGGATGCCGAACAAATGGTAGATGGGCGTGAAGGACTAGAGCAACATAACCGCTAGGCATAATGATTCAGGGGTAGTAGGTGGATATACAGGTGATGCAGGTTGCGGAATTTTACAGTATTTTAAGCTTTTATCAGCAGTTTGCTACTGGTAGATCAAAAGAAGCCCTGGCAACGGATGGTTGATCTGTTCGATACAAAATTTAATCATTTTTTAAGAAACGGATGGTTTAACTGTATGAACCAATAACCTATCCGTTTCGCGCGAAACGACTATCTAACATCTTGCAGTTATCCCATCCGTTGCCACCCTTAAACCATCAGGTGTGTTCAAAATCTAAAATAGATATTAAATTTAGAGTAAGTAATTAAACTCGACAAAAAGCCGAAAATTGCTGCTTTTGTCAAAGCGTGATTATTGTCCTCACTACTCACACAACATTAAATGCAGGCAGCTTTTGAAAAGCTTACCTATAAGGATGCGTCGCTACAGCTACTACTGTTTGTGGATCAACGTCCTAGCGCCCAAAAACAGATAGAGCAAATCTGTAGTTGTCTGGAAAGTCTTAAGGAAGAATTTCCTTTTGAATTGGAAGTTGTTGATGTGGGGCAGCAGCCTTATTGGGCAGAACATTTTAAAATTGTGGCAACCCCAACTCTGATTAAAATTTATCCTGAGCCAAAGCATACTCTTGCAGGGACTAATTTAGTTGCTCAGTTACAAACTTGGCTACCTCGTTGGCAAACTTCAGCAACAGATTACTGGGAAAGTGTAAAATCTCAAGCAGAATCACCGGAAACCGCAACAGAAAAATCAGGAAAAATAAATTCACTTGCTTATGCAACGGAAATTATTCAACTTTCAGATGAAATTTTTCGTTTGAAACAAGAAAAAGAAGAATTACTTCACCAGTTGCAATTTAAAGATCGAGCGATCGCAATTCTAGCTCATGACTTGCGTAATCCCTTGACAGCAGCAACTCTTGCTATAGGAACACTAGAATTAACTCAAAATTTAAGTGATGATAAAAAATTGCAAATTTCGCCTACATTAACTAATCAATTAATCCAGCAATCGCGAAATCAACTGCGGGTTATAGACAAGCTAATTACAGATATCCTACAAGCAGCAATCGGCAGTAATACTAACTTACATATCCAACCTCAAAAGTTAGATATCGCTGCTTTAGTTCATGATGTAATTAATCAGATACAAGAACGGATGCAGGCAAAATCTTTAAAACTAGAAACAGATATTCCTCAAGATTTGCCATATATTTATGCAGATGAAGAACGAGTGCGTCAGGTGATGATGAATTTAATAGATAATGCTATTAAATACACTCCCGCAGGTGGCAAGATTTTGATCAGTCTTCTCCACCGTACAACAGAGAAAGTACAGATAATTGTTTCTGATAATGGTCCTGGGATTCCAGAGGGGAATTTAGAACGTATTTTTGAAGATAACTTTCGTCTGCAACGGGATAAAGAACAAGATGGATATGGGCTAGGTTTATCTCTTTGTCGTCGAATTGTGCAGGCGCACTATGGGAAAATTTGGGTTGAGTCTATTCTCGGTGAAGGTAGCTCTTTTAACTTCACTTTGCCAGTTTATCGTTTTTGAGCAATTAGCACGATAACATCTATAGCGAAAATATGCAGCAATTCTCAATGTTTATTAATTTTTTCTAATTATATATTTTCAACGATGATTCGTTACAAGATCAGCGATCAAGTAAGTATGGCTACGCCACGCAAGCTATCAGCTATTGCACTCATAAAAATTTAGCTTTTTAATAAAGCGGAAATCTTTAAGATTCAAAGTATATAAATCAATATTATGAATTAATGCTGTTGCAGCAATTAAAGCATCGGGAATACTTAATTTATGACTTAATGAGTAACTTTCCATTAATTCAATAAATTTATTGCATACCATAACATCTACAGCGACAATATGCAACAATCCTAAATGTTTCTTAATTTTTTGTAATTCTGTTTTATTAATAGCACCATAATATAATTCTGCTTGAGTAATGGTACTAATGGCTAATTGATTCAGCCCAATATTACGAAGTTCAGCTATAATATTTGGATTATTCTTATAAAATTCTATGAGAATATTGGTATCACATAAAATCATTGAACATTTTCTCTCCATGCTTCTTGACGAAGAGACTCAGTAGTAATATCTCTATTTTCCCATAGTCCTGCTAAATAGAAAAAATCTTGTTCTTCATCAGATATAGTTGGTTTATCTTCCACTATTTCTACAGAGTTGACAAAATCTAAGGACGTAAGAATCTTTGTCAACATTTCTGCTTTGCCTTTATCAGACACTCGAACTATTAATTGTAATTGTTCCATATTTTTTTGCTTACAGAGTATTATTACTCCCATTGTATAACTATTTCGATTTTAAGATGATTCGTTACAAGGGCAGTGAATCTATGATTGCTGGCGGAGGGCGTTGATTATTTGGATGTTGGCTTCGGGAAAGGTGTAGCGATTCGAGTTCTTCTAAATTCACCCAGCGAATTTCATCACATTCTATGGGCTGTGGTTCACCTGTGAGGTGGCTACAGTGATGTACTGTGAGGGTGACACGAAATTTAGTATAGTCGTGGTCGATGGTAATTAAGCGATCGCCCACAGCAATTTCTATTCCTAATTCTTCTAAAATTTCGCGTTGAATACACTCTTCAATTGTTTCACCAGTTTCTACTTTACCGCCTGGAAATTCCCACATACCTCCCATTAAACCTAACTCACGTCGCCGATCAATCAATATTTGTCCTTGATCGTTCCAAATTACGGCAACGCCGATGATTTTGTGGGGGATAACAGAAAAAGTTTCAGACATTGGCAGATTCAACTGAGTGGTTAATTTACCAGTGCGTAGGCGGAGCAGCGTCGTAGACATCGCGTAGCGACGACAAGAGGAGTATCGCGCATTTCTCAAAACAAAATAGCATAATCCGACAGATTTGATTGTCTATCGGTCGGAATGCTCAGTTACTGCAATTTTAAATGATGAGGTTAATTTTAATGATGATCAACCTCAGAACGTTGGTTTAATTTACTACTTTTTAAGATTGGGTTTCCGATTGCGGTAAGGATTTTTCAAACACCATGCGCTGTTCAGCGTTGCGTAAGAAGTAACCGCTCATCATGGCAGAGGCTAATAAACGCCCTAAATTTTCGCGGTTGGTAGTAACAGTGATGCCAAAATGTTCTGAAGGGAGATTTCCTAACAACCCTACAATATTGCGTTCCATTACTTGAAACACTTCTGAAGACATCGGTTTAGACAACTGACTAATAGTGTCTGGACTCATGGATTGAACGTACTGCCACAGCAAGTTGCTGGCTTCGTTCTCACCACTGAAAAATTCTGAGGATCGATTAGGTGCGTTGTTCACGCTTTGCTCCTTGCAATTGCTCTGATGGCTAATGTTCTCAAAGGCAGGAGGTGTTTGTTGTTTTTGGATCTAATCTAATTTAGATACCTACCCTTGGTTTCTATAAACTAATGTAACAGTTTGCTTCTGATATTGTAGTGAGTGGAACCGAACTATGATGCCGGATTATCTCACCTTTAGGATATTCTTGGCGAATCATAAACCTAACCCCCCAGCCCCCTTCCCTGCAAGGGAAGGGGGAGTCGAGAAGCCCCTCTCCTTGTAGGAGAGGGGTTTGGGGAGAGGTCAGTATCCTTTAGGGTGAAGGTAAACAGTGCTATCACTCATGCGATCGCTATTAGCTTGCTATATACTCACCCATATCAGCTTTACGCTTACGCAACTTGGCAAGGGCTTCTCGTTCTATTTGCCGTACTCGTTCACGGCTAATGCTGAGGCGAGTGCCAATTTTGGCAAGGGTTAATGGTTGCCCATCAGCTAATCCAAAACGTAGGGATAACACATCACGTTGCTGTTGTGTCAGATCTGACATGAGTTTCTCTAGATCCATTTGCATTGCGGACTGGGTAACAAAGTCTTCTGGGGAAGGACCTGTGTCTTCTAACAAATCTCCTAATTCTGTATCTTGATGATCCCCAACTCGCAGATCTAACGATAATGGCTGACGCGCCCGTTCGAGGTATTCCCGAACTTGCGGAGGAGTTAGTTCTAGTTCCTCTGCTAATTCCGTGACTGTAGCTGCTCGTCCGAGTTTTTGCGATAAACTGCGTTGAGCTTTTTTAATTTTATTGAGCTTTTCGGTGATATGGATTGGTAGGCGAATGGCGCGAGCTTTTTCGGCGATCGCACGGGTAATTGCTTGACGAATCCACCAGTAGGCGTAGGTAGAAAAGCGGTAGCCTTTGGTGGGATCAAATTTCTCGACCCCTCGCTGCATTCCGATTGTACCTTCTTGAATCAAGTCTAGTAAGTCAATGTTGCGCTTAATATACTTTTTGGCAACTGACACTACTAACCGCAAATTGGCTTCAACCATTTTACGCTTTGCTAACTCAGCAGTTGCGATCGCCTGTTGCAGTTCTACCTCTTCTAATTCACAAGCTTGCGCCCACTGGGTAAGATTTGGCTCATCACCTAGTTCTGCACTCATGGCATTTTTTACGGCTCGTAAGGCAACTAAACGCTGCACCTGTTTTCCATAAAGAATTTCTTGCTCGTGAGTCAGTAGTGGCACACGACCAATTTCTCGCAGGTAAGCGCGAACGGTGTCGGTGGAGGTCTGAGCAGTTTTCATGGCGAGTCTTAATATGGCGTATGTTGTGGATGTATAGATGTTTTCTAAACAGTTTTGACTAAATCTGTGAAATCACTTAAGAGCCGAAAAATTTCCCAAGTGGCGCACCTTCAGTAGATAGGGGATGATCACCATGAATGGGTTTTAGCGGTTTTGAGCCAGTTTTTGCAGCCCCACTTAGTCTGGCTCTGATCATCAAAATTAATACTCATAACTAAATATTAAAGAATTGTAACATTTAAAGACAATTTAATTCGTTTAGTTGTAAGCGAGCCTAGAGTTGTGGCTTGGGATATATTTTTTGCTTATAGTCATATTTAGCCGACTTATGAAAGAAACCTGATTGTCTTGCTCATTATGAGAGTACCCACAAGGGCGTTAAAAGGAAGCATCTTATACAACAAAATTGGAACTATTTTGCAGAAAAATTTATAAGTACATAATGTAAAGATGCACCAATAGGGCATCTTACGGGAGAAGCGGAACCCAAGTATCATCAAGGAGTTTTGGCGGATGCTTATTAAAAATTTGATATTGAACAATTATCCCAAGTCAATGTATAAGATCACGTATACGCAAACGTATAACTTAAATATGTTAAATCAAACTTATGCCTCAAACTGTGTGGATTGCCAGACACGGAAATCGCTTGGACTTTGTAAACCCAGAATGGTTTAATACCGCAGAGCGACGCTATGATCCCCCAATGGCTGATGATGGTTTAGTGCAAGCACAGCAATTAGGACAACGCTTGGTAGGAGAAAGAATCACTCATATTTTTGCTTCGCCTTTTTTGCGGACAGTACAAACTGCGTTTCAAGTAGCCGAAATTCTGGATTTACCAATAAAAGTTGAGTCTGGGTTGAGTGAATGGTTGAATCCGCACTGGATGACAGCTATGCCAGAAACGTTGCCGTTAGTAGATTTAGCTGAAATTTTTCCCCGAATTGACCTGAGTTATACTTCCCGTGTGACGGCAAATTATCCGGAAACTAGCGAACAGGTACTAAAACGCGCTGGAAAGACTGCAACACTACTAGCAACTGAGTTTCCAGAGAATATTTTATTAGTTGGTCATGGTGCATCGGTCTTGGGTATGGCAATGGGTTTACTAGATGTGATAGTGGAACCAGAAATCAATGCTGCTTTGTGTTGTTTGGTAAAACTGGTGCGTGATGATCAAGAATGGGTGATGGAACTTAATGGCGATGTCTCTCACTTAAGTCAAGTTGAAAAAGTGATTCGGTTTAATTAGTCAGGAGTGAGGGTAAGAAACGTAACTGATACCCCTCCCCAGCCCTCCCCTTATAAAGGGGAGGGGGCAAGATTAGCATTACCCCTCCCCAACCCTCCCCTTATCAAGGGGAGGGGGCAAGATTAGAAGGTATAACATTCCTTTGATACTGTGAGCGAAAAATTATCACTATGACATTATTACTGGCAGGAGATATCGGCGGGACTAAAACTAACTTGCGGCTGGTGCAGGTTGTAGAGAAAGAAAAATTAAATACTCTCTATCAAGAGATTTTTTCTAGCCGCAAGTATTCGGATTTGCTGCCATTGGTACAGCAGTTTCTAGCAACAGCTAGTCAACATTTGGGAGAGGAACAAAAGCCAGAAAAGGCTTGTTTGGCGATCGCAGGTCCGATTGTTGACAATACATCTGTACTGCCTAATCTGGGTTGGTCACTTAATACTAAAAGTCTAGAGCAACAACTGGGGATAAAACCGATTAGTTTTATCAACGATTTTGCTGCCGTTGGTTATGGAATACTAGGTTTATCAGCATCAGAAATTCACACTTTGCAAACGGGTTCGCCTGATAAAGATGCTCCAATTTGTGTGATTGGTGCTGGTACGGGTTTAGGAGAAGGCTTTTTAATTCCGCAAGCAGATAGCTATCAAGTGTTTGCTACAGAAGGGGGACATTCTGACTTTGCACCGAGATCGGAGTTGGAATTTAATTTTTTGAAGTACTTGCTAGATAAGCACAATATTGATCGAGTTTCTTACGATCGCGTGGTTTCTGGTCGGGGTATTATAGCTTTATACCAGTTCTTACGAGATCGGCATTTTTCTGAAGAATCAGTCGAAATTGCCACAATAATTAGACAGTGGGAAGCAGAAGCGGGACAAATTGAAAAAACTGTTGATCCGGCGGCGGTAATTTCTCAGGCTGCTTTAGAAAAACGCGATCGCCTGTGTCAACAGACGATGCAAATGTTTTTAGCAATCTACGGCGCTGAAGCTGGTAATTTCGCTCTCAAAGTTCTGCCTTACGGCGGTGTTTATATTGCTGGTGGGATTGCTGCTAAGAATTTACCGTTGCTTCAAGACAGAACTTTTATTCATGCTTTTAATGATAAAGGTCGGGTGAGTGCTGTACTGGAAAAGATGCCAGTTAATGTGATTCTGAATCAGGAAGTGGGATTAATTGGAGCAGCACTTTATGCTGCTAAGTTGTAGTTAAGATGCAGTTGCGTCTGATAACGTAATTTACCCCTAACTCCCCATGCTGAAAATTTTGTTGCCCTCAGTGCTAACTACTATGTTATTAACTGGATATCCATTAGTTGAGCCAATTTACGCGCAACAGCCAGCTAATAATACTAAGTCTGTGTGGCAACAATTTACTTCGCCACAAGGCAAGTTTGCGGTGTTAATGCCAGGTAAACCTAAGCAGGTGAAACAAACTAACCAAACACCATTAGGAGTAATTAAGACTCAGGGGTTTTTCGTTGAAAAGTATGGTAATAAGGTAGCGTACTTGGTTGCTTATTCTGACTTTCCGGTTAACCTCAGCCCAAATAACTATAACCAAATTTTGGATTGGGCAGGCAAGGGCATTTTGGGAGTAGTTCAGGGTAAGTTAATCAGTCAACGCAGTTTAAAATTACAAGGATTTCCTGGGAAAGAATTGACATATTTAGCTACAAACGGAATTTTTCAACATAGGATGTATCTGGTGAACCGACGGCTATATCAAGTAGTTGTGGCGACGAGTAAGGAACAGCAAAAGTATTTAGCTAAAAGTAATGTTGGTTTTTTGAATTCATTCAGGTTGCGATCGCGTTGATCGATCTGTAGAGATCCCCCTAAATCCCCCTTAAAAAGGGGGACTTTGAATTTTCCCCCCTTTTTAAGGGGGGCTAGGGGGGATCGATCTAGGTTTCAGGCTTTCAGGTGCGTAAGTTCTAAATTAGTTAAAAAATAAGTCGAGTCGTTGCTGAGATGCTTTGAGGGCTTCTTGGGGAGAGTTTTTACCTAGTAATACAGCTTCGATCGCTCTACCTATATTCTCTGATATGCGATTATAGCCTGGAAATATGGGACGCGATCGCGCTACGCTTGCTTGTTCCAAAAATACTTTTACGGCTGGCAATTTAGCTATAAATTCTTGATAAGCAGGATTTTGACGCGCTTTAAGATTTATTGGCAAATACCCCGTACCTAGCGCCCACTGTGTTTGAAATTCCTCACTTAAAACATACTCAGCAAAGGTAAAGGCAGCACTTTCTCGTTCTGGATTAGTTTTTAAAATAAATAAATTTTCCCCACCTGTTGCTGTTGCTGATTTCATCCCTGCGGGAATGGGAAATACATTAAAATCAACGCCTGTGGCTTGTAGTTGTCCGAGTGTCCAAGGTCCTGTTAGCTGCATAGCTACTTTACCAGCCAGGAAGCCATCTAATTCATAACCGCGTTCTGGCAAAGATAAGACTGCGGAACCATCTTTAATTAAATTCTGCCATAATTCTAAGGCTGCGATCGCTCCAATATTTACTAAATTCACATTCTTGGCATTAACATCTTTCCCCTTATCAATTAGTTCCCCGCCACCACTCCACATAAACGGCAACCAATTAAATACTGTCCACTCTCCCTTTCCCAAAGGTAACAGTATCCCATGTTGATCTATTCGGTTGTCGCCATTGGTATCAACTGTTAATTTACTCGCCACTTGACGCAACTCTTCCCAAGTTTTCGGCAAGTTTGTAATTCCCGCCGCTTTAAATAAGCTAGGACGATAAAAAATCCCTATATTGTTCGTACTAAAAGATACTGACCAAGTATGCCCACTATATTCCATTGATTCAAATAATGCTGGGTCAATCTGATCTTTTAATGGTGATGTTGCAAGCTGATCTTCTAAGGGGAGAATTGCGTTTAATTCTACTAATTGACCTGTCAGCATTGGAGAAAACCATAGCAGATCGGGAGCAGCATTGCCCACCACAGCAGCCAAAATTTTTGGCAATTGCTGGTCTGGTTGTCCAATATATAATGATTCGACTTGAATCTTGGGATGTGTTTGGTTAAATTTGTTTACAAGTGATTGCAAGACATCTCGGTTAGGTGGTGGATTTACACCTTGCCAAAGTGTTAAATTGATCACACCCTCAGTATTGGTCGGTTTGGCTACTAGCTGACATCCTGTTATCCCTAGTAGGAGAATACTCAATACCAAGCTGATGCTGATGTTTCTGCCTAGCTGCTGTAAAAGTTTCAGACTGTTTTGCCAGCCAAAATTGATCGACTTATACCAGAGGTCTAATGAGTAAAAAAACAATTCTGCAAGTTTGTAAAAGTAAAATTTTGTCACTTCAATTATTTGAAATAAGTGTTTTACGGCGGAAATTTTGGCGGATAATAGCTATTTCTGTGTTTTGTTTGAGCGTTATCAGTAGTTGTGTATATCGTAGTAATGCACAAATAACTACAGTCACTCTTAGCGGTTGGCAAAGTAATCTTACTGAACAAAGGCTTTTATCCGATTTATTTAAAAAATTTGAAGCTACACATCCCAAAATTAAGATTAAATATCAGGTCATTAACGACCAATATATGGATGTGATCAAAACGAGGTTAATTGGTGATGCTGCTCCTGATGTTTACTATTTAGATGCTTTTGAAGCTCCTTTATTAATGAAATCTGGGGTAATTCAACCTTTAAATTCTTACATTAAAAAGGATTTTGATTTAGCTGACTTTCAGCCAGGGCTGCTTAATGCTTTTAAGCAAAATGGTAAAATTTACGGTTTACCTAAAGATTTTTCTACGTTAGCTTTATTTTATAACAAAAAGGCTTTTAATGAGGTAGGACTAAAACAACCTCCTCAAACTTGGCAGCAGCTTTTAGAATATTCTAAAAAACTTACCTTAGATCGAAATAATGATGGTAGAACAGATCAATATGGTAGTGCGATCGCGCCCGAATTATCACGCCAATATTTTATCATCAAAGCTTTTGGCGGTCAATTAGTAGACAAAACTGGCAAAGCTGCATTTGCCACACCTCAAGGTTTAAAAGGATTACAATTAATTATCGATCAATATCGCAAAGATAAGTCTTCGGCGCAACCTTCAGATGTGGGTGCTAGTTCAGGTAGTGAAATTTTTGGACAAGGGAAAGCTGCAATGGTGATTGAAGGAAGTTGGGCTATACCTTTTTTAAAAGAAACTTTTGATAAAATTAATTTTTCTACTACAGAAATACCCACTATTAATGGTAAAAAAGGCACAATGGCTTATACAGTTGCTTATGTGATGAATAAAAAATGTCAACATAAAGATGCTGCATGGCAAGTTATTTCTTATTTAACTAGCAAAAAAGGTATGAAAGCCTGGGCAAAAGAAGGATTAGTATTACCTAGTCGTAAATCTGTTTTAGCAGAATTAGGATATGCTAAAAATCCTTTGTATGCTGCTTTTGTATCTGGTGCAGCTTATGCTACAACCTGGCAAGCTGGGGAGAATTTGCCAACAATCGTTAATCAATTTAATAATCAATTTATTAGTGCCTTAATTGGAGAGCAACCTTTATTGGCAGCTATGAAAAAAGCTCAGGAAACAGCTAATAAAGAAATAGAGTTGGCAAATTAAATGTCAGGAAGTTATGCCAGTAGCCATTCGACCAATGAGCAAAAGTCAAATTGACCCCCCGATGCGGGGGGGAATAAATCTTGCTCCCTCCCCGTTTCGGGGAGGGCTGGGGAGGGGTTTTTCGGATTTATGTCTAGCCATTCAACCAATGAGCAAAAGTCAAATTGACCCCCCTCAATCCCCCCGATGCGGGGGGAATAAATCTTGCTCCCTCTCCGTTTCGGGGAGGGCTGGGGAGGGGTTTTTCGGATTTATGTCTAGCCATTCAACCAATGAGCAAAAGTCAAATTGACCCCCCTCAATCCCCCCGATGCGGGGGGGAATAAATCTTGCTCCCTCTCCGTTTCGGGGAGGGCTGGGGAGGGGTTTTTCGGATTTATGTCAGTAGCCATTAAGGATATAGTCAGAATGAGAGATAAAGTAGCTAAAAAGAAAATTAGAGAAGCTATTAATGGCTACCTCTTTATGACTCCTACTATTGTGATTATGGGTGTTTTTTTAATTGCACCAATATTTTATACAATATTTTTATCTTTCCATAAGGTTCAGATTTTAGGTAAATTAAATTATCAAATAATTGGATTAAAAAACTTTTGGCGAATTCTTCAAGATGAAAGAGTTGGAATTGCTCTTAAAAACACGATTGAGTATGTACTAATAGTTGTGCCGATTCAGACAATATTAGCCTTATTTTTAGCTGTAATCCTTAATTCTGAAATTAAAGGTAAAAATTGGTTTAGAATTATATTTTTTCTACCAACGGTCACTTCTTCAGCCGTGTTAACACTAATTTTTATGTGGATTTATAACAGTAATGGTTTATTAAACGATTTTCTAGCTTTTTTACATTTACCTACTTACAACTGGATAGGTGATCCTGCTGTAGCACTGAAATCTATTATGTTAATGAATATTTGGTCAACTGCTCCTTTTTATATGGTAATTTATCTAGCAGCTTTGCAAGATATTCCATTATCACTTTATGATGCTGCAAGAATTGATGGTGCGACAATGGCGGAACAGTTTTTTTATATTACCCTGCCCTTCCTAAAACCAGTAACTTTTTTTATATTAGTAATGGGGATTATTGGTACATTTCAACTTTTTGATCAATCTTATATATTTTCTGGCGGTTCAGGTGGTCCCAATAATTCAACGTTAACTGTTGTTTTACTAATATATCAATATGCTTTTAAAAGTTTAGATATGGGTTATGCCGCAGCCCTAGCATTAATGCTTGCGGGTTTGATTATGCTAGTAACTGTGATTCAACGCACTTTATTTCGAGAAGAAAAGTTAAATTAAAGGTTTTAAATAAATGGCGCGTCCTTGGTTGAAAGTAATTTTATATGCCTTTTTGGTGTTATACGCTATTATTACCGTTATTCCTTTTGCATGGGCGCTTTCTGCGTCGTTTAAGCCTTTATCAGAAATTGTCGCTGGTGGGATGAATTTTATTCCTCAAAAATTTACTTTAGATAATTATCAGCAAATCTTTTTTGAGGAACCTTTATTTAGTCGCTGGTTAGTTAATAGTGTTTTTGTAGCTATCTGCATAACTACGTTAAATCTTTTATTTAACTCAATGGCAGGTTATGCTTTGGCAAGAATGAGTTTTCCTGGGAATCGCTTTTGGTTTTTTGTAATTTTGGCTGTGGTAATGATTCCTGGGCAAATAACTTTAATACCGACGTTTTTAATTTTAAAATATCTCGGTTGGCTCAATTCATATCAGGGGTTAATTGTGCCAAGTTTAGTTAATGCTACCTTTATTTTTATGATGCGGCAATTTTTTATTAATTTTCCTGGTGAATTAGAGGAGGCGGCGGCGCTTGATGGCTTAAGTCGTTGGGAAACTTTTTTGCAAATAGTCTTGCCTTTGGCAAAGCCCGCTTTGGCTGCACAAGCAATATTTATCTTTATGGGTTCTTGGAATAATTTCTTGATGCCTTTGTTAATATTATCTGACCAAGATTTGTTTACTTTGCCTCTAGGGTTAAATGCTTTTAAGGGGCAATATATTAGTTATTGGAATTATATCATGGCTGCATCAATGGTGTTTACACTGCCTGCACTAGCTATATATGCTTTTTTCAATCGCTATTTTATTCAAGGGGTAAGTTTTACCGGAGGTAAGTAGCTTGATTTAATAAAACATAAACTGGTGGCAAGCAGAGGAGGCAAAGGAGGCATTAGAATAAAATATGCAGGATAGCACAGCAAAACTCCAGGCAGGAATGTCTATAACCCCAACTGCGTCAGCCGATGCAATTAACGAATCAACGCAACAGAGAGTACTGCTTAATCGGATTGTTTTCGATATCCGCAATACGCTAATTGTAGATGAAATTCTCCAAAAAACTGTTGATAGCTTACATCAAGCACTGAATTTGAGCGGTTGTGCAATTTTTCAGCCAAATTCTAGCAATTTATTTAAAGTTAGCCACGTTAGCAATGCTACTGTTCATGGGGAAAAGCTGATTGGTACAACTAGCCAGATTTATAGTGATTACTATCAAGCATTATCGCAAGGCGAAACATTAGTTATACAAAATATTGAACCTAGTCTTACCGCCGAAATTCAGTCAGCAGATATAGCTGATGAGATTAGCAGTTTGATCCTGGTTCCGCTAGTATATGAGCAGAAATTATGGGGCGGAATTAGCCTGTTTCAATTTGATTTAAAAAGAAAATGGACTACTGAAGAATTATATTTTGTAGAAGCGATCGCACAACACTGTGCAGTGGCTATTTACCAAGCCCAATTATATCAAAAAGCACAAACAGAAATTGCCCAGCGACAGCAATCAGAAACTTTATTACTCCAAACTACTTCCGAACTGCAATCACTATTTCAAGCATTTCCCGATCTATATTTTCGTCTAGCTAAGGATGGTACGATTTTGAGTTACCACCCTGGCTCATCGGTGGAATTATATCTAGCGCAAGAGAATTTAGTTAATCAACGTTTGCAAGATATTTTACCAGGAGATGTCAAGTATCAATGTTACAAAGCATTTCTTCAGGTTTTAAAGACTAACTCATTGGTAGCTGTAGAATATTCATTACCGCTACCTGATGGTGAAAAGAATTTTGAAGCTAGGTTATTGCCATCCCAAGATCAGCAAGTGATCGTGATTGTGCGCGATATTACTCACCGTAAGCAAATAGAATTAGCACTACAAACAACTAAAGAACAGCTAGAAATTAAAGTTACTGAACGTACTGTTCAATTAACTAATGCTAACGTGCAATTACAAACAGAAATTTGGGAACGCCAGTGGACAGCAAATCTGTTATCTGGTCAAAATCGCATCATGGAAATGATTGCTAAAGGTGCATCACTTCGCTCATGTTTAAATGTAATTGCTCAGTTTATCGAAAAACAATCTGGTGAAGTGGCGTGTGCGATCGCCCTAGTAGCAGAAAATGGCATTAATTTGAAGTATTATGTCGCTCCTAGTCTGCCTAAAAAATATGTGCAAAACGTTAGCGCGTTAGGAATTAGCCCAAATTTTGCTTCATGCAATACCCCTTATTGTTATCAGAAATCTGTAATTGTATCGGATATTGCTACTGATCCCAAGTGGCAAACTTACAGTCATTTAGCACTAACTCAGGGGTTACGAGCTTGTTTTGCGACACCGATATTAGCAACGAGTGGCAACGTCTTAGGTATTTTGGAACTGTATTATAGCACACCCCGCCCGCCGAATTTGAGCGATCGCAAATTGGTTGATATCTTTACTCAAATAGCAGGAATTGCGATCGAACGTCAACGAGTAGAAGAGTCTCGCCAAAGAAGCAAACAGCGATTCCAAAATTTAGTAGAAACTACCAGCGATTGGGTGTGGGAGGTGAATGAAAAGGCGATTTATACTTACGTTAGCCCGAAAATTCGCGATTTATTGGGTTATGAACCAGAAGAAGTTTTAGGTAAAACTCCCTTTGATTTGATGCCATTAGCAGAAGCCGAAGGTTTTGCTAATAGTTTCTGGGCAATTGTTACAGCACAACAACCAATATCAGGATTAGAAAATACCAACTTGCACAAAGATGGTCATTTGGTAATTTTAGAAACCAGTGGTGTGCCAATTTTTGATGCTGATGGGAATTTTAGAGGATATCGTGGTATTGACCGAGATATTACCAAGCGCAAACAAGCAGAACAAGAGATGGTTAGGGCGTTAGAAAAAGAGAAAGAACTTAGTGAACTTAAATCTAGTTTTGTCTCAATGACATCCCATGAGTTTCGCACGCCGATGTCCACAATTCTCTCTTCAGCAGAATTATTAGAACATTACCACCACAAATTTACTGAAGAAAAAAGAAGATCGCATCTGCATCGCATTCAATCAGCTATTCAGCAAATGACTCAACTGTTAAATGATGTCTTAACTATTGGTAAGGCGGAAGCTGGCAAACTTGAATTTAAGCCAGAATTTATAAATTTAGAAAAATTCTGTAAAAATTTAACAGAAGAAATGCAACTGAGTATTGGGAATTCTCACGAAATTATTTTTAGTAAACAAGGAGAAATTCGACATAGTTATATGGATGAGAAATTACTACGGCATATTTTTAGTAATTTACTTTCAAATGCTGTTAAGTATTCTCCTCATGGTGGTACTATTTATTGGAAATTAACAATTGAGAGCGTTGGCGCAGCGACTCCTGTGGAGTATCGCGCCATCTTCCAAGTTCAAGATCAAGGAATTGGCATTCCAGAAACCGATCAAAAAAGACTTTTTGACTCTTTCTTTAGAGCAACTAATGTGGGGATGATTCCAGGGACGGGACTAGGATTAGCGATTATCAAAAATTGTGTAGACTTGCATGGTGGCGAAATCAGTCTTAGTAGTCAAGTAGGCGTTGGTACAACATTTACTGTAATACTACCTCTGCACTACGAAGTAGCCTGAGAAATAAATCCGCAAATTTACCAGGATCAAGATTAGGGCATAGTTTGGTAAAATGTCTCTAATCTATTTGTGATTAAATTGAAGTTATTTTTTTTAAGGTCAGCAACAATTTGGTCAGCAATAAAAACAAACCACAAAAATAGAGTATTATTTACTTATGTTTACAAATATTATCTCCCAATAAAGTGTAATAAATATCTCAAGAATTTTTTTAAAGTCAATCATTATTTTTTTAAATCAGCTTTGTAGAATATACTGATTTAATTTTTAATTAAATAGGATAGTTTAAAAAATAAAACCTAAGTGAATGCAGCCAGCACCTTTACCCGATAACGAAGCACAGAGAATTGCAGCACTTCTAGAATATGAAGTGTTGGATACTGAGGCTGAACCAGGCTTTGATCAGATCACTCTTTTAGCCTCATATATTTGTCAGACACCAATTGCCTTAGTAAGCTTGATTGATAGTGAGCGGCAATGGTTTAAGTCTCATTTGGGTTTAACAGCAACCGAAACTTGCCGTGATATAGCTTTTTGCGCTCATGTCATTCTGCAAAATCAAGTAATGGTGGTTGAAGATGCTTTAAATGATGAACGATTTGCCACTAATCCCCTCGTCACCTCTGCTCCTTATATTAGATTTTATGCTGGCGCACCTCTAATTAATCCCGATGGCTTGGCACTGGGGACTTTGTGCGTAATTGATTATGTACCGCGTCAATTGACTTTTGCACAGCAAGAAGCATTAAAGATGTTGGCTCATCAAGTGATGACGCAATTAGAGTTAAGACGTAATGTAGCCGCTTTGAAGCAAGCTATTGTTGAGCGAAAACGTGCAGAAGCGGAAGTGAGGAAAGCTTTGGAGAAAGAAAAAGAACTCAGCGAACTCAAATCTCGCTTTGTCTGTATGACTTCCCATGAGTTTCGCACGCCGATATCTACAATTTTAGCTTCGGCTCAATTACTAGAAATTTTTAGCCATAAGCTTTCTGACAGTAAAAAAATCGGACATTTGCATCGTATTCAAGCTGCTGTGCGAAGGATGACAGAGCTTTTGAATGATGTTTTGATCATGGGTAAAGCAGAAGCCGGAAAATTACAGTTAAAACCGACACCGCTAGATTTGGCAGAATTTTGCCAGAATTTGGTCGAAGAAGTCCAAATTATTGATCATCATCAACACAGAATTACCTTTGTTGCTCAAGGTTCCTGTAGCATAGCAGGGGCAAGGGAAAATTTTGCACTACAAAGCCGTGAATTTGAGCCAAATAACTGTCAATCGGCTGCTCTGCCTTGCTTTGATGAAAAATTGCTCCGACAAATTGTGAGTAATTTGTTATCGAATGCGATTAAATATTCACCTGCTCATAGCCAACTAGATTTTGTCCTAAATTGTCACAATGGAGAGGTAATTTTTCAAATTAAAGATCAAGGTATTGGTATTCCACCAGCAGACCAATTACACTTATTTGAGTCTTTCCATCGTGCTAGTAATGTCGGTAATATTTCTGGAACAGGGTTAGGATTGGCAATTGTAAAAAAATGTGTAGACTTACATAGAGGTAAAATTGTTGTCAATAGTGAAGTCGGGGTAGGCACAAAGTTTACAGTCACACTGCCGTTTTATAACTCGATACCAACTGATGATCAAGATTCTAATAATTGAGGACGAGGAACCACTTCGGGAAAATATTCTGGCATTGCTTGAGGCTGATGGCTTTGATGTCTTTGGCTCAGAAAATGGTCGCATCGGTGTGCAGTTGGCTCAGGAAATTCTACCCGATTTAATTTTGTGTGATGTGATGATGCCGGAACTTGATGGTTACGGTGTTTTAACCCAGTTACGCCAAAATCCAATTTTGGCAGCAGTTCCGTTTATTTTTTTGACTGCTAAAGCTACCAAGGCTGATTTACGTCAAGGGATGGAATTGGGGGCGGATGACTACTTAACTAAGCCATTTACGCGGGCTGAGTTGTTGGGAGCTATAGCAACTAGACTGAAAAAACAAGCAAGTATTCAGCAGGCGTACAACACTAAAGCCAATCAAGCAACAGCAGCGCCAAGTTACGTTTCCTATTACGACAACTTGACCAACTTACCAAATCGCACCTTACTTCAAGAGCGGCTTAATCACGTACTACAAGTAAATTACAATCAACAAATCCCGATTCTGTGTATTGGTTTAGATCGTTTCCATCGGATTAGCGATATCGGAACAACCATTGCTGAGTTAGTACTGCGTTTAGTAGCTGAAAGGCTAACTGCTTGTGTCGCTGACCATGATACGCTTGCTCGTTTTAGCAATGATCAATTTGTGATTGTCTTTACCACGATTGCTCAAAAGCAAGATATTGCTGATTTTGCTCAAATAATTTTAGATGTTTTATCTCAACCTTTGAAGGTTAACGAACAAGAACTATTTATTACTGCTAGTATCGGCATCAGTTTTTATCCTAACAATAGTAGGGATGTGGAAGTTTTGCTCAATCAGGCAGATTTAGCAATGTCTCAGGCTAGAAAACAAGGCGGTAACAACCATCAGTTTTATAGTACCCAGTTACAGCTAGTTTCTCTGGCACCATTATCGCTAGAAACTGACTTGCGCTATGCCTTGGAACGAGAAGAATTTGAGGTGTTATATCAGCCTCAAGTTGATATGCGTACTGGGCAAATTATTGGTGCTGAAGCTTTGCTACGTTGGCATCATCCAGAAAAAAAACTAATTTCTCCTGTGGAATTTATTCCTTTAGCAGAAGAAACTGGCTTGATTATTCCGATTGGAGAATGGGTGCTACGCACAGCCTGCATTCAAACTAAGTTATGGCAAAATGGTGGGTTTGAAGATCTAAATATTGCAGTTAATTTGTCAGTATATCAATTTAATCAAAAAAATATTATTCAAAAAGTCTGTGAGATTTTAAAGGAAACAGGTTTAAATCCTGCAACTCTAGAATTAGAGTTAACAGAAAGCAGTATTGTCCAAAATCCTGAAGCGACTCGCAGGATTTTTAGTGAGTTAAAGTTGCTAGGAATTCAAATTTCTATAGATGATTTTGGCACAGGATATTCTTCTTTATCTTATTTACAACAATTTCCTTTTGATACATTGAAGGTTGATAAATGTTTTGTTCGTAATATTGCCAATGACTCTAAAAATGCTGCAATTACAACAGCTATTATTCAAATGGCTCATGGTTTAAAGTTAAAGGTAATTGCTGAGGGTGTAGAAACGCAAGCAGAACAAAATTTTCTGTCTAAACATGAATGCGATGCTATGCAAGGTTATCTATTTAGCCGACCTGTACCAGCTAAAGAGTTTGAAAAGTTACTTATTGAGGGCAAACGGTTAATATTATAAAGCAGTTAGCGGTTAGCTGTAGGACTTACGCACCGAAAGCCTGAAACCTAAATCCCCCCTGCCCCCCTTAAAAAGGGGGGGAAATTCAAAGTCCCCCTTTTTAAGGGGGATTTAGGGGGATTTCTGCGTAAGTCCTAAACTGGTAATTGTTAATTGTTAATTGTTAATTGATTATGGCGGGACATAGTAAATGGGCGAATATTAAGCGCCAAAAGGCGAGGGTGGATGCTGTTAAGGGTAAAACGTTTACTCAGCTTTCACGAGCGATTATTGTAGCTGCTCGTAGTGGTATACCAGATCCAGAAGGGAATTTTCAACTGCGGACGGCGATTGAAAAGGCTAAGGCTGCGGGTATTCCTAATGATAATATTGATAGAGCGATCGCTAAAGGTGCTGGAACTTGGGATGGTGGTAGCGCCCAGTTAGAAGCGATTCGCTATGAAGGTTATGGTAGTGGTGGTGTAGCTATTTTAATTGAGGCATTGACAGATAACCGCAATCGTACTGCTGCTGATTTAAGGGTTGCTTTTAGTAAAAACGGCGGTAATTTAGGCGAAACCGGATGCGTTGGCTGGATGTTTGAGCAAAAAGGTGTCTGTAGTTTAGAAGGGATTCAGGAAGATGAGTTATTAGAAGCATCTGTGGAAGGTGGGGCGGAGTTTTACGAGTTGATCGCAGATGAGGATGCTGAGGGCGCTGAGGTGTTTACTGAGGTGGGGAATTTAGAAATACTTCAAAAAACGTTAAAAGCTAAAGGCTTTAATGTCACTGATGTAGAAGTGCGCTGGATACCTAATAATACAGTGGAAGTAACGGATATTGATCTGGCGCGATCGCTTCTTAAACTTATAGATGCTTTAGAAGGGTTGGATGATGTGCAAAATGTTACAGCCAACTTTGAAATGTCTGATGAATTAATGACAATGAGTGTAGCTTAAGTATTTTGGTCATTGTTAATTGTTAATTGTTTTTCCGTCTATTATAGAAAGTAGTACGTTTATAAAACATAGTTTATAAATATTCACATTTACACATAAATATTATTACTCATTTGAGTTAAAAAACACGGATAAGAAAGTGCGAACTGACAAGTCAGTGCTTGCCCGTAGCGCATATAGCAATCCTATTTTAGTTGTGACAGATATAATATTAGCATTGATAGTGCGAGCATCTTGCTCGCTATGGGTTGCACGAAAGCGAGCAAGATGCTCGCACTCCTAAAATCACCACAACCTATTTAGGATTGCTATAGCTGTCCCCATGAATCGCAGCATACTAAAAAATATATCCTTACAACCTTAAAAATCAAACATGAGCCTAACTATTGCTGGTTACAACATCATCGAAGTTCTTTATGAAAAAAGCGATATCGTAGTTTATCGCGGTGTACAAGAACTTGACAATTCATCAGTAATTATCAAAACCCTCAAATCTGAGTATCCCAAGCTTCAAGAACTCTCAAGATTAAAACATGAATATCAACTTCTCAGCCCTTTAGATATAGCAGGAATCCTTAAACCATATACCCTGGAAAATTATCAACATGGTTTAGCCCTAATATTGTCAGATTTTGCCGGAAAACCACTAGCTAGTTTTATTAATACTGAATACTTAAATCTCAACAACATTTTACAAATCGTTATCCAACTTGCTGATACTTTGGCAGAGTTGCATCAACAGCAAATTATTCATAAAGATATTAATCCCTACAACATCCTGATTAATTCAGATAATCAAATTAAAATTATTAACTTTAGTATCGCCTCACAACTGTCTAGGGAAAACCCAACCTTAAGTCATCCCAACCAGTTAGAGGGAACTCTCTCCTATATGTCACCAGAGCAAACTGGGAGGATGAATCGTTCAATAGATTATCGAACGGATCTTTACTCTTTAGGTGTAACATTTTATGAAATGCTTACCGGACAATTACCTTTTCAATCTAACGATCCTTTAGAGTTAGTTCATTGTCATATTGCTAAAACACCTACACCACCTGGCGAATTAAATTCACAAATTCCGTTAGTAGTTTCTGACATAGTTTTAAAACTTTTATCTAAAACTGCTGAAGACAGATACCAAACAGCATTGGGACTTAAAGCTGATTTAGAAGTTTGTCTAAAAACGCTGCAATCAGGTAATATTTCTTACTTTCCTATCGGCAAACTAGATAAAAGTAGTCAATTTCTCATTCCACAAAAACTTTATGGAAGAGAAACAGAAGTTGCCACACTTATAAATGCTTTTGTGCGCGTAGCGTCTTTGCAGGAAAAACGAGTTGGCTTAGGCGCATCTGAAATGATCTTAGTGAGTGGCTATTCAGGGATTGGCAAATCTGCATTAGTTAACGAAATTCATAAACCTATTATTGGTAAACGGGGTTATTTTATCTCTGGTAAATTCGATCAATTTAAGCGGAATATACCTTATAGCGTTTTGATTCAAGCGTTTCAGGACTTGATTCGGCAGTTGTTAACAGAAAGTAGTGAAAAAATAGCTCTTTGGACATTAAGATTACTAGCTGCCCTTGGTGCTAACGGTCAAGTTATTATTGATGTTATTCCTGAAGTAGAATTAATTTTAGGTGAACAACCAAAAGTTCCTCAATTAGCACCAGCAGAAGCTCAAAACCGATTTAATTTAGTATTTAAACAATTCATTCATGTATTTTGCCAAGCTGAACACCCACTGGTTATTTTCATGGATGATTTACAGTGGGCAGATCGGGCATCTCTGAAGCTAATCGAGTTACTAATAACTGATAATGATAGTCAATATTTATTGCTAATTGGGGCATACCGCGATAATGAAGTAGAGGCAACGCATCCATTAATGTTGACATTGGAAGATATTAAACAAGCAGGTGCAGTTGTTAATAATATTGTTCTTAAACCTTTAACTATTACTCATGTTAATCAATTAGTGGGTGATACTCTTATTTCTGAGCAAGAAAATACTAGGCAACTCGCAGAATTAGTTTTTAATAAAACTCAAGGTAATCCATTTTTTCTAACGCAACTTCTCAAATCTCTTGATCAAGATAATTTATTATGGTTTGATTTTTCCACAAAAACATGGCAGTGGGATATTGAACGCCTGCAAAATATTGATATTACTGATAATGTTGTTGATTTAATGGTTAATCAAATTCAGAGGTTAGCGCCAAAAACTATTAATATTCTCAAAATAGCTGCCTGTATTGGAGATAAATTTACTTTAGATACTTTGAGTATTGTCAATAAAACGTCTTTATCTGAAACAGCAATAGATTTATGGTCAGCGTTGCAAGCAGGATTAATTTTGCCTTTATATCAATCTTGTAATACACCGTTATTATTGGATGTCTCAAATACCAAAATTCGTGAGGGTGAACTGGTAACTAATATAGAAACCTTGCCGACAATATCTGTAGATTCTTCCCTATCCACAATTACCTATAAATTTTTGCATGACCGTGTGCAACAAGCAGCTTATTCCTTAATTCCAGATGTAGATAAAAAACAAACTCACCTAAAAGTTGGTGAAATGCTGCTTAAGCATACTCCAGAAGCAGAGATTGAAGACAACATTTTTGAAATTGTTAACCACCTAAATATTGGTGTTGAGTTAATTAGCCAGCAGCCTCAAAAAGATGAACTTGCCAAACTTAATTTAAGAGCGGGTAAGAAAGCAAAAGCAGCAACGGCTTATGAACCTGCTGTTAAATATTTATCAATAGGGCTAGAACTCTTACCCGAATCTAAGTGGGAAAGCCAGTATGATCTAACACTTGATCTGTCTGTAGAAACTACGGCAGCAGCCTATTTAAGTACAAACTTTGAGCAGGCAAAAATATTATCGGAAGTTGTCTTAAATAACGGAAAAAATCTGCTTGATAAAATTAAAATTTATGAAATTCAAATGCAGTTTCATATTCAGCAACACCAAATGCAACCTGCTTTAGAAATTGGGTTGCAAGCTTTACAGATGCTGGAAATTTCTCTGGTTCAAGAACGACCGAGAGAATTAAATGAAGAAGAGTTAGCAGCTTTGCCAGAAATGATAAATCTCCATAAGTTGGCGGCAATGCGAATCTTAATGAATCTCTGTGCCCCTACTTATGTTTTAGATCCTATCTTGAATCAGCGAGTAGCATTGACGATGGTTGCTCTCTGCAGTCAATATGGAACATCTCCAATTGCTGCTTTTGGATATGGGCTTTATGACTTAATGTTATGTGGTTTGCGAGACATTGACGCGGGATATAGAGCAGGTAAACTAGCACTGAGGTTACTAGACAAATTCAACGCTAATGAACTAAGAGCGAAAATATATGGATTGTTTTATGCTCATGCTAGTGTGTGGAAAGAACATTTAAAAAAAACATTAGCTCCTTTGCTTAATGGGATTCAAAGTGGATTAGAAACTGGAGATCTAGAATGGGCTGGCTATAATACTTTCTACTATTGTGACCATTTATTGTTTATAGGAGAACCCCTGGAAGTAGTTGCTCAGAAGCAGGCTCAATATTTTGAGTCTATGCTAAAACGAAAACAAACTTTACAGAGTTATTACCTCAATATATGGAGACGATTAGTTTTAAAGCTCCTTAATAAGGCAGAAGAAAGATATAGTTTTCAGGACGCAGTAGTAACAGATGCAGAAATTCTGCAAGATTTGATTGCTGCCCAAAATCATATGTTTACCTTTGCTTCCTATCTTGCTAATGCAATTTTGTTTTATTTCTTAAGAGATTATGAACAGTCCATTGCTAATGCCTCCGCAGCAGAAAGTCATGCTGGTGGTGTAGCAGGGATGATGATTAATGCTCAACATAACTTTTACTATTCTCTGGCTCTTTTAGCTCAAGCTTCTAATCTATCAGTAATTGAACAAAAAGCAGCTTTATTACAAGTTAATCTTAATCAAGAAGTAATGAAAGAATGGGCGTTTCATGCTCCAGCAAATTACCAGCATAAGTATGATTTAGTAGGCGCTGAAAACGCACGAGTTCTGGGGCAATTTTTAGAAGCAATGGAACTTTACGATTGCGCGATCGCACACGCTAAAGAACAAGGATACATCCACGAAGAAGCCTTGGCAAATGAACTCGCAGCAGAATTTTATTTTTCACGCGGTAGAGATAAAGTCGCGAGAGATTATTTAAGCGATTCATATTATAGTTATGTTCGTTGGGGCGCAGCAATTAAAGTCAAGCAACTTGAAGAAGCATATCCTGACCTCTTCTCGAAACGATCTGAAAATACTATTAGCCAAACAACTAATAATACTAGCCATCATTATGAAACCCTCGATTTAGCCACAGTTATGAAAGCTTCACAAGCTTTATCGGGAGAAATTGTTTTAAACAATTTGCTGACTAAGTTGATGGATATTGCTATGGAAAATGCTGGCGCACAAACTGGATTTTTGATCTTAGAAAAAACAGGTCAATTAGTAATAGAAGCAGTCGGAGGGATAGATAGCCATCTGCACATAGAACAGTCTAAACCTATATCAATCAGCGAGTACTTACCAATATCCTTAGTTAACTATGTAGCTAGAACTAATGAAAGTGTTGTACTTAATAATGCTACTAAAGAAGGATTTTTTACATCAGACCCATATATCATTAATCACAAACCAAAATCTATTTTATGTACGCCAATTCTTAATCAAGGAAAACTCACAGGAATTCTTTATTTAGAAAATAATCTCACCATCGGAGCATTTACACCAGAGAGATTAGAAGTATTACAACTATTATCATCTCAAGCAGCAATTTCAATTGAAAATGCCCGTTTATACTTTGATTTAGCAGAAGCAAATCGCACCTTAGAAACAAAAGTTTCAGAGCGGACATTAGAGCTACAACAGGAAATTACAGTACGCCAACTAGCAGAAGAAGCAGCAGGTTCTGCCAACCGAGCAAAAAGTGAATTTTTGGCTAACATGAGCCATGAACTAAGAACACCTCTTAATGGTATTTTAGGTTATGCCCAAATTCTTAAAAAATCTAAAACGACCTCAGAAAAAGACCGTAATGGAGTTGGGATAATTCATCAATGTAGCGAACATTTATTAACTCTAATTAATGATATTTTAGATTTATCTAAAATTGAATCTAGGAAAATGGAACTTAACCCCAGTGACTTTCATTTTCCGGCATTTCTAGAAAGTATTGCTGAAATTTGTCGTATTCGTGCCGAACAAAAAGGTATTAAGCTGATTTATGAAGCTGCGACCCATTTGCCAAAAGCTATTATAGCAGATGAGAAACGACTGAGACAAGTTTTAATCAACTTACTGGGAAATGCTGTTAAGTTTACAGAACAAGGTAGCGTAAATTTTAAAGTAAAAGTAATCGGGAAGACCTCATTAAACACGGGAGAAGATTTACCACTTATTAAGGTTCGATTTCAAATAGAAGATACAGGCGTTGGGATTGCACCACAGCAGTTAGAAGAAGTATTTTTAGCATTCCAACAGGTAGGAGAGCAAAAGCGTCAGACTGAAGGAACAGGACTAGGATTAGCAATTAGCCGTCAATTAGTTCAACTGATGGGTAGCGAAATTCAAGTAAATAGTACTTTGGGTGAAGGAAGTGTTTTCTTCTTTGATGTAGATTTCCCTGAAACTGTCTTAAATACTGATGTGAGTAACTTAACATACCGCAATATTGTGGGATTTAAAGGCAATAAGCGTCAAATTATGGTAGTAGATGATAAGTCATCAAATCGCTCGGTATTAGTTAATTTGTTAGAGCCTTTAGGATTTGAAGTAGTTGAGGCATCTAATGGTTTAGAGGCTATTAATAAAGCATCGGAAGTGAAACCTGATTGTATATTAATGGATTTGGTAATGCCTGTAATGGATGGATTTGAAGCCACCCGTAGAATTAGGCAATTACCAGAATTAAAGGAGATTGTAATACTTGCAACTTCCGCGAGCGTTTTTAATTTTGATCGCCAGCAAAGTAGAGAAGTAGGTTGCAATGATTTTATTTCTAAACCCATTCAGGAGCAAGAATTATTAAAACGACTAGAAACTTATTTGAATTTATCATGGATTTATGAATCTCAAGTGATAGTTCAAGAATCTAGTATTCCAAAATCAATACGGAACGACTCTTTTATAACTCCACCACCAGAAGAAGTTGCTATGCTATTGGAACTAGCGATGAGAGGCGACCTTAGAGGGATTGCCAAACGTACCACTTATATAGAATCTTTAGGACAGGAGTTCATCCCGTTTGCCACTCATTTACGTCAACTTGCTAAAGCTTTTAAAGGTAAACAAATATTAGATTTTCTTAATCAATATAAATAAGAGGTATTAATGAACGGTGAGCCAATTAATCAAGGTGTCATTTTCCTAGTAGATGATATACCGACAAATTTAGAAGTACTTCTGGATGTTTTAGATGATTCTGGCTTTCAGGTTTTAGTAGCTGAAGATGGCGAAAGTGCTATTAAAAAAATTGAGTATGCCCAACCAGACTTGATTCTGTTAGATGTACTCATGCCTGGAATAGATGGGTTTGAAACTTGTAGACGATTGAAAGCTAAGGAATCTACTAAAAATATCCCAATTATTTTTATGACGGCGCTAACTGAAACAGTTGATAAAGTGACTGGTTTGAGTTTGGGAGCAGTTGATTACATTACTAAACCACTTCAGCATGAAGAAGTTTTAGCGCGTGTAAAAATTCACCTTCAGATTCAGCAATTAACTAATCAATTAAGAGATAAAAATAGTTGCCTAGAACAACTCACATCAGAATTAGAACAACGAGTAGAAGCGCGAACACAAGAACTTTCTAACTCTAATCAATTACTGCAACAGGAAATTAGAGAAAGACTAGAAGCAGAAGCAAAGCTTTTGGAACGTACCCGCCTTGCAGAATTAAATGCAGATATTGGGACTGCATTGAGCCGTAATCATAATTTATCAAAAATTCTTCAGGAGTGCGCCGAAGCTGTAGTTAGAAATTTAAATGCAGCGTTTGTTCGCATCTGGACGCTTAATGAAGCTGATAATATGCTGGAGTTACAAGCTTCCGCAGGTATGTATACTCACCTCAACGGTTCCCATAGTCGGATACCTGTAGGCAAATATAAGATTGGTTGGATTGCTGAACACTGTCAACCACACTTGACTAATAGTGTGATTGGCGACCCAATTGTTAAAGAGCAAGAATGGGCGAAACAGGAAAAAATAGTTGCTTTTGCTGGTTATCCCCTAACTGTTGACGGGCGGTTGTTCGGTGTAATAGCAATGTTCGCACGTCAATCTTTACCAGCAATAACTTTAGAAGTAATGGCTGATGTGGCGAATAATATTGCTTTAGGTATTCAGAGTAAGCAGACTGAGTTAGCGTTGCAGGAAAGCGAAGAAAGATTTCGCCAGATGGCAGAAAATGTTCGTCAGGTGTTCTGGATGAGTAACAAAGATAGTACTTCAATCATTTATATTAGTCCTGCCTACGAGAAAATATGGGGTCGTAGCTGCTCCATATTGTATGAAAAACCCCTGGCTTTTTTCGAGGCAATTCATCCAGAAGATCAAGAAAAAGTGCTTGCTGCAATCAAAAAACAAATTCAAGGTGAGTATGATGAGGAATATCGGATTATTCAACCGAATGGCAATATTAGATGGATTCGCGATCGCGCTTTTCCGATCCAAAATCAATTAGGGCAAGTTTACCGCATTGTGGGTGTGGCTGAAGATATTACAGATCGTAAACTAGCCCAAGAAGAAATTAATAACGCTCTCGCGAAAGAAAAAGAACTAAGCCAACTTAAATCACGCTTTATTACTATCGCCTCCCATGAGTTCCGCACGCCTCTAACTACTATCTTATCTGCTGCTCAATCTCTAAAAGCTTACTTCCATAAGTGGACAGATGAAAAAAAATTCGCTTATTTGCAATATGTCGAAGATGCTGTTGGACACATGAGCGGCTTGTTAAACGATGTATTAGTAATTGCTAAAGCCGAAGCGGGCAAACTAGAATTTAGTCCTGTAGAAATTGATTTAGTAAAATTTTGTAGCGAATTAACTGAGGAGATGCAACTTAGCGATCGCGATCGGCATACGATCAACTTTATTATTTGCTCTAACTGCTTTGGGGTGTCAGCAAGTAGTGTCATGGCTTATATGGATGAGAAATTACTTCGGCACATTTTTAGTAACTTACTTTCTAATGCTATTAAGTATTCCCCATCTGACAGTGCAGTGCAATTTAAACTGACTTGTGAAAATGATTATGCCATTTTTCAGATTCAAGACGCAGGTATTGGCATTCCCCTTCAAGACCAAAAACTGCTATTTGACCCGTTTCATAGAGCGGAAAATGTTGGCAATATTCCTGGTACAGGGCTAGGGTTAACAATTGTAAAAAACTCTTGTTCTATGCACGGTGGTAGCATCAGTGTAGATAGCGAAGTTGGAAAAGGGACAACATTTACAGTAATTTTACCCTTAAACTACCAAAGCAAAATCAATGAATAAAATTCTAGTAATTGAAGACGACGATATAATTCGAGAGATTATTGTAGACATTTTACAATCTGAAAAATATCAGACTTTTGATACTGATAATGGTGAAACTGGGGTCGAGTTAGCGTTGCAACATTTGCCAGATTTGATAGTTTGTGACATTATGATGCCGAAAATGAGCGGTTATGATGTTCTAAAAACTTTGCGCGAAAATTCTTTAACTGCTACAATTCCATTTATTTTTATGACAGCTAAAGCTGATCATGATTCTATGCGTCAAGGCATGGAATTGGGCGCTGACGACTACATGACAAAACCTTTTAATAATAAAGAGTTAGTAGGGGCTATTTCTACTAGACTTAAAAAAAAAGCCATTGTCAATCAACAGCTTCAGCAAAAAATTGATGAATTGCGTTACAACTTAGCTGAACAAGCAGCATTACTCGATATTACAACTGACGCTATTATCGTTCAAGATTTATCTAACCATATTTTGTTTTGGAACAAAGGCGCTGAAAAAATCTATGGGTGGTTAGCAGAGGAAACTTTGGGTAAAAATGCTTTAGAAATTTTGTATAAGCCAGGTTCAGATCAACTAGAAATCCCTCAGCAAACGATTAGCACAATTGGTGAGTGGCAAGGAGAATTATATCAAATTACCAAAGCTGGTATTGAGATTATTGTTGCCAGCCGTTGGGTATTAATGCGCGATCAACAAGGGCAACCCAAATCAATACTTACTGTATCGACAAATATTACCGAAAAAAAGCAACTAGAAGACCAATTTTTCCGCACTCAACGATTGGAAAGTCTGGGGATACTTGCTGGGGGTATTGCTCATGATTTGAATAATGTGTTGACACCAATTATGATGTCTGTTCAACTATTACAATTGAAAATTAGCGATGCCCAAAGCAAAAAATGGTTGACAATTCTAGAAACAAATGTTAAGCGTGGGGCTGATTTAGTTAAACAAGTGTTATCCTTTGCCCGTGGAATTCAAGGTGAGCGAACCCTCATTCAGATTAGCCATTTAATTAATGAACTTAAACAGTTTGCTTCAGAAACTTTTCCTAAATCTATAAAAATTTATACAGATGTAAAATCTTCTCTAGAAGCTATAGTTGGAGATGCTACACAACTACATCAAGTTTTGCTAAACCTCTGCGTCAATGCCCGTGATGCTATGCCGGAGGGAGGAACTTTGACAATTGATGCTGAAAATATTTATCTGGATGAACACTATACTCGGATGAATATTGATGCTCATATCGGTAACTATATTGTGATTACAGTATCAGATACAGGCATGGGTATACCTAACGATATTCTTGAGAAAATATTTGACCCATTTTTTACGACAAAAGAGGTGGGTAAAGGCACGGGGCTTGGTCTTTCAACAGTGATTGGAATTGTTAAAAGTCATGGAGGCTTTGTAAAAGTCAAGAGCGAAGTTGGTAAGGGTACACAGTTTAAAGTATATTTGCCAGCAACGGGAAGAACAGCAACAAGTGAAGATTCTAATTCCAGCCAGTTAGTACAGCAAGGGCAGGGAGAATTAATTCTGATTGTTGAAGATGAAGATAGTATTCGTGAAATTACCAAAACATTATTACAAAAAAATGGTTATCAAGCAATAACGGCTAATGATGGTATGGACGCAATTGCTTTATATACACAATATAATTTCAAGGTTGATGCAGTTATACTTGATATAATGATGCCGTCAATGGATGGGTTAACGACTATCCGCGTCCTTGAAAAAATTAATCCAGAAGTTCAGATTATAGCTGTTAGTGGGCTTACGTCTAATAAAAAAGTTATGGAACTTAAAAGTTCTTGTGTTAAAGCTTTTTTGTCTAAACCATACACTTCAAATGAATTGTTAGATAAATTACATCGCATATTGAGTAACCCCACAACTTTTGATAAGTAGATAATTCAGGACTTACACAAAACAACGGTAAAATCCCACCATTGTAGGGTCGGTTTGCACCAAAAGGTATAGATATGAAAGATGTATATGCTATATTTACAAAGAGAGATAAAGGTCATTTTCAGCTTTCAATATTGCAACAGTTTTTAGGCTTACAACTTTCAAACAGCTTTAGTTCTCAAGTCTAACCAAATTATGGAACACATTGCTACTAGCGAATTACCCGAAACGCTCCAACAAATATTTGCAGAAATACAACGCACCAAAACACCCTTAACCGTTACCCATGACGGGGAACCCTTAGTCATTATCTATCCTGCCACCCCTCAACCCCACCGCCCAGCATTTGGAGCAATGAAGGGTAGCGGCGAAATCTTGGGAGACGTGATTGCTCCAGTAATCCCTGCTACCACATGGGAAGCACTCCAGTGAAGCTCTTACTTGATACCCACATCTGGCTTTGGTATTTGCTTGGTAACGAACGCCTATCTCCTCAGCTTCAAACCACTATTACAGCAGCAACAACCGAACTTTGGCTCAGTCCAATTAGTATCTGGGAAACGCTACTCTTAGCAGAAAAAGGACGACTATCTTTACAGCCTAATCCAGTTGCATGGGTCGATTTAGCCTTAAATACCATAGAAATTCGTGAGGCTCCACTTAACCGCCACATCGCTATTTTAAGCCGTCAGATTGAGCTACCACACCAAGATCCAGGCGATCGCTTTATTGCAGCTACCGCAGTTTATCACCAGTTGACATTAGCTACCGTCGATACCAATCTCACAGGTGTTTCCTGGTTACAAACATTAAGTTAGATAGTTTGAGAAATCGTGTCATCTTTAAAGCTGGTTAACAATAAGAGCGATCGCATTCAGCAACTCGGCTGGATGAAAAGGCTTGGTATAATAAGCTATTGCCCCTAAACTCGCTGCTTTTTGACGGTGAAGCTGATTTTCCCTAGATGTCAACATCATAGTTGGCAAGCTGTTCCAACGATCATCAGCGCGAATTTCTTTAAGTAAAGCAAAACCATCCATCCGAGGCATTTCAATATCAGAAATAACTAAATCATATTGCTGCACAGATTGATGCAGTTTTTCTAATGCTTCTTTGCCGTCTCGACATTCTACAACTTGATATCCTGATTGGGTTAGCAATCGACTTAACAACCGACGCACCGCAATAGAATCATCCACAATTAAGATAGTTGAAACATCAGGTTCAGTTTGAGATGTTGCACTGGGTTTTAAAAATTCTTCCTGCCCCCTCTCCATTCCCCCCTTATTAAGGGGGGCAGGGGGGATCATTCCCCCCTTATTAAGGGGGGCAGGGGGGATCTCTAATACTGTTGGTGCAATTAACACACCTAAATGGCTAGGGGATAAAACTGGTACAACTTCACCAGTACCTAAAACTGTACATCCTGCCAGATAAGCAGGTATAGGAATAGTTTTATCAAAAGGTTTTAAAACCAGTTCTTTTTCTGCAATCAGCGCATCTACAGCGACAACAATTGGTTCACCTTCTACGTCTAAAATAATCCCTAGATTAGAATTAAAGCTGGTAGAGATTGAGATTAAATCTTTTTGGGCGTAGGGAAGTAATTTTATTAATGAAAATAGAGGAATATTGCGTTCGCGTAGCGACTCCGCAGGAGTATCGCGCCAACTAATACTATCAGGCAATGCTACGCTGCGATCGCAATACTCAGCTAAATGAACAATTTCTAAGATATTGATTGATGGAATTGCCCATGTTTGCTGCTGACATCGGCAAAGTAACAACGGTAAAATACTTAGTGTTAAAGGAACAGTAATTATAAAAGTTGTTCCTTGTCCTAATTCAGTGCTAACCTTAACTGAACCTTGTAGTCGGGCAACTTGCGATCGCACTACATCTAATCCTACCCCTCTACCAGAAATATCCGTTACTGTTTCCGCAGTAGAAAAACCAGGCATAAACAAAAATTCAATTATTTCATCTTTACTTAACTCAGTAAACTTTAAACGGCACAGCCCCATTTTTACAGCTTTTTTATAAATCTTTTGGTAATCAATCCCACGCCCATCATCGGCAATTTTTACTAATACTTGATTACCTTTAATTACTGCTGAAAAAGTAATTTTAGCTGTTACTGGCTTATCTAATTTTACCCTTTCAGGATTACTTTCAATGCCATGATCAAAAGCATTCCGCAACAAATGAGTTAAAGGTGTTTGTAACTGCTCTAAAATTACCTGATCTATCAGTGTATCTTCGCCTATAACTTCTAAATTAACTGACTTTCTATACCGCTCATTGAGCATTTTTATAGAGGCAACAAATCTATCCGTTAAAACTTTAAAAGCTACTAATCTTGATTCAGTTAAATCATTGCGTAAACTATCTAATTGCTGATGTAATTGTTGCAAACCTTCTTGTAATTCACGGGTAAGCAAATCTAGATCAGAACGGCTTTCTTCAACCCGCACCATTACTTCTTGAAAATCTTGTAAAGTTGTATGAATTCCTGTATATTGATCCAATTCCAAAGCATCAAATTCAGCGTTTATAGAATTTCTCCCTCCTCGCTTTAAATCCTCGTTTCCATAAGTCGTAATACCAGATAATAACGGTGTTGCCATTTGATCATAAAATTCCTTGACTTGTTGGCGAAGTGGCTCCATTTGTTGAGTTTGTTTTTTCAACATTAAACTAACTTGATGAAGTTGCGCCTGATATAAATCAAGACTTTCATTATTAATCAGCAATTCACCGACTGTATTACTCATCCGATCCAACTTAGTAACCGGAATCCGCAAATTTAAGCTAAAATTATTTATATCTGTAGTTTTACTATTATTATCTTCTTGATTATTAGCACTAACACCAGATGACTCAGTACTTAATCTGTGTTTATCTGTGTTTATCTGTGGTAATAAATCTTCTTTCTTCTTGACTTCTGTATCTAAGCGCAAGCTTGGCGACTGAGAAATCTTTTTATCTGTATTTTGCGGTGGTTTTGGGTTGAGAGTTTGCGATCGCTGCTGTCGAATATAATTAATTATCTTTGGCGCTACCTTGACTAAAGATGCTTGCGGTTGCTTAAGTACTTGGCTAATTTTATGAGATGTCTCAACTAACCAAGTTAAATTTAGTGCTTGCCCTAAAAGCAAACATTCTTCTACCAAATTATTTAAAGCATCATGTAAAATAGCTGTTTTAGTAGACTTACCAGGTGCAGGTAATAACTTTTCAACTGTTTGCAAACAATCTTCTAAATCAATCTCTAACGCTATTTTTATAAATGATGAATTAATATTAATACCGGAAGTATTTCCAGAAACATTAGGATTATCCTGAGAAAGACGATTCAGAAAATCTTCTAGTGCTGTAACCAGGGGTAAAGGTGCATCTTGATTAATTAATGTAATATTTTGACTACTAGCAGCTTCAGCAATTAAATCGCTGATTTGCTCAACACCCAAAGACAATAACTCATAAGCTAAAGCCAAATCTGCTACGCGCCCTTCTAGCAATGCTTGTAACAAATCTTCTAATTTATGAGCAAGTTGACTAAGAGTGTCTAATTCAGATAAACCTGCGCCACCTTTAATCGTGTGTGCTGCAAGCATTAAATTTTTATATTCAGCTTGCAAATTAATTGCAGCATCGCCAGATTTTAATCGCAGCAAACCCTGTTCTAGTATAGCTAGATAATCAGGGGCATCTTCGTATAAAAAGCAAGCACGGGCTTCTTGTAAAATAGCTTCTAAATTAGCCTGAGTTAACGCCATTTTTATACCTGGAAGCGAGAAACAGAATTTTGAAGTTCTTTAGCAACTTCAACTAATTTTTGTAAATCAGTTGAAACCACCATTGATTCTGAAGAAGTTGTTTTTGCGATCGCAGCTACATCATACATAGTTTTACTCACCATTTGTGCCGCTTGCGCTTGTGAAACCGTACTCCCAGAAATTGACTGCAACAAGCTATCAATTTCTTTACTAATCCCACCTAATTGTTGCAAAGTTTGTTTAGTCTCTGCAACTAACTTTGTCCCCGTGACTACATGAGTAGTACTAGCTTCCATCGTTTGCATTACTTCAGCAGTTTCTTGTTGCATCGTATTAATAAATTGCTCAATTTCCTTAGCCGAATCTGACACCCTTTCAGCCAAACGTCGTACTTCATCAGCCACAACCCTAAATCCTTGCCCATTTTCTCCCGCCCTAGAAGCTTCAATTGAAGCATTAAACGCAAGTAAATTAGTTTTTTCCGAAATCCCTGAAATCAGATGCACAATTTTCGAGATTTCCTGAGAAGATTCTGCTAACCGTTTCATCTTTTTAGAAGTTTCGGCAACACTAGCGCGAATATTACCAATACTACTAACAGTTTCATCCATAGTGCGATCGCCATCTTGAGCAGCTACCAACGCCTGACGAGCAATTACCGCCGCCTCCTGAGCAGAATTAGCTACAGATTGAATAGATAGCCCTACCTCTTCTACAGAATTCAAAGTTTCAGTAATTACTTCAGCTTGGGTTGTCGCTTCCTCAGCCAACTTTTCAACCGATGACTCACTACTAAACGCCGAGTCATGCACCTGATTCGCAACAGTTTTTACCTGCACAACAATTTTCCGTAAACTACCAATAGTAGTGTTAAAAGCATCTGCTACTGAACCCATTTCACCTTCATCAAGTTTAGCAGTAACAGTTAAATCACCTTTTTGCGCTCCTTCAATATCCAGTAACAAATTAATCACCGCTTGCTGCAAGCGTTCTTTTTCTTTTCTTTGAAAATCCGCCTCTGCTTGTCGTTGTTTCGCTTGTGATTCCAATGCTTGAGCCGAAGCATTAATACTGTCAGCCATTTGGTTAAAAGTAATAGCTAACTTCCCTACTTCATCCGTCGCAAAAACTGTAGCACGAGCATTAATATTCCCTTGATAAAATTCCTCTGTAGTTCGCTGCAACTGTTGAATGGGTTTAACAATTGAGCGTCTCAAAATTAATGTTAAAATTAGAATAACTATCAACGCTAATAAAAATACCAATAACTCTTGCATTAAACTTTGATGAAGTAATTCATTCAAAGCTGTTTCTGGAGTTCCTCGCACCAAAATTGCTACTGGTTCACCACTAGCAATCGGAACTGAAACGCCACCCGTTTCTTTAGCAACATTTGGTAAAGCTTTAGCAGCTAAAGTATAAGTTTGCGTGCCAAAATCTATCCGTTTAGTTACTGCTTTTCCTGGATCTTTAGCTGCTGCCTCTAAAATAGAAATATCAGGTAAAGCTACATTTGGTGTGGCTTGGTTTAAAAATTGGGCATTACCTTGATCGAATCCTGTTGCTAATCCAAACTCACCGTTGGGCTTGCGGAAATAAACCGAACTATAGCCACCGCCAAAAGCTTTTAATGTTTCTAAAACTATTGGTTGCTTACCATTAACTATATCTCCTGAAACCAAAGCACCAATTACGGTCTTATTAGCTGGATCAAATACAGGTGTCACTGTGTAACGAATTAAAGCATCCTGTGCTGTAAAACCAGTGGGCAAAGGTGGTGATTCTTTGGCAAGTTCGTCCCTATTTACAACTGCACTAGCTTTAATTTGCCTGGGATCATTAAATACTGCTTTAACTAAATTGTTAGGATTAAAAACCTCACCAGCACGGTTATTATTCCCATTAACAATAATTCGTAAATCTTTGCCAACTAAAGTAGCGTATTCAATCTTCCTCGCTTTAATTTCATTTTGCAGGATTTTTCCGACCTGATTTTTTAAATCTAAGCTTAATTCCTCACCTTTAGCATGAATTTGAGCAGCTTCAATAATCGCAATATTGTCTGACTGTCCGCGAAAGCCAAACCCCATTTGATTAACTTTGATATTATAATTAGTTTCTGTAACAGCTACCTCAGATTTAGCTTGATTGAGCAATTGACTCCGTAACCCAGATGTAATAATCCATCTCACTCCCGAAGCAATTAATACTAGGGAAAAAATTTCAGAAGCTAATAAAGCAATAACTTGTTTACGACTAATAGGTAAGTTATAAAACCATTGCAACAAGTTTTTTTGAGTTTTAGGTAAAACTTGCGGCGACTTGTGAACTTCTCCAGCCGTAGTTTCATCCAAATAAATTGGTTGATGAGACTTTTGTGTTAATTCTTCATCCGCAGCACCAAGATTTTCTAAAGCTTTACGGGCGCTTGCTCCTAAATTACCGGATGGATCTGCTGCTACAATTTCTTGATATAGTATCTTTGCTTGCTCTATTTTGCCAGTAAATTCTAAAGTACTAGCTTTAGTAAGCTTACCTAGCAAATCTGAAGATTCACCTTCAACGTCAGAGAGAAAAGTGTCCATATCTTTAGACTGATGATTATTGCTATGACCGTTGTTGGTAGCTGTCATTGATGTATTAATGATAGGACTTACGCACCGAAACCCTGAAATCTAGATCCCCCTAGCCCCCTTAAAAAGGGGGGAAATTCAAAGTCCCCCTTTTTAAGGGGGATTTAGGGGGATGTCTGCGTAAGTCCTAAATGAATTAGAAACAATGCTAGATTGAAGTTCTGTAAAAATAGCCTTGGGATTTAGGATAGCAACAGATGATTGCTCAATTTCTGTAATCCCAGATACAAAAACTTTAAATTTAGAGTTGGTTGGTACAAGTTGAAACTTATCTGGATTGAGAGAAACTATTCCTTGGAGTGCTGATACTACGCAAGCTAATTGTGGTTGAGATTTTCCCAGGGTGGAATTATCGTATTGTGTCATTAATAATAAGGTTAAACGATCTTGAGGACGCGATCGCCTCATTTGTGGTGCTAGTTGCAATAAATCACTCAACTCTAAAACCCATAACAATCTCCCTCGTTGATTAACTACCCCCAATAAGCTAGAAGCTACCCCAGGAATGGGACAAATTTCTCCCCGACTCAGTGAAATTACCTCTGCTGTATGTTCCAAAGGCAATCCTACTTTTAGCGATTCTCGTAACTGCACACAAAAATATTCTTTAATCATAATAGTTAGCAATATAAGGGCAAATTTTATGCGATCGCGACTTACGCAAGCCTGAAACCTAGATCCCCCTGAGCAACCCCTTAAAAAGGGGGGAATTCAAAGTCCCCCTTCTTAAGGGGGATTTAGGGGGATCTCCGCGTAAGTTATCAGGATTCAAATCTTGGCATTTCATCTGCGTAATCTGCGTACCCTACGGGAAGGCTCCGCCTATATCTGCTCACATCTGCGATAAAAAAAAATTGATTTAAAACAAGAAGTCTATTAATTAAGATGCTCAGACAAAGTTGCTACTAAATCATTCGGAGCAAACGGTTTAGTTATATAACCATTTCCACCTTGGCGTAACGCCCAAAACCGATCAAAATCTTGATCTTTAGAAGAGCAAAAAACTACAGGTATTTTTTCTAACTCTGGATTAGATCTAATTTGTCTACATAAATCCAATCCACTTAAACCAGGCATAATAATATCTAAAACTATTAAGTCAGGTCTGCTGTTATTTTCCAACCAACTTAAAGCCGATTCACCCGAATCAGCTACAGCCACTTTTACTCCTAAGTGTTGCAGCAAAGCTTCAATTAAACGTTGCTCGGTTTTAGAATCATCCACTACTAAAACAGTTTTCATATTAATTAATCTCCCTGCTAGAACTTGCTAGTTTATTAACTACGTTAAATAATTGCTGAGGAGTAAAGGGTTTAGTAATGTAATCATTTGCTCCTACCATTCTGGCTCGTAACCGATCAATTAAACCGTCGCGACCTGTTAACATCACAATGGGAATTTCCTTTAATAAAGTTGATTGACGTAATAATTGGCACAATTCATACCCATCAATTTCTGGCATAGATATATCCATTAATATTAGCGCAGGTTTGTAACGTGCCAACGCAGTTAAGGCTCGTGTCGGTTCAGTTAATCCTAATACCCGATAACCACTAGCTTCTAGAGTTAGCTTGACATTTCTCTGTACTGTCTTACTATCATCAATGCAAGCAATTATAGGACGCTCATCATCAGTAGACTGGCGATAACTATTAATCCCTACAGCACCTGTTGCTACTAAGGGTTGCAAGGTTTTAGCTAATTCCAATACATCCATGTTTAAAGCAGATGCGACCTCATAAAGACAACGATTGCCGTTAATAGTATCGCTAAGTAATTGAATCCATTGAGGATTTTCTGTATTTTTCCACAGCAATTGAGAGAAATGCTCTAAACTTTTTACAAAAGGTCGCTGCAAAGGAGAAGCAATGTGCGATCGCATTTGTCCCCATTGGCTAATCAGCCTTCGTACTGGTAGAATGGTTTCTTTAAAAGGAACAACTAACAGTAAATGATCTAGCCCTAAAGTTTTTTCAAACTGAATATCAGCTTGCGGTAACGCTAGAATTTGTACTAAAGCTTCTTGCGTTAGAGAAAATATCAGTTTACGAACTTGTTGTAAAGAAAGCTTCCCCGATTGCCAATAACGGCAAAAAAATTCGTAATCCGATTCGTCTTTTAGTTGTAAATGTTCTAAATCAGGGTAGTAGCGTCGCAATAGGTAGGAAAGTCTTTCTTTTTGACCGACTACGCTGGTAGCAAAATGCACCTGCCCATTACCGACATAAACTCGCCAAAAAATTGAATTATCCAGAGGATCACCAATAGTGATTCTACCTGAAAGTTTTCTGGTGACAATTTCTTGTACTGCTTTAGCCGCAGACGTGGTGACTTTGACGGCTGGAGTTAAAGGTATTTCTTTTTGCTGTTGGTAGGCGGTTTCTGGAATTTGTACAGGCATATCTTTTGTAGATTCCATTGACAAGAAAGAGCAGATTGTTAAGAAAGAATAAATATTGTAATTATACTTGATTAAATTGTGTTTAATTATAAGAAAGAATTTAGCAGTCCCATTAATTACTCCCGATCGCCACTATATCTCGGTAAATCAGTTCGTTCCGTGTCCTTGGTTACAAATAGCCAAGCAATATGTAATTTTTAGCTGGTTTTAATGCTTTTATTGCATAATATTCCTCCTAAATATAGTTGACTAATTCTAGCAACTCTAGTATAGAGACGCGCCGAAGCTCCGCCATGCGCGATCGCGCTATTGGCACGTCTCTACAAGGATTTTAGGTATAGCAACCTAAATAGGCGCTATGAGCATTTTTTATGGCTAAAACCCTTACTAGCAAAGCATTTAAGAAAAGCTAATTGCTAAAAGCTAACTGCTAATTGCTATAACGCTCCTCTTGCTCACCGATCGCAGTTCGCGCCAAAATAAAGAAAAGTAAATATTCATATAGCAATTTTCAGAAAGAGTGAGGTACAAAGTAGTGCGAGCATCTTGCTCGCTAGAAATATATAGCGAGCAAGATGCTCGCACTCCTGTACCTCATAAAGCATGAAAACTGCTATATCATCTTTTAAAGATTTTATTAAGCTAAGACGCATTTAAATTTAATATTACGCTTCGTGCGGGACGCTCGCACTACAAGCACTTGATAAGAATCAACAGTTTAATTTAAATGCACAACAGCTTAACAATGGCGCTGAAACAGCTAAATAAAACAGTCTCAACACTACAACCAACCTCACCCCATCTAGGTTTTGACTATGACTTAGCGATTGTGGGGGGCGGGATTGTCGGGGCAACACTCGCTGCTGCCTTAAAAAACTCTGGACTAAAAGTAGTGTTGATTGAATCTCAACTTCATTCTGCTGCTGTAGCAAAAGGGAGAGCTTATGCGATTTCTTTGCTATCGGGTAAGATTTTTGAGGGAATTGGTATTTGGCAGAAAATCTTGCCTGAAATCACGAAATTTCAGCAAATTCAAATATCTGATGCTGATTATGGGGGTGTGGTGCATTTCCAACCTCAAGATTTAGGTACTGATGGGGTTGGTTATGCCGCAGAACATCGAGTATTGTTAACCGCTTTGCAGGATTATCTTCAAGATTGCCCAAATGTTTCCTGGTTATGTCCCGCAGAAGTAATCAGTGCTGAATATCAAGCAGATGGGGTGGAATTAGAGGTGATGGTGAAGGGGGATATGACCCCCCCCAACCCCCCCTTGTTAAGGGGGGGAGTCGGCGATATGACCCCCCCCAACCCCCCCTTGTTAAGGGGGGGAGTTGAAGATATGACCCCCCCCAACCCCCCCTTGTTAAGGGGGGAGAAGAAGGAGGAGAAGGAAAATTTAAAATTCGGACTCGTTTATTAGTAGCGGCTGATGGAGCGCGATCGCAAATTCGTAATGCTGCTAGTATTACTACACAAGGCTGGGCATACTGGCAATCTTGCGTTGTAGCAACAATTAAACCAGAAAAACCCCACAATAATATAGCTTACGAACGCTTTTGGCACACTGGACCAATGGGAGTTTTACCTTTACCTGGCAACCGTTGTCAAGTAGTTTGGACTAATCCCCATGCAGAAGCCAAAGCTTTACAGCAACTAGATGAAGCGGAGTTTCTGGCACAGTTAGAAGAATATACAGGTGGTTTATTAGGGCGTTTGGAATTAATTAGCGATCGCTTTATATTTCCAGTACAGTTAATGCAGAGCGATCGCTATACCCTACCACGACTTGCATTAATTGGTGATGCTGCCCACTGCTGCCATCCCGTCGCCGGACAAGGAATGAACTTAGGTATCCGAGATGCAGCAGCCTTAGCCCAAGTGTTAACAAATGCTCATCAACAACAACAAGATATTGGTGCTTTAACCGTCTTAAAACGCTATGAAAGCTGGCGTAAGTCCGAAAACATCACAATTTTGGCATTCACCGATTTTTTAAATCGAATGTTTTCTAATAATTGGTTGCCCTTAGTTGTTGTTCGTCGCTTAGGTTTATTGATGTTGCAACACATTCATCCTATTAAAACTTACGCTTTAAAACTTATGACTGGTTTAAAAGGTCGTCCTCCAAAGTTGGCTGATCGTTAAAAAATACTTCTGGCTGAAACGGACGCGCCTCTGTTTGATTACCATTGGAAAATCCGGTAGTCAAACTCTTGGCAGCTTGAATCACATCAGAAGGCAACATAATAATTGTTGTCGTGTTATTTTCTGCGCCAATTTCTGTCAGCATTTGCAAACGGCGTAACTCTAAAGCTGCTGGGTTACCAGCGATATTTCGAGAAGCTTCTGCTAACTTAATAGATGCTTCCTGTTCGGCTGAAGCTTTAATGATACGGGCGCGTTTTTCCCGAATTGCTTCTGCTTCCTTAGCCATTGCCCGTTGCATAGCAAGTGGAATTTCTACATCTTTCATTTCCACCCGTTCAATTACCACACCCCAAGGCTCCGTAATTTCGTCTACAATTTCTTGAAGTTTGGTGTTAATTTTATCTCGATTTTGTAAAACGTCATCAAGGATATTTTGACCAACAACATTTCGTAAAGTTGTTAAAGCTGTTTGGTAAACTGCGGTGTTGTAATTTTCCACCTTATTGATCGCCTTGGAAGGGTCAATCAGGCGGTAGTATAGAACAGCATTAACTTTAATTGTTACGCTGTCAGATGTAATTGTTTCTTGAGGTTCAATATTGACAGTTTTAGTACGGACATCAACTTGAGTTTTTTGATCTACCCAAGGGATAATCCAATACATTCCTGGTCCCATCACACCTTTAACTCTACCGAGTCGAAAGATTACGCCGCGTTCATATTCTCGGTCTAGCTTTATTCCTGATAAAGCCATAAACAAAACAAAAGCAAAAACAGTACCTATAAGAGATCCCATATCTCGTTCACCTAATGTAGGTGACTCTATTGTATACAATAAAAAAGATGGGTATTGGTCATTGGTCATTGGTCATTGGTCATTGGTCATTGTTCAGCCAGAGTTATCATAGTTAAGCAGTCAGTTAAAGTAATGTTTACATACTTAATTACCTAAAAATGATGGATGTGTTCAGCGAAATCTAATAATAATTGAGTGTAAAAAAGCAGTGCCTGAAACAATGCTGATTGAAAAGCAAGTATCTGAAGTATTCACTATGACAGTGACAGGGCAAATTGTCACCCAAGCAGATACGGGTGCGGCTATCGCTACATTAGAAGACACCCGCTTGCGCGTTAGTCACAATCCCAACTTTCCGTTACCTACAGGTATTCACACCTGGTACGTTTTACCCGCAACTGATTCTACAGGACAAATATCAGGAGTGCGTATTCTGGGTTATGAACCTATATCTGAGCAACCACAAGGCTGTTTATTCACAGGTAGGGTAATTCAAATCGGTAAACGCAATACTCAAATATTGTTTAAAGTATCATTTGTCGGTCAAAAAGACCTGAAAATTACCTTATTATCAGCACTGCCAGAAATGAAAGCAGGTGATTTGTGGCGAGTAAGTGCTGTTGTGCGAGAAAACTATCTATATATTACACAGGCAGAATCTTTAGAAGTAACTACCTCTACAAAATCGCAACTTGATTCTTCTGTAAAACCATCCACCCCAGCCCCAGGAATTGAAACAGTTAAACGTATTGTCCACGGAAATACTAACTTAGAACAACCATACTCTTCTAGGGTAGTTACAGAAACATTTCAAGAAACAACAGCACGACTTTTACCTATTGCTAAACTCGCTGTAATTGCTCAAACCAGTCAAACTCAATGGGTTTTTTCCTCTCCCGTGCAGCGAGGTCAACTGTGGGAGTGGGAAGCGGTGAAATCTGATTCAAATGCCCTAAAATCGCGTAACGACTCCCCAGAAGCCTTGAGAGCCAGAATTCAAGTAAATCCTTACACTGAAGAAGCTCATGTACTATGGTTTGCTAATGGGTTTAATCATGTAGAAAATGTTGATTTAGAAACTACAACCGATACAGAATACCCACATAAAAATCGTTTAATTGTCACACCTTTAGGCGCTGCTAGAAGTATCGGCGCAAGTTGTTTTAGGGTATTAATTGGTCCTTATGAAATTGTCCTCGATGCTGGTACTAGACCAAAAGGCAGTAACCCCTTACCAGCATTTGAGTATATAAAAAATCCTAACCTAATCTTAATTACCCACGCCCATCAAGATCATATCGGCGCATTGCCTGTATTACATAAACACTTCCCTGCTACTCCGATGATTTGTACTGCGGGAACTAGGGAAATTGCTCATGTCATGTTAACTGATTGTTTAAAAGTACAGCAAAAGAACGAAGATTTTGAGCAATTATTTGATGAAATTGACCTAGATCAAACATTATTCCAACTGCAAACTCAGGCAGTAGGTCAAGATTTTGAACCGCTACCTGGATTAAAAGTACGATTTATCCACGCAGGGCATATAGTTGGTGCAGCTTGTGTTTATATCAGATATGGAGAGAGAAGTCTTTTATATACAGGAGACTACAATACTACTAATAGTAGAACTACCGACGGGTTAAGACTTGCTGATTTGCCACAAGCAGATATTTTAATTACTGAATCTACTTATGGCGCAGATACTCACCCATCTAGAAAAGCCCAAGAAACCGAATTATTACAAGCTGTTGCAGAAGTTGTATCTAATGGCGGTAATGTACTAATTCCGGCTTTTGCTTTGGGACGCGCCCAGGAAATCATTTTAGCAATTCGTACCAGTGCCTTATTCCATAAACTAAAAATTCCTGTATATATAGATGGTTTGGTAAGAGCGGTTACGGATGTATTTCGAGATCATATAGATTTTTTACCTGGAAGTGTACAGAACTTTGCTCTTCAACAGGAACCATTTTTTGACCCTAATGGTACACCACCGATTATACCTATAGGTCATCCGCGAGAGCGTCCGTTAGCTATAGCTAAACCTTCAGTAATTATTGCTAGTTCGGGAATGCTTAGTGGCGGAGCTAGTGTTTACTATGGTCAGGCATTATTAGAAAGAGATAATGCGGCGATATTTATCTCTGGTTATACCGATGAAGAATCACCTGGTCGTTTTTTGCAAGCGTTGCAGAAAGGTGACGAAGTTGAAATCGAAGGTAAAAAATTAACAGTCCGCGCAACTGTAAGGCGGTTTAATCTTTCAGCCCATGCTGATAAAGTTGGGCTAACGCAAGTTATTCATCGAGTTAATCCCAAACATCTAATTTTAATTCATGGCTCAATGAATGCCTTACAGGAACTTTCCCACACGGGAGATTTGAGGGATAAATACTTCATTCATATTCCCGCAGTTGGTGAAGAAGTCGAGTATGGTGCTGTACCAGAACAAGTTAGTAGTCGTCAGTTAACTAAAATAGAAAATTCTCAAGAATTTGAAGTGACAATTGAGGCGGAAGTTGAAGGCGCATGGATACGCATTCCTGAGTCGGTATTAAGTGATCCTCGCTGGGAAAATTTGAGTGCGACGGGTGTGTTAAAAGCCAAGTGGAGTAGTGGGCGATTGACTTTAAGCCCAATTTCAGAAAGAGGAATTGCGATCGCATCAGCAAAAGCCAGTGGTGAAGATTGCTGTGCTGTCTGTGAATTTTTTAATAATAAAACTTGTCAGTCCCCTGAAAGTCCGTTATTTTCCAAGCAAGTAGATCCTCGTGCTAAGTGCTTGGAATTTCAGCGCGAACAAGAATTTGAGCAAGGTTTTATTTCATCTCTTGAAGATGAGGAATTAGAAGATGAGGAATTAGATGAAAAGTGCGATGACATAGATTTAATTTAAGGGTTCTCCCTAGTTTCACTGTTCACTGTTCACTGTTCACTGTTCACTGTTCACTGTTTACTGTTTACTGTTTACTGTTTACTGTTTACTGTTTACTGTTTACTGTTTACTGTTTACTGTTTACTGTTAATTGGTAAATACATCTTCTTGCTGTAAATCAAATATATAGTCGTAGTCAAACATTAAAGAGTTTGGATGACGAATTATAGAAAAGCCCAAATTAGTCACCATTTCTGTAGTAAAAGTTACTATTACTAGCTCTATTAACTTTTTATCTGATATTTGGGGTGCTTGCACAAAATAATCACGCTTATCAAAAAAACCTTTTTGAGTTCTAGGTGTAACTATTCCATTAAGTTCATGAGTATGTTGGATTGGCTTAATATAAGTACTAAAAAACTCTTCTTGACTTTTTTGAAGTTGATATAATCTTTCGTGCTGCCACCAACTCATCTTAAACAACATTTTCAGCAATTCAAAACCTAAGATATAATTAAATACATTATTTCGCTCTTTGGTATCACTTACTAATCGCAATGCAGATTCTAAATATAATTCTGGTTTCCGGCGAACATCTTGAGATGAATGAATAAAAAATTGTCTAATATAGCTCCTCAAAACACCTTCACTTAAATCTGTTTGCAAATAAAATTGTTGCAAATACTCGGCAACTTTTTTTTGTGTATCTCGATCTTGAAGGGTTTTTAAAACTAAACCATCTGCGGTATATTCATCTAAAAACTCTGCTTGCATCTCTGGAGGAGATGCACACATTAGATGGCATAAAGATAAAACATAACTACGTTGTTGCCAAGGTAAACTTTCTGCCCATTCTCTTGCTGGTAGCGGCAGTTGATCGAGAATAGTATTTAATTTTTTACGAGCCGCAGGGCTTGATTTTTTTTGTTTAGTTTCAGCCATATAAATAATATCTGCGATTAAATTAAACTAAATCACATAAAAATTAAGTAAACTTTTAATATTCCTTAAATCTATTTATATTTTAACGTATATGCTGAGTGGTTTTAGTGGTATGGCTTGGGCGGTTAGAGTGGTTGAGTAATGATTTTATAAATTTTATAATTATACCGAAATGTGACTTATCAGGGGTGAGTGGTAAAACCCCTTTAGTTTGGCATTTTTTTTAGTTTCAGGCTAAAGGATAAGCTAACGCGCATCTAAATTGTACATTTTATAATTGAGAGAAAAGTTATCAAACCCTATAACCCTCTCTCCTCCCTCCTCTCTCCTCCCTCCCTAAAATATAAAATGCGCGAAACACAACAGCTTACTACAGCGCGAGTTACAAACCTAACCCCCTAGCCCCCTTCCTTTATCCCACCTGCTGCCTTAAAAAAGGGGGGGAATTTCAAAGCCCCTCCCCTACCAGGGGAGGGGTTTGGGGAGAGGTAAAACATGACGGCGTTTGGCTAAAGATTGGTAAAAGAGCGATCGCCCTCTACTATTTGTTTAACCTGATTCAAGTTAATATCAAACTTAGCCGCAATTTTAGCAATGATTTCTTGTTCTGCTGGCGTGGTGACACCTTCAGACTGTGTGATTCTATAACATTGAGCCAATAAAGGCATAGCATAATCGCAGGATAGTTGATTTAGTAGGCTATCTATTGGTTGAGGAGAATTAATGTTAGTTGCTATAGCCTCTAGAGATTCTGGACTAAAATTCAGCTTTTGCAACTCTGGCAAAATTTCTGCCCAAGACTTTTCGGGATGACTGGCTAGGATAGTATGAACTAAAATTTGATCCATCACAGCTTGTTGGGCGATCGCTTTTTCTAAATATTGTTCACTCCCCTCTTTGACATCTACTAACGCAGTTTCCGTTGTCGTCGCATTCCCCTTCGCTTCATAAAACCGACAAGCTGCATATCCCAACGTATATAACATTACCGCATTAGAACTTGCACCGATCGCCATCCCAGCTAAAGGCAAATTCCGCAGCAAAGTTACACCCGCCTTAAGTGCGCGACTACCACCAAGCGCCAACCCAAAAATTCCTAAAACTTCCCCTTTTCTAGCTGGATCTTTCAAATCCAATCCATAAGCAGCAGCAATTTGATAAACCATTTCTGCTTGCAGCATCGTTGTGGTAGCTAAATCCACCGCCAACAACGCCATTGCTTCCCCTGGTACTAAGCTAGTAACTAGCCCCACACCACCAGCATAAATAGCTTTTTCCACCATTAACCGATGGGCAATTTGGCTAGGAGTCTCCTCTGGATGTTCTTGCTGTAACTTTCTAACTGTTGCTTGGGCTTTGTCTAAATCAATGCGATCGGCAGCACCCATCAACCAATCTAGCCTTAAAATACCTGTTAATCTTTTCAGGAACCAATTATCTGTTAAAAAAGAAATTGTATTTCCGGCGTTTTGGGTAGCTTGTTCGATCGCCCCCAACATTTGTTGCGCTGCGACGGTACTCATACCAGTAGCCGTATCTAGCATGGTTTTTCCTGTTTGGCTAACGAAGCCGCTAACTACTTGTCCCACACCTGTAGCTGTTTCTACAACATTTTTGCCAGTTTCAGAAGTTGTCTGAGATATCGCGCTACTAACATTAGTTGTTGTCTCTACAACTGCTTTCCCTGTTTGGGCAACCGTATGACTAATCGCCGAACCTATACCAAAGGCGGTTTCCGCCACATTTTTCCCACTTTGGGCAGCCAGGGTAGCCGTTACAGCAAATTCCCCAACTCCCTTAATAACTGATTCAAAAATAGATGGCGGCTCAACTTTTGTTGTTGAGTTAGATGATATTTGTTCCTGTGGCTGTTGAGGGTGGTTGTTAGTCATATTTCAATTCCAATTGCCAGGTTGTTAGCTGCCCGTCTAATAACAAGTTGCTATTGGAACCTGTATGATCGTTTCCCTCTAGGGAGACATATTTGTGTAGCGAAGGGGTGAAATTGATGCTATAGCAGTTTTCATGCTTTATGAGGTACAGGAGTGCGAGCATCTTGCTCGCTAGAAATATATAGCGAGCAAGATGCAGTGAAGAGCGCACAGCTATGCGCTTCGCGCAGGCTACTAAATACGAAGATCGCACTACAATATTTTTTTAACTTTGTACCTCACTCTTTCTGAAAATTGCTATATTTTATGAGTTTTTACTCACCAAAAAAGATAAAAATCTCTCCTCCCCCCTCCCCCCTCCCCCCTCTCTCCTCTCTCCTCTCTCCTCTCTCCTCTCTCCCCTCTATCTAGCTGCCGTAGATTGGATAATTTTGCTATCAAGCTTACGCGCTGCATCTGCGATCGACAAAGTTGGCTGATCTCCATTCATATACACAACTGCTGTCAATGCTCCAACTTTTTCCCGCCGAAAAATACCCATATCCATGTTGACTGATTGACCGATAATATTCACACCTACTTGAAGACCAGTTGAGGTAGTCGCCAGCTTATCCATATTGGCAAGTGTTTTGTAATCTACCACTTGCACTGGGACTTGCGGCATGGACTTGAGTTGCTCTTTGAGTTCAGCTACCATTTGTGCCTGAACTGCTGGTTTCTGCAAATCCTGCAAACTAGCATCGAATTTAGCTTGATCTGTCTGAGTCGGAAGATTAGCTGTCATACCGACAATTACTTGCAATGTATCTGGATTGATAAAGGCAAATACGTCCTCTGTCTTAATATTGGCTAAATTGAGCTTTTCTTTAAAAGCCTCCAACTGGGTAGCAATCATTGCAGCCACTTCTGGTGACAAAGGTTGAAATCCAGCAGGTAAATCTTGGAGAGTTAGCTTGACACTTGGCTGGGTTTGTGTATTGGTGGCAGCGAGTTGAATAGGAGTTGTAGAAATTTTAGCTGTACTCGCAGGCTGTGCGATCGCGCCCTTAGAGTAGCTACCAGTTAAAACTATGCTTGCCAATAGAGATAAAAGCCAGGGTAATTTTTTAGTCATGGGGATTTAAAAGAGGAGGTAATTAATCACTTACTACCAGCATAGTTCTCCCATACCTGGAGTTGCCACAACAATTATTTTTCTTAGAAGCAAGGTATTATTAACTAAGTTTTTGGGAATGAAATTTAGGGTCGATTATTTTAGGGGAAATTTCTTAATTTTCTTTCTTCATCTGCCAAAGTCGTCACGATGTGCGAATTTTTGAAGTTTGGGGAATAATTTCGGTGAAATTGCCTAGACTGACTTGGCGAAAATATGTCAGTGTGTATAAATATGTCAAAGATTGGTAAAGCCGACCTCATGAAGATTTTGGTACTGAGTTGGGAATTTCCACCTCGGCTTGTAGGGGGGATTGCTCGGCACGTGGCAGAGTTATATCCTGAGTTGGTCAAATTGGGGCATGAAGTCCATTTGATCACTGTGGAATTTGGTCAGGCACCGCTTTATGAGGTGGTAGAAGGCATACATATTCATCGCGTACCTGTAGGGCATAGCCAAGATTTTTTCCACTGGATCTGTAACATGAATGAAAGCATGGGACGACATGGTGGCAAGTTAATTCAAGAAGAACAGCCATTTGATTTAATTCATGCCCATGATTGGCTAGTGGGTGATGCTGCGATCGCTCTCAAGCATACTTTCAAAATTCCCCTAGTTGCTACTATCCACGCTACTGAATTTGGTCGCAATAATGGTCTTCATTGTCATACCCAACACTACGTTTGTAATAAAGAAAAGCAACTAGCTTACAATGCTTGGCGCGTTATTGTTTGTACCGACTATATGCGCCGAGAAATAGAACGAGTGCTAGAAAGTCCTTGGGATAAAATTGATGTAGTTTATAACGGCATCCGCCCAGAGAAAAAACACCGTCATCAAGAATTTGACTATTGGAACTTCCGGCGCAGGTTTGCTACCGATGATGAGAAGATTGTTTACTATGTAGGTCGGATGACTTATGAAAAAGGTGTTTCAGTCTTAATCAATGCTGCCCCAAAAGTGCTGTGGGAAATGGGCGGCAAAGCCAAATTTGTCTTCATAGGTGGTGGAAATACCGATCATTGGAAGCGTCAAGCTTGGGATTTAGGCATTTGGGACAAATGCTATTTCACAGGTTTTATGTCTGATAATGATTTAGATAAATTCCAAACAATTGCTGATTGTGCAGTATTTCCTAGCCTCTATGAACCGTTTGGGATAGTTGCCTTAGAAAGTTTTGCAGCGCGTGTACCTGTAGTTGTATCTAATGCAGGTGGTTTACCAGAAGTAGTAAGACATACTAAAACAGGTATTGTTACATATACAAATAATCCAGAGTCACTTGCTTGGGGAATGTTAGAAGTATTAAAAAACCCCCGTTACGCTTGTTGGCTGGTGGATAATGCTTATCAAGATTTAGAACACCGCTTTAATTGGGCGAAATTAGCCCAGCAAACTGAGGCGGTGTATGGTAGGGTTTTGCATGAGCGATCGCAAGTTGTTTGGCAATAACACAATTAGCAATAAACTATTTGTAGGTTGGGTTAAGCGCCAGGGCAAACGCATCTTGTCAATAAAGGGCAAATATTCCAATTTATTGCGAAAATTATCAATAAGTTGCCCTTTATTGACAACAGAATTTCTACATATAGCGTAGGTGGACACTGAAAGACACTATGTATATTCTCTGAGCAATTTAGGTGCGTTTGCCCTGGGTTAAGCGCAGCGCAACCCAACAGAGTATTAATCTACAGGTAACAAGTATAATCCTGGTTTAGCGGTTTCATCAGGTAGCAATTCTTGACTGCTTTTAACGTCTTTGAGATTTTATATTTATAGGACTTACGCACCGAAAGTCTGAAACCTCAATCCCCCCTACCCCCCTTAAAAAGGGGGGAAAATTCAAAGTCCCCCTTTTTAAGGGGGATTTAGGGGGATTTCTGCGTAAGTCCTGATTTAAATTAATCAATTATTCTCTCCAGCTTGGGTAAGTGCGAAATTAATTACAGTGTTACTTAACCGGATACCACAATTAAGCATTTGTTGAATTGCTTGTTGCATGGAGAAAGGATAACCTGACTGTTTAGCTTTTAATAAAATCCCAATTGAACCTGTAAGTGAAAGACCACTTAATCTAGCAACGCGCCGCCCTACTGCTTCGTCTATACAAACAGTTGTAATATTTTCATTTAAAGCTAATTGAATTACTGAGGCTTCGCCTAAATCTAAGGAATTGAGGAGTAGAGGAGAAATATTTATTGGTGCAGGTTGTTTGCGTAACCAACTTGCAGCAGTAAATTCAGTTACGGCAAAGTTATTATTACCACCTGCAATAATTTCTTGGCATACTTCAAAGGGAACTAAGACTTCTTGATAAAGAGATTGTAATATAGTTAAGTCACTCCAGGCAGCGACTAGGGCAATTAAGGGAGAGGTATTAATTACAATTCTCTCTGGGTTAGGCATTCTCTAAGTCAGATAATAATTCGGCTTCTGTAAGGTCAATCATAGGGATACCGTAATCTTTTAATTTGAGTAAGAATGTCACTCTGTCTACGCCAATTAAAGCGGCTGCCATGCCGGAAGAAAGGCGCTTTAGTTCAAATAGTTTGACTGCCATTGCCCATTTAGCATCAGTTTCAAATTGTTCTTTTGTTTGTTGTAAAGCGTCGGGAAAGGTTTCGGGATAGTCGATTTGAAGTTGATAATACATAGGGGAAACACTTTTATTTTTTAAGCTAACATCAAATTTTGGAACTATTTCTAGTTGATGCGTCCCAGATTGATATACCCCAACTAAAAACCAAGGAAAGCTTTTGAGGCAACGAAAAGAGCAACACCACCCACTGTTAATGCAACTTTTGTGGCATTCTTTAAATTTTCATTCATTTTATCAGCATCTTCTCTCTCCTGTAACGCTTGAAGAAGAAACAGCCTATCTACATCTGATAATCCACTAATAAAACTATCACTTATCGAGAAAAGGGGGATTTTTTTAAAATGTTCCACTCGTTCAAGACGTAATTTTTTTAGTTTTTCTTGTTGCTCATCTCTTTTCGCTTTTTCAGCTTCAATTTCTTTAACAAATTTACTGCTGTATGTTGGTACAACTATTATCCCTAATAATACTAATGTGGCAAATCCTATCAATCCAAACCCTAGCCATTGCCAACTACCAAGAAAGATAACCCCACTAGCTCCCATCAATACACTAAAGAATGCTGCTCCCAATTTACTCAGCAAATCCATAGGAGTATCATCTTTTTTACCGTCAGTTAAATTTAGTTTTACTCGATACTTATGTTCTATTTCTTCAACGTTTAAGTTAAACTCCTCTTCGATACTTTCCTTCTCTTGTTCTAATTGCTTTTTTGCCCTTTCCAGAATTGCTGCATCAAACAGTCCATTAAACTCTGTAGTAAATTTATCTAATTTTTGATTATCAATTTGTTGTTCAGTTGTTGTCTTTTTATCTAATGGATCAAAGGAATGGTCGTACTCTTGTTTGTTATTGATACCACTAACTATTTTCTCTCCTTCGTTGATATCAACCCTCCGTTCTTGAGGAAATTTATTAGCTTCTTCAGGAGCATCACTATATAATTTGCCTGAGTGAGAATTTTTAACATAAATAGGTTTGAACGTTTCTAAAGCTACTTCAGCATTGGCAAAGCGTTGTTTTAGTCTAGGCTGAACCATCTTTTCCAGCCAGTTAATAAATTGTATACTCAGATTGGGAACTAAATGCTTGAATACAATCCGCCCATCCTCATCAATTAATGTATCAATTGCTGTAGATTTTGTACCAGTCACCAAGCAAGCCAGCGTCGCTCCTAAACCATAAAGATCTGTTGCCTCACTTAGTTGGCGATTGTACAGTTGTTCCGGTGCCATAAACCCAAAAGTTCCCGCAGCGACGCTGCTAGAGGTAGCCTCCCCACCCCCAAGACGTGCCAAACCAAAATCTACTAGGTAAACATTTAGGTCATTATCTAACAAAATGTTTTCTGGTTTGATATCCCGATGAATTACTAGGGGAAGCTGATTTTGCAAATAAACCAGTATTTCTAAAATTGAAATGGTGATTTTTTTAATCTCATCTGGGTTAAAACTGCGTAGTACAGATAGATTTTGAGCGTCTTTGTATTCCTGCACCATGCAGAAACCAGATCGACTTTCAAAAGAATTTAGATAACGAGGGATACCAGGGTGATTTAGCAATCGCAGCACTTGAATCTCGCGCTCATAAGCTTTGAAACTATTCCAATCAGAACCAGAAGCAAATAGAAATTGTTTAATGACTACTTGTTGCTGAGTTTTATTATCCATTGCCAAGTAGGTGATGTGACCTGCGTGGCGATTTGATCCAAGCTCTCTAATTTTTTGATATCGAGGGCGAGAAGTCTCTGGAGAATTGTTCATTTCTGTTTTTAGGAGTTATAATAATCCACTAATTTTAACTGTTTCTGCGATCTGGTGCGGAAGACAGAAGAATACTATGGTCGGGTAGACGCAAAGCGTGAATAATGCTGGCAGGGTTTATGAAGCAACTATAGTAACTTTAGGGTGCGTTACGGCAGAACGATCAGTTGTAGAGACGGAAAATTTTGCGTCTTTACAATCCGTAATTAAAGTTTATAAATTTTACATTTATAAGGGATAGTGCGTTAGGCATGAATATTTAATTGTTGGTTGAAATACTGTAGCTATTGCCCATGCCTAACACACCCTACAGTCTACATACCAAGTATCAACTTACAGCGATGAGTATGTAACAACCTAAACTCCTGCTGCGCTACTTGCTCTAACATAAAGATTAAATGTTCAGGTCTTAACATCGTCCCATCATTCAAACAACTACCGACATAACGCAACCCAACCGAATTATCTCTGTGTTCTATACTTGTATGTAGTTCCTTGATCTCCAAATCAAACAAGCGATCGCACAAATTAACCAGCCTCTTCTTCCCAGATTTAGTAGTTTGTTCCCACGAAATCTCCTCACTTGCTTTCACCGCCTCAACCCAACTTTCCCACTGTTCAACTGTTGCTGATGTCTCACTTTCAACTGTTAACAAATACTCAGCTTTCTCTAAAGATTGCGTAGCTGAAGGCGCTTTTAAATCAATTTCTTCAACTTGATAAACTGGAATATCCGACGGTAATTGTGCTACTAACTTTTGTTTGAATACCTCAATATCCATCCATTGAGTTAATTCAAAATCTACAATATCCCCATTACTGGTAGCACCCAAAGGCAGCGCATTGGCAATCATAATTTTAGGGCTAGGATGGAAACCGCCAGTAAAGGCAACTGGTATTGATGCACGTCTAATCACGCGATCGAATAAACGTGCTAAATCTAAATGACTTACCAACCTCATATCACCTTGCTTACCAAACCACACTCGTAAACGTTGCACTCGTGCTTGATTTGGTTGAAAGTGACCAGCAAATTGTGGTATCTCTGGCGGTGCAATGACAATATTGTGACCAAAATCAGTGCCACACACACCACAATGAGAACAACCCTCAAAGGAACAATCTGGTACTGTTGCTGCTTCTAAAGCTTTTTGTAAATCAGCTTTCAGCCAGTTTTTATCAATTCCTGTATCAATATGATCCCAAGGTAAACGCGCATCTAAAAGATTTTGGGTTTCTGTATCTTCAAAAACATTCCATTCCCCTTGTTCTACTTGGCGATATTTCCAGCTTAAATTCGCTTCTGCGATCGCATTTCCCCATGCCTCAAATGCCCGCTCTATACTATCAAACCACGAATCCATCCCCGCACCCAATTCCCAAGCGCGACGCAACACAGGCGCTAACCTTCTATCCCCCCGCCCAATAAAATTTTCCATCGCAGAAAGACGGATATCAGTGAAATTAACTTTCACCCCTCTCATATTTCTAAATTCATTTCTCAGTAACTTTTGCTTACGTTCCAACTCCGCATTAGACACAGAATGCCATTGAAAAGGTGTATGCGGTTTCGGTGTAAAGTTAGAAATAGTGAGATTAAAATTTAAAAATCTTTTCCCCTGTGCGCGGCATTCTTGTTTTAACCAGCGTACAGTTTCAGCAATACCTACGACATCTACATCTGTCTCTCCAGGCAAGCCGATCATAAAATACAGTTTAATCTTTTCCCAACCTTGCTCGAATGCAGTTTTAACACCCCGCAAAAGTTCTTCGTTAGTCAAACCTTTATTAATAATGTCCCGCATTCGCTGAGTACCAGCTTCCGGCGCAAAGGTTAAACCACTTTGTCGATTACCGCCAATAATATTAGAAATATTTTCATCAAATCTATCTACGCGCTGACTTGGTAAAGATAAGGTAATATTTTCATCTTTCAGGCGGTTTTTTATCTCCATCCCTACCGCAGGTAGTGCCAGATAGTCGGAACAACTCAGAGATAATAAAGAAAATTCATTATAACCAGTAGCACGCATTCCTTTTTCTATTGCATCTACTACTGCTTCCGGTTCCACATCTCGCGCAGGTCGAGTTAACATCCCTGGTTGGCAAAACCGACAACCGCGAGTACAACCGCGCCTAATTTCAATCGCTAATCGGTCATGTACAGTTTCAACTATTGGAACCAACCCCATAGAATATGCTGGCATGGGAGTTGCCACTCGTCTAACAATCCGCGCGGGTACATCAGCACGATTAGGATGAACTGAACCATCATCCGCCAGATCATAAAATTGTGGCACATATACACCAGGAACTTGTGCCAAATCTAGTAATAGCTGTTCGCGGCTTAATCCTGCTGCTTTGCCTTCTTCTAAAACTAAACCGATTTCTGGCAGTAATTCCTCACCATCCCCTAAAGCAACAAAGTCAAAAAAGTCTGCGTAAGGTTCAGGGTTAGAAGTTGCAGTCTGTCCACCTGCAAAAATTAAAGGGTATGAACTACCTGCACGTTCTTTCCAAGTTAAAGGAATGCCAGCTAAATCCAGCATTTCTAGGATATTAGTGGCTCCTAGTTCATAACTCAGGCTAAAACCTAAAATATCAAAGTCTGTTACCGAACGCCGAGACTCGACAGCAAATAAAGGCGTTTGAGTTTGTCGCAGTTTGGCAGCTAAATCTGGCGCGGGTAAATAAGCGCGATCGCACAGTTGCCTGGGCTGGGCATTTAAGATATTGTAGAGAATAATATGCCCTAAGTTAGATGCGCCAACTTCATATACCTCCGGGTAAGTAAGTACCCAGCGAACTTCCGCACTATCCCAAGCTTTGTGAATTGCCCCCAACTCGTTACCTAAATAACGTGCTGGTTTGATAATCTCTGCCGTGAGTAACTGCTCAACTGCAACTGCCACTATTGAATAAGCCTCTTGTAAGCTCGCAACTATTTAGCCATCCCCACTATAACGGATGTTGTTAAGCTGTTGTGCATTTAAATTGAACTGTTAATTATTGTCAAGTCTTTGTAGTGCGAGCGTCTCGCTCGCTAGTAATATTAAATTTAAATGCGTCTTAACTTAGTAGCGCATCGCTGAAATCATTTCTTCAGCTTACTCCCAAACCATTAAAAGATTACCGATTATACTCTTCTTCTTCCTTTGCGTCCTTTGCGTCTTGGCGGTTTTTCTTTCTAGGTATTCTTTAAGCTCCGAAGAAAGTATAAAGTTTTAAAGCTTAAGGCTAAGGAATTGAGATGTTTCTGGCTTTACTCGGTGTTATTGGCACAGAAACACCCCCCAGTATCGTCGCTTTAATTATCAGCGCCCATACTTTTGAGCGACTTCTTAAAAAAACTTCTCCAGACTGGGAACTCATTGCGATCGCCACCGTCTAAATTGATACATTAAATCACCCATCATCGAGCTTTAATATCGGATTAAGTGAAATTGGCAGTTTTGGTGCTAACTTAACGTTGCTTCAAAAGCTGCTTGATTTTCAAAAATCTCAAATACTCGATCAAGTTGAGTTAATTCAAAAATCATCCTGACTGCGGGGGAAACTGAACAAATAATAAATCGTCTTTTTAAACTCTGAGCCAGATTGAGTGCAGATACCAAAGTCATCAAACCAGCACTATCTATATACTCAACTTGCTCCATGTCTAGCAACAAAATCGACACATCAGGGGCGGCAACGGCTGTAGCTAACTGATGCTGAAACCCACCTGCATTAGCAGCATTAACATAACCATTAGCCTGAATAACTGTAATTTGTGGCTTTACCAAAATTGCTTGCATGATTCACTCCTCTTATAAAAGCTATAAATTTTAAATTGCGCTAATTCTTAGAAGATAAACTGCTAACTCTACTTTTGACCACCTCTAGGGAAAGATTTTGTTAAATATTTATACAATTTTTTGTTTACCTGACATTTTTTCGGTAATTAATCGGCAAATAGTATCCTGCAATACTAAAACCTGTGAGGTTTTCTCGCAAATCCGTACAGGGATCTCGGTAAAACTAGAGTAAACCCATATACCAGAGGATAGATACAAGGAATTTATTTTTATTTAGAAAAGTGCTACATACGCTACTTTAGAAATATGTTTTTTAACTTAATGTCAAATACTATTGTTAATATAATTGATGATGATAAATCTTACTAATTACTAGATTTCAAGGGATTTACATCTTGAATACTTAACAGCAAGTTAGAAGATATTTTGGCGTTAATGCTATATTAAATAGCAAATATTTAAGCATAAAATTTTCATTTACCCCGTTAATCCAAATGTCCTATGAAAACTACTTACGCTATCCGTCAACTTGTTGAAAAAGCTCTCTATATCAGAAGATTGACACCTGATATAGAAAATGAAATTAACTACGAACTTACACGGATGGGTCATATCTCTGATGTGGATTATGAAGCATTAGAGTTATTGATGGCAGAAATGGATGCTGGTAGGGTGCAGTTAGTTCCGAGTTGGTTAAACTGATGAATTTCTACCTGAAGAACCAGAAAAATATCCTATAGACATCTCCTTGAAACAGTAAACAGTAAACAGTTAACAGTAATCATGGCTTTTGGTGGGGGATTCAAACCCGCCCAACCATCGCGCTCCACAAAGATTAAAAATCAAGTTGGGGTCTTAAACCCAAGGATAAAAACACTCACTGTTTACTATTAACAGATAAGCTGTTTACTGATAAATTCCAGGTGCATTACATAAAACCTTTGTAGAGACGTTGTATACAACGTCTCTACATTCTTTTTTGGGGAGTGTGTTAAGAAGCCTTAAAAGCTTGAGGATAAGCTTCCCACACTTGGCGAACAAATAATCTCAACTGCTTATTTACCCCAGTCTTATCCGGCGGTTGCCTTTCTGGGGTATCCAAATACATTAATAAAGGAATTACCTCTGTATCTAGTGCAGCACTAAACAGAGTTATCGGCAATAACAAATCCGCACCTTGCCGCAAATCATAAATATTGTCTGTTGATAGCCCAGGCGAACAATATCTGTCCATAGTCGCCAACATCAAAGGACGCGCCCAGCAGATTTGGCGGGATGTCACTATTTGGATAACTTCTGCGTAAAGACGAGTATTGTCATGCTCTAAACAAACAATCTGACGAGGCTCAAAGGTATCTGTCGGAACAATTGATGCTTGATTCACTTTGATAAATACACTAGCTGTATATCTGTGTGCATCTGTGTTTATCGGTGGTTTAAAGCCTTGTACATTTCCTTTAAGGATATGCTTTAACACTCATCAGTACATCTATAGCAATCATATTTGAGTTGTAACAGATATAATATTAGCATTGATAGTGCGAGCATCTTGCTCGCTATGGGTTTCACAAAAGCGAGCAAGATGCTCGCACTCCTAAAATCACTACAACCTATTTAGGATTGCTATAGTAGCAGTCGTATCTCACTTGAGTTTTAGTTTCCCACTAACTGGTGGCGAGTATAAACCACCATCTTCCTGATAATTGATAATTGTTAATTGTTAATTGCTACTTGAGCCTCGTGATTAACCGACTCTCGCAAATGAATTACATCTTGACGAGGATCAGCATGGCTAACTTGTACTTCTAAGCGATCGCCTGGATGTAAAGAACGCTTAAAACGCATAGCTAATTCTAAACCTAAATCCTCTAACAAGATCAACCCCAAGTTATCATCTTCGCGCAACCAACGCAGCATTTGTGCTTGCCAAACTTCCCCCGCATTACGACGAAGATATTCTAATCCCCAATAACGATTTGTCTGACGTTCTACTAAAGTAGCTTCATAAGCCGAACTACTAACACTTAGCACAATTTCTTGTAACTTTTCTGCTGAAAATGGCAACGGTTCACCACGCAAATGAGCTTTAATCTGAAAATGTGCTAATAAATCACTGTAGCGACGAATCGGAGATGTTACCTGAGTATAAGTTTCCAAACCTAAACTAGCGTGTCGTGCTGGCGTAACGCTCATTTCACTGCGAGGCATACACCGTCGCATCGCACAAAAACGCACTGGACCTGCTGGTAGTTGCAACAATTCTTCTTGTGGAGGTAATTCTGGCTGGGGCTGACTACGATAAAGTAAAGGTAATTGATGATCTTGACCGTAACGACCTGCAACCTCACCCGCCAAAATCATCATTTCTGCTACAAGCTGACGGGAAGGTGAATCTTCTAATACATTAATCGTAATTTCATCACCGTATACCTTAATCGAAGCTTCCGGCATACTAATATTAATCGAACCTTGGGATTGTCTCCAAGATTGACGCAGACGTGCTAAAGCAGCAATATCAGCGATTTCCGGTTCTGCCTGTACGCCTAACTGTAGCATTTCCTCTACATCTTCATAAGTCAGGCGATAAGTTGGCTTCACCGAGGTAGGGTGAATACGATATTCTTCAACAGCACCAGATTGATCTAAAATTACGCCAAAACTCAAAGCATAACAAAGCTTACCCTGAACCAAGCTCATTGGTCCCGTTGCCAAATCTGGCGGGAACATGGGAACCATCCCTGTGGGTAAATATAGTGTCGTAGTACGCCGACGTGCTTCGAGGTCTAAATCATCCCCTGGCGATACTAATCTACTTGGGTCAGCAATATGTATCCAGATGCGCTGACGACCATCAGAAGAAGTTTCTACACTTAAGCCGTCGTCAATCTCTTGGGTACTTTCATCGTCAATAGTATAAACCTTGAGATGTGTTAGATCCAAGCGATTTGAGTCGGGATCTGCGGGTGGATTTTCCACCATTAGCTGAGTCACTTCTACTACCTTATTAGGAAACTGCACAGGAATTTGACTACGGCGCAAAGACAGGTTTTCGTGAGGACTCCATAAACCTATATCTACCAGTAAATCGAAGGCGCTTTGAGCGTTTTGAGGTCGTCCTATCGCTGCTAAGGTATCTTGCGCCGGACGAGATGCCGTCTCTGGTTGTAGGGCAAATTTTTCTACAGCATCAAGTCGAGTGCGATCGCTATCTTGCCAGTGTACTACTTCACCACTTAATGCTTGCTGTATTCTTGCTAAAAATTCTTCTTGCTCTCGTCGTCGTTGTTCCCCAACTTCGAGTTGATGTCTTAATTCTGCTACCTGATTAGCACTACGGGGTTCATAACCATCCCCCTTATTCTTAAAATAAATCTTGTCCTCTGACAGCAATAAGTAAGCTGCATAACAATAGACAGGACTTTGATCTGAAAATAGTATTGAAGCTAGGGTTGCTGGGTCAAACGTTTCTCCATCTTCTACCAAAAGTTCCCATGCTACTTCCACACTTGATGGGTCTAGCAGTGGTTGGACTTCTGCCAAAAAGCTGGGAATATCCGATGGTTTATATGTTTGACCCTTAACCTCATAGGTAATTTTCCGGGGATGAAGGGTGTGGGATTGACTACGAACGTCGATCGCCATCCAGTGCTTTTTGCCCTCTGGACGGTCTATAACAGCCAGACGGCGCTCTCCATTTTGCCAAAATTCGATTAATGTTCCCTTCTCCACCAGTTTCGATATCCCCGGTTCTGTATTAATTAACACCTACTATCCAGTCTAGCTTTTAGAGAGTCTGGTAAAAAAACCAGCAGACGGATATCAAGTGTTGTCTGCTATTAAATCACCCTTACGTCTTTAGCCTTCTTGGTTAATGAACGGCAATAACGCAATCAATCTAGCTCGCTTAATCGCCAGAGTTAAATGACGTTGTTGTTTTGCCGTTAAACCGCTAATGCGACGTGGCAAGATTTTGCCTCGTTCAGTCACGAACTTACGCAATAAATCGACATCTTTGTAGTCGATGGGTTCATCTGGTTTAACTGGGGAAAGGCGCTTGCGAAAATAGGTCATAATTTTTTGTTACTCAGTGGGGATTGTTGGTTAATTATTCATGGCTGGTGGCAAATCGTTCTTTGAACTAGGAACGATTAGCACCCCAGACAAGTAAAAATTACTTAATTTCCTTGTGAACTGTATGTTGGTTACAATGCCGACAAAACTTTTTGATTTCTAGTCTTGCAGTAGTGTTTCGGCGGTTCTTTGTCGTTGTATAGCGCGAAACGCCTGGTGTGCGCTTGTTGGAATTCGTGCGACACTCAGTGCATTCCAGCGTAATAATAATCCTGACTCCCTTTTTGGCTGCCATAATTCGCCTTCTACAAAATCCAACCTGCGGACACAATTAGACACAAATTTCTATTATTTCATGTTACGGGTAGTATCAGCAAGTATTTTTTTTATTCTTAGATCGAGGGAAAAGCCTCTACGGGTTGCTACTACTTGGGTTTGACTGATGCGATCGTGAAATGCTTGTTGCAGATCCGGATCGGTAAAGGCTACTCCACAATCGGCAGCTAAAGGGCTAATTAGTAGCAATAAGGAAATAGCGTTGCTCAGACCAATAATTAGACCAACAAGCGCCAGCATAGAAACAAATCCCGCAATTCCTTCTCGCTTGCCTAGCTCTACGAGTCCTGGCGTTTTACCAAATTTAGCATTAACAACTTTCATATCTAGGGCGTAGCGACCTAAACTTTGCCCTTGATTTTTGGATACTAGCACTACTCGCAACAGGAACCATGCCAGGATAAAAACTACTGCGTTAGCAAATAAAGTTCCTCCCAATAACACGCTCAAGAGACTGACTGCCAGAAAATCAATTATAAAAGCACCAACTCGTCGCTGAATCGGCACTTTGGGAAAGCGACTGTAGCCTAGTTGATCGCTCATAAAAATTGCCTTGTGCAGATGAACACAGATATTTACTCTGACAAGATAACTTTTTGACTTGGCTGTAAATCTCTTCTCAAGCGACTATGTAATTATTTGATAAATTTAGGCGAAATTTATGGTTAAATAATTTATATGAGAAAATGGGAGGTTAAGCTCTTTTTTTTTATAGGCACAGATTACCCATTATGGAATTATCCATCTGGCTTTACCATAAAAAAGATTGTAGTTGAGCTACTATCTTTCACGCAATCATCACTTCACAAAGATTTACAATAGGGTTTGTAGCATTACCCTCAACTGACATCTGGCAGCACGAGAATTGCGAGGCGGAGCCTCATCTAAGCTGTTGTGCTTCGTTCATTTTATGTTTGAGGGGGAGAGGAGGGAGGAGGGAGGAGGGAGGAGAGAGGGGAAAAGAGTTTGATAACTTTTCTTGTTTATTCCAAATGTACAAATTAAATGCGCGTTAGCTTATCTTGTTTTCAGGCTGAACAGGGAAACGAGATAGATGAAATTTTTGATCAATTTCGGCGCGGTTAATGGTTAAATAATTTATAGGGTAAATTTTGGGAACTATGCTATTTTTTTAAAAAAGCACGGATATGCCATTTTGGAATCGTCCATCTGGCTTTATCCTATAAATATGGTAGTTGAAGCGCGATCTTTTACACAATTATCGCTACACAAAAATTTACACCTTGGGACTGGGAAAAGAGTAGCCAGATGCTTTTAGGATGGTGTGTTATAGGAAGGTTGGAAGATTTTTTTAACGCAAAGGGCGCAAAGGTAAGCGCAAAGGACGCAAAGGTGAGATACCGCAAAGAATGACCGGATTTACGTTATAAATGCGTAAGTCCTAGTAAACTAAAATCAGATTTGCTAAACCTGAATGTTATCTGTTAAAGAAGCTGAGGAAGTCATCTTAGGGTTAGTAGAACCTTTAGATGGAAATCAAGATTGTGAAACTGTAGACTTGTCATCTGCCGTTGGGCGGATTTTGGCAACTCCAGTATCTAGCCAGTTGGATTTTCCTCACTGGGATAACTCGGCGATGGATGGGTACGCGGTGCGGTTTGTGGATGTGCAATTTGCTAATGCTCAACAGCCAGCAGTATTAGAAGTTGTGGAGGAAATTCCCGCAGGGTATCAACCTCAAGTTGTGATTAAATCAGGGCAAGCAGCACGAATTTTGACTGGTGCTGTTATGCCTGTTGGTGCTGATACGGTGGTGATGCAGGAGCAAACTAGAAGGGATGGCGATCGCATATTTATTCTCGCACCACCTACACAACCCCAAGCTTTTGTACGTCACCAAGGCGCTTTCTATCAAGCTGGAACGCAATTATTATCTGCGGGTATACCTTTAAATGCCCCAGAAATTGCTGTGCTTGCTGCTGCACAGTGTCACCAGTTACCCGTCTATCGCCGTTTACGGGTGGCAATTCTTTCTACTGGCGATGAATTGGTAACACCTGAGCAACCTTTGCAAGCAGGTCAAATTGTAGACTCAAATCAGTATGCTTTAGCTGCTTTAGTCACGCAAATGGGTGGTATACCTTTGTGTTTAGGCATTGTACCCGATCAGCCACAGGCTCTTAAAGATGCAATTTCGCAAGCTATATCATCCTCTGATGTAGTACTTTCCTCCGGCGGTGTCTCTGTCGGAGATTATGATTATGTCGATCAGATTTTGGCAGAGTTAGGCGCAGAAATTCACATCCGCGCAGTTGCAATTAAACCTGGCAAGCCCTTGACAGTTGCTACATTTTATGGTAATAAAGCAGGTAATTCTCAACCAGTGTTATATTTCGGGTTGCCTGGAAATCCGGTTTCATCTCTAGTAACTTTTTGGCGGTTTGTACAACCTGCACTGAAGAAATTATCTGGACTAGGGACAGGGTGGGAACCAGTATTTATTATGGCGCGATCGCGTGATGATTTACATTCCGATGGCAAACGAGAAACTTATCTTTGGGGACAGTTGGATTTAGTAGATGGAGTTTACGAGTTTCAGCTTGCAGGTGGTAGCCATAGTTCGGGTAATTTAATTAACCTAGCTCAAACTACGGGTTTGGCTGTTATGCCTGTAGACAATAAATTCATTTCTGCGGGGGAAACAGTCAAAGTTTTAGCGATTAATCATTAGGTTTTTACCCCAACTTTTGAAACATTTTGTCCAAGCTGAATTTTTACCTGCCCTATCGGTCATTGCCGTGAAAATTTTGCTTGAAAGTGCTATAGCATCAAGCGGAGTTTGTAGTAAGGAAGAAATGTGCCTCAAAGATCAAGAACTTTGGGGCGATATTGCGCTAAGACTAATTAAGATGCTTGGGATTGGTTATTTTTAAAGTTAATAATTAACTGTAATTAATGGCTATATTCTGCTCAACCCAGAATATAGCCATTAAATTTAGCTAACTGCTAAAAGCTAACCGCTAACTGCTATAACTACTGCCTTAATAGTAGTATCAAATTACCAAAAGCCTCGTTTACCATTGGGTAAAACTGTTGCCCAATTTGTCTTAGCTTGTGCTATTTGTTCATCACTAATTTTTGCTCCCGTGAGATTTGCGCCACACAAGTTTGCGCCTCGGAGATTGGCATAATTAAGATATGCAAAGCTTAAATCTGCGCCACGTAAATCGGCTCCTTCCAAATCGGCATAACTCAGATAAGCGCGTCCTAAATTAGCATCTCTGAGCATTGCACCACTTAAACTGGTTCGTCCAAAATCAGTATTAGAGAGATTTGCTCCCTGGAAGTTTGTTTGAGTCAAGTTAGCTTGATGGAAATTTCCTCCAGACAAGTTAGCTTTTTGGAGATTAAGATTACTGAGATTTTGTTCACCAAAGTCTCGTCTGCCTTTGTTATAAGAACTAATTACACTAGGCGCGTCTAATTTAGAAGGTTGTTTAGGTATCCCTGTTGTCTGGCTGACATTTCTATGTGGATGTGTCGCTGGGTCTTTACCAGCTATACCTCTATCTTTACCAGCCATACCTCTATCTTTACCAGCCATACCTCTATTTTTGTAATCTGCTGCTGGTGGTGATGCTGGTGGCGCTGGTGATGCTGGTAAGCCAGTTTGCTCCATTTTGGCTTTTCTGGCTCGAATTGCCATTCCTAGTTGGGATGAGGCAGATGTGTTAATAGATGAATTTAATCCGCTTAAATCTCCAGATGGCGGGATATAATTCCTATTGGTTTGTTGATTAGATTGATGAGATTGATTAGGTTTACTCGTCAAACCTTGAGATAGGCTATCCATATAGGGAGCCATCTCTAGTGCATTGAGAACTTCCTCAGCAGACTGATAGCGGTGGCGGACAGAAACCTCTAACATTTTCCTGAGAACGTCAGCAAACTGGTTGCTGATGTCGAGGTTTTCGTACCACAGCATTTCACCTGTGGAGGGGTTGTAATCTAAGTTTTTGGGTGATTTTCCTGTGAGTAAATAAATACAGGTAACGCCTAAAGCATAGATATCACTAGCATAAACTGGTCGCATTGCCATTTGTTCTGGTGGCGCATAACCAGGTGTCCCAATAGCGTAAGCTGTTAAAGCAGTTTGATCTGAACTATTAAATACTGCTGTCTGACTAACTTGATTTTTTACAGCACCAAAGTCAATTAAAACCAGTTTGCGGTCTTGTTCCCGACGAATCATGTTAGCTGGTTTGAGGTCTCGGTGAATTACCTGCTGACTATGGATGTATTGCAGCACTGGTAGCATTTCAGCTAAGAATTGCTTGACTCCAGCTTCACTAAAGGGACCACCTTGTTTTACCTCTTGCTGTAGCGTCCAGCCTGGTACATATTCCTGTACTAGGTAAAACTGGGTATAGTCTTCAAAATAGTCCAGCAATCTTGGTACTTGGGGATGGTTCCCAATTTTACCCAGGGTTCTAGCTTCTCGTTCAAACAACTCCCGTGCCATTTCTAAGACTTGGGGGGAAGTTGTTGTTGGTCGCAGTTGCTTGATTACGCTGGTTGGTTCGCCTGGTAGGGCTTCGTCAATGGCTAAAAAGGTAGCTCCAAAACCACCTTGACCGAGTGCTTTGACAACTCGATAGCGATCGCGCAATAGTAGTCTAGAACCACACGCCTGACAAGTTTCGGCATGATTGGGATTTTCTGGCTTAGGGCAGTCTGGATTTATGCAATAGCTCATGGGAGCGTCACTATTGAGACATCTGTGCAACGATCAAACTTGGTCAAAATTGCTCTTGATAATTTGGCATGACTGCCTGTAGGTCAGAAGTTGATCCACTTAAGGAAAAAGGTGTACTTTTACCTATGAGGTTACCCGCGCTGTTAATTATTGGTTTAAAACAAGGATATCTTACTTGCTGATTCATTAACTTTTATTATTTAACACGGTATCTGTTCATGATCTATAGTTCCCTAATACTATCCAAAAAAACTCACTCCTCTATTGGCTTGGCAAAAATTTTTTAGGTAACGACTATTTTTTCTTTCTTAGCTAAATTTTAACTGAGTTGATTTAAGCTAAGTTTTCACGTTTACATATATCATTAGAATAGCACTGCTCTAGAGGTAAACTATTTAATTGTTAAATTTATTAAAGCTTTAATATTTAAATCTTGAATCGAGCATTAAGTGTTGCTTTAAACTAAGTAAAACTCAGCCCTTGAACTACCAAAATATATCTTCAAATACTATATAATACAATATTTTGCAAGAATTGGCTAGTGATGAAATATTCTAAGTAAATCAACGCGAGTTAAACGTAAAACCCCACCCCCCAGCCCCCTCCCCTTATTAAGGGGAGGGGGAGATGTTGGTTTTATATTTTTTAATGTGGAGTTACTTATTCTCTTAAATTAATTTGATTAATTGTTGAATTAAGCAGATGTAAATTCGCTTTTAAGATTTTATGATTTTTTCAGGAATTATAGCAGTTGAAGTCAAGGTATTGACAAGTTGTAGAGGTAAAATCTAGACAGTTAAAGGAAATTGAACAGCGCGCCTGCTAATAGCTAACCGCTAACTGCTATATATTTGTTTGCTTTTAACATAAATAGGACTTACGCAAAGCCTAAGTACTGTAGGGTGCGTTAGCGAAGCGTAACGCACCCTACCCACTATATGTGGCGTAACTGCGTAAGTCCTGATCAAAAAGTTTAAAAAGTGTATAGAAATAAACTCCTGATGGCAGTCTGCCAGCATGACGGTAAAATAATCAGGCTGAAATAGGTAAAAGCAAGCAGTTAAATGCGTATCTCTCTAAACTGGCTGCGGGAACTGGTTGATGTAAATATTGCCCCAGAAGAGTTGGCTCAAATGCTGACTTTGGCTGGGTTTGAGGTGGAAGATATCGAAGATCGCCGAACTTGGGCGGAGGGTGTAGTTGTTGGAAGAGTAATCAGTCGCCAACAACACCCGAATGCAGATAAGTTAAGTTTATGTGAAGTCGATGTTGGGAATGCTAGTGGTTATTTAAATATTGTCTGTGGTGCTGCTAATGTGCGGGCGGATATTTATGTGCCTGTGGCAACTGTGGGTACTTATTTACCTGTGATTGATTTAAAGATTAAACCGACTAAGCTTAGGGGTGTACGCTCAGAAGGGATGATCTGTTCGTTAGCCGAAATTGGGTTGATGAAGGAGTCAGCAGGAATTCATATCTTTGAGGGAGAAATGCAGATAGGTGCAGATGTACGTCCGCACTTAGATTTGGATGATGTAATTTTAGATCTCAGTTCCACTGCTAATCGTGCTGATGCTTTGAGTATGGTGGGAGTGGCGCGAGAAGTATCGGCACTTACTGGTGCTGCTTTAAAACTACCGCAGGTAGCAGAGGCAGTAATTCCATCTGAAGGTAATTTACAGTTAAAGGTTTCTGAGCCAAAAGCAAGTCCAGCTTATATTGGTACTGCGATCGCGAATGTCAAAATTGCTGCTTCACCTGATTGGTTACAGCGTCGTATCCAAGCTGCGGGTGTCAGACCAATTAATAATGTAGTAGATATAACTAACTACATATTATTGGAATGGGGTCAGCCGTTACACGCTTTCGATCGCGATCGCTTACAATCTGTGAAGAGTGGAGATAATCTAACTATCGGTGTTCGTTTTGCCAATAGTGATGAATCTTTCAAAACACTAGATGGTCAAACGCGCAATCTACAATCACAAAATTTAATTATCACTGCCAATGATCAACCTGTTGCTCTTGCAGGTGTGATGGGTGGTGAAGAAACCGAAGTTTATGATGGCACTGAGAATTTAATTTTAGAAGCGGCTATTTTCGATCCGGTAGCAATTCGCAGATCTGCTAGGAGTCAAGGTTTACGCACAGAAGCTTCTACTCGTTATGAAAGGGGAGTAAATCAGGCAGAATTAGAAATTGCTTGTAATCGTGCGATCGCACTGATTACTGAGTTAGCAGGTGGGACAATTGTAGCCCAAGAATTTGCTGACTTTAGACCTGATAAAGCTAACTGGAGTCGCTCAATTGAATTACGCCTAGAACGAGTTAACCAAGTTTTAGGCGCAGTAGACTTAGGAGATGATCAACTAGGGGAAATCCAGCCTGAAGATGTTGAGCGGATTTTAACTGCCCTTGGATGTACTCTCCAACAAGGCGATCGAGAACAGGTTTGGATGGTGACAGTACCACCATACCGTTATCGGGACTTAGAACGGGAAATTGATTTAATTGAAGAAGTTGCTCGTCTCTACGGCTATGGCAAATTCTGCGATACTCTACCTAGTAAAACAGAAGCCGGATATCTATCTTTAGATCAGCAGTTAGTGCGGCAATTGCGCGAAGCATTTCGGGCAGCAGGACTAACAGAAGTGATGCACTACTCTTATGCAGTGGGAAAGTCTGAAGATGATACACAAGTGAGGATCGCTAATCCGATGTTCACTGAATATTCACTTTTACGTTCTGAGTTAGTATCTGGTTTAATTAATTCTTTCCAGTACAATTTAGAACAAGGAAATGGTGCTTTAAACGCCTTTGAAATCGGTCGGGTTTTCTGGAGTGACGAAGAAGGTTTAGCTGAAGCAGATTCTTTAGCTGGAATTTTAGGCGGTGATCCTACCCAAGGAAAGTGGATCAGAGGAGGACGTGAACAAGCAATGACTTGGTTTGAAGCCAAGGGTGTGCTTGAAAGTGTATTTCAGCGTCTAAGTATACCAGTAGAGTATCAACCTGATAGACGCGATCGCCGTTTACATCCAGGGCGGACAGCATCTTTGTGGATACAAGGTGAACGTTTAGGCACTTTTGGACAATTACATCCCCAATTACGTCAAGAAAAAGGCTTGCCAGATGCGGTTTATGCCTTTGATTTGGATTTGGATGTGTTATTGAACTACTTAGCTGAAGATGAACATCTTACCCCGCCGTTTAAAGCTTATTCCACATATCCGGCTGCTGACCGAGACATTGCATTTTTTGCTCCTGTCGAGGTAACTGTTGCTGAAATTGAACGAGTGATTAAAAAAGCTGGTGGTAAGTTATTAGATGCGGTGGAACTGTTTGATGAATACAGGGGGGAAAACGTCCCAGATGGGCAAAGAAGTTTGGCGCTGCGGTTAATTTATCGTGTAGGCGATCGCACTCTCACGGATGAAGATGTGGAACCAGTACATCAAAAAGTCCGCGATGAGTTAGTAGAAAAATTCCGAGTTAACCTCAGAAGTTAGGTTGTAAAACCCCACCTCCTACCCCCTCCCCGTCAACAGGGAGGGGGAGTTTTTAGGTTTTATCTTTATTTATTGTGGGGCTACTTATCTGATAATTGATAATTGTTAATTGATAATTGATCAAACAATGACTAAATATGTAATGTGGGGAAGCTACTGCGCGGATGTTTTAGAAAAACGTGCGCCTTACCGCCAAGCACATCTTGACGGACTTGCCAAGCAAAAGGAAGCTGGAACCTTAATAACTATCGGTCCTACTAAAGATTTAACTAAAGTTTTTGGTATTTACGAAGCACCGGATGAAGTTACTGTTAGGCAATTGGTAGAAGCTGACCCCTATTGGCAAAACGGTATTTGGACAGAATACGATGTGCTTGAGTGGATTCAAGCTTTGTAGAAATAGTGCCGTCAGGCTGAAGCCTGCGGCTATACAAACCAAACTTTCTTAGTGCTAGTTTTAACAAGCTGGAATAGCAAAATTTATTGGGGTTCTGCCCGGAATCTCCATCTAAATCTGTGATTTAGGTGGGGTTCTTCAACAAGCATATATACCTATATTTATAGATGTTTGATAAACTTTCTAAACAATAGTTAATCACAAGCTTATAATTCAATACTTAAAAACCATATAAACTTTAAACTATATCTTTGTTTTACTAAAAAAAGTTCTAATATTAACTTATTGAATTAAGTAGCTTTTCTTAGGAAAAGGTGTTTTGTCATTAATAAAGTTGAGTAGGGCAGTAGTTGCCTGAACTTTGAGATAAAAGTATTAGGAAGCTGATCAAAGATGAAAAAAATTAAATACACATTATTAGGTTTGCTAGGAATTTTTGGTCTACTTCTCTTTTGGGGCTTGCTCGAACCGTACCTAATCGACACAGAAGAGGAAGTTGCAGAAATCCCTAATCTTCCCGTTGCTTGGGAAGGGCAACGAGTCGCAGTCATAGCTGATTGGCAAATAGGAATGTGGATGGGCAACACCAGTACCATCCGGCGCATTGTGGAACAATTAATTGAGAAGCGTCCTGCAATGGTGCTAATTGCTGGTGACTTTATCTACGATTCAGGTAAAGACCCAAGCGAAGAGATTAACAAAGCTGTTGAAATTGTGCGATCGCTTCCAGAAGCAGGCATCCCCACTTATGCTGTCTTGGGCAATCATGATTATGCAATGAAAAGCAAGCAAGCAAAGCCAAATACGCAGTTGGCGGCTAAATTGCACGATCAGCTTGAAGCAGTGGGCGTGCAAGTTCTCCAGAACGAGGCAGTTGCAATTGGTAAGCCAGCGTTAAGAGCGATCGCACCGTCTGGGAATCGCAACCAAACGACAGCCACGCAAGTAGGCAACACACCCTTATACCTAGTAGGCATCGGCGCACATTGGGCTAATAACGATCAACCAAAAGTTGCGATCGCCCAAGTACCAGAAGGAACACCAAGGCTGGTAATGATGCACAACCCAGATTCCTTTGAAGCATTACCTCCTAGTACTGCACCTTTAGCTGTCGCAGGACACACGCACGGTGGGCAAATTCGTTTACCCTTAACCCCAGAATGGTCTTGGATGACTTTTAGTAAGGAGGATGAGGTACACGCTGATGGCTGGATTGAGGGATATGGACAATCGGGGAACCGTCTTTATGTAAATCGAGGAATTGGTTTTAGCATTATACCGATACGCTTAAACTGTCCACCAGAGGTCACTTTATTCACACTCCGATCCTCCCTCTAATTAGGAAAAAGAATACTTAGGGGATTGGTTTAAAGCTGGACTTATTTATGCAAGAGGTCTAGTGTTAATTATTAAGATTTTGGTGACAAAACTCTAGTGCTGCTGATAAGTTACTGGTTTGCTGAGGATAGTCAACTTTTGGGCGATTAATGACTATTAAAGGAATACCTAACTCAGCAGCAACCATGCGCTTAATATCTTCTCCCCCAGGAGTTCCAGAAGCTTTAGTAACGACTAAAGAAATTTGCCACTGTTCCCATAATGCCTTCTCTAAGTTAGCTGAAACAGGAGGACGTAAGGCAATTATGCGATCTGGTGTAAATCCTGCCGCTAAAGCTGCATTCATTGCAGTCACAGAAGGCAGAATTCTCGCAAATAAACTAGCTTTTTGTTGCCAATTATGAAATAACGGTAAGGGTCGATAACCTAATATTAGTAATGCCCTTTGTCCCTGAAGATAGTCTCCATTTATAAGTGTATTGAAACTATCTAGTTGAATTATTTGGGGAGAATTTATTGCAGTATCTACAGATAAACGTTCATAGCGCAAGTAGGGAATTTGTAGCTGATTTGCAGATGAGATCGCACCAGTAGAAATTTCCACAGCGTAAGGATGAGAAGCATCTAAAATTGCCCCGATCTTCTCATCGGTTATAAATTGTTCTAGTTGATTGATATCTAAACGATTTACTAATACTCGTAGATTTGAGGCTGAAGGATAAAGCGATCGCGCAGGTTCGGTAGTAACAGTAATTGTACAAGGTAAGTTAGTTTGGGAAAGAGCGATCGCTAATTCCCTACTTTCTTGAG
>CAVQDG010000067.1:0-12050 GCA_963711165.1 uncultured cyanobacterium | reverse complement strand
GTTTTGGTTATTTAACCGCAGATGCACGCAGATTAACGCAGATGTAAACTAGCAGTTGATCAAGTGATATCAAATCCGGTTGCATTGGAATTATATATTTTTTTAACTCAAAGAGCGCAGAGGAGCGCAAAGGTAAAAGAATTAAAATTTTGAATCATTCATACCGCAACCGGAAACGATCTAATTTCTTATTAGAGTTCGATGACACCTGCTATTAGCTTCCAACAGGGATCTTCACCGTCCCAATCATCAGGTCGGTAAGGAACACTTAAACTGACAGTTACTAAACAATTATTCCTGGGCTGATACCCTGCTTCTAATTTTTGAACAAATATAGCATCTGTAATACTCGCATCTACTAGCCTATTTCCGTTAATAGTTTGAATACTACCCCGCCATTTGGTAGTTCCTTGAGCAGTTGTTCTCTGCTTTATAGAAAGTTGAACAGCACGAACTAGCTGAAGGCTACTTCTTTTGTCAAATGGCAGAGATTGTAAGTAAGGAACAGTAACATACTTCCATGAATTATGAAGTATGTACGAGGTGTTTCTACAATACTGAAGTACCTCATTTGCCTGTGCTTTTCCTAAAAACCTCCAACTACCAGGTAAAACTGAGAGATTTTCGTTTTCAATGCCAAAGTCATTTCCGGTATCAGAAAGGGGAATTTCTAGAATATCTAATAATTCTGGTTCTTTATTTTCAATTAACCTAACTTGCTCTGGAACTCGACCATCTTCGGGATATAAACTATCGCAAACAGGACGAATCCATCTACCAGTGTCGATATCTATTCCAGCAATACATCGCTCGTGTAGTTTCAAAGAGTTTGCCAGACAAATTATCCTTTTCACAGATGACATATATTAATATTTCCCCATTTTTTACTTAAATACTCGGCTATTAAGCGACGGTGGCAGTAGTGGGGCTTTGCTTCACTACACAGTAAACAGCTATTATTGAGCATTTCTGGCGAAACTTTGTTTTCAATTTGTCGTTCAGCTATCAGTTGCAAAAATTTTTGTTCGTATGTTGCCCAACTCTCCTTCTTTTTTTTGTACTCGTCAAGAATGTCTTTAGTTGGAGCTAGATCTAGTATATGTATATACTCGATTTTGCCGATTTTATCCAAAAAGTATTGGATATCCGATTTTTTAGTAAAACCAGCTAACTGAGAAACATTATTCAAACGAGTATCTACGATTCTTTTTACTCCTGTTTCTAATAAAGTCTCAAAAAATTTTTGGGCGCTCTTTTGAGTAAATCCTATTGTAAATAAGTTAATTTGCTTGCTCATAACTAATTTTTCCTTTCTCTACATAAGCGATCTCATCGCCTTGAATTTTGTATGCTTTGTGCAAGCATTCTTCTTTTGTTGGCAAATCATCCAATTGTTTAAATTCAAACAAAGAAAGCTGTATTACTTCCTGCTTTTCGGGAAATTTTGTAAAACCATGCTTGGCAAGCATTCTATTTTCTAAATCGTGATGAAACTCTAAATCGCCGTCTTTGAGAATGTGACTGATGCTTAATTTAAATTGCCGCAAGTATTGACATACCAATATTGATCGGTGACAAGTCATCGGATCTTTTTCGGCACACATCAGAGATACCCTATATTTATCAACTCCTTTAATAACTCTCTGAATTCCTGTCTTAAATTGAGCGGTTGCAGCAATTTTTTCATAAAGTGCTTTACCGTTTACATAACATTCTAGGTTCTTAGGTCTAGCTCCTAACTCTCGCCCTAAAAATACATAACTAATATTTTCATTGGCTAAAGCTTCTTGCAGTTCTTTCTGATTAAAATGTGGCAAATATCGGCTGTATGGATATGAACGAACATCAGCAATAGCAGTAATATTGTGCTTCTTTAGGAGAGCCAAGAATGCTTCTAGAGAATGATTTGAGTGACCAATGGTAAACAACTCCATTGCTATTTACAAAGTAAGGTTGATAGTAATCATTCTAAAATATGATTAAGCCATACACATTAGTCTACAGGCTTTTTCGCTAGATAAGATCATGGTGCGATTAAAATTTTGGCAGTGGATCGTGTTGGCGCTTCCTGTTGCGTCAATTATCGGTTTTTTGTTGGTGGCGGCTGGATTACAAATTCACGAATGGCGGATTAATTGGATCTGGGGTATATTTACGGTCATCTTTTTAGGTTGGCGTTGGTTGCTGGTGAAATGGACTCAACCTATGGTTGATCAGATGGAATCTGTAATCGCGCAGGTTAGTAAAGATTTAGCATCTGCTTCAGGGGATGCAAAACTGCAAGCAGAGGGAAATGATATTGCTAGTAAAGCAGAAGTAGCACTGCAAGAAATCTTAACAACAGCACAAAGCGATCGCCCTATTTGGGAAGACTGGCAAACTTTTTGGCAACGTTGTCAGGAACTTGTTGCTGCGATCGCGCAAATATACAATCCTGAATTAAAATATCCCCTACTCAATATCTATATTCCCCAGGTTTACACGCTAATCCGAGGAACAGTTGATGATTTAGATCGCTGGATTCAGCAATTATCCCCTGCTTTAAATCAAGCTACGGTTGGACAAGCTTATGAAGCGTATGAAGTTTATCGTAAGTTAGAACCGTCTGCTCGTAAAGTTTGGAAAGTATGGAATTGGGCGCAGTGGTTATTAAATCCTGTGGCAGCAGTGGCAAAAACAGCTACTCAGCCTTACAATAATCAAGCTTCTCAGCAATTGTTAGTAAATGTCAGTCAATTGTTACGGGAAGCTGCACTGAGAAATTTATGTCGGCAGGCGATCGCACTTTATAGCGGTATATTACCAACTACAGAATTATCCGTTCCTACTCCAACTTTACCCAAGGCTAAAACCCAAACTTTGCGAGACATTCTGACTGAAGCAGAACCAGTTGAGCAAGTTGAACAAAAACCTGTCAATATCATCTTGGCGGGGCGCACAGGTGCGGGAAAAAGTAGTTTAATTAATACCCTGTTTCAAGCAGAATTAGCAGAAGTTGATATTTTACCAAGTACGGATAAAATTCAAAATTACCATTGGCAGGTAGAAACAGGAGAAACGCTGACACTTTGGGATACGCCAGGGTATGAACAAGTTAACCGTGAAGATTTACGGGAACAAGTTCTTGATTATGCCACAACTGCGGATTTGTTGCTGTTAGTTACCCCAGCATTAGATCCAGCTTTGCAAATGGATGTAGATTTTCTGAAAGAGATTAACAAAGAAGTTAAAGATTTACCTGCGATCGCAATTGTTACTCAAGTAGATCGTTTGCGTCCGATCCGCGAATGGCAACCGCCTTATGATTGGGAATGGGGAGAAAAACCCAAGGAAGTTGCAATTAGAGAAGCTACTCAATATCGCGCTGAACTTTTAGCAGATTTATGTGATTTTGTTTTACCTATTGTGACAGGTGATATCAAAACAAATCGAGTAGCTTGGGGAGTAGATGCGCTATCTTTGGCATTGATGGATGCGATCGCACCTACAAAACAACTCCGACTGGCGCGTTTTTTGCGTAACTTAGAAGCGCGTACTGTCGCAGCAGCTAAAATAATTGATCGCTACACCTTCCAAATGGCGACAGCCCAAGGACTTACAGCACTGCTTAAAAGTCCTGTACTCCAGTTTTTAACCACACTAACAACTGGATCACCAGCCCTCGCTTATATGTTAGCCGAACAAATTCCCGTAGAACAATTACCTGTGGTTATTGGTAAGTTGCAAATGGCGTATGACTTATTTTCGCTATTAAATACAAGTGACTCTAAAGCCCTCAATTTTGACTTACTTTCCCTATGGTCGCTAGTACTAGAAAACTCTGGTACACCTGAACGCAACGCCTGGGCATTTGGTCACGCATTAGTAGAATATTGGACTCGAAAACTCACAATAGAACAACTGCGAGAACGGTTTAATTACTATCTACAACAAGCATGATCAATTAACAATTAACAATTAACAATTAACTAGCTCCCGATTAAAAAAGATCTCCCCCTCCCCTTGATAAGGGGAGGGGGCTGGGGGGTGGGGTTAACAACGCAACGGTACGAATGATCCCCCCTAACCCCCCTTAAAAAGGGGGGAATGTGTAGCAAACATAATGGTAATTCATATAAAATTAATAACTTTTGTAAACTGTTACTTATGATACCGTTTATTTGTCATAATTAAGTTAAGACTTAAAAATTATTCTGTGCTTTAAAAAGTTACACAGATTCCCAGATCAAACAAAATTTACGCATTCGCTAATCCGCGTAACTAATTGTAAAAATTTGTTGCCTACTGACAGGAAAGTAGAGCTAGTCAAAACTTATTGATTAAGTTGTTGCGGAGATTTTAGTCTTAAAATTAGCGTGTATTTTAAGACAGTGTTGGAATTTTATTTAAAGATGCGATCGCCATCTATATTTAGCCTCAGCTTTGGCAATAGAAGCGCCAAAGTTAAACCAGCTATTTAAAGGAAAGTAAAATGTCTAAATCACTATTATCTGATGCTAGTCAAATTCTAGAAAAAGCACTTAAATATGTGTCTATTTCTGATGATGCTATTGAACATTTAAAATATCCCCAAGCAAGTTTAGCTGTTTCCATTCCAGTACGCATGGATGATGGTTCTTTAAAAGTATTTCAAGGCTATCGCGTGCGCTACGACAATACCAGAGGACCAACCAAAGGAGGAATAAGATATCATCCGAATGTTTCTATGGACGAAGTGCAATCATTAGCATTTTGGATGACATTTAAATGTGCAGTTTTAAACCTACCTTTTGGTGGTGCGAAAGGTGGAATTACCCTTAATCCCAAAGCATTATCGCGGATGGAATTAGAGAGATTAAGTAGGGGATATATAAATGCGATCGCAGATTTTATCGGACCTGATATTGATATCCCTGCACCTGACGTTTATACCAACCCAATGATTATGGGTTGGATGATGGATCAATACAGTATTATTCAGCGAAAAATAACCCCAGCAGTTGTCACAGGTAAACCCCTTTCAATGGGAGGTAGTTTAGGAAGAGACACCGCAACAGCAACCGGAGCATTTTTTGTCATCGAAAGGATAATGTCTAAACTAGATAGAAATCCTCAAGAAACAACAGTAGCCGTGCAAGGTTTTGGTAATGCTGGATCTGTAATTGCAGATTTACTATCTAAAGCTGGTTATAAAGTCGTTGCGGTAAGTGATTCTCAAGGCGCAATTTATGCAAAACAAGGCTTAGATATTCCCAGCATTCGTCAATATAAATTATCTAGCAAAGGCATAAAAGCCGTTTACTGCCAAGATACAGTTTGTAACATTGTTGAGCATGAATCACTGACTAACGAAGAACTTTTAGCTTTAGATGTAGACATTCTTGTACCAGCAGCATTAGAAAACCAAATTACTGAAGCTAACGTTCATAACATTAAATCTAAGTACATTTTTGAAGTCGCTAACGGACCAATCTCTTCTAGTGCTGACGAAATTTTAGCAGCCAAAGGAGTTTTAGTTGTTCCTGATATTTTAGCCAATGCAGGTGGTGTTACAGTTAGCTATTTTGAATGGGTACAAAATCGCAGTGGACTTTATTGGACACTAGATGAAGTAAATCAAAAATTGCACCAAAAAATGGTAGAAGAAACTGAGCATATTTGGAAGATTGCTCAGGATTTATCTATTTCGATGCGAACAGCAGCATATATTCATGCTTTAAATAGGCTGGGAGAAGCCATCAATTCAAAAGGTACTAGAGACTATTACCTCAATGGTAAAAACAATTATTAATTAGATTGGGTTTCAAATCTATATCCTATCCCTATTATGGGGATGGGATAGGGTTTAACATTAGACATCTCATAGAAATGCGAATGTAGAGACGTTGTATACAACGTCTCTACAATAGTTTTAGGTAACGCACCTTGAATTTTTGCAGAGGTCTATTTCATTCGGTTTAAGCTAAAGCACATTTAAATTGTACATTTTTAATTGAGAGAAAAATTATTAAAGCATCTTCCCCTCTCTCCTCCCTCCTCTCTCCTCTCTTTCTAAAATATAAAATGCGCGAAACACAACAGCTTACCTCCTTGACTATGGTTAAAATTCAAATAGTTATATAATAATTTTATGAAAACTACCTCTAACCTACCTACCTTGATGCTTAAAGCTTTTAATTCAACCAAATTAATGCCATTTAGAGTAATGTTAATCTTGCTTGCTTTGGGGATGCCCATCATTACTCAATCATCACTAGCAAAAACAGTTAAGCCAACTCAGATAGTTACAAAAAATCAAAAAATATTAAACCAGTTGGTAGGAAAATGGCAAGGAAAAGACCCCTCATCAGGTATAGTAGTAACCATGATTTTTACTCCCAAAAACCAATTATTTGTGGTAGTCCCATTTACTATATATGGGGCAAATAATGAAGTTGTACAAACGAGTAAGGTTAATTATAAAATTGGTTACAAAATCAATGCCAATACCAAGCCTATGCAAATAGATGTGGGTGTTGATGACCAGCAAAAACTTACAACAATTTTTGAGATAACTAAAGGAAAGCTACATATAGGGGAAAACACCCCTGGGAAAACCAGACCGAGGACTTTTAATTCTAAATCTATCTTCTTGCGAAAGATATCCAATCTAACAACATTACCTAAAAATGCTCAAATAATAGACCTTAATACTCAAGCAAATAAACCTCGACCAAGTATAGCGGAACAATACTTAGATATATTGAACAAAGCACAGCAAGCTTATTACATCAAAACCGGAAAGTTTGCTGCCAACTTAGAGGAGCTTAATATTGTTACTAATTCAGAAACTGAGTTTTACCGCTATCAAATTATATCTGATGGCGATCTTAATCAGCGTGTTAGCATAACGGCTCAAGCAAAAACGGCTGAATTTCCTAGTTATACTAGCATTGTATTTGCTAAAAAAATTAATGATCAGGCTGGCACAGGCGTAGGTATTTGTGTAACTAATAAGCCTTCTAAATTACCGCCGAAAAACATAAAAATTTCTAATAGCAATTTATCCAAAATAGAATGTCCCGTTGGGTCGCATCTAGTACCTTAAAATTTAATTAAGATTAAAGCCGAGCCTGAAAGATAGATCCCCCTAAATCCCCCTTAAAAAGGGGGACTTTGATGGCTATTTCCCCCCCTTCTTAAGGGGGGCTAGGGGGGATCTCTGCCTAAGCCCTGTTAATATTAAAACTTACCTACCATAATGTAATTACAAGGTTTGAGATTCTCTGGGCAGGTAGCGCAAGCAAATACAGGCGCTAGAGAAACCAAATTTAGGATAATTGTTAATTGTTAATTGTTAATTGAATGCAATGATTGATACCGTCCTTGATGTTCGCAATTTACAGGTGCAATTCCCAACTGAGGAAAGGCTGATTAAGGCAGTTGATGGCATTTCCTTTGAGTTGAAGCGAGGGCAAACACTCGGAATTGTGGGCGAGTCAGGTTCAGGTAAATCTGTCACTTCTTTGGCGGTAATGGGTTTAGTGCCTAGCCCTGGCAAGATTAGTGGTGGGGAAATCTGGTTTGAGGGTGTGGATGCAGAAGGCAAAAACCAAGAACCCATTAATTTACTGAAACTGCGTCAAGATAAAATGCAGCAGTATCGTGGTAGCCAGATGGCGATGATTTTTCAGGAACCAATGAGTTCCCTAAATCCGGTATACACCATTGGTTTTCAGTTGACTGAGGCGTTGCAGTTACACCAAAATGTTTCTTCTTCAGAAGCGCGTCGCAGTGCGATCGCACTACTCCAAGAAGTTAAACTACTACCTAGTGATGAACAATTAGGGGAAAGATATATAGAAACCCGTAAACGGGAACTATTCGGTAAGCATAAAACTGATGAATCAGTAGTTGATATTCCTGAGCGCGAAATCAACGAATATATTAATAGCTATAAATTATCAATGTTGGATCGTTATCCCCATCAACTGTCCGGCGGACAGTTGCAACGGGTGATGATTGCAATGGCAATTTCATGTAACCCCGCGTTGTTAATTGCCGATGAACCAACTACAGCACTAGATGTAACTGTACAAGCAACAATACTAGATTTATTAAGAGAATTGCGCGATCGCCGTGGGATGTCAATGCTATTTATCACCCACGATTTAGGCATTATCGCCGAAATTGCCGATGTCGTCGCCGTCATGTATCAAGGAAAAATTGTTGAATATGGCTCGGTGTGGCAAATCTTCTCAAATCCACAACATCCATATACTAAAGGATTATTAGCTTGTCGTCCTCGCCTCGATCAACCTTTAAAATATCTTCCTACTGTTTCCGACTTCATGGAAGTTACTACTACTTCAAGTGGACAACTGGAGATTAAAGAAAAACCCATAGATTTGAAAATAATAGATTCTCTCAATCAAACAGCCGAAGTAACTCAACCCCCAGAAATTTCTACAGCAGCGCCACTATTATGTATCCGCAGCCTGCGCGTTGGATTTCCAGAAAAAGGGGTATTTGGTCGCACTAAACGCTATGTTTGGGCTGTTAACAACGTCTCCTTTGATGTTTATCAAGGTGAAACTCTAGGATTAGTAGGGGAATCTGGCTGTGGTAAAACCACCCTAGCACGGACATTATTGCGATTAATTGAACCAACTGATGGTCAAGTACTATTTGAAGGACAAAATATCTTTACGCTTAACGATCAACAGTTGCGTAAATTACGACGGGAGATGCAAATTGTCTTCCAAAATCCCTTTAGTTCTCTTGATCCTCGCATCAAAATTGGTGACGCGGTGATGGAACCTTTAATAATTCATAATGTGAGTAAAAACCCTCGCCAGCGTCAAGAAAGAGTTGCTTACTTATTAGACCGTGTGGGCTTAAATCAGAATTTAATGAACCGCTATCCCCACGAATTTTCTGGCGGTCAACGTCAACGAGTTGCTATTGCTAGGGCGTTAGCACTTAATCCTAAATTTATTATTTGTGATGAATCAGTTTCCGCTTTAGATGTTTCGGTACAAGCGCAAGTACTAAATTTATTAAAAGAATTGCAGACAGAATTTGGCTTAACTTATATCTTCATTTCCCATGATTTAAGTGTAGTTAAATTTATGAGCGATCGCATCATAGTAATGAACCAAGGAAAAATTGAAGAAATTGGTTCTGCCGAAACCCTCTATCGCGAACCCGAAAAAGAATATACCCGCCAACTTATTGCTTCTATACCTACTGGTAGCTTAGAACGCATTCAGCAGCAACAAGCAGGACGTTCAGATTCAGCTTTAAAAAATTAATAATCTACTATTCCTTTCAGGAAAATGTAGAGACGCGCCATGGCGCGTCTCTACAAGATAAACGTAGGCTGGGTAGAACGAAGTGAAACCCAACATTTATAAATGTTGGCGTTGGGTTGCGCTGCGCTTAACCCAATTTACAAATCAAAGCTGCCCTTGCCCCCTCCCCTTATAAAGGGGAGGGTTGGGGAGGGGTGTATTACATTTATATGCAAAGCATTGTAATATTACTAACTCTTTGAACCCTTAAATTGAAGGCGTTGCAAGCTAGTTAAACCCAACTCCCCAAAACTCCGCAGTGCAAACTGGGGTAAAGCCATCATCCTTCTCCAGCGCCAAGGTTCTTGATAAAGCCGATATAACCATTCCAAATGATTATCTGCTAACCAACCAGGCGCTCTTGACTTAATTCCAGCCCAAATATCAAAACTGCCACCAACACCAATCCAAATCGACTCTGGGGCAAGATAGCGGTGTTCAGCAATCCATAATTCTTGGCGGGGAACTCCTAATCCCACCAAAATTAGTTTGGGTTGTTTCTCTTTAATAGTCTCTAAAAATGCTACTTGTTCTTCTTGTGAAAGAAAACCATGCTGGGTAGCTACAATTTTTAAATTTTTTAAATCTTGCTTACTTGCAATCATATTTTCTGCTGCTTTCTGGGCCACCCCTGGTGCGCCTCCATAAAACAGCACAGGGCATAAATCACCAAGTTCAGCTGCTTGTCCTAACAATAACTCTGCTAGTTCAATCCCAGGACAACGTTTTTGTTTTTTTCCATTTAGTCGCAAATACAGTACAACACCTGAGCCATCAGGAACTACCAATTCAGCCTTTTTGATAATGTTACCCAAATCAGGATTGCTATCTGCCTGGATTACCATTTCTGCATTAAGCGTCACCACATGACTACCCATTTTTTGCTTGACACGAGAAATCAACCATTGAGAATAATCATCCGACACATTAACGGGAAACCCTAGTACAGAAAATTGTTCCATTTCCTCACACATTATTCAGGTATTGTACATTTGAACAAACACTATCTTTGAAGGCTATCCGATCATGCCTCTTAAATAAGAGTGGAATTGATTGAAATTACCTAACTATATTTCTCAACCTTTTTATTTTACAGTACTTAGGTAAAGCCTAAGTACTGTAGTACTGTAGAATAATCAGCTTAATGGCTTAGTGAATATACGACAAATAGCTGTGGTTGATTAACTCCTGCTGAGAGAGCATATAAAATATACTTATGATTGTCAGGTTCATTAACTATGCTATTACAAAATTTCTCAACCTCAACTCAATGTCCCCAATGCCATTCACAAGAAGTTGCACGGGTAAGAAGAAGAGGTTGGATTGAGAAAGTAATATCTGGTTTGGGTATATATCCTTATCAGTGTAGTAACACTATTTGTAACAAGCGTTTTTTTTCTCCCTTAAGATAATTCTCAACTAACAAGATTAAGGAAATATTACATAAATTTAGCAAAAACATTCAAAATGACCAAATTAATTTAAAGTCTTAAGAAGACTTTGAAAGTGCCAAGTAAAGGGGTGCAATTTGAATTTAAAAGTTATTAGCCTAGAACATCTGAGGTTTTGGGGTGTATTATTTCTAGGGTTATTGCTACTGCCCTTATCTAATGAAGCTGTACTATCTGCTGATCTCAAAATACTTAGGGTTAAAGCTTTTCTCGATACGATCGCTTGGGCAGAAACAGGCAGAGTAGATCCACAAGGATACCATACCTTGGTTTTTAATGGTAACTTCAGCAACTTTTCTAAACACCCAAAAATTAAACAATGTGCTTCAATCAACGGGCGTATCGTTTGTTCAACGGCTGCTGGGCGCTACCAAGTAATGGATTTTAATTGGGATAGCTTAAAATATAAGTTGAAATTAAAAGACTTTTCACCAGGTTCTCAAGACAAAATAGCATTATATTTTATCATCCAAAAAGGCGCGATCGCAGATGTCAAAGCTGGGCGCTTTGAAAATGCTGTCTGCAAAGTTGGTGGTATTTGGGCATCTATGCCATGTGGCAATAACTACGGACAAAATCCCAAATCAATGGGTCAACTTAAATTTATGTACCAATACCGATTAGTTAATTACGTCAAATATTACAAGTCCATCGAGAAAAAGCCTAAACCCTCGTTTAAGTGGGAAAATGTCACAATTGTTCGGTAATTGCGTGTAAACGCTAACCGTACAAATATTACATTTCAATTCATACCCTACGCAGGCTATTTTTTATTTATGCGTGATGATTTACTTGTTCTTGCAACCAAGAATCTACAGGTTTGCCATCTTTGCGACGCAGTTCAATGTCAATAGAAATTACTTCTTTTGATCCTGGTGGTGCGGGTTTTTGATGAAAAATAATATCGTAGGTAGCGGGATCTTCATTACGTTCCCGCAGCCAATCTTGTACTTTCATGGTTGCAAAGAAGCTTTGCCCGTCTTGAAACATACGGGTAACTTGCATTTGGAGAGTGTAGGGGTTAATTTTAGCCATATTGGGTAGGGGGAGGGGAGAGGAGAGAGGAGAGGGGGGAGGGGAGAGGAGAGAGGAGAGAGGGGGGAGGAGTAAAGATTTAACGGATAAGTTATCTGTGAGTAGCCACAGTTATTTTACCTAGCAGATCAACCATCCGTTATATCCGTTATATAGCGAATTGTTCAGGTATACAACAGATCAACCATCCGTTGCCAACTGATCAATTATCTGTTGCTGTGCAGTTTCAAGGGCTTCTTTTAGTTTACTGGGG
>CAVQDG010000066.1:20000-67895 GCA_963711165.1 uncultured cyanobacterium | reverse complement strand
AATTCTTTGATAGCAGCCACATAAGCATTGTATGTAATAGGATGATGTACCTCTGCGATCGCCAAAATAAAAAATCAGCTTTTTTCAGCTAATATGTGGCAATTCCCGATCAATATTTAGTAAAATTAAGTTACATCACAAAAAGTCCATACATTAAATCAACTTTAACTTTTCTTTAATAAAGGATTAAACGTCCGCTACCAGTTTTACTCCTTAAGGGGATTTTTTCTGATGCCAGCCAGTATGTACGGTGTTTCCTTTACTGATCCCAATTGCTTTGGGACATCAATTCAGCAGCAACCTCAAGAACATTGGCAAACTTTTGAAGAAATGTTGCAAGGGCTGCATAAGTCTGGGATCTATATTCATCCTGAGCAACTTGCCGAGTTTTTACTGTCTCACGGACTGCCAGTAAGCTTGTGCTATGTACCTAAACATTTGCAACAAAAAGCCAAGTTAATTAACGAAAAATATCAAGGTGATTTGGCTCGCTTAGAAGAAACAACAGATGAGCCTTACTGGGATTTCTCATGGTATTTATAAAAGTTGTGTCAGTGCAAATTTAATGCCCACAGATTTAGATTCCGATCCCAATCAAATGCCATCAACTCAAGGTGCTACCTCAGAGGTATCCCTAACGACAGAACAGTACCAGAAGAAGATGCAGCGACGCAAAGAAGTGCAAGAGCAGCGCGTCGCGCAAGCTTCCCAAGAAAAAGGCTTAATTATTGTTAATACAGGTAACGGTAAGGGGAAAACTACTGCTGCTTTAGGTATGGTAATGCGATCGCTTGGTCATGGCTACAAAGTCGCGATCGTGCAATTTATTAAAGGTGCGTGGGAACCCGCAGAAAAAGCCGTCCTTAGCCAGTGGTCTTTTCAGCTAGAATTTCATGCAATGGGAGAAGGCTTTAGTTGGGAAACTCAAGATCGCGACCGCGATATCCAAACAGCTAATGCAGCTTGGGAAAAAGCCTTAACCTTTATTACCAACCCAGATTTTAAACTGGTGCTATTGGATGAAGTTAACGTTGCTTTAAAGTTAGGTTACTTAAGCGTCGAGCAAGTACTAGCTGGACTAGAGCAAAAGCCAGTTGATACTCACCTGATCCTTACAGGTAGAGGCGCACCAGCACAACTAATTGAAAAGGCAGACTTAGTAACTGAAATGACTTTAATTAAGCATCCATTTAAACAACAAGGTGTCAAAGCTCAACCTGGAATTGAGTATTAATACTATAGCAATTAGCAATTAGCAGTTAGCTTTTAGCTTTTCTATTTGATGAGATCTGTATAAGGAAGACCTATACAACTTGTCAATCGCTCTGTGTCCCTAGCTATAATACAAAACCCCTCCCTATAAATAGAGAGGGGTTTTTAAATAATTGTTGATTAAACACTCAACAGTTTCAACTAATTTATAGTCAACCTATTTTGGATTGCTATTGCCACAAGCCTTTAATATCCGCTTGTCGTTAGCAGTGATTCTGGTAATTGGTTGATAACCTTCAAGCCCTACTGCATTTTTGCCAGCCACTAAGGAATTTCTTTCCAGTGCAATTGCATAAGAAGATGTTGATTGGTCATAAGGGTCAACTACCATTAAATCCATCTGGTTATTCTTAGCAGTACCGTAAAAGCAGCTAAACTCCGACGAGGGCATATAAACCGCACCTCTTACCTTACCGCCACGGGCTTCAAACACTACATACTCTTTACCTAGTTGGTTGGGTTTAGAGGTTTGACCAAAAAGGTAAATACCGTCACGCAACTGCTTTGGAGTAGCTGCTATTGAACGCTGTGTACCTGGAATTGTTGCTGTAGCTACTGTCGGCGAGGAATCAACGGGTTTGACACTAGAAGCCAAAATAGGACTTGCACTGATAGTGGCAAAACAAGCGCTCAGGAGCAAGCCAGCTAGAGGAACTTGACTTTGTAAAGAAGAATTAAATAAATTTTTAATTAACATTATTTTGCCCCTGAGCTTTAATTTGAAAAAAGTATTTAAGAATGTATTCTTACAATACCTGGTAAATGAGATCCAGCGATTCAGCCAAATGGAAGAAATCATACTCTTACTGGAGGTATTCTTAATGAATACTAAGCTTGAAGTTGATAGCTGCTGTCTGGCTAGTTAATAGCTACAACAGTAAAACAGGTAATTCCTGAAAGTTACAAATATTTATACATTTTTGCTAATTTTCTACATCAAAGAAATTATATTTAACTTTTTATAAAAGAAAAACTAAGGGAAAAGTTATTTTTTTAAGTATATTTACTAATCATTTTTATTGTTTGGATTTAAGTACTCACCTGTCCCACAAAAAGCAAATTAGGCGTATAGCGGGGGATCACGACCCCCTACCATACGCCTGATATACTGTTTACTGTTTACTGTTTACTGTTTACTGTTTACTGTTTACTGTTTACTGGTTTAACTAGCTACATACTCGCGCACACTGGCATGACGACGACGTAGGTGAGCAAGAGCTTGATGTTCCAGTTGTCGTACTCGTTCGCGACTGAGGTTTAAACGTTGCCCTACTTTAGCTAGGGACAGTTCATTCCCATCCAGTAAACCGAAGCGGAGGGTAATTACTTCTCGTTGTTGGGGAGTTAGTTCTGCAAGCAAATCATCTAAGTCTTGGCGCAGAGACTCTTGCGTCGTAAAATGCTCTGGAGAAGGACCTTCATCCTCTAGCAGTTCAGACAGTTCAGTGTCTTGGTTATCCCCAACTCGCACATCTAGAGAGACTGGTTGACGGGCAATATTTAAGTATTCCCGAATTTGCGCTGGCTCTAGTTCTAGTGCTACAGCTATCTCTGTTGGTGTAGCGTGACGACCGAGTTTTTGAGCTAGTTCTCGCTGAGTTTTCTTAATTTTGTTGAGCTTTTCGGTAATATGGATTGGCAAACGAATAGCACGGGCTTGTTGTGCGATCGCTCTGGTAATTGCTTGACGAATCCACCAATAAGCATAAGTCGAAAATTTGTAGCCACGCATGGGATCAAATTTTTCCACACCCCGCTCTAAGCCTAAAGTACCTTCTTGAATTAAATCCAAGAATTCCATATTACGCTTCTGGTACTTTTTGGCGATCGCTACTACCAAACGCAAGTTGGCTTCGATCATTTTGCGCTTTGCTCGCTGCCCTAGCGTTATAATGCGGGTAAGTTCGTCTTCACTGAGATGAACCTGCGCCGACCACTGAGATGAAGTTGGTTCACGATTTAGCTGTTCTGCCAAAGCTTCTTTGGCATCTACCAGCGCCATCATTTGCTGAACTTGCTTACCGTAGACAATCTCTTGTTCGTGGGTCAGCAGTGGCACGCGCCCAATTTCATGCAAGTATGTGCGAACCATGTCAGCCGTGAACAGCGGCTTAGTTGTCTTCTTGGCGGTGTTAGAAGTGGGCATGACTGAGTGTTTACTCCGTAAACAAGCAACAATTCTGTCGCGGGGGCTGACCTCAAAAGAGATTGCTAACTCCTATAATTGAGAATAGCTATCCTAGTGGTGACGGTACATCCTGCGTAAGATGTATAGGTCAACTACCTGACTATGTAATGAAATTTTTTAGGAATACTCCTTTGGGCAATTATTTAGAATTTGCCAGTTGGGTATGGCTTTCTAGGTTGTTGCGGGACTGACACTTTAGCTGTAGATTCTCTTTACTGGGAAAAGCAGCTTTAAGTTGAAGTCATTATGAGTTTGTTATATTTATAGCTTATTACAAATTTAGACGTAAGTAAAGGGTAAAAAGTTCATTTGCTGTTTGCCTAAAAATAACAGTTTTAATAGGTTTGAATACTTAAGTGATCCTTAAGATAAGTTGAAGCTTTCCACAGTAAACCTTGCTCACAACAAGCTGAGTATCTACTGCTTGCTCAACACTTTGATTAAACCCTATATATATATGATGAACGATGAACTTATAAAGTGCTATGTTAATCCGAGTAGGAGAACCGAACGGATTTAGGGATGATCTCCGCTCTGTGCAAGGGAGGGGGGAGGAGAGAGGAGAGAGGGGGGGAGCAGAGGAAGCAGAGGGGCAGAGGAAGCAGAGGAAGCAGAATAGTAATTGTTAATTGTTAATTGTTAATTGTTAATTGTTAATTGTTAATTGTTAAAATCCTAAGTCTGCTATAGCTGCTTCTGCTGCGGTGAATACGTCTTCATCAGACTTTTCTGCCCAAGCGGTATCGCCAATTTCTCTATAGAATTGCTCATCGTAGGGACGGGTACGCACTACTACTGGCATCGGGACAGCATGACCTAGAATTAAAGCTTGTTGCTTAGAATCGAGCTTAGACAGCACTGAGCGTAAACTTTGTCCGCCAGAAACGCCTGTAAATATAGCTTCAATGTCTTTGTCATCGTTGAGTAAGGCGGTGATGCGTGTGCCTATTTGGGACATGACTTCGTTATCAATTCCAGAGGGGCGCTGATCTACTACCAACAGGGTAACGAAGAATTTACGCATTTCGCGGGCGATTGTGCCAAAAATAGTTTGGCGAACGATCGCAGAATCAAGGAAACGATGGGCTTCTTCTATTGTAATCACTAATGGATGGGGGCGATCGCTCGGATTTTTGGTTTGTAAAAACTTGTCCGCTTTCCGCACATAAGCGTAGTGAATCCGCCTAGTAATCATATTAGTTGCCAGCATATACGAGAGCATATCCGACTGGGAACCAAACTCAATTACTACGTGCTTGCCAGCACTTAAAGATTGCAATATTTGATCAATATAATTGTGAGGGCAAGTGCTACGCATATATTTAAGGTTATCTAGGCGTAGAAGTTTGCGTTGCAGCGCCATTACAGAAGACTTATTTCCCCGCTTTTCTTCGCAGAAAATCTGGATTTCCTCGTTAGTCATATTTAACAACTGGATAATCCAAGACTTACCAAACTCGCTGCGTAAAATATTAGCGTTTTCTAAACTAGCTTCAGAAAGGTTTAACTCTCCCTGCACCAGCATGATATCTTCTACTTCTAGTTGGTCATAACTCAGATAAAGTTCTTGAGCATTAGATACACCCCGACGTTTTGTAGATTCAGGATCGAGAGTATATACTTCGACATCATGGGGGAAAAGTTGCCGCAACCCTTTAACAGTACTATATTGCTTACCTTCAGATACAGCTTCCCAGCCATATTCTGAGTGCATATCAAAAATCAAGTTAACAGCAGCTTGCTTGCGGATAATTCCAGATAATAGTAGTCGGGTAAGAAAAGATTTACCTGTACCTGATTTACCAAAAATACCGTTGCTGCGTTCTACAAATCGATCTAAATCTATACATATTGGCACCTCCATATCTAGAGGTTTACCAATAGCGAAGTTGCGCCGATGAGGGTCGTCTTCCCAACCAAATACCGAGCGGAAATCACGTTCAGTAGCATCATAAACTTGGCTGAAGTGGCTAGGAATTGTTTTGACTGGTAACAATTCCATCTCTTCACTACTTTGTGCTTTAAAAGATGCTAAGGATGCACCAGTAGTTTTGTTTTGATCAGACTTACCATTTAACGCCGTAAACTTAGGTTCACGGTTGAGCATCAACATCGGCGTTAAATTAATTGTGCCATAAGTGCTACTGCCAGCCAGCACTGCTTGTAAAAAATCGTCTTCTGGGTGGGGAGGATTCGCAGTTATCCGCGCACTGGATGTCCCTAATGTTACATCTGTGAGGAGACAGAAGAAATCTGAACGAAAACCCCTTACTACCAAAAATTTACCTACCCGCATATCTTCTACTGAGACATCGGGGTTTAATCTCACTTCTAGCCCTTGACTTAAGGCTCCTTGTATGACTGTGCCTAATGGCTTGTCCATGATGGCTGCTAGCTGGGGTAAAACATTGGCATCAAAAGTCTAGCGCAATTCTAGCAAGCAATGATTTTACCAACACAGAAGCACAGGTAAAACCCCACCCCCTGCCCCCTCCCCGTCAACAGGGAGGGGGAATAATGGTTTTATATTTTTTTCAGGTCGAGATGTTCATCTGTGTTCATCTGTGTTTCATCTGTGGTTAAAAAACAATTTAGTTATCCGAGAGCGTTTAATCAATGTTAATTGATGTGGGAGTATTGCTGCTGCTAGTGTAAGTAGTGGTAGTTGCAGTTAATGGTTTACGATATTCTGCATATAAGCGATCGCGCCAGTTAAAAAATGGCTGATAAGCAGCATTGTCGGTAAACTCTGGAACTCCTTTACCCTTGAGCGTTTCTGGAATGTTGAGATAATTTCCTTGGGGAAACTTCAGCAACATACTTAAACCCGCGACAGTAAAATCTGCCAGGGTTGGGTAGTCTGCAACTAAGTAAGGACTATCTACCAATATCAAACTTAAGGCTTCTAAGTCTTGATGGATGGCTGTTTTAGCTTCTTTAATTGCATCTGGACTTGCGCCAACACCCACACCGAGAAGGTTGAGTAGTTCACCTGGTACAGAACCAACTAAATTTTTTAAGATATCTGGTGTTGCACTGGGTAAAATTGCACTACGCAAACTCAAATTTTTGCTTAAAGCATCAAATAGTACTGGACGACTTTTGATCCCAATAGATTCATCTGCCCATGCTTCGATTAGTAAGCAAAGTCCACGTTGTTTGGGGTCAACTGGGATTAATGGTTTTTCAGGATATTGCTTGTCTAGATAGAGTGCGATCGCAGTAGAATCAGCAATAACTGTATTACCATCCTTCAACACTGGTACTTTTCTTTGACCAGACAGCCGGAATAGTTCTAGTTGTCCCACTCCTGGTGTCACTTCAATTTTACGGTAAGGCAAATTTTTGTAATCTAGGATTAGTCGGACTTTTTCGGCATATTGTGATACTTCAAATTGATATAATTCCAGCATTTCGTATTTCCTTGCAGTTGATTTGATTATTTGATCGTCTTTGGAGTAAGTTTAACCTTTTTCCTATTATTAAATTTATTACCAATAACAAAACTTGATTGCTATATTATTAGCTTGCTATTTAATAAAAAATTAATCTCCCATAATTCAAACTATGGGAGATTTATTGATTTTCTCAACAAACAATATTTAACTTTTATTTATGCGCTTTGGCGAGTTAACAAACCCCACAGGAAAATTACAACTATAGCACCAAGAACTGCAAAACCGATACTGGGCAGTGTCAAGGCTCCAAAGGATGCCCCACCACTCGTCCCAAGTAATGTTTGACCTAGCCAACCTCCTACTAATGCACCGACAATTCCTAGAGCCATTGTAGCTAGAATACCGCCGCCTTGATGACCTGGATAAATAGCTTTAGCGATCGCGCCAGCAATTAATCCTAAAATAATCCATGCAATAATACCCATTTCATTTCTCCTATCTAAAATTTATTTTTTTCTTAATCTTGCTTTCTTATCCATAAGATTATCAATTAAACTCAAAGCCCTACCTCTATCACAGGGATGAACCACTAGGAATAAAAAGATTAACTTTTTCAGGTAATGTTTATAACTTTAGGCATAATCATCAGGCAAAATGCCTTGGTTTTCTAAGGATAAAAAGATTAACTTTTTCAGGTAACGTTTATAACTTTAGGCATAATCATCAGGCAAAATGCCTCTGCTTTTGCCACATTTTTTTTGCTAATCAAACCGAAGTGGAAACCCTCACCTATATATAAGCATTAACCGTTGTCTTTGTATCGGGCCATTCTTGCTTGAGAATAGAATACATTTTCAGGTCGTGGTAAGTACCTTTACTATAGATATGTTGTCTTAACAAACCTTCATACTTCATCCCAATTTTTTCTAGTACCCGTGCCGAAGCTATATTTTCCGGTTCACATCGCGCTTCAATCCGATTTAGGGGCATATTGCTAAAGCCGAAATTTATAACAGCCGTAACTGCCTCAGTCATGTATCCTTTGCCCCAATACTTTCTAGATAAGGCATAGCCAAGTTCTGCTTTGGCATCAATGAGTTGCAAATCGCCAAATCCACAAGTACCGATAAATTTACCGTTGGTGTCCACAATCCCCCAAACGGTTAGCTGATGAGTATTGTAAAACTCAATGATTTTATTGACAAAACGCTTGCTATGTTCTAAAGACTGGTGTGCTGTCCAGATAGTATATTTAGCAAATTCTGGATCACAGGCATATTCAAACATATCCTCTGCATCGTTTAGTTGAATTTTTCGTAGCAGCAACCGTTGAGTTTTTAATACTGGAAAATAATTCAAGTCTTCTGAGTTATTCATAGCTACTATCTTTAAGTAAAATTTGGGTAACTCAGCGTTGCTGGTAAACAAGTTGAGTTAATTTATAAAATTTCAAATGAGTTAAAAATTTGTTTTGCATCTTCTAAGAAATTATTATATTGACTGGCTGTTGCTGTATAAGTAATGATATATGCCTGATTATTCTCAACTGTCCATATCTCTAAGGTTTTTACAGCAACATTTTCGGAATTTTTAGTGGTGTAAACTACCAAATGTGCAGCTTTATTGGATAAAGTTGTTGGCATCGAATTTATTATTTCGCTATTGGGGAGAAACCGCTTAATTTCGCTAATGGCTGAATCGGTATATTCCGTTAGTGAGAGAGGATTATTTGATAAATCTTCATTCCTTACAGTGACGCTTGATAGTAAGAAAGCTAAATTACCAGCTTGAGGTAAAAATTTAACTACGTCGCCAGTAAAGGGATCTTGAATATTTTGGTATTGCCAATAATTGGGATAGCTAATTTTAATATTATTATAAAAGTTTTGATAGATTATTAAACTTTGATTAGCTGATGGTGAAGAAGGCGAATTTTTATTTAAAATAAATTTTAAAAATAATTGCTGTAAACCAGGAGTTTTAAGTATTGTTGATATAGCAAGGATGATTCCGATTAACATACTAGATAAAATTAAATATTTTTTATTAATAAAATCAGTAGCTAATTTAATTGATTGCCTCTGTGATAACTTCTCGACTGCTATCAAGGCATCTGCTGCTGTTTGGTAGCGTTGACGAAAGTTATATTGCACCATTTTATCTAAAATATCAGCCAATTTAGAGCTAATATCTACGTGATTACGCCAATTAATTTCTTCGGTAATGCTATTTTTAGGTAACGGAAATATACCAGTAAGGGCTTGAATAGCAACAATTCCAACAGCATAAATGTCACTGTTAAATTTGGGATTACCCCTAGCTTGTTCAGGTGGCATATAATCGGGAGTGCCAATGGCAATATTCGCCTGACCTAATCGCTCTAAATTCATCGTATCAGGATCAACTTGCCTGACAGCACTAAGCCCAATTAAAACAATTTTTCCATCTTGCTTGCGCCTGATGAAATTTTGTGGCTTAATATCTTGATGAATCAAGTTTTGCTGATGGAAAAATTGTAATATTTTGAGTGTATCTTGCAAAAACTCTCTTGCCTGCTGTTCAGTCCATCTTCTAGCTGAATTTATTTCTTCACTGAGGTTTTTACCGTCTATAAATTGCTGAATTAAATAAAATTCTTGCTTTTCTTCAAATTCAGCTAATAATAAAGGTATTTGGTTGTAGTTGCCTAAAATGTAAGATATTTCGGCGTGTTGCTCAAATTGTGCTTTTTCTAATTGTAAATTTGAGTGTGGAGATTCTCGTCTAAATCGCTTAACAACACAATAAGGTTTATTAGGTAAGTCTAAATCTTCAGCTAAATAAGTTTCGCCAAATCTTCCACTACCTAAAAATTTAATAATTTTGTAACGCAGCCGCAGAGATTGATTTAACATGAGAGGCACACAATGTTGTGATATTAAATTTTCATACAATAGCCGTAAAAGTGAAGTATTGAGCAATCATCACTTTTTGGTAAAAGGTCATAAAATTAGTCAATATTAAGATATGATCTAAAATTGAGATTATAACAATTAAAAGCTATAATTTTAGCGACAAGGAGAGTGGAATGATATGAAACTAAATCTATTTACAGGAATTTTAGGGGCGGTAGCGATCGCGCTAGGTACAACTGCTACGATCGCACAGCCTAGCTGGGCTGATAATAATAGATTTTTTTGCGGAACAAGTAATGGTGTCCCCGTAACTGTTGTACGTACCTCACGGGGAGAGATCCCGATGATTCGCTGGGTTTCGACTTATTTTAGTAGCTCTCGGTACAGCCCACTACAACGTTGTCAAGAAGTTTCTGAGAGATTCCAGCGATACAACGACAATGGTAAATTGCAGTTCATTAGAACTGGAATGATCAATCAGCACCCTGTACTGTGTTTTGCTGATTACAAAGGAGGGGCTTGCGCCAGAAATTCAGTGTTAGTTACTCTTGAACCTGGAACTAACCCGGAGCGCGTTTTGGGGCGATTATTTGATCTGAGGGCGCGGGCAGCAGGTAGACTAATTAATTTAAGTGGAGACCAAATAATTTCTTATCAAGATGGTGAAGCTTATCTGGATATTCAGCAATTGCTAAAAGTCTCTGCTATTAAAGCAAAGTAATATTTGATTACAAACCTTAACTCTTCAGGATCAATAGACATTTCGACAAACAATGTGAGCAAATCACTTAAGCCAGGTCAGATAATTTGGCGCTTGTTGATAATGGTTGCTTGTGTAAGCAGTTTACCTTTAGCATTGCCAGCACAAGCACCAAATTTTCAAGTTTCTGCACCAAGATTTGTAGCTAAAACCTCAAAAAAACTATCAACTCAGCAGCTTTACCGAAAAGCTCAACTAATTACGGTGAAGGTCTGGTCAAAAGATGTTTTAGGGTCAGGAATTTTGATTCAAAGACAAGGGCAGGTTTATACTGTGCTGACCAATGCTCATGTTCTTAGGGCAGGAGATCCTCCGTATCGGATTCAAGCTGACGATGGAAATATCTACCCAGTTGCTCAACAGACAATAAAATCTCTGGCAGTCAATGATTTGGCTATATTGCAGTTCACCAGTAAAAAGTCAGTTTATGCTGTGGCATCTGTAGGCTCATCATCTAATTTGGCAGTAGATGATGAAGTATTTGCCGCAGGATTTCCCTTTAAATCTACGACTTATAAACGAGCAGATGATCCCGTTCAAAAACCTAAATCTCCTGTAGCATCGAAGGCGGTAAATAAATCCGTCAGCATTCATTCAAGGAATTCACCAAATATTGCTAAAAATTCGTCTCAACTAAAGTTTGTCTTCCGCAGTGGTCGAATATCACTGTTACTAAACAAAGCTTTAGAAGGGGGTTATCAGATTGGGTATACCAATAATATTGAAAAGGGTATGAGTGGTGGACCTCTACTTAATAGTCGAGGTGAGTTAGTCGGTATTAATGGTATGCACGCTTATCCTCTTTGGGGTAATCCTTATATATTTCAGGATGGTTCTGACCCAGAAAAAAATTTACAGGAACAGATGATTCGTTTTAGTTGGGCAATTCCGATTGAAATCGGTGTACAGTTAGCTGAAAACTCAATTGTTAAGCCAGGAAACATTTCTTGGCAAAATCTCAGTTTTTTTCGTGGATTCTACTTACGCCCACTTAATTAACAACATTTTTGTCTGCTCATGTTTTTCTCATTTGCTCAAGTTTCAGCAGTTGTGATGGGTGTAGCTGTTGTGGGGGTGTTATCGCCAGTGGCGTTTGCCTTATCAGCGCCGCAGGTGAATGCGATCGCTAAAGAAATTACGGTTAGACTCAGTGGGAAAAATAATGGTTCTGGTGTAATTATTAACCGTCGAGGTAATACTTATGATGTCCTGACTAACTGGCACGTAGTTAAGGAAGCAGGAATTTATAATATTGAAGTTAGTGATGGTAGAAAATATACAGTTAACTCCATCCGAATTAAAAGAGTGCCTGGATTAGACTTAGCGTTGTTGCAGTTCGATAGTTTTAAAAACTACCGCGTAGCTGAGTTGGGTAATTCGGAAGTTTTGACGGAGGGGGTACAAGTTTATGTGGCTGGTTGGGCTGCTCCTGGGCCGTTAATTTCAGAAGCGACTTATCAATTTTTGAATGGACAAATTTCTGGTCTTCTGCAAAAGCCCAAGGATGGTTATTCTCTGGTTTACACTATTAATGCTGCACCAGGAATGAGTGGTGGGCCTGTACTTAATGAAAATGGTGGTTTAGTAGGAATTAATGGACGCGCTATTCCAGATTTGAGGACTGGGACTGTTACGTTTGTGTTAGGAATTGGAATTAATACCTTTTTGGCTACTAATAATACTTTCCCAAAACATCAGATAATTACTGCTACAGCAGGGGCAAAAAAGGGTGCTGTAGATTTTCTGCGAGGAGGTTTGGATAAAGTTGCTCAAGGAGATTTAACTGGTGCGATCGCCGATTACAATCAGGCAATTAAGCTTAATCCTAATTTAGCTGAAGCTTATAATAACCGAGGTTTGGCTCGTTCAAACCAGCAAAATTTAACGCGTGCGATCGCTGATTATGATCGTGCTATATCTATAAATCCTAATTTAGCTGAAGCTTATAATAACCGAGGTTTGGCTCGTTCAAACCAGCAAAATTTAACGCGTGCGATCGCTGATTACGATCGTGCTATATCTATAAATCCTAATTTAGCTGAAGCTTATAATAACCGAGGTTTGGCTCGTTCAAACCAGCAAAATTTAACGCGTGCGATCGCCGATTACGATCGTGCTATATCTATAAATCCTAATTTAGCTCAAGCCTACGCCAACCGAGGTGAGGCTCATCGTCAACAAATCGCTCAAACTTTAGCTATCCCATATAGGGGCGCATATTTGACAATGCGTAGTTCGTTGGATCTAAAATCATTAGCGATCGCCGATTTTCAAAAAGCTGCCGACTTATTTTTGCAGCAAGGCAATAAATTCGATTATCAAAGATCCTTGGATATGATCAACCAGCTTCAACAGTCGCAAGACTTACTTCGATATCCCCCCAGCATCCCTCTTAAAAAAGGGGACTTTGAAGCACATCAGTAAGTCATAAGCTGTTGTGTTTCTTTGATTTTATATTTTAGAGAGGGAGGAGAGAGGAGGGAGGAGAGAGGGTTATAGGGTTTGATAACTTTTCTTCATTGTTATAAAATGTATAGCAAGCGCCAAGGCGCTATGAGCATTTTTTATGACTAAAACCCTTAAGCAAAGCATTTCAGAAAAGCTAATTGCTAAAAGCTAACTGCTAATTGCTATATATGTTTTTTAAGGTTGTTCTACTTTTCATCATTAAAAAATTTCAAAGGAATTAATCATTTTTTCTATAAATTCTAAATAATTAGGATATTCATCTGGCGTAGCTGTATATGAAACAATATAAACTTTTTGGTTAAAAACTGCCCAAACTTCTAAATTTTTAATGAGCCGAGATTCTCCATCCACACCCTGATAAACCACCCGATGGGCTGGAATCCCTCCTAATGTAGTTAACCTTGAATCCGTTATATCAGAATTTTGGAGATATCTCTGAATTTCTTTGAGAGATAAATTAGTATAATCTTTTAAAGAGATAGGTTTTCCTGATAAGTTTTCAATTCGGATACTTAGTTTCGGTTCAAATTTGTTTGTTTGATTAGAAAGTGGATTTGTAAATAAGACTATTTCACCAGTAAAAGGATTTTCTACATCTTTTTTTTGCCAAGTGTAAGGATACTTGATTTGGATACCTGCATTCACATTTTCATATTTGACAAAACTGTTTGATTTTGCTACTTGTAACTCCGTAGAATTGGAAGAATTAATATTTTTTTCTTTTTGGGTAATCCGCAATTGATTAAATACTAATGTACTGACAAATGTTAATAACATGATCGTCAATATTATTAAAGGGGAAAATTTAATAGATGGTGACTTCTCCCAGCTTTTGGGAGGAGCAATAGAAGATAAGTTTTTAATTTCCTGCAATGCTTCAGCAGCAGATGGGTAGCGTTGATTAAAGTCAGCACGTACCATTTTATTTAATATTTTAGTAAATTTAGGGCTGATTTTAACTGATTTTTGCCAAATAAGCTCATTTGTTTGATGATCTTTTTGTGGAGGTACTCCCGTCAGAGCTTGAATACAAATTACTCCTAAAGCATAAAGATCACTGTTATATTTCGGGTTGCCTTTAGCTTGTTCGGGTGGCATATAACCAGGACTACCAATAGCGACTGTAAAACCACCTTTATCTACATTAACACCTAATTCAGGAGCATTTTGTTTGACTGCTCCAAAATCAATGACAATAATTTTATTGTCTTTTGTTCTCCGAATTAAATTTGATGGTTTAATATCTCTGTGGATGAGGTTGTGCTGATGAATAAAATCTATAATTTCTAGCACTTCACAGCAAAAATTAATTACTTTATCCTCACTCCATTGCTGTCCAGGTATGAGTTCTTTACTTAATTCATTACCTTCAATAAATTCTTGAACTATATAGGAATCAGCACCTTCTTCAAATTGAGCTAGTAGCTGTGGAATTTTATCATGCTTACCTACGCGGTACAAAACTTCAGCTTCAGCTTGAAAAAATCGTTTGGCAGTTGACCATAGCAAAGGATCAAGATTTTTCGGCTTGAGTTGCTTAATTACACACAAAGGTTTGCCAGGGAGGTCTTCATCTTTGGCTAGGTATATTTCACAAAATCGCCTGCTGCCAATGTGTTGAATAATTTGGTAGCGGTCACGAAGCGTTTGTTCTACCATTTGACGCACCTAACTTCCTCTAATACTTCACTCACTCCTTGATATCATCTCCGGTGATATGACTATAATATCGTAGAGAGGTTTTGTATATTTTACTATTAACGGCATCTTTAGATGTATTGGCGATCGCTATCTTACAACATCGGGATGAGTTTTCTACCCACCTCGATTTTTGACTCTCAATAACTTTGTAGAAACACTTCAAAAAATGCGATCGCTATTAATTTATCTGAAAAAATGTATATATATGGACGCACGGATTGTTATTATATTAATAGTTTATCATCAACTTCAGCTAAATAGCAATGATTAACACAAATTAATTAATTTAACACAAGCTACACGCCAGGGAAAAAACAAGGCTGGGTAAACAACTCACCCAGCCCTGCTATTAAGTAGGTAGGTAAAAATCAACTTAAAGATCAGGCTGGTCTTAACAATTAACAATTAACAATTAACAATGACCAACTTGAATTTTAAGTTTAATTATGCCCATCTATTTAGTAGCTATTTTATAGTAGAGTGCTTAGGCTTCATCAAGTGCAGCAATACCAGGTAATTCTTTACCTTCAAGCAACTCTAGAGAAGCACCACCACCCGTAGAAATGTGGCTCATTTGATCTGCAAGACCAACTTTTTCCACAGCAGCAACAGAGTCACCACCACCAATAATAGTAGTAGCGCCAAGCTTTCCGATTTCAGCCAGAGTATGTGCGATCGCTTCTGTACCAGCAGCAAACTTATCAAATTCAAACACACCCATTGGACCATTCCAAATTACACTCTTGCAATCTGCAAGAGCTTCTTGGAATACCTTCACGGAATCAGGACCAATATCCAAACCCATCCAACCATCGGGAATGTTTTCAATACTAACAGTTTGAGCATTAGCATCAGCCGCGAAATTATCAGCAACTATTACATCAGTTGGTAATAGCAACTGTACACCCCGTTCTTTTGCTTTAGCTTCCAAAGAACGTGCTAATTCTAGCTTGTCTTCTTCTACTAAAGATTTACCAACATTCAGCCCACGCGCTTTGTAGAAGGTGAAAATCATCCCACCACCTAGCAGCAACTTATCGCATTTATCTAACAGTGTTTCAATTACACCAATCTTGCTAGAAACCTTAGAACCGCCGATAATAGCAGCCAGAGGACGCTGAGGGTGTTCAATAGCGTTTTGGAGGTACTTGAGTTCTTTTTCAATCAAGTAACCAGCTACAGAAGGGCTGAGGTAGTGTGTTACACCTTCGGTAGAAGCATGAGCGCGGTGAGCAGTACCAAAAGCGTCATTTACATATAAATCGGCAACAGATGCCAACTTTTTAGCAAATTCAGGGTCGTTTTGTTCTTCTTCTTTGTAGAAGCGGACATTTTCTAACAATGCAACTTGCCCATTTTGCATCGCCCCTACTTTATTGGTTACTTCATCACCAATGCAGTCATCACACTTAATTACATCTTGTCCAAGCAATTCTGAGAGGCGTTTAGCAACGGGTGTGAGGCGTAATTTATCATCTACACCCTTGGGACGACCAAAGTGACTGGTGAGAATTACCTTAGCGCCCTTACCAGTCAAATCTTGAATTGTCGGTAAAGCTGCTCGAATGCGTGTATCGTCTGTAATGTTACCAGCATCATCGACGGGTACGTTGAAGTCTACCCGTACCAGTACTCGCTTACCAGATAAATCAGATGCCGACAAATTCGCTACACTTTTCTTGGACACTGCGTAAATCTCCTAATTGCTTATGTTTTCTACTATTCTCGCGCTATGAGTAGCGTGATCTTAATCGCTAGTTAATGATCGTCCTCAAAAGCTAGTTGACACTCCCCCATTAAGGCTGCGCCTGTAGCGGGGGATTCTTACATCTAAGACTCTTATCTAGGCTAATATTATTTTTAACCCCCGACAGACCGTCTCCGTAAGCATTTTCTAACACGGGCTGCCCGACCGCGTTTAATCCTCTATTTTTTATCACTAAACTAGCTGCAAAATCTCGATTACAACTAAAATTGCATTCAGGGCAAGTATGTATTCTTTCGCTTAATTTCTTTTTACCTGTATGCACTCCACAATTAGGACATATTTGGGAAGTGTAGTTTTTATCTACCTTGGCAAAATACACATCTCTTTTCCAGCAGACATGAGAGAGTATTTCAAAGAATTGACCAAAACTTGCATCTAAATTATGCTGACAAAGCATATTTTTAGACCAAGATTTAAAATCAATATCCTCAACAAATATCATCCCATTTCCGTCGCAAAGACGATGTGCTAATTTGTAATGGAAGTCCTTTCTAGTATCTGATATGGTTTGATGCAATCGAGCGATTTTTAGATTGAGCTTATGACGATTATTAGAGCCTTTGTGCTTGTTCTTTAATCTTCTTTGCAGCAATTTCAGCTTGCGGTGAAGTTTATTAAAGAATCTAGGTCTTTTAATCAGTTCATTGTTAGAAGTAACTGCAAAATAATCGAGTCCAATATCTATTCCTAAAGGATTTCCTGATGGAAAAGGATCTGGTACGCTAACATCTGCTTGAAAACAAAGATTTACGAAATATCCTGAAGCTTTCCTGATTACTCTTACTTGTTTAAGAACAAAACCTTCTGGTATTGGTCTTGATACTTTCATCTTAACCAATCCGATTTTTGGTAATTTGATGTAGTTATCAGTAATCGGATTAGTTTTAAATTGAGGGAAAACAAAAGACCTCATTCGATATTTATTTCTGAACCGAGGAAATCCTTTATTCAAAGATTTCATTTCAACAAATGCTCTGTCTAATTGCCGTAACACTTGCTGAAGTACCTGAGCGTTTATGTCTTTTAAATCAGGACAAACTTTTCGAGCTTCGGTTAGCGATGCTGCTTGTAACCTGTAAGAAGGATAAGGAGCGTCAACAGGAATGATATACTCTTTCTCTAAAGAGCATTTATTTGGATCACTTTTGCGTGAGTTACTCCAATCTTTCCTTTCAGCTAAGGCATAATTCCAGACCTTACGACAAGCTGTAAAGTAATTTTCTATGTCTACAATTTGTCGTATAGTTGGTTTTAACTTAAACTGATAATTACAGGTAAGCATAACAATTCGACCTTTAAGCTATACCTATAATATGATCTTCTACACAGAAAGTCAATTTTGTAGAAGTATCGCTACGCGATGTTTGTTTACTCGTAGCGATTCATCTCACCGCTACAGCCGTAGGCTTGGCGGGAGTCAAGAGCGACATTTAATGATAGACAGAACTGATATACCTCATGGTGTTATTAGCTCACGCCGTCAACATATTATCAAAATTAGGGATAGGAAGGTACGTGCGATGTTTAAGACTGTATTATTTCCTGTTGATCAAAGCCGCGAAGCCCGCGAAGCGGCTGAGGTAGTTGTTAATATCGTGCAAAAATATAATAGCCGCTTAGTTTTGCTATCAGTAGTAGAAACACCCACATCAGAGGGAGAAGAGCCAGAATCAAGTCCGATGGCATCGCCAGAAGCGATCGCAGAACTCCTCAAAACTGCCCAAAATTTGTTCTCAGAACAAGGCATCCAAGCTCAAACCATTGAACGCGAAGGCAAACCAGCTTTCATTATCTGTGATGTGGCAGACGAGATTGATGCAGATTTGATTGTCATGGGTTGTCGAGGACTTGGTTTAACTGAAGAAGGAGTTTCTGAGAGTGTCACCAACAGGGTGATTAATCTATCTCCTTGTCCGGTTTTAATTGTTCCTTAAGGGGAAGCAGAGGCAGGGGGCAGGGGGCAGGGAGCAGGGGGCAGGGAGATTTAAATAATAATATTCACTTACTCCTCACTTCTCACTTCTCACTCCTTCCCCCTCCTCACTTCTCACTTCTCACTCCCTCCTCCCTCCTCCCTCTTCCCAAAAACTTCCCATGTCAACTCCTCCCATCCAGTGGTATCCAGGACACATTGCTAAGGCTGAAAGATTGCTTAAAGAACAACTAAAGCGTGTTGATGTAGTCCTAGAAGTGCGAGACGCACGAATTCCCTTAGCGACTCGACATCCACAAGTACAAGAGTGGATAGCTAATAAGACCAAGGTATTAGTGCTAAACCGTGTAGATATGATTTCTCCTGCGGTGCGGCAGTTGTGGACACAATGGTTTCTACAGCATGGAGAAAAGCCTTATTTCACAAATGCCCAACAGGGGGAGGGCGTGGTGGCAATCTCAAAAGCTGCGGCTGAGGCGGGTGTGGAGGTAAATAAAAAAAGGAGCGATCGCGGTTTGTTACCTCGTCCTGTCCGCGCTGTCGTCATTGGGTTTCCTAATGTTGGTAAATCTGCCCTAATTAATCGTTTACTCAAAAAGCGGGTAGTGGAAAGCGCCCGTCGCGCTGGTGTTACAAAGCAGTTACGTTGGGTGCGGATTTCTGACCAAATAGAGTTATTAGATGCGCCTGGTATTATCCCTTGGAAATTAGATAATCAAGATGCAGCCTTGAAATTAGCTATTTGTGATGATATTGGTGAAGCATCTTATGATAATCAACGGGTAGCAGCAGCGCTGGTAGATTTGCTCAATGACTTAATTGTTACAGATCCAGATTTATTACCTCAATCTCCTTTAAAATTACGCTACGAATTAGATCCTGCACCGTTTAGTGGTGAAGAATACCTACAGAATTTGGCTGATCAGCGTCACAAAGGTGATATTGAACGTACAGCGCGGCAGATGTTAAATGATTTTCGCAAAGGCTTATTCGGTTCTATTCCTCTAGATTTGCCACCGCAACCGTAGAATCACGCTAAAATGCACTCAGTAGAAATTTATACTTTCAAAATCAATCAATTTGAGTAAGTACTGAGTAATTTACATGAATAGCGCCAAAACTCCGGCTGGTAAAGCTTCCAAAGGTTCAGTAGGGATAGAAAACTTAAAGGGTCGTATACGTCTAAACTTCCCTAGACAGTGGTTTAACGGTACACAGAAAAGGGTGTCACTAGGGCTTGAGTGGAACAAGGAAAATTTGAAGTTTGCTGAAGCTATCACAAAGCAGATGGAACTTGACTGGTTAGGTGGTCATTTTGACTTAACGCTGAAGAAGTACTTACCAGACCTAGACAAACAGTTGGTCAGCAATGTAGTAGACCTACCTAACAAAAAACCTGAAATGGAATTGTTAGAGCTATGGGATAAATATTGTGAATACAGAAGACCTGGTTTAAAAGTTACTACTTATCAGCTTGCGTATTGCGGTCAATTCCGCAACTACATTGATAGTGCTTTAACCTCTGTTGGTAGTAATGATGCAGTAGCTATCCGTAATTGGATGGTTGATAACAGGCATAAACAAGCAGTAAGTAAGATACTTTCACAACTCTCTCATGCTCATGGCTGGGGGATTAAACAATGTTATGTAAACAACAATCCTTATGAAGATTTAGCAGAGGAAATGAAGCAAAGCAAGGCACTCACTAAATCTAAAAAACGAGATGAAGAAGGAAATGTAGTTAATGAAATAGATGACGAAAATGATAGACGTGCGTTTAGCTTAGATGAAGTACAAGCGATTATTGAGGCATACGAAACAAGTAAAACTGTTAGCCACTATGCACCGCTTGTAAAACTACTTTTCTATACAGGATGTCGTAGTGGTGAAGCTTGTGCCTTGCGCTGGAAACACATTAAAAATAACTGTACTGTAATTGCTTTTCAGGATAGTTATGACCGTAGAACAAAAACAACTGGAGATACTAAAACCTACGTTGATCGTATCTTTCGCGTAGCAGTTGGTAGTAAGTTACACCAACTTTTGAAAGAGTTAGAGAGCAAGCGATTAACACCGGACGATCCTAACGAGTCGGTATTAAAAGATAGATCGGGTAAAAAGATTAATTGGGGTAGTTTTGCTAACGCATGGAGAGGCGATGAACAATACAGAAAAAAATCTGTAGTCGATGACCTGGTAAAGCAAGGAAAAATCAAACAGTATTTAAAACCTTACGCTACTCGTCACACATTTATTACTCATCAAGTTAACAAAGGTTATCCAGCCCATGTAGTAGCTGGTTGGGTTGGCAATAGTGCTGATGTTATCTGGCAACATTATTTTGACAAGAGTCACAAAGATGTAACACCTGATGACTTTTAACCACCTCTAACAACCTCTACAACCCACCTAATTAACTTAACCCTTACCTTTCATGGGTAGGGTTTTTTCACTGGGTTTAAAACGTCTGCTTAATATTACTTATTTAAAATTGAGTGATAAAATTCAATAAATTAGTTAATCTTGTGGTTAAAAGGCGGTAATTTACAGATAACTGAGCAGAGCAACACTTACAACTAAAGCTAAATTAATAAATACTATGCAATTTTTAACTAAAGTAATCGGTCTAGGTTTAATACTCGCGGGCATTTACTTTCTAGGTCAAAATATTATTTTTACCACACATACTTATGGATATTGGTGGAGAGATATTCCTGCTGGTGGCTCTGTAATCTCTATCTTAGCTGGAATTTTAATATTATTACTTGCTGGTCGTGAAGCACGGGATACGGGATGGATTTTAATCGGTTTAGGGATAGTTTTGGTATTTATTAGTGGTGGAGTACTACTGCAACCAACAAGCCTTTGGACTTTCTTTTTATCATTTTTTTCGATGATAGGCGGATATAAACTACTTACCAGGGGAAGACTTGATTTTTAGCCTGTTAATAGCTAATAAGAAAACAAACAAAATTGTGAGTTGTTGTACGCGCTGATATTTATGGGATTAGAAAATAGCATGAATCACCCTTTGTATAATTTAGGGGTTGCTCCTAATGCGTGGAAAGTTAATGACGCGATCGCAGATATCACTCGCTCTCCCATTGAACCACGTCCGATTAATTTAACTACAGAAACTAAGACTTTACGCCTAGATTTAGCTAAATCAGCGATTTTAGTGATTGATATGCAAAATGATTTCTGTCATCCTGATGGCTGGTTAGCTTATATTGGTGTAGATGTGAAACCAGCGCGTACTCCAATTAATCCTATAAATAATTTGCTGCCAATATTACGGAATTTTATAGTACCTGTAATTTGGCTTAATTGGGGAAATCGTCCAGATTTGCTGAATATTAGTGCTGGTTTACGTCATGTTTATAATCCTACAGGATCAGGAATTGGATTAGGCGATCGCTTACCTAAAAATAACGCCCCAGTATTAACTGTAAATAGTTGGGCTGCTGCTGTCATTGATGAATTAGAACAAAAATCCACAGATATCCGCGTTGATAAATACCGCATGAGTGGTTTTTGGGATACACCGCTTGATAGTATTTTGCGAAATTTAGGTACAACTACTCTATTTTTTGCAGGAGTAAACGTTGATCAATGTGTAATGGCAACTCTGCAAGATGCTAATTTCTTAGGCTACGATTGTATCTTGCTTAAAGACTGCACTGCCACCACTTCTCCTGAGTTTTGCTCTTTAGCAACACTTTATAATGTTAATCAGTGCTTTGGATTCGTGAGCGATTCTCAAACACTCATAGATGCAGTTAAATAAATTAACGATTAATCCTGGGATAGCTGGCTTAAAATTAACTGTTGGTATTAGGTAGGAATATCTCATCGTATTACATATCTTTGAGCCATACTTTTTGTGAATTTTGACAAGGATTTTAAATTATGAATATGGAAAACTTTCGCTGCATGATTGCGGATATCAAGTCTCCCAAAGACTACCAAGCCTTTCGGATTAGTCCTAATGATAGCAATAGATTAGCAATTATATTTGATCCAATAACCGACGATATATCCTTTACTGTTTGCGTAGAAATTTTTGATATTGGGGGGAAAACTCCTCCTAACCGACATCAATTTGCAGCCGAAATGTTCTTTGTTTTAAAAGGTAAAGGTACAGTAAATTGTGATGGTAAAACAGTATTAATAAAAGCTGGAGATAGTATTTTAGTACCTGCAACAGGTATGCACATTATAGAAAATACAGGTAAGGAGCGCTTGTATGCTATTTGTGTAATGGTACCAAATGAAGACTTTGCTGAATTAATTCGTCGTGGTACTCGTGTTGAGCTTGATGAGGAAGATCTAGCTGTGATTTCACACGCAAATACTCAGATAATAATTGATAATTGATAATTGATAATTGATAATTGATAATTGATTTGTCACATCATTTTCATATTATTGACACACACATGACACACGGTAGCTATATGCTTATTTAATTTGCAATTTAATTGCCTAAGCCCCATCCGCATGAAAATTTTGCTAAATCTCATATTTCCTAGATATCAGGAGTTGCATAGATGAATTCCAGCCTGATTTTGTCTAACATACTGAATCCACCAGTACTGTTTTTTTTCCTTGGTATGATGGCAGTATTTCTGAAATCAGATCTGGAAATTCCTCAACCGTTGCCTAAGTTATTTTCTCTTTATTTGCTGATGGCGATCGGCTTTAAGGGAGGATATGAAATTTCTGAAAGTGGAGTTAACCCAGAAATTGCAGTAACACTGTCTGCGGCTATAGTTATGTCTGTGATTGTACCAGTTTACACATTTTTTGTGTTGAAACTCAAACTGGATACATACAATGCAGCCGCGATCGCAGCAACCTACGGATCAATCAGTGCTGTCACTTTTATTACTGCTAGTTCTTTTCTCGGAAAAATTGGTATCCCTTTTGGGGGACACATGGTAGCAGCATTAGCACTGATGGAATCTCCAGCAATTATTGTTGGGCTGTTGCTAGTAAGAATATTTACTAATGACAAGAAAGATGGGGAATTTTCTTGGGGTGAAGTTCTGCGAGAGGCTTTTTTAAATAGTTCAGTGTTTCTATTAGTAGGTAGCCTGTTAATTGGCATACTTACAGGAAAAACCGGATGGGAAAAATTACAACCATTTACACAGGGAATATTTTATGGAGTCTTGACATTCTTTTTGCTTGACATGGGCTTGGTTGCTGCAAAAAGAATTAAAGATCTGAGGGAAACAGGTTCTTTCTTAATTGCATTTGCGGTATTTATTCCTGTAGCTAATGCCATAATTGGAATCTTGATCGCCAAGTTGATCGGTATTTCTATCGGTAATGCACTCTTGTTTGCTGTGCTGTGCGCTAGTGCTTCTTACATTGCAGTTCCCGCAGCTATGAGGTTAACTGTTCCCGAATCTAACCCTAGTTTGTATGTATCTATGGCTTTAGCAATTACCTTCCCTTTCAATATTATTGTGGGGATTCCTGTATATTTGCAAATCATCAAACAACTGTGGGGATAGAAGAATGGAACCTGTGAAAAAAGTTGAGATCGTCACTACATCAATGGAAATGTACAAAGTTTTAGAAACTTTAGAAAAAATTGGTATTTCTGGCTATACGGTGATTAGAGAAGTTGAAGGAAAAGGCGATCGCGGTAGTACTGTTAATGATTTAGAAATAGAAGTACTCACGAATAGATATGTGATGACTATCTGTACAGAAGATCAACAACAGACATTAGTAGAAGCCATCAGACCTATCCTCAAAAAGTTTGGGGGTGTCTGTATTGTTTCTGATGCTCATTGGATAGTACATTAGACTGCTGTTAACTACCTTGAGATTAAAAAATTATCAAGCCAAAAATCTCCCCCTTTGGTGTTGACACTGTAGGGGTTGAGGCTTTTAAATTTAGGTTAATTTACTTACTCAAGGATAAGGTTCATTTAAAACTGTTTGTTTTAACACTTAAAATTGATAGCAATTATTATATGTCACGGCCAAAAATAATTATATATTGTTAGCATAACTAAATAAGGTTTCCGGCAACGCTCAGTTGATTCGGTTTAATGATTTTAGCCACTGAGTATAATAGCACCGAGCAATTAAAATTAAAACTTGAGTTTGATGTTTGAAAAAAGAAGGAGATGCTATGAGAGCTACTTTTTCCTGGGATAATACAGATGAGTTACGCAATAAAATTGGCAAGTACTTACGCGCTACTAATAAATGGTTTTTAGAAACACCAGAGCGTTCTTTAGAACAAGCTTATCAAGCAGCCTTAATAATTAGATCAATAGAAGAGGAATACTTAGGCGATCGCAATTCTAACCCAGCCGAGCAAGGCAAAAATGTTAAAGCTTATTTAAAAGCCGATATTGACAAAAATTTAGGAATTATCAAGCTGAGACTAGCAGAATTCAAATTAAGTCGTTCTCTTCTGACTATCTCCAATCCTGTAATTTTGGAAAAACTCAGATTTATAGATGAGGTGTTAGCAAAATATCAGCAGAAAAATAGTAATTCTGTGGCATTAATACCTGTAACAGACTCATTACCAATTACTTCTAAACCAGATAAAATTCAATCATACAACCCTGATACCGTTAAAAGTAAGACTTTGGAAAAACCTACTGAAAAGACAGGGGCTTTACCCAGATCTTTTGGTAGAACATTTAATAGAATAAAAACCGATTTAGATCCTAATTCAGAAGCCGAAGTTGTTCAAAATTTCCGTCAATCTAGAAATCAAACTAAAGCGGCTATTAGATTTCTAATTTTGCTGATTCTAGTTCCTGTTTTAACTCAACAACTATCTAAAGAATTTCTAGTTAAGCCGATAGTTGCCCATGTTAATACTGAAAATAACCCGCAAATTTTCTTAAATGTAGAAATGCAGGAAGAAGCTTTTCGAGAATTAGAAAATTTTGAAGCATCCTTGAAGTTTCAAAATCTAATTAATCAAGCCCCTAAATTCTCTTCTGAAGAAATGGAAGAGCGAGTTAAGGAGAAAGCAAGTGAAATTGCGAAAGAGTTTCGTAGCAAAAGCCATGATGCGATGAGCAATGTTTTTGCAGATTTTTTCGGATTAGTTGCTTTTGGAGTGTTAATTGCTACGAGTAAAAAAGAAATAGTGATAGTTAAGTCTTTTATGGACGAGATTGTTTATGGTTTGAGCGATAGTGCTAAGGCTTTTATCCTGATTTTATGTACGGATATATTTGTAGGATTTCATTCTCCTCACGGTTGGGAAGTAATTTTGGAAGGATTTGCTGGTCACTTTGGACTACCGCCTAATCAAAGCTTAATATCTCTATTTATTGCTACGGTTCCTGTAATTTTAGACACTATATTTAAATACTGGATATTCCGTTATCTCAGTCGAATTTCTCCTTCGGCTGTGGCAACTCTCAGAAATATGAATGAGTAATTGGTCATTTTTAGGAGGGAGGAGGGAGGAGAGAGGAGGGAGGAGGAGAAGTTTGTTAATGGTTAATGGTTAATTGTTACCCACCTACTTATCAGACGCTAGAAGTGCTGAAAGTAAAGGGTCGTTAAGAAGTCTTTGGGCTTCCTCTGGGTTATGCTGTTGGTGAAGTACGATCGCATTTCTAAAAGCAGCTACACTTTCTACTACATTCCCGATCTGTAACAGTACAACTCCCAAATTCTGGTATGCTTCGGCATAGTTAGGATTAATTGCGATCGCTTTCTTGTAAAGTGCGATCGCATCTTCAAAAAATCCCATTGCCCTCAATGTCATCCCTAAGTTATAATAACCAGTAGTAAAATTAGGATCGATCTGCAAAGCAATTTCATAAGCTTTTCTTGCATTAGTCAAATCACCAGCAGCTTTCAGCAAGTTGCCTAAATTATTATAAGCGTCTAATTTTAATATTGGTAAAATTGGTTGTTGGATAGCTGTTTGATAATGTAATACCGCTTCGTTAATATCTGGCAACTGAGTATAAGCATTACCAAGATGGTAGTGCAACTCATATAAAACCGAGACATCAAGTGTATTAGCAGTTAAACCACGCTGTAAAAGTTCAATTGCTCGATTAACTTCACCAATGTCAATATATAATCCTCCTAATTTGCTGCATACATAAGGCTCATTAGGATGAGTTGCTAGAAAACCTTCCATAGTAATTCTAGCTTTATTAAGTTTATCCCGTGAAGCGATCGCACCTGGCTGATATCCATAATGCAGCATCGCCACATCAGGTAAATAACCTACCTGCCATTTTGACTCCTTTTGTAATAAAGCTTGCACATGATCGTCTACCATTGCATGATAAGGACGGGAAAAACGCACATCAGGATGATTGCGAAATAAACGGGAAACCAGAGAATAAGGTGATTGAAACGCGCCGATTTCTTGGCGCACTAAATTAATTAAAATATGGCGATCGCTTTTAATTACTTGCTGTATTTGTGGCACAATTTCTGGTACTAGCACCTCATCAGCATCTAAAACTAGCACCCATTCGCCTTGCACATATTTTAAAGACTCATTTCGCGCCGCCGAAAAGTCATTACCCCAAGGAAAATGATATACCTTTGCGCCCAAATTAAGTGCTATTTCAGGAGTGCGATCGCTTGATCCAGTATCCAGCACAACCATTTCATCTACCACATTTTTGACACTATTAAGGCATTGTGGTAGCGCTGCTTCTTCATTTTTTACAATCATGCACAAGCTAAGATTCATTTTGCACTTCACTAACTTAAAATCTGCTGTATATGTAGTGCGGGCATCTTGCCCGCGTATTATTAAGCTAAGACGCATTTAAATTTAATATAGCTAGCGAGCGAGACGCTCGCACTACAGGCACTTGACAATAATTAACAGTTAAATTTAAATGCACAACAGCTTAGGCGTAGGTTCTAGAGACAATTAACAATTATCAATTATCAATTATCAATTATCAATTATCAATTATCAATGACCAAAAAACGAGAGAACCCTTACTTAAATGAATCTTCTGCAACTGCTTCTACGCACTTCTTGGGTTAGCGTCACAAGTGCAACTATCGCTGCTTTAATAAGTGGTGTTAGTAGCACAGGATTAATTGCCTTAATTAACCTGAGTTTAAATAACACTAAACTGCCAATAACTTCTTTAGCTTGGGCTTTTGCTGCTTGTTGCTTACTACTGCTGATTTCTACTGCTGCTTCTCTGATTCTGATTGCCTATCTTTCACAAGAAGTAATCTTTAAACTGTGGCTAGAATTGAACCATCGTATCCTTGCATCCCCCCTACGACGGATAGAAGAAATTGGTTCTCCTACTTTACTAGCTACTTTAACAGAAGATATTGAAGCTATTTCTGCTTCTGCGATCGCCATTTCTAATATCAGCGTGAATGTTGCCGCCATAGTCGCTTGCCTAATCTATTTGTGCTGGCTGTCTATACCTGTATTTCTCTCTATGCTTGCCTGTTTGCTATTGGGAATATTTACCTATCAACTAATCGCCACCTCTGGTAATAATTCCCTAAAACTTGCCCGCACTTTCCAACATCAAGGAGGCTATTACAGGCTATGTTGCCGCCCTGGAATCAGATAATTTGCCTATTCCAGAAGGTATTATTTGAAACAAATGTATAATTGCTTTAGACTCAATTTCTAGGATATAGCTTATGCAAACCGTGAAATTTGTCTATTGGCAGGAAGAGGAGGATTTCATCGGGTATCTGCTTGACTATCCTGATTATTGGACTCAAGGCGAAACAATCGAGGATCTTCAGGAACACTTACGCGACTTGTATGGGGAATTAACTACCGAAGAATTACCAGTTATTCGCAAAGTTGGCGAATTGGTTGTGTGATGAAACGAATTAATTTGATCAGGACGCTTGAGAGTTTTGGTTGCATATTAGTGCGTCATGGTGGTAAGCATGATTGGTATCGAAATCCCAATACAGGTGTATCACAACCAGTACCGCGCCACCGCGAGATTAAGGAAATATTAGCTAAACATATTATTAAAATGCTTGACAATCCTGAGCAAGTTGATGTTGATACAGAAAATTAATTGTAGGAGTTGCGAGGGCGTTTAGCAGGGTTGGGTGATTTGTTCACCCAACCTTAATTTTTTCAACTATAGTTTACTGCGCCATTCTTCCTGCCATACGAGTTCTCATTGCTTCTATTACCTCTGGTGTAGCTTCAGTAGCTTGCCAGGATGGACGTTTAATCAAGCGATCGCACCAAGCATTTAGTTTTGGATAGTCACTCAAAGACACACCACCCCTCGGCAACCAGGGTATGATGGTTCCAGCAACCACCTCAGCTAAAGTTAAATTTTCACTACCAAAATAAGGGCGATCGCCTAATAAATTATCAAAAAACTTCAACGCTGTAGCAACTTTCTGCTGTGCTTGCTGAATTTTTTCTGGATCTCCCCCAGGTAAGCCTAACATTACCGAAAACAGTGGAAAACTTGCAGGCAATAACTCATTCACTGTTAACATTTCTACCATCCGCACAATTGCCAGATCTTTTGCATCTTGAGGCAACATCGCAGGCGTGGGATACTTTACCTCTAAATAGTCCAGAATCGCTAAGGATTCAACAATATTAAAATCGTCATCTACCAAAACTGGGATATGATGAAACGGGTTAAGCGCTAAAAAATCTGGTTTAAACTGCTCCCCTCCTAGTTCAACTTCTACCAGTTCAAAGTCAAGTTTTTTCTCCAGCAGAGTAATCCAGACGCGACGAGAGTTAGGCGATATCGGTGCGTGGTATAGTGTGATCATAAAAAAAACCAAAATAGCGCGATTGGGAATTAATCAGCTTGAGCGATCAAGAAAGTATTTTAAGGATAAGTTATATTTGTACAAATAATGTAATTCTCAATGCTTGAGGATACCGAAAATATGACTAACTATAAATTCCATGATGGATTAAGTTTGGCTGAAACAGCCGAAAAATTGGGCAAAGAAGCAATGAAGCTAGGGTTGATACCAAGTTTTGTTGTCCGTTTCTTTCCTGATAGCAGCCAATTTTATATTCCCAATGAACAGGAATCTGAACCCCTAACGCCAGAAGAAGCATATTTGCAATTGAAAAAATTAGTGGAAGAAGCAGCTAAATAAAAAATAATAATAATAAATTTAAACAATGAGTAGCTCTTCCCTAAATAATAACCCACAGCTATCTAACTATTTAAACCTCAAGTCAGAAATTATCCAATCCACCAAAACCTATGAAGCTGCGCTACTGCTGAAAAATGAAAATTGTGGCTCAAAATTCCTGTTGCACCCTACCCCTACTGAGAAAATATGTTTATTTTTTCATGGGTTTACTGCAAGTCCAGAGCAGTTTTCACAAATAGGGGAAGATTTTTTTAAAGCAGGTTATAACGTGCTAATTCCTTTGTTACCTGGACATGGAATGGCGGGAAATTGGGATAAAGATAATCCTCCACCATTACCAGAAACAAAAGAAGCTTATCAACAATTTGGAATTAAATGGTTACAAATTGCTCAAGGTTTAGGAGAAAAAGTAATTTTAGGAGGATTATCAGGGGGTAGCACATTAGCAGCTTGGTTAGCACTAGAACGTGCTGTACAAATTAACAAAAATTTAATATTTGCTCCCTATTTAAGTGGTAGTAATCCTTTAGTTGATTTGGTTGTAGAAAATTTTGATATCTATTTTAAGTGGAAAACTGCGCCGGGATGTGCAAGTTTTGGCTATGACGGTTTTGTTATGCCAGCTTTGCGAGTATTTTTAGATATGGGAGAAGATATTTTAGAGCAAGCAAGAATTCGCTACTCTGCACCGATGTTTATTATATCTAGTGAGAGCGATCGCGCGGTTGGTAAGCATGAACATCAAGAATTATTTCATGCTGTTATTAACCATCAACCTAAATCATGGTATCATTGCTTTGATAAAGAGTTAGATATTCAGCACAATATGATGACTGAAGCAGAAGGGAACAAACACGCAAATTTAGTTATTTCCCTAGCTAAAGCATATATCGAAAGTGATCTAACTTGGCAAGAGTTTCAGGAGATGTGCGATCGCCTAGAACCAGGAGATCTTAACACACTTATACATCAACTGCATATCCATAACTCCTAAACTACTGCACATCAGTAGCATGAATTGTCTTTGCAATGCGATCGCACTTATTAACGCCGACTATAGTAAAAACGCTGGCGACAACTATAGTGATGACAGTAGTAAGGATACAGCCCCAATAATGACAATGAACTGTCTATAAAACCTACTCGTTTTGCACGTCCTACTTCTCGGTGGCTACATTTTGGACATTTTACCCGATCAATTGATTTCTCTAAAAGCATAAGTTTCTTGTTTCAACATCACTGATATTTTTATCTGTTGATTAACCTACTAGGAGGGACTGATCAAAACCGGAAAAGTTTCTCAAAATATCACAATTTTCTGAGCAATTTTTTTTGCTTTATCAACAGAAATACATCATAATTTCTATCTTTCCGCAGCAAATCTTGCGGGAGATAGATAATTTTTTGTTTGATTAATTCATCTTTTACACAGGACTTACGCATCTACCCCACAGGGGGTAAGCTAAGACGCATTTAAATTTAATATTACGCTTCGTGCGGGACGCTCGCACTACAAGCACTTGATAAGAATCAACAGTTTAATTTAAATGCACAACAGCTTAGGGTGCGTTAGCGAAGCGTAACGCACCCTACAGGTAGAGGCTCCTGTTACAGTTACCAGTTACCAGGAGCGAGAGTGGAGAGTGGAAAAGCAGCATTAACAAGAGAGGATAAACCACCTGCTTGCTCTTGTCCATTTACAGCTAAGTCACTATGACATAAGTAAACTCGCTCACCAGCACGACCTAATAAATCGCGCAAAATACGCTCTAACCTTTCCTGATCCGCAATTTCACTATCTGCTGGTGTCCAAGGATTTCCTGACCAATCTTTGAGAAACAAGTTAGCACCATATAAGGTAGCAGCACCACCACTTAACCACAAAGGTGAACTTGCATCCAGCCAAAATTGCCATTTATGGAATTTACGACGAGATCTGTACTGGAAAATAGTTGCTAAGGTGACAGCGCGATCGCTCTTTTTGCGTTTTACTGGGTAAGGATTAGCGGTAATAGTGCCTTTACGCAACAGTACGATAAATTGACCAATAGTGGTGTGAGGCGGGGTATCAATTTGCTCACTTTGGCGTAACCTTCCGTCAACTTCCCAGAAGTGCTGTGCGGTTTCCATTAATTCGCGCAAGGCAGATAGTTGATCGTAAGGTAGATTACTACCATTGCCTAAAAATTGCTGAATTGCTCGGTCTAAAAGTGTAATTGCATTGGGAATTAACCTTTGTTCTTGTTGCGATCGCTGTTTCTCTACCCACTCCAAAATCTGTTCATAAGCAGTTGTTGCTTTATGTCCCAGTCTATCCCAGCGTGTAAACGTCGTCACGGGCAATAAACGCGGTTGTTCTGGATCGGGCGCGTAGCAGTGATCTACTATTAAACCAGCCCGCACAGGATCGATATTTGGACTGAGGACTGAAGGTTGAGGAATTTGATCATCTAAATCTCCCCTGCTTCCTTGTTCCCCATCTTTCCTACTCAATACCACCAACATTTCGGCAACTGCATCACGATCTACTAAACGCCCCAAACCTGGATAAACTAAAGCCAGCATCGTTAGTAATGCCCGAATTACTGGCGAACTAATTAAGGGACGCTGATCGCCTATAGCTTCTACAGGTATGCCTTTGCTGGTTAGAATTTCTGTAAGTGTGTAACGTGCGATCGCATCTAAACCGGGCGCAATTACTACTATTTCTTCCGGTTGCACCTCCCCATTTTGCACCGCTTGGATAATTACCTCAGCCGTTTTTCGTAGCAGTTGCGATCGCGCTGTAGTTTGAATTGACCCGATAGAAGACGGTAAACTAATTAACCAACCAGGCGCAGTTACCAATTCCACTACCGAATCAGCTAAATCTGCCAAACCGCTACCTTGTTGGGTTAAACTTTCTACCTGACAACGTGCTTTCAAACCTGCTAAATATTCTGGGTCAGCATTTAAACCTAGCCGCACCTTACCATCAGGATTATAGGTAAACGCGCCGACTGCACCTTGATTTAAAAGTACCTCAAATAAATCCCGTGCGATCGCGGGATAATCATCGACATCATCCGCTAACACCGCCTGATACCGTAAACTTAAATGCTGCTGATAACTTGCATCTGGTAACAGGTAACGCCAATAAAGTTCACAAATTAAACCGTAACTTAGTAAACCTCGCTCTAAACACCACCCGCGCCAGCGTAGTAGCAATTCCCCCATCAAAGAAAAACTGCGAACTAAATTCTCCTCCCTATCCGTTACATCCGTTACAAAATCCGTTGCCAATCCCTGCCCAAGAATAGTAGGAATTTCCTCTGGGGATGTGCCACTGGTAGCCGCAAGTTGTAATAAATCTAAAGTGCGACGCACAAAACGATATTCACCCACCCCCAACGTTTGAATATTCGCTGCATCCAAATCTGCCCGCCACAACCGAGTCGCTAACTCTTGTTCCGTTTCTGGGCGTAACCGGAGGGGAAACTGCGCCCGTAAATTTAACCGTTGAATTAATAACGGCCAAAACAGCATCACCTCATCCTGAAAAAAACCCAAAGGTGTCTTAGCAATTACAGGATAGCGCCCTGCGATCGCGCTAGTTAACCTATCAGCCAGATCGCGCCGACTATCATCATTAGCCGCAAACACTAAAATTTTCGGTATTTGCCGGAAACGACCGCTAACTTTAGCAGCAGCAATAAACATTCGTTTATTTCTACCATAAGATGGTTGACCCGCCTGTAATTCTACCCAGTCGCAAAACTGAGTAACAAGGCGATTGGTTCTACCACTGCCAGTTGTGCCAGTTATCCAAATCGAATCAGAAACCACTAACTATTCTCTGACTAATCTGTTAATATACCACATACATTAAATTTTAGCCTTCTAGAAGCTTATATTGCTGTCCCCCATCATGCTACTACTTGCAATTACAATAAAAAGTATACAAAGCAAATTTGTACTGCTTATCAGAAAAAATAATCTAACTAAAGTAAGATTTTTAGATTGATTTTAATTTTTAATCTAACAACAATAAGCAAGATTTTTTAAAACTAATAAGCTTACTATTTAGACATTGAGATGAAAATATTTTCTTTAACCACACTCACCTCCTATATTCGCCAAGCCAATCAGTGGTTTAATACCACTCCTGAAAGATCATTAGATCAAGCATATCAAGCAGCTTTAATGATTAAAGCGATTGAAGATGAACATTTTGGCGGTAAGAAGATAACTGCACAATCAAGCACATACGGTAGTAATGTTGCTTCCTATTTTCAGGCGGATTTAAAAAAATACTTAAATATTGCTAAAATCCGGTTGACCGAATTTAAAGCTAGTCGTTATTTTAAAAACCTTTATCAGCAACAACCGCCCGTTAAGCAACCTGAAGGCATGGTTGATTCTAGGGACGTTTTTATAGAAAATAAAGAAAAATCCTTGGTTTTAATTGAAAAATTAAAATTTATTGATGCCGTATTGGGTAGATATACTTTAGACAAGGATATCAAACCCTCTTATTCTTTAGTTTCTATACCTAAAACTAACATTAATTCAGTAAACGAAAAAAAACTTGCCGACACAAATTTTAATTATCAAGGAGTTGCAGCAGGGGAAAATGCCATAAGCGATGTCGAAACAATATCTGATAAAACAGGGATTTTACCCCGCTCTATTTTAGGCACTTTTAAGCGGATCAAGCGGGACTTAGATCCTCAAGCAGAAAATGAGGTAATTAAAAATTTTCGTACATCCAAAACAAAAACATTAATTTCTCTTAAATTTATTCTATTGCTGATTCTTATTCCTCTGTTGACTCAACAGGTAACAAAAACTTTTATTGTTAGCCCTATCGTTGACCAGGTAAGGGAATCATCTCAGTCAGGAATATTTTTGAATATTGATTTAGAAGAAGAAGCATTTCACGAATTAGAGCGATTTGAGAAAGAATTAAAATTTAAAAATTTAATAGGTTTAGTACCAAACATCTCTGCTGAAAAAATAGAAGAGCAAGTCAAGGAAAAAGCACATGAACTTGAAGAAGAATTTCAAAACAAAAGCTCCAATGCCGTTAAAAATGTATTTGCTGATATTTTTTCCTTAGTTGCTTTTGCTACTGTAATATTAACCAGTCGCCAAGATATTTTAGTTTTAAAATCATTTATAGATGATATGATTTATGGTTTAAGCGACAGTGCAAAAGCTTTTATCATTATTTTATTCACTGATATATTTGTAGGTTTCCACTCACCTCATGGTTGGGAAGTCATTCTAGAAACTATCGCCGAGCATTTAGGACTACCAGCGAATCGAGAGTTTAACTTTTTGTTTATTGCTACTTTTCCGGTAATTTTAGATACAGTATTCAAATATTGGATTTTCCGCTATTTAAACCGAATTTCTCCTTCGGCTGTAGCTACTTATAGAAATATGAATGAATAAAAATATTGAGCTTATAGGTAACGTCGCTTTGCTGCCATTTTGGTAACACAATATCAATGTTAAATAGCGGTTTTTAACCAGGGCTGCTATATAGGTAATGGCAATGCAAGATCTACTTCATTACTCTGGGATAGTGCGGATGACAGGGACTACCCCAGCAAACCTGACTTTCTGGTAGATTACTAAAAACACTACTACGTGCGCCAATTACAGCATTTGCTCCTATTTGCACACCTGGAGCAATAAAGCAATCAGCCGCTATCCATGCACCATTACCAATGTAAATCGCAGATGTTATCAGCTTAAAAGTTGGATCTTGTAAGTCGTGGCTACCAGTACAAAGATAACTTTTTTGGGAAATTACACAATGACTGCCGATCCGAATATGATCCAAGCTATATAAAACTACATCATCCCCAATCCAGCTATAGTCTCCAATTTCTATTTTCCAGGGATAAGTAAATCTAGCTGTCGGTCTAATTAAAACACCATTACCAACACGCGCACCAAATAATCTTAAAATTGCTCGGCGGAAACCATGAAATGAATGAGGACTTAAGGGAAATGCGATCGCTTGTACTAACCACCAAAGCAATATAAACCAACCTGCACGACCCCGATCAAACCAAGATTGATCGTAGCGCCGTAAATCAACCATTGCTTCTGCATCCGCAACAGGTGTCTGTGCTAATTTAATCGCATCAGTATTATTGGTCATTGTTAATTGTTAATTGTTAATTGTTAATTGATTTAGCTGACCTCCAAAACGCTGCAATTCGTAAAGCTTAACCCCAATTTGATATTCATATTGACTCAAAAGTCGCCCATAAATATATCCTGCTTTGCCATCTAAAAAGCCACGCTGAATAATATAGAACAGGATAAACCTTAGTAGAGGTTTGAAAGGAAGGCGCACCCAAATTTTTTTGAGAAAGCGTTTGCGTTGTATAGAATTGCCAAAAAAGTTAGCTTCAATTGTACCAGTATCATCTGAACCAATTAGCAAATTTAGATAGACTCGCGCTTCCCAGTTAGAGTAACGGTTATGCCGTTCTAGCCATTCATAAATATCCCGAAAATCTTCATGTAGCATATCTTGTTTGAGATAGCCAACGTTGCCTTGTAGGATGACGTGTTCGTGTACTTCATTGTCACCCGTATTAGGGACTGCTTCGGTACTAAGATTTTCATAGCGTCCTTTTTGATGCTTGAGCAGACGCAGATTCCAGTCGGGATATTTACCACCGTGTCTAATCCATGTACCCAGAAAAAATACTTTCCGATTGAGATAATAGCCGTCGTAGTTTGGTTGTTGGATAACTTCAGCTATTTCTTCCCAAAGTTCAGGGGGAATACGTTCGTCACAATCAACAATCAGCACCCACTCATTGCGAAAAGGTAAATTTTCTAAAGCCCAATTTTTCTTTTTAGGCCAATGACCATTAAAGTAAAACTGGATAACTTTAGCGCCGTAACTTTCAGCAATTTCTACAGAGCGATCGCTACTTTGAGAATCCACTACTAACACTTCATCCGCCCTCGCCACACTGCTAAGACAGGCAGGGAGATTTATTTCTTCATTTTTGGCTGGGATCAGAACTGAAACTGGGATTTTTGAGACAGTAGATATCATAAAGGTGAAAGCTAAAGACTTGACGCACCTGTGCGATCGCATTGGGGATTTGACGTAAGCAGATCCCTGTTCAAACTATCATGGCAATGACTATTGGTCATTGTTAATTGTTAATTGTTAATTGTTAATTGTTAATTGTTAATTGTTTGTTGATAGCATACCTTTAATTGCAGCACCCAGATAAGCAATTTGACCATAGGCATACAGTAAATTGTCAAATCGTAAAGCGGGATCTTTAAAATATTTCAGTGATTTGTAAATACCCCTTGCTATTCGTTCTCCACCCCGCCCAAGTTGACTTAAACCCACTCTACCTGTTAGTTGTTCTCGGTGACATTCACTAATTCCTTGCCACCAACTGCGCCTTAAGAACCAAGCTGGTTCCAAACGCTCAGAAGTTACATTGTGGGCAACTTCAGCATCCGGGAGATATGCCACTTGCCAACCCTGCCCAAGAGCTAGTTCTGTCACAAGTAATTCTTCATTTGATAATAAATTTTTGCCAACCCGACCTAGATTAACGTTAAAACCGCCAATTTGTGCTAAAAAAGTTTGTCTAATTGAGTAATTCAAGCCTCTGGGGGTCAGATTCGGTTGGTTAATCTCAACAACTTGACTTCCCAAATCATACTTGCCTAAATTGCCAGCTAAGTTTTCTGACATCCAATATGGTAACGTTATCCCTGGAGGTAATAACAGGGTTACTTTACCCCCTGCTACAGCAAGTTTTTCATTGTTTTGAAAAGCACTGGTTAGCACGCTCAACCAAGTCTGACTAGCAACAGCATCGTCGTCAAGATAAGCCAGAATCTCACCAGTAGCATTTCTCGCTCCGGTATTGCGAGCTATGGATAGACCAATACTCGGTTCGTATATATACTTGAGGCGTGGATTTGATAATCGTGCTTCTACTACATCTATTGTGCGATCGCTCGAAGCATTATCTACTACCAGTACTTCAAAATCACTCTTATCTTGCTGGAGCAAGCTATCAATTGCAGCCCCTAAGTACTCTGCGCGATTGTGAGTGCATATAATCGCAGATATTGGTAACTTATACATTTTAAATCTTATTTTTCATAATTCATCATATAGATAGATGATCCTGCAAAACCATTAGCGTTTCTGTTAGTTGAGTAAGACGGTTTTCTAGATCTTGTTTTTGATTTAGTAGCTGGCGTAGCTGATGATAACGAGCGATCGCCATACTAACGCTTTTCACCTGATTAAGCGGACAAGGGCGCGACCACAACTGACCATCTGCATCCAATCCACACAGACGATAATCAGCAACGGTGAACTTCCCATCTGGCTGACTAACAATTTCTGTCACATAGTCCATCATTGGCGGCATCGGTGTTTGATGTCTGTCTTTGACAGAAATGTTTTGATTCTGGCTCTTCGACTCTATCCAACCATCAACAATTGGGCCTTGCGAGTAAACCTCTTGAATTTTTTTTAAGGTTTGCTGTAGTTGCTGTTGCCAACCAATCACTCTCTGCTCAATTTCTTTCAGCACAGTGATTGCCATAGCTGGATTGGCTATGGAGCGATGCTGAGTTAAGCTAGGCGCTTTCACTTTAGGCAAAGCAGGAGTTTGGTACTGCTGTCGCTTGGCAGACATAGGCAGTACAGTCATAGAAACAGAGGTAGAGCGATTTCCCTGTGGTTTTTGTGGCTGTTTATTCTGTGAGGACATTGAATTTTCCCCAACAGAATGTTGCGACCCCTGATTTGAACCCTTTTGTGATAAATAACTCAGCGTTTTTTCAATCCGTTGCAAATTATGTTTCATCGGATATCCCCGCATTTATACTCTATGAATGTTGTAACTATATGTAATTAATAATTCATTTTTAAATATAGAATGCAATTCAGTATAATTGAGTTTTTGTGTTAAAATCTGCACCAAATTCTACAAAAAGTTTAATATTAATCACGGGGCCAGCCCGCTCTGGTAAAAGTGAGTGGGCGGAAACCTTGGCAATGCGTTCAGGTAAGCCAGTATTTTATTTAGCAACAGCCCAAGTTGATTTAAATGATACAGAATGGCAGGCTCGGATTGAACAACACCAACTAAGACGACCTGAGAATTGGCAAACCTTCTCAGAACCCGTGAATTTGGCAGCAACTATTGCAGCCTATTCAGCCAATCACTGCTTGTTAGTTGATTCTTTGGGAACCTGGGTGGCAAATTTGCTAGAAGAAGATAACGAAACTTGGGAAAAAACTTCGCAGCAATTAATTACCAGTTTGCAGCAAGCCACAGGTGATTTAATTTTGGTAGCCGAGGAAACTGGTTGGGGGATAGTCCCTGCTTATAAAAGCGGGAGGGTGTTTCGCGATCGCCTGGGAATGTTAGTGCGTCGAATTGGTGCTATAGCTAATCCCGTCTACTTAGTAACTGGTGGTTATGTTCTTAACCTATGTGAATTGGGTTCACCTTTGCCTCAGCAGACTACGTGAACTTTAATTAGCATAACTACTCATCTAAGTAAATCAGCAATTTAGCTGGAATTTTAAACTGATACAAAATAATTTTAAATATTGATACCATTTACAAACAAGTTAATCTTTGCTGCTAAGTCAGCAAAAAATTATGGCAACTGATCTGCAAGTAAAAAAATATCTCGCTTACTGGTTTCAGCTAGGCAGGAAAGTATTGATTCGCAACGGCGATCAAGCTATACGCCCAGCAACAGTCTTGAATGGACACCGTTACAGTCAAGAATTTGAAGACTGCTGGCGACTAATCATTTCCTCAGAGTCTGGAGAGTGTTTTCTAGAAGGCACTGATGAGACAATTGCTGAATTGTTAACACCGTTATGGGAATTAGCTGGTTGTTCCCGTTGCTCAATGCCTATTCCCCAGCGTCGGGCTGGAATGCCATCAATTAATTGTCCTTGTTTTGAATTACCCAATTGGCCTAGTACAGAAATCCCCGCCCCGCGATCGCCTGTTGACACTCAAACTCGCCTGACTGACATACGCGATCGCCTCTTAAAAGTCAGTGGAATGTAATTTGAGGACTGAGCAAAGAATCTCCTCTCCCTCCTCCCTCCTCCCTCCTCCCTCCTCCCTACTCTCCCCTCCTGCGCGGCACTTCATGGATCAAAAAATCATAAGCTAGTGCTGTATTCGGGAAAATAGCCCGTGCTTCCTGAAGCAAATCATCCAGCACCAAGGCATTGCCAGGGGCATAGCGAGGGCTAAAATGCGTCATAATTAGCTGTTTAACACCAGCACCTAATGCCACCTGAGCAGCCATTGTTGAGGTAGAGTGCAAGCGATCAAACGCCATATCAGCATCTTGATGGGAAAATGTCGCTTCGTGAATTAGTACATCCGCATCCTGTGACAGTTCCACAGCCGCGTCACAATAAACTGTGTCTGTACAATAAACAACCTTGCGACCGATCTCTGGTGGATCGCATAAATCGCTACCCCGAATTTGACGACCATCTTCAAGAGTAACTTCTTCACCCCGTTTCAGCTTGCCATACAAAGGACCACTAGGGATTCCTAAAGCAGCAGCTTGTTCAACATTAAACCGTCCAGGACGGTCTTTTTCTACAATTCGGTAGCCAAACGCTGTCACACGATGTTTTAAAGGTACACAACTGACCAAAAATTCTTCATCTTCATAGACAATACCTGGTTGGACAGTGTGAACCTTGAGCGGGTAGGACAAGTGAGTATAAGAATAACGCTCAGAGGCACGTATATATTCACTTAAACCTGGCGGCCCATAAATATCAATTGCAGTAGGATTACCAGCTAACCCATAGCTTGCCAACATACCCATCAAACCAAAGATGTGATCGCCATGCAGATGAGTAATAAAAATACGTCTGATTTGACTAATTTTGACATCGCTACGCAGCAATTGGTGTTGAGTACCTTCACCACAGTCAAACAGCCAAACTTCTGCCCGTTGTGGTAAACGGAGGGCAACACTAGAAACATTGCGCGATCGCGTTGGGACACCTGAGCTAGTGCCTAAAAAGGTAATTTGCACGGTTGATTAAGAACCTCATGGAAACTTTATATATTTATCAGCGTTTATTGATTAAATACCACAATCCTTATCTCTACAATTTTGTATTGTTTGAGATAGCAGCAATATCACAAATATGTTAGATATAACCAAACAAGTATGTCCTAAGTAGGAACTAACAGCAACTAGGACTAGGTTAATAGCTAGTACTGCCTTGTAATATTTAGAGTTTTCACAAATTTTTTTCTATGCTCAAACAATTAATCAGACTGGGCGGACGCAACTGGTGGCTTTCTTTTCTGTTGTGGATAGTAATGATAGCTCCTGCTGCTGCGCTCGAATTGCGCGTAGCGATTGAAGATGGAGTCAAACAAGTCAAGGTAGGCAGTTCGACCCCAGCAGTAGTGCGCGATGGCACTGGCAGGGTTCTGGGGGAAATTTCAGAAATGAACGGCTTGGAAGCTAACACCCGTGCTGGACGGGTAGCACTGGGTCAATGGCAAGCCGACCAAATTTGGATTGAGCCGACTAATGGGGGCTATGTTTGGATACGCGATCGCTGGTATCGTGGGCGCACTCATATAGTTCCTACTAGCAAAGGAATTACTGCTGTTAACTATGTAGATTTAGAACAATATCTCTACAGTGTTCTAGGCGCTGAAATGAGTGCTAGTTGGCCCCTAGAAGCTCTGAAAGCGCAAGCTGTCGCTGCTCGTTCCTACGCCCTTAATAAGCGGCAAACCTCTTCTAAAAGCATTTATGACGTTGTTAATACTCAAACTTCCCAAGTTTATAAAGGTTTAACAACCGAAGCTGAATCAACGCAAACTGCTGTCAATGCCACCGCCGGGCAGGTGATGACCTACGATGGCAAAATTATTTTGGCTGTATTTCACTCCTCATCAGGAGGACATACAGAAAATGTCGAAAATGTCTGGTCAAGTCCCTTACCTTATTTACGTGGTGTCCCAGACTACGATCAAGGTACTCCTCAATATCAATGGGAAAAAACTATTTCTGCAAGTGAATTGAGCCGTCGCCTTGGAATCAGCAATGTGAAAGCATTGCTTCCAGAGCGTACCAGTATTTATGGAAGAATTATGAGCATCAAAGTTGTTGGCGCTGCTGGTTCCCGTAGTATCACTGGCACTAAACTACGTGAAGCACTAGGGCTAAAAAGTACCCATTTCAGCGTTACCTCAACCCCTATCGGTTTTCAGTTCAACGGCTATGGTTTTGGTCACGGTCTGGGTTTAAGTCAATGGGGAGCATACAACTTAGCTCAACAGGGAGTAAACTACCAGCAAATTTTGCAGCACTATTACCAGAACATTTCTTTCTCTCAACTTCAGGGATAAAAGTAAGTAGGTCAACCTAATTAAACGTATTACCCCACCCCCCAGCCCCCTCCCCGCAGATTCGGGGAGGGGGAGATTTTCGTTTTATCTTTTTAATATGGAGCTACTTAGTAATTGATAATTGTTCATTGTTCATTGATTCAAGCGGCGCTGCCATTCTTCATCAATTTTGTCTGAGCGATCGCTCTCTTGATCTAACAAATCGCTTTCGGTCGTGTAAGTTAAATCTTCACGACCAATTACATTTTGATTTGCAAACTTACGTGCATAAGCAATCTTCTTCTGTAAATCACCATCTGCCTGATGCAATAAAACAGTACGTTCTTCTCGTTGTTGATTGCGCGATTCAATTTTACTATTTCTCCATTGAATCCAAAAATAACGCACTAAAGGAACTGTTAAGAAAGCAATACCATATCCAATTAATATCCAGTAAATTGAATTGGCAAAAGCCACCAATCCACCTAATTGTGCTGCAATACCGCCTTTCAACAGAGAACCTAAAACTAGCGCACCAACAAAATTTAAAGCACCCAAACCAATTGATAGCAGTATTTGACCACTATCAGCTTGACTAAACAGCCAACGGCGTTCCTGCAAATATGTTTCTACAGGTTGAGCATTCCTTTTTGCGGCTGTAGTTTGTAATTCGGGAAAGTGATAAACAATCTGTCCCTCTGGACTAACTTCCGGTAAACCATTGAATCGTGTTAGCACCGGAAGCATATACTCTTCGTATTCGCGGTTAAATCCTTCTCCAATGCTGTCGAGATATGGAGCAATTTGTTCCGCTACAACTGCTCCCTGATTGTTACGAATAACTGTAGCAACATCGTGCCAACGACGGTCTTCTAAATTAGCATTGGGATTGCCATCACCAAATAGGAATGAGAAGACTGCTTCTAGAAAGTTCATCCTTCTTTCTTCCGGGATCGATGATAGCTGCTGTTGGCTGTAGCGGTTGTCATAGCCTGGGCTAAAAAACCAAAATATGTCAGAACCAAACCAGAAGTTAGGCATGAATATCATGCCACCACCGCCAGAGCGATCGCTACTAGAATTATTGTTGTCATTACTACTAGAACTAATCGCAATCAGAATAACAGCAATTGTTACAAAAATTAAGGCGATCGAAGCTAACAACAGTATCCCGAAGGAAATGCGAATGATGTAAAAAAGGACACCCCAAATTTTTTCCCACCATTCCTTTAAACGCAGCCTAAAAAACTTATTGCGAAGAACTGCACGAAAATTTTTAGGGAATAAATAGACAAGATCGCCAGTGTCTGCAACCTGTAAATGTCCACCAGCCTCAGAAGCGAGAGCGAGTAATCCTGCCTGTGCAATATTTACGTTCAATCCAGCTTGGGTTGCAACATCCCCAACTGTGACGCGATAACCGAGTTGTTCAACTGCTTGTGCGATCGCCGGATTAGGAGCCATACCCGTTTCTTAATACAATATTATGTATCCTCAACTCCTAGTATAAAGTTTGAGCAAGTAGGGGCGGGTTGCAAAGATAACTGTTGCCTTAAACAGATCAATTTTCCAAACCCGCCCAAATGCCGATCTGTAGTATTTTCAGGCTAACTTGGTATCACGCACCTTTCCTGTCGATATCTGCTCTCTGCGAGCAGTTAATTTGGGGTAACGTTAGTATTGCTGCTATAAAGTAGCAACTTGTGTTGTTGCCGTTTGAGCTACTTCTTGGAGCAATTTCACCCACTCATCCTTGTCATCTTCATTAGATAATATTTCCACTACCTCCTTAAAGTTATACAAATCTTTCCTCTGCTTTTCGTCAGATAGCAGTTCTGCTAATCCACTATTGAAAAATTTTGTTAAATCTTCATACTTGATTGAATGAGCCTCTAAAAGAACTTCTTTCCAAATCAACCTTTGATCAGTAAACACAACACCCTTTTTAGTATCATTCCAAATGCTAGTGTCTATCAAAGCTAATACTTTTTCGTTAGGGTTAAGAGACACCCATGTTGATAGAGCATTGGATAACTTATCTAAGGGAATATGAGGAGCAGAAAAACCGTCCTCAAAGCTGTAGCTATCACGCACTTTTTTTTGGAGCAATTCTCCTAGAGAGGCAGCTTTGGGATTTTCAGTTAAAGTGTAGGTTCTAGTTTCCAATTGATGCAGCACAGACTGGTCTCGTTTCTTTCCTCCTTTAAGAATTGACCAAATTAAAAATGCTGTACCTGATGCGACTAAAGCAGCCCCGCCAGTCATAACGCTCAATCCTCCCAGAGCCGAAATTGTAGTAGTGATAGCCGCCGCACCAGACAATGTACCCGTTACACCCAAAGCACTAGCAGCAGTCCAAGCAGCTAAAACAGTGGCAGCACCAGCTATAGTTCCTGTACCTACAGCAATTCCTAAATTTCTGCGGTCTTCATTATCCATTTCTGAGACTAAAGCAATAGACAGCAAGCCTGCTGCTCCAATTAATGCTGCTCCTCCCGTCGCTACTGCTAGCCCACCCAGCATTCCCAGACCACCTGCTGCAACAGAACCACCACCCAAAACTGCTAAAGTAGCATTTGTTGCCGCCGCCCCAGATAAACTACTGATACTCACACCTGTAGCTGTTTCCGCTCCAACCGCACTTAGGAGTTTAGTAGTATGTGGAATGATTGCAGACCCCTGGCGTTTAGCATCACCAAGTTGGTCTTTGATTTCCTTAGTATCCTGTACGAAAGTATTTACTTTATCTACAAACTTTTCTTGATTGTCTGAATTCTGTTGCCTTGCTATTGAGTAAACAACTTTAGCATTTTGGGCAATATTTGCTTGAGCGATTAATGAATCTAGAGAATTTACGATAGTTTCATCAGCAACTTTCGTACCATCGCGTACCTGTTGGTAAACTAATAGATAATTTTCTTTTTCTTCAGGCTGAAGTTTTTTGTTGTCATTAATAAAGTTGACAAGAATAAAGTCAACAGTTAAAGCTCTTGAATTTGCACTAGCTAAAGAGTAAGCCTGCTGGATTTCTAGAGGCAGTGCTGAGTTAGCCACAATAGAATCAAGATCTGTAATAGCCTTAAAATCAGGAACTGGCTCACCTGCACGGACGTAGGCGTAAGTCCCTCTAATCAGTTTCTGCTCTTTTTCAGTTAAGTTAGATTCAGCTAAGGTGGATTCAACAGCTTGTTTAATTCCCAGTAACCGTGAGTTGGTGCTAGCTATTTCATAACGCTTTTGGATAGAACTGTCTAGTTTTGAGGAACCAATCACATAATCAAGGAAATCCAATGCTATCAAATCGTCAATATACTCCCCATCTTCGATTTGCTCATAAACAGATTTGCATTTATTTTTACTTGATTCCTCGATAAATTGTGTGTTCTTATCAATTTCTTGATAAATTTGATCGGCAATTCGGAACTCTCGGTCATATAAGGTATGGATAACAACGCTAATATCTTTACCATCTTGACCCTTACCTTTGACAATTATCTCTTGGTTGTCTTGGACTTTTTTGGGAATTGAAACCAGACAACTTTCTCCCGAACGTAACGGAACTATTTCCTGTCCTCCAGTTTTAGCTGTTGTATAAGGAACAAAAGTATGATATTTTTCTACGATAGAATTATTATCAGTTAATTCCTCACCTTTCGCCAAAGCACTAGCGGGATAAATTAAGTCTTTTGCTAATAGACCGAAAGTGCCTAAAGCTAAATAACTCAGAAAATGACGACGGCTTAGAGAAGAAATACCTACTTGAGACATGAATGATGTCTTTGTTTGATGTGGCTGTTCCATTAGATTAGTGTCAAACTCACCCTGATCGTTAATTGCACATTTTAATCTTTACAGGCGCATTTTAAGCTTGCAACAGTCTCAATGTCATCTGCTCAAACATTAAATATATTTGAGAAATGCTCAAATTGCTGAAATTTTAGAACTAAGCTATATGAAAAAGGCTCGATTGACTAGCCAAGGTAAGAATTTATGCAGCCCACTCATATAACAGATATTCACAACTTGATTGCTCGTTACCATGCCGGAGAGAGAAATTTTGAACAAGCAACTCTGAGTGGTGTAAATTTAACTCAGGCAACTTTACATGGGGTTAACCTTAGTAAATCTGTGTTAAGCAAAATTAACTTTCATCAATCAGATTTACGCGGTGCTGACTTAAGCTGGACAGATTTAACTGAAGCGGACTTAAGCGGTGCTGACTTACGGGGAGCAATTTTGACTAGGGCTGACTTAAGCGGTGCTAATTTAACTGGTGCAAACTTGCTTAAAGCTGATTTAACTTTAGCTAATTTAAACCACACTCAACTAACTGGCACAGTTTTCCCAGATGGTAATATACATCATTAGACAACCTTAACAATATAGTTAAGCTTGTTTTCCCGTCAATCGGGATTAAATAAATTAACGTTAAATTAACTAAAGAGACTTCAAACACAGTCTTTCTAGCCAAGTTACCCTAAGCAATTAGTCCCCAAGTACATAAGCAACTATGCCAAGAAGTCAACGCAACGATAATTTCATCGACAAAAGCTTTACAGTAATGGCAGACATCATTCTCAAGCTGCTGCCAGCCAATAAGCAAGCCAAAGAAGCCTTTGTTTACTACCGTGACGGTATGTCAGCACAGGCGGATGGAGAATATGCCGAAGCTTTGGATAATTACAAGGAAGCTTTGAAGCTAGAGGAAGATGCTTACGATCGCAGTTACATCCTCTACAATATGGGGCTAATCCATGCCAGCAATGGTGAACATGAAAGAGCCTTAGAATACTACTTCCAAGCGATTGAGCTTAATCCCCGTTTACCCCAAGCCCTGAATAATATTGCTGTAATTTACCACTATCAAGGCGATCGCGAGAAAGATGCCAACAACTTTGAAGCTAGTGAAGTTTTATTTGAGAAAGCTGCTGAATTTTGGAAGCAAGCTATTCAAATTGCCCCCAATAATTACATTGAGGCACAAAACTGGCTCAAAATTACAGGTCGTTCCACAATGGATATTTACTTTTAGAAGTTTGAATCACCAAGCATTTAGTGTCTAGCTATTACCATATAATAGCCTGAACTGCTACTTTCTCCCTTGTGATATCATTTCACACTCTTTCATTTAATCACTTCCTACTTCCTATGATTGATCGTGAGCAAGTTCACAAAGTCGCCCTTCTCGCACGCCTAGATTTAACACCTGAAGAAGAAGAGCAGTTTACTACCCAAATGGGTAGCATCCTTGACTACTTTGAACAGCTAAGTGAACTAGATGTCAGTAATGTTGAACCCACTACAAGGGCAATTGATGTTAGTAATGTCACACGGGCAGATAAACTGCAACCTTATGGCGATCGCGAAACAATTTTGAATCAAGCACCAGATCAAGAAGGTGACTTTTTTAAAGTTCCTCAAATAATGAGTGCAGAATAGCTTACTTAATAATCTTGATCAGAGATTCAAAAAAATCAGGATAAGAAATAGCTGCTGCTTCTGCACCATGAATAGTTGTAGTACCAGTAGCATTAAGAGCAGCGATCGCTAAACTCATCGCAATTCTATGATCGGTATGGCTATTGACTTCAGCGCCATTTAAATGAGTTCCGCCAGTAATCTCTAGTCCATCTGGTAATTCTGTCACTTTTGCTCCCATGCGGTTTAATTCCGAAGCCATAACAGCGATGCGATCGCTCTCTTTTACTCTTAATTCATCAGCATCCTTAATTACAGTAGTTCCTTGGGCAAACACAGCCGCCACTGCCAAAACTGGAATTTCATCAATTAATCTTGGGATTAAGTTACCCCCAATTTCACAAGCTTTGAGTTTTCCGTAGCGTACCCGCAAATCAGCCACAGGTTCCCCAGCAACTTCTCGTTGATTTTCTAGTTGAATATCCGCACCCATCATAGATAGTGCCTCTAAAATGCCTGTACGGGTAGGATTAACACCAACATTTTCAATACATAGTTCCGATCCAGGTACAATTGCCCCAGCG
>CAVQDG010000066.1:0-15000 GCA_963711165.1 uncultured cyanobacterium | reverse complement strand
CAGTGCCTATAAGTCGCCGGCTCATTCTTCAACAGGCACACGGTTAGACGTTAAATCGTCCTCCCATTGCTTGTAAGCTGATGGTTTCATGTTCTATTTCACTCCCCTTGCGGGGTTCTTTTCACCTTTCCCTCGCGGTACTGGTTCACTATCGGTCACACAGGAGTATTTAGCCTTACGAGATGGTCCTCGCTGATTCACACGGGATTTCTCGTGACCCGTGCTACTCGGGATACAACTGAGCCACATCCACTTTCAACTACAGGACTTTCACCTTCTCTGGTGCAGCAATCAAGCTGCTTCGTCTAGCTTCAATGGTCTCGTATCTGTTGTCCCACTACCCCACAAAGATCTACTTCGTGGTTTAGGCTCTTCCCGCTTCGCTCGCCGCTACTAAGGGAATCTCTGTTGATTTCTTTTCCTCCAGCTACTAAGATGTTTCAATTCGCTGGGTTGGCTCATACCTGTCTATGGATTCAACAGGCTGTATCAAGGGTTGCCCCATTCGGACACCTCCGGCTCAATGTTTACTTCCAACTCCCCGGAGCGTTTCGTCGGTAATCACGTCCTTCTTCGCCTCTGTGTGCCTAGGTATCCACCATCAGCCCTGATTATCTTGACCACTATTTTTTGTCAAAAAGATTTTCTACTGGTGCTTTCACACTTCGTAGTTTTTTTTGACTACCTACTTTTTTTGTTGCTATGCAGTTTTCAAGGTTCTTGCTGAAATAAATCCAGCAGGCTGACTAATTAAAATCCGTCAGATTGCTAGATGTTTTTTTCAATTAGTTAACTGAACCATAAATAGTTTGAAAGCTTTCTACACTAACTCTCGCGCGACCTGGGATGACTACAGTGGGTGAGTAATTAATTACTTTCCACCCAACTGTGGTTGGTCTCCCTAAAAGGAGGTGATCCAGCCACACCTTCCGGTACGGCTACCTTGTTACGACTTCACCCCAGTCACCAGCCCTGCCTTCGGCATCCCCCTCCATTGCTGGTTAGGGTAACGACTTCGGGCATGACCAGCTCCCATGGTGTGACGGGCGGTGTGTACAAGGCCCGGGAACGAATTCACCGCCGTATGCTGACCGGCGATTACTAGCGATTCCATCTTCATGCAGGCGAGTTGCAGCCTGCAATCTGAACTGAGCCACGGTTTATGGGATTTGCTCACCATCGCTGGTTGGCTGCCCTTTGTCCGTAGCATTGTAGTACGTGTGTAGCCCAGGACGTAAGGGGCATGCTGACTTGACGTCATCCCCACCTTCCTCCGGTTTGTCACCGGCAGTCTCCTCAGAGTGCCCAACTTAATGCTGGCAACTTAGGACGAGGGTTGCGCTCGTTGCGGGACTTAACCCAACATCTCACGACACGAGCTGACGACAGCCATGCACCACCTGTGTTCTGGCTCCCGAAGGCACTCCTAGGTTTCCCCAAGATTCCAGACATGTCAAGCCCTGGTAAGGTTGTTCGCGTTGCATCGAATTAAACCACATACTCCACCGCTTGTGCGGGCCCCCGTCAATTCCTTTGAGTTTCACACTTGCGTGCGTACTCCCCAGGCGGGATACTTAACGCGTTAGCTACGGCACTGTCCGGGTCGATACAGACAACACCTAGTATCCATCGTTTACGGCTAGGACTACAGGGGTATCTAATCCCTTTCGCTCCCCTAGCTTTCGTCCCTCAGTGTCAGATGAGGCCCAGTAGAGCGCTTTCGCCACTGGTGTTCTTCCCGATCTCTACGCATTTCACCGCTACACCGGGAATTCCCTCTACCCCTACCTCTCTCTAGTGATTCAGTTTCCACTGCTTTTACGGGGTTAAGCCCCGCTCTTTAACAATCGACTTGAATCACCACCTACGGACTCTTTACGCCCAATCATTCCGGATAACGCTTGCATCCTCCGTATTACCGCGGCTGCTGGCACGGAGTTAGCCGATGCTGATTCCTCTGGTACCTTCACTTGCTTATTCCCAGAGAAAAGAGGTTTACGACCCAAGAGCCTTCCTCCCTCACGCGGTCTTGCTCCGTCAGGCTTGCGCCCATTGCGGAAAATTCCCCACTGCTGCCTCCCGTAGGAGTCTGGGCCGTGTCTCAGTCCCAGTGTGGCTGATCATCCTCTCAGACCAGCTACTGATCGTCGCCTTGGTGCGCTCTTACCACACCAACTAGCTAATCAGACGCGAGCTCATCTTCAGGCGGTTAACCTTTTACCTAAAGGCACATCCGGTATTAGCCACCGTTTCCAGTGGTTGTCCCGAACCCAAAGCCAGATTCTCACGCGTTACTCACCCGTCCGCCACTAAACTATTTCTAGTTCCGTTCGACTTGCATGTGTTAAGCAGACCGCCAGCGTTCATCCTGAGCCAGGATCAAACTCTCCATTTTATTAGATAAGTTATGCTCGGCTTACTTTTGGAACCGAAGTTCCTGTTGCTCAAAGTGATAACTTTGAGACTTAATTGCTTTTTGACGAGGTTTCGTGCTATAAAGCTTTCAAACTATATAATTTTCTAGGTTCAGGCGCTCTAGAGTGCTGCGCTTTCGCGTCTCTTCTCTCGACCGCTTTATTAATGTAGCAACTCTCAGGGGAAGTGTCAACCCTTTGAGCAATTTTTTTTTCAGTGGGATCTAGCCCTTGTGGAATCAGGTGGGACGTAGCTTTTAGAAGCTTAGAAGATCTTCTCTGTATACAGTTGGCATAATAGTCATAATAAAACCTGGGTTCGACGTAAGCGTGTACTACCCGCTTGCGCTGAACCCAGATAGTCAAGGGTGAGATTACTCATCACCTTTGACATTGAAGGTATATCAAGATAATTGCTAATTAAGCGCCAACAGATTCCTTGGCTGCATACATTACTTCTAATGTGATTTCATTTAAGCCTCGCTCACGAGCAAATTTTTCGGTATTGCGCTTGACTTTTCCACGTACAAAGCCAGGAACTTTATTCAATTCTGCTTGGGCTTCTTTGTTCCAGCCGAGGTCAGAACCAGCAGAAATGCCCTTGGTAATAACTTCTTTGGTGTCGTGACCGCCAAATATTTCTAACAGGTGGTCTTCCATTCCCAATGTGAAGGAATTGTAGATTAGGTCTACAAGTTGATTTGTACCTTCGTAACCTACGAAGGGCTTGTAACCAATGGGGAAGTTTTGGATGTGGATGGGGGCTGCAATTACACCACAAGGAATATTTAACCGCTTACCTACGTGACGTTCCATTTGAGTTCCGAAGATGGCGGATGGCTCGACACGGGCGATCGCATCTCCAATTTGAGTATGATCGTCTGTGATCAGTAGTTCATCACAGTACTCACCTACCTGCTCTTTGAACCACTCTGCATCATATTTGCAGTATGTTCCAGCCCAAACAACGTGAATACCCATTTCACGTGCCAAAATTTTTGTCATAGCGGCAGCATGGGTGCTATCACCAAACACAACTGCTTTTTTACCAGTCAAGTTTTGACAGTCAATGGAACGTGAGAACCATGCAGCTTGAGATACGTGCAAGGTTTGCTCGTTGATGAAGTCTTCATAGTCTACTTCACCGCCTTGAGCATTAATAACTTCCTGAATCTTGCGGATGCAACGGGCTGTTTCTACCACACCCATCGGTGTGATATCAATATAAGGTGTTCCAAATTCCTGCTCTAAGTAATGAGCAGCCATTAAGCCTATTTCCCTATAAGGTACTAGGTTAAACCAAGCTTTCGGCAGGTTCTTAAGTTCGTGAACAGAAGCACCTTCTGGAATCACTGCATTAACGGTAATCCCCAAGTCAGCCATCAACCGCTTCAATTCGGTGCAGTCGTGTTGATTGTGGAAACCCAGGGTAGAAATACCGATGATGTTAACGGAAGGCTGTTCTGTTTTACCTTCTGCGAGGTTGCCTTGTTTACGAGCTTTTTCGATATAGTAACGGACAATTTGCTCTAAAGTTCGGTCAGATGCTTGGAGTTCATTGACGCGGTAGTGATTGACATCAGCTAAAAGCACATCTGCTTGTGCTTCAATAGATGCCCTTTCAACAAAGTTTTGTAGGTCTTCTTGAAGAATGCTGGAGGTGCAAGTAGGAGTCAGCACAATCAAGTCGGGGTGTTCTTCACTATCTTTGCGCGTAATGTTGTCTACAACTTTTTCTTGAGAACCACGAGCAAGGACGTGGCGATCTACGACGCTGGTTGTTACTGGGGTAAAATCGCGTTCCCGCTCTAACATTGACCGCATGACGTTGAAGTAGTCATCGCCGATTGGTGCGTGCATGATCGCATGAACATTTTTGAAGGAAGTGGCGACGCGCAGAGTACCAATGTGAGCGGGACCTGCGTACATCCAATAAGCTAATTTCATGTATGTTTTCTCCTGTGTGCTGATGGAATATACTGAATTAATTAAATCGTCTTTGATTGTCTCAAAGATTAAGATATCCCTCAGCATCTGCTAAATGGTACTCTGAAGTTTTGGTAATGGCTGAAATGCTTTTGTAACTTAGGATTTAATACCTTACGAAAACAACATTTATATTGTTTTCGTGTAATAATTCTTAATTTTGTTTTCTTAGGCTAATGAGCGCTTTGGCTTACAAACTGGGCTGTCGTGATGTTGTCAGAGCGCGGATATTAGGATTTGCATCCCAGTGACACTCCCATCGTAAAGTTTCTGGCAATCGCTGTCTTGCAAGCATTGCTTCTACAACCGATTTCCGACATAATGAGCAAGGCGTGTTTTCGTAAACCCACAAGCAACAAGAAGCTAATTGCCAATCCTCCTGGGCTTCAACTAGATCGATAAGGTCTACTCCAATGGTATGTAAGTTGTGACGCTCATCGGTGACAGGCAACACTGATTCGATTAGCTGGTCATCTCCAGGTTGATAATTCTTGATGAACAACTTAATTGCTCTTTGGTAAATTGAAGACGGCTGTTTGAGAAGCAGCCGTATACCTAAGTCGCGAACTAAGCTATCTTGAGTATGGGCGATCGCAACAATTGCAGCTTCCTGAATAGTTTTGTCATCACTCTCAGCAAGAGAGAGCAAAAGCTTGTTGAGTGAGGGTAGCATCCTTTTCCTGAATATCCAGAAGTATCGTATTAACTGCTCCCGCCTTGTTTCAGTGAGCAACTGCGAAAATATATATTCGAGATCTTCTTGGCTGGCTCTAGAGCCGAAAGAAGAATATATACCTGAAAAAGACCCAGAACCAGCCTCAATTTTTTCCTCTATTTGTTTCATGGTCGGGCGCGACCGATTAGTTGTAGGTATAGATTTAGTGTGATTCGCGATCGCTTTAAGGTATGCTCTGACATTAACTTTAATTTTGGCTTGTTGCTCAAGGGCTGCTATGACTGTCTTTTCGCCAAAACGCTCAATTGCTTCTGTTACTAAATAGTCGTCTGTCCAGAAATTAGGCTCTTTGAGTAGTCGCGCACCAATAACTTCTGCTACGTAAAGCAAACCCTCAATACCATCAAGTTCAACGATCTGGTAGCCACCGAACCAACATTCATCGAACTGCTGAAGATCAAATTTTTCATAAATAGCGTGACGTGCCTGCTTTAAACCACGTTGCGCCAATGCCGCAGCCAATTTAACAAGTTGATCAGTGTCCCAAAAATCTGTTGAGTTAGGTATAGCGTCATTGACTACTCTCAGCGCTGAAGCGACTGAGATTCCAAGAATCACTTCTTAGAGTTTCTGCTTCATAGCACCAGCCTTCCGAGATTTACTCTCTTCAGGTCTTACAGTCGCTCCACAGACATTAACCGCAAGCCCTGCGGCAAGAATATTTTTAGCAGCATTCACATCTCTATCGTGATGCGTACTGCATTTAGGACAATCCCACTCTCTGACATTTAAATGCAACTTATCAACAACATAACCGCAATGTCCACATCTTTTAGAGCTAGGAAACCAACGATCAATTTTGACAAAAGTACGACCATACCAGTTGCACTTGTATTCAAGTTGCCTGACAATTTCACCCCAACTAGCATCACTAATCGAGAGAGCGAGTTTTCTATTTTTGACCATATTCTTCACGGACAAATCTTCGACTGCAATCACTTGGTTTTCACGAACCAGTCGGGTTGTCAATTTGTGAAGAAAATCATTACGAGCATCGCTAATTTCTGCATAAACTTTAGCAACTTTCAATCTAGCTTTATGGCGATTGTTAGATCCTTTTTTCTTGCGACTAAGCGCTTTTTGAGCTTTACGCAATCTACGGCGCTTAGCTTTGAAGGTTTTAGGATTGGCAATCTTTTCACCATTACTCAAAGCCATCAGGCTAGTGATACCCAAATCCAACCCAATTTGATTAGGAGATTCAGGCAGTGCTTCGATTACAACGTCTACCAATAAAGAAACTGTCCAACGTCCAGATGGCGAGAGCTTCACCGTAATGGTTGATGGCTCTGTACCTTCGGGGAGTTGACGACTCCATCGAATATCTAAGGGTTGAGTACATTTAGCTAAAAATACTTTGCCGTCTTTCCACTTGAAAGCAGACTTAGTAAATTCAGCATTGCCGCCGTGATGCTTTTTCTTGAAGTTGGGATATTTTGCCCTTCCTGCGAAGAAATTAGTAAAGGCGGTTTGTAAATGTCTCAATCCTTGTTGTAATGGCACACAGCTAACTTCATTAAGGAATTGCAAGTCTTCTTGCTTCTTCCAACTGGTTAACATTGTTGAGGTTTCAGAGTATCCGACTCGCTCTTGTCGTTCATACCATGCTTCTGTCCTTGCGGCTAAGGCGCGGTTGTAAACTAATCGAGCGCAACCCATCGTTCTCCTAAGCAGGGTTTCTTGCGACTGTGTTGGATAGAATCGGTACTTGAAAGCTTTTTGTGTCATAATCACATTATAACATTTATTCTGTGATTGTGGTTAACTAAAAAGATTAAGGGCAATAAATTGCCTCGCTCGTTTCCCTCTCAGGTCTAAAGACACTGAGTTTCCCACTTACCGTATTATTTTTATGATGCACTGGTAGTAATATTCTGGATCGGGAGCTAGGTTGATGATTTCAAGCAGCCAGTTGACACGGCTTTCCTCACATTGAGGGTCATACACAAGGCTATGTAGACAAGCATGAAGAATTTCATTACGCACGTTTTTTGTGCCATGTTCTTGGACGTGGATAACAGCACGTCCGAGTCCCTTTTGAAGCGCATCGCGAAACTTTTCTATGGTCAGATGTGTCATTTAAGGTTTTGGCACTAAGCGTAATCAGGCGTAGTAATGCTTAATTTAGTGGCTTTCCCATCTGAAGAAGTGATAATTTTCGAGCTTCAATTCACATTGCCTCAACTGTCCAAAGCTTGACGCTGAAATTCCAGTAATTCTTTAATGCCTTTTTCAGATAAATCCATAATTTGATTTAACTGTGTGCGGGTAAAAGTTCCGTCTTCGGCGGTTCCTTGAATTTCGATCGCGCTCAATTCTTCGTTCATTACGACGTTAAAATCAACTTCGGCTGCAACGTCTTCGGGGTAGTTGAGGTCTAAAAAAGGTGATCCGTGCAATAATCCTACGGAAATAGCGGCGACTTGGTGAATGATGGGCGATCGCTCTAAATCTCCCCGCTTGACAAGTTTGTTTAGTGCGTCTGCTAAGGCAACAAACCCGCCAGTAATAGATGTTGTACGGGTTCCGGCATCTGCTTGGAGAACATCTGCATCCACAATGATTGTACGTTCTCCTAGTGCCTGTAAATCTAAAGATGCCCGCAAACTCCGCCCAATTAGTCTTTGAATTTCTTGGGTACGCCCTGCTAATTTCATAAATTCTCGTTCTTGGCGTTGAGGAGTGGCGCTGGGTAACATCCGATACTCGGCAGTAAGCCAGCCTTTGCCACTGCCTTGTAAAAACTTGGGGATAGTATTTTGAATTGTTACACTACACAGAACTTGGGTATCGCCGCAGCGAGTTAAGACTGAACTGGTAGAAAAACGGGTGAATTCTTTTTCAAAACTAATGGGTCGTAGTTGGTCGTGTTGTCGGTGATCGGGACGCTGCCAAGACATCGCACTTGCCTCAAAATTCTTATTAAAGATAGCAGTCTGGGATTGGTTACTGGGAAAAGTTGGGTTTTTTTTAACGCCAAGGTCGCAAAGGAGTTCGCAAAGGTCGCAAAGGGGAGTTTTTGTTTAGGTGTTGGAGAAAAGTTTTTGCCAAATGTCTTGGTTGACTTGTTCTGGTGGTTGGTTGCCGTTAATTTTCAAGAGTTTTTGGCGGGGTTGGTAGTATTCTAGGATGGGAAGGGTGCGTTCGTGGAATAAGGCAATGCGACGCTGAATGATTTCTGGCTGGTCGTCTGAACGTCCACGTTGGGCTGAACGAGTCAACATTAATGATTCGGGAACATCTAACCAAATAGCCCAGTTTAATTTTTGACCTAAATCATCTAATAAGAAATCTAATTCTTCGGCTTGGAAGGCGGTACGAGGATAACCATCAAGTAGCCAACCATTTTGAGCGTCAGGCTGTAGAAGTCGCTGGCGCATAAATTCGATCATGAGTTCGTCAGGAACGAGTTCGCCTTGATCAAGATATGGTTTAGCTTGCAAACCTAGCTCAGTTTGAGATGCGATCGCACTCAGCAGCATATCACCCGTAGAAATCCCAGGAATACCCAATTTGCTACACAGCAGTTGAGCTTGTGTTCCCTTTCCTGCACCTGCACCTCCCAAAATTACCAGTCTCACTAAAAGTTACTCCTATAATTCTAATTACAGATATTTTGCTGTTTAGCCAATCTATCTTGAAATATTGTTCCTTATAACTAAACAACCGTTCAAAATTTTAAGCTGATGGCTATGTAGATCATAAGTACCAAAAATTCACAGATGACGATAATATGTGAGTTGCTATCACTGTAGCTGAGAACACTGGGTGCAATCACGCTCATCAAGATCTTTCTAGACCGGATTGCCATCTCACTGTCAATACTCAGCCTGTTAAGTTTTCAGTGAGCTAGACTTCAAGCAGTAGTAACAAGAAGTTAGATGCAAAAATTTTAGAAACTTTTTTGCGGTTTTCTCTTGCCCTCTGTTGAGTGACTAAAAACACTGCGTATGTTTTAGTATCTGCTGTAGGGTAAAACCTATAGACTAAGCTTACTCAGATAGATTTACTGAATAATTACACCTGGTATTAAAGCTGATCAAAGGAACAGACAAATGAGCCTGAACGGCAAAAGCATTATCCCTGAAATTCTCAAAAACTATCAAGCAGGTTTGTTAACAGGGTGGATGAAGGAACAAGCTGCTGGTGGTTTGCGGCGCGAGAACTTCATGAAGGAAACTGAACTGCGGCAACAGTCTACAGAGTTTTTAAGCTTGCTGACCGATGCTACGCAAAGTGGTAATTTGACGAACATTCAAGCATCTGAGTGGAGCAAATTGCGAGAAATACTTACTAGCATTTCTAATTCTCGCGCTCGACAGGGTTTTTCACATGGAAATGCGGGAGGATGGAAGCCCCGTATTTTTAAATCGGGGATGAAATCCGACACGGGCAACTTTAGTTGCCTAATTCTCCATTTTCTCTAATCAATCGTTTTATAGCAGAGGATAAGCTACATCCCCATCCGGCTGCGATTTTGACAAGCTTTTCAAACTCATAGTCATCCAGATAATCAGCAAATTCCCGCGATCGCACTCACGGCTTATGCTAGAGAGGAAGATCGTAATCAGGCGATCGCAGCAGGTTTTCAAAACCACGTTCCTAAACCAGTTGATTTAAATGAATTAGTTAAAGTTGTTGCCAGTTTAACTAAACGAATTGTACAAGTTTAAAGGAGCGTGGATATGTCTGAAGCATTACTAATTGTTGATGTGCAATGTGGTTTTATCCTTGAGAGAGGGAGGAGGGAGGAGGGAGGAGAGAGGGGGGAGGGGTGAGGATAAAATTAGATTTTTCAAATAGCCTAATGTATCGAGACATTTATGGATTTTTTGTTTAAGGTTGATTGGTATAAACTTTTTATTCCTGGCAGTTCTTTTGCTGAGTTATTTATACGGGGATCGCTGGTTTATTTTATGCTGTTTGCGATTCTGCGTTTTCTGCCAAATCGACAAATAGGAGCAGTGGGAATTGCTGATTTGCTAGTAGTAATCCTGTTTGCCAATGCTGCTGAAAATGCTATGTCTAGTGATTATACTTCTATCACTGATGGAGCTTTGCTAGTTTCAACGATTATTTTTTGGAGTTATAGTTTAAATTGGTTAGGCTTTAAATTTCCACGCTTTCAACGTTGGTTGAATCCACCCCCAAAACCATTAGTAACTCAAGGTCGTATGCTTCCTGAAAATATGGAGGAAGAATTACTGACTAAAGATGAGTTGATGCGCTTGTTACGTCAACATGGTGTGCAAAAACTTGATGATGTTAAAGCTGCTTTTATGGAAGCTGATGGCAGTATTAGTGTGATTCCACAGGATGCAAAAATACATAAAGCTGTTGAAAAACAGATTTTATAGTTTTTTGGCATAAAAGAACCCCACCCCCTGCCCCCTCCCCTTATTAAGGGGAGGGGGTTAAAACAATTTTTCAAGAATATTTTTGTGCTTATCAATTTTCCTATTAATCAATTTCTTGCCTGAGCAAAAATCTCCTTCCCGAACCACATAAAGAAGGTTCATATTTTTCAATAAAAATATCATCAACAGAAATTTGCTCATCCTCCTCATTATCTTCTTCGTAACATTCCCAACTAGGATAGTAATAAATCCAACCATCTCTAGAAACGTTAAGTAAGTAGGCTACTATATCTCTAAGCGATTTCTCTTCTTCTGTTTGATAAAATATATATTGCAAAATACAGGTAGTGAATTGAGTGCCTGGATTGATTCTTATATCAACTGATTTATAGATCCAAAGTTCAATTAAGTTTGATTTGACAGTTTCAGTATTTACATCAGTCAAAACATCGAAAACAGCTACGGCAGTCATAATCTATATCCCTGATCATCCCTCAAAGTACAATGGTCACTTAAAAATCAGGCGACTTCGTATAAAGCATTTTTCGTTGACAATTGATTCTTCCTTTTATCCTTTACCCTGCTTGATCTCAAGTTGGCTACAGGGAGATTATCTCCTCATGCCACTTGACGTAAGTACATATATAGTGTTTGACTAAGATGAATAACAAAAAAATACACTATATATCGGTTGCCAGGTTTAAGGTTGCCAGTAATTAATCTATATTTACACTTAACCAGTCACTAAAATTTGCCGCATGGTTGCACAACTAGAAACTCCTACTCTCGACTCTCCTTGTCGCCTACCCTACACTGTTGAGGGACTCGTACAAGTATTTACCTGTTCTCATCGCAACTTTTTTACTAACGTGATGGCGCAGGCACTTAGAATTGCAGGACAAGGTACCTCAGTTCTAGTGGTGCAATTTCTCAAGGGTGGATTAAATCAGGGATATGAGCATCCCGTGCGCTTAGGGGAAAATTTAGTTTGGATGCGCTGTGATTTACCGCGTTGTATTGATACGCCACAGTTAGATCCGGTAGAGGCAGAATCTTTGCTAGATTTGTGGAAATATACTCAAAAGGTGGTATTTGAGGGCGAATACTCTCTGGTTGTTCTCGATGAATTAAGCTTGGCGATTAATTTTGGTTTAATTCCCGAAGATGAGGTATTAAGGTTTTTAGAGAAACGCCCTAATCATGTAGATATTATTCTCACAGGACCAGATATGCCAGAGGCACTTCTGGATGTAGCCGATCAAATTACGGAAATTCGTCGCAGTCACCGCCCTTAAGTTATTGCGTGGGTAAAGAATTTGTGGTTGTTGTAGCTACAGATGTAGGATTGAGGAGAAAGTAAGCTCCGCGTTGTGCGATCGCATTACTAAGATGAATCTGTTTTAAAGTAACTAAGCCATCTTCAACAAAGGAATCTCTCACAAAGATACTTTCTCCTTTATTAAAAGGCGTTTCATAAAAAACTTCTCTAATTCCAGAAGAAATTATCAACTTCAAGCAGGACAGACAAGGTTCTAGAGTAACGTAAATACTAGCGCCAGTGGTAGCGATGCCATGTTTAGCAGCTTGTGCGATCGCATTTGCTTCTGCGTGTACCGATCTCGATGGCATACTCTTACTAGCATCACAGCTACTCAAACCAGGATAACAGTAACCTTGAGTTGTACAATGTACTGAACCAGATGGTGAGCCATTGTAACCCGTTGCTAATATCTGCCTATCTTTAACAATTACTGCACCAACTGGAAACGCCAAGCAAGTTGAGCGAGTTGCAGCCAATTTTGCCAACATCAGGAAATATTCATCCCATGTTGGTCTTTGAGAGGATTCGTCTAAATTGAATATAGTTTGCATGAATAGTAATTTTTAGTTAAATCCTGTTGAGCCAAAACCATTATCTCCTCTCAAGGTTGAACTTAAACTTTCCACCTCTTTAACTTCAACTCTAATTACTGATGCAATTACCATTTGAGCAATTTTCATACCTTTAGTTACTTTAAAGGTATTTTTTCCATGATTGATTAAAATTACACCAATTTCTCCACGATACCCTTCATCAATAGTGCCTGGAGTATTAAGCACAGTTATTTGATGTTTAAGAGCTAATCCACTCCTCGGACGAATTTGTGCTTCTGTTCCAGGCGGTAACTCTATTGAGATTCCAGTATGAATTAATTTGCTATCTCCAGCAGCTATTTCTGTATCATCAATAGAAAATAAATCCAAACCAGCATCATTAATATGTGCATATCTGGGTATTTCTGCTGAATCATTCAATTTGATAATTTTTAGTTCCATTTTTTCCTAAATTATAGCTAAATTTAATAGCAATGTAAAAACAACATTTATTATCAGAAATGATAATAATTAAATTATCTTTTTTACGGTGCTAACTTAGCTTTTCCTAAACGAGTATTTTCATACCATAGTGCAACTTCGGGAGTCCAAGTTTTCACATGAGGCCACATTAACTCACAAAGCTTTTGAATTTCTAACTGAGCATTTTTCTTATTTCTTAGATCGCAAAAATGCAAAAAAGAACGTAAATTAAAACTAACTATAAAATGTTGACGGTAATCAAAAGGAAGCTTACCTCTAGCGTGTTCTTCTGCCATACCAGCTTCAATATCAAGTTGGTATCTTTTAGCAGCTTCTAAACACCATTTTAAATCGGATTCTCTTTGCTCAGGTGAATAGTAATATTTCTTGCCTTGACGGTCAGAGTAATAACCAACTGGACGAAGATAAAAAGCTTCTTCTACATCTTTCTTGCCTTCTACTATATCAATCATGTGTAGACCTGTATAGCGAAAGGAATTATGAACTACCATGCCATTGGCTACGAAGTTATGCCAATCTCCTTCTACCTCTAGGTCATAAGTCATTTGTTGACCTAAATATTCCACACTTTTAACCTTAACTGGATGGGCTTGAATTTGGTAATTAGATAAGTGTGTAGTCTTATCTCTATCAAAATTTACATTAGTTTTATCATCTAAAATTTTGCTTTCAACATTATTTTTATCTAAAACTGCTATCCCATTGCACATTACAGCGCAAGGCTTTGTCATGGCTACAACACTATTATCTGAAGCAGTTACTAAACCAACTGCTTCACCTAATGTTTGCCAACCTTCTGATGTAAATAGTCGATGATTTGCAGTACAATTTAAGGTTTTTCCATCTTCTAAAGTTACTCGGTAGATAGGTTGAACGCCACTGCACATTACATCTTTAATATGCCCTACTTCAAATAAATTAGTTTCTTCGTTAAGAATTCGTAAATTCATCTTGCGAATTCGTTTTTTACAATCACGACGATACTCGCCAGGTAATTCAACATTCCTACCTTCAATTAATCTCTGGCGAATGGCTTTTTCGCCATTAGTCCAAAGGTCGTATAATTCTCCAATAGTTTTCTTTAGTTTTTTATTACTTTCACCTTCACAGTTAACAAAAGTGATTTCTGTATCAGCAGCAAGACATTGTACATCAAAGCTTACGCCTACTCTATGAGTACGAGCTTGTTGCATTACGCTGTGAGGAAAATAGCCACAATTAAAGATAATTTGTGGGTGTTCTAGACATCCGTAATGTCCCCTATCTCCTGCTAAGAGTCGCTTAACAATAATCTCACCGCATTCTTCCTCTGATGGCCAGGAGTCGCGTTCGTCAAATACAAAAGCATTCGTATAATCTTGGTGTAATGCCGAATAAATCACCTGCTGAGGATTGGGTGTTTTGGCAATAACTTCTACTCGAAATCGATCCATTAGACGTTAGCAAGTGGTTGACGACGCTTATAGGGGTTCCAGTAATTTTGAAGATTTTTACAGAAAACCATAAAGCCTATCTAGTTTACTACGAAGACCACGATCTGCGTAAATTAAAAAAGTTTTCTAGTAAGTCTTGTAAAAAAGTATTATTACTCAGACGTAGGTTGTTCCACTCGGCGGCGGTTTGGGTAACGATTTCTGATAGAGTAGGGGAAATATGGGGTAAATCTGCGATCGCACTAATCTTTAACTTCTGTCGCATAGCAAATGCGATCGCACTAATCAACTCCCCCGCTTCTGCACCAACTATCACAGCACCTAAAATCTCACCATTTCGGCGCACCAGGATTTTACATAAACCCGTTGTTTCCCCCCTAATTACAGCCTTACTCACACTCTGAAAATATTGCCGTAATACCATCACATCCTTACCATACCGCCGGATAGCTTGCGCCTCAGTCATCCCAACCCGCGCTAACTGAGGATCAGTAGATATTGCCCAAGGAATCCCACGATAATTTACTTTAAATACAGGAAAAAACAAAGCATTTTTTAAGGCAACTTTAGCTTCGTAATCAGCAAGGTGGGGAAACTGATACCCCTTAATCACATCTCTACAGCCATAGATGCGGGAATTAGTGGTTTGCAATTTTTCATTAAGTTGGATACCGCGTCGATTAATCTTTACGCCAACGCCCTCTAAATTTAAAGCT
>CAVQDG010000065.1:0-6725 GCA_963711165.1 uncultured cyanobacterium | reverse complement strand
TCAATACATCCATATTAAGGGAAGAGTTACTGAGGCGCGACTGTAACTTAATAACTACAACAGATTCAGAAATGATTGCATTTGCGATCGCAGAACAAGTAAATGAAGGTCAAGATTGGTTAGAAGGCGCAATCCGTGCCTTTCACCAATGTCAAGGCGCATTTAGTTTAGTAATTGGTACACCTGCGGGTTTAATGGGCGCACGCGACCCAAATGGCATTCGTCCCCTAGTAATTGGTATTTTAGAAGGAAACCCTCAGCGTTACGTTCTCGCTTCTGAAACCTGCGGCTTAGATATCATTGGTGCAGAATATTTACGTGATGTAGAACCAGGGGAATTAGTTTGGATTACCGACGACGGTTTAGCATCCTTCCACTGGAGTAAAACACCACAGCGCAAGCTTTGCATATTTGAAATGATTTACTTTGCGCGTCCTGATAGCGTTGTACATGACGAAACATTATATAGCTACAGGATGCGCTTAGGTCGTCAACTCGCAGCAGATTCTCCCATAGACGCTGATATTGTCATTGGTGTACCTGATTCTGGTATTCCAGCAGCGATTGGCTTTGCACAATCCTCTGGAATTACTTACGCAGAAGGTTTAATTAAAAACCGCTACGTTGGTCGCACCTTCATCCAGCCAACTCAAGCAATGCGCGAGTCTGGAATTAAAATGAAGCTTAACCCCTTAAAAGATGTATTAGCGGGTAAGCGAGTCGTCATTATTGATGATTCCATCGTTCGGGGAACCACTAGCCGTAAAATTGTTAAAGCATTGCGTGATGCTGGTGCAACTGAAGTACACATGAGAATTTCATCACCCCCAGTAACTCACCCCTGCTTCTACGGTATTGATACTGATACCCAAGACCAGTTAATTGCTGCTACTAAATCAGTAGAAGAAATTGCTCAACTTATCGGTGTAGATACACTAGCTTACCTCAGCATAGAAGGGATGTTGAAATCTACAGGTGAAGAAACCAACAATTTCTGTGCTGCTTGTTTCAATGGTGATTATCCCATACCAGTTCCAGAAACAGTAAAGCGTTCTAAGTTGATATTAGAAAAAGCCGTTCCTGCTTAAGCTTGAGTTGAAATTAGTAAATCTTCTTGTTGTACTCATGTTCTAGTTCCCAGGTTGAACCTGGGAACCAAAAAGGAGGCTCCTTGGCGATAAATCTCTACTTGCTGTTGTTGTGGATTAATTAACCATCCCAATTAACTTTTGCTCTACTTGCAGTAATGTATATTTACTACGAAAAGGTATTATTGAACAAGACCTTGTATTGGCAAAGTAATAGTTACTCTTGTTTCTTTATCTGGGATACTATCTATTATTAATTCGCCTCCGTATAATTCCGCCAAGCGTTTTGAAATTATTAAACCTAATCCTGAACCTTCTTGAGCGTAAATTTTACGGTCAAATTGCATATAAGCTCCTAATTGATTTATTTGATCAACTGTCAAGCCTCTACCCAAATTAGTTATTTCTATAATTAATTTGTTATGATAAATTTGGCTTTTTATATAAACTGGTGTACCTTTTGGCGAATATTTAAAGGCGTTATCAGTTGTCTCTTCAACAATTTTATTTAAATCTGCTTCGGAAATTTGTAATTTTGATTCTATAACTTCTAATTTTAAATCCGATTCTCTACCAGCTTGTGCCGCTTTATTATTTGCAATGTTAATAATAATAGCAGCAGAAAATTCGGTACAATTCATTGCTAAGGAAGCAAGTTTTTGAGCATCACTGGCGATCATTTCCAGTTCTGCATACAATAAAAAATTTTGAATTAAATAATCTAAACGTTTAGCAGAGTTGTATATGTCAGTTGCTATTTCATTAATTTCACTAGCATCCATTGATTCGCTGGACAACATCATCATTTCTGATAAACCCAGAATTCCATTTAAAGGTGTTTTTAGTTCATGAGGTAAGGATAAAGTAATGCTATTTCGTAATTGGGTTAGGTTATTTTCAGATTGTTGTTTTAATTTTTGTTGTTTTTGTAGTTGAGTATTGATGACTTTGAGTATTTCAGCCCTAGTAAATGGTTTATTAAGATAATCGCTTGCGCCTAGCTCCATTCCTTGTCTAAGATCTTCTTTAGCAGCTTTAGCGGTTAAAAATATAAATGGTATAGTTGCGGTGACATTATCTTCACGTAGGGCTTTCAAGACACCATAACCATCTAATTCTGGCATCATTACATCGCAAATAATTAAGTCAGGAGTTTGTTCTTTGGCGAACTTTACTCCTAAAGCACCGTTGTTAGCACCAATTGCTTGAAAATCTTCTAATTCTAAAAGTTTAATTAAATTTTCTCTAACGGATTCTTCGTCTTCAATTACTAGGATTTTGCTCATTTGTGGAAACCTTAATGTTTAAAGGAAGATTGACAGTAAAGGTAGTTCCAATTCCAATTTCACTGATAAAGTTAATGCTGCCTTGATGTAAATCTACCATTTTTTTAGTGATAAACAAACCTAAGCCTGTTCCTTGAATATTACCTACGTTTTTAGCTCTTTGAAATGATTCAAATAATTGAGGATTGGCTTCACTAGGAATGCCAATTCCATAGTCTTTAATTTTGAAGGTTGCCTGTTGATTCTGGCAACTAAGCTCAAATTCAACATCTTTGCCATCACAGGAATATTTTAGCGCATTACTAAGCAAGTTGGTCAGAATATGACACAGCAATTTTTCATCCATTACTGCATTTAGACATTTTCCTGTTTGAGTAAAGATTATTTTATGTTTGTTACCAGCATTTAGTTGCATTTCGGCTATTAGCTGATGGCAGAAATTTTCTAAATTGATGGGGGCAGGATTAAACTCTAACTTTCCAGCTTCACCTTTATTAATTACAAGCACATCCTCCAAAAGTTGTGTCATTCGTTTGATTGCTGCTTCAATGTGCTGGAATAAATCTTGTTTTTCAGATTCAGGTAGTTTATGTGAGTAATACTGTAATAGCTCAGTGGAAGATAAAATTGTTGTTAAGGGAGTTCGGAACTCATGAGATGTCATTGAAATAAAGCGCGATTTAAGTTCATTGAGTTCTGTCGCTTTTTGCAAGGAATTAAGGATTTCGGTTTCTGCCTGCTTGCGGTGAGTGATGTCTTGAACGTTGACAATACTATAAGAAATTTCTCCCTGCTCATCCCTGACATTTTTAATCTCTACCAAAGCAGGAAAAGCTGTGCCATTTTTGCGAATGTGTTGAGTTTCTAAAGAGTAGTAATCTTTGCTAATTGATTGATTGATGTGTTCTAAAACTTCTGGAATACATTCAGGCGCAATAATGTTAAAAAAAGGACGGTTGGTAAGTTCTTCTACTGTATATCCATGTATCTTAGCAAAGGCAGGGTTAAATAATTCCAAAAATTTAGTGCCTGGAGTAATGATTACTAATCCTTGTGTAGTGTGTTGAAATATATCTGCCCATTTACGCAGTTTTTCTTCGTTCTGCTTACGTTCAGTAATATCATGGGTGACTTTGGAGAAGCCGCGTAGGTTTCCTGCTTCATCGTATAGGACAGTAATTAAAATGCTACCCAAGAATAGTGAGCCATCCTTACGCACACGCCAAGCTTCTTCTTCATATTGCCCTTGTTGAGTTGCTGCCTTAAGGATATGTTCAGGTCTACCGTTTTGGATATCTTCAGTAATATAAAAACAGGAGAAATGTTGACCGATAATTTCTTCTGGCTTATATGCTTTAATACGTTCTGCACCTGTATTCCATGTAGTAACATAGCCTTGGGGATCTAACATTAAAATTGCGTAGTCGTTTACGCCTTCTACTAATAAGCGGAAACGCTCTTCACTTTGTTTGATTTCCTCTTCTGCCAGCTTACGTTCGCTAATATCAAATATGGCTCCGTCAAGCCAGACAATGTTATCATCTGATTCAATGTGGGCTTGTCCTTGTTCATAAACCCAGCGAACGCTGCCGTTAGTATGAAGGATACGGTACTCCAAAATGTAAGGTTGATGTTGCGTTAATGCTTGCTGTAAAATAAGTTGTACGTTTTCAGTATCATCTGGATGGATAATACTGGCGTAGGTGCGATCGCAGTTATTAATAAAGTCAGCAGCAGGGTATCCAGAAATTTCGTAAATTGCATCGCTGATGAAATCCATAATCCAGTTGTTATCCCATTGGCAACGGTAAATAGCACCAGGAATATTGGAGACAAGAGATTGGAAACGTGATGCGCTTCTCTGTAGTTCTTGGTTTGCTTGAGATAAAGCTATCTGTGTTTCTATGCGTTCGGCAATTTCAGTTTGCAGTTGTTTGTTAGCTTTGATAAGTTTAGCTGTCCGTTCTTGTATACGAATTTCTAGCTGTTGGTTAAGTTGTTTTAGTGCTTCTTCTGCCTGCTTGCGTTGGGTAATATCGTGCATACTGACAACAGCGCCTAACTTATTGCGATTGTGATCATAAATTGCTCTTCCACTGGCTAATAATGTTCGTTTTAATCCTTGCTTGGGGGCAATTACCATTTCGGAATTGCGAACTATTTCGCCTTTTAATGCTCTAAATAATGGAATGTCTGACATTTCCATTGGCGTTTGACCATCAGCAAGATATAAATTATAATACCGCGCCCATTCACTGGCAGGTATATCTTGAGCAGGTATGCCATGAAACTCTTTTGTGGCGCGATTAAAAAATGTTAAATTACCTTGAGCATCACAAGCAACGATGCCGTTTTCAATATTTTCTAAAACGGCGTTTAAAAATTCTCGGTCTTTTTCTAGTTCTGTTTGAATGAGTTTGCTATTGCTAATATCGTTGTTGAATTCTAAAATAGCTATAGGTTGATTATTTTGATCGCGTCGTAATGCCCAACGGCTGGATACTATGACGGGTGTACCATCTTTTTTTCGATGGACAAGCTCCCCTTCCCAACAATTTTCGATTAATAGTTGAGCTTTAATTTCTGAGAAAGGTTGAGGAAATTCTGTTTGCAATAAGGAATGAGAAGTTTTGCCTAATGCTTCTGCTTCTGTCCATCCGTAGATTTTTTCTGCACCTTTGTTCCAAAAGGTCAAGTTATTATGTAAGTCACGGATTGTAATTGATTCGTGGGCTAAATTAAGCAGTTCGGCTTGTTCTTTTAATGCTGCTGTTTGCTGTTCTAAAAGCTGTTGTGTTAGTTGGCGTTGGGTGGTGTTGCGTGCGATCATAAGAGCGATTAAGGATGCACTAATGGCGATCGCTATTGAAAGGATTACTAACTTAATATCATAAGTATAAATCATAATTGAATGTTATATTTAGTTGCTTCTATGAGCAGATTACTGAACTTATTTCATTATCTCTATCCTCCCATTTATTTAAAATGAGTAGCTTTAAAATAAACGGATTACCCCACCCCCCAGCCCCCTCCCCTTATTAAGGGGAGGGGGGGATTTTTAGTATTTCCTTGTACTCCCTGGGTTAAGAAAATGATTACACGGTTAAAATTGGTAGGTTTTGTCTTTGTTGGGATAGTTCTGCCGCTAGTGCGATCGCAGCTTTCATACTATTAGAATTAGCTATACCTTGACCTGCAATATCAAAGGCTGTGCCATGATCTGGTGATGTGCGAATGAAGGGTAAGCCGATTGAGGTGTTGATTGCTTGGTCAAATGCCATTAGTTTTACTGGTATTAAACCTTGATCGTGATAAAGAGCAAGATAACCATCGGCGACATTTTGAATTGTGGTTTTTTTGGGTTCTAAAATGTTGCCGTACCAAGCTTGAGCAGGTTTTACCCACATTGTATCGGGTGGGATGAAGCCATATAGTTGTAAATTCGGATAACGATCGCGTTCTTTCTCTAACCAAGGAATTAACCAGTCGATTTCTTCGCGTCCTAGTTGTCCTTGTTCTCCGCTATGTGGGTTTAAACCTGCGATCGCAATTTTAGGAGTTTTTAAACCAAAGTCTTGCTCTAAGCACTCTACTAATAAATCTAGCTTCAAACTCATTAACTCTGGCGTGAGTGTATCTGCGACTGCACGTAAGGGGATATGAGTGGTAGCAAGTAAGGTGCGGAGTGTCCAGCCAGTATAAGGCGATCGCGCGACGAATAACATCCCGAATTTGCTAACGTGCGATCGCATTGCTAATAATTCGGTTTGACCAGGATAATCATATCCTGCTGCCTTCCATGCAGATTTAGCAATGGGAGCCGTGACAATAGCTTGAAATTCACCTTTTAGAGTATGTGCGATCGCTGTTTCTAAATAGGCAAAACTCGCTTCGCCACTAGCTGCGTTACCAGTACCAATAGTAATCTGCCTTTCTATTGACTGATCTAATGGCACATCAAGAATTGTTAACTTAGCAGGGTTAATCACTAAATCAGAATTTTGATGATTTTGCCGTTGCAAATGCAGATAAGTTTCTTGCAACAGAGATTTACTACCAACTACCGTAATATCTAGATTTTGCGTTATTTGCGGGTCTGCCAACGCTTTCAGGACTACTTCTGTACCAATACCCGCAGGATCTCCTAGTGTTACAGCTAAACTGCTGCGCTTTTGAGTGTTATCAAGTTTTGTATCAGTGTTTGTAAATAAAGTTTGACTCATATTCATTTTGACTTTACCTAAGCTGTTCTAAAATACTGCTTGCAGTCACAACTAATGCTAGTAGTCTATCTCTAGTCCAGGCTGGAAGTATTTCTCAATCTGGACATATAAGCTTAATATTGGCTTTA